>NZ_JAPQNU010000001.1:0-1127881 GCF_030397625.1 Janthinobacterium sp. SUN026 | reverse complement strand
TTCCCGTGCCCGCGTTCTTGTTGCCAAACGAGCCATTACCGCTTACGCTCAAGGCGTCGCCCTGGACGCGGTCGTCGCCAAAGCCGACCTGTGCTGCCGTCGTGCCGTCATACGTCTTGTTGATGCCGTTAAAGCTCACGTGCAAGGTGCGCGCGCCGATGTCGGCCGTGGTGCTGCCTGCATTCGCGCTCAGCACATAGTTGCCCGCATCCACGCCATCGAGCCCCACATTCGTCACGGCGACGGTTTTTCCTACACCCGCGTTCTTGTTGCCAAATGAGCCATTGCCGCTCACGCTCAAGGCATCGCCCTGAATGCGGTCATCGCCGAAGCCGACTTGCGCGGCCGTCGTGCCGTCATAGGTCTTGTTGACGCCGTTAAAGTTCACGTTCAAGGTGCGCACGCCGATGTCGGCCGTGGTGCTGCCTGCATTCGCGCTCAGCACATAGTTGCCCGCATCCACGCCATCGAGCCCCACATTCGTCACGGTGACGGTTTTTCCCGTGCCCGCGTTCTTGTTGCCAAATGAGCCATTGCCGCTCACGCTCAAGGCGTCGCCCTGGACGCGGTCATCGCCAAAGCCGACTTGCGCGGTCGTCGTGCCGTCATACGTCTTGTTGACGCCGTTAAAGTTCACGTGCAAGGTGCGCGCGCCGATATCGGCCGTGGTGCTGCCTGCATTCGCGCTCAGCACATAGTTGCCCGCATCCACGCCATCGAGCCCCACATTCGTCACGGTGACGGTTTTTCCCGCACCCGCGCTCTTATTGCCAAATGAGCCATTTCCGCTCACGCTCAAGGCGTCGCCCTGGATGCGGTCGTCGCCGAAGCCGACTTGCGCGGTCGTCGTGCCGTCATACGTCTTGTTGATGCCGTTAAAGCTCACGTTCAGGACGCGCGCCGTGATATCGGCCGTCGTGCTGCCCGTGTAATCGTTGAGCACATAGTTGCCCGCATCGGCGCCCGTCAGGCGACCCGTCGCCACCTGGTAGTCGACGCTCTTGCCGCTGCCCACGTTCTTGTCGCGGAAGCTGCCCAGCAAACCGGCCATGCCGACCTGGTCGCCCGCCACCAGGCCTTCAAAATAGCCATTCAGTGCCGCTTGCAACGTGCCGTCGTAGACGCGGCTTTGCGCGCCCGAGACGCCATAATTCAGGATGCGCGCCGTGATGGCCGCCGTGCCGTCCGCCGTCGTCGCGGCCAGGCTGTAGTTGCCCAGCTCATTGCCATCCAGGGTCAGGCCGCTGGCGTGGACGGCCTTGCTGCCGCCCGCGTTCTTGTCGAGGAAGGCGGCGCTGCCGCTGATGCTGATATTGTCGCCCGTTACCACATTGCCCAGCACGAAGGTGGCGCCGTCATAGCCCAGGTTGCCGTCATACACCTTGCCATTGCCGCCGATGCCGACCGTCAGGATGCGCGGCGTGATGGCATAGGTGGTCGTGCCGCCCAGGGTGATGTCGTACTTGGTCGACCACAGCCCCGTCAGGCCGTAGGTGCCCACATTGCGTGCATTGCTCCCATAGCCGAGGCTGCCATTCACGCCTGCGTCGCCGTCGAGCAGTCCCACGTAGCCTATCGTGCCCAGGAAGGCGGCCAGCTGGCCATCGTAGACCTTGCCGCTGGCATTGTCCGTGACATTCACTTGCAGCGGTTTCAGGAGCGCCTTCAGCATCGGCGTCGTATAGCCATCGTAGATGCGCCAGACGCTGCTGAAATTGAAATCGTTGAAGCTGCCCTGCTGCTGCATCTGCGCCGTGGTGCGGCCGCTGGCGCCGCCCTGGTCCATCAGGATGCCGGCCGTCTCATAGTTCCAGAAACCGAACGCGATGCCCGCGCCCACATCGGCGCGGCCCACCAGCCCGCCCACCGTGCCGCCCGCAAAGCCACTGCCGGTTACGGCGCCGCTGCTGTAGACGTGGCTGGCGCTGCTGCCCGCCACGCTCCAGCCGATCAGCCCGCCCAGGTTTGCGCGGGGCACCGCCATGTCACCATCGGCCGACACGCCGACGGCGCCGGTGGCGTAGGCGTCGCTGATGCTGCCGCCATTGCGTCCCGCCAGGCCACCGATATTGGCCGCGCCGCGGGCGGCGCCCGTGGCGTAGGACTGGGAAATGGCGCCGTCATTGTTCCCCACCAGGCCGCCGACCTTGTCGCGCGCTCCCGTCACGTCGCCCGTGGCGTAGGCAGCATCGATACTGGCGCCGGCCAGGTTTGCCCCCACCAGCCCGCCGATGCTGCCGCCATTGGCCGCATTGATGCCCGCGACGCTGCCGCTGGCGCTGGCATTGCGCAGCGTGCCGCCGTTGCTGCCGACCAGGCCGCCGACGGCACTGGCGCCGCTGACCGCGGCGCTGCTGTGCACCGTGTCCAGCGTCCCGCCGATATTCAGGCCGACCAGCGCGCCGACATTGTTCACCCCCGCCACGCTGCCATTTTGCAGGGCGAGGTTGCGTACCGTCCCCCCCTGCACCTTGCCGAACAAGCCCACGCCGGAGCTGACGGTCGGGTTCAGGGCATTGATGTACAGACCGTTGATGACAAAACCGCCGCCGTCGAACATGCCCGCATACCCTGCGCCATCGCCGCCGGCGATGGGCGCAAAACCGGCGCCCTGGTTCCAGCTGGTCGTGCCGCTGGCGTCGATATTGCCCATCAGCCGATAGTTGTTGCCCAGCCCCAGGCTGCCGATGCCTTGCAAGCCGTAGATATCGACGATCTGGTAAGGCGCGACCGTGCTGCCGTCGCCGCCGCTCACGCGCAGGAAGCTGGCGCCCGGCGCGATGGCGAAGCGGCTGGCCGAGAAAGCGGCCAGGCCAGGCGCATTTTGCATCCACGCGCCGCCGTCGAGGGCAAACAGGCCGCCTACCGTGACGGCGCCCGTGGCCGTGATGGGGGAAGCTGAATTGAGGCGCAGGTCGCCCGCCAGATTGATCGCATTCGAGATGCGCATGCCGCCCGTGTTGCTGCCGTCGCCGATGGTCAGCGAGGATGCCGAGATGCCGCCCAGTTCGGCCGCGTCCAGGCCCAGGGCGCCGCCGGACTTGCTGCCTAGGTCGATGAGGCGCGAGCTGCTCAGGGGCTTGATCGCCACGCTGGCGCGCCCGCCGGTGCCGCCGAAATTCAGGGTGCCGCCGAGGCTGATGCTGTCGGCCTGCAAGGTCACCGTCTGGCCGCCGGTGC
The DNA here is from genome assembly GCF_030397625.1 of Janthinobacterium sp. SUN026. Classification (NCBI taxonomy): domain Bacteria; kingdom Pseudomonadati; phylum Pseudomonadota; class Betaproteobacteria; order Burkholderiales; family Oxalobacteraceae; genus Janthinobacterium; species Janthinobacterium sp. SUN026. The sequence continues at coordinate 1,124,701 of NZ_JAPQNU010000001.1, read as the reverse complement.
CGCTGCCCGTCAGCCGCGCGCCGCCGCCCGTCAGGTTGATTTCGCCGCCCGCGAAATTGGCGCGCAGGGACAGGTTGCCGCTGCCGACGCTGACCACGCCACTGCCCGCCACGCTGGCGCCGGACAGCGACACATTGCCGCCGTTCGTCGTGATCGGCGCGTTAAGGTGGATATTCGCGCCGGAACCATACGCGGCGCCGCTGCTGGCGTCGTTGGCCGACAAGATCACATTGCCGCCGTTGGTGCTGATGGCCGCATACACATTGATCGTCTCGCCCGCCGTGGCGCTCAGGCCGATGCCGGGATGGAGCATATTGACGGCGCTGCTGAAATTGATGCGGTGCTGGGCCTGCAAGGTCACGTTGCTGTTGGCGTTGGAAATCACATCGGCGCCGATGCTGGTGCTGCTGGAGGGCGGACCTTCGGCAAACTCGTCCACGTCACCGAGGCTGCCGCCGCCGCCCTGCACCACATCGATATCGTAGGGGTCGAGCAGCCAGCTGCCGCGCTTGCCGCGGCGTGCGCTCGTATCGACACGGATGCCGCCCACGGCCAGGGAATGGCCCGAGGTTTCCACGAAGCCGCCGTCGCCGCCTTGCGCGCCGCCGCGCGCGGAAATGCTGCCGTGCACCTGCGCCGATTCATTGCCCCAGGCGATGACCTTGCCGCCGTTGCCGCTGTCGATGGCATCGGCCTTGACGCTGGCATCCTTGCCGACGAGCACTTGCCGCGCATTCTGCACGGCCGCGTTCTTGCCCTGGTAATCGCCGCCCAGCAAGACCGTGCCGCCGCCCGTGGCGCCGCTGGCGTCGATCGCCGCATTGCCCAGCAAGCCCACCTGCTCGCCCAGCACCTGGATGTCTCCGCCCTTGCCCGACGCGCCCGTGGCGCTGGTCACGCTGTCCCCTTCGAGCAACACCTTACCGCTGGCCTTGAGGACGATCCTGCCATTGTCGCCGACGACGGCGCTGTTCGCGTTGAGCACGCCGCGCTGGCTGACCAGTGCGCCGGCCATGCCGATGCTGCCGCCCTGGGCGATGATCTGGCCCAGGTTCAGCGCCTGGTCGGCGGGCGCCGACACCAGCACGCGCAATTGCGGATTGCCGGGGTCGGCCAGCTGCACGCTGCGCCCGGCCGCCAGGATCACTTCGCCGTTCGGCGCCGTGATGATGCCCGTGTTTTCCACGTTCGGCGCGATCAGCAGCACTTGTCCGCCCTTGCCCGCGTTGATGGTGCCCGCATTGCCGACGGCACCGGCCACGCCGCCCGCCGTGAACTGGCGCTTGCCGGCCAGGAAATCCTCGTTCGTCATGCCCAGGCTGGACGCCACCAGTCCATTCACGTCCACTTTCGCGCCCTGGCCGAAGACGATGCCGTTCGGATTGATCAGGAAGACCTTGCCGTTCGATTCGAGCGCGCCCAGGATCTTGCTGGGGTCTTGTCCCGTGATGCGGTTGAGTACGGCGCTATTGCCGTTTTGCTGGATGAAGCGCGTGATTTCGCCCGCATGGATGGAAAAGCTCTGCCAGTTGATGATGGTGTTGGGCGTGTTCGTGATCGAGAACACATTGCCCTGCTGGTTGAACGTCGCCTGTCCATGGACCACCTGCGGCAAGGCGGGGTTGGCCTGCGCTGCGCCGAAGCAGGCGGCCAGCAGCAGAGCCAGCGCCGTGCGGCGCAGGGGTAGCGCACAAGGCGGAGCAAATGATGGCGTCAGGATGAAAACGGAGGCGTGCTGGGCGTGGTTTTGCATGGTGTTCATCCTGATACTAGTAAGCCAAGGCGAGTCGGAAATGCAGGCGGTTGGCATCGCGCTGTCCCGTGTCGCCGCCATTGACGACATGGGCATAATCGAGTTGCAGATTGGCGTAGCGGCTCAGCAGCAAACGCAGGCCGAGTCCGCCGCTGGCTATGCCTTGCGAAGCGCTTTCGCCGGGCAGCGCATGGTTGCGGCGCAGCCAGGCCGTGTCATAGAAGGCCAGCGCGCGGCATTGGTAACCGAGGGCCTGGCCGCACCAGTTCGGCGTGTACAGCTCCAGGTTCAGGCTGGCGCCCGAGTCATTCGACACCTCGCGCTCGGCAAAGCCGCGCACGGACGCGGCGCCGCCGGCGCCGAACTGCTCGCCCGGCACCAGCGCGTCCGGCGTGACTTGCGCATTGACGAGCGCGCGCCATTGCCAGTCGCCGGCCAGCACGCGTCCCGAGCTGGCGCTCAGGCGCACCGTGTTGTAGGCGGCCTTCGCATGCGCGCGCACGCGGTCGAAATCGGCTTGCGCGCCATGCTTGCCGCCAGGAATGTTATGCGCGAACGTGACGGCCACGCTGGTCTCGCCCGTGGGCAAGGTCCAGTTGCCGATGTAGCTGACGCTGAGCGGGTGCACGGTGACGTCGGCGCCCAGCTCCATGCCGAACAGCTGCACGCTGTTGCGGTAAGCCTTGTAATCGATGCCGTACACGAGCTTGGGTTCGAAATCGCCGCTGCGGGCAAAGTTCTGGTTGTAGCGGATGCCGGCCATGCTGCCCTGGCCGCTGACGGCCAGGTCGAAGATGCCGGCCGAGACGCTGCCCGAATCGACGTTCGAGTAGCTGGCGAAAAAATCCATCGAGTCGCCCAGCGCATACAGCGGCAAGTGGTAGCCGGCGCCATACACGCCCACCTTGTCCGGCTTTTCCAGGCTGCTCGTGTATTGCAGGCTGGCCACATGGTCGCGGCCGAACAGGTTGGCATGCTGCAGCACCACGCCCACGTGCGTCTTGCCCGTTTGCGCATTGCCCGTATTGTCCACGTTGAGCATGGCTTTCCAGGGCTGTTCATCGGCCACCGTGACGATGGCGTCGATGGCGCCCGCCGGCTCGTCGGCCTGCAGGCGCACTTCGATCTTGCGCGCCGGGTTTTCATTGGCCAGCTTCAGGCTTTGCGACAAGGCCGGCAAGTTCGGCGTCTCGCCTTCGCGCAGCGACGGCAAGGCGCGCCGCACGTTGGCTTCGTCGACATGGGTATTGCCGCTGATGGCGAGCTTGCCCAGCGGCGTTTGCAGCACGCTCAGGCGCACCACGCCCCGTTCCAGTTCCTGTTCCGGCAGCTGCACCTGGACGGCGCTGTAACCGCGCTCGCGGTAAGCCGCCTCCAGCGCCTCGACGGCGCGCGCGATGTCGGAAAAATCGCGCTGCACTCCCGTAAAGGGCGCCAGCAAGGCTTGCACCTGCGCCGACGTGAGCAGGGTATTGCCCTGGACGTCGAAGCGGCGGATCTCAAAGCGCGGCACGCCGTCTTCCTGCAGGGCAGGAGCAGCTTCATCCATGGAAACGGCAGCGCCGGCGGCGCCGACGGCGAACAGCAGCGCGGAACCCGCAAGCAGGTGCACCAAACGATATGTCATGTGAAGGATTTCTTGTGTAACCGGACAAGCGCGCGGCCCGCAGGCGCCAGCGTGTCCGGCAATGGATTGAAGACAAATTTTAGACGGCTTTTTGTTTCCAGTCAGAAATTTCTAACATTTCTCCCTGATTTTTATCGCAACGCAACAAACAGTGCGCGCACAGTGATAAAAATGCCGCAATAACGGGCATTTTCCGGCGCGCTGGCAGCCTTATTTACTGTGCAATTCTGTCACGCCATCCCAGTCGGCTGGCGGCGACACGCTGCGATAGCGTTCCAGGCGCGCCGCGTACAACCGGTACAAGCCATCGTCGGGAAAGTCCGCCTGCAAGCGGGCCAGCTGCGCGCCGGCCGCCGCCCAGTCGCGCGCGCGCAACAAGGCCAGCACCGCGTGCCAGCGTTCCAGCTGCGCCAGTTCCGCGGCCGTAGCATCAGCCCGCAGGCCGCGCGGCTCGAAGATGGCCACGGCTTCCTGCTTGCCCTGCACTCTGACCCGATCCAGTTCGCGGTACAGGAATGCGGCGGCGGCCCCGCGCGTGGCCTCGCCCACCACGATGCCCACGCCATACAGCTTGCTGGCGCCTTCCAGGCGCGCGGCCAGGTTGACGCTGTCGCCCATGACGGTATAGGCGCGGCGGATGCGCGAGCCCATGTCGCCCACATGCATGGGTCCCGTATTGAGGCCGATGCCGATGCGCAGCGCCGGCCAGCCGCGCGCGCAAAACTGCTGGTTCAGCCGCGCCGCGCTGCCCTGCATCAGCAGGGCGCTGGCCACGGCCCGGCTGGCGTGATCGGCAAAGGCGACGGGCGCGCCCCAGAACGCCATCACGGCGTCGCCGATGTATTTGTCCAGGGTGCCGCCATGGCTGTCGCGGATATCTTCCGACATGGCCGTCAGGTATTCGTTGATGTATTCGCGCAGGGTGGCCGGCGCCAGCTGCTCGGAAATGGCAGTGAAACCGCGCACGTCGGCAAACAGCACCGTCAGTTCGCGGTTCTCGCCCTCCATGGTGTAGCGCTGCGGATCGTCGGCCATTTCGGCGACCAGTTCGGGCGCCACATATTCGCCGAAACGGGCCACCAGCGCGCGTCCCTTGCGCACCTCGAAAAAATAGCCCCACGCCAGGTTGGCGATGAACAGCGCGACGATCAGCAACAGCAGCACGGCGCCGCCCAGCACCAGGTCGTGCGCAGCATACAGGTACAGATTGATGGCGATGCCGGCCGCCAGCGCGCCCACGGTCGCCAGCATCACGCCGGCCGGCGGCAGCATGGCCAGGGCACCCGCCAGCAGCAGGCCAAACAGCACGATCTGCACCAGTTCGAACGCCAGCGCATAGTCGGGCCGCGCCTTGAAGCGCCCGTCGAGCATGGACTTGATCAGGTTGGCATGCACTTCCACCCCCGGATACTCGGCATTCACGGGCGTGGCGCGGATGTCGTTCAAGCCGGGCGCCGTGGTCCCCACCAGTACGAGGGCGCCCTTGAGCAGCGCGGGCGGCACCGCGCCGGCCAGCACGTCGGACGCCGACACATAGCGGAAGGCGCCGCCATCGGGGCCGCCCGCGCCGCGGTACTGCACCGTGGTGGTCAGGGCTTCGCCCACGGGGATCGCCAGCGCGCCGCGCGGCGTAAACAGCATGATGTGTTCGAGTCCGCCGCTGGCCAGTTCGCGCGTCGACAGGGTATCGGCCGTGCCCGTGAAACGGGGGGCGATGGCGCGCGCCTGCAGGTAGACGGCCACCGTGGCCAGCGACAGCGAAGGATAATAGCCGTCGCCGATGCGCTGCAACAGGGTCGAGGAGCGCACCACGCCGTCGGCATCGGTCAGCGCCGTGAAGATGCCGGCGCCCTGCGCGGCCGCCTGCAGGGGCGCGATATTGGCTTCGTAGCCGCGCGCCACGTAGGCCGTGACGCTGCGCCCGTTCAAATCGGCAACGGTAAAAGCCGGCTTGGGCAGCACGCCCTTTCTTTGCTGCTCCGATACGCTGTAGCCCAGCACCACGGGCTGGCCGCGCATGGCCTCGGCGAACAGGCCATCGTAATCCATCGCCGGGCGCAGTTTTTCCAGCTGCGCCGGCAAGCCGGCCACGCCCGCCAGTTCGCCCCGCGCCAGGCCCTGCAGCACGGCGTAGCCGGAACTGGTGTCCGCTTCGGGAAACGAGATATCGAAGCCCAGCGCGGCCACGCCGTAATGGCCGGTGAGCTGGCGCACCAGGCGCGCCTGGATGTCGCGGCTCCAGGGGAAGCGGCCCACCCGGGCCAGGCTTTGCTCGTCGATGTCGACGATGACGATGCGGCGGTCCAGCTGCGGCGTCTCGGCACGCATGCGCCAGTCGCCCAGCATGGCGTCGAGCCGCGCGACAGTGTCGTTGCCGGCCAGGCACAGGACGGCCGCCGCCAAGGTCAGCAGTATGCCCAGCAGCAACCGCGCCCCATGCTTGCGCAAGGCCAGCGAAAGCTTCAAGGGGTATAGCCCGGAATGGCCGCCTCGTCGACGGCATCGATCTGGCTCGGATGCATGTGCTTTTCAGCGAAGGTCAGATAGACCTTGCTGCGGATGAAAACGTCGAACAGCTCCGGGTCAATATGCCCGTTCAGGCTGAAATTGCCGAGGATGCGCAGGGATTCCGACAGCGGCTTGCCCTTTTTATACGGCCGGTCGCGCGCCGTCAGCGCCTCAAAAATATCGGCAATCGCCATCAGCCGCGCCGGCACCGACATCTGCTCTTTCGTCAGCCCGCGCGGATAGCCCTTGCCATCCATGCGCTCGTGGTGCCCGCCCGCGTATTCCGGCACCTTCTGCAGGTGTTTGGGCCACGGCAGCGCTTCGAGCATGCGGATCGACACGCTGATATGGTTGTTGACGATGGCTCGCTCGGCCGCCGTCAGGGTGCCGGCGCGGATGGTCAGGTTTTCCGTCTCATCGGCGTCGAGGAAATCGCGCAGTTCGCCATCGGCCGCGCGCCAGCGGCGCCTGGCGATCTGCCGCACGCGCTCCTGGTCGGCCTGCGCCATGCTCTCGCCGCCGACATTCACCGTGCGGATGAAGTCGCGCTCTTCGCGCAGCGCCGCCTGCTCCTGCGCCAGCGCGCGGGCGATGGCGTCCTTTTGCTGCGGCTGAGCCGCCTGCTGGCGCAGGGCCGCGATCTCGGCGTCGCGCAGCAGCACTTCGTAGCGCGTGTCGATCAGGGCGATGCGATCAAAAATGGTTTCCAGCTTGGTGGCCTTGTCGACCACGTGCACGGGCGTGGTGATCTTGCCGCAGTCGTGCAGCAAGCCGGCCAGCCACAGCTGCTTGCGCTCGTTGTCGCTGAGCCGGAAATCAGCCAGCGGCCCCGTTTGCGTGGCGTGCGCGGCGTCGGCAAGCAGCATCGTCAGCTCGGGCACGAACTGGCAGTGACGGCCCGTGTATGGCGACTTTTCATCGATGCCGATATTGATCAGCGTAACGAGCGATTCGAGCAGCTCTTCCAGCTGCGAAATGAGCAGCTGATTCGTCAGCGCCACGCCCGCCTGGGCGGCCAGCGCCTCAATGAAGCGCTGGTCGGTGGAGGAAAAGGCGCGCACCTGGCCCGTCTCGCCATCCTTGGCATTGACCAGTTGCAGCACGCCGATCAGGTCGCCCTCGTGGTCGCTCATGGGCACCGTCAGGATCGATTGCGTGTGGTAGCCGTGGTGGCGGTCGAAGTCGCGCATGCCGGAAAAATTGAAGCCCTCGTCGCGGTAGACGTCGGCGATGTTCACGCTGCGGCGCAGGTTCGCCGCATACGCGGCCACCGACGCCAGGTTCGGCTGGCCGACATCGTCAAACAGGGGCACGCCAGGCAAACCCATGTCGGCGCCCTGCGCGATGCCCAGGCTGTCGTTGACGCTGATGTCGAACGCCAGCTGGCGGCCCCCGGCCATGGGCCGGTACAGGGTGGCGCCGTCGGCGCCGCTCATGCTTTTTGCCAGCAGCACGATGCGCTGCAACAGCGCGCCGATATCGTGCCCTTCGCCGCCCAGGCCATGGCCAAGCGCGACACTGAGTTCGGTCAATTGCTCCAGTCTGTGGGCGATTTTCTCAGGGTGCAACTGAGGCATGTTGGTGGCAATCAGGTAATGGGCAAGCAAAAAAGGGGAAGTCGGCAAGCGCCAGTGTAACGGCCACCCTGCGCACTGTACATTACTTAGTTGCAACAAACTGAAATAACTTGCCGTATTGCAACACGCATAAATGTTGCCGCTAATCTCATTAATTAGAATAGAATCAACAATAATTACACCGTAACAAGGTACTGAATGAAATTCACGTTCAGGGGCGTGCGCGGCTCCATCCCCTCTCCCGGCCCGCGCACGGCGCGCTATGGCGGCAACACCACGTGCATCGAAGTACGCACCGACAACGATAGCCTGATCATCCTCGATGCGGGCAGCGGCATCTTCTCGCTGGCGCAGCAACTGCCGCCGGGCGAGCCCGTCGACGCGCACGTCTTCATCACGCACAGCCACTGGGACCACATCCACGGCCTACCCATGTTTTCGCCCCTGTTCGTGGCCGGCAACCGCATGCGCCTGCATGGCGCCTTTGACGCCATCAGCGGACGCGGCATCGAGCACGTGATGGCGGTGCAGCTGCAAGGCAGCTATTTTCCTGTCAGCGAAGCGGCCATGGCGGCCAGCATCGAGTACCGCACCCTGGCGCCCGGCGAAGCCGTCGAGGTCGGTGGCGCGCGCGTGCGCGGCGCGGAAATGAATCACCCTGTCGTCAATCTCGGCTACCGCATCGACTGCGGCGGCACCGCGCTGTTTTTCAGCGGCGACCATGAACCGTTCTACAACCTGCATCCGCCCGGCCATGCCGAGCATGCTGCCTGCGCGGCGCGCAATGCGCAGCGCCAGGCCGGCATCGATGCGCTGGTCGCCGGCGTCGATGCGCTGATCATGGATTGCTCGTACACGCGCGAGGAATACCCGGGCAAGCAGGGCTGGGGCCACGGCACCTTCGACGCCGCCTTCGACCTGGCCCTGCGCTGCGGCGCCCGGCGCCTGTACTGCACCCACCACGAACCGACGCGCAGCGACGAGCAGCTCGAAGCCGTGTTTGCCGACGTGATGGGGCGCTACAGCAGCCGCCTCAATGGCCTGCAAGTGTTCCTCGCCTACGAGGGGCTGACGGTGGAACTGGCCGGCGCATAAAAAAAAGGGAGCCGCAAGGCTCCCTTTTTACTGGCGTTGGCTATCCATTACATGATGTGGTGGCCAATCCACCACGCGACTGCTGCGACGAAGGCCGACGCGGGAATCGTGAAGATCCAGGCCCAGACGATATTGCCCGCCACACCCCAGCGCACGGCCGACATTTTTTGCGACGAGCCGACGCCGACGATGGCGCCCGTGATGGTGTGCGTGGTCGACACGGGAATGCCCAGCGCCGTCGAGACGAACAGGGTGATGGCGCCGCCCGTTTCGGCGCAGAAGCCGCCGACGGGTTTCAACTTGGTGATCTTCTGGCCCATGGTCTTGACGATGCGCCAGCCACCGAACAGGGTGCCGAAGCTGATGGCCGTGTAGCACGAGATGATGACCCACATCGGCGGCATGGCATCGGCCGCGCTCGAGTAGCCGGCGGCGATCAGCAGCATCCAGATGATGCCGATGGTTTTTTGCGCATCGTTGCCGCCGTGGCCCAGGCTGTAGGCGGCTGCCGAGACCAGCTGCAGGCGGCGGAACCACTTGTCGACCTTGCGCGGCGTCGAACGCACGAAGATCCACGACACGAGCAGCATCATGATGGAACCGAATACAAAGCCCAGCACCGGTGCGATCACGATGAAGGCCACCGTTTTCCACAGGCCGGCCGCGACCAGCGCGCCCGTGCCGGACTTGGCGACGGCGGCGCCCACCAGGCCGCCGATCAGCGCATGCGAGGACGACGAAGGAATCCCGTAGTACCAAGTAAACAAGTTCCAGAAGATGGCGCCCATCAGCGCGCCGAAGATCACGTACTGGTCGATCACCGCCGGGTCGATGGTTCCCTTTCCCACCGTGGCGGCCACGGTCAGCTGGTGGAACACGAAGATGGCGACGAAGTTGAACGTGGCGGCCATGGCAACCGCGGTCTGCGGTTTCAATACGCCCGTCGAGACCACCGTGGCGATCGCGTTGGCGGCATCGTGGAAGCCGTTCATGAAGTCAAACAGCAGTGCGAGGACGATCAACAGGCCTAGCACGTAGATGCTGATTTGTATGGTCATTGTAGTTTCTTTTCTGATTCTGGTTCAGGACAGGCCCAACGCTTACGCGTTTTCGACGATGATGCCTTCGATAATATTGGACACATCTTCGCAACGGTCGGTCACGGTTTCCAGAATTTCGTAGATCGCTTTCAGCTTGATCAGGTTGCGCACGTCCGGCTCGTCGCGGAACAGCTTGGACATGGCGGCGCGCATCACGTGGTCGGCGTCCGATTCCAGGCGGTCGATCTCTTCGCAGATGGCGACGATCTTGCGCGAGTTATCCATGTTGTGCAGCATGGCGACGGCGTCGCGCACTTTTTCGGTACAGGCCAGCACCAGTTCGGCCAAGCGCTTGGCTTCCGGCGTGACGGCCTTCAGGTCGTACAGCGAGACGGTTTGCGCCGCATCTTCCAGCAGGTCGAGGATGTCGTCCTGGCGCGTGATCAGCTGATGGATGTCATCGCGGTCGATCGGCGTGATGAAGGTCTTGTGCAGCATTTCCACGGTGGCGTAGGTGACTTTGTCCGCCTGTTTCTCGATGCTTTCGATCGCATGCACGCGGTTTTCCAGGTCATCGAAATTGGTCATCAGGCCGAGCATCTCTTTGGCGCCCTTGACGCACAATTCCGCGTGCTGGTTAAACAATTCAAAAAACTTGCCCTCAGTGGGCATCAAGCGTCCAAACATGTCATTCTCCGTTAAGCATTGAGTCGTGTTATTTACTACAGAAAGCCGCCCCTTTTGATGAAGGGGCGGCCAATGGAATATCAGTGCTGCTGTGTTAGTCGCCTTGGTAAAGCGCCAGGCCACCACTGTAATTGCCAAATTTGGTGTACTGCCCCATGAAGGTGAGGCGGATGCTGCCGATTGGACCGTTACGTTGTTTACCGATGATGATTTCGGCCGTTCCCTTGTCCGGCGAGTCGGGGTTATACACCTCGTCGCGGTAAATGAACAGGATCACGTCGGCATCCTGCTCAATAGCGCCCGATTCGCGCAAGTCGGACATGACAGGACGTTTGTTCGGGCGTTGCTCCAGCGAGCGGTTCAGCTGGGACAGCGCAATCACGGGGCAACCGAGTTCTTTCGCCAGGCCTTTCAAGCCCCGTGAAATCTCGGAAATTTCCGTGGCGCGGTTGTCGCCCGGCGTATTGGCCGACATCAGCTGCAAGTAATCGACGATGATCAGGCCCAGCTTGCCGCATTGACGCGACAAACGGCGCGAGCGGGCGCGCAACTCGATGGAATTCAAGGCCGGCGTTTCATCGATGTACAACTGCGCGTCGTTCATCTTCTGGATCGCATTCGTCAGGCGCGGCCAGTCTTCGTCATTCAGGCGGCCCGTGCGCAGGCGATGCTGGTCGAGCTGTCCGACGGAGCCCAGCATACGCATGGCCAGCTGGGCGCCGCCCATCTCCATCGAGAACACGGCCACGGGCAAGCCGCTGTCGATGGCCACGTTTTCGCCGATGTTGACGGAAAACGCCGTCTTGCCCATCGATGGACGTCCCGCCACGATCACCAGGTCGCCCGGCTGCAGACCCGAGGTCATGCGGTCGAGGTCGATGAAACCGGTGGGCACGCCCGTGATTTCACTCTGGTTGTCGCGGCTGTACAGTTCGTCGATGCGCTCGACTACTTGCGTCAGCAGGGGCTGGATGGCGGTCCAGCCCTGGGCGCCGCGCGCGCCCTCTTCGGCGATGGCGAAAATCTTCGATTCGGCCTCGTCAAGCATCTGCTTGACTTCCTTGCCCTGCGGGCTGAAGGCCGTGCCGGAGATATCGTCGGCGACGGTAATGAGTTTACGCAGCACGCCGCGGTCGCGCACGATCTCGGCGTAGCGCCGGATGTTCGCGGCCGATGGCGTGTTTTGCGCCATGGCGTTCAGGTAAGCGAGTCCGCCCACATCATCGGCCTTGCCGAGCTGGGTCAGGGTTTCAAAAACAGTAATGACATCGGCTGGCTTGGAAGCGTTAACCATCTTGACGATTTGCTCGAAGATGATGCGATGGTCATAGCGATAGAAATCCTCCGCATGCATGAAGTCGGCGATGCGGTCATATGCGGCATTGTCGCGCAGCAGACCACCGATAACGGATTGTTCTGCTTCGATCGAATGCGGCGGAATACGGAGGGAATCCAGTTGCGGATCAGAGGGGGCGTTCATGGCGCGAATTATACCCGCTTCGGCGTGCTGGCAAAAATAAAGGGCTGAAATTGAGCGAAAAAAAGGCCACAAAAAAGCCGGGCGAACCCGGCTTTTCATAGTGCGGCAACGCTTGCGGGCCAGGCCCGCAGACGATTACGCGTTCGCGTCTGGAACGACAGCGATAACAACTTCCACAACCACGTCGGTATGCAGAGCAACCGAAACGTTGTGCTCGCCAACGATCTTCAGCGGGCCGGTAGGCATGCGGATTTGTGCTTTTTCAACAGCAAAACCTTGCTTGGTCAGCGCTTCAGCGATGTCGAAGTTGGTGACGGAACCGAACAGGCGGCCATCAACACCAGCTTTTTGAGCAACTTGAACGGTCAGGCCGCTCAGTTTTTCGCCCTGGGCTTGCGATGCGGCCAGTTTAGCGGCAGCAGCTTTTTCCAGTTCGGCGCGCTTGACTTCGAATTCAGCCACAGCGGTTGCCGTAGCACGACGTGCCAGGCGTTGCGGGATCAGGAAGTTACGTGCGTAACCGTCTTTGACTTTGACGACTTCGCCGAGGTTACCGACGTTAACAACTTTTTCTAACAGAATGATTTGCATAGTTCTTCTCCAGGAATATCTGACCGATTAAGCGTGGTGCAGATCGGTGTATGGCAGCAGCGCGAGGAAGCGAGCGCGCTTGATTGCGGTGTCAACTTGGCGCTGGTAGTGCGCTTTGGTACCGGTCAGGCGTGCTGGCATGATCTTGCCGTTTTCTTGGACGAAGTCTTTCAGCGTGTCGACGTCTTTGTAGTCGACTTGCTCAACGTGAGCTGCGGTGAAGCGGCAGAACTTCTTGCGTTTGAACAACGGGTTTTGCTGTTTGCGTTTTTCTTTAAGCTTGAGCTTATTTTTGTCGAACTTTTTACCGAATGCCATGTCAGGCTCCTGTATCTAAAATGCGCTAGTCAGAATTGACTGCACTAAAATCAATGATGTGAAACACCAAACTCTTGCTGTTGCGGCTCTTCCTGGCCAGGAAACCCGTGAACTGATACACCCCGCCCAAGCTTGCCTGACTGAACCGGCCTGAGATTTCGCCAGCGGCTAGCGCGGCAACATCAAACTCGGTCAAACGGGCAATCCCGGCTTCCATCTGCTGCGAACTGTGTTGCAATACTGCATTCACAATCGGCAGCCCTGCCGGGGTATAGCGCAATATTTCGCGCTCGGCAATGATGGCGGTTACTTGTAGCTGGTTCAGCGCACGATCCTGGTCAAGAATTAAGCTGCTGCTGCGGCTGGAGCGGCTGCTGGTGCTTCGGTGCGGTGGCTTTTGGCCGCGTCTTCGCGTTGTACCGATTTCATCATCGGCGAAGGAGCTGTTTCAGCTTTCTTCATTTTAACGGTCAGGTGACGCAACACGGCATCATTGAATTTGAATGCTGTTTCCAACTCGACCAGGGTCTCGTTGTCGCATTCGATGTTCAGGCAGATGTAGTGTGCTTTAGGCAGCTTTTGGATCGAGTAAGCCATTTGACGGCGGCCCCAATCTTCCACGCGGTGAACCGAACCGCCGCGGGTGGTTACGCTGGCTTTGTAGCGTTCGATCATCGCGGGCACTTGCTCGCTTTGGTCCGGATGGACGATAAAGACTATTTCATAATGACGCATGCAAACTCCTTCAGGTCGGATTGATAATCGCCCACCCCGGCGTCAAGACGGGTGTGGGAAGGTCAGCCGAAGATTATAACCGCCTTTTGCAAACGTTTCAATCATTCCTTCCACATGGGCCCGAAAAGCCCGCGCGCCGCCGTGCTTTCCGCCCGTGGACAAGTATTTCTTGCGAAATTCGCCTAAAACACGGAAATCCCCTTGCATAGTGGGCGATACTGTACAAAAATACAGACTGTTCATATAGACAGCATTTTAGTATGCACCCACCGCTCATGATCAAGCTGACAGCACGACAAGAACAAATCCTGAACCTGATCAAGGACGCGATTGAAAACACGGGCTTTCCTCCCACCCGTGCCGAAATCGCCAATGAACTGGGTTTTAAATCGGCCAATGCGGCCGAAGAGCATTTACAGGCCCTAGCTCGCAAGGGCGCGATCGAGATTTCGCCCGGCACCTCGCGCGGCATCCGCCTGATCGGCGCCGCCGCCGAAGCGCTGCCGTCGAAGGTGCCGGCAGCGCTGCTGATGTCGCTGCCCCTGATCGGCCGGGTAGCGGCCGGTTCGCCCATCCTGGCGCAGGAAAACCTGGAAGCGAGCTACAACGTGGACCCGGCCCTGTTTTCGGCCAAGCCCGACTTCCTGCTGAAGGTGCGCGGCTGGTCCATGCGCGACGCCGGCATCATGGATGGCGATTTGCTGGCCGTCAAGAAAGTCGACAGCGCCAAGAACGGCCAGATCGTCGTGGCCCGCATCGGCGACGAAGTCACAGTCAAGCGCTACAAGAAGACGGGTTCCGTCATCGAATTGCTGCCGGAAAACCCGGACTTCAAGGTGATTACCGTGTCGCCGGAAGATGAGTTTGCCCTGGAAGGGCTGGCTGTCGGCCTGATGCGCAGCTGGCATTAAATCGCTGCAGCTAAAGAAAGGGCCGCAACAGCATGGCTGTTGCGGCCCTTTTTACATGCTGCGCGGCTGTTTAGGCGTCCAGCGCATTTTTGAAGTCGTCCAGCAAATCGGCCTCATCCTCGATGCCGACGGAGACGCGGATCAGCGACTCGGCGATGCCCATGCTGGCGCGACGCTCGGCGCCCATCTCATAGAAAATCGTGTGGGCGACGGGAATGACGAGGGTGCGCGTGTCGCCGAGATTGCTCGCTGGAATGGCAAGATTGAGACGGTTGAGGAAATCGAAGCAGTCGATGCCGTCCTTTAATTCAAAGCTGAACAGCGAGCCATAGCTGCGGAACAAGTCCGTCGCCAGCGCGTGCTGCGGGTGCGACGCCAGGCCCGGGTAATGCACGGCCGCCACTCTCGGGTCGGCGGCCAGCATGGTGGCCAGCGCCAGGGCGTTCGAACAGGTGCGGTCCATGCGCAAGGCCATGGTTTCCGCGCCGACGGCGATATGGTGCGCCGCTTCCGGCCCCAGGGAGGCGCCAAAGTCGCGCAAGGCCTTGGCGCGGATTTGCGCGATGCCCCACTGCGCGGGCGCCGCCTTCCTGTAATTCTCGAAGATGTTCGGATACTGCGTCCAGTCGAACACGCCCGTATCCGTCAAGCTGCCGCCCAGCGCATTGCCGTGGCCGCCGATAGATTTCGTCAAGGCATTGACCACCAGGCCCGCACCCACGGCTTTCGGGCGGAACAGATATGGCGTCGTCATGGTGTTGTCGACGATGTACAGGATGCCCTTCTCGCGGCACAAGTCGCCGATTTTCTTCAGGTCGGCGATCTGCGTGCGCGGATTGGCAATAGTTTCCACGAAAACAATCCGCGTGGCCGGCGTGATGGCGGCAGCCACATTGGCCACGTCGGTGGCGTCGACGAACGACACGGCGATGCCCTGCCCCGTCACCGTTTGCCACAGGCTGTTGGTGTTGCCAAACAAAAAGGCCGACGACACGACATGGTCGCCCGCGCGCAGCAAGGATTGCACCACGGCACCGATGGCGCCCATGCCGGTGGCGAAGCACAGGGTCGCCACGCCGTCTTCCATCTTGTTGACCTTGTCTTCCAGCGCGGAAACGGTCGGATTGCCCTGACGGCCATAGCGGAAACCCGGTTCCTTGCCCTGGAACACGGAAGCGAGCTGGCGCGCATCGGTGTAACCAAAGGCAACGGAAGTGTGCACGGGCTTGTGCAGGGAGCCATGTTCGATGCCCTTGCGGCGGTCGTTATGCAGGATGGTGGTGGTAAAGCCGTAGTTTTTTTTATCGTTCATGATCGCGGAGAAAAAAATGCCCGGCATCGGCCGGGCAGCTTACTTATGCTTCTGTTGTCGCCAGGTTCAGGTTCAGCTGGGAACGCGGCGTATCTTCGGGCGCTGCCGCCTTCGGATGGTGACGCGCATATTCCAGGCGGTCCAGGTATTCCTGCGACACGTCGCCCGTCACGTACACGCCATCGAAGCACGAAGCCTCGAAGTTGGTCAGGGCCGGGTTGACGTCGGCGATAGCCTGTTTCAGCGCGCCGATATCCTGGTACACGAGGTAGTCGGCCGTGATTTCACGGCACACTTCTTCCGTCGTGCGGCCGTAGGCGATCAGTTCGTCGCGCGTCGGCATGTCGATGCCGTACACGTTCGGGTAAATCACCGGTGGCGCGGCCGAAGCGAAGATGACCTTCGTCGCGCCCGCTTCGCGCGCCATCTGCACGATTTCACGGCTGGTTGTGCCGCGCACGATGGAATCGTCGACCAGCAGCACCACTTTATCCTTGAATTCGGACGGAATCGCGTTGAGCTTCTGGCGCACGGACTTCTTGCGCGCCGCCTGGCCCGGCATGATGAAGGTGCGGCCGATGTAGCGGTTCTTGATGAAGCCTTCGCGGTACTCGATGTTCAGCGCCATGGCCAGCTGGATGGCGGCCGGACGCGAGGAATCGGGAATCGGCATGACCACGTCGATATGCACGCCAGGCAATTCGGCGCGGATCTTTTCGGCCAGGTACTCGCCCATTTTCAGGCGTGTGGCGTACACGGAGGCGCCGTCGATGACGGAATCGGGGCGGGCCAGGTAGACGAACTCGAATACGCACGGGTTCAGGCTGGCATTGTCGGCGCATTGGGCGCTGTGCAATTGCTTGTCAGCATCGATGAAGACGGCTTCGCCGGGACCGATATCGCGCACGAAACGGAAGCCCATGCCTTCCAGGGCGACGGATTCGGAAGCGATCAGGTATTCGGGACCCTGTTCCGTTTCATTGATGCCCAGGCACAGCGGACGGATGCCATGCGGGTCGCGGAAGGCCAGCAAGCCCACGCCGGCGATTTGCGCCACGGCAGCGTAGCCGCCCTTGACGCGGCGGTTCAGCACGGTGACAGCCTTGAAGATGGCTTCCGGGTCCAGGTTCAGGCCCGTCGTCGCTTCCTGGATTTCATGCGCCAGCACGTTGAGCAGCACTTCCGAATCGGAATCGGTATTGATGTGGCGGCGGTCGTTCTTGAACATTTCCAGCTTCAACTGTTCCCAGTTGGTCAGGTTGCCATTGTGCGCCAGGGTGATGCCGAACGGCGCATTCACATAAAACGGCTGTGCTTCCTCTTCGCTCGACGAACCGGCCGTCGGGTAGCGGCAATGGCCGATGCCCGTCGTGCCTTGCAGCGAACGCATGTTGCGAGTACGGAAGACGTCACGCACGAGGCCATTGGCCTTGTGCATGGAAAACATACTGCTGTGATTGGTCGCAATCCCTGCCGCGTCCTGACCGCGATGTTGCAAGAGCAACAATGCATCATAGAGCAATTGATTGACAGGTTGATGGGAAACGACGCCGACGATGCCACACATGGTGTGCTCCTAAACTGTGCTACTGATTTTAAAAAAATTCAAAATTTCACATGCTGCGCGTAAGCGGCAGGCAGATAAGGCTTGATGGCGCGCGCGCCCTGCTCCGCGAGCGGGCTGAGCTGCGCGTTTTTCCAGAATGGCTGCTGCGGTATGGACGTCATGCCGCACAAGATGACGGCGGTCAGCACGATCACAAGGCCCCGCGCCACGCCGAACAGGCTGCCCAGGGTGCGGTCGGCCAGGCTCAGGCCCGTCACCTTGACCAGCGCGTCGACCGTCATGGACAGCAATCCCATCAAAATGCGCACACCGATGAACAGCACCACGAAAGCCAGCAACAGGCGGATGGCTTCGCCCGGCACGGCTTCCGGCAGGAATTTCGCCAGGGTGGCGCCATAGGCATTGGCAATGACGAAAGCCACGACCCAGCTGACCAATGACAGTATTTCCTTGACCAGGCCGCGCATCATGCTGATCAGCACGGACGTCACCAGCACGAACAGCACCAGGTAATCGAAGATCGTCACGCCCGTTCAGCCTTGCAACATCACGCCGGTACCAGGCTGCCGCCCAGGCCCAGCTTTTGCAGCTTGGCGCGGGTCTTTTCGGCGTCTTCGCGGCTGCCGAACGGTCCCACGCGCACGCGGATGCGTTCGCCCGCCGGGCTCGAGACTTTCTGCGTGTACGACTTGATGCCCGCTTCGCGCAGCTTGTCCTGCAGTTCGTCGACCTTGTCCTGCGTCGCCAGCGCCGCCACCTGCACCACGAACTTGCCGCTGGCGTCGTGCGCCTTGTCCTGCACCTTCTCTTGCGGCTTGTCCTGCGGCTTGCCTTCCAGGATGGCCAGCGCGCGCGCGGCATCGTCGGCCGATTGCGCCGGCTTGGCAGGTTTCGGCTCGGGCTTGGCTTCCGGTTTTACTTCATGCTTGGGTTCAGGCTTGGACTCGTGTTTCGGCTCGGCCTTGGGTTCCGGCTTGGTTTCGTGCTTCGGTTCCGGTTTTGGCTCCACCTTGACCGGCTTGGGCTCAGGTTTCGGTTCCACGTAGGCTGGCTTGACCGGCGCAGGCTGGACGGCGGCCAGCACGGGTGCCGGTGCCTGCGTCGGCTTGGCCGCAGGCGGCAGCGGCGCGTCGACGATTTCCTCGGACTGGTCCAGGCCATTCGATGCGGCCCGGGCCGGAATGGCCGGCACGGGTGCCGGTGCAGGCGCTACGGCCTTTTCCTTCGAAGGAATATCGATGGCGATATCGTTGAACGGCGCCTTCGGCTCGGAATCGAGCAGCATCGGCAAGCCGACAGCCACGCCCAGGGCCAGGGCGATGGCCCCGACCAGGCGGCGGCGTGCGCGCTTTTTTTCAGGCAAGACCGGATCCGGCGCTTCCTTGCCGCCACGGCGCGATCCGCCGCCACCGGAGGTGTTGGCGGCGCGTTTGCGGGTCGGCGACTGTGCTTCGCCAGGGACATAAAAGCCGCTGTCTTCGCCAGAGGATTCTTGCTTGTTTTTAAACAGTTTCGAGAACAAGCCCATGCGTGATTTTCAGTCGAGTGCGTTTCAGTGAAGTGAGGATTTTCGGGCCTTCATCACGCCGGCAACGGTGAGGAAAGAACCAAAGACCACAATTCTATCATTCTCACCGGCCCGGCTCATTGCATTTGCAAAAGCTTGTGCCGGATCATCGAAAATAGATACAGTATGCTCGCTGCTGTCGGGCTTATCTTCCAGCATGATCTGCACCTTGGCGGCCAGCTCGGACGCCGTGGCCGCGCGTGGCGAAGGCAAGCCCGTCAGGCACCAATGGTCGACGTGTTCGCTCATCGCGGCCAATACGCCATCGATATCCTTGTCCAGCATGGAGCCGAACACGGCATAGGTGTACGGGTGGAAACCCATATTGCCCAGGTTCTGGTTCAGCGCCGACGCCGCGTGGGGGTTATGCGCTACATCAAGGATTACGCTGGGGCGGCCAGGCAAGACCTGGAAGCGGCCCGGCAGCTCCACCGTCACGAGGCCCGTGCGCACTTCCTGCGCGCCCACGGGCAGTTTCAGCTTCAGCACTTCCAGCGCGGCCAGCACGGCCGTCGCGTTGAGGATCTGGTTGGCGCCGCGCAAGCTTGGATACGCGAGCGAATTGCGGCGCTGCTCGCGTCCGCCGTAGTTCCACTGCTGCTTGTCGCCCGAATAATTGAAATCGCGGCCCATCAGCCACAGGTCGGCGCCGATGGCCTCGGCATGGTCGATCAAGGATTGCGGCGGCACGGGATCGCTGCAGATGGCCGCCTTGCCCGGGCGGAAGATGCCCGCCTTTTCAAAGCCGATCGCTTCGCGCGTGTCGCCCAGGTAATCCGTGTGGTCGATATCGACGCTGGTGACGATGGCCACGTCCGCGTCGATCACGTTGACGGCGTCGAGGCGCCCGCCCAGGCCCACTTCCAGGATGGCCACGTCCAGCTTGGCCTGCGACAGCAGGTGCAGGATGGCCAGCGTGGTGAATTCGAAATACGTCAGCGGCGTGTCGCCCCGCACGGCTTCGACGGCATTGAAGCTGGCGACGATCTGTTCGTCGCTGGCCATCTCGCCCAGCACGCGGGCGCGTTCGTTAAAATCGAGAAAGTGCGGCTTGATGTACAGCCCCACTTTGTAGCCGGCACGCAACAGCACGGATTCCAGCATGGCGCAGGTGGAACCCTTGCCATTCGTGCCCGCCACCATGATCACGGGGCAAGTAAACGCCAGCTGCATGCGCGCCTTGACGGCTTGCACGCGGTCCAGGCCCATGTTGATCTGGGTTTCCGAATGGCGGGTTTCCAGCATGGCGAGCCAGTCCGGCAAGGTGGTGGGGAGCTTGAGCATGGGAGACTTCTTGATGAGGAGACAGTGCGCGAGGCGCGGAGATGGTGTGGCGTGGCAACCGGGCGTGTCCTGCGGACGCCGCCCGGCCTGTTACGTTGGCGTTACGCCAAGACTTCGACGGCCTGGTTTTGCAACAAGGCCAGCAGACGGGCGATTTCTTCGCGCATCTTGCGGCGGTCGACGATCATGTCGACGGCGCCCTTGGTGACGAGGAACTCGGCGCGCTGGAAGCCTTCCGGCAGTTTTTCGCGCACGGTGTTTTCAATCACGCGGGGGCCGGCAAAGCCGATCAGCGCTTTCGGTTCGGCAATGACCACGTCGCCCATGAAGGCGAACGAGGCGGACACGCCGCCCATGGTCGGGTCGGTCAGCACGCTGATGAATGGCAATTTCTTTTCCGACAGCTTGGTCAGCATGGCCGTGGTTTTCGCCATCTGCATCAGGGACAGCAAGCCTTCCTGCATGCGCGCGCCACCGGTGGCGGTGATGCAAATGAACGGCACCTTCTGTTCCAGCGCGATTTGCGCGCCGCGCACGAAGCGCTCGCCCACGACGGAACCCATGGAGCCGCCCATGAATTCGAACTCGAAGCACGCCACGACAACCGGCAGGCTCATGATGGCGCCGCCCATGACGACCATCGCATCCGTCTCGCCCGTCGCTTCCATGGCGGATTTCAGGCGGTCCGGATATTTCTTGCTGTCCTTGAACTTCAGGGTATCGACAGGCAGGATTTCCTGGCCGATTTCATAGCGGCCGCCCGCGTCGAGCAGGCTGTCGAGGCGTTCACGCGCGCGGATGCGCATGTGGTGATCGCATTTCGGGCACACGTGCAAATTCGATTCCAGGTCCGTACGGTACAGCACGGCTTCGCACGACGGGCATTTGACCCACAGGCCTTCCGGCATGGTCTTGCGCGCGGCAGCATCAGAACGCTGTATGCGCGGTGGCAGCAGTTTTTCCAACCAACTCATATTTTCTCCTTGGGCCCTTGTAGGGGTAGCGTCGGTGGACGCCCCCGGCAGACGGTAAACGGCGACGCCCCGCAGGGCGCCACCAAAAATTTTATCTATTGCACAATAACAGGCAAATCAGTGGCCGAAGTGTAGCCGTTTATCGCCGGGCTGTCGAACTTTGCCGCCACCCGAGCTTGCGTAAACAACAAGCTTGCTCAGGCGTCCAGTGCGGCGCGGATGCCTGCCGTAAAGCTGCGCACGGCGTCGACGGCGCCGCCTTCCGGGGCATTTTCAATCTCCTGGATGATGCGGCTGCCGATCACGACGGCATCGGCCACCTTGGCAACGGCCTTGGCCGTGGCCCCATCGCGGATGCCGAAGCCCACGCCGATAGGCAATTTTACATGCTGGCGGATGGCCGCGAGGCGCTCTGCCACTTGTTCCGTATCAATGTTGCCGGCACCCGTGACGCCTTTCAGCGACACATAATAGCTGAAGCCGCCGCCAACCTTGGCCACTTGCGCGATGCGCTCTTCGGTCGAGGTGGGCGCCAGGAGAAAAATCAGGTCGAGGCCCGCTGCGCGCATGGCGGCCGCGAATTCCTCGCACTCTTCCGGCGGATAGTCGACGACGATGGCGCCATCGGCGCCGGCCGCTTGCGCTGCATCAATAAATGCGGCGCTGCCGATGCGTTCGATGGGATTCGCATAGCCCATCAGCACCACGGGCGTCGTCTGATTCGTTTCGCGGAATTGGCGCACATAGCCGAACACGTCGTGGATGCCGACGTTGAATTTCAAGGCCCGCTCGCAGGCGCGCTGGATGACGGGGCCTTCGGCCATGGGGTCGGAAAACGGCACGCCCAGTTCCAGCACGTCGGCGCCGCCCTCGACGAGCGCGTGCATCAGGGGCACGGTGGCGTCGGGGCCGGGGTCGCCAGCGGTAATGAAAGTGACCAGGGCGGTCTTGTTGTTGGATTTTAAGTTGGCAAAGGTGGCGGAGATACGGGACATGGCGAGCTTTCGTGTTATCGGTGAGAGATGTCGGATGGCGCGCTATGCGCTCATCCGACCTGCGCGGGATCTTTCAGCTGTTTAGCTGAAATTGAGTCCCATGCGTTCCGCCACGGTATGCATGTCCTTGTCGCCGCGGCCCGACAGGTTGGCCAATACAATTTTATCTTTCGGCAAGGTGGCCGCCAGCTTGGCAGCGTAAGCCAGCGCGTGCGACGATTCCAGGGCCGGGATGATGCCTTCGATATGGCAGCAATCGTGGAACGCCTGCAGCGCTTCTTCATCCGTGATCGACACATACTGCGCGCGGCCCGAATCCTTCAGCCACGCATGTTCCGGGCCTACGCCGGGATAGTCGAGGCCGGCCGAGACGGAATGCGTCTCGATGATCTGGCCATTTTCATCCTGCAGCAGGTAGGTGCGGTTGCCGTGCAGCACGCCCGGAAAACCGGCTGTCAGCGAGGCCGAGTGCTTGCCCGTGTCCAGGCCTTCGCCGGCCGCTTCCACGCCGATCAGTTTCACGTCTTTCTGGTCGATATACGGGTAAAAGATACCCATGGCGTTCGAGCCGCCGCCGATGCAGGCCAGCACGTAGTCGGGCTGGCGGCCCGTCATTTCCGGCATCTGCACCAGGCATTCCTCGCCGATCACGGACTGGAAGTCGCGCACCATCATCGGATATGGATGAGGGCCGGCCACGGTGCCGATGATATAAAAGGTGTTTTCGATATTCGTGACCCAGTCGCGCATGGCTTCGTTCAGCGCATCCTTGAGGGTCTTGGAGCCGGATTCGACAGGCACGACGGTGGCGCCCAGCAATTTCATGCGGTACACGTTCTGCGCCTGGCGCTTGACGTCTTCGCTGCCCATGTAGACCACGCATTCAAGGCCGAAGCGGGCGCAGATGGTGGCCGTGGCCACACCGTGCTGGCCGGCGCCCGTCTCGGCGATGATGCGCGGCTTGCCCATGCGCTTGGCCAGCAGGGCCTGGCCGATGACGTTATTGATCTTGTGCGCGCCCGTGTGGTTCAAGTCTTCGCGCTTGAAATAGATTTGCGCGCCGCCGGCCAGTTCGGACCAGCGCTTGGCGTGGTAGATCGGCGATGGGCGGCCGACGAAATGTTTCAGCTCGTAGCGGAATTCTTCGAGGAATTCCGGATCGACGCTGTAGCGGGCGTAGGCTTCCTTCAGCTCGGCCAGCGCATGCGTGAGCGTTTCGGCAACGAAGGAACCGCCGTACGGGCCGAAGTGGCCGCGCAGGTCGGGAAACGGGTAATCGGTGGCGTGGAACAATGCGGCGGCTGCGCCGGGCGCGGTGGTGTGGTCATTCATGGTTGTTTCCTCTGGCAATGATGGCATCGGCATCCTGCACCGCGGCGATAAACGCGCGGACACGGGACGCGTCCTTGATGCCCTTGGACGCTTCGACACCACTGCTGATGTCGACGGCGTAAGGGCGCACGCGCACCACTGCGTCAGTCGCGTTTTGTACGCTCAAGCCACCACTTAAAACGACCCGAGGCGCGAGTTCTTTTGGAATGAGGGACCAATCAAATACCTTTCCTGCGCCACCGTAGGCATCCACATAGGTATCGAGCAAGAGACTCGAAAACAAGGGACTGGCGGCGCGATAGCGCTGTTCGTATTCTAGCAAATCTTCAAAGGAGGTGTCGGGTTTGACGCGGAACACTTGCGTAAACGGCGTATTCACGGCGCCAGCCAGCGCGGCGCTGTGTTCGGGCGTCTCGTCGCCATGAAATTGCAGCAGAGACAATGGCGCCACGGCCTTTGTCGCCTGCACTTCTTCCAGCGTGGCATTGACGAACAGGCCCACCGTCGTCACGTACGGCGGCATGGTCGCGATCAGGCTGGCTGCCTGCTCGGGCGTGACATAGCGGGGGCTTTTCGGATAAAACACGAAGCCGATGGCGTCGGCGCCCGCCGCCACGACAGCCTGGATGTCTTCGGCGCGGGTCAGGCCGCAGATCTTGATGCGTGTGCGAGGCATGGCTATCCTTTATTGATGCAGATCAAAACCAGGGCAAGGCGCTGCTGCTGTCTTGCGGCAAGGCCCATTTCGGATCGTAATCGATCTGCGCCAGGTACAAGCCGTCCGGCATGAACGTGGGCGCTGCCGCATGACGATCCTTGCTTTCAAGCAAGTGCCCGAGCCAGTCCGGTTTTTCGCGTCCCGTGCCGATGTAGACGAGCGAACCGACCAGGTTGCGCACCATGTGGTGCAGGAAGGCATTGGCCGTAATCGTAAAAATCACGCAATCGCCGCGCCGCTCGATGCGGATGTCATGCATCAGCTTGACAGGCGACTTGGCCTGGCATTGCGCGGCACGGAAGGCCGTGAAATCGTGCCAGCCCAGCAGCGGTTGCACGGCTTGCCGCATCAGTTCCACGTCCAGCGGACGGAAAAAGAAACCGGCACGCCCTTCCACCAGCGGCGAACGGGTAGCGTTGTTATACAACACATAATGATAGGTACGCGCGCGCGCGCTAAAACGGGCGTGGAAGAAGTCATTGACCGTCGGATCGCCTTCGAGTTCCTTGGCCCAGCGTACGGCGATGGATTTCGGCAGGAAGGCGTTGACGCCGCGCACCCACGAGTGCACGTCGCGGTTCAATTCCGTATCGAAATGCACGACTTGCTCGAGCGCATGCACGCCCGTGTCCGTGCGGCCGGCGCAGGTGGTGGCCAGGCGCACGCGGGCAAACTGTTCCAGCGCGTTTTCCAGCTGGTCCTGCACCGTCTGCCCGTCTTCCTGCTTCTGGTATCCGTGCCAGGCCGTGCCGTCGTACTGCAGGCCGAGGACGATACGCTTCAATGGCGTTGCTGTCGTAATATTTTGCATCGAAGCATTATACCGGCGCAGCAGCCTGCCGCGCCGGCGGGTATTGCTAACTGAGCAGGGCGCGCATCGTGTTAGCTTTTTTCACCTGCTCTTCGCTGCCACCCTTGATGACCTCATCGATCAGCTCGCGCGCGCCTTCCTTGTCGCCGATTTCCTGGTAAGCGATCGCCAGGTCCAGCTTGGTATCCATTTCCATGTGGATGGCCGACAAGGGGTCGTCCACGCCCACGCTGGCCGTCTTGCCATCGTTGAGGTCCAGGTCGATGCCGGACAGGTCGAATTCCTGCGCCGGCGGTATGGCTTCCGGCAAGGTGGCGGGCGTTTGCGCATCGTCAAACAGGCTGTCGATGGAAGGCTCGGCCGCCACCACCGGCGCGGCAGCGGGCGCGACAGGCTCGTCAAGGTCGAAATGGGCCAGGTCGACATCCTTCAGCGGATCAGGCAACGGCGTCAGGCCGGCACCCACGCCGTTCACGGGACCGGCTGGCGGCTCCAGGTCCAGGCCGAAATCCATGCTGGCGTCATAGTGCACATCGTGCGCATCCTGCGCGGCAGAAACAGGCTTGCTGTCCGGCCCCGGCATGACGATCGGGTCGCTGGTGGAAACGGGCTCGAAATCGAGGCTGTCGAGGTCAAAATCGAGGGGATCGCGCGCATCGCGGGCCGCCACGGAGGACACCGGTTCGGCCGGCGCCAGGTCGGCCAGCGGCGCAGGAGTAGACAAATCGTCAGGCAAGTCCATGCTCTGGCCATGCAAGTCGTCGCCGGCAGCCTTGCTCAGACTGACGACGGCGTCGTCTTCCGTATCGCCATACAGGGGATTGGAAGGGTCGAGCGCCAGGCCCAGCGCGGCCGCCTGCGGCCACTCTTCGCCCTGGCCGCGCGTCAGGCTGTACAGCTCGCTGGCCTGGTCTTCAAACGCGCGCACGTCGTTGCGGGCCGAATAGATTTCCAGCAACTTCAAGCGGGCGGCATGGCGCTCGGGGTGGATGCGCAAGGCTTCCTTGAGGATATCTTCCGCCTGGCCATCGCGGCCGTAGGCGATATACACGTCCGCTTCGGCGACGGGGTCCGTTTCATTCGCGTCGAGCATGCTGGCGCCTGCTGCGGCGGCCACGCCGGCAGCGGCGGCGCCCGTGCCGAACAGGTGGTTGCTCGCTTCGGACTGCTGGTCTTCCGGCGCCAGGCCGGCCGGCGGCGCCACTGGCGCTTCCGGCTCGAACACGGGGGCGATATCTTCGGCGGGCGGCGGCGTCTCCTTGCGGCGGCGCGCGATCACCAGCGCGGCCACGGCGGCCAGCAGCGCGGCCAGGCCGATGCCGATGGCGCCCAGGTGGTCGCTGATCTTGTCGGCGAAGGTCGGTTCCAGCGGCGATGGCTTTTTCACCAGCGGCACCGGTTTCGCCTTCGGCACGGGCGGCTGGGCTTCGGCAGGTGCGCTGGCAACGGCGCTGGCCGCTGCGTTTGCCGCTGCGCTGGCAGCGGCCTCGGCCGGCTTGGCGGGCGCCGGGGCGCTCTTGTCGGCCATGGCCTTGCTCTTGACCGCCATCAACTTTTCCAGGTCACTGACGTTCTTTTCCAGTTCCTTGACGCGGGCGGCTGCTTCATCGACCTGCTTCGCCTTGGCGATCTTGTCTTCTTCGCTGGCGACGGCGCTCTTGCCGGCCGACTTGGCTGCCGGCTCCGCCTTCGACAGTTTCAGCTTGTCTTGCGACTCGCTCACGGCCGTCGGTTTTTCCTGTACCTTGGTCGGGCCGATCTTGCCGGCCGTGCTTTGCGTCGCTTGCGCGGCCTTGGCCGGCTTGCTTTGCGACACCTGGCCAGCGAGCTTGTTGCGGTAGGCGTCGAAATCGATGGCGTGCGCCGTCACGATGCCCTTCGCTTCGGCCGCGCCGGTGGCGCGCACGGTGTCTGCACCCGGCACGGCCAGGATGCGCCCGGCCTGCATGCGGTTCATGTTCTCGCCCTTGAAGGCGTCGGGATTGGCGCGGTACAGGGCGACGAGCATCATGTCGAGCGACACGCCCGACGGTTTCAGTTCGCTGGCGATGCGGCTCAGGGTGTCGCCCGCCTTGACCTTGTATTCGCCTGCCGCCTTTTTCGCGGCTGGTGGCGCAGCATCGGCCGCGGCGGCCGGCTTGGCCTTGCCCGGCTCGACCGGCGCCGTCACTTGCGCGCCGCGCGTCTGGCGCGCTTCGGGCGTGTCGAGTACGAACGCATATTCGCGCACCTGGCGGCCGCTCTTGCTGCTCAGCTCCAGCAGCAGGTCGACCATGGGTTCGGCCACCGGTTGCGCCGAGCTGATGCGGATGAAGGACTTGCCGTTGCGGTTTTCCACGGCAAACGTCAAGGCGTTCAGGGCGGGATTGAATTCCACGTTGGCCTGGCGGTAGGCGTCCGGCGGCGCCAGCTTGGCCAGCAGGCTCGAAGCCTCGCCTGGCTTGACGGCCGATAATTCGACCTCGGCGCGCAGCGGCTGGCCGGCGGCGGACAGCACCGTGATCTTGCCCAGCTCGGCTGCGGATACCGCCGGTGACAATAACACCGCACAGGCGACAGCGCTGCTGAGTGTTTTAATGGCAAGGGAGGCGACCCGGGGACGAGTGTGTACAGGCATAGTTGGCGGCATCTTAGTTGACATGGGAAAACTGTTACTTTTCCAGAGGTATCAACATATCATCATGCCCAGAGCTATGCAAGCTCCGCATGGTTGAGCCTTGACGGGCTCAGGACGAAAAAAAAGCCGGGAAAACAGCCCCGGCTTGATCTGGATCAGCAATTAATTGCCGTTATGCGTCCAACAAAATACGCAGCATGCGGCGCAGCGGCTCGGCCGCGCCCCACAGCAATTGGTCGCCCACGGTGAACGCGGACAGGTATTCGCCGCCCATGCTCATCTTGCGCACGCGGCCGACGGGAATCGTCAGGCTGCCCGTGACGGCGGCCGGCGACAGGTCGCGCACGGACGCTTCGCGCGTGTTCGGCACGAATTTCACCCATTCGTTGTTGCTGGCGATGATGTCGTTGATTTCATCGAGCGGCACGTCTTTCTTCAGCTTGATGGTCAAGGCTTGCGAATGGCAGCGCATGGCGCCGATGCGCACGCACAGGCCGTCGACCGGGATTTCCTTCGTGCCAAAGTCCACGCCGCGGCCCAGGATCTTGTTCGTTTCCGCGCCGGCCTTCCACTCTTCCTTCGACTGGCCGTTGCCCAGGTCCTTGTCGATCCACGGGATCAGGTTGCCGGCCAGCGGCGCGCCGAATTGCTTGATTTCATCCGGGGAATAGCCGTGCTGGGTGGCCAGCACCTGGCGGTCGATTTCCAGGATGGCGGAAGCGGGGTTGTCCAGCAGCGCCTTGACGGAACCGTTGATGGTGCCAAATTGCGTCAGCAGTTCGCGCATGTGCTGCGCGCCGCCGCCCGATGCCGCCTGGTACGTCATCGACGTCATCCAGTCGATCAGGTCGTGCTGGAACAGGCCGCCCAGGCCCATCATCATGCACGACACGGTGCAATTGCCGCCGATGTAGTTCTTGACGCCCTTGCCCAGCGCATCCTTGATGACGTGCAGGTTGACGGGGTCGAGCACGATGACGGCGTCTTTTTCCATGCGCAAGGTCGAGGCCGCATCGATCCAGTAGCCATTCCAGCCCGCTGCGCGCAGCTGCGGGAAGACGGCGCTCGTGTAGTCGCCGCCCTGGCAGGAAATGATGATGTCGCACTTGGACAGTTCGGCGATGTTGTTGGCATCCTTGAGGATGGTTTCATTCTTCGCCATGGCCGGCGCCGCGCCGCCCGTGTTCGAGGTGGTGAAAAACACCGGTTCGATGTGGGCGAAATCGCCCTCTTCCTGCATGCGCTGCATCAGGACCGAACCGACCATACCGCGCCAACCTACCAAGCCAACTAATTTCATTACCATTCCTCAAGATGAGACGGCGACTGCCGTCATTAGACTATTTTATCCCAGTGCTTTTACAACTGCATCACCCATGGCCTCGGTACCGACCAAAATCGTGCCCGCTTCGTGGATGTCGGCCGTGCGCAAGCCCTGCGCCAGCACCTGCTTCACGGCCGTTTCGATGCGGTTTGCCTGCTCTTCGCGGTTAAGCGAATAGCGCAGCATCATGGCGGCCGACAGGATCGTCGCCAGTGGATTGGCGATGCCCTTGCCCGCGATATCGGGCGCCGAACCGTGCGATGGCTCGTACAGGCCCTTGTTGTTGGCGTCCAGCGAGGCCGACGGCAGCATGCCGATCGAACCCGTCAGCATGGCGGCCGCGTCCGACAAGATGTCGCCGAACATGTTGCCGGTCACCATGACGTCGAATTTCTTCGGCGCCCGCACCAGCTGCATGGCCGCGTTATCGACATACATATGATCGAGCGCAACATCCGGGTATTCCTTGTGCACGTCGATGACGATGTCTTTCCAGAACTGGAAGGTTTCCAGCACGTTCGCCTTGTCCACGCTGGTGAGGCGCTTGTCGCGCTTTTGCGCCGCCTGGAAAGCCACGTGGGCGATGCGGCGGATTTCGCCTTCCGCATAGCGCATGGTGTCGAATCCTTCGCGCTGGCCCTTGAACGGACCGTCCGGGCACTCGCGCACGCCGCGGGGCTGGCCGAAATAAATGTCGCCCGTCAATTCGCGGATGATCAAAATGTCCAGGCCAGACACCACTTCCGGTTTCAGGGTCGAGGCACCCGCCAGTTCCGGATACAAAATGGCCGGACGCAGGTTGGCAAACAGGCCCAGGTTCTTGCGCAAGCCCAAAATCGCCTGCTCGGGACGGAACTGGCGCTCCAGATTGTCGTACTGGTAGTCGCCGACGGCGCCGAACAGCACGGCATCGGCTGCCTTGGCCAGCGCCAGCGTGCCTTCCGGCAAGGGGTGGCCATGGGCCGCATAGCCGGCGCCGCCCACGGGCGCGCTTTCCAGCTCGAACGATTCGCCCAGCACATTCAAGACCTTGACGGCTTGCGCGACGATTTCAGGACCGATGCCGTCGCCGGGTAAGATTGCAATTTTCATATTTTTATCGATTAGATGACGTTGGCGAGCCAAGGCTGATTGTTCAAATGACGCTCTTCGAAGGCGCGGATATCGTCCGCGTGGCGCAGGGTCAGGCCGATATCGTCGAGCCCATTCATCAGGCAATATTTGCGGAAGGCGTCGATCTCGAACGGATACGATACGGAACCATTGCTGGTGCGCACGCATTGCTGCTCCAGGTCCACCACCAGCTTGAAGCCGGGGAACGCCTTGACTTCATTGAACAGGTGCTCGACCTGGCTTTCCGACAGCACGATGGGCAGCAAGCCGTTCTTGTAGCAGTTATTGAAGAAGATGTCGGCGAACGAGGGCGCGATGATGGCGCGGAAGCCATATTGATCGAGCGCCCACGGCGCGTGTTCGCGCGAGGAACCGCAGCCGAAATTCTTGCGCGTCAGCAAGATCGAGGCGCCCTGGTAGCGCGGCTCGTTGAGCACGAACTCCGGGTTCAGCGGGCGGCGGCTGTTGTCCTGGCCCGGTTCGCCATGGTCGAGGTAGCGCCATTCGTCGAACAGGTTGGGGCCGAAACCGCTGCGGTGGATCGATTTCAGGAATTGCTTCGGGATAATCGCGTCGGTGTCGACGTTGGCGCGGTCCAGCGGGGCGACCAGGCCTTCGTAAATCGTAAATTTATCCATGCTGTTTCTACTCGGTAAGACGCGCGGCGCAGGGCGCCGGCACGTCGCGGTTTATTTTCCGCCGGCGCCAGTGACAACCTGGCCGACTTTCTGCACATCGCGGCCGATGCCGGAGACGGTGTTGCAGCCAGACAAGATGACGGTGGCGATGAGGAGGGCGAAGAGTTTTTTCATGATGATTTCTTGATAATAAGTAAGGGACTGGGAACGCTAGTGTAAACCAGCGGCACCAGTCCCTGCCGTCATCGCAAGCCCCGCACGTCGACAAAGTGGCCGGCGATACCCGCCGCGGCCGCCATCGCGGGCGACACCAGGTGGGTACGCCCGCCCTGCCCTTGCCGGCCTTCAAAGTTGCGGTTCGACGTGGACGCGCAGCGCTCGCCCGGCTCCAGACGGTCCGCATTCATGGCCAGGCACATGGAGCAGCCCGGCTCGCGC
This sequence comes from Janthinobacterium sp. SUN026, assembly GCF_030397625.1. NCBI lineage: Bacteria > Pseudomonadati > Pseudomonadota > Betaproteobacteria > Burkholderiales > Oxalobacteraceae > Janthinobacterium > Janthinobacterium sp. SUN026. Next base: position 1,093,689 of record NZ_JAPQNU010000001.1, on the reverse strand, counting down.
CACTCGAAACCGGCATCCTTGAAGATGCGGTCGAGTCCCTCGCGCTCCGCCTGATCCTTGACCAGGCCGGAACCGGGCACCACCAGCGCCAGCGAGACGTTCGAGGCACGGTACTTGCCGCGCACCACGGCCGCTGCCGCGCGCAAATCCTCGATGCGCGAATTGGTGCAGGAACCGATGAAGACCTTGTCGATGCGGATATCTTCGATGGCCGTGTTCGGCTTGAGGTTCATGTAGACGAGCGCCTTTTCCATCGCATCGCGCTTGACGCTGTCTTTTTCCTGGTCGGGGTCCGGCACGCGGCCATCGACGCCGATCACCATCTCGGGCGACGTGCCCCAGGTCACCTGCGGCACGATGTCTTGCGCGTTGAGGGTGACGACGAGGTCGAAGCGGGCGCCCGGGTCCGAATGCAGGGTGCGCCAATAGGCCACGGCGCGTTCCCAGTGCGGGCCGGCCGGCGAAAACGGGCGGCCCTTGACGTAATTGATGGTGGTGTCGTCCACGCCGATGATGCCGGCGCGCGCGCCCGCCTCGATGGCCATGTTGCACACCGTCATGCGGCCTTCCATCGACAGGGCGCGGATCGCCGAGCCGCCGAACTCGATACAGTAGCCCGTGCCGCCGGCCGTGCCGATCTTGCCGATGATGGCCAGCACGATATCTTTCGCCGTCACGCCAGCAGGCAAGGCGCCGTCGACCTGCACCAGCATGGATTTGGATTTCTTTTGCAACAAGGTTTGCGTGGCCAGCACGTGCTCGACTTCGGACGTGCCGATGCCGTGCGCCAGCGCGCCGAACGCGCCGTGCGTGGACGTGTGCGAATCGCCGCAGACGACCGTCATGCCGGGCAAGGTCGCGCCCTGCTCGGGGCCGATCACATGCACGATACCCTGACGCTTGTCGTTCATGTTGAAGTAGGTCAAGCCATAGTGCCGGGCGTTCTTGTCCAGGGTTTCCACCTGCAGGCGCGAGACCGGGTCGGCAATGCCGTCGACGCGGCTGGTGGTGGGCACGTTATGGTCGGCCACGGCCAGGTTGGCGGAAATGCGCCACGGCTGGCGGCCCGCCACGCTGAGGCCATCGAAGGCTTGCGGGCTGGTGACTTCGTGCAGCAGGTGCCGGTCGATGTACAGAATTGTCGTGCCATCATCTTCGGCCCGAACAACGTGGGATTCCCAAAGTTTGTCGTAAAGCGTCTTCATCATGATTTATGCAGCGTTGCCACAGCCTGTTTAAGTGATCAAGTGATATCAAGTCATACGGTGATCCACAAGGATTATGCCATATATCGGGGAATACAGAACCGAAACAGGCAAAAACGTGGGATTGGCGATACAAAGTTTGGCCGCATTGTTGGATATGAGCTGGAAATTGCCGATATCGGCATATTGGCGGCATGCCGGCCCCATCCGCAGGCGGGCTGCCGAACGAGCCACGGCGCCACCCGAAATGGATATTTTTTCCTCAATCTTTCGTGTATTGTATTTCGACAATAATGACCGGTGCACACGCGCTGGCCCACCTGGAGACCTCGATGAAACTGAACTTGTTGGCGCTGGCCGCCATCACCCTGGCCGCCAGCCATGCGGCGGCTACTACGCCGGGAGACACCTGCGTGCAGGACTTGCGCGCCATAGCGCCCTTCCTGCTGGAAAACGACACGGGCGCGCGCCAGCACCTGGAGCAAAAGGGCCAGGCATATTTCGACCTGGCGCTGGCCACGGCCACCACGGCGGCGGCCGGCGCGGCCGACGGCAAGGCCTGCGATGCAATCCTGGAAAACTATGCACGCATGTGGCGCAAGGGCCACCTGCATATCAAGCCAGGCAGCGCGCTCGACATCGCCAAACCGGCGCCGGCGCGGCCCGCCGCGCCGGGACAGGCAGCGCTAACGCAGGAGCCGGCGCTGCAGATATTGTCGGACTCGACCGTACTCCTGACCTTGCCCAGCTTTCACGGCAGCTACCGCGCCGCCGTGGCCAAGCTGCTCGACACGCACCGCACGGCGCTGGCGGCCCGTCCCAACTGGATCCTCGACGTGCGCCGCAACGGCGGCGGCAGCGACAGCACGTATGCGCCGCTGTTGTCCTGGATCAGTTCGGACGAAATAGTCACGATGGGCGCCGAATGGCTGTCCACGCCGGCCAATATCGACGGCCAGGAAAAAGTCTGCGCGCTGCTGGCGCCCGGCGACCAGGCGTGCGCCGCCTTTGCGGCCCAGGCCGTGACGCAGATGCGCACCGTCAAGCCGGGCCAATACGCGCCGCAGCAAAGCAGCGGCACCGTCAGCTATACGCGCGTGGATACGCCGGAGCCGCGCCGGCCGGCGCGCGTGGCGGTGCTGGTCGACCGCGACTGCGCCAGTTCCTGCGAAGAATTTCTGCTGGCGGCGCGGCAAAGTTTTCATGTGAAATTGATCGGACGCAACAGTTACGGCGCGCTCGATTATTCGAACATGCGCCTGCACATCCTGCCGTCGGGCCAGCGCCACCTGCAATACGCTACCTCCCGCTCTGCCCGCTTGCCGCAGCTGCAGGTGGACCTGGGCGGCATCATGCCCGACATCTATTTGCCGCCGCCGAAGGACGAGGCGGGCCGCGCCCAGGAAATCGTGCGCGTGCAGCGCTGGCTGGAAGGCGGAACTTTGCGCCCGGACAACATTTGACGCCGCTGGCGCCATAAAAAAAGCCCGCTACACATAGCGGGCTTTTTAATGAATAAAGCAATACTTACGACGCCTGACAAAACCGTCGCGAGCGGAAGGGAGAGGTGGCTAAGAAGCGCAACCGTACTCTGGTACGGTGAGCATCGCAGGCCGCCTATGCCGACGCGCAGCAGGTTTGGTCAGGTGTCCTCAGGCCGCCAGACGCACGCTGCTGCGGCAACCGTCCATCAGGAACGACAGGCCGACGACCAGCACCAGCTCGCCTTCGGCCGAGCGGGCCGTGCCCGTGATGCCTTCCACGGTGATGGCCGTCATCGGCTTGATCACGAGGTCGGCCGTGCCATCGACGGCTTCCACGGCGAGAATGTACGGCTGTGGCGCAGCGACAACAATGCCGACGCGCTCGCTGCACGATTCGTAGCCCAGCGAACCGGCCAGCGACCGCACGGGCAATGGACGGCCCTGGTCTTTCAGCACGGGCGCGCCGCCCACTTCCATGAAGGTTTCCGGCAATTCGACGACGCGCTGCACCACGGCCATCGGCAGCGCCAGCGCGGCGCCCGAGGTCGACACGAGCATGGTCGGCACGATCGACAGCTCGATCGGCAGGCGGATGGCAAATTTCGTGCCCTTGCCCAGCGCCGATTCGATGTGGATGGCGCCGCGGTTTTTCTCCACGGCCGTTTTCACCACGTCCATGCCGACGCCGCGCCCGGAAACGCTGGACGCGACTTCCTTGGTCGAGAAGCCCGGCAGGAACACCAGCTGGAAGCATTCATCGTTGCTCAACTGCGCGTTTTCGCTGATCAAGCCCTTTTGCTGGGCCTTGCTGCGCAGGAAGGCCGGGTCCATGCCCTTGCCGTCATCCTGCAGCACGATCATGACACTGTTGGCTTCCTGCCATGCCTTCAGTGAAATATACGATTTGGCGGGCTTGCCGGCAGCCAGGCGCGCTTCCGGCGATTCGACGCCATGGTCGAGCGAGTTGCGCAGCATGTGCACGAGCGGATCGTACAGGCTGTCGACCACCACGCGGTCGACTTCCGTCTCCGCGCCTTCGATGGTCAGTTCGACATCCTTGCCCAGATCCTTGGCCAGTTCGCGCACCAGGCGCGGGAATTTCTGGAACAGGCGGCCGACGGGCTGCATGCGCGTGGCCAGGGTGGCCCGCTGCAGTTCCGTCGAGTAACGCGAAGCGCGTTCCAGGGTTTCCGCCAGGGTCGCCATCAAGGTAGCGGCCTGGCCTTCGAATTTGAATTGCAGCAAGCGCTCGAGCAGCACGGCAGCCTGGTTGGCGGCCTGCACGGATTCGCCGGCCACTTCCAGCAATGCGTCGAGCTTGACGGCGTCGACGCGGATGCTGTCCTCCTTGACGGGCGCGGCATGGCGCACTTCCGGACGCTCTTCGCGGCGTTCGGCGCCATCCCAGGCCTTGGCGGCCGGTTTGGCGGCGGCGGCAGCGGCAGGCGCGGCGGCCACGACGGTAGGCGCAGCGGCGACGGCGGACACCGGTGCGGCAGCGACGCGGCTGCCCTCGGGCACGACGGCGTTATACATGCCTTCCCAGTCCAGGCCATCGGCGCTGGCAGTGGCCGCGACAGCGGCAGGCGCGGCTGTAACCACTTCAGCGACCTCGGCAACAGGCGCGGCCGCTTCCGCCGCCACGGCGGCGGCAGGCGCAGGCGCGTCCATGCCCTTGCCTTCGATGGCGTTCGTCAGGATGTGTTCCAGCTCTTCCGGCATGGCCGGCAAGCTTTCCGGCGCGGCGCCGTTCGCCAGCTCCGTCAGCTGGTCGGCCACGAAACCGGACGCTTGCAGCGCCGCCTCGATGGCGATCGGCGTCACGGGCGCGGCGCCCGTGCGCAAGGCGTCGAACAGGTTTTCCGTCAGGTGGCAGGCCGCCACCAGCGCAGGCAGGCCCATGAAACCGGCGCCACCCTTGATGGTGTGGAAGGAACGAAACACGGCATTCAGTGTTTCCTTGTTGTCAGGATCACGCTCGAGGCGCAATAAGTGCTCTTCAACATTAACCGCAAGATCCATCGCCTCAACGACGAAATCCTTGAGCATATCGTCCATTAGAATCCCAAATCCGCAAGAAGGTCGTCTACATTATCCTGGTCCAGCGCCACCGACGGCACGGACGGGCCCTGCATCAGCGGCACCGGCTTTTGCGCCAGTTTTTCGCGCACCTCGGCCGGCGCGTTGTCGCGCAGCAGCTGAGCCAGCTCGTTTTCCACCGTCTTGGTGATGTTGACCACTTTTTTGATCAGCTGGCCCGTGATGTCCTGGAAGTCCTGGGCCATCATGATTTCCAGCAAGCGGGCTTTTTCCGCTTCCGTCGCTTCGGCAACGGCTTGCGCGAACTGGCGCGAATCGCCGGCCAGGGCCTTGAATTCTTCCAGGCTCAGCTTGCCGTCGAACAGCGCCGTCCAGCGGCCGTCCATGTCCTTGGCTTTCTTCGACAGCACGTCCTGCGCCGGCATGCCTTCGTCGAGCGTGTTCAAGACCTTGTTGGCGGCCTGTTCCGTCAGGGTGGCGACATATTCCAGGCGATCCTGGGCGTCGACGATCTGCGACGACGCTTCCGTCAACGCCTTGTCGTAGCCCAGTTCGCGCAGCGAATCGTGCAGCAGGCGCACGATGCCACCCAGGCGCTCGAACATCGGCTTGTCGGACTGGTCGACCGGGTCGGCCGCTTCGCCAGGCGCGTCGGCGCCAGCCACGGGGGCAGCTTCCGCTGCGGCTGCCGGTACGGCGGCGCTGGCCGACACGGAGTCGAACAGCGCGTCAAAATCATCATCCGCGATCACGGCGGGAGCGGGCGCGGCGGCAGGCGCCGGCGTGGCTGCGGCCGCGCTTTGCGCGGATACTTCATCGAATAATGCATCGAAATCATCAGCGGCGTTGGTCATATCCCTGCTTCTCCATAATTTGTCAAAATTCCGCCTGAACTGTGCGTTTTACAGACTGATACCCACAATTTCTCGATTAAGATGATTTGAGGCAATACCGCTGCGATGGTGCGAGTGTAGCAGGGCGCCGCCCTGTTGGTAAATCTCAAAACGCGCTTCCTGGTGCAAAGCGGGTCCGCAAGAGCTTTTCCGCCAGGAAATAAGTGTTCCTGCTGTTGTATTTTGAAATACTACCATTGGCGTGCGTGCAAGACCACGCGCGACACAAGAAATCCTGCTCTCAAGCGCCTGTACAACGGCGCCAGGCGGACCCTGCCGCAGCTAAACACGATCTTTCTGCCAATGTTGTCTATACTGAAGGTGCAGTAGTATTGATAATTATCAAGTCTTTACATGAATACAATGCTGCCGCCACGTCTACAATAAGAGGCGTTGCGCGCGCTGAGTCACTGCCAAAGGACCTGCCATGTATAAGAAAATTCTGATCGCCACGGACGGCTCCACCGTCTCCAACTTGACGGCCTGTGCCGGCGTTGCCTTTGCCGAACAAATGCACGCCGACATCCTTGCCGTGTATGTGGCGCCCGAGTACCAGTACCCGGTGTACATCGAAATCATTCCGCCGAGCTATCCCAGCGAAGAGGAATACCGCGTCGCCATGCGCAAGGCGGGCGCCGACCACTGGCAACCCGTGCTCGACGCGGCTGCCAAGCGGGGCTTGCAAGCGACGGGATTGACGGCCTTTTCCGACAGCCCCGCCCTGAAAATCGTGGAAGTGGCGCAATTGCAGCAATGCGACCTGATTTTCATGGGTTCGCATGGCCGCAGCGGCTGGGGTCAGTTGCTGCTGGGCAGCGTGACCAACAAGGTGCTGTCGCACTCGAAATTGCCCGTACTGGTGCATAGGCTGATCAAGGAACCCCTGACGAAATAAGGGGTCACATGGCCACGGGGGCCGCCGCACCGGCACATCGCAAGAAAAGGCACAGTGCGGCCGCTTCAGTTAAAATGACAACGTTTCTCGTTTCTCAACATTTGATTGTCCGGTGACGGACAGAGCAGATTACACGCCACCAGATTGCCCGCCTATGATACGTATTGTGATTGCCGACGACCACACCATCATGCGTGAAGGATTGAAGCGCATCCTTGACGGCGCGCCGGATATCGACATCGTGGGTGAAGCCATCGACGGTTTTGAAGTACTCAACCATGTGCGCCAGGGCGGCTTCGACCTGTTGCTGCTCGACCTGTCGATGCCGGGCCGCAGCGGCGTCGACCTGATCCGGCAAATCCGCAGCGAGGCGCCCAAGCTGTCCATCCTGATCCTCACCATGCACGAGGAAGAGCAATATGCGGTGCGCGCCATCCGTGCCGGCGCGCAAGGCTATCTGACCAAGGAAAGCGCGGGCACCCAGCTCGTGGGCGCCATCCACAAGGTGGCGTCGGGTCGTCCCTACATCAGCGCCGAGGTGGCGGAGCAACTCGTGCTCAACATCATGATGCCGAATGAAAGCTTGCTGCATAAACAGTTGTCGGACCGCGAATTCGAAGTCTTTTCCCTGCTGGTGGCAGGCAAGTCGATCACGGAAATTGCCAACAACCTGCATCTGAGCGTCAAGACGGTGAGTACGCACAAGACGCGCATCATGCAAAAGATGGGCATGAGTTCGCTGTCTGAAATGGTCCAGTATGCCGTGGCGCACCGCCTGCTCTCCCCCTTCAAGACCTGAATACGGCGGCGCGCGCCCGCGCGTCGACTGTAGGAACAATCCTACTTCATCTACCACAGCTCCTACTGCCATATTCAGCCACTGCTGATATTAATTGCATACGCTTGTTGGCATACTGAAACCAGTAATCAAGTTGCTGGAAAGTTATTTCATCACACAGCAAGTCTTCAGCGAATTGAGCATTACCTGCCCGAACGCGCGCCGCCGGCCCACGCCTGCCCGCCGTCCCGTGCACCCCGTCATTCAACTCTGAACTACCTGTCACCAGGAGATGAACATGCTGTCCACGCAAATGCCCGACACCCGCGCCGCCTCACCATCGCTGGCCCCCTCCGCTCCGATGGAAGCGGGACGCCAGCGCCAGGGCCGGCTCTGGTCGAACCTGAAGGAGGTGTGCGACCTGCTGCATATCTCCAGCGCCTGCACCATCGCCGCCGACGAACTGCTGTTCCAGCACGTGCAATTCAAGACGGGCCAGCGCGTGCATACGATCGGCCAGCCGTTCGACACCCTGTACATCGTCAATTCGGGCTTCCTGAAAACCGTGCTCATCGATGAATTCGGCAATGAGCAGGTGCTCAGCTTTCCCATGAAGGGCGACATGCTGGGCGTCGACGGTATCCACTCGCGCCACTATTCCTCGGAAGCGGTGGCCCTGTCCGACTGCGACCTGATCCTGCTGCCGTTCAAGAAACTCACGGCGCTGGGTCGTGTCCACCTGGAACTGGAAAATGTCATGTACGGCGTGATGAGCCGCGAACTGGTGCGCGAGCAAGCCATGATCGGCATGCTGGGCGCCCTCAGCGCCGAAGCCCGCGTGGCGCGCTTCCTCGTCTCGCTGGCCGACCGCTTTGCGCAGATGGGCTATTCGAGCAAGCTGTTCAACCTGCGCATGACGCGCCATGAAATCGGCAGCTACCTGGGCCTGACCCTGGAAACGGTCAGCCGCACCCTTTCCGCCTTCAATGAAATCGGCCTGATCACGGTTGACCAACGCACCATCGGCATCAAGGATCCGGACGCCCTGAAAACCCTGCGCCGCCTGCCGCCGTCGCGTTCGCGCGCCAAGCAGCTGGCCGCCGCCAAGCTCAAGGCCGATACCACCGCGGCCGCCAGCGCCTCGGCGCAATTGCTGGCCACCATCTAGCCCCATCCCGATTTCCTCAAGCTTGGCACAGGCTTGACCCGGCCAAGGCGCACTGCCTTGCCGGGTCTTTTTTGCTGCCGCCCCCATCCACGCCGCGCCAGCGGCCGCCTTTGCGCAGCACTCGCTCCCACGCTGCCATCCCACCGTAAAAAAGCGCGGATTCCGCACAAATAAGCCTTGCTTTTCGGGCCACATTCAACAATAATGCAAATACGAATCATTCTCAACTGAGACAAAGAAAGCCCAACATGCAAAGCTCAAAACCAGCCTTGATCCAGGATGCCGCTACCGCCCACGTCCGTCCTCCCGTCAGCATGGCCCAGCCGGCGCGCCGCATCACCAGCGAAGCGCTGCTGCAGCAGGGCCGCGAAGTGGAGATTGAGCACAGCGGCAAGATCTATCGCCTGCGCGTCACCCAATTGAACAAGCTGATCCTGACTGCCTGAAGCAGCACGGCAGCCAGTCACCACACTCGCCAGCCAGTCGCGCCCCGTGCGCGCAGCCAGCCAAACCACCGCACAGGAGTGTTTGATGGCGAATGACCGACCTTCCCCGATGTTTCCTCCCCCGCAAGGCCAACAGCCCGAATTGCTGCTGTCGGCCGTGCTGCACCTGATGTCGCACTACCATGCGGGCAGTCCCTGCGAGAAACTGGCGGGTGTCATCGAACGCCATCTGCAAGTGCTGTCAAACTCGCCCGGCCTGGGCCCCGTGCTGCAAGCGACCTGCCAGCAACTGTCGCAGCAATGGGCTGCCCTGGTGGCGCTGCACCGGCCCGCGCCACCCAGGAGCACCTGGCTTGAGCGCGTGGCACGCATGCTGAGCGCCAAGCGCCCCGCCTCGCCCCTGCCGCAATAATTTCTTTTCCATCCCCATCGTCCAACAGGATATCGCCATGTGTGACAAAGACCAGTCCCTGCCCGTCATCAGCAATTGTTCCAGCGGCGGGGCCGAACCGGCCGCGCTCGCTTCACGCCGCCGTCGGCTGTGGGAACTGTCGCATACCTGTCATTGCCCGCTGGTCGGCGTGGGCTTGCCCCTGGGATACTTGCGCAAGCTGGTAGGCAAGATGACGGGCGGGCGCGTGCTGGCCGACGATTACGAAGTGCACGTGGGCGCCGTGACGGAATGCGGCGCGCGCAACCGCCTGTCCGAAGCGCTGCAAAAGGAACTCGAACGCCGCTACGCCCCCGTGATCCTGCGCTTTCGCGGCGCCAAGACGACGGAACAAGTGGCCGAACTGTGGCGCACGGCCGTCGCCAACGGCGACGTGTCGGGCGCTTTCTGGGCCGGCCTGACGCACCCGCGCTGCGACGCCGAGCTGGAAGAGCAGATGTGCAGAGACTTGCACATGATCCAGCACCAGGCCGGCGCCTGCGTGCGCGCCGACATGGGCAAGTTTACGGCCTTGCAGGAAGAAAATGCGCGCCTGACGCACGAACTGGCCAAGCTGCAACAGCGCAGCCAGGCCGCACTGATGGAAAAAACGGGCGAACTGGAACGCCAGGAAGCCGTGCTGCTGCGCACGCGTGCCGAGGCGATCGGCAAGGACAGCGTGATCGACGGTTTGCGCGCGGAACTGGCGCAATTGCAGGCGGCCATCCCGGCGCTGGAATCGCGCACGCGCCTGGTCGAACGCCTGGCGCAAATGGATGAGCGCGAAAAGGAATTGCGCCAGCAAATCGCGGATTTGAAGCAAGCCCAGCCTCGTCCGGGCACGGCCGTGCCGCCACCGGCGCCGAAGCTGGAAGTGCCGACGGGCGGCAAGCTGAAAATGCCGATCCGCCTCGTCGATCAAAGCGTCCTGTGCGTGGGCGGACGCAGCGGCAATGTCGCCACCTACCGCGCCCTGATCGAGCGGGTCGGCGCGCAATTCGCCCACCACGACGGCGGCCTGGAAGACAATGCCAACCTGCTCGATTCGAGCCTGGCGGCGGCCGACCTGGTGATTTGCCAGACGGGCTGCATCAGCCACAGCGCCTACTGGCGCGTGAAGGATTATTGCAAGCGCACGGGCAAGCGCTGCGTCTTCATCGACAACCCCAGCATTTCCAGCCTGGCACGGGGCTTGCAGGAAGTCAGTGGCGAGATGGAGCCGGCCGCGCTGGACGCCGCCGACTGAGCCAGGCCTAAACCTAGGCCTGCAACTCGCGCGCGATCGCTTCGCGCAAGAGCGCATCGTCGACCGTGGTGTCGGGCGCGAAACGCCCCACCACCTTGCCGTCCTTGCTGATCAAAAACTTCTCGAAATTCCACAGCACGTCGCCGGGCTGCTCCTGCGTGATGCCGTAGCCGGCCAGCTTGGCGCGGAAATCGCTGCCCGGCTTTTCCTGCGCCCGCGGCTGCTCTTGCACCAGGCGCTGGTACAGCGGATGCTGGCCCGGCCCCTTGACGACGATCTTTTCAAACATGGGAAATTGCACGCCAAAGGTGCCGCGGCAGAAATCGGCGATCTCGGCATTGCTGCCCGGCTCCTGCGCGCCGAATTCATTCGCGGGAAAACCGGCCACCACCAGGCCCTCGGCCTGCTTGTCGGCGTAGAGCTTTTCCAGTCCTTCGTACTGCGGCGTCAAACCGCAGGCGGAGGCGACATTGACCACCAGCACGACCTTGCCGCGATAGGCGTCCAGGCTGGTGGGTTCGCCATTGATGCGGCGCAAGGGAATGTCGTAAATACTGTCGCTCATGATGTATCTCCTCGGCGGATAAAACAATCATGATAGCCGTGTGTGCGCGAACGCGCTGGCGGCGTCAAAAACTCAGTAGACGTCGCGCCGGTAGCGCCCTTCCGCTGCCAGCGCGTCGAGCGCGGGCCGTCCCAGCATGTCCTGCAGGGCCTGGTCGACGCCGCCCGCCATGCCGGCCAGGCTGCCGCAAATGTAGATGGCCGCGCCCTGCTGCAGCCACAATTTGATTTCATCGGCATTGCCGCGCAAGCGGTCCTGCACGTAGGTCCGCTCGGCCTGGTCGCGCGAAAACGCCAGGTCCAGGCGCGGCAAGTCACCGCTGGCATGCCAGTGCTCAATTTCCTCGCGATAATGGAAATCATGGGCCGCATTGCGTTCGCCAAAGATCAGCCAATTGCGCCGCTGCCCTGCCAGCACGCGGCTTTTCAAATGGCCGCGCAAGCCGGCGATGCCGCTGCCGTTGCCAATTAAAATCAGGGGACGCTGGGCATTGTCTTCCAGGCGGAAACGCCGATGCTGGCGCAAGCGCAGTTGCACCACGTCGCCGACAGCGGCCTGCGCCGTGAGCCAGCCCGAGGCCAGGCCCAGGCTGCCGTCGGGATGCGCATGCTGGCGCACCAGCAAGTGCACGCCGCCGTCGTGTGGAATCGAGGCGATCGAATATTCGCGCGGTTGCGCAGGATCAAGCGGCGCGGCCACCTGCACCAGGTCGCCCGACTGCCAGTCAGGCAGGCTGCCTGCCACGGGCGCCAGTTCCACGTGATAGATGGGGCCGCCGGCGCTGCCGGGATTGAGCAACTGCCGACGTGTCAGGCGCCAGTCGCCGAATGCGGGCGCGCTCCAGTCGGGCGCGTCGCTGGTACCGGCCAGGTGGCTCAGGTGCTGGAACCATTGCTCGATGGTGGCGCTGGCGCTGCGGTCGACTTCGATGCGCTCGAACAGGCGCGAGGCGCCCTGCTCCGCCAGCCAGGCATCGAGCGCGCGGCCGAAGCCGCAGAACTGGCCATAGCTGCGGTCGCCCAGGGCCAGCACGGCGTAGTGCAATTGCGGCAGCGCCAGTTCGCCCGTCATCAAACGGCCCATGAAGGCGGCCGCATTGTCGGGCGCATCGCCTTCGCCATAGGTGCTGACCAAAAACAAGGCCCGCTCCGCTTGTTGCAGATCAATGGCCGTGAGGTCGGCCAGCGCACACAGGCGCACGGGAATGCCGGCCAGTTGCAGGCTCTGCGCCGTTTGCGTGGCCAGTTCCTCGGCATTGCCCGTCTGGCTCGCATACGCCACCAGCCAGGCGGGACTGTTGGCCAGCGCCGCCTTCGCGGCGTCGGACGCGCGGCGCCTGGCGCGCGCGCGCAACCAGGGCGCCAGGCATACGCCCGCATAACTGAGGGACAGGGCGGCCAGCAAGGCCAGCCGCGTCGTATCGTGCGTAAAAATCATGGAATCAATCGTTCATTCGTCGAGCATGGCCAGCATGTGGCTGCTCAGCGTTTCATGGTAACCATCGCCGTCGCGCTGCAGGAAGCGCGCGGCCAGGCCCTGCTCTTCGGCCAGCGCCATGCCGGCTTCCGGGCCCAGCACCGTCAAGGCCGTCGACCAGGCATCGGCCGCCATGCATTCGGCGTGCACGACGGTGACGGAAGCGAGTTGATTGGCGATCGGCATGCCGCTGCGCGGATCGATGGTGTGCGAGAAACGCACCGTGCCATCTTCGAAGAAACGCCGGTAATCGCCCGACGTCGCCACGGACAAGCCGTGCAGCGCCAGCAGCATTTCCGGCGGATGCTGTGCATTATCGGCAACGCCATCGACCTGTTCCAGCATCACCCACCACGGCTGACCGTCGGGCTTGCTGCCGGCGCCGCGCAGCTCGCCGCCCACTTCGACCAGGTAATGATGGATGCCTTGGCTGTCCAGGTAGCGGGCCAGGCGGTCCACGCCATAGCCCTTGGCCACGGCGGACAAATCCAGCTGCAAGCCGCCCGGCTGGCGCGCGCGGCGGGCCGGCAAGTCCAGTTCCAGGCGGCGGCGCTGGCGCTGCGCCAGCAGCAGCGCCACGGTATCGTCTTTCGGCGGCAGGAAGCCGGGCTCGTCGTAGCGGTTGCGGGGGCCGAAGCCCCACAGGTTGACGAGGGTACCGGCGCACGGGTCATACGCGCCGCCGGACGCCTGCGACACGTGCATGGCAAAGCCCAGCACCTCGCAAAAGGCGGCGGGCAGGCTGTGCCAGCTGCCGGGCTCGGCCCGGTTGAAGCGGCCCAGGTCCGAGTCCTCGTCCCAGTGGCTCATTTGCGCTACAACAAGATCCAGCTGCTGCTGCAAGCCCTGCTGCAGGTCGGCGCTGCCCGCGCGTCCCGGCATGGAGGACTCCAGCAAGCGCACCGACCAGCTGGTGCCCATCGACAGGCCGCGCAAGTCCCGGATCGCGGCGCCGGGCGGCGCGACCTGATCGGAAATATGCTGCGGCAGCAGGACCCGGCGCATCGGCGCTCTCGCTCGCGAAGATGCCGCCGCTTACTGCGGCAGCACTTCCACGGAAGCCGCGTAGGTGGCGCGGCGCTCCGGCATCACGGGCGGCTGGCCGGCCACGGCTGGGGCGGCCGCTGGCCAGGTGCTGCTCAGGTAATACATGCCGGCGGCCGGCACGGTGAACGTGATCTCGCCCTTGGCATCCGTGCTCTGGCGGATTTCACCGAGCACGCCACGATAGCGCACGCCGCCTGGCACCAGGCTGAACGCCTGGTTCGCCGCCGGCTTGCCGTCGATCAAGAAACGCCAGGTGGCTTTCTCGCCCGCGCGCAAGTCGTTCGGGTGCGTCACCGGCACGAATTCCAGGCCCACGCCCGTCGGTTTGAACACTTCCGTGCTGGTTTCGCCATTGCTAAAGAAAGTTTCCAGGCGCGCTGCCGTGCGCGTGATTTTCACGTCTTTCGCGTCGGCCGGCACGTCTTTCTTGAAGGTTTCCTCGTTGCCGCGGAAACGCTTCTGCTCGCCGTTCACGGTGTAGCTGCCCATCACGTTTTGCGACACGATGGCCGCTTTATACGTGCCCGGCTTTTCCATTTTCACGTCGAAGACGCTGCGCAAACGGCCCGTCAGCGTATTTGCTGGCGCGACCTTGGCACCGTCCGGGCCGATGACTTGCAGCGCGTCCAGGCGCAGCGGCTGGTGGTCGATCTCGAACAGGCCGTCGGAGACGGCGGCATCCACCGTCACCCAGGCGTCCTTGCTTTCCACCATCGTGCTCGATGGCACCATCCAGCCGCGGTGGGCGTGGGCGTTCATGGCCAGGCCGGCCAGGGCCAGGGCGATCAGGGGTTTGTTGAATTGCTTGAACATGGGGTGCGCCTTATGGTTTGAGTTGGACGACGACATTACCGAGTTCTTCCTTGCCTTTGGCTGGCACGGACTGGGCCGATTTCAGCGGCCACTGGAACGGCACGCGCACCAGTTCGCGTCCGCCCGCTTCGCGCGCCGCTTCCACCACCACCTGGTATTCGCCGGCCGGCAACTTGTCAAGCAAGGCCTTGGCGCCAGGGAAGGTCAAGGTATGTTCGCCCGGCGCACGCGTGGCGCCGCTGACGCCGTCCACGGGCATGGCCAGGTCGCGGCCGCTCTTGCGCCACCATTGGCGCATGTCCTTCAGCCACTTCTCGCCGACCTTGTCTTTCTTTTTCACGTCGTACAGCACGGCCAGGTTGCCAACCACCTTCTGGTCCGCCGTTTCCAGCCACGCCGCCACGTAGGGACGGTGGTATTCCGCCACGTTCAATTGCGGGAGTTCAAGCTTGAGGGACAGGTCGGCCGCCATCGCCGACGTACCGATCAGGGGAAGGCCAAGCGCCAGGGTGTAGCGTAATTTCATGGTGTGCCTGTAAAAAAGTAAGAGTAAAAACGATCAGTGAATAAACAGCAAGGCGATCGCGCAGGGTATCAAGATACCGAGGCCAACCATCGGCCAGGTAAATGGCCGGTTGGCCGCGTGGAACTTCAAAATCAATAAGCCCGTCAGGCAAAACACGATGCAGGCGCCGGCAAAGATGTCGATGAACCAACTCCACGCCACGCCCGTGTTGCGGCCCTTGTGGACATCGTTGAGCCAGGACACCCAGCCCCGATCCGTCAATTCGTATTCGGCAGCCCCGTCTTCCAGGCCGATGCGCACCCAGGCGTCGCCACCCGCCCTGGGCAGCGGCAGGTAGACTTCGTCGATCGACCATTCGGCGGGACGGCCGCCCGCATTGAGCGACCACTGCTGCTTGAGCCAGGCTTCGGCGTCGGCCGGCATGGGCGCATTGGCGCCATCGTGCTTGGCGGCATACGCGGCCAGCTGCGTGACGAGGGGTGCCGGCAACGCCGCCTTCTGGCGCGTGATCGCCGGCTTGGCTTCGATCTGGCCGGCGTGGTTCAAGGTGATGCCGGTAATGGCGAACAGAAACATGCCCAGCAGGCAAAGCGCTGAGCTGATCCAGTGCCATTGATGCAAGTTCTTCAGCCAGACGGCGCGGCTGGCGTTGTTCTTGGCCTTGTCTGCTGCGCCCGCATTACCCATCGAGCGCTCCCGGCAAGGAGCGGGCCAGGTGGCGCGACAAGTCAGTGTGCTTCATTCCCATCCTTCAATCAAAGTTCATGCCTCATTTTCAAACAAATGATAATGATTATCATTTATTAAGTCAATACATGGGGCGCCCCGCCGGGCCAGCGTTTTGTAACAGCTTTGAAACATGGCGCGAGGCAGGCAGTCGCCACTACGTAAGCTGCCGTACAGAGCCGCCTGCCACGCCCGCCTATGCTGTTGTTCAGGACAACCATCAAGGGAGCACCCATGCAAGCATATTCCAGCGAACAACTGGCCAGCATCGCGGCCAGGATCAAGGACGTCAAATTCGGCATGCTGACCACCAGCGATGACATGCGCACCCTCACCAGCCGGCCACTGACGCAGCAGCAGGTGGACAGCGAAGGGCACATCTGGTTCTTTGTCTCGGACGAAGCCGCCTACACGCGCGACTTGCTGAACAATCCGCAAGTCAACGTCAGCTTTGTCGATACGGGCGACAGCCTGTATGTGTCCGTCTGCGGTCACGCGCAGTTGCTGAAGGACCGCGCCAAGGCGGAAGAATTGTGGAACCCGCTGCTAAAAGCCTGGTTTCCGGGCGGACTCGACGATCCGAAGCTGTCGCTGATCAAGGTAACGATACAGTCAGCCGAATACTGGGATAGCAGCGCCAGCAAGATGATGCAATTTTATGAAATGGCCAAGGCCGCCATCACGGGCGAACCGCCAAAGGATCTGGGCGAACACGGACGGGTCGACCTGTAGCCGGGTCGCCAGTCTTACCAGCGCCGGCAAGCAGGCGACGTTGTCCACGCGCAAGGGGAAACGGCCAGCCGCCGTGCGCGAACACGACCGGCGGCTGGCCTTGCGGAAATTATCAGACAGTCAGGAAGGGAAGCTCAGACCTCAGACGCCCGTACTGCCCGTGGTGTCGGGCGCATCGTCGGCGCTCTGCCGGCTTTGCCCTGCGGAGCCGGACTGGTGATGCGGCAAGCGGTCGGCGCGCCGCACTTCGCCGATGGAAAACAGATCGTCGCCGATATCGAGGCCTTGCTCGCTATCGACCAGTACAAAGTTTTCGGCCGAGTCGGCCGTGCTTTGCTTGCTGCCCGCCGTGGATGGCGTGCCGCCCTGGCTATTGCCCGGTTGCGGCGTATTCGCGTTGCCCATTATCTTCTCCCTGATCATCAATGCGAGTTGACTGCGCGGCGATTGCCAGGCGATTGCACCTTGCCAGCGCAGCTATTTCATCATAGTCCATGCCTGCTGCATTGCATCAAAATTTTGCGGCGACCGGACAGATGCGGCCATGGCCAACGGCGTGCCTGCCGCTGGCCATGGTCACCGCTACCGCTCATTACCACTTGCTGCTACTTGTTGCGCGACCCCGCAGAACCCGAACCCGACCCCGCGCCGCCGCTTTGCTTGTTGCCACTGTCGCGGTTGCCCTCCTGGTTCATGCCGGCATTGTCGCGCGTGCCGCTGGAGCTGGAGGCGCTTTGCCGGCTGGCATCGTTCTTGTGGCTTTGGCTGCCTGCGCGGCGTGCCTCTTCCGACGTGAATTCATGCGCCGTGCCCTTTTCATGCGCGGCACGTCCGCCTTCGCTGGCGATTTCGCGCTGCTGGGCGGGGTCCATGGAAGCGAAACCCCGTTTGCTGGTATCGCTTTGCTTGCTGCCGCCGCCGCTACTGCTGCTACTGGTTTTACTACCTTGCTGTTTATTGTCGCTCGATGTGGCCATGATGATCTCCTTGATCGATGGAATCAGAAACAGTGCAAACCATGCAATTCTTTCCCCTCGCATGGCAAGGGAACCGTCATCTTAGTGCGCGCATGGGGTGCAAGAAATAGGAGGATGCCAAGAGCGCATGTAGGATGAGTCCCGCCCGTGGTGGCGTAGTTACTTTCAGTTTTCCACCAAAAGTACCAGACACTCAGCAGTTAGCGGGTAGTAGGTAGCTTAGCGGGCGCCGCACGCGTCGTGCGCAAGGCAGCGCACGCCGCCGGCCGCCGGGGTGGCCGGAGAACGGCGGCGTCGGAACTTGCCGCGCATCGCTTCGGGCGCGCGGCCGCGGAACGCCAGCGGCGAGGACTTCAGGAAGCGAAGAGGATGGCCCAGAACAGCATCAGCAAGCCGGCAATCGACACGCACCACACGAGCGTGCGCACGACGGGCACGCCAAACGCATACAGGGGCAAGTACAGCACGCGCGCGGCCAGGTACAGGGCGGCGCCATACAGGGTCAGCGCGCTTTCCTGCGCCGTCACGTGGGCGATCAGCACGGCGGCGGCGAACAGGGGCAGGGTTTCGAACAGGTTAGCCTGGGCCCGCTGCAAGCGGCCCGTGATCTTGCCCACGGGCGGGCCTTCCCCATCGCGTGCGCTCACGTTATACGCCGTGCCCGTCTCGCGCGTGCGAAACAGCGCGGGCAACAGGATTTGCACCAGCGCCAGCACGAGGGTACAAGCCAGCATCGTCAGTTCAGGAGTCATGCCTTACCTCTGCAGGGTGGGACAGGCTGGCCGTGCCGGCGCATGCCCGTCAGGGTTGGTCGAGTGCCGCTTGCAACTCCATCAAATCATAGGGCTTGCGCAAGACGCTGGCGGAAAAGCCCAGCTCATCCATCGATTCCTTGCCATAGCCGGTGGAAAAGATGATGCGCATGTCCGGTTTATCGCGCAGCACCATGCGTGCCAGCGCGATGCCGGACATGCCGGGCAGGCTGACATCCGTAAACAGGATATCGAAGTCTTGCTCGTTGAGCAACTCCCACGCCGCCTCGCCATCGGACACGCCGCTGACCGTGTGGCCCAGCATGCCCACCAGCTCGCACACCATCAGCTGGGAATCGAGATTGTCTTCCACCACGAGTATCTTCATCGAAGTCGGCATGTCCCCCTGCGGCACCAAAGCATGGCCCGTCAAGTCCAGCCCCGGCGTGCCGCCTCCCAGCACGCTGGCCGCCGTGCTGCCAGTTGCCAGCGTGCCGGCCACGGGCGCGCCGGACCGTTCGAACTGGCGCGCGCGCATTTGCTGCTGGCGGTTGGCCAGCACATGGCGCAGCTTGCGCGCCAGCTCTTCGCGCCGGTATGGCTTGCTGAGCAATTCCACCCCCGCATCGAGCCGGCCTTCGTGCACGATGACATCCTGCGCATAGCCCGAGGTAAACAGGACGGCGATATCGGGCTGCAGCTCGCGCGCCTGGCGCGCCATCTCCGTGCTGCTGACGGGACCGGGCATGATCACGTCCGTAAACAGCACGTCAATCTGCGCACCGCTGTGCAGCACGGCCAGCGCGCTTTCGCCATCCTCGGCCTTGAGCACCTTGTAGCCGAGCGCGCCCAGCATGTCGACCACGGTGGTGCGCACGCCCACGTCGTCTTCCACCACCAGCACCGTTTCCGTGCCGCCCGTGACGACGCCGCTCAACTCCAGTTCCTCGTCCGCTTCGGCCATCAGGGAACGGGGCAAATAGATTTTGACTCCCGTGCCCACGCCAGGTTCACTGTAGATGCGGATATGGCCGCGGCTTTGCGTGACAAAGCCGTACGCCATCGACAAGCCCAGGCCCGTGCCCGCGCCTTCCGGCTTGGTCGTGAAGAACGGTTCGAAGGCGCGCTGCAGCACGGGGCCGCTCATGCCGCGGCCCGTATCGGTCACCGACAGCATCACGTACTGGCCCGCCGGCACGTCGACCAGGTTGTGCACATACTGTTCGTCGAGCACGACGTTGCCCAGTTCGATGGTCAGCTTGCCCACGCCATCCATGGCGTCGCGCGCATTGATGGCCAGGTTGAGGATGACGTTCTCGATCTGGCTGCGGTCGACCAGGGTATTCCACAGTCCGCCGCCGCCCACCAGCACGATGTCGATCGCTTCGCCCAGGGCGCGCCGCAGCAACGCATCCATATTGCGCACCACGCGCGTCAAGTCGGCCACCACCGGTTGCAAGGGCTGGCGCCGTGCAAACGCCAGCAGGTGCGACGACAGCTTGGCACCTCGCTCGACGGCGGCGATCGCCGTGTCCAGGCGCTGGCGCATGAGGCCATCCGTACCCGCCAGGTGCTGCAGCAAATGCAAATTGCCGGAAATGATTTGCAGCACATTATTAAAGTCGTGCGCGATGCCGCCCGTCAACTGGCCAACGGCTTCCATCTTTTGCGCCTGGCGCAAGGCGTCTTCGGCCTTGGTGCGCTCGTTCACTTCCTGTTCGACCCGGTGTTCCAGCGTTTCGTTCAATTCATGCAGCGCTTTTTCCACGCGGCGCCGGTCCGTGATGTCCGTCTTGACGGCGATCAAGGAACGCGTATGACCCTGCTCATCGACCAGGCGACTGACATTGCTCGACACCCACACTTGCGAGCCATCGGGCTTCAGATAGCGTTTTTCCAGCGAGAACGATTCGCCCGTTTCCACCAGGCGCTGGAACAGCACGCCATTGCCAGGCACGTCCGCCGGATGCATGATGTCGTTCATATTCAGGCTCAGCAGTTCTTCGGCGGAACGTCCCAGCATGCGGCACAAGGCGCCGTTGACACGCTGGAAACGACCATCGAGGCCCAGCTCGGACAAGCCCACGGAAGCCTGGCCGAAAATGGCCGCCATGCGCTCCTGGCTGGCGTTGAGTTCATCCTCGATCTGGCGCCGCTCCGTCACGTCGAACGACACGCCCACGTAGCGGCGCTGGCCCGGCACGCGGCCGGCCACTACCTCGCCCTGGCGCGCGATCCAACGCAGCGCGCCATCGGCGGGACGGCGGATGCGGTACTCCACGTATTCGAGGGGATTGGGCGCCAGATCCAGCTTGCTGGGTCCGACCTTTTGCTGGTCGCGCGCATCGACCAGGCTCACCAGCAGGCGCTCCGTCACTTCTGTCTCGTCGGCAATGCCCCACAGGCGGCGGAAGGTGGGCGACACCAGCATCGCGCCCGTCTCCGGGAACCATTCGAAGGTGCCGATGCCGCCCGCCTGCTGGGCCAGACGCAACCGCTCCTCGCCTTCCATGCGCTCGGTGACGTCGATGCCTTCGACGAGGATGCCCGTGACCGCGCCCTCGTCATCCTTGATGGGCTGGTAGACGAAATCGATGTGGCGCTGGCCCGTCTGCCCGTCCGCCGTCTGCAAATCCACTTTGACCTGGCGCCCTTCGTAAGGTTCGCCCGTGCGGTAGACCTGGTCGAGCAGCGCGATGAAACCTTGCGCCTTGACTTCGGGCAAGGCCACTTCGACTGTCTTGCCCAGCAGCTCAAGTTCGGGACGTCCCACCAGCCGCAGATAATGTTCGTTCGCCAATTCGAACACGTGCTGCGGCCCGCGCAGCATGGCCATGAAGCTGGGCGCCTGCTGGAACAGGGCGCGCAGCAGCGCGCGTTCCTCGCCCAGGCGACGGTTGGCCGCGCGCACGGCCTCGCTCTCGGCTTGCAAGGTGGTGTTGAGTTCGCCCAGTTCGGCCGTGGCCAGCTTCAGCTGGCGCCCCTCCTCCATGCGCGCCGTCAATTCCAGCGCCGTGCACAGCACGCCATCGACCTGGCCGCCGGCGCCATGCACGGGCGTGTAAAACAGGTCGAAACAGACATCCGCGTGCTGTCCGCCGCGCAACAGCGGCAGGCAGCACTCGCGGTGCACCTGCGTCTCGCCGCGCAATCCCGCGTCGAGGATGCGCGCGTTCCAATCCCAGATTTCGGGCCAGACGGCCGGCACCGTGCCGCCCAGCGCCGCCGGATGGCGCGCCCCGGCGATCTGGATGTAGTCGTCGTTGTAAATCATCACATGCTGCGGGCCCCACATCAGCACCATCGCCATCGGCGAATTGAGGACGATGTCGACGCTGGTGCGCAAATTGGCGGGCCAGCCATCGAGGGCGCCCAGGCTGGTGGCGGACCAGTCGCGCTGGCGCACCAGCTCGCCCATGCTGCCGCCGCCGCGCGGCCAGGCTGGCGCGCTCATGTGGCCAATCCCGCTTGCACGCGCACCTGGCACTGGCGCGGGATGCGCACCGTCGCCAGCGTGCCCTGCGCGTCCGTCGAACTGAGCTCGACCGTGCCGCCATGGGCCTTGACGAACATGTTCACCGTGTACAGGCCCAGCCCCAGGCCCTGCCCCGTCCTGCGCTTTTCGCCCGCCTGCTGGAACGGCTCGAACAGGGTCGGCAGCAAGGCGGCGGGAATGACGCCGCGATTGGCGATGCGCAATTCAATGCTGTCGGCGTCGCGTCCGTCGAGGGCCAGCTGCACCGGCGCGCCCGCCTCGCCATGCGTGAGGGCGTTGCATAGCAGATTCGAGATGACTTGCGACAGCAAGCCCGCGTCGCATTGCCCGTGCAGCTCGCCAACACTGCTGAGTTCGACAAGGGGCGCCTGGCCGGCCGTCTCGAATTCCTCGACGATGGCACGCGCCAGCGCCAGGTAGTCGTGCGTGCTGCTGCGCAACTCCATCGTGCCGGAACGGATGCGCGCCAGGTCCAGCAACTGGTCGACCATGCGCGCCATGCGCTTGGCGCTGCTTTCGATGCGTTGCGCCGTGACAATCACCTTCGGGTGGTCGCTCATCATCGGCAACAGCATGGCGCCGTTCATCACCACCGACAGGGGCGTGCGCAAGTCGTGGCCCAGCACGGCCGTGAACAATTCATTCAGGTGCAGCGCATGCTTGAGCTCGTCGAGCTGGGCCGACAACTCGCGTTTCTGCTGGTACAGCTGGACCAGCACGGCCACCTTGCTTTGCAAGGCTTTCACGTCGATGGGCTTGTACAGGAAATCGACGGCGCCCGCCTCGTAGCCACGGAAACTGTAGCTCGGTTCGCGCGACGCGGCCGTGAGAAAAATCAAGGGAATGCTGCGCGTGCGTTCGCTGCCGCGTATCAGCTCGGCCAGCTCGAAACCATCCATCTGCGGCATTTGCACGTCGATCAGGGCCAGCGCCACGTCATGCGTCAACAGCAATTCCAGCGCCTCGGCGCCCGAGCCGGCCTTCAGGATGACAATACCGGGCCGCGCCAGCACGGCTTCGGCGGCGACCAGGTTTTGCGCGATGTCGTCAACGACGAGGATATGGATAGGGGCGGTCACGGAATCATCTTCAGGCATCGCAACGGCAAGATGCCATCGTGTTTCGATATGGACATAAACATTGTTTCAATTCTCACATATATTACACGCACTACACCATTCCCATTCACTTGTGTTCACCATCGCCGAGCAAGGCCAGGCTGGCAGCCATCTGCGGCAAATCGAGCACGCGGTCGGCGCCGGCCCGCTTGAGCGCGGCGGCCGGCATGATGCCACAACTGGCCAACTGCGGGTCTTGCACCCAGGCACTACCACCCAGCTGCCGCACGCGCGCCAGGCCCGCCGCGCCGTCGGCCGAGGCGCCCGTCAGGATGATGGCCAGCATGGCGCGCCGGTAGGCGTACGCGGCTGTTTCCAGCAAGACATCGATGGATGGACGCGAAAAATACACGGGCGCTTCCTGCGACAGGGAAAAGCTGCCATCGGGTTCGACTTGCAAATGGTAATCGGGCGGCGCGAAATACACGGTGCCGCCCTGCAAGGGTTCCTTGTCCTGCGCTTCGCGCAAGGGCAGCTGGCAACGTTCCGCATACAACTGCGGCAACTGGCTCGAACGGCCCGGCGCCAGGTGCAGCACCACGACCACGGCCGCGCGGCAGGTGGCGGGCAAGGCGCGCAGCACGATGCCCAGCGCTTCCACGCCGCCGGCCGAGGCGCCGATGGCGATCAGGCGCAGGCCGGCGGGCGGCGGCGCGACGTCGCAGGTCGGCAACATGTCAGGCACGCTGGAAGATGCGTTCAGCCGGGCTCAGCTCGTTGAAGCTGGCCGCATGGCGGCTGAAATGCAGGCTTTCCTTCATGCCCAGGCCCAGGAAGCCCCGGTTCACCAGCGCTTCGTGGAACAGGCCCAGGCTGCGGTCTTGCAAGTCTTTATTGAAATAAATCATGACGTTACGGCAGGAAACCATGTGCACCTCCGAAAACACGCTGTCCGTCGCCAGGCTGTGGTCGGCGAAGACGAACTGGCGCCGCAAGCGCCGCTCAAAGATGGCGCCCTTGTAGGCGGCCGTGTAATAGTCGGACAGCGAGCGCTTGCCGCCCGCCAACTGGTAATTCTCGCTGAACTGGGCGATGCGCTCGATCGGATAGATGCCCGCTTCGGCGGCGGCCAGCGCTTCCACGTTGATGTCGGTCGCGTAAATCATGCTACGTTCAAGCAAGCCTTCCTCTTCCAGCAAGATGGCCAGCGACCACACCTCTTCGCCGCTGCTGCAGCCGGCCACCCAGATCTTGATGGAAGGATAGGTGTGCAGGATGGGCACGACTTTTTCGCGCAAGGCGCGGAAATACGCGGGATCGCGGAACATCTCGCTCACTTGCACCGTGAAAAACTGCAGCATCTGCGCGAACATGGCCGGCTCGTGCAAGATGCGGTCCTGCAATTGCGACAGGCTGGCGCAGCCGAAGCGCTCCATGGCCTGACGCATGCGCCGGCGCAGCGACGCCACCGAATAATCGCGGAAATCGTGCTGATATCTCAACAAGATTCCCTCAAGCAACAATTTCAGTTCTATATCGAAAATATCGTCATCTAACAACATCCACCTCATCGGATACCTGAGCGTTGAACACAGTGCAACACACACCATGCAGTCACTGCCAAATGCTAGCAGATCGCCGGCGATTATCCCGCAAGGAAAGTGTCAGTTAGGTACGCTGGCGTACACTGCGCCATCTTTTTCAGGCATTCACGCCCTTCATGCCTTCCTCCGTGTAACGCGCGCCCGCCGCCATGCCCATAGGAAAGGCGGCATTCATCGCCGCCAGTTCCACGCCGTCCAGCCGCACGGCCAGCGCGCTCAGGTTGTCGTGCAAATACGCGATGCGCTTGGTGCCGGGGATGGGAATGAGGTCGTCCCCTTGCGCCAGCAGCCAGGCCAGCGCCAGCTGGGCCGGCGTGCAGCCTTTTGCGCGCGCGAGGTCCCGGACCTGCGCGACGATGGCCTGGTTGCGCGCCAGGTTGTCGGATGAAAAACGGGGATTGAACTGGCGGAAATCTCCCGCGTCGAGACTGGCCGCATCGGCGATGGCGCCCGTCAGGAAACCGCGCCCCAGCGGGCTGTAGGCAAAGAAGCTGGCGCCCACGTCGCGGCAGGCGGCCAGCACGCCCTGCTCCGGTTCGCGCGTCCACAGCGAGTATTCGCTCTGCACGGCCGCCACGGGGCAAACCGCCGCCGCGCGCCGCAAGGTGGCGGCGCTCACTTCGCACAGGCCCACGGCGCGGATCTTGCCCTCTTGCCGCAGCTGCGCCAGCGCACCCATCGATTCCTCCAGCGGCGTCTCCAGGTTCAGGCGATGCAGGTAGAACAGGTCGATGGCGTCCACGCCCAGGCGCGCCAGCGACGCTTCGCACGCCTGGCGGATGTAGGCGGGGGAATTGTCGACGCGGCGCGCATAACTGCCCGCCTCGCGCGCCAGGCCGCACTTGGTGGCGACCAGGGCTTGGCCGCGATGGCTGGCCAAAAAGCGCCCCAGCAATTGCTCGTTGTGGCCGAAGCCGTAGGCGTCGGCCGTGTCGAACAGGGTCACGCCCGCCGCCAGGGCCGCTTCCAGGGTGGCCAGCGATTGCGCCTCGTCCGTGGCGCCATAAAATTCCGACATGCCCATGCAGCCCAGGCCCAGTGCCGAGCTGGTCAAGCCGCTATTGCCGATGCGTCGTTGTTGCATGCTGCTCTCCTCACGTGTTGACTCGATGCAGCCAGTCTAGGCCGTGCCGGCCGGCGGGGGAATGCGCGATTTCGTGATACCTTTCTGGTATGAGAGCCCTCGATACCCATGCCTTGAGCCTGTTTTGCGCCGTCGCCCGCTGCCTGAACTTCCGCCAGGCGGCGGAGCAATTGCACATGACCCAGCCGCCCCTGTCGCGCGCCATCAAGACGCTGGAAGAGCGGCTGGGCGCGCGATTGTTCGAGCGCGACACGCAGGGCGTGGCCTTGACGCAGGCGGGGCATACCTTGCTGCCGCAGGCGCTGCACATCCTCGATTTACTTGATATTGCGCAAACGTCGCTGCGGCAAGACAGCGCGCCCGCGCGCCTGCGCCTGGGCTTGACCAGTTCCGTGGCGGCCGGCCTGTTCCGGCCCTTGCTGGCGGCGCTGGAAGGACAACTGGGCAGTATCCGCCTGGAACTGACGTCCGCTCCCTCGCCGCGCCTGGTGGCCGGCGTGCGCAAGGGCCAGCTCGATGCGGCCCTGCTGGCCTTGCCCAGCGCCACCTTCGAGCTGGCCGTGCAGCCGCTGGCGCGCCAGCCCATGATGCTGGCCCTGCCCGCCGGGCACCGGCTGGCGAAAAAGCGCAAGCTCACCCTGTTTGACATCGCCCAGGAATCCGTCTACTGGTTCGAACGGGCGCGCCAGCCCGCCTTCTTCGACCATTGCCAGCAGGTATTTCGCCGCAATGGCTTCGCGCCCGTCTTCCTGCGCGAAGCGCCCGACCACCATGTGCTGCTCGGCGACGTGGCGGCCGGCAAGGGCATGGCGCTGCTGGCCGACTCGTTCCGCGCGTTGCGCCTGGCTGGCGTGGTCTACCGGCCATTGGTGGAGGGTGAGGAATTGGCGGCCGGCATCGGCCTGGCCTGGCGGGACGACCACGGCCATGCGGCCCTGCCCCTGCTGCGCCGGCTGGCGCAAGAACATCTGAAAAAGTGAAGGCCGCGCACGGATGCGCCAGACGCGCTACCATGGCGCCTTCCCCATTTTTCAGCGCCACCACGACCATGACGTTTACCATCAGCGACGCCGCCTACGGCACCGATACCCCCGCAGCCAAGCACGCCATGTATGCGGACCTGCGCTCGCAACTGCAAGGCTTGCTGGCCGGCGAGAGCGATTTCATCGCCAATACGGCCAACTTCAGTTCACTGGTCTTCAATACGATGCCGGGCCTCAACTGGGCCGGCTTTTACTTCCTGAAAGGCGAGGAACTGGTGCTGGGTCCGTTCCAGGGCAAGCCGGCCTGCATCCGCATCAAGAAGGGCCGCGGCGTGTGCGGCACCACGGTGGTCGAAGGCAAGTCCATCGTCGTGCAGGATGTACACGCGTTTCCTGGCCACATAGCCTGCGACGTCAATTCCCGCTCGGAACTGGTGGTGCCCGTGTTTGCGCAAGGTCAAATCATCGGCGTGTTCGACCTCGACAGCCCCTTGCCAGGCCGCTTCGACGACGTCGACGCGCAAGGCGTCGAATCGCTGGTGCGCGTGCTGGAAGAAACTATCGTCGCCGGGTAACTAAGTAATTAGTTGCCCGCCTTGACGGCGATGAATTCGCCCTTGCCGACCGTCGCCAGGCACGCCGTGTAGCGGCTGTCGGCGCGGATGGCGTCGATAAAACCGGCCATGTCCGCGTAGTGCGAACTGGCGTTGTCGACCACCAGCACGCCGCCCGCCGCCAGCACGCGGTCCAGCTGCGGCCACCAGGACTCATATTGCTGGCGCGCGGAATCGAGGAAGATGAAATCGTAGGCACCGTCAGCCGCATCGCGCAGCACGTCACCCGCGTCCGCCAGCAACTGACCAATCACGCCTTGCAGTTGCGCGCGCACAAAGTTAGCATGCGCCATGTCGAACTTGTCCTGCGCCTTTTCCACCGTCACCACGCTGCCGCCCAGCGGCTGTACCGCGCGCGCCAGCCACAGGGTGGAATAGCCGTTCGAGGTGCCGATTTCCAGCACCCGCCGCGCACCGCGCGCGTGCACCAGCACGGCCAGCAACTCGCCCGTGTCGCGCGTGATGTTGAGCATGCGGCTGGCACGCTCCGTATGCGCCGCGTCATTGGTGTTACCGAATGCTTCGAGTTCACTTAACAGGGTATCGAGGGTATCGATGCTGTGCATGCCGCCTCCTTGTGCAAAGCATCAGCATAGCAAAAATACTACGCTTGTGCGCGCTTCAATGGGCGTTTCAGGTACTGCACCATCACCACGCCCAGCAGGGTCACGCCGCCGCCGATCACATCGTAGCTGTGCAAGGTTTCACCGAGGAACAGCATGGCGATAATCACCGTGAACACGGGCAGCAGATTCATCAAGGTCGTGGCGCGGCTCGGGCCCAGTTTGGCCAGGCCGTGCATCCACAAGAACGGCGCGATGATGGATGCGGGGATGCCGGCAAACAGCACCAGCGGCAAGCCGGCGCCGGTGACGGGCGGCGCCGACTGGCTCAGGTAATACACGAACAGCACGGGCACGGCGCACCACACCTGGATCAGCAGGGAGTGCCAGTTATTCAGGGGAATCTTCCAGCGCTTGAGCAGCACGCCATAGCCCGCATACGACAGGCACGCCAGCAGCATCAGGGCGTCGCCCACGGCCGCGCCATGGGCGATCAGGGCGGCCGGGTCGCCATGGCTGAGCAAGTAGCCGAGTCCCAGCAGCGACACGAAGCCGCCGAACACGCCGCCCACGGTGGGCGCCTCGCCCAGCAGCAGCACGGACAGGCCCACGGCCAGCAGCGGCATCAGCGATGCGAGGATGCCCATGTTGGTGGCCGTCGTCGTTTGCGCCGCGATGTACGCGAGGCACTGGTACATGACCATGCCCAACATGCCCAGCACAAACAGTTTCCCAAGATATGGTTTCACCACGGCCCGCTGCTTCCACACTGGACGCGCGAACACCAGCGCCAGCAGCACGCCGGCCAGCAGCCAGCGGTAGAACGAGATGGCGGCCGGATCGATCACGCCCACGGCCATCTTGCTGACGATGGTATTGATGGCCCAGATCAGCACGGCGATCACGGGAAACAGATAATGCTTGGCTTTCATGCAGGAACTCCACTATTCAACGAGCACCATTTTCGCATGGTCCGATTCCATGGATATAATGCATATCGGACAAACGATGCAAAGAACAGGACAAAACAGGAGATCCGATGGCCAGCAACCAGCACTTTCCCGCCGTTTCCGACGCCCTGCCCTATCCCGTGTACTTTCGCCTCGACGACTATCACGCGCACCAGCAATTCGATTACCAGAGCCATCCGTGGGGCCAGCTCACGTATTGCTCCACGGGCGTGATGGAAATCATGGTGGCGGGACAGCGCTACCTGTCGCCGCCCCAGTACGCCGTGTGGATACCGCCCGAAACCTTGCACGACGGCTATATCAGGCAGGATGTCGTGTTTCACTCCGCCTACATCGACGCCAGCCTGTGCGCGCAGTTGCCGGCGCAGCCGTGCGCGCTGGTATTGAGTCCCCTGCTGAAAGCCATACTCGGCGACTTTGCCGAACGGGGCGTCACCACGCCCGCCACGGCAGCCGACCAGCGCCTGGCGCAAGTGCTGGTCGACCAGTTGCAGCTGGCGCCGTGCAGCCGCAACTATTTGCCCGGCAGCGACGAACCCGTCATCGCGGCGCTGCTGGCCGCCCTGCAGCTTGATCCCGGCAGTAACCGCTCACTGGCCGAGTGGGCCGCGCAATTGCATGTGACCGAGCGCACGCTGGCCCGGCGCTGCCAGCGCGAACTGGGCATGCCGTTCGGCGAATGGCGCCAGCGCCAGCGTTTCCTGGCCGCCCTGCCCCTGCTGGAACAGGGAGCAACCGTGCAGGCGATCGCGCTGGAACTGGGCTACAGCACGGCCTCGGCCTTCATCGCCATGTTCCGCCGTCAAGGCGGCGGCACGCCGGACCAGTTCCGCCGCGGCCTGCGCTGAAAAAGGGGCCAGGGGTAGCCGCCTTGTCATATGGGGATGCTAAAATTCAAACATCTTTCCAGAGAGCAAAAGGACGCGCATGAACCCCAGCACCGACACGGCCACCGATACCCAAGGCAGCGAGGACATGCCCCAGGCATCAGCAACGGCCGTGACGGCGCCTGCGCCCATCAAGCTCGACAAGGAAGACATGCCCACCGTGCTGGGCAAGCTGCGCACCCTGGTGCAGGACAAGACGCGCTTCGAGCCGCACGACATCACGCCGCTGGGCGAGGAAGACGTGCTGCAGGATTTTTCGCTGCAAGCCAATTACGCGCTCGAGGCGCGCTTCGAGCAGCGCGTCATCAATGGCTATTTCGCGCCGGCGGGCAATGACTGCCGCTGTGGCTCGCACGAAGTGGGAGCACTCGCTCACGCGCAGGAAAAGGAGCGGCTGCGCCGCGCGGCGGGAAAGCTCGACAATGCCTTGCGCCAGGCGGGCCAGGCCTACAACGGCGTCGAGGCGGGCGTCTACCTGCCGCACGCCGTCAAGTACTGGCACCTCGATACCTGCAGCAACTGTTCCGGCAAAGGTCGCATCGGCTGCCACACCTGTTATGGCGCGACGACGGAAACGTGCTGGAATTGCCACGGCGGGCGCACCGTCAGCTGCGACGCCTATGGCTGCTACGGCAGCGGCAAGGTGTCGTGCTCGTATTGCAGCGGCAGCGGCACGGTGTCCGAGCAAGTCACCGATTACGTCACGGTGCAAGTGCCCACTACCAGCTACAGCAACGGCAGCTCGCACACCAGCTACCACAGCGAAACGCGCACGCAATACCGCACGGAATACCGCTCTTGCTACCATTGCAGCTTCGGCAAGGTCAGCTGCAACACGTGCCACGGTTCCGGCAACATCAATTGCGGCACCTGCCGCGCCAGCGGCAAGGTTACTTGCCGCACGTGCAGCGGCGTGGGCGACTTGCGCTGCAACCCCTGCGACGGTTCCGGCAAGGTGGGCAAGGCGGCCTGGGTCGACGTGCACGTGGCGCCCGGCTACAGCGTCAGCCTGCCCAAGCAGGCGCCCGACGACGCGCGCCGCATCCGCGACAAGGAGAGCGTGCACTCACTGGCAGCCATCGCCAGCAGCCTGGCCCTGGCGAAAGTGAGCATTTACAATGAAGACCAGCCGCAGGAAGTCGACGCCCTGTATGGCGGCAAGCTGCGCATCGTGCGTCTCGACGCATCGTGCAACGCGGAAAAACATCACCTGGTGGCGTATGGCACGGACTTGCGCTGGCTGACGCTCGATGACATCGTGGAAAAGCTGCTGCGCGGCGACCTCAAGGCGCTCAGCGACGCGCTTGCCGGCAGCGCCGACGACGGCCTGTTCTCGGCCCACGTCCAGGGCTTATTGACGCCGCTGCGCGACGTGGCCGCCTCGGAACTGAATGCGGACGTGATCGAGTCCGTCCTCAGCGGCGACGCGGACCACGCGCACGTCGATGTCGTTTCCGCCGACTATGCGCAGAACGTGCGCACCTGCGTGCTGGGTGCCCTGCGCCAGGTCTACACGCGGCTGGCCAAGCAATTCTGGTGGAAAAGCGCGCTGGCCGCGCTGGCCGCCGCCATCGCCGCCTGGTTCTTCGCCGGCCGCGGTGCCGCTGCCGTGGCCGGACTGCTCGTCACGGGCGCCGGTTACTGGCTGTTCAACCGCAAGGTCAAGACGGTACTCAGCGAGGCGCTGGGCGGCGAACGGCAGGCCGAACGGGCCATGGGCATCGCCGGCAAGGGCCGCCGCAACCAGCTGGCGCAAGTGCTGATCCTCGCCCCCGCCAGCCTGGCCGTGCTGGCCGCCAGCTATGGCTTGCCGACGCGCGTGCACCCGGTTTCCGCGCCACAGCAAACGGCCATGGCGTCGGCGCCCGTCGCGCCCCATGCGCCGGCCGCCGTGCCGCAGGACGCGAGCAGCGCCAAGGCCGTCAAGCTGTATGAAAATGGCGACAAGGCGCAGGCGCTGGCCATGCTGGAAAGCCTAGTCGGCAAGGGCGACGCCGGCGCGTACGGCCTGTATGGCTGGATGCTGCTGATGGGCGAAGGCAAGCCCGGCCCTATCACCGCGCCAACGGCGCAGCAGCGCGCAGCGCGCCAGGTGGCCGCCAAGCCCCTGATCGGCAAGGGCCTGGTAAAGAACGACAGCTATGCGCTGACGGCGAAGGGCGTGATGCTGGCCGAAGGCTGGCAAGAGCCGCGCAACATGGCGCGCGGACTCGACCTGCTGAAACAGGCCGCGAACAAGGGCAATGCGCAAGCCATGCACTTATTGGGCCTGTACCACGTGCGCGGCTACCAGATTCCCGTCAACCACAAGGAAGCGCGCAAATGGTTCACCCTGGCCGCCGACAAGGGCAGCGCGGGCGACATCTACAACCTGGGCCTGATGGACTGGGAAGGCGCGGGCCTGAAACGCCCGGACCGCGCCAGCGCCATGCAGCGCTGGAAGATCGCCGCCGCCATGGGCGAGGAGCGCGCGATCAAGGCCGTGGCCCAGGGACAGCCTTAAGCGGCGGTTGCCGCCAGCGCCTGCAGGGCCATCGGGTTCGGCGTCGGTTCGCCGACTTTGGTCAGCAGGTTGCGGTCCGTGTGGTGGAACGGCTCGTCCTTACCGCGGATCAACATGACCGTGTCCTCGTCGTAGCCCCACGTGCCATCGGCGTGGATATCGACCTTGATGCGGTATTCGACGGTGGTGAACGCGTGTTCGAGGAAGGGGTTCGAGCAGATGCCGTAGGCCGTCGAGTCGCGCTTGGCCACCAGTTCGAAACTGGTGGCGTCCGCCGTCGTCGTGCCGGACGCCATGGCGATCTGGCCGCGCGGGATGGCCAGGGTCTGGATCACGGCGCCCGTGGCCGGCTCCCACAGCCAGTAGCCCACCTGCTCATGATACGTTTTGACCTGATCCGGCTTGGTGATGTGGATGTAGTAGCGCAAGCCGTAGAACAGTTGCGGGCCGTTGGTGACGGGGTCGATCGGCTGCAGCTCGATGCGCTCGACGAATGCCTGCTTGCGCGGGCCATCCGCTTTCGGCTTGACGTCCAGGCCGCGCGTGCCCGTCCAGATGCCGGCCATGCCGGTCAGGGGACCGAGGTTGTTCAGGGTGTGCACGTCGGCGGACGGCTCGGTGTAGATATCTTCGGGAAAATCGCTCATGCGGAAGTCTTCAAAATGGGGCAACAGTGCTTGCCGCCATTGTAAGACGCGCGCCCGCCGGCGGCAAAGCGCCAGCCGTCAGGGAAACTGCGTAGTGTGGCGCTCGATGAACAGCAGGGCTGCGGCAGCCAGCGCCGGGCGCCTCGTTTCAAACACGTCTGCATCGCGCGCTTGCAGCAGGTTGGCGGCCACCTCGGGCAGGTCCAGTGCACCGCCGATGAACGCCGCCACCGCGTCGATATTCGCGTACAGGGCGCTGTCGAAGCCCTCCCAATCCACATAGGCCAGCCATTCGGCCAGCATCACCACGCCGGCGACGGGCGGCGTCAGGGCCGCGATGCGCTCCAGGCGCAGCACGCTGTCGCTGCGGATATCTTCATGCTGCAGCACGGCCAGCGCCACGTGCTGCAGCGCGTCTTCCGGATCGCGCCGGTACTTGTTCAGCAGGCGCTGCGTGAGCGTAAAACGTTCGATGTCGATGCCGCGCAGCGCGGCCGCCACGTCGTCGTCATGCAGCGCCAGGTGGCGCGCCGCGCAAGCGACATCCACGCCCGCTTTCGCGGCAACGATATCGGTGAGCTGCCGCCGGCGCGCATCGTCCATGCTTACACCAGCGGGTCGGTCGAGCCGGTCAGGGTGAAAATCTCGAAACCCGTTTCCGTCACGGCCAGCGAGTGCTCGAACTGCGCCGACAGCGAACGGTCTTTCGTCACCGTCGTCCATTTGTCGGGCAAGACCTTGACCTGGTAGCTGCCCACGTTGAGCATCGGTTCGATCGTGAAGATCATGCCCGGTTCGAGCACGATGCCCGTGCCGGCGCGACCATAGTGCAGCACTTGCGGCGTGTCGTGGAAGACCTGGCCCACGCCGTGGCCGCAGAAGTCGCGCACGGAGGAAAAGCCCTGCGCCTTGGCCACCGCCTCGATGGCGGCGCCCACGTCGCCCAGGGTGGCGCCCGGACGCACGGTATGGATGCCGGCCATCATGGCCTCATACGCCGTGTTGACGAGGCGGTTGGCCAGGATGGAGACGGCGCCCACCTTGAAGGTGCGGCTGGTGTCGCCGAACCAACCGTTGAATTTTGGCGTCACGTCGATGTTGAGGATGTCGCCCACTTTCAGGATCTTGGTCTCGGAAGGGATGCCGTGAGTGACCACGTGATTGACGGAGATGCAGCTGGCGTGCTTGTAGCCGTGGTAATCGATGGTGCCGGGGATGGCGCCGGCGGCGCGCATGAATTCCTCGCACAGGGCGTCGAGCTTGGCCGTCGAGACGCCCGGTTTCACGAAGGGCGCGATGTAGTCGAGCGTGTCGGCGGCGATGCGGCCGGCCGCGCGCATGCCGATGAAGCCTTCTTCGTCGTGCAGGGGGATTTTCTTGCCGTGTTCAAGCTGGGTGGAATAGCGCATGGTTTTCTTCTTGGTTAGTGTGTGGTGTGGGCGGCCCAGCCGCGCACGGCATCGTGCGAGGCGCGCAGCATGGCGTCGACGCTGGCGGGGATCGGCCGCTCCTGGGTCAGGTAAGGCTTGACGACGGCCACG
Source organism: Janthinobacterium sp. SUN026 (assembly GCF_030397625.1). Lineage (NCBI taxonomy): Bacteria > Pseudomonadati > Pseudomonadota > Betaproteobacteria > Burkholderiales > Oxalobacteraceae > Janthinobacterium > Janthinobacterium sp. SUN026. Next base: position 1,059,539 of record NZ_JAPQNU010000001.1, on the reverse strand, counting down.
GGGGCGTCGATCAGCACGAATTTGAGCAGCATGTGATCCAGGTCAAGCTCCGTGGTGGCGGGCATGGCTTCGGCGCAGCGGACAAAGCAGGCATCGAGTGCCGCCTGCTCCTCTTCGACGGCGGCCAGCAATTCCTCGCTGAGGCCACTGCTGAAATCGGGGCTGTCCGCGCATTGCAGCAGGAAGCGCGCATACACGGGCTTGCGCCGGCACCAGTCCAGCAAGCCGTGCACGCCGGCCCACGTATCGCCGCCCAGCCAGCGGCTGGCCACTTCCTCACGGAAGTCGCTTTTCACGCGCAGCCAGGCGCGCGCCAAGATGGCGTTGCGCGAATCGAAGCGGTGATACACGGAGCCGATGGGCGCACCGGCCTTGACGGCGATGGCGGCCATCGAGACGGCGCCCACGCCGCACTGGGCGGCGACGGCAATCGCGCTGTCGATGAAGTTGTTTTCGTTGAATTTGGCTAGTCTGACCATTCAAATAGAATACAGATTCTATTTGAATCCGTCAAGCGGCCCCGTTCGCTGAAAAACGCGTCCAACGCGACTTGCCTTGCTGCCTTACAATGGTATGCACGAACCGCTACAAGGAGAATCCGCTTGCTTACGCCCCCCTTCATCGCCTCCTCCCGCTTCGACGATCCACGCCTGGCGCTGGAACAGGTGCAAGCCATTTACCGCAGCAGCATCGAACACTTGCGCGATGCGCTGCAGCGCTTTGTCGCCGGCGAAGACATGCACGAACGGGTGCGCGCCTGCTACCCCTTCGTGCGCATCCAGACGGACACCGTGGCGCGCGCCGACTCGCCGCTGGCCTACGGCTTCGTCGCCGGCCCCGGCGTGTTCGAGACCACCCTGACGCGCCCCGACCTGTTCGGCGACTATTACCTCGACCAGTTCACGCTGCTGCTGAAAAACCATAACAGCGGCCAGAAGGTGCACCTGGAAGTGGGCGTGAGCGCCCAGCCCATCCCCGTGCATTTCTCGTTCGCCGAGCATGACCATATTGAAGGCAATATGGATGCGGGCCGCCGCCTGGCCATGCGCGACCTGTTCGACCTGCCCGACCTGTCGGCCATGGACGACGGCATCGCCAACGGCACGCACGAACCGGCGCATGGCGAAGCGCAGCCGCTGTCGCTGTTCACGGGGCCGCGCGTGGATTACTCGCTGCAGCGCCTGCGCCACTACAGCGGCACCTCGCCGCAGCATTTCCAGAACTTCGTCCTGTTTACCAATTACCAGTTCTACATCGACGAATTCATCCGCCTGGGCCACGCCCTGATGGACCGCGCGCCCGACGCCGCCGCGCCTTCGGACGACGACGGCTACATCGCCTTCGTCGAACCGGGCAACGTGGTCACGCGCCGCGTGGGACAGACGGTGGAAAGCGAGGATGCGCTGGGCGCCGCCCCGCCGCGCCTGCCGCAGATGCCCGCCTATCACCTGCTGCGCGCGGACGGCAGCGGCATCACCATGGTCAATATCGGCGTGGGACCGGCGAATGCGAAGACCATCACCGACCATATCGCCGTGCTGCGCCCGCACGCCTGGCTGATGCTGGGCCATTGCGCCGGCCTGCGCACCACGCAAAGCCTGGGCGACTACGTGCTGGCGCATGCGTATGTGCGCGAAGACCATGTGCTCGATGAAGACTTGCCGCTGTGGGTGCCGATCCCGCCGCTGGCGGAAATCCAGCAGGCGCTGCAAACGGCGGTGGCGGAAATCACCCAGCTGACGGGGCATGATTTAAAGCACATCATGCGCACGGGGACCGTGGCCAGCACGGATAACCGCAACTGGGAACTGCTGCCGCAACGTACGCCGGAGCGCCGTTTCAGCCAGAGCCGCGCCATCGCGCTGGACATGGAAAGCGCGACGATCGCCGCCAACGGCTTCCGTTTCCGCGTCCCGTACGGCACCCTGCTGTGCGTGAGCGACAAGCCGCTGCACGGCGAAATCAAGCTGCCCGGCATGGCCAACCACTTCTACCGCGAACGCGTCGACCAGCACCTGCGCATCGGCATCCGCGCCGTGGAACTGCTGCGCCGCCAGGGCGTGGACAGGCTGCACAGCCGCAAATTGCGCAGCTTTGCGGAAGTGGCGTTCCAGTAAATGCCGGGCATTTATCGGCGGATCATCCGGTCCGCCACTCATCTCAAGAAAAATACATGCATCTACTCCAACGCTCCATTTTCGCCCTGGCATTGAGTTTGCCGCTGCCGTCGCTGGCACAGACCACCGTCACTCCCATCTACATGCTGCTGCAGCCGCTGGTGCAACGCGATGCGAACGGCGTCGACATCTGCGGCGTGGACGCCACGGCTGCCGTGGTCATCGACAAGAAACTTGAAACGTATGAATTCCAGTTTTATGTGTCGGCCTCAACATTCAGCGGCCACATCGATGCAGGGCAGTTGATCGACCCAACCACGCCAACACCGGCGGGAAAGCAGCAAGCATTACCCCGCCCTGCGGGATTCTGGATCGCCAACAAGGATAACGGCGAAGCCTTGCATGCGCGCGATATCAAGGCGTCCGGCAAGCCTGGCCATATGGCCGGCACGGCCGATCTCATACCGGCCACCAGGCAATTGATGAATCTGATCGAAGGGGAAAAGATGCAGATTTCCATCGAGTACCCGAAGCAGCGCAGCCAGACCATCATCGAGTTCTCGCAAAGACTCGCGGATGAGGATCACGACACCATGTTGTCCTGCATGAAAGACCAGATGGTCTCGATACGCAGGGAATACGATGCACATAAACAGAAATAAAAAAACGGCGCCTTCAAGGCGCCGTTTTTTATTGTTGCATCGCTTACAGGAAGCGGTCGAGGATCTTGCGCGTCGTCTTGTCAATATTGAACATGTCGCGGATCAGGAAATGAATGCCGTGGTTGTCGGCGATCAAGAGCGACGCGGCGCCGATGCGGCGGATGTCTTCCTCGCCCTTCAGCACGAACTGCGTCTCGCCCCGGTCCGTGTCGACGTACCAGGTGCACGGCGTGGCGAAACTGGAGACGCTTTTCACGCGCGCGATCTCGGGCATGAATTCGCGCCCTTCCAGCTCTTCCTGCAGCAGGCTGCGCGCCGGCTCCGGCAAGGTGTCGACATGGTCGATCCACGCCACTTCCTTGCCATTGCCCAGCACCAGCGAAATGCCTTCGTCGGGCGACTGGATGGGAAAGGCGCGCACGGGCGCCACGCCTTCAAAGACCTGGCCGTCTGCGTCCGTCATCACCAGCTTGCCGAAGGTGTCGCGGTGTAATGTAAAAGTTGTACTGGCCATGCTTATTCCTTGTCATCCAGGGCGAGTTCATTGTTGCGCGCCTGTGCTTCGTAGAGGCGGAAATAGGCGCCCTCTTTCGCCATCAATTCATCGTGGCTGCCCACTTCGACGACCTGGCCGCGGTCCAGCACCACCAGGCGGTCGGCGCGGTGCAGGGTCGACAGCCTGTGCGCGATGGCGATCGTGGTGCGGCCCTGCACCAGGTTGTCCAGCGCCTTCTGGATTTCTTTTTCCGTTTCCGAGTCCACCGACGATGTCGCTTCATCCATGATCAGGATGCGCGGGTCGATCAGCAGCGCGCGGGCGATCGAGATGCGCTGGCGTTCGCCGCCGGACAAGCCCTGGCCACGCTCGCCCACCATCGAATCGTAGCCTTGCGGCAGGCGCAGGATGAATTCGTGCGCATGCGCGGCGCGCGCGGCGGCAATGATCTCCTGGCGCGTCGCGTACGGCTTGCCGTAGGCGATATTTTCCGCGATGGTGCCGAAGAACAGGAACGGCTCCTGCAGCACCAGGCCGATATTGCGACGGTAGTCGGAGACGGCGAACGAGCGGATATCGACGCCGTCGAGCAGGATCGCCCCTTCCGAGACGTCGTAGAAACGGCAGATCAGGTTGACCAGAGTGCTCTTGCCCGAACCGCTGTGACCCACCAGGCCGATCATTTCGCCCGCCTTGATGTTCAGGGTGATGCCGCGGTTAACGGCGCGGTTGCCGTAACGGAAACCGACTTCGCGCAAATCGATACGTCCTTCGATTTTGTCCAGTTTCACCGGTTGCGCCGGCTCCGGCACGCTCGACACGTGGTCGAGGATGTCGAAGATGCGCTTGGCGGCGGAAGCCGATTTCTGCGTCACGGAGACGATGCGGCTCATGGAATCGAGGCGGCCATAGAAGCGCGTGCTGTAGGCGATGAAGGCAGTCAGCACGCCGACGGTGATTTCGCCGCGCGACAGCTGCCAGATGCCGAAGCACCAGATGACCAGCAAGCCCATCTCCGTCAGGAAGGACACGGTGGGCGAGAACAGCGACCAGACCTTGTTCAACTTGTCGTTGACGGCCAGGTTATGCGCGTTGGCATCGCGGAAGCGGGCCGCTTCGCGTTTTTCCTGCGCAAACGCCTTGACCACGCGGATGCCGGGTATCGTATCGGCCAGCACGTTGGTCACTTCGCTCCATACGCGGTCGATCTTTTCAAAGCCCGTGCGCAAACGGTCGCGCACCAGGTGGATCATCCAGGCGATGAAGGGCAGCGGTGCGAGCGTCATGATGGCCAGCCATGGATTCATCGACCACAGGATCACGCCCGTCATGATGATCATCAGCACGTCGGAAGCGAAATCGAGCAAATGCAGCGACAGGAAGACGCAGATGCGGTCGCTGCCGCTGCCGATGCGCGCCATCAAATCGCCCGTGCGCTTGCCGCCGAAAAATTCCAGCGACAATTTCATCAGGTGTTCATACGTGGCCGAGCGCAAATCGGCGCCCATGCGTTCGGACACCAGCGCCAGCACATACGTCTTGCCCCAGCCCAGCAGCCAGGCCAGCAGGGCAGAACCGAGCAGGCCGCTCATGTAGTACACCACCAGCCACGGGTCGATATGCTTGCCGTTCTGATACGGAATCAGCACATTGTCCATCAGCGGCGCCGTCAGGTAGGGCGGAATCATGTGCGCGGCCGTACTCAGCAGCATCAACATGAAGCCCAGGGCCAGCTGGCCACGGTAAGGATGGGCGAAGCGCCACAGGCGGAACAGGGTCCAGGTGGACGGCGGCGTGTGCAGCACCTTGGCGCAGATCGGGCATTCTTCCTGCTCCGGCTCCAGCGGGGCCTTGCAGCTAGGACACACTTCCTGCTCCGCTTCCAGCACGGGCTGGCCCGTCAGGTGGCTGTCGAGGCGCTCGACGAACTGTTCCAGCACGCGGATGGCGTGCAGGTTCTGGCCCAAAGTGAAGCGCCACGAAGCCAGGCGGCCGTGGTCGTCGAACAGTTCCAGGTGGCCGACGCCGGCGTGGTCGTGGTGCGTCAGGCGCAATCCAGGGCGGAAAGACCAGCTTTTCCAGGCCGTATCGCCCGGCGAACGGGCCAGTAAACGCTTCTCGGTGACAACAATTATGCCTTTTGTGAAACGTAATCGCGCATCGAGGTCAACCTCAACGCTACTTAAAACGTTCTCCCCTGGAGAAAGGTTGCTCTCGACTTCCGCCAGCCAGTGTTCAGGCAGCGAGGTAAGGGGAATAGTTGTTGCAGGAACACTCAGTTCAGTTGTCATCGTAAAGCATACTCCGGCTCGAGGCCAAGCCCTTCAGGGCGGGATTTGGGGGATGGGGCAGACGCCCGATCAATGTTTGTGTACTGCGCGATGGCGAGGTGGATGCACCAGTGGCAATTTCCTGTATTGTATCGAATGGATGCCTGCCGGTAAGGAATGATGGCAAAACGGCGCAAAAAAATGCGCGGCCATCGACCAGAGACAAGTATACAACAGCCCGCTGTTGCGCAAATGCTCCAGCTTAGCCCAGAGTCGGTATCTTTATAACAAGTATGGCAACAATTAGTAACAATTAGAATGACAACACCAGCAGAATACGAGAAGCAAACGCGACAAGAGGCCGCTAAAAGTGGCACACTGCGCATACCCGGGATAAAGAACCAAGCACGAGCCTGAAAAGACTCTGTAGAGCCAACATAAAGTATCTGGCGCCCAGACGCCTGGCTTGTTATCAAGAAACCACTTACATGATCAAGAAGAAGAACATCGAATTTGCCCGCGTCACCCACTTGCGCGGCCCCAACATCTGGACTTACCGCCCGGTGATTGAAGCCTGGGTCGACATCGGCGAACTGGAAGACTATCCATCCAATACCCTGCCCGGCCTGTACGAACGCCTGGTGGCGTGGCTGCCCGGCATGATCGAGCACCGCTGCGGCGTGGGCGAACGGGGCGGCTTTTTCGAGCGCCTGCGCGAAGGCACGTGGTCGGCCCACATCCTCGAGCACGTGGTGCTGGAACTGCAAAACCTGGCAGGCATGCGCACGGGCTTCGGCCAGACGCGCTCGACCAGCCAGCGCGGCGTCTACAAGATGGCCTTCCGCACGCGCGAAGAGCACGTGGGCCGCGCCGCCCTGGCCGCCGCGCGCGAACTGCTGATGGCCGCCATCAACGATGAAGCCTACGACCTGGAAGCGGCCCTGGCGCCCCTGCGCGACATGGTCGATTCGCGCTGCCTGGGCCCGAGCACGGCCAGCATCGTCGATGCCGCCACAGAGCGCCGCATCCCTTCCTTGCGCCTGAACGACGGCAACCTGGTGCAGCTGGGCCACGGCGCCGCGCAGCGCCGCATCTGGACGGCCGAAACGGACCGCACCAGCGCGATTGCCGAAGGCATCGCCAGCGACAAGGATCTGACCAAATTCCTGCTCAAATCGTGCGGCGTGCGCGTCCCCGAGGGCAGCCTGGTGCGCAGCGCCGAAGCGGCCTGGGAAGAAGCACAGGACATCGGCGTGCCCGTCGTCGTCAAGCCGTACGACGGCAACCATGGCCGCGGCGTGTCGCTCAACCTGATGACGGAAGCGGACGTGAAGGCAGCCTACGACCTGGCCGCACGCAAGGGCGACAGCTCGGCCGTGCTGGTGGAAAGCTTCATCACGGGCGACGAACACCGCCTGCTCGTCGTCGGCAACAAGCTGATCGCGGCTGCCAAGGGCGAATCGCTGTGGGTCGACGGCGACGGCGTCTCCACCGTGCTGGAACTGGTGAACACGCAGATCAATACCGACCCGCGCCGCGGCGAAGGCGAGGATTTCCCATTGGGTACCGTCAAGCCGCACGAATCGGGTGAAATCGTGCTGGAACTGCAGCGCCAGGGCATGACCGCCCTGTCCGTGCCGCAGGCGGGCCAGAAAGTGCTGATCCAGCCGAACGGCAACGTGGCCATCGACGTCACGGACGACGTGCACCCGTCCGTCGTGCATGCGGCCCTGCTGGCCGCGCGCGTGGTGGGCCTGGATATCGCCGGCATCGACCTGGTCACCACGGACATCACGCGTCCGCTGGAAGAACAGCGCGGCGCCATCATCGAAGTCAATGCCAGCCCCGGCCTGCTGGCGCACATCAAGCCGGGCGTGGGCCAGCCCCGCCCTGTCGGCGCGGCCATCGTCGACCACCTGTTCGCCGCCGAGGAAACGGGCCGCATTCCGCTGATCGGCGTGACGGGCACGCGCGGCGCCAGCCTGATCGTGCGCATGCTGTGCAAGCTGCTCAACCTGTCGGGCCTGCACACGGGCGCCGTCTGCAGCGAAGGCATGTACCTGGACCAGCGTCGTGTCGTCAGCAGCGATTGCGTGAACTGGGACGCGGGCCAGCGCCTGCTGCTCAACCGCACCGTGCAGACGGCCCTGTTCGAAAGCAATCCGCGCATGATCCTGGCCGAAGGCCTGGCCTACGACAAGTGCCAAATCGGCGTCGTCACGGACATGGGTAGCCTCGATAGCGTCAAGGATTTCGACGTGCTGGACGAAGCGGGCCTGTACAAGGCCGTGCGCAGCCAGGTCGACGTGGTGGTGCCGACGGGCGTGGCCGTGCTGAACGCCGCCAACGCGCACGTACTGGAACTGGCCGAGCTGTGCGACGGCAGCGTGATCCTGTATGCGCAGGACGGCAGCCTGGCCGCCATCGCGGCGCAACTGGCCGCCGGCCAGCGCGCCGTGTTCGTGCGCGGCAACCACATCGTGCTGGCCGAAGGCAGCATCGAAACGGTCTTGCTGTGCCTGGACTTGCTGAAACCGGCCACGGCCGGCAATGTCGACAGCGTGCTGGCCGTCGCGGCCGCCGCCTGGGCCCTGAACCTGCCCGTCGACCTCATTTGCGCAGGTCTGCGCACCTTCGACGCCGCCCCCGGCTGCATCGGGAACTGACAGCACAGGCAAAGCAGCACTCAAGCCCGGCCACGATGGCCGGGCCCACAAGAACACAACAGGATTACGGTTTAATTATGGAAGTATCTCGCGTACGGGCCTTGCGGGGCCCTAACCTCTGGAGCCACGACACCGCCGTGGAAGCCATTGTTTCCTGCACCACGCAGGAACTCGACATCGCCCAGTTGTCCGGCTTCGAAGCCCGCCTGCGCGCGCTCTTCCCGCAACTGAGCCCGCTGCAACCGCTGGGCAACTACAACGCCGCGCCGATGGCGCAGGTGCTGGAACTGGCGGCGCTGGGCCTGCAGGCGCAAGCCGGCTGCCCCGTCACCTTCAGCCGCACCACGCCGACCCTGGAAACGGGCATCTTCCAGGTCGTCGTCGAATATTCGGAAGAAGCCGTCGGCCGCCTGGCCCTGGAACTGGCGCAGCAGCTGTGCCAGGCCGCCCTGGCCGATACGCCGTTCGACCTGGCCGGCGCCCTGCACCAGCTACAGGAACTCGATGAAGACGTGCGCCTGGGCCCCTCGACGGGCGCCATCGTCAACGCCGCCGTGGCCCGCAACATCCCGTTCCGCCGCCTGACCGAAGGCAGCCTGGTGACGTTCGGCTGGGGCAGCAAGCAGCGCAAGATCCAGGCCGCCGAAATGGACGGCACCAGCGCCATCGCGGAAGCCATCGCGCAAGACAAGGAACTGACGAAAAAACTGCTCGATTCTGCCGGCGTGCCGGTGCCGCACGGCCGTGTCGCCATCGACGCGGACGACGCCTGGGCCGCCGCCTGCGAGATCGGCCTGCCCGTCGTCGTCAAGCCGAAGGATGGCAACCAGGGCAAAGGCGTGACCGTCAACGTCACCACGCGCGAACAGCTGACGGCCGGCTTCCTCGCGGCGCAGGAATTCCGCGACGATATCCTCGTCGAGCGCTACCTGCCGGGCCACGATTTCCGCTTGCTCGTCATCGGCAACAAGATGGTGGCGGCGGCCCGCCGCGACCCGCCGCAAGTGGTGGGCGACGGCCAGCACACGGTGCGCGAACTGGTCGACCAGGTCAACCTGGACCCGCGCCGCGGCAGCGGCCACGCCACCTCGCTGACGAAAATCCGCTTCGACGACATCGCCCTGGCCAGCCTGGCCAAGCAGGGCTACGTGGCCGAATCCGTGCCGCCCGTGGGCCAGCGCGTGATCTTGCGCAATAACGCCAACCTGTCAACGGGCGGCTCGGCCACCGACGTCACCGTCGACGTGCACCCGGAAGTGGCGGCGCGCGCCGTCGCGGCCGCGCACATGGTGGGCCTGGACATCTGCGGCGTCGACGTCGTCTCCGAAAGCATTTTGAAACCGCTGGAAGAGCAGAACGCCGGCATCGTGGAAGTGAACGCCGCGCCGGGCTTGCGCATGCACCTGGCGCCGTCGTTCGGCAAGCCGCGCCCAGTGGGCGAAGCCATCATCGCCGCCATGTTCGCCGAAGGCGACGATGGCCGCATCCCCGTCGTTGCCGTCACCGGCACCAACGGCAAGACCACCACCGTGCGCCTGATCGCCCACCTGCTGACGGCTTCCGGCCTGCGCACGGGCATGACGAACACGGATGGCGTGTACATCGAGGGGCGCCAGATCGACAGCGGCGACTGCAGCGGCCCGCGCAGCGCGCGCAACGTGCTGCTGCACCCGGACGTGGACGCGGCCGTGTTCGAGACGGCGCGCGGCGGCATGCTGCGCGAAGGCCTGGCCTTCGACCGCTGCCAGGTCGCCGTGGTGACGAATATCGGCGCGGGCGACCACCTGGGCCTGAACTACATCACCACCGTGGAAGACCTGGCGGTCCTGAAACGCGTGATCGTGCAGAACGTGGCCGACAGCGGCGTGGCCGTGCTGAACGCCACCGACCCTGCCGTGGCGCGCATGGCCAAGAATTGCAGCGGCACGGTGACCTTCTTCGCCGCCGACAAGACGCATCCCGTGATGGCCACGCACCGCGCGCAAGGCAACCGCGTGGTGTACGTGGAAGACGGCAAGCTGGTCGCGGCGCAAGGCAACGAGCGCCACGAAATCGCCCTGTCGCAAGTGCCGATCACGCGCAACGGCGCCATCGGCTTCCAGGTCGACAACGTCATGGCGTCGCTGGCCGCCGCCTGGGCCGTGGGCCTGGACTGGAAAACCATCGCGCTGGGCCTGAAAACCTTCGCCAATGAAGCCGACAATGCGCCGGGCCGCTTCAACGTCTTCGATTATCGTGGAGCCACCCTGATCGCCGACTACGGCCACAATCCGGACGCCATCCTGGCGCTGGTGCAGGCCGTGGAAAGCATGCCGGCCAAGCGCCGCTCGGTGGTCATCAGCGGCGCCGGCGACCGCCGCGACGAAGACATCCGCCAGCAGACGGAAATCCTCGGCGCCGCGTTTGACGACGTGCTGCTGTACCAGGACCAGTGCCAGCGCGGCCGCGCCGACGGCGAAGTGGTGGCATTGCTGCGCCAGGGCCTGGACGGCGCCAAGCGCACCAGCCATATCGATGAAATCAACGGCGAATTCGTCGCCATCGACAAGGCCCTGGCGCGCCTCGGCGAAGGTGACCTGTGCCTGATTCTGATCGACCAGGTGGAAGAAGCGCTGGCGCACATCGCCAAGCGCGTCGCCGAAGCCTGAGCGCTGTAACAGTGCACACAAGGGCGGCCTGCGGGCCGCCTTTTTTTATCTCCACCGTCTCCCGCCGCGCACCTGCATGGTGCAAAAGTCCCCTTGCAAGCTTGTAAATTCAGGCATGAAAATTGCTGATAAGAAAACATAAATGGGCTGACGAGAAGGTGGGGCACGCATGGTGGGCAGAATCTCGCGCATGATCGGGAAATTGACGGTGGGGCGCAAACTGGCGCTGATCTATTTGCTCGACCTGTCCGCCGTGATCTTCATTTCCGGCATCCTCATCAACGAAAAATACATCGCCATCGACTTCTCGCGCAAGGAGATGGCGGGCAATGACTACATTGCCACGATCCGCGATGCGCTGCTGCCCCTGGCGCGCAGCACGGCGCAGCCGGGCGCGCAGGCAGCAGCCGTGGAGCAGGCCGAAAGCCGCTTCGGCGCCGGCATGCGCAGCGCCGAACTGAATGCGCAATTTGCCGCCCTGCTGCGCCAGGCCGGCAGCATTTCCGCCGCGCCGGACGACAGCATCGCGCCCTCGCCCGCCTTCGTGGCCGGGCGCGCACTGCTCACGCGCGTGGGCAACCAATCGAACCTGATCCTGGACCCGGACCTGGACAGCTACTACACGATGTCGCTGGTGATCCTGCGCTTTCCCGAACTGCTGGAAGTGATCAACAGCACGCGCCCTGGCCCTGCAACTGGCGACGGCCGAAGGTGCGCAGCGCCAGCGCCTGCAGACCCAGTTCCTGATACTGGAGGGGCGCATGGACGCCACCATGGCCGGCATCGGCAGCGACTACACGGAGGCGTTCGCGGCCAGCACGCCGCTGCTGCGCCAGCACCTGGACGGCTCGCGCGCGGCCCTGCGGCAGGCCGTGGCGCAGTTACGCGCGAGTACCCAGGCGCTGGCCGGCGCGCAAGTCAACCCCGCAGGCACGCAGGAACTGCTGCGCCGCGATGCGGTGGCCGCCGCGGCCCTGCAGCGTGCCTGGCGCGCGGCGGAAGGCCAATTGCACCGTTTGATCCAGCTGCGCGTGGACGGCTTCTTCACGCGCATGTGGCTGCACCTGGGCACGGCCGTGCTGCTGCTGGTGATGATACTGGGCCTGGTGTTTTTCGTCGCACGCCAGATCGCCCTGCCCATCCGCCGCCTGGCGCGCGTGGCGCAGGAAGTGCGCGAAACGGGCGACCATAGCCTGCGCGCCGTCTGGGACAGCGAGGATGAAACGGGCCGCCTGGTCCGCGCCTTCAATACCATGCTGCAGCAGCTCGACTTCCAGCGCATGGCGCAGCAGGAGCTGGTGGCGCGCGCCAGCGCGGCCGATGCGCAGCGCCAGCTGGTCGACGCCATTCCCATCCCGCTGATGGTCACCTCGATTCCGCATCACCAGGTGCTGCACGCGAACCAGGCCGCGCACGCGTGGCAGGGCGGCCTGGAACTGGACCCGTGGGTGGGCGGCATGCATCCGCAAGCCCGTTCGCGCTTCTTCCAGCGCTTGAGCGACCTGGGCGCCGTCGATGAATTCGAGGTGTGCTGGAGCGGCGGCGGCACGCCTACCTGGGCCTTGATTTCCGCGCGCCTGATCGACTACCAGGGCCAGCGCGCCGTGCTGTCGACCTTCACGCCGATCAACAAGATGAAGCTGATGGAATCGCGCCTGGAACTGTGGGCCAAGGTATTCGAGGCATCGGCCGAAAGCCTGATCGTGATGGACGCCGGCATGCGCATCATCACCGTCAACCAGGCCTTCCGCCGCCATTCGCTGTACGACATGGTGGAGCTGATCGGCAAGCGCCCGGCCTTCCTGCTCGCGCCGGAGAACCCGCCCGAGCAGCTCGACAGCCTGCGCCAGACCCTGGCGCGGCGCGGATACTGGCAGGGCGAAATCCGTGTGCAGCGCAAGTCGCTGGAAAGCTATCCCGCCTGGCTGGTGATGAACGCCGTGCGCGACCTCGACGGCGTCACCACGCATTTCATCGCCAGCTCGCTCGACATCAGCGAACGCAAGGCCAGCGAGCGGCAGATCGAGCACATGGCCCACCACGATGCGCTGACGGGACTGGCGAACCGCCACGTGTCGAAAGTGCGCCTGGCGGCCGCCATCGCGCAGGCGCGCCGCAGCGGCGAAAAGGTGGGCGTGCTGTTCGTCGACCTGGACCGCTTCAAGCACGTCAACGACGCGCTGGGCCACCACGTGGGCGACGCGCTGCTGCAATCGGTCTCAAAGCGCCTGCTGCAGCTGGTGCGCGAAGGCGATACCGTCAGCCGCCTGGGCGGCGATGAATTCGTCGTCATCCTCAACGGCGTCGGCGATGCCGCATCCATCGCCGCCCTGCTCGATACGCGGCTGATCCCCGCCATGCGCGAGCCGCACCAGGTGGAAGGCAACGAGCTGTATGTCTCGTGCAGCGTGGGCGTGGCCATCTACCCGGACCACGGCGGCGACATGGATACCCTGATGCGCCACGCCGATGCGGCCATGTACCAGGCCAAGAGCGGCGGGCGCGATCACGCGCGCATGTTCACGCCGCAGATGCAGGAACAGCAGCTGCAGCAGCTGCACCTGGAAAGCGATCTGCGCCACGCCATCGAGCGGCAGGAACTGGTGCTGTACTACCAGCCGCGCATCGATGCGAAAAGCAGCCGCCTGAATGGCGTGGAAAGCCTGATCCGCTGGCTGCACCCGCAGCACGGCCTGATCGCGCCCGACAGCTTCATTCCCGCCGCCGAGGAATCGGGCCTGATCGTTGCCATCGGCGCGTGGGTCATCCGCGAGGCGTGCCGCCAGCAGCTGGCCTGGCGCGAGGCGGGCGCGGGCGCGGGCGACATCGCCGTGTCGATCAACCTGTCGGCCATCCAGCTGAAAAGCGGCGGCCTGGTGGCCACCTTGCGCGAAGTGCTGCGCGAGTTTCCCGTCACGCCGGGACAGATCGAATTCGAACTGACGGAATCGATCCTGATGGACAACGTGGACGACATCATCGCCACCCTGCACGCCATCAAGGCGCTGGGTTTCGCGCTGTCGATCGACGATTTCGGCACCGGCTATTCGAGTCTGAACTACCTGTGCCGCTTCCCGCTCGACAAGCTGAAAATCGACATGAGCTTCGTGCAGGACATCCACGGCTCGCCGCAAAACCTGGCGGTGACAAAAACCATCATCGGCCTTGGCCATACCCTGGGCTTGACGGTGACCGCCGAGGGCGTGGAAAGCGCGGCCGATGCGGACGTGCTGCGCCACGCCGGCTGCGATGAATTACAGGGCTACTATTTTGCCCGCCCCATGCCGCAGGCGCACTTCATGGCCTGGCTGGCGCACAGCGCCGCGCCCTGCGCCGCCTGACACCTGCTGTGGAGCGTCCGCAACGCGCCCGCGCCAGGTTCGACAACGCGCGGCGCGCCGCCAGGGCGCATGAATGCAGCAGGGATACCGGAATTGGTATTGACATCGCAAAAGAAGTCATTTGTGGGGCAAAGTCATTCCCACCTACCATGTTTCTGAGCAAGTTCCAGCTCTGGCGGCGACTGCCGCGGCGTTCTCAACATAACTAAAATACAGGTGGAGACAAGATGAAGCAATCGATGGCAACGGGCACCCGCACGCCCAAGCAAAACACACGGCTGACCTTGAAGGCCACGGTGGCCACCCTGGCCGGCGCCGGCCTGCTGAGCAGCGCTTCCGTCTGGGCGCAACAGGCGCCCGCCGTGGAAGCGGTAGAAACGGTAGAAACGGTGGAAACGGCAACACCGGCGCCAGCCGACAATGCCGGCATCGCCGTCGTCGCCGTCACCGGCGTGCGCCGCGCCGCACAAAGCGCGCAAACGATCAAGAAAAACAACGACCAGGTGGTCGACTCCATCGTCGCCGATGAAATCGGCAAATTCCCCGACAAGAACGTGGCCGAAATCCTCGGCCGCGTGACAGGCGTGCAAATCCGCCGCGAAGGCGGCGAAGCGGGTTCCGTCATCATCCGCGGCCTGCCCGGCGTGGTGACCCTGCTCAACGGGCGTGAAATGTTCACCTCCGTGGGCCGCAGCCTGTACCTGGCCGACATCCCGACGGCCATGCTGCAGCGCGTGGACGTGTACAAATCGCAGGGCGCGGACATGGTCGAAGGCGGCACGGCCGGCGTGATCGACGTGCGCACCAACCGCCCGTTCGACTTCAAGGGCTTCACGGCGTCGGGCAACGTGCGCGCCGAGCACCGCGACAAGTCCGGCTCGACGGACCCGAACGTCAGCGGCATGGTCTCGAACCGCTGGAAGACCGCTTACGGCGAATTCGGCGCCCTGCTCGGCCTGTCCTACCAGCGCAGCAAATACTATGACGAGACGATCTGGAACTCCGAACCCGTCAAGCGCCCCGACGCGGGCAACATCACGGGGCCAGATTCCGTCGGCATGATCCCCACCGTGGGCGACCGCAAGCGCTACGCGGCGAATGCCGCCTTCCAGTGGCGCCCGAATTCGCAGGTGGAAGTGTATGCGGAAGGCATGTCGACCCTGATCAAGCACGCGTTCGACAGCCAGTTCTTCGTCGGTTCGCTGCCCTGGGGCCAGAACCCGGACATCACCCTGATCCCCGGCACCAATCAGGCGGCCACGGTGGGCAAGATCGACGGCCCCTGGTCGCCATTCACGCTCGGCTCGACCCAGGCGCGGCGCGACCGCTCGATCGGCTCGCAAGGCGCCATCGGCGCGCGCTGGGACATCACGCCGCAGCTGCGCGCCACGACGGAACTGGCGCGCACGGTCAGCAACTTCGAGCGCGAATTTCCCATCCTCGACTTCCTCGCCCATCCGACCAGCGTGATCGGCAGCACCAACGTCAACGGCGGCGCGCAAATCAGCTACCCCGGCTACAACATGCTGGATCCGAAGAACTATACCCTGCTGGGCTTCTACGATAACCACAGCCACGACGAAGGCAGCTCGACCGACTGGCGCGGCGACGTCACCTACGACATGGACAGCACGGGCTTCTTCCGTGAATTCTCGGGCGGCGTGCGCTTGGCCAAGCGCAAGGCCGAATCGATCCGCGAAAAGAACGTGCAAGGCGGGCTGACGTCGATCATGACTGCGGACTCCCTGCCCGGCCTGGCATGCACCTCGCACAAAAATACGGGCAACTTCGGCCTGCAAAGCTGGCTCACGCCGTGCCGCGACTACATGCTCAACAACACGGACACCTTGCGCCAGCTGTTTACGGGCAGCAGCGAGCGCAGCCCGGACGATCCGATGACCCACTTCAAGGATGTGGAAAAAACCAATGCCGTCTACGGCAAGGCGCGCATCGGCTTTGATCTGGCGCAAGTGCCGGTCGATGGCACCGTGGGCGTGCGCGTGGTGCAGACCAAGCAGGACTTGCAAGGCAATTCTTCGCAAGACGGCATCGTCACGCCCGTGCGCGTGAAAACGTCCGATACAGACGTACTGCCCAGCCTGACCCTGAAAGCCATGCTGCGCCAGGACCTGGTCGCCCGCCTGACGGCCGGCAAGGCGGTGCAGCGCCCGAACTTCGCCGACTTCAACCCCGGCGTGACCTTGGGCAAGAGTCTGGAAATGGTGCGTCCGACGGGCAGCGGCGGCAATCCCGACCTGAAACCCGTGGAAGGCAAGAACCTCGATGCGGCGCTGGAATGGTATTTCGCGCAGACGGGTTCCGTCACGGCCACCGTGTTCCGCCACAATTTCAAGAATTACATCCTGTCCGGTTCGGCCAAGGAAACGTATGACGGCATCGAGTACGACATCACGCGTCCGCGCAACACCTCGAAGGGCCATCTGCAAGGCGTGGAAATGGCTTACCAGCAGTTCTACGACAAGCTGCCCGGCTGGATGAGCGGCCTGGGCCTGCAGGCGAACGCCACCTATATGACGGGCGAGCTGGAAGAATTGAATGGCAGCGCGCATCCGTTCACGGGCATGTCGAAATGGTCGGCCAATATCGTCGGCCTGTACGAACAGGGACCGTGGTCGGCGCGCCTGGCCTACAGTTGGCGCGACAAGTACGTCGACGACTACAACTACCGCGGCAAGGGCATCCACCTGACCGTGGCGCCCACCAAGACCCTGGACGCGTCGGTCTCGTACAAGCTCAACCCGAATACCACGGTGACGCTGGACGCAAACAACCTGCTCGACTCGACCTACCGCGACTATCACGACACGCCGGACTATGTGCGCGATGTGCGGCGCTATGACAAGGTTGTAGGCCTGTCTTTGCGCTGGAGCTACTAAAAACGCCCAGGGCGTTGTTGCCGCGCCTCGCCGTACTGTGCGTACTGTCTTCGGCGCGGCGCCTAGCCATGGACGTTTTTAGCACCGGCAGTAACGCCTGACCAAACTGGCTGCGCGGCGCGCTTTGCGGCCGGCGATGGTTTTGTCAGGCGTCGAAACGTCGTTGAAATACATATTTTTTCTTCCTTCGAGGGTTTTCAGCGCCAGCCGGCAACGGTTGGCGTTTTTTTTGCCTTGTGGAATCTATCCGACAGTGGAATTGATCTGGCGCAAAGTGGTGGCGCCGGGGCGCTTTTATGCTGGCAGCTTGACTAGCGAACCCGGCGGGGGACAGCATGCGCAATGCACGGCCCATCGACACACAGTTATTCCAACCCGACATCCCGGTACGGCTCGACATGCGCACGGCGGCGCTGGTCGAGCATGCGCTGGCCTTGCAGGAAATGGCCGGCACGGGCGCCGCCGCCCTGTTCCTGCACTGCCACGACGTGCCGCTGCCCACCGCCCTGCGCGTGCTGACGACGGGACCGCGCCGCAAACCGGCCGGGCCGCACCTGTTTGCCCGCCTGCGTCCACGCACGGCCGCCCGGGTGCAAGGCGCGCCGCTACCGGCGCGCTGACGAATCCTGTACCATCGCCGCAACCTATCAACTGAGGCACGGCGATGCAGGCAGCGACACCCCACGATTCCTATGCGGCACTGATGGACCTGATCAAGGCGCGCCATGCGCAGCTGAGCCCGCAATTCCAGGCCGGCGCCCGCTACCTGGCCGACCATCCGGACGAAGTGGCCGTCTCGTCGATGCGCAGCATCGCCGCGCGCGCGCAGGTGCAATCGGCCGCCCTCGTGCGCCTGGCGCAGCAGCTGGGCTTTGCCGGCTGGCCGGAACTCAAGGCCATCTTCGTCGAACGCCTGCGCGCGGGGCCAAGCGGCTACGCGGCCAAGGCGGGCGCGCTGACCGGCAAAGAGGGGAAAGAGCGCGACCTGGTCACCGAAGTGTTCACGGTGCAGCAGCGCAACCTGGCCGCCACGGAAAGCGCCAACCACGCGGCCCTGGATGCTGCCGCCAATCTGCTGCAGGCGGCGCCCCGCGTGCACGTGGCCGGCTTTCGCGCCGCCCACCCGATCGCCTACACCCTGCACTACCTGTACCGGCTGCTGCGCCCCAGCGTGCAGCTGCTGAGCGGCCAGGGCGGCACCCTGGAAATGGACTTGCGCGCCCTGCAGGCGGACGAAGCCGTCGTCGTCGTCAGCTTCGCGCCGTATTCGAGCGAAGCGCTGCTGGTGGTGCAGGCGGCGCGCCAGGCCGGCTGCCGGGTGGTCGCCATCAGCGACAGCGCCATGTCGCCGCTGGCCCTGCAGGCCGACGCCAGCATCGTCATCGCCGTCGACAGCCCCTCGTTCTTCCCCTCCATCGTGGCCGGCGTCGCGGCCGTGGAAAGCCTGGTGGAACTGCTGGTGGCGCGCGCGGGGCCGGATGCCGTCACGGCCATCGGCGCGGCGGAACAGCAATTGCGGGCGCTGGGCGCCTACGCAAAAACATCAAACGATGCAAATTAAAAACAAATACATCAAACGTTGCAATGCGGCGCAACGCATCCTATAATCGGCTTCCCCCTTGCCGATAAGAAAGCGATGCCATGAGCCATGTCTTCCACCGCAGCTTGACCGCCGGCTATCCCGTCGCCACGGGCGGCGACGGCCCTTACCTGATCGATGCGAACGGCAAGCGCTACCTGGACGCCTGCGGCGGCGCGGCCGTCTCCTGCCTCGGCCATTCGGATGCGGCCGTGATCGCCGCCGTGCAGCAGCAGGTTGCCAGCATGGCGTATGCGCACAGCTCCTTCTTTACCACCGAGCCGATGGAGCAGCTGGCCGATTTCCTCGTCGCCCGCGCGCCAGCCGGCATCGACAGCGTGTATTTCGTCTCGGGCGGTTCGGAAGCGGTGGAAAGCGCGCTGAAAATGGCGCGCCAGTATTTCGTCGAACGGGGCCAGCCGCAGCGCCGCCACGTCATCGCGCGCCGCCAGAGCTATCACGGCAATACCCTGGGCGCACTGGCCACGGGCGGCAACGCCTGGCGCCGCCAGCAGTTCGAACCGCTGCTGATCGACGTGACGCACGTGTCGCCCTGCTACGCCTGGCGCGACCAGGCAGCCCATGAAACGGACGGCGACTACGTGGCGCGCCTGGGCCAGGAGCTGGAAGACCATATCGCCGCACTGGGTGCGGACAAGGTCATGGCCTTCATCGCCGAACCCGTCGTCGGCGCCACGGCTGGCGCCCTGCCCGCCGTCGCCGGCTACTTCCAGCGCATGCGCACCATTTGCCAGCGCCACGGCATCCTCCTGATCCTCGACGAAGTCATGTGCGGCATGGGGCGCACGGGCAGCCTGTTCGCCTGCGAGCAGGAAGGCGTCACGGCCGACCTCATCTGCGTCGCCAAAGGCCTGGGCGCCGGCTACCAGCCCATCGGCGCCGTGATGGTGTCGCAGGACATCCGCGACACCATCCGCGCCGGCACGGGTTTCTTCCAGCACGGCCACACGTATATCGGCCACGCCACGGCCTGCGCCGCCGCGCTGGCCGTGCAGCGGCAGATCGAGGAACGCGATCTGCTGGCCAATGTGCGCGCCATGGGCGCCTTGCTGCAAGAGCGGCTGCACCAGCGCTTCGGCAGCCATGCGCACGTGGGCGACATCCGCGGCCGCGGCCTGTTCCTGGGCCTGGAACTGGTGCAGGACCGCGCCACCAAGCAGCCGTTCGACCCGGCCCGCCGCCTGCATGCGCGCATCAAGGCGCACGCCATGCAGAACGGACTGATGTGCTACCCCATGGGCGGCACCATCGACGGCCTGCACGGCGACCACATCCTGCTGGCGCCGCCCTACATCATCGACGCCAGCCATGTCGACGAGATCGTCGACAAGCTGGGCACGGCCATAGACACGAGCGTGGCCTAAGCGCGCCCGCTGTTGCCCACGGTAGACATCAGGCTGGCGCCGCAGCTGGTCTTGTGACCGTCGAAGGCCACGGGCACGCCATCGATCAGCACCTGCGGATCGCCCTCGGCGATCACGCAGCGCACGTGGCCCTTGATCGGGCAAACGCAAGGGTCGCCCTTGCGCGCCACGGCCACGCCCAGCACGGTACTCTTCGGCGCCGCGCCCACCACCTTGCCGCCATGGCTGGTGGGGTCGTTCAAGCGGATCACGCCACGCATGCTCTTCTCCCCGGATGTATCAAGCGTCTCATTGCGAAAACCCCTGGTAATACTCGGGTGCATCATGGCGCAAGCCCCACCACGGCAAATATGCATGGTTGCCGCCACGCGCGCGGAACCACGGCTTGTCGGGCCGGATCGGCCGCACGACGGCGGGCGGCGCCACCACCAGCGCCACGGGCGCCGACAGGTCGCTGGTGCCGGCCACCAGCACGGGCTTGCCAAAGTGATGCGCGTAGGCGATGCCCAGCGCCACGTTCGTCAAGGCCGTGCCCGCGCCCGTCTCGCCCAGCACGGCGGTCAGATTGAAGCTTTGCTTGAGAAGGTCGAATTCCGGCAATTGCAGAGTGAGCGTCTGCGCCAGCGCGCCCAGCCGTGCTGAAGAGTCCTGGTGTGTATTGCCCGCATCATGGATCAGATAGCCAATCTCCGTATCTTGCCGGTTGGCCTTCGCGGCGGCCTCTTCGATGGCAGCCGTCCACGCCTGCACCAGGCGCGGCGGTTCGCCCTTTTTGACGTCAAAATCCGCCGCCTGTTTCGTGCTTGGATAGCCAAGCCACGCCAGCGGCGCCCGCTCCGTCTTGTAGTCCGGACCGGCCAGCACCAGCAGCACTAGATTCTCGTTGATCTGTCGGTCCAGAGGCCGGCTGGGCGCATCCCAGTTCATGGCCCAGACGGTTTCTTTCGGGTGGCTTTGCAGGTAGTCGAGCGCGGCGGAAAGTGAAGTAAAGCCGGCGTTGGGGCCGCCCATGGTGACGCGGACGTCGGGCGGGGTGGAGCGGGTCCAGAGAGTGGGAGAGTGGATGTTGCCAATGCTAAAAGTATCGGCAACATATTCCCGGACGAAATCGGCTGCTTCCACTGGGTCAAGCTTGCCTTCGGGTAATGCATACTCAATGTGGATACCAGCCAGTTCGCGCCAGCGCGACTTATTTTTAGTTGAATGGACGTTGTAGAAATACTCTGGGTCGGAGTAGTAGACGTCATGGATTAAATTGAAAGTCTTCGCGACGTATTTTTCATGGTAACCATCGAACGTTTCAGAACCATCATTCCCAACCGCGACAGAGGCAATACTTTGCAGCCGGGTATATTTCTCGGGTTTCTCCCTGACCATATCGTCGCCTGGATTCGGCTGCGCCAGTCCCAAGGTCCACAATAATTGCCATTGCGTGGGGTAATCCCGACGCTGCAAAGGATTCAACCATTGCAGCCCCACCACCTGCGCCATCAACGGGCCGCTGCGCGGCACTGCCGCCTCCGGCAATGGCGGCGTCGCGCACGCGCCAAGCAAAAGCGACATGAGAACACCGATCAGCGCCCTCATTGCGAAAACCCCTGGTAATACTCGGGCGCATCGTGGCGCAAGCCCCACCATGGCAAGTAGGCATGGTTGCCACTGCGTGCGCGGAACCATGGCTTGTCAGGCCGGATCGGCCGCGCGACGGCGGGCGGCGCCACCACCAGCGCCACGGGGGCAAACAGGTCGCTGGTGCCGGCCACCAGCACGGGCTTGCCGAAGTGATGCGCATAGGCGATGCCCAGCGCCACGTTTGTCAGGGCCGTGCCCGCGCCCGTTTCGCCCAGCACGGCAGTCAGATTGAAGCTTTGCTTGAGGAAGTCGAATTCCGGCAATTGCACGGTAAGCGTCTGCGCCAGCGCGCCCAGCCGTTCGGAAGAATCCTGGTGCGTATTGCCCGCATCGTGGATCAGATAGCCGATGTCGGTATCTTGCCTGTTGGCCTTCGCCGCCGCCTCCTCGATGGCTGCCGTCCACGCCTGCACCAGCCGCGGCGGTTCGCCCTTTTTAGCTTCAAAATCCGCCGCCTGTTTCGTGCTTGGATAGCCAAGCCACGCCAGCGGCGCCCGCTCCGTCTTGTAGTCCGGACCGGCCAGCACCAGCAGCACTAGATTCTCGTTGATCTGTCGGTCCAGAGGCCGGCTGGGCGCATCCCAGTTCATGGCCCAGACGGTTTCTTTCGGGTGGCTTTGCAGGTAGTCGAGCGCGGCGGAAAGTGAAGTAAAGCCGGCGTTGGGGCCGCCCATGGTGACACGGACGTCGGGCGGGGTGGAGCGGCTCCAGAGGGTGGGAGAGTGGACGTTGCCGATGCTGAAAGTTCTTGCAACTCTTTTGCGCACAAATGCTATCGTTTCCACCGGATCGAGTTTACCTTCTGGCAGGGCATATTCGATATGAATACCAGCCAACTCTCGCCAGCGTGACTTGTCCTTGGTTGAATGAACATTGTAGAAATATTCTGGATCAGAGTAATACACATCATGATACAAGTTCATTAACTCATTAATATATTTTTCATGGTACCCATCAAAAGTTTCAGACCCTTCATTGCCTATGGCAATGGAGGCAATACTTTGCAACTTAGAATATTTTTCAGGTTTTTCTTTTACCATGTCATCGTTCGGATTCGGCTGTACCAGTCCGAGGGTCCAAAGTAACTGCCACTCAGTTGGATAGTCTCTACGGTGCAATGGATTTAACCATTGCAACCCGACTACCTGAGCCATAAAAGGTCGTTGCGCTAAAGATCGATCAATAGGAACACCAAGTGCCACTATGCTTGTCGATGTACGAAAACGGGCGCAGGCTGACAAAACCAAAACAATCAGAAACGCACCGAGTACAGATAAAAATATAGATCTAGCCATGACATAATCTCCAACAAGATCAAACAGTTATTTAATATTTTTACATTTATATGAAAATTTAATTTCCCTTTATAAAAATGCTCGCTCACCGGAATTAGGATGAGAATCAAGAGCAGGGTTCTCTCTCACGTCAACTATAAATATAGGTAGACTACCGTCACCACCAGTCTGTTGAGACCATTGAGTGATGGTCAATCCAAGCAATTTTCCATCGTTAAAATACTCTTCGAACAATTTAGCGGATTCAGCAATATTTAGCGCTCTCAACAACCTCCAATCCGCAGCCACCCGCAACTTGCGCAGCTGATCCGCCTTGATGCGGCACACGCCCACCGCCACGTCATACGCGAGCGCCCGCTCCGCGTGCATGGCATTGGTCAGGATGGAGGAATGGTCGGTGGCGTAGGCGCCCGCCTGGCTGGACATCATTTCCCCGATGCGCGTGCTGCGCCATTGCTGGTAGTCGGCGTCTGGCGTGGCGTTGGGCATTTCCTGCTGCACTTTTTTGCCCGCAGGACTTTTCCCTTCCCGTACAGCCTGGGCGCGTATCACCGCGCGCTGCTCGAATCGCAGGCGCGCCTCGTCGTCGGCCGTGCCCTTCGCGCTGTCCACGCGTTTGGCCTCGTCTTTTCCCGCCTGCCCCTGCAGGCCGCCGGGCGGGATGGCATGATCGGCAAGATAATCGTCGCCGGCAGCGCGCTGCTTGCCCGCCTGGCGCGATTCGCCGGGCGGATCATAGCCTTCGTCGAATTCCTCGCTGGTCTGGCCAAAGCGCAAGGACTGCGGCGTGAAGGGCTGCAATAAGTCGGGCGCGTTCAGTTCGATTTTCCAATCCTTGTGGGGAGAGGCATTGCAGGGGCTGCGAGCCAGGCCCGTCATCACGATGAACAGGGGCGCCAATCCCACCGTCAGGATGGTGGAAAAGGCGCCTTCGCTGGCCTCGACGCCCTGCTTGACGGAATACGACGCATATTTCTGTGCCGGAAACCAGAAATCGTTGCCGCCCGGCGCAGGCTTGCGCCAGTGATCGGTCCAGTAGTGATAGCTGCCTTGCTTGCCCACCTCGAAACCCTGGGCAAACACGCGCTGCACGCACACGCCTGCCGCGTCGGTGGCGGCCAGCTCGCCGCCGTCCTTGCTGTCCTTGGCCAGCGAGCCCGACAGGCCGCGCCAGCCGATGCCCTCGATGGCCACGGACGACACCACCACGTCGTGCGGATTGCAATAGATGGTCACCCGGCCATATGATGACTTCTTGTCGCCGCGCGCGGCGCCGGCAATCCCGTATTGTTCACGATCTTTGGCAGCGGAAAAGCCGTGCTGCAGGTTGGCCATGCAGCGGTCGATTTCCTCGTCTGTCTGCAGTTCGCCCAGGGTGGCGCGCTGGCGGATGATGGCAAAGAAGTTTTTCAAGGTATCCAGGCGCCCCTGCACCGTCACCCTGCCCGTGCTGCCGTCCGCAGCGCGCAGATTACCGGCTACCCAGTTCTCGGCGCTATTGCGTTTCGCCAAACTGTACGGAGAATTGCAGATGACATAGTTATCGGCCACGCAAGGAGCGCCATCCACCATGGGCAGGCGGGCGCCGAGAAAGGCGGCTGTCATCGCCACCATCGTGCCCTGGCTGTGGCACACGATGGTGACCGGCACGTCGGCCTGCTGCTGGCGGATGGCTTCGACCAGCCTGGCCAGGCGATAGGCGGCCAGCACGAAATACGGGCGCGGCGGGCAACTGTACACTTGCCGCTCCGAAAAGGGATTCATGTGCTGGATCTTGTTCCACAAAAACAAATCCTCGCTCAGCCCCTCCTTCCACAGGTCGGCCAGCGCGCTGCAGCCATTGGCAAACGGGCCGCCGCCCCAGTAATCCTGTTCGTTCAGGTAGATGCCCTTGCCGTATTTCTGCAGTTCTTCGCCGGAAGCCTTGTAGCCCCAGCGAAAGCGGAGCACGGGAGAAAACGTGCCGGCATCGCGGATCAGGGTATCGGCCGACATCTCCGGATGGAGAAAGCCTTCCGCCGTGATCTCGGCGCCATAATTGACCGCCTTCAGTTCGCCGCCTTCCACGCCACGGTGCTGCAGGTGATGGCAGGAGCGCTTGAGGCGCTCGTTGAGGCCGTTGCACAGGCCTTCTTCCGCGGCCGCGTACCACTCGCCATCGGAATTGACGCCGTGCACGAAGATAATGATGCCGGGCAGCGGCAACTGTTGCAGCGTGTCCCGGTCGCTGCTCTGGAAATTCGCGTTGCAGGAAAACTGGCCGAGGATATCGATTTTGGGATCGTCGCACAGCGACGGGTGGGGATCGAACTGCATGGCGTGTCTCCGATGTCGGGGTTCAGGAACGGCGGCGGAAGAAGAATCCCTTCAGCCGCTGCAGGTGGTCGGTCGCCACCTTCGGCCCGCGCCCATCGGCATCGCTGACGCCCGTCAACGGGCTGTCGCCTTCGCGCTCGATGTGCACTTCCACGCCTTCGACGGGCAAACCGTCGGTGGGACGCAGCAAGCGCGGCACGCGACCCAAGTCGCCTTCGCCGAAGGTGGGCAGTTCGCCTTTCATGCTGGCCGGGCCGTTCCAGTGGTGGCCGTCGGTCTTCACCGTCAGCGCGCCCGGCCCGCCCAGCTCCACGGCGCCACCGGACAGTTTCAGGTAGGCGCCGCCCGCCGTCATGAAGGTGATCTCGTCCTGCGCCACGCCGACCAGGCGCGTGCCCGCCGTCAGGCGGATGTCCTTGGCGGCGTCAGCCTGCAGCAAGTCGTGCTGGCTTTGCAGCAGGAACTTGCCGAAGTGGGCCACCTGGACGATGCCATCCTGGTGCGCGAACAGGGAAATGCCCTTTCCCGCGTTGACGTTGCAGCGCTTGGCCGCGCTCAGCTGCAGATGCTGCTGCGCCACCAGGTCGATATTCGCGCCCGCATTGCCGGCGATGGTCCTGGGCGTGCTCAGCGCCACGCCCTCGGGCGCCGCGATGCTGACGGCGGGCTGGTCGGCGGCAATGGCGGCCCCCAGCGCCTTGCTACCGGCCGCGTCCAGCGCCAGCGCCTGGTGCTGGGCAGCAAACTCGCCCAGGGACGTGAACAATTCCAGGCATTCCTTCATCACGGCGGCATGCTCGCTGCTGTCGAGCTGCTTGCCGCTGGCGCCCAGCTGTTTCCAGGCCGAAATCAGCAGCGAGCGGGCCGTGCGCACGCTGCCGCTGGCGTCGCTGCGCAATTCAAAGCCGTCGCCGCGCTGCCGCCCTGCGCCGTCGCTGCGCGGCTCGGTCAGGTAGCCGAGGTTCAGTTGCGAGGCTGCCTGGTCGCTGGCCAGCTGTGCGCTGATCTGCGACGGTGTGTCGTCAAAACACAGCTGATTGCCGCGCCCGCCCCGCACTTCGCGGCTGCGCATGCCGGAAAGATACCGGTTGCCGGGCAAGGCGCCGCGCGCACTCAAGCCCGGCGGCGCGCCCACGGCGTTGTACAGCTGGCCGACGATGATGGGCCGGTCCGGGTCGCCGCCGAGAAAATCGATCAGCACTTCCGCGCCGATGCGCGGCAAGGTCACGGTGCCGCATTGCCTGCCGTTGCCCGGTCCATTGCCCGTCCAGCTCGATGCCACGCGCACCCAGGCCGAATCGCGCTCCGTATCGGACGCGCCGCTGCCGTTGGCATGCGCGTGGTCCGGCGCGCGCGTGGCGCCAAAACGCACCTTGACGCGCCCCAGCGCATCGCAATGCACCTCTTCGCCGGCAGGCCCCACGACCAGCGCGCTTTGCAGGCGCACGACGGGAAAATCGCTGCGCGGGTCAAAGGCAGGGACGATGGCAATGCCGCGCCGCACGCAAGTAAAACGGTTGCGGTAACGCAAGACCGCCCGGCCATCGGCACCCGCCCCTTGCGGCTGGCCAGCGTCACACTGCCAGCCGCTCTGCGCAAACAGGCGCTCGACACGGGCATCCAGGCCTGTCGGCAAGTTATTGCTGGCCGCCACGCTCAAGGCCGTGATGACGAAACTGCGCTCGGCCACCGGGTGGCTGTCGATGTCCGCATGCCCTTCCAGGCTGAACCACTGGCCCGCGCAAAAGTCGCGCACACAGCCTTCTCCCTGGAAACACTTGCTGTCCAAATCGTGACGCGCCATCGCCAGCTGGCCCAGTTGCCGCAAGTCGTCATTGCCGGCGGCGGCCAGCGGCGGCTCCACGATATAGTCGTCGAGACTGGCTGCGAGGCGATTGCCATTGCTGCCCTGATCCACGCCGCCCTGCGACCGCGTTGCCATGAACTGCGGGCTGTGCGGGTGACCATCGTCCCAGCTGTAGCGCTCGGACTTTCCCGGCTGCAAGCGGCGCACGGCGCTCCAGGCCGTCACGGCATCCCTTTCCTCGGTGGCGTCATCGCGGTGATAGCGCACCGTGCCAGCCACGTTGTGCGCCAGACGGCTGGCGTCGCCGAACAGCAACAGGGTATGCACGGGCGTGGTGGCGGCGTTCGAACTGGCCGGCGCTCCCGCCTGGAAGCACCAGGCGATGCCGCGGCGCCGGAGCAGGCGGCGGATAAAGGCGGCATCGGATTCATTGTGCTGCATCGTGAATTCGCGCGCGGGCAAGCTGCGCGCCGCCAGCGCCCCGTCAATGGCGAGATCCAGGCTGGCCGCGAGCAAGCTATTGCCCTGTCGCCACTCATCAAACAGAAGCTGCACGATCTGCAATTCATGCTTGTTGCGGAACACGCGCGTATTGATGCGTTTCTCCATCAAGGCCAGGCCGTCGCGCAGCACCAGCTGATAGGTGGCCAGGCCGCCATCGCTCTGCCCCGCGCACGCTTCGGCGACGATGCCGCACACCTTGCGCAGCTGTCCCTGGTCGTTCACGATCTGTAGCTCGGCCGGCACGGCGATGAACTGCTTCAGCGGCAGCTGTGCCTCCGTGGCCACGCACAGGATGCGGTATTCCAGACCGCCGCAGATGGCCTCGCTGCCGCTGATGCGCTGCGGCAGCAAGACATCGTCATTGACGCCCTGCGGGTAGGCGAGGCGCAGCCGCAAGGCGCGATTGCCTGCAGTCAAGACCTTGTCCACGGCCAGCCATTGCGCGAAGTCTTCCATGGTTTTCTTCCTTCCAACAGTCAGCGGGGTCCATCATTCACGGCGGTCTCAGGCGGAGCCATCGAATCGCAGGTCGTAATGCATGTCATCACGGTCACGGGCCGACAACTTGCCGGCCAGAAAGGCATCCTCCGCCAGGCAGGCGCCCCTGCCCAGGACGCAGCCACGCACGTCTTCGCGCCGCAAGACCAGGCGGATCTCGAAGCTCACGCCAGGCAAGCCGAACAGCGCCAGCATCTGGCGCAGGGCCAGCGCGCCTGGCCGGCCGGGCAAGAAATCCTCGTAGGCGCGGCGGCTTAGCGGCCCCAGCACCAGGCGCACGCGCAAGTCGGCGCGCCGGCAGCGTTCACCCAGCATGGCCCCCTGCCCCAGCCGGACATGGGCGGCGGCCAGCAAGGTGCGCTCCTGCGCTGCGCGCCGGAACCAGGCGCCGACAAAACGCTGCAAGCGCATGGGCACGCCGAAATACTCGGCCAGCACCGCCTGCATCGCGTCGGCCGACACGGGCCGGTGGCGCAGCAAGGCCGCGTAATGGGCCAGCACGTGCGCAGGCAAGCCATCTTCCTGCCTGGCCACCTCGGCAGGCCAGGCGCCCGCCAACGCCAGCTGCAGGGGAAGGAACTCGCCGCCGTCGGCGTCCTGCTGGCATTCGATGCGGTAGCGGGCCCAGGCCTGGTAAAACAGGGTCAGCGCCCGGTGCGACAGCGCATCGAGCCAGTCGCGGGGAGCACCGTCGCCCGTCTGCCGCTCATGGCGGACCAGCGTTTCCGTGTAATGCAGCGGCAAGCTGCCATGCACGCCCAAAAAACCCAGCATGGCCGCCTGCACATGCACCTGCGTCTCGCCGTCCGCCTGCGGCTCCAGCCACAGTTGTTCGATTTCCCCTGGAGCAAACGACAGCGAGGCACCGCCATGCAGGCGCAGGCAATCGCGAAACACTTGCTCCTGTGAAATGCCTTGCTGCATCATCCAGGCACACAACAAACGCACGGCCTGAAAGAAACCGGTGCCGGATGGATCGGCCAGCAGGCGCGCGACTACGCCAGCGTCTGGCTTCCATTGCGTGGCAGGCAGCACAGCAACTCCTTTCCACTCTTCTGCGACAAGACGATCAGGCGGGTAAACGAACCCAGGTGCACGTACAGCCCGAGAAAGCGTTCGATGACCTGGGCAAACGCATGCAAGCCGCTGCCGACAAAGGCTTCCTCGTCGACGGACAGCAGGACGTCGATGCCGAAGACCAGGCTGCCGCCCGCCTCGTCGTGCAGCCAGGTGCTGGCGGCGCGCTGGCGCAGTCCGGTCATGCCCGCGATCTGGCGCGCGGCACTGGCCGAACCGGGCAAGTTGTACAACTCGAGTATCTGCTTGAAGAGCGGCAAGCCCTGCTCGCTCAGCGACTGATGATTCAGGGACAATTGCGCGATCAGCCGCCAGTGCGACGCCGCACCCGCAGGGAAGCGGCAGGGCGCGCCGGGCTTGCGCAGCAGGCGCACCGGCAAGGCGCTGGCCGCGCCGTCATGGTGCAAGTCGCCTGCGGCATTGCCGAACACCAGGCGGCTGGGCAAGTCGCGGTTGCTGCAGGTGAGCATGATGGACACCGTTTGCGTCGTGTCGTGCAGCGGCTGCATGGCGCCGTCGACGAAGGAGATGCGCATGTCATAGCCGGGATGGCTCAGCGCCATATCCTCGTCGCGCCGCGTCACCCAATAACGCCCCTGGCGCCCGCCCGCCTCGCCATGGCGCATCGAATAAAACGGGTGAAACGTGTCCAGCGCGGCGCCTTGCGCCGTTTCACCGAGAACCTGCACACTGTCGACGCTGTGGATGTCGTAGCAATGCGCCTGCCTGACCGAGGGCAGCAGCACATAATCGGCGCTCGCGTGCGTCAGGCGGATGGGATTGGCGGCCTGGCGGAACAGGTTGACGACGGGCGTGCACCCCGGCACCAGATGCCTTGCGGACAGGGGCCGCAAGATGCGCGCGATATCCGCGTCGGCCTGCACGTCGGCCAGCAGCAAGTGCACGGTGCAACGCCGGCAGGCCGGCGGCAACAATGGGCGCAGCGCGGCCAGGTCGAGGTCGACGAAATTGAATTTATCCGGAAAGGCAAACCATTCGCCCAGCAGAAGGTAAGCGGGATGCGAGGCGGCCCTGGCCGGTATCAATGCGTCCTCGGCGGCAAAGCCGACCGGATGCACAGGCACCGCGTCCAGCGCCTGCCACGCGCCATCGACTTCCACATAGGCGCAGCGGGTACGCAGGAACAGGCTGTCGCGCAGGGTGGCGCAGAACGCAGGTTCGCCGTCGAGGAACAGGCGCAGCATCGGCAGCGCCAACCCATCCAGCGTGGACGTGGCGCCCGCCGCTTCGAGCGTGATGCTGATCGCCGCCCCGAGATCCGGCGTCAGGCGCACCGCGGGCGGCGCCGCCACGATGGATTGAAAGCGCACGTCGGGCAGGCGCAGCGGCGCCACGGCAACATCGTAGGTGGTGGTGAACTTGCAGGTGACGCCCTGATGCTCGGCAGCATGCATGACCGTGCCGCGCGGAATGGTGGCCAGCTCCGTCACCGTCGCCGCATCGTTATCGATGCGCGCAATGGCGCAGGCGGGAAACGGGCGCAAATAATGGGGGAAGTTCACTTCCAGCAAGGTTTCGCTGAAGGCGCCGAAGCCATCGGCCAGGCGCTTGGCCGTGCGCGCGTTGAACATGGCAAACGCCTGCAGCATGCGCGCCAGGTGCGGGTCGCCCATGTCGCCACCCAGGATGCCCAGTGCGCCGGCGATGGCCGGATAGCGTCGGGCAAACGCCTGATTGTGCGCATGCAAGGTGCCCAGTTCGCGCTCGTAGTATTGCAGCAACTCGTCCATGCCCGCCCCCATCGCCTGATCGGCACATGCCGGTATAGCCCCGTCTGCATTATTGATGAAGCGGGAGGGAAGAAAATTGAGTTTGAACAAGATTGCGCGCATGCGTCAGCAAGGAGTGCCTTCCTGGCGCAGGTAAAGCAGCTTTTGTTCACTCCTTGTCAATATTAATTGACTTATTCGAAACAATCGTTTTAAATCAGGAAGTTACTCAAAATCAATCATCTTGAGCATTCCAACATCGCATTGACCCTTTTCAATGCTGGATGTCCACGTTGATGCACTCTGAAGCCAAGGTATATGGAACTGCTCGACTCCCTGCGTCAGACCCCGCCGCAAGACGACACGATCAGCGGGCACTATGAAGTGCGCCGCTTGCTGGGCGAAGGCGGTTTCGGCCATGTGTTCGAAGCCTGGGATGCCAAGCTGTGCCGTAGCGTGGCGCTCAAGCGCCTGAAACCGCAAGCCGACGTGCTGCATCCGGAAAAACTCATCAATGAAGCGCGCCTGGCCGCCTCGCTCAGGCATGCGGCCTTCGTGCGCATCTTCGCCATCGAGGGCCAGGGCACGAGCCAATCCATCGTCATGGAACTGGTCGAAGGCCAGACCTTGGGGCAGTTCATGCACAGCGGCAAGGCCGACTTGCAGGGGGCGCTCGACATCGCCTACCAGATCGCCGACGCCATGGACGAGGCGCACGCCATGGACCTCGTCCACGGCGACCTGAAACCGTCGAACCTGATGCTGGAGGCGGACGGCAAGGTGCGCATCCTCGACTTCGGCCTGGCGCGCCACATCGACCCGCAAGCGACGCAAACGACCACCCTGTGCGACTTGCAGGGCACCATCGCCTACATGGCGCCCGAGCGCCTGATGGGCCGCCTGCCCGACACGCGCGGCGACGTGTATGCCTTGGGCGCCATGCTGTACGAAATGCTGGCCGGCCAGCGCCACTTCGCCCACCTGAACGGCCTGGCCCTGGCCGCCGCCCACATGCAGGCGACGGAACCGTGGCCCGACCTGCCCGACTCCGTCCCGCCCGCCATCAATGCCCTCGTGCGCGCAATGACGGCGCACGACCCGGCCGAACGGCCACGCACCATGCGCGATGTGCGCGAGGCTATCGGGGCACAGCGCGGGGAACCGCTCACCCTGGCCACGCCCCTTGCCGACGAGATACCCGCGAAGGAAGAACCACCCGCCAGCGTCTCCATCCGCCTGCCCCTGCCTCGCAAGCGCACCCTGAAATGGGGCGCGGGCGTGGCGCTGCTGGCCGTACTGGCGGGATGGCAGTTGCCCAATATTATTCCTGCCGTCAAATCGTTCGTCACGGGGGAAAAGGCACCCGCGCCGTATTCGGAAATGGCCAGTATGGCGGCGGGGATGGAGGCGTTGCGGGTGTTTGATCGCGACTCCAGTCAGGAACAAGCAATCGCCCACTTCAGCACAGTACTTAAACACAATCCTGCCAACGCCGCCGCCTCGGCGGGCCTGTCGCTGGCCTCTAGCCTGCGTTACATCGGCAATGGCCGCGATGATACTTGGCTGCAGCGGGCGGACGCTGGCGCACAACAGGCGCTTGCCCTGGACAATCAATTGGCATTGGCCCACGTGGCCCATGCCTGGGTGCTTGAATTTCAAGGCAAGCGGGACGATGCGCTGGAAGCATCTGCCAAGGCCCTGAACCTGGATCCGCAGAACTTATTGGGACTCGTCGGCAAGGCACGCCAGTTGATTCATCTTAAAAAATTTGACCCGGCCAAAACAGTACTCGACGATGCGGCCGCTCTGTACCCCAAAGAGCGGTTGTTCCCGTCGCTGCAGGGAACAATGTTATTTAGGCAAGCAAAATACGCGGGGGCGGAACAGGCGTTTCGCAAAAGCATAGCGCTTGATCCGCGCTCAACCAATGGCTACGCCTATCTGAGTGCAGTCCTCTTGCGCCAAGACCGGAATGACGAAGCCTTGCGCGTCTTACAGCAAGGCTTGCAATTCCAGCCGCACTGGGAACTGTATAACAATCTGGGCGCATCGCTGTTCGCCAAGGCCGACTATCTGGGCGCCGTGCAGGCCTTTGAAAAGGCCGTGTCCTCCAGCAAAGGTAATCCTGGCGCCTATCTCTTATGGGCGAATCTTGCCGATGCTCAACGTTGGATACCCGCACAGGCCGAAGCCTCGCAACGCTCTTACCAACGCGCTACCGAATTGCTTGCCCCAATCCTGGCGCGCATTCCCGACGATGCCACGGTCAACTCTCGTATGGCCTTGTATTCAGCCTATATAGGCGCAAAGAAAGAAGCCGTGGAGAAGGTCGGCAAAGCCCTCGCCAACTCAGCAAGCCAGCCCGACATTCAATTCCGGGCAGCCTTGACCCATGAGCTGATCGGCAACCGTGATGCAGCCATGATGGCGCTACTTGAGGCCGCCAAGCTCGGCTACCCAATCAATCTGATCGAAACAGCACCCGATCTGTTGAACCTAAGGCGAGATGCTCGCTACCAGCAGTTTATTATCAACTTAAAAAGAGATCGTAAAACATGACGCCTGTCAGCCCCTGGATGAAATTATCCGTACACTTTGATGTAGATCAGATCACAAACCAGCTCGACTATAACTTTACCTCATGCGACGGCACGGCGGATCCGCGCCATGGCCCGTACATGGGTGGCGTGCACTTCCAGCAAGGTCAACATGTGTACCTGGACGTCACTTGCTGCGGCTCCGAGAAAAGCGGCTTCACCTCGTTCCAGATCGTCGATTGCTGCATCATCAGCGTGCCGCAACTGACGCAAATCGGCCCGAAAGTACCGACCGTATACTCCCCTCCCTCACCATTCCTGCAAGCCGTGGGGGCCACCTACAGCTTGCCACTGGACTTCGAGGCCAAGGTATTGCTGGGAGAACAGGGAGACCCTGCCCGACCGCCACTGCGCCGCATCCTCCAGGAGTGGAAACATAACCTCGACGTAGGCTATGCAACGGGACGATGGGAATTATCTTTCGTCATGACAGTGCGAATTATGCGCGGCGAAGGCGTGCAGCCTGAATTGCGCGTCTTTTCCTTCGACCCGGAAAGTTCGGTTGGCGGAACCTATGACTGGAACTAATCCTGCCATGTATGGCGACCTCGCCAGCGGCGTACACCATGCTCCTGAGCTTCAGGAATTAACTTTCAACATTAAGGTGAATAACATGCAAGAATTGAACTTTGAAGAAATCGAGATAGTATCCGGTGGCAATATGCCTGAAGCCTCGGTGGGTGGCGGCTCCGACTGGAGCTAAGCGAGCGAGCCAGATTACATCTTAAAGGTAGGGACAAAGAAAGACTGAGATCTTTCTGCCTCATCTTGGCATCGCAAGAAAACCATCTTGCGATAAATTTAATTTCGCAAATCTACCTATAAAAATGGAGTAACCGACATGCAAGAATTAAACTTTGAAGAAATCGAAGTAGTATCCGGCGGGAACATGCCAGAATCTTCAGTTGGCGGGTCGTCGGGCTGGGACTGATATTATCCAGCATGCGCGTGACTTGCCATACGCATCATTCCATATGAAAAGCAACTTCATCAACAAGGAAGCAATATGCAAGAATTAGAAATCCATGAAATCGAAGTAGTATCCGGTGGAAACATGCCTGAAAGCTCGGTCGGCGGAAACACCAGCTGGTAAATTAACACCAGCAAGGCAGCACCTTGCTGTTGCAAGCTACGCCCCACCCAGAGCCGCCCCGGCATGTACCGGTGTGGCTCTTGTTTTTTATCTGGCAGTCACGGCGATCTACGGCACCGGCGCTTGGAAGGCCTCTCTTGCACCTGTGCCTGCCACAATAAATCTATGCTTTTTTTAACAATTGCTTTACGATGTTTTTGCTTCAAAAACGTAAATTTTGCTATCTTGTTAATGAGTAGACCATGCAAGAATTAAACACGAACGAAATCGACGAAGTTGCAGGTGGACTGTTGCCTGAAAGCTCTGTTGGCGGCAATACTGACTGGTAAGACACAAAACATCAACAGTGTTCCGCGCTGACAATCCGGAGCCGCAACAGGATGCGTTGATGCGGCCCCACTGATCAGTTCACAGACAAACAGCCAGCCTGCGAATACGCCCCCGTCCTTAGCGTCCCCCTTCATTCCCTGAAAAGTCCATCATCTTGCGTGACCAACCCAGCGTTCCCGCCACCACCAACCCCGCCCCGCCCGTCCAGCCCCTGTTTCGCCAGCAAGCCATCGAACATCTGGGCAACAAGCAGTACGGTACGGTGCTGCTGGCGCGGCCCGTCAGCCATGTATTCCTGACCTGGCTGTTCCTCGCCATCGCGCTGGCCATCGTCGCCTTCTTCATCTTCTTCAGCACCACACGCAAGGCACAGTCGCAGGGCGTGCTGCTGCCGACGAGCGGCGTGATCCGCATCATGCCGGGCCAGGCCGGCGTCATTGCCGGGGTGCGCGTCAAGGAGGGACAGGCGGTGCGCGCGGGCGAGGTGCTGTTCGTGCTGTCGGGCGAGCGCAGCAGTGCCAATGCGGGAGCGCCCCAGCAGGTTATTTCCACCCTGCAGAAAATCCGGCGCGACAGCTATGACGCGCAATTGCAGCAGTCGTGCCAGTAACCTTCCAGGTCTGCGCGCACTTGGCCGCCGTGCATGCGGAAATCGCCACCATGCCGACGGCCTTCCTACCTTGCTGGACGATGGCGCAGCGGGTGGTGGTATTGCAGCAGAGGGGAATCGTGCAGGATGTGATGCAGGAAACCCAGGCCGCCGCTTAAAGCTTGGCATACGGCAAGAATTGTCTTAGGATGGATTAGGTTTGCAATTTCGCAAGTCTTAATTGTGAGGTGATAGCGATGCAAGAATTAAACATCAACGAAATCGAGGAAGTCTCTGGTGGCTTGCTGCCGGAAGCGTCGATAGGTGGCCACACCGATACGTAAACCGTACGGGCACAGAAAGACCTGGCCATGCATCCTGTAGGTGCGACTTGTTCATCTTAATCTTGAAAACTGAGGTAAATACCATGCAAGAATTAAGCGTCAACGAAATCGAGGAAGTCGCCGGCGGCTTGCTGCCGGAAAGCTCGGTGGGCGGCACATTAGACGTGGGCTAAGTAGCCGCCTTGTAGTGGTTTGCTACGCCATTCCACCGACATACATCCACGTTGCGCCGATATTCATCGGTGCAGCTTGTTAGTCTTAATCTTGAAAACTGAGGTAAATGCCATGCAAGAATTAAACGTCAACGAAATCGAAGTAGTATCCGGCGGGAACATGCCAGAATCTTCAGTTGGCGGGTCGTCGGGCTGGGGTTGATATTATCCAGCATGCGCGCGACTTGCCATACGCATCATTCCATATGAAAAGCAACTTCATCAACAAGGAAACAAAATGCAAGAATTAGAAATCCATGAAATCGAAGAAGTATCCGGTGGAAACATGCCTGAAAGCTCCGTCGGCGGCGATACAGGCGGCTAAATTTAACTCCATTGATTGCAACCCCACAGAGTCCTCGTTTTACAGATCCTCTTCAGCACCACTCGCAAGACGTAGTCGCAGGGCGTGCTGCTGCCAACCAGCGGCGTGATCCGCGTCATCGCGGGCCAGGCGGGCGTTATCGCCGGGGTGCGCGTCTAGGAGTGACAGGGCGTGCGCGCGGACGAGGTGCAGTTCATGCTGTCGGGGGAGCGCAGCAGTGCCAATGCGGGGGCGCCCCAGCAGGTTGTTTCGACCCTGCTGAAAAGCCGGCGCGACAGCTATGACGCGCAATTGCAGCAGTCGCGCCAGTAACCTTCCAGGTCTGCGCGCACTTGGCCGCCGCGCATGCGGAAATCGCCACCATGCCGATGGCCTTCACTACCTCGGTAGACGCTGGCGCAGCGGGTGGTGGTATTGCAGCGGAGGGGAATCGTGCAGGATGTGATGCAGGAAACCCAGGCTGCCGCTTAAGGCTTGGCATGCGGCAAGAATTGTTTTACGATGGATTAGGTTTGCAATTTCGCAAGTCTTAATTGTGAGGTGACAGCGATGCAAGAATTAAACATCAACGAAATCGAGGAAGTATCGGGCGGCTTGCTGCCGGAAGCGTCGGTGGGCGGCAACGTCGAGACGTAATCCATTCGGGCACAGAAAGACCCGGCCATGCATCCTGTGGGTGCGACTTGTTCATCTTAATCTTGAAAACCGAGGTAAATTCCATGCAAGAATTAAACGTCAACGAAATCGAAGTAGTATCCGGCGGGAACATGCCAGAATCTTCAGTTGGCGGGTCGTCGGGCTGGGGTTGATATTATCCAGCATGCGCGCGACTTGCCATACGCATCATTCCATATGAAAAGCAACTTCATCAACAAGGAAACAAAATGCAAGAATTAGAAATCCATGAAATCGAAGTAGTATCCGGTGGAAATATGCCTGAAGGCTCAATGGGTGGTGACACTGGCTGGGGTTAAGACAACGAGGCACATCACGCCTGAACGATAGGAGTCGAGCAAGCTGTGGTGTGTTTTTTGATAAATGGAAATCTTTTTCATAAATCGATGTCTTTGTTTCAAAAAACGTAAATCTTATGACATTACCAAGGAGCAGAGCATGCAAGAATTAAACACGAACGAAATCGACGAAGTTGCGGGTGGACTGTTGCCTGAAAGCTCCGTTGGCGGCAATACTGACTGGTAAGACACAAAACATCAACAATGTTCCGCGCTGACAATCCGGAGCCGCAACAGGATGCGTTGATGCGGCTCCACTGATCAGTTCACGGACAAACAGCCAGCCTGCGAATACGCCTCCGTCCTTAGCGTCCCCCTTCATTCCCTGAAAAATCCATCATCTTGCGTGACCAACCCAGCGCTCCCGCCACCACCAACCCCGCCCCGCCCGTCCAGCCCCTGTTCCGCAAGCAAGCCATCGAGCATCTGAGCAACAAGCAGTACGATATGGTTTTGCTGGCGCGGCCCGTCAGCCATGTATTCCTGACCTGGCTGTTCCTCGCCATCGCGCTGGCCATCGTCGCGTTCTTCATCTTCTTCAGCACCACGCGCAAGGCGCAGTCGCAGGGCGTGCTGATGCCGATCAGCGGCGTGATCCGCGTCATGCCGGGCCAGGCGGGCGTCATCGCCGGGGTGCGCGTCTAGGAGGGACAGGCCGTGCGCGCGGGCGAGGTGCTGTTCGTGCTGTCGGGCGAGCGCAGCAGCGCCGCCCAGCAAGTTGTTTCTACCCTGCTGAGAAGCCGGCGCGACAGCTATGATGCGGAAATCGCCACCATGCCGACGGCCTTCACTACCTCGGTGGACGCTGGCGCAGCGGGTGGTGGCATTGCAGCAGAGGGGAATCGTGCAGGATGTGATGCAGGAAACCCAGGCAGCCGCTTAACTCTTGGCATGCGGCAAGAATTGTTTTACGATGGATTAGGTTTGCAATTTCGCAAGCCTTAATTGTGAGGTGTTAGCGATGCAAGAATTAAACATCAACGAAATCGAAGAAGTATCGGGCGGCTTGCTGCCAGAAGCGTCGGTGGGCGGCAGCGTCGAGCTGTAGTCCATACGGGCACAGAAAGACCCGGCCATGCATCCTATAGGTGCGACTTGTTCATCTTAATCTTGAAAACTGAGGTAAATACCATGCAAGAATTAAACGTCAACGAAATCGAAGAAGTATCGGGCGGACTGCTGCCGGAAAGCTCGGTGGGCGGTTCGATCGACATGTAACAGCTGGGGCCTGGCACAAGCGCTGCGCGGACAGTGCCGCCCCCTAACACTCCAAGCCGCGCCACCCCACCGGCGCGGCTTTTTCACATCCGCACGCAATACGCCGCCCCGCCCGCCGAAAGCGGTAAAATGACGGCCTTGAACCCAAGCTCCGCCCCCCTGGCGCGGCCTGGCACGCACACAGCACCACCCACAGCCCGGCAGGCATGCGTTTCCCGCCGCCGGACCAACGACAAAGAACACATGACCACCGTCCCAAAAGAAATCAACGCCGCCGCGGCAAAGAAGAATTCCGCTGAAAAGCTTACGCCAATGATGCAACAATATCTTGGCATTAAAGAAAACCACCCGACGATGTTGGTGTTCTACCGCATGGGCGATTTCTACGAGCTGTTTTTCGAGGATGCGGAAAAAGCCTCGCGCCTGCTGGGCATTACCTTGACGGCGCGCGGCGTGGCCAGCGGCAACCCTATCAAGATGTGTGGCGTGCCGTTTCATTCGCTCGATGGTTACCTGGCCAAGCTGGTCAAGCTGGGCGAGTCGGTGGCCATTTGCGAACAGATCGGCGATCCGGCCACCAGCAAGGGCCCCGTCGAGCGCAAAGTCATGCGCGTCGTCACGCCCGGCACCCTGACGGATGCGGACTTGCTGCCCGAGAAGGCCGAGCGCCCGCTGCTGGCCATGTGCAGCATCACGCAGCGCAAGACGGTCACCACTGGCCTGGCCTGGCTGTCGCTGGCCAGCGGTGCTTTGAAGCTGATGGAGTTTTCCGGCGACAGCGCCACCGTGGCCGCGCGCCTGCAGCAGGAGCTGGAACGCATCGTGCCGGCCGAGATTCTCAGCGGCGACAATGGCAACCTGTTCGACGATTACGCGGGCACGCACATCAACCGCGTGCCGGACTGGCATTTCGACGTGGTGGGCGGCCACAAGGCCCTGCTCGACCAATTGGGCGTGGCGACCTTGACGGGCTTTGGCGCCGACGGCCTCGGCGCCGCATTCGGCGCGGCCGGCGCGCTGCTGCGCTATGCGCAATCGACGCAGGGCCGCGGCTTGCAGCACGTGCGCTCTTTGATCACGGAAACGGAAAGCGAATTCATCGGCCTGGATGCGGCCACGCGGCGCAACCTGGAATTGACGGAAACCATCCGCGGCCAGGAATCGCCGACACTGTTTTCCCTGCTGGATCATTGCCGCACGGCCATGGGTTCGCGCATGCTGCGCCACTGGCTGCACCATGCGCGGCGCGACCAGAACGTGGCCCGCGCGCGCCATGAAGCGATCGCCGCGCTGGCGCAAAGCGAAGCGGCGGGGCCATTGGCCGCCACGCTGGCGCAAGTGCCCGACATCGAACGCATCACCACGCGCATCGCCCTGCTGTCGGCGCGTCCGCGCGACCTGGCCGCCCTGCGCGACGGCTTGCTGCAACTGCCGGCACTGCGCGGCGACGTGGTCCGTTGTTATGGCCATGGCCAGGGCGGCGAAAGCGGCTTGCTGGCCGCCATCCATGCTGCCCTGGCCACGCCGACCGCCTGCCTGGACTTGCTGGTGCGCGCCGTGGCGCAGGAACCGGCCGCCATGGTGCGCGACGGCGGCGTCTTTGCCACCGGTTTCGACGCGGAACTCGACGAATTGCGCGCGCTGTCGGAAAACGCGGGCCAGTTCCTGCTCGACCTGGAAACGCGCGAACGGGCCCGCACGGGCATCGCCAACCTGCGCGTCGAATACAACAAGGTGCATGGCTTCTACATCGAAGTCACGCACGGCCAGACGGACAAGGTGCCGGACGACTACCGCCGCCGCCAGACCTTGAAAAACGCCGAGCGCTACATCACGCCCGAACTGAAAGTGTTCGAAGACAAGGCCCTGTCGGCGCAAGACAAGGCGCTGGTGCGCGAAAAGATGCTGTACGACCTGCTGCTGGCCGAACTGGCGCCGCACATCGGCACCCTGCAGACGATTGCGCAGGGTCTGGCCCAGCTCGACACCCTGAACGCGCTGACGGAACATGCGCAGCAGCACAACTGGGCCGCGCCGCAACTGGTCGACGAGCCGTGCATCAACATCGTCGAAGGCCGCCACCCCGTGGTGGAAAAGCAGATCGAACGCTTCATCGCCAACGATTGCCGCTTCGTCAACGAGCGTCGGCTGCTGTTGATCACCGGCCCGAACATGGGCGGTAAATCGACCTTCATGCGCCAGGTAGCACTCATCACCCTGCTGGCCTACGTGGGCAGCTACGTGCCGGCAGCGTCCGCCACCATCGGCCCCATCGACCGCATCTTCACGCGCATCGGCGCCACCGACGACCTGGCGGGCGGACGCTCGACCTTCATGGTGGAAATGACGGAATCGGCCGCCATCCTGAACGGCGCCACCGAGCATTCCTTGGTACTGATGGATGAAGTGGGCCGCGGCACCTCCACCTTCGACGGCCTGGCCCTGGCGTGGGCCATCGCGCGCCATTTGATCGACACCAGCCGTAGTTTCACCCTGTTTGCCACACATTACTTTGAGCTGACGCAATTGCCGGACAGTCATCCGAGCGCCGCCAACGTGCATTTGTCCGCCGTCGAGCACAAGGACAGCATCGTCTTCCTGCACGCCGTGCAAGCCGGTCCCGCCTCGCAAAGCTATGGCTTGCAGGTGGCGCAACTGGCTGGCGTGCCGCAGCCCGTGATCAAGGCGGCGCGCAAGCACCTGGCGCGCCTGGAAGCGCAGGCGCTCGACGCCACGCCGCAACGCGACCTGTTCGCGCTGCCTTCCGCCGATCCGTATGCGCAAGAGGAAGAAGAGGAAGCGGCGGCGCCGCTGGCCGCGCTGAACGCGGCGCAGCAAGCCTTGCTCGACGCCATCGCCGACCTCGATCCCGACGCGCTCACGCCACGCGACGCGCTGGAGCAGCTGTATCAATTGAAACGGCTGGCCGCCGCATGACCTGCCGGCGCAGCTCGATACGCCTGCTGGCCGCCGGCTTGCTCGCTGCCAGCCTGCCATGGCAAGCGGCGGTGGCGGCCCCCGCCGACCAGGCCGGCTTCGAGTTTGCCGTGCTGGGCCACTCCTTCAACGCAGGGCCGGACGATGGCCCCCTGAAAAAAGCCATCGCCGACACGAGCGCCTTCAATGCATCCTTCGTCGTGGCCACCGGCATCAAGGCCGCCAGCGAATCGTGCAGCGACAAGCTGTATGGCCAGCGCAAGGACTTGCTCGACGCCAGCGGCCCGCCGCTGATCGTCTCGCTGTCGGCAAGCGACTGGGCCAACTGCCGCAATTCGCGCGGCAGGGTCAACGCCATCGAACGCCTGAACCGCTTGCGCGACGTGTATTTCGCCGATGACCAGAGCCTGGGCCAGCACAAGCTGACCCTGTCGCGACTGTCATCGACGGCAAAATTCCGCAGCTATGCGGAAAATGCCCACTGGGAATACGGCGGCGTATTGTTTGCCACCGTGAATCTGCCGGCGAATAACAACCATTTCCTGCCGGAAGCGGGACGCAACAGCGAATTCGAAGACCGCCTGGTCGCCAACCGTTCCTGGCTGCAGAGATTGTTCGCCATGGCGCAGCGCAAGCAGCTCGACGGCATCGTGCTGTTTTCCGATGGCGACGTGGGCGTGCTCGATGAAGACGACAATTCGCTGCTGCCCAGCTTCAGTTCGAAACAGGATGGCTTTGCCGGACCGCGCAAGCAAATCCGCACCCTGGCGAAGAAGTTCAGCGGCAAGGTGTTACTGGTCGATACGCAGCGCGATGGCGACGCGGATGGCAAGGAGGGAAAAAGTAAAAAAGCCGCAGCCAGGGCAGGCGGGCCGAAAATCAGCTGGAAAGGCAACCTGGGCCACGTCAGCATCGACAACGACTGGTCCGCCATCGCCGTCCGGCCCGGCAAGACCCCATTCTTTGAGGTACGTCAACGGGCCACGCGGCCATCGACGCAAGCGCGAACCAAGGCGTCGACGCTGCGCCGATAAAATAAAGGCCGGCACGCAGCCAGCCTTTATCTAACAAACAACAGACGTCACGACGCCTGACAAAACCGTAGCGAGCGGCAGTGATTTGTGGCCGAGAAGCGCAACCGTACTCTAGTACGGTGAGCATCGCCGGCCGCAAAGCGCGCCGCGCAGTAGGTTTGGTCAGGTGTTAATGAATAGGGTGGGTGCGGAAGTGATCGCCCTCTTCGCCTTCGCCTTCATCATCTTCATCGCCATGGTCATGGCCGTGTGCGCCATGCACGTGGCCATGGGCGATTTCTTCTTCGGTGGCTTCGCGCACGTCGGCGACGGTCAGCGAGAAGCGCAGCGCGATGCCGGCCAGTGGATGGTTGCCGTCCAGCACGACTTTGTCGTCGGCGATATCGGTGACCGTGAAGATCATCGCTTCTTCATCCGGCGAATCGCTTTCCGGCATGCCTTC
The DNA here is from genome assembly GCF_030397625.1 of Janthinobacterium sp. SUN026. Taxonomy (NCBI): domain Bacteria; kingdom Pseudomonadati; phylum Pseudomonadota; class Betaproteobacteria; order Burkholderiales; family Oxalobacteraceae; genus Janthinobacterium; species Janthinobacterium sp. SUN026. Next base: position 1,016,485 of record NZ_JAPQNU010000001.1, on the reverse strand, counting down.
GAACTGCATGCCCACTTCCAGCGGCTCAGGCAGGCGATTACGCGGCTCGACCTTCACCAGGGCTGGATCGTATTCACCGAAAGCATCATCCGGTTCGATCTGGATCGTGTTGGAATAGCCAACTTCCTTGCCGTCGAGCTCTTCTTCGATCTTCGGCAGGGTGTTTTCATAATCACCGTGCAGGTAGACCATCGGCTGACGGCCGTCTTCGATCAGATTGTCTTGCGCGTCTGACAGTTTGTAGTTGACAGTCACGACCGTATTTTTGGCAATCTTCATTATGCTTCCTTTCATTGTATAAGCTGGCAAATTATACCTTCACGCCGCCAACGGCAGGCGCATTCCTGCATTTCCGGTTGTTATAATGGGCGCATGAAAACATTAACTCTCCTCGGCGATATCACGCCGGCGCAATTCCTGCGCGACTACTGGCATAAAAAACCCTTGTTGATCCGTCAAGCCGTGCCTGGCTTCAAGGCGCTGTTCGATTTCAAGGCCCTGGCCGAGCTGGCTACCCTCGATCACGTCGAATCGCGCCTGGTCAGCCATGCGGATGGCCACTGGAACATGCAACAAGGTCCACTAACCAGCCTGCCCTCGCTGAAACAGAAGGAATGGACCCTGCTGGTGCAGGGCGCCAACCTGCACAGCGCCAAGGCTGACGCCCTGCTGCGCCAGTTCCGCTTCCTGCCGGACGCGCGCCTGGACGACCTGATGGTCAGCTTCGCCACCGATGGCGGCGGCGTGGGCCCGCATTTCGATTCCTATGACGTATTCCTGCTGCAAGGCCAGGGCAAGCGCCACTGGCGCATCGGCGCGCAGAAAGACCTGAGCCTGATCGACGGCTTGCCGCTGAAAATCCTCAGCAACTTCACGCCCGATGAAGAATTCACGCTGGAACCGGGCGACATGCTGTATTTGCCGCCCCACTACGCGCACGACGGCGTGGCCATCGGCGATTGCCAGACGTATTCGATCGGCTTCCGCTCGCCCACGTTCCAGGAGCTGGGCGAAGCGTTCCTGCAATTCATGGCCGACTCGATCGACTTGCCAGGCATTTACAGCGATCCGGACTTGAAAGCGTCGGGCAAACCGGCGGAAATCCCCCGTGAAATGCTCAGCACCATTGCGGAAGAAATGAACAAGGTGCGCTTCACGGAAGAAGACGTGACCATTTTCCTCGGCGAACACCTGTCGGAACCGAAACACAATGTATTTTTCACGCCGCTGTCCAAGCCGCTGACGGTAGGCCGCTTCGCGGACGCCGCACAGAAAAAGGGTGTCGTGTTGTCGCGCAAGACCCTGATGCTGTATCGTGGCAAGAATGTCTTCATCAATGGCGAATCGTTTGCCATTGGCAAGGCCGATAAAGCGGCCCTGGAAACCCTGGCCAACGAACGCGCCCTCGATGGCGCCGCCGTGGCCCAGGCTTCCGATGACGTGATGGATGCGTTATATACGTGGTATCAGGATGGCTGGCTCGAACTGGCTTGAATGGGGGCGGCGTAGCAAAGTGGTATTACAGTAGGTAAAATAACAGCATCTGCGTTAGCGCAATAAAACATATTATTTTTATATCGTTTTGTCGCGCTTTCGCAAATCGCTTACACTTGCTTGCAATTTGCTTCGGCAAATATTGCGATATCACAAAATAGTTGCGAATTTGCCTCTTGCTCCTATTGCGACGCACCAAAAATCGCTATAATATTCGGTTAGGAAGTTTCCGTTGTCTGGCAGGCACCACCTGGTACGAAAAGCCTTCGAAGACGACCTAACGAGCGATAATTACCGGTAATTATTCATCGCAACAATATTGATTTATTTTTTGAAATAATTAAGGAAAACAAATGAAAAAATCCCTGCTGATCGCCTCCCTGATGGTTGTTGCTCTGGCTGCTTGCAGCAAAAAAGAAGAAGCTCCTGCACCAGCACCAGTAGTTGAAACCCCAGCACCAGCACCAGCAGTTGAAGCTGCTCCAGCTGCTGCTGCTGACGCTGCTGCTTCGGCCGCTACCGACGCTGCTGCTGCTGCTTCGGCTGCCGCTTCGGCCGCTACCGACGCTGCTTCGGCTGCTTCGGCTGCTGCATCGGCTGCTAAGTAATTTAGCACCCTGCACTAGGAAAAGCCGACCTTCGGGTCGGCTTTTTTGCGTCCGGCGTTTTATCCGCAGGATATAAGCCGGACGCAGGCAATAAAAAAGGCTGCGCCGGTTTCCCGGATCAGCCTTTTTTATTGCGCGGCAGGTTGCGATACCCGCCGCGAATGCACCGCTTACTTCAGCTGCTCGTTCAGCAAGCCCAGGATCTTCTCGGCCACTGGCGAGACATCGGGCTGGCCTTCGTTACTGAGAATGCTGACCAGGCTGGTCGAGCCATTGCCGGCCTTGACCAGGACGCGGTAGCGCTGCGCTTCCTTGTCCTTGTCGGACGACGAACCCCAGCTGAACAGTTTCGAGAAGAAACCATCTTTCTTGACCGCGTCCGGATCGACGTAACGCACGAAATACGTGCCTTGCGTGCGGTCGCGGTCTTCCACGGTGAAGCCGACGCGGTCCAGCGCCAGGCCGACACGGCGCCAGGCGCGGTCGAAACCTTCATCGACTTCGATGGCGCGCGCCGGCGTGGCGGCGTCGCCCACCAGCTTGGCGTGCAGCGGCTGCACGATGGCGCCATCAACGGCTGTCTTCGCTTGTGCTTCATCGCTGGCCGCGCCCAGGCGCGTCATCAGCTTGGCCAGGAATTGCGCCTCCAGGCCCGGATCGTTGGGACGCGCGGTCCAGGTGGTGGTTTCCTTGTCGCGGCCCGTGACGACCTCTTCCACGCCACGGTGGCTGATGTAGATCTCGGTCGACCCATCGGCCAGGCGCTCCACGCGGGTGCGGAACTTGTCTTTTTCACCAGTCGAGTACATCGAATCGAAGGCCTTGCCGATGGTATTGCGGATAAAGTCTTGCGGCAGCTTGGCGCGGTTTTCGTTCCACTCGGTTTCCATGATGCCAGCCGTAGGCTGGTCGATGGCGACGGTAAAGCCCGAATCTTCCCAGAATTGCTTGAGTTGCGGCCACAGCACTTCAGGCGACTGCTTGACGACCAGCCAGCGCTGGTTGCCCGCGCGCTCGACCTTCACGCCACCGGCCGTGACGGGCACGACACCCACCACGCCGTCGGCGCCCACGATGACGGGCGTGCCGGCCGTGGCGTTGCGCTGCGCGTTGTAGCCGGAAGCCGTGGCCACGCCGTTTTTCGAATCCGGCAAGGAATAACGGTTGTCCTGCTGCAATTGCGTCAGGTCAGGCGGCACGTCCAGGGTGCTGGCTTTCTTGACCGACTTGTAGTCGACCTTGTCGCCGCCGACTACCGAACTGATCATGCCACAGCCCGCGAGGCTGGCTGCGACGGCGCCGATGACGATGCCGCGGACGGCGATGGTGGCAGGCGCCGGTTTGGTTTTCTTGCAATTAGTCATGTCGTAACTGGATAAGAAGCTAAGTAGCAGCTGGAATCAGGAAAGGTCCGGGCTGGTCAAGCCCGGGCTTGAAGTTCGGCTTAAGACAGGATGCCAGCGTCGCGCAAGGCATCGCGCACGGTGGCATGGCAATTTTCAGCCAGCGGCACCAGTGGCAAGCGTATGCCGGCTGGCATCAGGCCCATTTCGGCCAGCGCCCATTTGACGGGCACCGGGTTGGGCTCGACAAACAATTTCTGGTGCAAAGGGAACACTTTGTTATTGATGGCAATCGCCGTGGCGCGCTCGCCCGCCATGGCTGCCACGCACAGTTCGTGCATGGCGCGTGGCGCAACGTTGGCCGTCACGGAAATGTTGCCGTGGCCGCCGCAGAACATCAGCGCCATGGCCGTCGGATCGTCGCCCGAGTACACGGCGAAGTCCGCTGGAACCAGGCGCAGCAGGTCGATGCCGCGGCCGATATTGCCGGTCGCATCTTTCACGCCGACGATATTCGGGATGGCGGACAGGCGCACGATGGTCTCGTTGCTCATGTCGGCAACCGTACGGCCAGGCACGTTGTACAGGATGACGGGAATGTCGACGGCTTCGGCGATGGCCTTGAAGTGCTGGTACATGCCTTCCTGGGTAGGACGGTTGTAGTACGGCACCACTTGCAAGACAGCATCGGCGCCCGCTTCTTTCGCGTAGCGCGTCAGTTTGATGGCCTCGGCCGTGGAGTTGCCTCCGGCGCCGGCGATGATAGGAATGCGTCCCTTGGCATGTTCGACGGTCAACTGGATCAGTTCGCAGTGTTCTTCCACACTGACTGTTGCCGATTCGCCCGTCGTGCCAACGATGACGATGCCGTCTGTACCCTCGGCGATATGCCAGTCGATCAGCTTGCGCAGACCTGGAAAGTCCAGACTGCCGTCTGCGTGCATCGGGGTGACGATTGCTACAATGCTGCCCTTGATCATAGTAAGTTTATAGCGCCGATAAATAAAACAACGATTGTAGCGGATAGCCCGCGCCTGTGGTGCATTCTGACATAGTATGGCCGCTCAAAACGTCGGCAGCAGGGCTGCCAACCGTGGAAAATCCGGCCGGACAGCGCAAATTCGTTGCACCAGAGCAGCTTTTGGCTGTTCCACGCGCCCATCCTCATACGCTACCACACGCAAGCCGTGCTGCACCGCCCAGGTCAGCATTTCGCCTTCCTTCAGCAGGAATTTCGGATTCGACGGCTTGCCGAACTGCTCATTGCCCTCGGCAAACGTTTCATACAGCAGCACGCCATCGGGCGCCAGGCTGGCCACCATGGCTTCCAGCAGCGGCCGGTGCAGATAATTGGTGACGACGATGCCGGCAAAGCGGCCGGGAGCGAAAGGCCACACGGCGCCCGGCGCTTCCAGGTCCACCAGCGAAGTGGTGATGCCCGTGCCAGCCGCCTTTTCCAGCATTTCCGGATCATGGTCGAGCGCGATCACGGGGTGGCCCAGGCTTACCAGGTGGCGCGCGTGGCGGCCTGCGCCGCAGGCCAGGTCCAGCACCTCGCCGCCCGGGATCAGGGGCGCCCAGCGGCGCAGCCAGCCGGAAATCGCTTCGGTTTCTAATATTGGTTCAGTTACTTGCATCGGTACTTCCATCAATTATGTGCGTACATCCAGTTGCGGGCATCAAGTCAATATCGCCGTCAGGGGCGTGACCAGGGTGACAAAAATGCCGATGACAAATTCGATCGCCGCCAGCAAGGCGCGATTCAAGATGCCCGTGTACATCAGCAGCACCAGGGCGCCGAACACATACAGGCTGTAGCGCTCGATGCTGGCGTAAGGGCGCGCCAGCTGCATCGGCAGCAAGCCCGTCATGATGCGCCCGCCATCGAGGGGCGGCACGGGAATCAGGTTAAAGACGAACATGGCCGCATTCACGCTGACGCCGGCGCCCGCCATCTTGCGGAAAAACATGCCCATCTCCGTCGGCGGCAAGACGCTGAGCACGACAAAGGCGATCATCCAGCCCAGGCCCATGGCGAAATTGGCGCCAGGCCCGGCAAACGCCACCCAGGCCATCTGCTTCTTCGGATTGCGCAGGCGGCTGAAATCGACGGGCACCGGCTTGGCATAGCCGAACGGCACCTGGATCGTGAAATACAGCATCAAGGGCAGCAAGATCGTGCCGAAAGGGTCGATATGCCGCATGGGATTGAGGCTCAGCCTGCCCTCGTTCGAGGCCGTGGGGTCGCCGAAATAGCGGGCCGCGTAGCCGTGCGCCGCCTCATGCAGGGAAATGGCAAATAGCACCGGCACCAGGTAGACCGCAACGGTCTGGACTATCGTATTGAAATCGCTCATGACCGCGATTCTACCAGAGGCGAACTAGGCTCTTTCTTACGTTGTCATTAAGAACAGGTGAAGACCGGCGCCAGCACGGGCGTGCGATGCCGCCTACAAACCCAGCACGGCCGGGTCGCCCCGCCCCACGCGCACCACTTCCGGCTCCGGCCCCGTCAGGTCGATCACGGTACTGGGACCATGCGCGCAGACGCCGCCGTCGACGATCAGGTCGACCAGTTTTTCCAGCCGTTCGCGGATCGTGTCGGCATCCGTCAAGCTGTCTTCGTCGCCCGGCAAGGTCAATGTCGCGCCCAGCAGCGGCTGGCCCAGCTCTTCCAGCAGGCATTGCACGATGCGGTGCTGCGGCACGCGCAGGCCGATGGTCTTGCGCGAAGGATGGCTGAGGCGGCGCGGCACTTCCTTCGTCGCTTCCAGAATAAACGTGTAGGCGCCGGGCGTGGCCGCCTTGAGCAGGCGGAACTGGCGGTTGTCCACGCGGGCATACACGCCCAGCTCGCTCAAGTCGCGGCACAGCAAGGTCAAATGGTGCTTTTCATCCACGCCACGGATGCGGCGCAGGCGCTCGACAGCGCCCTTGTCGTCGAGCTGGCACACCAGCGCGTAGCAGGAGTCGGTGGGCAAGGCCACCACGCCGCCGGACTGGATGATCTGCGCCGCCTGCTTGATCAGGCGCAATTGCGGATTGTCGGGGTGAATATGAAAAAATTGACTCATGTGTAAGCGTTCTGGCGAACCAGCTTGTTAAGTTGGCATTATTGTACGCTGCGCAGCGCGGCGATGCGTTGTTCGAGCGGTGGATGGGTGGCGAACAGCGCGCCCCAGCCGCCATTGCCGCCGCTGATGCCCAGCGCCTGCATCGATTGCGGCAATTCGCCCGGCGGCACGCCGCCCAGGCGGGCTAGCGCATGCATCATCGGCGTGGGGCTGCCCAGCAGCTTGGCGGAACCGGCGTCGGCGCGGAATTCGCGCTGGCGCGAGAACCAGGCCACGATGATGGAAGCGAGCAAGCCGAAGATCACTTCGCACACCATCACGGTCACAAAGTAACCGATGCCGCGTCCGCCGCCTTCGCGGTTGTTATTTTTCAACAGGACATTGTCGACAAAGAAACCTACCACGCGGGCCATGAAGACGACGAAGGTATTCACCACGCCCTGGATCAGGGTCAAGGTGACCATGTCGCCATTCGCGACGTGGGCGATCTCGTGGCCCAGCACGGCTTCCACTTCATCGCGGTTCATGCTTTGCAGCAAGCCCGTGGAGACGGCCACCAGCGCCGAATTCTTGAAGGCGCCCGTGGCAAACGCATTCGCGTCGCCTTCGTACACGGCCACTTCCGGCATGCCGATGCCGGCCCGCTCGGACAGCGCGCGTACGGTGTTGACCAGCCACAACTCCGTCGACGACGTCGGATTGTCGATCACGCGCGCACCCGTGCTCCACTTGGCCATCGGTTTGCTGATCAACAGCGAAAAGATCGAACCCGTGAAGCCCACCACCAGCGAAAACACCAGCAGGCTGCCCAGGTTCAAGGTGCTGCCGCGCGCCGGATTGCCCACGCCCAGCAAACTGAGCACGAGCGACAGCACCAGCATCACGGCCAGGTTGGTTGCAATAAACAGGACGATACGTTTCATGGGCGATGGCTCCGGATGACTATGTATAACAAGAATAACAAAAAGATATGCACGCTAACGCAGATTTCAAGCAGCGACACGACGGCGCATCGGCAGCCAGGAAAATCGTCGCGAGCGGCAGTGATTTGTGGCCGAGAAGCGCAACCGTACTGGAGTACGGTGAGCATCGCCGGCCGCAAAGCGCGCCGCGCAGCAGATTTGCCTGGCTGCAGGCTAAAACCAGTCGTGCCAGATGGGCGTGACGTTGGCTGGCAATGGCGGCAACATGGCAAAATCCACGCGCGACTCGCCCGGCGCATGGAAATCCGTGCCGCGCGAGGCGAGGAAACCGTAGGCGTTGGCCAGCTGCGCGTATTTCGGATACTGGTCCGGGCTGTGGCTGCCCGTGACGACTTCGATGGCCACGCCGCCGAGTTGCTTGAATTCATCGAACAGCACGCCTTGCGCCATGTCGCTGAAGCGGTAGCGGCCCGGATGGGCGATGACGGCCACGCCGCCCGCGCCGCGGATCCAGCCGACCGCTTCGGCCAGGGTGGCCCAGCGGTGCTCGACGTAGCCCGGCTTGCCTTCCGACAGGTATTTCTTGAACACGTCGGGAATATTCGCGCATTTCCCCGTTTCCACGATGTAGCGGGCAAAGTGCGTGCGCGACATCAGGTCCGGGTTGCCGACGAATTTCAAGGCCCCTTCATAGGCGTCGGGGATGCCGGCCAGGTCCAACTGGCGGGCGATTTCGCGGCCGCGCGCGTCGCGCCCCGAACGCGTGCGGTGCAAGCCCTGCACGAGACCCGGATTGTTTTCATCGACTTGCAAGCCGACGATGTGCACGGTTTCACCGGCCCACGTGATGGAAATTTCCACGCCGGCCACGAAGCGCATGCCCAGGTCCAGCGCGGCCGTGCGCGCGGCGGCGACGCCGGACACTTCATCGTGGTCCGTCAGCGCCCACACGTCCACGCCCGCCTTGCGCGCGTAAGCGGCCACGGCGGCCGGTGACAGCACGCCGTCGGAGATATTCGAATGACAATGCAGGTCGACTTTAAGCATGTGAAAACAATACCCTGCACGGGCTCAGCATGGAAGAAGTTTTCATTGTACGCTGCTTGGCCAATCGCGCTGCAGCGTTCCCGACACACATCAGGCCAAAAACGCTTCCACCAGCCGCGCCAGTGCCTGCGGCTGATCATGATGCAGCATGTGGCCAGCATCCGCCATCATCTCGCAGCGCACATCCTTGATGCAGGCCAAACGCCGGTCGATTTCGATGCGCGCCTGTTCCTTGGGCCCCATCCATTGCCACATATTCGTGTCATCGGCCTCCACCCACAGCACGGGCGCCGTGATGCGGCGCCAGCACGCCATCACTTCTTCCACCTGGTACAGGATGGGATTGACCCGCTTGTGCTGCGGATCGCCCAGGATATCCCACTCACCCGCCTCGTTGCGCGCCGACCAGTGTTCGGCCAGGAAAGCGGCGCGCTCGTCCGGCAGGCGCGGATTGGTCTTTTGCAGGCGCTCGGCCACGGCGCGCTGCGAAGGATAGCTGCGCATGGTGGGCGGCTCGCGCAATTCGTCCAGCCACTTGGCGTAGCGGCCCGGCGCCTGCTCCGGCTGCGTTGCCATCATGCCGAAGCCTTCCAGGTTGATGAAGCGGCTGATGCGCTCCGGGCGCACGCCCGCGTACAGACCGGCCACGTTGGCGCCCATGCTGTGGCCCAGCAGGTTGACGGGCGCGTCCGGCGAATAATGCAGCAGCATGGCGTCCAGGTCGGCCAGGTAGTCGGGGAACCAGTAGGTGTCCGATTGCGTGTAGTCGCTGAGGCCAAAGCCGCGCCAGTCGGGCGCGATCACGTGCCAGTCGCCCTGCAACTCGTCGACGACGAACTGGAACGAGGCGGCCACGTCCATCCAGCCGTGCACCATGAACAGGATGGGCGCGCCTTCGCGGCCCCAATGGCGCACATGCGTACGGGCGCCGCGGATGTTGATGAATTCGGAACGGGAAAGTTTCATGGGTTTCATCGGATGCCTGCCTTGAAAGTGGCGCAGATGGCGCCACATGCTGTGTCTGTAGATAGGGCGCACATAAAAGTACGACCGTTCGATAATTATACCGGATTAGCGGCCGGCGCTCGGACTTGCCCTGCAACAGCGTAAAATAGCGCAAAACTTCCGCGTCCGGCCGTGCCCGGCGCTTCCACCACCGCCACAGGCTAACGATGACACTCTACCAATTGGGCGCCGATGCGCCGCTGATTGATGCTTCCGCTTTTGTTGCCGACACGGCCAACGTGATCGGCAAGGTGACCCTGGAAGCGAATACGTCCGTATGGTTCGGCGCCACGATCCGCGGCGACAACGAACGCATCACGGTGGGCGCCAACAGCAATGTGCAGGAAGGCGCCGTGCTGCACACGGACCCGGGCTACCCGCTGGACATCGGCCGGAACGTGACCATCGGCCACCAGGCGATGTTGCATGGCTGCACGATCGGCGATGGCGCCCTGGTCGGCATCCAGGCCGTGATCCTGAATGGCGCGAAGATCGGCAAGAACTGCCTGGTCGGCGCGGGTGCGCTGGTCACGGAAGGCAAGGAATTTCCCGACAATATGCTGATCATCGGCTCACCGGCGAAAGCCGTGCGGGCCCTGACGGCAGACGATATCACCAGGCTACAAGGCAACGCCGTGAACTATGTGCAACGCGGCCAGCTATTTAATACGCAACTCAAGAAGATTGGATAAGAGAATGACGACTGAAACCACGGGCGCAATCAGCGCAGCCGTTAGCGGCCAGGATACCCTGCAAAAATTTATTTTCGACAACGCCGCCGTGCGCGGCCAGTTCATCGACGTTTCGACCACGTGGCAGGAAGTGGTGTCGCGCCACGCCTACCCGACGGCCGTGAAAAAAGTGCTGGGCGAAATGGTGGCCGCCGCCGCCCTGCTGTCGGCCAACCTGAAATTCAACGGCTCCATCATCATGCAAATCCATGGCGACGGTCCCGTGCGCCTGATGGTGGTCGAGTGCGACTCGGACCTGCGCCTGCGCGCCACGGCCAAGCTGGACCCGGACGCCACGATTCCCGACGTGGCCACCGTGCCGCAATTGCTCAACGCCACGGGCAAGGGCCGCTTCATCATCACCCTGGACCCGGCCGACAAGGTGCCGGGCCAGCAACCGTACCAGGGCATCGTGCCGCTGGACGGCGATGACATGGCCACCGTGATCGAAAACTACATGTTGCGCTCGGAACAGCTGGACACGCGCTTGTGGCTGGCCACGGACGACAGCGTCTCGCGCGGCCTGCTGCTGCAAAAGCTGCCCCACCATGGCGGCAAGGCCGAAGCGACGCCCGTCTCGGAAGAAGACGCGCTGGACACGTGGAACCGCGCCGTGATGCTGGCGTCGACCCTGAAAGAGGCGGAAATCCTGTCGACGGACATCGATACCCTGATGCAGCGCTTGTTCTGGGAAGAGACGATCCGCGTCTTCGACCCGCTGCACCCGAGCTTCCATTGCACTTGCACGCGCGAAAAAGTGGGCAATATGCTCAAGATGCTGGGCGAGGAAGAAGTCAACAGCACCCTGGAAGAAGTGGGCCAGGTGGGCGTGAACTGCGATTTCTGCGGCCAGCACTATGAATTCGACAAGGTCGATTGCGCGCAGCTGTTCATCACGGATGCGCCGGCAGAAGTCTTGATTCCCCCCGCAGCAAGTATTAACTAATTGTAATAATCCCCGCGCCGCCCCTCAGGCGGCGCAATTGTTTCTGCTGTCATCTTCCCGTCATCAGTTCGTCATCAGCCCGTCACGCGCCGCCGTTACGCTGCGCAGCTTGTATTACTTCCAATACTTTCCACAGGCTGATGATGAATACCCACTTGACGCTGGCCCTGCGCCGCCATTCCTTCCACGTGTTGCTGGGCGCTTGCGCCGCAGGCCTCTCCTTGCCGGCCCTGGCGCAAACGGCCGTCGCCGCCGCCGTGGCGTCCGCCGCCACCGACATGGCCGCCGTGCCCGCCGCCGACGACAATGCCCCGATGGCCACCGTGGAGATTTCCTCGCGCAAGACGCGCTCTTCCGTCGCCCTGAGCAAGAATGAAATCCAGAAGATCCTGCCCGGCACGAATCCGTTAAAGGCCCTGCAAACCCTGCCTGGCGTCAGCTTCCAGACGGCCGATCCATGGGGCAACAACGAGCAAAACCTGTCGCTGTTCGTGCATGGTTTTTCCGGCCAGCAACTGGGCTACACCATGGACGGCGTGCCGCTGGGCGACCAGCAATACGGCAACTACAACGGCCTGTCGCCGCAGCGCGCCGTGATCAGCGAAAACGTGCGCAGCGTCGTGCTGTCCTCGGGCGCAGGCGACCTGGCCACGGCGTCGACCAGCAACCTGGGCGGCACCATCGAAACCTATTCCAGCGACCCGCTGGCCACGCAGGGCGCCAGCGTGCAACAAACAGTGGGCAGTCACCGCACGTCGCGCACGTTTGCCCGCTATGACACGGGCGCCTTCGGCGATGGCAGCAGCGCCTATTTTTCCATCCTGCACCATGAAGCGCGCGCCTGGGACTTCGATGCGCGCCAGGGCGGCGACCAGTTCAACGCAAAATACGTCAACCGCAGCGAGGCGGGCAAGCTGACCCTGTTCTTCAATTACTCGGACAAGATCGAGCCGAACGAAGACAGCACCGTGCACGTGGCGGGCGAGACGAGCGCGCCATACACGCGCCCCTTCCTGTATCCGGACTTCAAGGCGGCCCTGAATTACCTGTCCCCGACGGGCGCCACGCCTGCCGCGGACGGCAACAATTACCGCAACTATTACAGCGATGCGCAGCGCACCGATTACCTGGCCTACGCCAAGTTCGACGCCAACTTGTCCGAAGGCATGACGTGGTCGAACCAGGTGTATTACCACAAGGATGACGGCGCGGGCGTGGTGGCCGGCCCCATCGGCGTGGCAGGCTTGCCGGGCCTGTTCAGCGTGTACTACCCGAAACAGAACCTGAAACAGGTGTTCGGCAACTCGGGCTACGCCGTGCGCACGACGGAATACGACATCAAGCGGGGCGGCTTCCTTTCCACCCTGCGCAAGGAAATCGGCAATCACCAGCTGGAAGCGGGCCTGTGGCTGGAACAGAACCGCTCGTCCGCCTACCGCCGCTGGTATGCGCTGGACGTCAACAACCCGACGTCGCCGTACGACCGTCCCAGCAATCCTTTGATCACGCAGTACGGCAGCGAGATCGACAACAAGGTGGTGCAGCTGCACTTGCAGGATGAATGGCGCATCCGTCCCGATATCGCCCTGCAAGCCGGCTTCAAGTCCAGCCTGCAATTTGCCGATGGCCAATTCCCCGTGCAGCCGGCCAAGGGCGCCATCGCCGGCGGCTCGACGGCATTGCCGGTCGGCACCATCAACACGAAAAAATGGTTCTTGCCGCAAGTGGGCGCGCGCTGGGATTTCACGCCGCAAGACCAGCTGTACTTCAATATCCAGAAAAACATGCGCCAGTTCGTCACCTACGGCGGCGGCGGCGCCTCGCCCTGGAGCTTGTCGAGCCAGGCCGCGTTTGATTTGTTCAAGCGCGACGCCAAGCCGGAAACGGCCCTCACCTATGAAGTGGGCGTGCGCGGCAGCCACCCATTGAGCCTGGGCGCCATCACGGCCATCGATGGCCAGGTCAACGTCTACCACGTCGATTTCAGCAACCGTTTGCTGCAGATCAGCCCGACGCCCGTGATTTCCTCCATCATTGGCGGCAACCCCGTGCTGGCCAACGTGGGCAGCGTGCGCACGGACGGCATCGATATCGCGGGCACCGTGCACTTCGGCAACAATTTCTCGTTCTACAATGCCCTGTCGTACAACCGCTCGCAGTACGCGGACAATTACAACAATGGCGCCGCGCTGGTCTTGACGGCGGGCAAGAACGTGCCGGGCTCGCCTGAATGGCTGAACAAGTTCGTTGCTTCCGCCACGTTTGGCGACATCGAAGTGCAACTGACGGGAGACTATGTGGGCAAGCGCTACGCGACGTACACCAACGATCTGTCCGTCCCAAGCTATTTCCTGATGGGCCTGGGCGTGTCGGGCAAGCTGCCGGCCATGGCCAGCTGGCTGAAAAACCCGCGCTGGAGAGTCAACGTCAGCAACCTGGCCAACCGCGAAGGTTCCTTGAACGTGGTGGTGGGCGCGGCCGACAAGACATACAACACCTTCCCCATCGCCCCGCGCCAGGGCTTCCTGACCTTGACGGCGGATTTCTGATGCGCGCGCCTATCCTTCCGCAACGGCACTTTTCGCGCCGCAGCTTCGTCCAGGCGGCCGTCGGCGGCCTGGCGCTGGCCGCCGCGCCCGGCTTTGCCGCGGGCCTGCTGGAAACAAAGCCAAGCCGTCCGCTCGTCTTCGCCCACCGGGGCGCCAGCGCCCTGCGTCCCGAGCATACCTTGGCCTCCTACGCCAAGGCCATCCTCGACGGCGCCGACTACGTCGAGCCGGACCTGGTCGCCACGCGCGACGGCATTCTCGTGGCCCGCCACGAAAGCAACCTGATCGACACCACCGACGTGGCGCGCCGTCCCGAGTTTGCGAGCCGGCGCGGCAAGAAGATGGTCGACGGCGAATGGCACGAAGGCTGGTTCGTCGACGACTTCACGCTGGCGGAATTGAAAACCCTGCGCGCCATCGAACGGCTGCCGAAAGTACGCACCGGCAACACCTTGTACGATGGACAATTCCAGATTCCGACCTGGGAAGAAATCATCGATTTTGTTGCAGCGCAATCAGCCGCCAGCGGACGCGTCATCGGCCTCGTGCCGGAGCTGAAAAGCTCCACGTATTTCCGCGATGCGGGCCTGGCGCTGGAAGACCGTTTCCTGTCGACCATGCTGGCGCACGAGTACACGCGCCGCGCGCCCATCGAAATCCAGTCCTTCGAAGTGGCCAATTTGAAATACTTGCGCGAGAAGCTGGGACGGCGCGCCAACGTGCGCCTGATGCAATTGGTGGTGGGCGGCGATATCCGCCCGATGGACGTGGCCAAGGCGGGCGGCAAGCTGACGTTTGGCCAGATGACGACGCCGGCCGGCCTGCGCGACATCGCCGCCTACGCGGACGTGGTGGCGCCGCCAACGCGAGGAATCATCCCGCTGGGCGCCGACCAGCGCCTGGCCAAGCCCTCTTCCATCGTCGACGATGCGCACCAGGCGGGCTTGCTGCTGCACACGTGGACCTTCCGTCCGGAAAACCGCTTCCTGGCGGCCGACTTCCGCGACGGCAATGGCGAGAATGCGCGCAACGAAGCGGGATCCGTGGCGGAAATGCGGCGCTATATCGAGACGGGACTCGACGGTTTTTTCAGCGACGATCCGGGTTTGGGACGCATCGCCGCAGGATAAACATTTCGTAACAAATTCATTTTCAGGGCGTGGCCGATGGCTACGCCCTTATTATGCGTTTCTTGAATTTCTGAAATTGGAATTTGAAATTGGACGCATATCGCAAACTCCATTATTGTGCAATGCAACAACAGACCATTCATGGAGGGCATATGTCCACTTTTACCAACACCTACAGCAACGACAACGACAATTACTTCAGCAACCTGGGCCGCGCCACGCGCGCCTTCCTGGGCGCCCTGCTCGCTTCCAAGCCGTACAGCGAACTGGCGCAGAAGGAAGTCATCGCCAGCAGCGTCAACGATGAAGAACAGCGCTATGTGCGTCCAAGCAAGCGCGATTTCGCCCTGCTGAACTCGGAAGCCAACCGCTACGAAAAGCTGATGCCGAATCTGGCCGCAGAACTGCGCTTCCTGGCGTCGCGCGGTTAAAAAACGTTCATGGCGACGTTGCCTGCGCCTTGCCGTACTGACGGTACTGTCTTCGGCCTGGCGCCTGGCCCTAGACGTTTTTTAAGCTAACTAAATACTGACAAGGATTTTTATATGATATTTCTCGAAACCGTACTGGTAAGTGTCGCCGTCGTGGTCACCGGCATCCATTTTTACCTGATCACGACCGGCAAGGCCCGTTTCTGATCAGCAAGCAGCAAGGCAGCAGCACGCCGCGCCATGCGTGTGCAGCAGTACAAGGTAATAAGTACAAGGAAGTAAAGTGATATGTCAGCCTGGCAATCGGTCCAGGCTGGCAAGTGGGAAGTAGTACTGTCTTAATGTGGCGCCGCGGCGTCCACCGGTGTTTCCAGCAGTGGCGGGGTTTGGCCCTTGCGCACGATCTGCACGAAAATCTCATTCTGCTTGACCATGCCCAGCTCATAGCGGGCACGCTCTTCGACGGCGCCCGTACCATCTTTCAGGTCGCGCACTTCGGATTCGAGCTTGGCGTTGCGCGCCTTCAATTCCATGTTCTTCTTGTTGGCCACCGCCACTTGGGCTTCCATGTCGGCAACACGCAGCCAGCCGCCTTTACCCAGCCAGAGGGGAAATTGTATCAACAGCAGCAGGGCTGCCAGGGCGAGCGTAATGAGGCGCATGGGGCATTCAGTTAAAAAACCGGCCGGAACATCTCCGGCCGGCCAGTGGGTTTTACATCAGCTTACTTCAGATTATAGAACGCATCGCGACCAGGGTAGCTGGCGATGTCGCCCAGGTCTTCCTCGATACGCAGCAGCTGGTTGTACTTGGCCATGCGGTCCGAACGCGACATCGAGCCCGTCTTGATCTGCAGGGCGTTCGTGGCAACGGCGATATCGGCGATGGTCGAGTCTTCCGTTTCGCCCGAGCGGTGCGAAATGACGGCCGTGTAGCCGGCGCGCTTGGCCATTTCGATGGCGGCGAAGGTTTCCGTCAGGGTACCGATCTGGTTGATCTTGATCAAGATCGAGTTGGCGATGCCTTTCAAGATGCCTTCTTTCAGGATCTTGGTGTTGGTGACATACAGGTCGTCGCCGACCAGTTGCACTTTCTTGCCCAGTTCTGCCGTCAGGATCGCCCAGCCATCCCAGTCGCCTTCGTGCATCGCGTCTTCGATCGAGATGATCGGGTACTTGTCGCACCAGGTCGCCAGCAGGTTGGTGAACTCGGTGGCGGTCAGGCTCAGGCCTTCGCCTTCCATTTCGTACTTGCCGTTCTTGTAGAACTCGGACGCGGCGCAATCGAGGCCGATGGCGATCTGCGTGCCTGGCTCGTAGCCCGCTTCTTCGATGGCCTGGATGATCAGCTTGATGGCTTCTTCATGGTTGGCCAGCGATGGCGCGAAACCGCCTTCGTCGCCCACGTTGGTGTTCAGGCCCTTCTTGTGCAGGATCTTTTTCAGCGTGTGGAACACTTCCGCGCCGTAGCGGACGGCTTCCTTGAACGACGGGGCGCCCACGGGAATGATCATGAATTCCTGGATGTCCAGGTTGTTGTCGGCGTGTGCGCCGCCGTTGATGACGTTCATCATCGGCACTGGCATCTGCATGGCGCCCGAACCGCCGAAATAGCGGTACAGCGGCAAGCCGGCTTCTTCGGCGGCAGCCTTGGCGACAGCCATCGAGACGGCCAGGATGGCGTTGGCGCCCAGGCGCGATTTGTTTTCCGTGCCGTCCAGGTCGATCAGGGTACGGTCCAGGAAAGCCTGTTCATTGGCGTCCAGGCCCATGATGGCTTCGGAGATTTCGGTGTTGATGTTCTCGCATGCTTGCAGCACGCCCTTGCCGAAGTAGCGCTTGGCGTCGCCATCGCGCAATTCCACGGCTTCGCGCGAACCGGTCGAGGCACCCGACGGTACGGCCGCACGGCCCATCACGCCCGATTCCAGCAACACATCGCATTCGACGGTCGGGTTACCGCGCGAGTCCAGGATTTCGCGGCCGATAATATCAACAATAGCACTCATGTCATTCTCCAAAGTTAAGCTTAACAGGGGGCTGCACACTGCGTTCTGATGCGCAATTGCACAAAGGGGGCAAAGAAACTCCCGGCGGGAACGATCTGGCCGGGAGCTGTCTTACGGGTAATACTGTCGCGATCGACCGCGTTATTCCGCAGCGGCGTTGGCTTCTTTGTGCGCCAGCGCTGCCTTGATGAACGACGTAAACAACGGATGGCCGGTGCGTGGCGTCGACTTGAACTCGGGATGGTATTGCACGCCCATATACCAAGGGTGGGAATTTTCACCCGTGCGCGGCAATTCCATGATTTCGCACAAATCTTCGCTCGGCGTGCGGGCCGACACGATCAGGCCAGCCGATTCGACACGGGCCAGGTAGTGATTATTGGCTTCGTAGCGATGACGGTGACGCTCGGTCACCACGCTGCCGTAGATCTCGGCGGCGAGGGTGCCCGGATTGACGGCGCAGGTCTGCGCGCCCAGGCGCATGGTACCGCCCAGGTCCGAGTTTTCATCGCGCAACTCGACTTTACCATCGTGGTTTTGCCACTCATTGATCAGTGCAACAACAGGTTGATCCGTATCAAGGTCGAACTCGGTCGAATTCGCGTTCGGCATGCCAGCCTTGTTGCGCGCGTATTCGATCAGGGCCACTTGCATGCCCAGGCAGATGCCCAGGTAAGGGATCTTGTTTTCACGGGCAAACTGGGCCGCCTTGATCTTGCCTTCCACGCCGCGCTTGCCGAAGCCGCCCGGTACCAGGATGGCATCGTACTTGGCCAGGTTGTCGCAACCGGTCGTTTCGATTTCTTCCGAATCGATGTACTCGATGTTGACGCGGCTTTCCGTGTGGATGCCGGCGTGGCGCAGCGCTTCGATCAGCGACTTGTACGACTCGGTCAGCTCGACATACTTGCCGACCATGCCGACGGTCACTTCCGCCTTCGGGTGCTCCATCGTGTAGATCAACTTGCTCCAGATCGACAGGTCGGCCGGCGCAGGATCGAGGTCCAGCGCGTCGCAGATGATCTTGTCGAGGCCCTGGTCGTGCAGCATTTGCGGCACTTTGTAGATGGTGTCGACGTCCCACACGGAAATGACGGCGTCTTCCTCGATGTTCGAGAACAGCGAGATTTTCGCGCGCTCGTCTTCCGGGATGGCGCGGTCGGCGCGGCACAGCAGCGCATTCGGCAAGATGCCGATTTCGCGCAGCTTTTGCACCGAGTGCTGGGTCGGCTTGGTTTTCAGTTCACCGGCCGAGGCGATGTACGGCACCAGGGTCAGGTGGACGAACGCCGTGTTCTTGCGGCCGGCGCGCAGGCTCAGCTGACGAGCCGCTTCCAGGAATGGCAAGGATTCGATATCGCCGACGGTGCCGCCGATTTCGCACAGGGCCACGTCGTAGCCTTCGGCGCCACGGCGGATGTAATCCTGGATTTCATTGGTGATATGCGGAATCACCTGCACGGTCTTGCCCAGATATTCGCCCCGGCGTTCCTTGCGGATCACCGATTCATAGATCTGGCCAGTGGTGAAGTTATTCACCTTTTTCATGCGGGTGGAAATGAAGCGCTCGTAGTGACCGAGGTCGAGGTCGGTTTCGGCCCCGTCATCGGTGACGAATACTTCACCGTGTTGCATAGGGCTCATCGTGCCAGGATCGACGTTGATATACGGGTCGAGCTTGAGCATGGTGACTTTAAGGCCGCGCGATTCGAGGATCGCGGCGAGGGAGGCGGCGGCAATCCCTTTTCCAAGGGAAGACACAACGCCACCAGTGACGAAGACAAATTTGGTCATTGCAGATGGTGCCGAACGGCACGTGCGGGAAATTGAAATTATACACTAAAGCCCGCCTGCGTCGCTCCCCGCGCACGGAAATTTGCGCCAAATACCGACTATCCCTCCCCCTCCTGCTGTCTACGCGCAACAAAATTACCCAATAACAATAATTGAAATATTTCCAATTCCATATGTTGTGTGGGCGAGCGAACAGACCCTGCCGCGCCCCGGCGGCAGACTGGGATTTTTCAACAGGAGGTCCATCATGAGCTACGAAGAACGCGACGCCTACGGCATGTATGTCAACCGCGGCCACAAAGGCCCCGGCCCTGAACTGATGGGCGCCGACACCCTGATCGGCGACCATGTGCACAATGCCAAGGATGAACACCTGGGCGAAATCAAGGAAATCATGCTCGACATGCGCAGCGGCAAGATCGCCTACGCCGTCATGTCGCACGGCGGCGTCTTCACCATCGGCGAAAAGCTGTTCGCCGTGCCGTGGGAGGCGCTGCTGCTCGACACCGTCAACAAGCGCTTCACCCTCAACGTCGACAAGGAACGCATCGAAAACGCCCCCGGCTTCGACACGGATAACTGGCCGAACATGGCGGACAGCGCTTGGGCGACGTCGATCCATAGCTATTATGGAACGACGCCGCGCGAGTATTAATTAAGCCAAGGCAGCGGGGCTTGGGCCTGCTTTAAAAGCGGTACTCCAGCCCTGCCACATACGTCCTGCCCCGCGCCGTGCTCAGCGGCGTATTCTCTTGCGACTGCGACGGCATCGAGTTCAGGCGGTTCAGCGCTTCCGAGAAATCCTTGTTCATGGCGTTTTGCACGGACAGGCGCAGGAACAGGTTCTTGCTGACCTGGTAGCTCGCATACAAGTCGATCACGGCCGGGATCTTCGGATTGTCGGCCTTGAGCACTTCCCCCGTCGCTTCATCGGCGTCATTGTCCGGCGACAGGCGGCGGTTCGAGCCCGTGTGCTTGAGGATGGCGCCCACTTCCAGTTTGTTGTCCAGCAAACGCGTGCCCACGTCGAGGTTGTAGTACACGCTGGGCAGTTCGCTGATGTCGGCCGCGCCAAACCAGGCGCTGGCGATCGACGTGGGCTGGCGCGTCGTTTCGCGCGTGTACGACAGGCGCGCATACGCCGGCCCCAGGTGATATTGCGCTTCCAGTTCCCAGCCGCGCGAATACACGGGCGTGGCCGAGTTGATGTAGATATACATATTGGTCACGTATTCATCCACATTCTGCCAGTCCTTGGCGATCACTTCCGCGATATTGCACTTGCGCCCGCTGTCGCACACGAGGAAGGACTGGCTGGTGATATAGCCGTCGATCTTGCTCTTGAAATACAAGGCCTTGAAATTCAGCGCATCGTTAGCACTCAGCAAGCCATGCAGGCTGGAATTGAAACCCAGCTGGTAGGTGCTGGCCCGCTCGCCCTTCAGGAAGGGGTTCATCGACGCCCCGCCGTCATTCGAGAAAAACACTTCCTGCGGATTCGGCCCGCGCATGGTGCGCTCGGCGCTGGCAAACGGCTGGAACCACGGCGTCACCTGCGCGGAAACGAGCAGCGAGGGATTGATGCCATGCTCCTTCAACGCAATATTGCTTGCCCCTTGCGGGAAGCACTGCACGCGCAAGTCGCAGGCGGGCTTGTGACCCGTCAAATCAAAGTGCGTGTAGTTGAGGCCCGCATTGACTTGAACAATGCCGCGGTTGTATTGCAGGCCCGCATACAGGCTGTTGATCTTTTGCACGCCCTCGGGGCCGAACGTATTGTTTTCGATCGATTGCTGGTTCGCATCCGGATTGTCCGGATCGTCGACCAGGCTTTCCACGTGCTTGCTGTATTTATTGCGCATCAGCTTGCCGCCGATGGTCACCAGCGCATCGCCGCCGGCCAGCCTGAAGCTGCTGGTGTTGTTGATGTCGAAGGCGTCGGCGCGGTTGGCCGCATTCGTGTTGATGAAATTGGTCAGCGCCTCGGGCATGTATTTCTGGTTGCCGCGGCTGCTGCTGGCCACCACATTGAGGTCGATCAACTCGGAAAATGGCGTGTAGTGATATTTTACGTAGTAGTCATCGCTGTGGATGTCGCGGCGCGTAAACGTGCTGCGGTAATCGCGCGCCGACAGTTCCAGCGCATGGAAGTCGCTCAATTTGAGGTCCAGCTTGAGCAATTGCGACTTGGGCTTTTGCTTGTAATAGCGGTTGTAGCCGAAACCGAATTCCTCGCTGTTGACGCCCTTCGCATTCTTGTAGTTGTTGCCGATCACGCTCGCGCTGGTGGCGGCCATGAAGCCCACGCTGCCGCCATCGAAGGCGGGGTTTTTCATGGCCACGGCCAGCATGGCGCTGCGACCCACGCCGTTATTGCCGGTCCACATCTTCGTGCGCGCCCCCGTCTTTTCCCCGGCGAAGACGACGTCATCGACGCCGATGGTGCGGAAATTGGCGCTGCCGGCCAGCGCATTGACGCCGTCGCCGCCGACGACATTGCCACGCGACACATCCACGCCGATGATGAAATTCGGGTCGATCAGCGCGCCGAACTGGCTGCTGGGCACGCCGCCGTGCGACACGGACGACGGCGCGCTGCCATAGTAATTCTGGCTCACGCCATCGACCATCATGTTGACGCGCCCCAGGCCCGACAAGCCGCGGATGTTGACGCTGACGGCGCCCTGCGCCGGATCGATCTGGGTAAACGTGCCCGGCATGCTGCGCACGATCTGGTCCACGGGCTGCAAGCGCGTATCGGCCCCGCGCGCGCTGACGGCGCCCGGTTTTTCCAGCGCCTGCCGTTCCGCAGGCACCGTTTCACCCGATACATTCAGCGGCGAAAATTCCACCTTGCCACTGTCTTGCGCCTGTTGCGCCCACGCCTGCTGCGCGAGCAAGGCCATGCAGATGCCCACGGCCTGCGTCATTGTCTTGATATGCATACACCCTCGATTTGTTATGTTATTGAAAAATATAAAATTCAGCTGGCGTCGAGCTTGAACGACACGGGCAAGGTCACCGTCACCGTGCCCTGGCGCAATACGTTGTCGGGCGGCGCCGGCAGCGGCTGCGCGCGCTGCAGCACTTGCAAGGCTTCCCGGTCGAGCAGCACCGTGCCCGACGACGTGACCAGTTCGCTGGCCAGCAATTTGCCGTCGCGGTCCACCTGGAAGCGCACCCAGGCGGCGCCAGCCCGCTTGCGCTGGCGCGCATCGCCCGGATAACGCTTGAAGTGCGCCAGGTGGCCAAGCACCTGGCTTTGCCAGCTGGCCGGCGCCGCGCTGCTTGACGCCGTGTCGCTGTTGAACGGCGCCGCCTGCGGACCGCGCACGGCGGCCGGCGCCGGCGTGGCGCTGCTGCTGGCCTGCGCGGGCACGGACGCTTCCTTCGCGGCATCCTTGCCCGGCTCCGTCGACGGACTGGCCGTCGCCTTTTCCTCTTTTTCCGCCGCGACGATCTCCGACGCGGCGGCGCGCGCCAGCACCGGCAGCGCCTCTTGCTTGATTGCACTCTTTGGCGGCCGGGCGGCGCTGGACGCGGCCGACTGGCGCGCGCCCACGGCGTGCGCCACCTGCGTCTCCGGCGACATCGCTTGCGCGGCAAAGACCACCATCACGCTGGCCGCCGGATTGGCGGGCACCACGGCGACGGGCTGCCAGCCGGCCCACAGCAGCAGCGCCAGCGTAGCGGCCACCACCAGCGACGTGGCAATACCCCAGCTCAATAGGGGGCGCGGCGCCGGCCCGGACTGCGGACTCACCCGCCCTCCCGGCCGACCAGGCCCACTTTCAGATAGCCGGCCTGGCGCAGGGCATCCATCACGCCCAGCACGTCTTCATACGCGGCTTGCTTGTCGGCCTGGAAAAACAGCGTGCGCTGGCGGTCGCCGCCCGTTTGCGCGTCGAGCAGGCTGCCCAGCCGCTCGCGCGCCACGGGAGACTCGCCCAGGTACAGGCTGCGGTCCGCCTTCAGCGACACGAACAACGGTTTCTCGGGACGGGGTTCGGGCTTGGCCGTGGCGGCCGGCAAGTCGATTTTCAAGTCGACCGTGGCCAGCGGCGAGACGACCATGAAGATGATCAACAGCACCAGCATCACGTCGATGAAGGGCGTGACATTGATCTCGCTCAACTCCGGCATGTCGGCCGTATCGTCGTCCGGGGAGGGAAACAGGGAAGCCATGGCTCAGGCCTGCTGGCGCGTGTCGAGGTCGCGGCTCAGCATCAGCAGCACTTGCGCGGAAGCGGCGCGCAGCTGCGCCTTGTAGTGGTTGATGCCACGGCTCAAGACGTTATAGATGACGACGGCGGGGATCGCCGCCACCAGGCCCAGGGCGGTGGCCAGCAAGGCTTCCGCAATGCCCGGCGCCACGGTGGCCAGGTTCGTGCTCTGGCTGACGGCGATGCCGATAAAACTGTTCATGATGCCCCACACGGTGCCGAACAGACCAACGAACGGCGCCACGGCGCCTATGCTGGCCAGCAAGCCGATGCCTTGCGTCATGGCGCGCACCTGCTGCGCAATGAACTGTTCCTGGCGAAAGCCGGCCCGCTCCTTCAGGGCCGCCGCCGGCGCGCTGGCGTGCGACAGACTCAGTTCTTGCTGTACATCAGCGAGCAACTGTTGCGCCAGCGAAATGGCGCCTGCGCCCTCCACTTTGACGGCCGCGTCCGGCAAGGAGGTGGCCGTCTTCAACATGGCGACGGCATGCGCCGCCTCGCGCCGGGCTTGCAGCAAACTAGCGCCCTTCACCAGCAAGACCACCCAGGTGGCCAGCGCGGCGACCAGCAAACCGATGAGCACGCTTTTGACGACCTGGTCGGCGGCGAAAAACATGCCCAGCGGCGACATGTCATGGGGTAAGGCGGACGCTTGCGCGGTGGCATGCAACAGGGAAAGAACGACACCGCAGCTGGCGGCTTTGATACGGAACAAGGGGATACGCATGAGAACTTTGACAGGTAACAGGCATGGCTGCGCCAACGGCGCGCACGCGCATGCAAAAAAAATCGGACGAACTACCTGGCTGCTATGGGGGAGCTTGCTGGGGGAGAGTGCCGGGCTGACCGCCCGGCGGAGGTGAAACGGCTTACTTGGCGCTGGCGACGGCGGGCGCGACAACCGGCGTGAACCAGACGAAATCCGCCTGCGGCGCCAGCACCGTGGCGCCCTGCTGTGCCAGGACCAGCACCAGCGGTGCCGGGCCGCCCGTCAAGTCCTGCACGTGCAGCGGCACGCCCAGGTCCTTGTGCGCATGGTAGGCGCCGGCGATCAGCACGGCCGGCGCGGGCGCGGCCAGCAGGCGCTCGGCCATGCGGCGGTCGCGCTGCTGCTGCACCGACAGCATGGCGGCCAGGCGCGGCTCGTCGATCTGGTTGTCATGCATGACGCGGATGATGTCTTTCAGTTTCTCATGCACCTTGCCATCGTTGGCCAGGTTCGAATGCTTGCCCTGCACGGCTGGCTTGTCGATAAACAATTGCTTGATTTCGCTGCGGTCCAGGTTGGCCGACCAGACGGGATACGGCGCGCGCATCACGGTCATCACCAGGTCTCCATATTGCGCCCACTTCCAGCTGGGCTGCCAGGCCAGCAGCTCGGCCACGTGCTCGGGGCGCACGACGGGGTCCGTCTGCAGCCACGGCTTGACCTTGTCCACCTTGGCTTGCTGGTCCGGGTTCAGCATTTCCAGCAACACGCTGCCTTGCGGACGCTGGCCCTGCAATTGCTGCAGCAGCCATTGCTCGATCTGGTGATGGCTGAGCTGGTCATGCTGCTCGCCCACGATGACCCGCGGCGCGGCGGCCAGCTGGGCCAGCAATTGTTCGGCAGTCACGCGCTGACCGCTGCGCAAGTCGACGATTTCGCCCAGTTGGCGCACGTCTTGCGCGGCGGATGCCGCGGCGGCGCCGGTGGCAGCGTCCGTCGCTGGCGCCACGCTGCTGCAGGCGCTCAGCGCCAGCACGCAGGCGGGCAGGACTGCGGAGAAGGACAGGGGGAATTTCATGGCATGGCCTTTCGGGGTCTGAGCTGCGGGTCAAACTGTTGCAAAATAGGTATAGGCGGGCATTCTAATAGAAATGATTCTCATTTACAACCAAAGCGCGGCGAACCATGCAGGTTTTTTTACAACTGGCAAAAAATCAATAGGCTACGCCGGTGAAATCCCCGGGCGCGGAGTAGAATAAAAAAAACGGAGGACTTGCGTGAATCAAACTGACCAGTTGGCGGTACTGAAAAAACCGCTGCCCGTATCCCTTGCTGCCGTACTTTCCCTGATCTTTGCCGACCGTTTTTCCATGACGCAAGCCATGCGCGCACACCATGGCCGCGACGAGTCGAGCTATCCCCCCATGCTGCCGGACGCCGTCATTTTCGCCCATTCCACCGAGGAAGTGGCGGCCGCCGTCAAGCTGTGCAGCGCGCACGACGTGCCCGTCATCGCCTACGGCAGCGGCACTTCGCTGGAAGGCCACGTGCTGGCCCTGCATGGCGGCGTGACGATTGATCTGTCGCAAATGAACCAGATGGTAGCCGTGCATAGTGAAGACTTGACGGCCACCGTGCAGGCGGGCGTGACGCGCAAGCAGCTGAACGAAGAGCTCCGCGACACGGGCCTGTTCTTCCCCATCGACCCGGGCGCCAATGCCTCGCTGGGCGGCATGGCCGCCACGCGCGCCTCGGGCACGAACGCCGTGCGCTACGGCACCATGCGCGAAAACGTGCTGGCCCTGACTGTGGTGACGGCCGACGGGCGCATCATCAAGACGGGAACCAGGGCAAAGAAGTCGTCGGCCGGCTACGACCTGACGCGCCTGTTCGTCGGCAGCGAAGGCACCCTGGGCATCATCACGGAAGTGACGGTGAAACTGTATCCGCTGCCGGAAGCGATCTCGGCGGCCGTGTGCTCGTTCCCCGGCACGGGCGAGGCCGTCAGCGCCGTGATCCAGACCATCCAGATGGGTATTCCCGTGGCGCGTGTCGAGTTTCTCGATGAAAACGGCGTGAAAGCCATCAACGCCTACGACAAGATGGCCTTGCCGGAAAAACCCTTGCTGCTGTTTGAATTCCACGGCACGCCGGCCAGCGTGGCCGAGCAGGCGCAGCTGGTGCAAGCCATCACGGCGGAACACGGCGCCAGCGATTTCGAGTGGGCAAGCCGCCCCGAAGACCGCTCGCGCCTGTGGGCCGCGCGCCACAACGCATACTTCGCCCTGCTGCAGATGCGCCCCGGCAGCCGCGCCATTTCCACCGATTGCTGCGTACCCATTTCGCGCCTGGCCGAATGCATCCTCGCCACCCAGGCCGATTGCGAAGCGCAGGGCCTCGTCTACGCCATCATCGGCCACGTGGGCGACGGCAACTTCCACGTGCAGATGCTGGTCGACCCGGACGATCCAATCGACATCGCGCGCGCGGAAAAGGTCAACAGCGACATGGTCACGCGCGCCATCGGCATGGACGGCACGTGCACGGGAGAACATGGCGTGGGCATGCACAAGATGGCCTTTCTCGTGGAAGAACATGGCGAAGGCGCCATCGACACCATGCGCGCCCTGAAACACGCGCTGGACCCGAAGAACATCATGAATCCGGGCAAGATCGTGCGCTGGTAATCAGGCTATCCACTCCATGCGCATCGGCACGAAGGCGATGCCGCCCGTCTCCACCTTCGGCCCCGTGGCGACAAAGCCCAGGCTTTCGTACAGGGGCAAGGCATAGGCCGAGGAATTGACGGTAAACGCCGTGACCTTCCCCCTGGCCAGCGAGACATCGCGGGCCGCCCGCCACAGGCGGCGCGCCATGCCGCGCCGGTGCAGCGCGCGCGGCACGAACATGTGGAACAGGTGCGTGTTGTCGCGCATGGCCACCACGCCGGCCAGCTCGCCATCGATGTGCGCCAGCTGGTAATGATAGTTGGATAGCGACAGGTAACTTTCAATGGCCGGCTGGCGGCAATGTTCGATGAACTTTTCCGCCCCCACACCATCGGGATGCAGGGTCAAAAAGGGCATCAAGTCGTCGATCAGGGCGACGATGGCGGGCGCGTCGGCGACCAGGGCGGGTCGCAATGTCGGTTCGGGCAAAGTAGTCATATGACAATCATGCCACCGCCTGGCCGACATTGACAAGCATCAACAGAAATCCCGGCTGCTGGTCCTCAAGCGTCCCAGCAGATGCGACATGTCGACCAGGCGCTTGGCCACCAGGTTGCGCACCAGCCCCTCGCGCTGCCACACGCCGTACACGCCCAGCAGCGGCGCGCTCAGCACTTCGCGGCGCTGGCTTTCCACCAGGTCGGGCCAGACGATGACGTTGACGGTGCCCGTCTCGTCTTCCAGGGTCATGAAGATGACGCCCTTGGCCGTGCCCGGACGCTGGCGCACGGTGACGATGCCGCAGGCGCGCGCCAGTTGGCCATCCGTGTAGCTGGCCAGCGCGGATGCTGGCAGGAAACGCTGCTCCAACAATTGCCTGCGCAGCAGCGCCAGCGGGTGGCGGCCCAGGGTCAGGCCTTGCGCGCGGTAGTCGCTGACGATGCTCTCGCCTTCCGTCGGCGTGGCCAGCACGGGCAGGTCTTCCTCTGGCGTGGTGACGCGCAGCAAATCCCTGTCGGGCACGGCGCCGGCCGCCTGCCACAGCGCCGCGCGCCGGTGCCCGGCCAGCGCGTGCAGCGCGTTGCCTGCCGCCAAGACCTGCAAGTCATGACGGTCCAGGCCGCCACGCCGCGCCAGGTCGGCCACGTCGACGAAGGCGGCGATGGCGCGCGCATCCTCGATGCGCCGGGCCGCCTCGGCGCGCATGCCGAACAGGCTGTTCAAGCCCAGGCGCACGGCGGGCACGGGGTCCTGCCCTGCTTCCAATGCCGCTTCCCAGGCGCTGACGGTCACGTCGACGGGCAGCACTGGCACGCCATGCCGGCGCGCATCCTGCACCAGTTGCGAGGGGCTGTAAAAACCCATGGGCTGGCTGTTGAGCAAGGCGCACAGAAAGGCGGCCGGTTCGTGACATTTCAGCCAGGAACTGGCGTACGTCAGCAGCGCGAAACTGGCCGCGTGCGACTCGGGAAAACCGTATTCGCCAAAGCCTTCGATCTGGCTGAAGATGGCCTCGGCAAACTCCTTGCCGTAACCATTCTCCACCATGGCATTGACGATGCGGTCATGGTAATTGTTCATGCCGCCCTTGCGTTTCCAGGCCGCCATGGCCCGCCGCAACTGGTCCGCTTCGCCAGGCGTGAAACCGGCCGCGATGATGGCCACCTGCATTACTTGCTCCTGGAAAATGGGAATGCCCAGGGTGCGCCCCAGCGCCTTTTCCAGGCCCTTCGGATAATCGATTGGCTCCTTTTTCTGGCGCCGCTGCAGATACGGATGCACCATGCCGCCCTGGATGGGGCCGGGGCGCACGAGCGCCACCTCGATGACGAGGTCGTAGAATTCACGGGGACGCAAACGGGGCAGCATGCTCATCTGCGCGCGCGACTCGATCTGGAACACGCCGATGGTATCGGCCTGGCACATCATGTCGTAGGTGGCAGGGTCTTCCGCCGGAATATCCTGCAGGCGGAGTGGCTCGCCGCGCCGCGCACCGACCAGTTCCAGGGCGCGGCGCAGGGCCGACAGCATGCCCAGCGCCAGCACGTCGACCTTCATCAAGCCCAGCTCTTCCAGGTCGTTCTTATCCCACTCGATGACGCTGCGCTCGGCCATGGCGGCGTTTTCAATCGGCACCAGGCGCGACAACTTTCCTTGCGCAATCACAAAGCCGCCCGGATGCTGCGACAGATGGCGGGGAAAGCCCAGCAGCTGCTGCGCCAGGCCGGCCCACTGCTGCGACAATGCCGCTTCCGGGTCCAGTCCGCATTCGGCCAGGCGCTCCAGCAGATCGCGCTTGCCGTCGAACCAGCGGTGCGCCTTGGCCACTTTTTCCACGATGGCCAGGTCGATCCCCAGCGCCCGGCCGCTGTCGCGCAAGGCGCTTTTCGGACGGTAACTGATCACCACGGCCGCCAGCGCGGCCCGCTCGCGCCCATACTTGCCGTAGATATATTGAATCACTTCTTCGCGCCGCTGGTGCTCGAAGTCGACGTCGATGTCGGGCGGCTCGTTGCGCTCGCGCGACATGAAGCGCCCGACCAATGAATTGCCGCGCGCCGGGTCCACTTCCGTGATGTGCAGGCAATAGCAGACGGCCGAATTGGCGGCCGACCCCCTGCCCTGGCACAGGATGTCTTGCGAGCGGGCAAAGCGCACGATGTCGTACACGGTCAAAAAGTAGGCTTCATACGACAGCTCCGCGATCAGTTCCAGCTCCTGTTCGAGCTGCTCCTGCACGTTGGCCGGTATGCCCAGCGGAAAACGGATGCGCGCGCCCGCATACGTTTCTTCGCGCAGATACGTCGCCGGCGTGTGGCCGTGCGGCACCAGCTCGTCGGGATAGTCATAGCGCAAGCTGTCGAGAGAAAATTTGCACAGGTCCGCGATGCGCAGGGTTTCCGCCAGCGCCTGCGGCGGATACACATTGGCCAGGCGCAAGCGCGCGCGCAGATGCTGCTCCGCGTTTTGCGCCAGCGCATAGCCGCACTCGCCCACGGGCTTGCCCACGCGGATCGCGCACAGGGTGTCGAGCAGCGGCTTGCGCGAACGCACGTGCATGCACACATGGCCAACGGCCACCACGGACAAGCCCAGCGCCTGCGCGGCGTCCTGCACGGCGCTGCGGTGCGCGTCATCCTGCGCCCGCTGCAGCAGGTTCAAGCCTATCCAGCTGCGCTCGCCGCCAAAGGTGGATAGCATCCACGCCCCCTGCGCGCGCAGCGTCGCGGGCTGGGCCGGATAGCTGGGCAGCAAGATCATCAGGCAGCCGGGCAGCCCTTGCAAATGGGCAAACTGCGCCGACGGTGCGGCGAAATCGTCGGGCGTCAACAGATAGCGGCCCTTGGCCGCCCGCGTGCGCGCCATGGTGATCAGTTCCGACAGGTTGCCGTAACCGTCGCGGTCCTGCACCAGCGCCAGCAGGGACGGCCCCGGGCTGCCGTCGGCCTGCGTCAAGTGAAAATGCGCGCCGATAATCAGGGGGAAACCGGCCCGCTTGGCCGTCGCATGGGCGCGCACGACACCCGCCAGCGAGCACTCGTCGGTAATGGCCAGCGCCCGGTAAGCAAGCTGGACAGAGCGCGCCACCAGCTCTTCCGCATGCGAGGCCCCATGCAGGAAGCTGAAATTACTCAGGCAGTACAACTCAGCATACTCGGGTAAGACTGCGCTCCCCATGATCTACCTCAATACTGTATATAAACACAGTATATTATACTCATCTGAAAACGGCCATCTCAGTTATGCTGAGGTTTTACCTTGCACAGTGCCCGCCATGATCGTCCACTCATTAAAATGTTTCGGCGCCGCCCCCGGTGGCGGCAATGCGGCGCTGGTCGTGGAAAACGACTACGCCAGCGAAACGCAGCGCCAGGCCTTTGCCCGCGAACGCCAGGTCAGCGCCTGCGTCTTCCTCGACCGGCAAGCGGACGGCGCGGAGCGATGCCTCGTGCTCGACTATTTTTATCCGCACACGCGCAGTCCCCTGTGCCTGCACGCCACCCTGGCGGCCGCGCATGTGCTGCTGGCGGCGCCCGGCGCGCCGGCGGCGCTGACGGTGACGACCGCCATGCACGGGCAAGCCTTGCAGCTGGTGCGCCGCGCAGAGGGATTGTTCATCGGCCTGGCACCACAGCCGGCGCCTGCCGTCCTGGTGGAAAAGTATGTGCCGTCCGAGCTGATGGGCCAGCACATGCACTTGCTGTCGCCGCCCGTGGTCGCGTCCGTCGGCAGCCCGAAGCTGCTGCTGGAAGTGGCCGACCGCACCACCCTGCGCGCGCTGCGGCCGAACCTGGAATTGATCGCCGACTGGAGCGCCTTGCACAAGGTCAGCGGCTGCTATGCGTATTGCCGCGTCGGCGAAAACGAATATGAGGGACGCAACTTCAACCACCTCGACCCGGCGCTGGAAGACAGCGCCACGGGCGTGGCGGCGGGCGCGCTGGCAGCGCACTTGCGGCAGTCGCTGCGCCTGCACCAGGGCCACGTGACGCAGCAGCCCTGTCTGATCGAAGTGCAGTACGGCACGCAAGCGATCTGGGTGGGCGGCATGGTGCAACGCAGCACCTGAATGGGGCATGCCGCACCAGCACAAGGCAAGCCAGGCAGCGGCCAAAAGATAATCAACCAGGAAACAACAGTTACAGCAAATTTGTAATAACAAAACAAAGTATCGCTGGTGAATGCTGAAATGATGGCACTAGAATCAAGTCACGAATCTTGCTCATCAGCCACTTGGAGATACTGCGTGCCGACCCTCACCACCTTGCGTCAAGCCATCCTCATCAGCCTGTACGGCAGCGCCGCCCTGGCCGTTTTCAGTCCTGCCGCCATGGCCCAGAACACGGAAGCGGCCGCCACGGAAGGCCCCGTGCAAACGGTCAGCGTGGTCGGCTCGCGCCGGGTCGCCAGTTCCGCCACGGATACCATGGTGCCGGTCGATATCATTCCCATTTCCAAGGTGGCCGAGCAAGGCGGCCAGTTTGATCTGGCGCAATCGCTGCAATACATCTCGCCCTCGTTCAATTCCACGCGCCAGACGGGCGCCGATGGGGCCGACCTGATCGATTCAGCCGCCCTGCGCGGCCTCGGTTCCGACCAGACCCTCGTGCTGGTGAACGGCAAGCGGCGCCACACGACGGCGCTCGTCAACCTGTTCGGCGCGCGCAACCGCGGCAACACGGGCACGGACATGAATGCGATTCCCTTGTTGGCGATCAAGAACGTGCAAGTGCTGCGCGACGGCGCCGCCGCCCAGTACGGCTCGGACGCCATTGCCGGCGTGATCGACATCGAACTGAAGAAAAGCCTGGGCTGCGAAGCCGTGGCCGGCTACAGCCAGTATTCCGCAGGCGACGGCAAGAATTACATGACCTCCGCCTATTGCGGCATCGCGCTGGGCGACAAGGGCACCCTGGCCATCACGGGCGAATACCTGGACCGCGGCCGCTCGAACCGGGCCGATGCGGACAGCATGCGCATCATCGGCGACACCAAGTCCAAGAACAAGACCCTGTACGTGAATGGCGACTACGCCACCAGCCCCACGGGCAAGCTGTACTTCACGGCCGGCGCGCAGACGCGCGACGCGTCCAGCGCCGCATTCGGCCGGGGCGGCATCGGCAGCGACGACATTCCATCGCGCAATTCGGCCGCCATGTATCCGGATGGTTTCGTGCCTTTCATCAATGGCAAGATCGACGACCAGTACGCCACCATCGGCCACCGCAGCCAGATCGGCGAATGGCATGCTGACTTTTCGCAAACCTATGGCTACAACAAGATGCGCTACGACATCAGCAACACGCTGAATGCCTCGATCGCCAACCTTGACCTGATGAACGGCGGCAAGGGCGTCAGCCCCAGCCGTTTCGATGCGGGCGGCTTCTCGTTCCAGCAACTGACCAGCAACGCCGACTTCAGCCGCTACTACGACACGGTGATGCGCGGCATGAACGTGGCCTTCGGCGCCGAATACCGCAGCGAGGAATACAAGATCATGGCTGGCGAACCGGGCTCCTACAACGACGCCGACGGCGTGGGCGTGGGCGGCAATGCGGGCAGCCAGGGCTTTCCCGGCTTCCAGCCCGGCGACGCCACCAAGGCCAAGCGCCACAGCATCGCCGCGTATGGCGACGTGGAACTGGACTGGACGGAGCGCCTGAAAACCCAGGCGGCCCTGCGCTATGAGAAATTCAGCGATTTCGGCTCCACCGTGACGGGCAAGCTGGCCGCCAGCTATAAAGTGGCGCCCAACGTGCTGCTGCGCGGTTCGGCCAGCACGGGTTTCCGCGCGCCATCGTTGCAACAAGTGTATTTCTCGTCCACCTTCACGGACTTCATCGGCGGCGTGCCCACAGACGTGGTGCTGGCGCCGAACGGCGGCGCCGTCGCCAACGCGGCCGGCATTCCGAAGTTGAAAGAGGAAAAATCCACCAGCTTTACCTTCGGTGCCACCTGGACGCCGACGCAAGCCGTTTCCGTCACGGCAGACTTGTACAACATCAAAATCAAGGACCGCATCGTGCTGTCGGGCCGTTTCAATGCCGACAACTACCCGGACCTGGCGGCGCGTCTGGCCCTCCTGGGCGTGGGCGAGGCGCAATTCTTCGTCAATTCCATCGACACGCGCACGCGCGGGCTGGACCTGACGGCGTCGCACAAGGGAGAATTGGCCGGCAACCGCCTGAACACCTTCCTGGCCTTGAATTTGAGCAAAACGGAAGTGACGAAGGTCAAGACGCCCGCCTCGCTGACGGGCTTTGAAGACGTGCTGCTGTCCGAGCGCGAACGCCTGTTCATCGAACAGGGCGGTCCGCGCGCGAAAGCCACCCTGGGCTTCGACTACATCACGGGCAAGCTGGAATCGGACTTGCGCATCATTTATTTTGGCCCGCAAACCCTGGGCACCTTCAGCGGCACGGCCGAAGGCGTGCCGAATGCCCGTTACGCGGCCAAGACGTCCGCCGACCTGAGCTTCACCTACAGCATCAGCAAGAACACTAAGCTGACCTTTGGCGGCAACAATATCTTCAACGTCAAGCCCACCACGCAAAACGCGGACGAGACGGACAATGGCTTCAAATACGACAGCGTGCAGTTCGGCCTGAACGGCGCCTCCTACTTCGGGCGGCTGTGGGTGAAGTTCTGATCACTCTGCCCGCCTGAAAAAACAGCGGCTGCGCCAGCATGGGCAGCCGCTGTTTTTTAGTTAGGCCGAACAGTTCAGCATCCACTGCACCCCGAACTGGTCCGTCAATTTACCGTAATAATCGCCCCATACCTGGATGGCGAGCGGTGTCGTCACCACGCCTTGATAAGCCAGCTTGTCAAAAAGCTGTTTCGTTAACTGCCTGTCATGCATTTGCAAAATATGTGCGGACCCTCGCATGGGCTCGGCATCGTCATTATCAGAAGCAAAAAACAACACGCCTGGTCCTTCGAATCGGGCATGCATGATTTTCCCGCGCATGGCTTCATGATGGACCGGCATGCCATCCACGCCAAAGCGCAAGACATCGCTTATCTTGCCCAGCCCGCATTGCGTGTAGAACGCCAAGGCTTGTTCGCAAGTGGTAGTAAAGAAAAGATAATTGGATAATTGCATCAGCTCATCCTTGCATCAGGTTAGGCAAAGCGAAAATGACGGAGCGGTCGCTGGCAGGAGATCCAGATGCGATCAACCGTCCAGCAGTGGCTGCAGGCAGCCCCCATGGAGGATAGCCAATTATCCATCCGAAAAACTCATGCATTGTCACGAAAACACCGGTGACCGCCGATGGACGCTGCCCCACACACACGGATATCGCGTCAACGCCCCTGCTGCTCTAGTTTTCGCACAAAGTCACTTTTCCGGCCATCCCACAGGCATTTCCGGCATCGGCCTGCCTCGAACAGGTGCTCACACCGTGGCAAGCCATAGATGACAGAGGCGCATTCCGGGCACAGGCTGGCCATGCCTTCGGCGTCGTCACGGTATCGGCTGCCGCATTCGTCACAGGTTTTCACAGTTCACTTTCACAGCTCATACACTCCCATGCTCCAGTACCGGCTGCCTTGCCTGTTGCGGGCAAGCCAACCCAAGGCCTGCAACTCCTTGCCGATCAATCGATTCATGATGCCATGCCCGACCAGCAGCACGGGCCCCCTGGCGGCGAGCGCGACCAGCCGCTCGGCGGCAGCCCTGGCGGCGAGCGCGACCAGCCGCTCGGCGGCAGCCCTGGCGCGCCGCCGGGTTATCTGCAACGAGTCCGATCCGCGCGCATAACCGAACAACCAGAGCAGGCGAAAAATCGCTGCCCAGGCTTCAGCCGGCAGCCAAGGGGCCTTCCAGAGCGCAAAGGGCAACCCTGCTTCATAGAAAATCGCCTCTTGCATGAATGGCAAGTCACCCAATGCCCTGGCCGATGAGCATGCCCTCGGTGCCGTGCTGGCCACGATGGTCGACGCGGAAAGCGCTGCCGCAGCGCACTGCGCAGGGATGCCGCCTTCTTTGATGATCGATTGATTGTAGAGATTAATCCACTGTCCCATTTGCAGCGGCGCTATCCAGCGCCCTTTGGCGAGTCGGGGCTCGCCGTGTCTCATTAATGTTATTCGCATGTCCAGTCAGATCGCCTCGCACATTTATCCGTCCGCTTCATGGGGGAACCTGCCCCTTGCCTGCCCTGCCGGCCTAGTCCTGCGGCTCCCCGCCAGCACGGCCGCCGCGAACAATCTTTGCCCTGCAGCGGAAAGCACGGATAATAGCGGCTAACTCATAAGCACAGTATTGGATTACCTCATGGAAATTAAAGTCAACTTTCTCGACAAGCTGCGTCTCGAAGCCAAGTTCGACGATTTTACGGTCATCGCCGACCAGCCCATTCGCTATAAAGGCGATGGTTCGGCGCCCGGCCCGTTCGATTACTTTTTGGCATCATCGGCACTGTGCGCGGCCTACTTCGTGAAGTTGTATTGCGATACGCGCAATATTTCCACTGAAAATATCCGCCTGTCGCAAAACAATATTGTCGATCCTGAAAACCGCTACCAGCAGATTTTCAAGATCCAGGTCGAGTTGCCGGCCGATATCTCGGACAAGGACCGCCAGGGCATCCTGCGTTCGATCGACCGTTGCACGGTAAAAAAAGTGGTGCAGGCGGGGCCGGAGTTCGTCATTGAAGAAGTGGAGAACCTGGACGCCGATGCCCAGGCCTTGCTGGCCCTGAATCCCGCCCCTGGCGCAAGCACCTATATCGTCGGCAAGGACTTGCCACTGGAACAGACGATCGCCAATATGTCCAGCCTGCTGGCTGGCCTGGGCATCAAGATTGAAATCGCTTCATGGCGCAACATCATTCCCAACGTGTGGTCGCTGCACATCCGCGATGCGCATTCGCCCATGTGTTTCACCAACGGCAAGGGTGCGACCAAGGAAAGCGCGCTGGCGTCGGCCCTGGGCGAGTATATCGAACGCCTCAGCAACAACCATTTCTACGCCGGCTCGTTCTGGGGCGAAGACATCGCCAACGCGGATTTTGTCCATTACCCGAACGAGCGCTGGTTCAAGCCGGGCCGCAAGGATGCGCTGCCGAAGGAGATTCTCGACGCCTACTGCCGCGACATCTACGATGCCGATGGCGAACTGCGCGGCTCGCACCTGATCGACACCAACTCCGGCAATGCGGAGCGCGGCATCTGCTCGCTGCCGTATGTGCGCCAGTCCGATGGCGAGACCGTGTACTTCCCAACGAACCTGATTGAAAACTTGTACGTCAGCAATGGCATGAGCGCCGGCAACACTCTCGTCGAAGCACAGGTGCAATGCCTGTCGGAAATTTTCGAGCGGGCCGTCAAGCGCGAAATCATCGAAGGCGAAATCGCCCTGCCCGACGTGCCGCAGGAAGTGCTGGCGAAATATCCGGGCATCCTGGCCGGCATCCAGGGACTGGAAGAACAGGGTTTCCCCGTGCTGGTGAAAGATGCGTCGCTGGGCGGCGTGTATCCGGTGATGTGCGTCACCCTGATGAACCCGCGCACGGGCGGCGTGTTTGCCTCGTTCGGCGCGCACCCGAGCCTGGAAGTGGCGCTGGAGCGCAGCCTGACGGAATTGCTGCAGGGCCGCAGTTTTGAGGGCCTCAACGACTTGCCGCAGCCGACGTTTGCCAGCGAAGCCGTCACCGAGCCGAACAACTTCGTCGAGCACTTCATCGATTCCAGCGGTATCGTCTCGTGGCGCTTCTTCAGCGCCAAGGCCGATTACGATTTTGTCGAGTGGGATTTTTCCGGCCACGGCGAAAACTCGAATGCCGAGGAAGCGGCAACCCTGTTCGGCATCCTCGCCGGCATGGGCAAGGAAGTCTACACGGCCGTATATGACCAGCTGGGCGCCACCGCCTGCCGCATCCTCGTGCCCGGTTATTCCGAGGTGTACCCGGTCGAGGATTTGATCTGGGACAATACCAACAAGGCGCTGCTGTTCCGCGCCGACATCCTGAACCTGCACCGCCTGGACGATGCCAGCCTGGAAGACTTGCTCGACCGCCTGGAAAACAGCGAGCTCG
Organism: Janthinobacterium sp. SUN026; assembly: GCF_030397625.1. Classification (NCBI taxonomy): domain Bacteria; kingdom Pseudomonadati; phylum Pseudomonadota; class Betaproteobacteria; order Burkholderiales; family Oxalobacteraceae; genus Janthinobacterium; species Janthinobacterium sp. SUN026. The sequence goes on along the minus strand of NZ_JAPQNU010000001.1, from coordinate 979,257 downwards.
ACGAGTACGGCGACATCGCCACCCTGATCGGCATCGAGTTTGACGAAAACACGGTGTGGGGCCAGCTGACGACGCTGGAATTAAAACTGCTGATACAGCTCGTCCTGCAGCAATTCGAGGAAGCGAAAGAGCTGGTGGAAACCTTCCTGCAGTACAACGACAACACGCTCGAGCGCAAACTGTTCTATCAAGCCTTGAACGTGGTGCTGGAAGTGGAACTCGATGACGAGCTGGAGCTGGACGATTACGTCGTCAATTTCCGCCGCATGTTTGGCGACGCCCGTATGGATGCGGTGCTGGGCTCGGTGGACGGCAGCGTGCGTTTCTTCGGCCTGACCCCGACCAGCATGCAACTGGAAGGCCTCGACCGGCACCAGCGCCTGATCGACAGCTTCAAGAAATTGCACGCGGCGCGCGCCAAGGCGGCGGCCCGCTAGGACGACAAGCGGGGGCCGGCGCGGTAGTCGCGCCTTCGCGCCCCGGCGCAGGAATCAACCCCGCGCGACCGCATGGAAAAGAGACCATGGCCACACTGGAATTCTGGTTCGACTTCGGCAGCAACTACAGCTACCTGAGCGCCATGCGCATCGATGCGCTGGCGCATGAAAAGAAGGTGCAAGTGATCTGGAAACCCTTCCTGCTGGGCGTCGTCTTCAAGGCGCTGGGCTGGGAAACGTCGCCGTTCGTCTTGCAAAAAATCAAGGGCGACTACACGTGGCGCGACATGGCGCGCCAGTGCGAAAAGTATGCATTGCCATGGCAGCAACCGAGTTCCTTTCCCCGCGCGGCCCTGCTGCCCATGCGCGTGGCCCTGGTCGGCGCGGACCAGGGCTGGATCGCCCCGTTTGCGCGCCGCATGATGGCGATGAATTTCGCCGAAGACCGCGACATCGACAACTTCGAAGCCGTCAGCGAAGCCTTGGAAGGGCTGGGCCTCGATGCGCGCGCCATCGTGGCGCTGGCTTTGACACAGGACAACAAGCTGCGCCTGCGCCGCCAGACTGAGCAGGCGCAAGCGTTGAAGCTGTTCGGCGCGCCCAGCTTCCTCAGCGACGGCGAACTCTTCTGGGGCAACGACCGGCTGGACGATGCGCTGGCGCATGCCGCCGCCCTCCCCTGACGATAATCAACCGGCCAGCGCCGCGATTTCCTTCTGCATGTTTTCAATGGCCCGTTCGTTGTACTGGTTGGCAAAATATGCATCGCCGAACAGCTGGCCCGCCTGCGCCTTGCCGCACAAATGCTGCAGGGCCAAGCCCCGCTGCTCGTTGAAGCGCACGGGGTCCACGTGCTCGTATTCGCGGCCGATGGCTTGCGTGTAGGCCTGGTACACCTCGTCATCCTGGCCCAGGATGGCCAGGTCGGCGCTGAGCATGGCGTCTTTCAGCGGATGGCTGATGCCCGGACCCTGGAAATGGTCGGTGACGCGTATCAATTGCGCCACATCAAAGTTGTCGCCCGCATCGAGGCCGCTGGCCAGCCACAGCTGGGCGCTCGCCTCTTCGCTGGAATACAGGGCGTCGTCGTCGTGGCTGTAGACGGCGTCGTGGAACCAGAACGCTTTCTTGACCAGCGCGCTGTCGCGCTTGGGCGCATAGGTATTGTCGGCCCACACGCGGATTTCGGACAGGCCGTGCACCAGGTGGTCGAGGTTGTGATAGTGGCGGTCCGCGCCGCCATACGCCTGCGGCCCCGTCAGGTGGGAGAACCAGTGATCAGCCAGCGCGATGTCGGCATCGGACGCGGTGGCGTAGTTCCACAGCGCTTCCCACTCCTTGCGCAGGCAGTCGAGTATCCACGCCTGATAGGCCGGGCCGGGGACGAATTTCTTCATGGTCCAGTTCCAGCCCACGGGGCCTTCCAGCGCCTTGACGAAGCTGGAGCTGACGGAGCCGAGGTCGCGCGGCGGCATGACGAAGATGGTCTTGGCGCCCTGCAGCACGTCCACATTGGTTTGCTGGATCAGGTTTTCATAGTCGAAATCGGCCGTCGTGCGGATGCCGCGGATCAGGTAGTCGCAGCCATGCTTTTTCGCCGCGCGCGCCGTGTAGTCGCCCTTGACGATGACCACCTGCACATTGTCCCAGCCGCATTCGCGCGCGCTCTGCTCGATGATGCGCTTGCGGTCTTCGGCGGGAAATTGCGGCTTCTTGGCGGGGTTTTGCGACAGGAACACGATCACCTCGTCGGCGAGCGAACGCGCTTCGCCGATCACCCACATATGGCCGTTGGTGATGGGGTCGAGGGTTCCTGAAAATCCGATCTTCTGCATGCTGCGCTCCGTGGTCTGATTCTGCTTGTTTCGCAGACAATATAGGGCCACGGCGCGCGCGTCAATGCAACATGCCAAAGATCATGATCAAAATGCTCTTTTCACGGCTTGCGGGAATTCCACGCGTACGCACAGGCCGCCCAGGCGCTCGGATTTGTCCAGCACCAGGCGCGCGCCATGGCGTTCGGCGATGGCCTTGATGATGGCCAGCCCCAGGCCGCTGCCGTTGGCGTCCGTGCCGGGCACGCGGTAGAAGCGGCTGAAGACGCGCTCGCGCTCTTCGGGCGGGATGCCGGGGCCGCTGTCTTCCACCGATAACGTCACGCCGACGGGGCTGGCGCGCAGGTCGATATCGACCGTGCCGCCCTGCGGCGTGTACTTGATGGCGTTGTCGACCAGGTTGCGCAGCATGATGTTGAGCGCATCGGCCTGGCCCGCCACCTTGGCCGGGTCCATGTGATGCAGGCCCAGGTCGATCTTGCGCGCCTGCGCGATGCCGGCCATGTCGCCCAGCGCGCGCTTGACGACATCGTTCAAATCCACCGCCTGCAGCTGGTCGCCGCTGGCAGCGCTCGCTTCCTGGCGCGCCAGCACCAGCAATTGCTCGACCAGGCGCGTGGCCCGCTCGATGCCGGCGCTGACCCGACTGATCGCCAGGCTGCGTTTTTCCTCGGATTCGGCCCGTTCCAGGCTCAATACCTGCAGTTTCAGGGCCGCCAGCGGCGTGCGCAATTCATGGGCGGCGTCGGCAACGAAATGCTGCTGCGCGTCGAACGCCGTTTTTACGCGCCCGAACAGCAGGTTCAGCTCATGCACGAGGGGGCGCACTTCGTCGGGCAAGCCCGCTTCCGAGACGGGAGACAGATCGTCCGCCTGGCGCGCCGCCACCTGCTTGCGCACGCGCGAGACGGGCGCCAGCGAACCGCTGACGACCCACCAGACGACCAGCATCAAAATAGGCGCCATCAGCGCGATGGGCCCCACCGTGCGCAGGGCCAGGCTGCCGGCCATGCGCTTCCTGACGGCCATGTCCTGGGCGATCTGCACGGTCTGGGAACTGGTTTGCACGGAAAAGATGCGGTACGTCGTGCCGTTGGCTTTCACGTTGGAAAAGCCCAGCACGGCGCGCTGCGGCAATTCCGCGCGCGTGATCGAGCGGAAGACCTGCACGCCGTCCGGCGTCCACACCTGCACCACCATGTCGTTGTTGACAGGGTCGGCCGGCAACGCTTGCGCATGGTTGGCCAGCGGCGCGCCGGAGCGCAGCGACAGGGCCATCTGCTGCATGTGGTAATCGAAGATCTGGTCGGCGTCGTACAGGGCGCTGCGGTAGGCGATCGAGGCTTGCGCCAGGGCCGCCATGATGATGGCCGCCAGCAAAAACCACAGCAGGCGGCCGCGCAGCGAATGCGTCACCGTGACCTTCATCCTCATGCCTTGGGCACCATGTAGCCGAGGCCGCGCACGTTCTGGATCAGGTCACTGCCCAGTTTCTTGCGCAAGCCATGGATATACACTTCCACGGCATTGCTGTTGACTTCATCCTTCCAGCTGTACAGTTTTTCTTCCAGCTGCGCGCGCGACAGCACGATGCCGGGGCGGGCGATCAAGGCTTCCAGCACGGCCCATTCGCGCGCCGACAGGTTGACCGGATGGCCCTCGGCAATCACTTCGCGCGTCAGCGGATTGATGGAGACGCCCTGGTGTTCGAAGATCGGTTCCGGCCGCCCCGAGGCGCGCCGCAGCAGGGCGCGTATGCGCGCCAGCAATTCGTCGAGGTCATACGGCTTCAAGACGTAATCGTCGGCGCCCGCGTCGAGGCCCGCGATGCGCTGCTCGATGGCGTCGCGCGCCGTGGCCACCAGCACAGGCGTGTCGAGCTTGCGCAAGCGCATCGAGCGCAGCACGTCGAGGCCATCCTTGCGGGGCAAGCCCAGGTCCAGCAGCACCAGGTCGTAGGTTTGCGTCTGCAGGGCCGTATCGGCCATGTCGCCATCCTTGACCCAATCCACCGCGTAATGCTCGGCGCGCAGCAAATCGAGCACCACCTCGCCGATCATCGTATCGTCTTCTACCAGCAATAAGCGCATGCCCTACTCCTTCATCTTGACTGTTTTATCGACCTTGCATCCTGCGCCAGATCAACCGAGGCGCACGGGAATGAAGATCTTATCGGGGCCGCGCTGTATCAGCAAGGCCACCGACTTCGCGGATTTTTCCACCACGTCGCGCACCTGCTCGACCGTGTTGACGGGACGGCCATTCACCGACAATAGCACGTCGCCCGGCTGCACTCCGGCATTCGCGGCGGCGCCGCCCGCGTCTTCCACCAGCAGGCCGGCGCTGATGCCCGCCTCGCGTTTCTCATCCGATTGTAACGGACGCAGGGCCAGGCCCAGCTTTACCTTGCCGGCGGCGTTGTCGCTCTTCGCCACTTCGGCCACCTTGTCGGCCGCATTGCCCAGGGTTGCCGTCAGGCTGACGATCTTGCCGTCACGCCAGACATCCATGCTGATCTTGTCGCCTGGCAAGGAAGTACCCACCAGCGCCGGCAAGTCGGCCGAGCCGATGATGCGCTGGCCATTCACCTTGCGCACCACGTCGCCCGATTTCAGGCCTGCCTTGTCGGCCGGGCTGCCCCGCTCCACGTTGGCCACCAGCGCGCCTTCCGGCGTGGCCAGCTTGAACGAGTCGGCAAAGCCCTGGTTGACTTCCTGCACCGTCACGCCCAGCTTGGCGTGGCTGGCCTTGCCCGTGGCGACGATCTGGTCCTTGATGCGGCCGGCCAGGTCGATGGGGATGGCGAACGACAAGCCCTGGAAGCCGCCCGTCTGGCTGTAGATCTGCGAATTGATGCCTACCACTTCGCCGCGCGTGTTGAACAGGGGACCGCCCGAGTTGCCGGGGTTCACCGCCACGTCCGTCTGGATGAACGGCACATTGCTGTCGTCCGGCAAGGAACGGCCCTTGGCGCTGACGACGCCAGCCGTTACCGTGCTGTCGAAGCCATAAGGAGAACCGATGGCCAGTACCCATTCGCCCACTTTCAAGTCGCTGGAATGGCCGAGCGGCACGATGGGCAGGTTGTTGGCGTCGATCTTCAGCACGGCGATGTCCGTCTTCGGATCCGTGCCCAGCACCTTGGCGCGGAATTCGCGGCGGTCGTTCAGCTTGACGGTCACTTCGCGCGCATCGCGCACCACGTGGGCATTCGTCATGATGATGCCGTCGGGGCTGACGATGAAGCCGGAACCGAGGCCGTGCGTGGGCACGTCGCGGCCACCGCGCTGCCCGCCTTGCGGGCCCTGGAAGCGGCGGAAGAATTCGAGGAAGGGGTCGTTGCCGAAGTCGTCATTACCGGCCTGGGCCGATGGATCGTACGCCACCTTGGTGCTGCCCGTGACGCTGATATTGACGACGGCCGGGCTGTTGCGCGCGGCGATCTGGCTAAAGTCGGGCAAGGCCACCAGCGGCGCGCTTGCTGCAGGCGCCACGGCGGCGGCCACGGGTGCGGCGGGAGTGCCTGCGGTGGCATTCGCGCCGGCATTGTTCTGATGCATCACCATGGCGCCACCGGCGCCCAGCACACCGATCGCGGCCAGCGCGGCTACGGTGCGTTTGATTTTCAGCGATGCGGTATTCGTTTGCTGTTCCATGAATTGCTCCTCATTCAATGAGATTTTGATGTATGCAATAGTGGGCCACGAGTCTTAGGCTGTGCTTAACATTTTTCCATTTGGAAACAGGCATTTGCGCCTTTAAGCGGGGTTTAATCTTGCGTATCATGGGCAACCAATGGAAGCCCTGAATGCGGCCCGAACGGGCTCCGGACGTGACACTGGCCGGATCGACCGGCCAGTATTTTACTGCATGGGGAAGCGCTGTTCCCTCCCGCCGATGCCGGCGCGTGGCGCCGGGATCAGCTCAACTCAGATCACATCAGGCTGCCTGACGCTGTTCCAAAGTGCTGACGGTGGCGCCAGTGGTGGTGCCGATCTCGATCTTGCGCGGTTTCAGCGCTTCCGGCACTTCGCGCACCAGGTCGATGGTCAGCATGCCGTTTTCAAACGTGGCGCCCGTGACCTTCACGTGGTTGGCCAGTTGGAAACGCTGTTCGAAATCGCGGGCAGCGATGCCGCGGTGCAAGAACGTGCGCTCGACGCCATCCTTCTGCTTGCGGCCCGCGACGTGCAGGGAATCGCGTTCCGTGATGATGTCGATCTCTTCGCGCGAAAAGCCGGCCAATGCCATCACGATGCGGTACTTGTCTTCCGACACGAGTTCGATGTTGTAGGGCGGGTAGCTGGGCTGTGCATCGGCGCGCTGTTCGTTGAGCAATTGCGCCAGGCGGTCGAAGCCGATGGCGGAACGGTACAGGGGAGCAAGGTCAAAAGTACGCATGATAAATATCCTTTTCATTAAAGCGATAAGAGGGGCGGACCTCACCATGAGCATCCGCCTGTTACCGATATACGGCCTGCCAACGCCCTTTCAAGGCCTTGAAATTGGCAAAAAACGCCCCAGACGGCAAAGAATTTGTAAGAAATTTTTACATGCCCCATCCAGGGATGGGTTGCATGACACCCCTCATGCAGGGTCGGCTTTTGGTGTATGCTGGCGGCATGAACAATGACACCGACATCCAGCTCAGCGGCCCCTTCAAGGCCACCGACGGCTCCGGCCGTGCCCACGACATCAAGGCCATCCGCATCTTCGACGAAGGCTACGGCATCATCGACGTCTACGTCGATTTCGCCGCCCCGCTCGAAGCGGGCGCCTGCAAGGACAAGACCCTGGTCGGCCACATCCTGGCCCGCCTGCGCAGCCTTGGCTATGTAGGCCCCGACTTCGGCCATGGCGACCTGGGCTTGCAAGACAAGAAACTGATCGTCCTGGAAGCACCCGAGGAATTTTCCGCCTTTGCCGTGAGCAAGGGCTGGAAGGATCTATCCGCCGAATTTGACGAAGACTGATCCATTTCCGCCCCAGCATGCGCCGCACCTGCCACTGCAGGGGCGGCGTTTTTCATTGTCTCCTTGCTTTCTCTACCCATGCTCCTGCTCTTTCTGCGCACCTGCGCCCTGCCTGTCCTGCTCTGCATCCTGACCGGATGCCAACAATCCGACCTGATCAAGGACTTTGAACAGATAGTGCCGCTGCAAGACCAGCAGCTGGCGCGGCATTACAGCGACCTGCTGCGCGAAAAACAGCTGGACTACGTACGCATGGCAACCGAGCCGGGCAACAACGGCGATCAAATCCGCCAGGCGCTGCCCGCCTTGAGCGCCGCCTTCCCGGCAAGCGAACCCCTGTCCGTCAAGGTGGTGGGCTACCAGCGCATCGAGCAGCGCGATATGCCTCAATTGCTGCGTGTCAGCTTCGAGTATGCCTATCCGGAAAAATGGATCGTCAGCACCATCACACTGAGAAAATATGGCACTGACGCCACCATCATGGGCTTGAGCGTGGCGCCGCAGACCGCATCGCTGGAACAGCAGGCGACCTTCACGCTGCGCGGCAAATCGCTGCGCCACTACGTGGTGCTCGGCGCTGCCATCCTCTCTCCCTTGCTGATCCTGTCGACCCTGGTGTTATGCCTGCGCAGCAGGCTGACCGTCAGGAAATGGCCCTGGTTGCTGTTCATCAGCATCGGCTTCGGCCGGCTGTCGCTCAACTGGGCGACGGGACAATACCTGTTCCTGCCCATCGCCATCCAGCTGTTTGGCGTTGCCGCCGGCACCAGCGCCTACCAGCCCTGGACATTCGTCGCCTCCTTGCCGCTGGGCGCCATCCTGTTTCTGCTTGTCAGGAAAAAACTGGCCGCGCCCGCGGGCAGCTGAAACTATGGAGCAGGAGGCGTTGGCTGCAGATAGCGCGCGCTCCAGGCAGCGATGACGTTGGCGACATAGGCCGCGTCGTCGCGCCCCGTCAACAGGTGGTCGGCATCGTCGAGCGAAACGAAGCTTTTCGGGTGCTTGGCGGCCGTAAATATCTCCATCGCGTTCGACAGGCTGACCGTCGTGTCATTCGGCGCGTGCATCACCAGCAGGGCGCGGCGCAGGCCGGTGATGTGGGTCTTCAGGCTGTGGCTGCCTGCGTCGTCGACGAATTGCTGACGGATGCGGAAGGGCCGCCCTTCCAGCTGCACCAGCGCTTCGCCTTCGGCGGCGATTTGCTCCAGGTGCGCGCTGAACATGCGCGTCACGTACGCGGGCGTGCTGGGGGCGGCCAGGGTGGCGATGGCGGTGGCTTCCGGCACTTGCGACGCGGCGGCCAGCACGGCCGCGCCGCCCAGGCTATGGCCGATCAGCAATTGCGGCGCGGCATGTTTTGCCCGCAGGAAATCAGCGGCGGCGACCAGGTCGTCCACGTTCGACGAGAAATTGGTGGCGGCGAACTCGCCTTCGCTGGCGCCCAGCCCCGTGAAGTCGAAGCGCAGCACGGCGATGCCGTGTTCCGTGAGGCCTTGCGCGATGCGTCGCGCGGCCAGCACGTCCTTGCCGCAAGTAAAACAGTGGGCGAACAGCGCATAGGCGCGGATGGCGCCGTCAGGCGCATCGAGCCGCGCCGCCAGCACATGGCCGTGCGCGCCGGGAAAATCTTGCCGGGTGGATTTCATTGTCTCAGATCAAAGCTGCCGCGCAGGGCGGCCGAAGGCGCATTGTAGCGCCGCCCGGCCGCCGCCGCTGGCGGCTGGCAAGCTTCAATCACGCTTGGGAATATCCACGCCCCTGGCAACGGCTGGCCTGGCCAGGAAGGCGTCCAGCGCGCGCTGCACGTTCGGGAAGTTGGCAAAGCCGACGAGGTCGCCCGCGCCATAGAAACCCACCAGGCAGCGCACCCACGGGAAGATGGCGATGTCGGCAATCGTGTACTGGCTCCCCATGATCCAGTCGCGGCCCTGCAGGCGCTGCTCGAGCACGCCCAGCAGGCGCTTCGCTTCGCCGATATAGCGTTCCAGCGGCCGCTTGTCCTCGTAATCCTTGCCGGCGAATTTGTGGAAGAAGCCCACCTGGCCAAACATGGGGCCGATACCGCCCATCTGGAACATCAGCCATTGGATCGTTTCATAGCGCAAGCCCGCGTCCTGCGGGATGAACTTGCCCGTTTTCTCGGCCAGGTACAGCAGGATGGCGCCCGACTCGAACAGGGCCAGCGGCTTGCCATCGGGACCATCCGGGTCGAGGATGGCGGGAATCTTGTTGTTCGGATTGAGGGACAGGAAGGCGGGCGACAGCTGGTCGTTTTGCTCGAAGCTGACCAGGTGCGGCTCGTACGCCAGGCCCAGCTCTTCCAGCAGGATGGAGACCTTGATGCCGTTCGGCGTCGGCAGCGAGTACAGCTGCAAACGCTCGGGATGCCGGGCAGGCCATTTTTGGGTGATGGGGAAGTCGGAGAGTTGGGTCATGGAAATCCTTTTGAGGTGTATGACGTGGCACAAGCAGGCAAGTATAGCCAAGCATGACAGTTTCAGCAGGACAACGCATTCAGCCAAACAAGCCATGCAAAAACCAGCGCGGCGCGGCATCTTCTCCGCTGCCGGCGATGCGTTCTCGGTAAACCCAGTAATGGGCGTGATCGAGTCCTTCGGCAATGAAATAATCGCGCGCCTGCGACTGCCCCCACCAGCCCGCTTCAATGCGTTCGGCGACGGACACCATTTTCAACGGCGAGCCATAAAACGGCCGGTGTTCGCGCATCAGGAGGGCGATGGGCTGGGCCAGCAGCCAGCCGGGACGGGGCATGCCGGACAAGCCGGGCGGCAAGTCCGGCTGCGCGTTTTGTGCGCCTGGCCTGGCCGGCAGCGGCAGCCACTGGTTGGCCGCCTCGGGGCGGTAATCGGCGCGCGGCGCCGCCTGCAAGACATTCTCGGCGCCAAGACGCGCCACCAGCAATTCCAGCAAGCGCTGGCGCTCCTGCGGCGTGCCGCCCGGCTCGGGAAACAGGGTGTCGCTGGGCGGCGCCATCGGCTGCACCTGCAGCGCTTCCAGGGTGAGGCCGATCACGGGCGCCTCCAGCACCAGCTGCGCCAGGCGCTCCTTGAGCAAGCGCAATAAATGCTCGTCGCGCCAGACGGCCTCGCCCAAGGCCAGGTCGATGACGGTGGGCGGGCGCGCCACCCTGCCCCGCTCGTGCGCCAGCAGCAATTGGATGCGTTCGACGGCGAATTGCCGCGCACACAGCCAGCCCGTCATTTGCTGCAGCAGGCGGCGCGCGCCGAACAGCAGCGCTTCCGCGTGCTCCACGCGGTCGAACAATTCCAGGCTGGCGCAAAACGTGGGCGGCGCTTCGAGCCACAGGTACAGTTCCGTGCCGTGGCCATGCGCATCGTCGAGCATGTCGAGCAAGGCCCCGCCGCAGCGGCGCTGCAAGCCGGGCCGCGGCAAATGGCGCAACTGCCCCAGGGTGCGGCAGCCGATGCCGTCCAGCCATTCCAGCCAGGGGCGCGCGGGCGGCAGCAAGGCGCATGGCAAGCCGTCGAGACGGCGCACCAGGCTCTCCATGCCCAGCACGCGGCCCCGGCGCGTCCCGGCGCGCGCCAGCAGCCAGGCGCCGCGCGCCGTGGGGGCGCACGACAGCTGGGCCGTGTAGCCCAGCGCGCGCAAGCTGGCCGCAATCTGCCGGCACAGGGCCCGCACGCCGCCGAACAGGCGCAGGCTGGCGCCCGCGTCGACGAGCAGGGTCGCTTCCTCGCCCTGCGCCACCAGCGGCGAATATTGCAGCAGCGCCAGCGCCACCGCTTGCAGCGCCTGCGCCTCCAGTGCCAAAGAGCGCTCGTGCAGGCGCGCCTGCGGCGCCAGCATCAGCGCGCCCGCGCGGCGCATGCCCGGCCGGATACCCGCCGCCCGCGCCAGCGGCGACACGGCCATCACTTGCTCCTGCTCCAGCACTACGCCGAGAAGGTCAGACGACCAGCGCGGGCAAAACACTTCGAGCGGGAGCCGGGGCAGGTACAGGCCGATCCAGAGTCGCATGGCGTAGCAGTAATGAAGGAGGTTGCAGGGGCAGGAACAGGGGCGCGTCGCGCTGCGGTCCCCGGCGCTTGATGAAGCCGATCTCGATGCCGCCGGCGGCCGGGCGCACGGACAGGCGCAGCGGCGCCGGCGACGCATCCTGCGCGCCATGCAAGGGGCGCAGCATGCAGAACAGGGTGTTGCCGGACTGCGCGGCCAGGTGCAGGCGGCGCAGGCTGTCGGCGCGCACGTGCGGCTGCCAGAACAGCAAGGCGCCGCACGTGCCGCTACGCAAGATGTTTTCCGCCGCCCACAGGGCATCCTTGCTGCCGGCGCTCTTCAGCCACAGCAGTTGCGACGGCGCCAGCCCCTGCGCGGCCAGGGCCAGCGCCTGCGGCGGGTGGGGCGGCTGCAGCAGCACGATGGGCAAGCCCGGCAGCTGCGCCAGCGCGGGCGCCAGCAGCCGCACTTCGCCGCTGCCCGGCTGCTGCACCAGCAGATCGATGAGGCTGCCGCAGGGCCAGCCGCCGCCGGGCAGCTGCGCGGACAGGGCGACAAAGCCCGTGTCCAGGCAGCGCGTGGCGCCCTGCCCAAGCTGCGATGCGCGCCACAGGGACGGGTGCAAGGCTTCCGGCGAGGCCATCAATTGGGAATGTTGCATAATTGAATATGAAGATGAATACTGTATGCATATACAGTACTATCCAGTCCCCCTTTTGGCAAGGCATATCTGCGCATCCCCATCCGGGGGCCGTCCCGCGACGTCCGAAAAACACCGTTTTTCACATCGATTGCTGTACCATAAGCACTCTCCTTACCGCTCGGCAATGCACCGGGCGGCTTCCTCCGTCCATAAGGAAACGCATTTGACCACCATCCAACTCATCAGCGCCATCGTCTTCGGCCTCGCGCTCATCCACACCTTCGCCGCCAAGTCGTTTGAAACATTATCGCGGCGCCATCCCCGCCATGCGGGCTTGCTGCATTTGCTGGGCGAAGTGGAAGTCGTGTTCGGCTTCTGGGCCTTCATTTTGATCATCATCATGGCCTTTGTCTCGGGCGGCGATGCGGCCATCGAGTATGCCGAGTCGCGCCATTACACGGAGCCGCTGTTCGTCTTTGTCGTCATGGTCGTGGCCGCCTCGCGCCCCGTGCTCGACGCCGTGCAGCGCCTGTTGAAAGGCGTGGCGCGCGTGATGCCGCTGCGCACGGAACTGGCCCTCGTCTGGCTGGGCCTGGCGCTCGTGCCCCTGACGGGCTCCCTGATCACGGAACCGGCCGCGATGACCCTGGCCGCGCTGATGCTGGCGCCGCAAATCTTCCGCCCGGGCATCCCTGAATGGCTGAAATACGGCGCGCTGGGTGTGCTCTTCGTCAACGTTTCCATCGGCGGCACCCTCACCTCGTACGCGGCGCCGCCCGTGCTGATGGTGGCCACCACGTGGAACTGGGACAGCGCCTACATGGCCACCCATTTCGGCTGGAAGGCCGCCATCGCCGTGCTGGTCAACGCCACGGGCGTGAGCATATTGCTGCGCAAATATCTGCATAGCAACACCTCCGACATCAAGCCGAAGGCCGGTGAAGTGGAAGCGCCGAAAGTGCCGCTGGCCGTCAGCCTGGTGCACATGATCGTGCTGGCCGGCGTCGTCACCCTGGCGCACCATCCCGTGCTGTTCATCGGCCTGTTCCTGTTCTTCCTCGGCTTCGTGCAGGCGTATGAGCGCTATCAAAGCCCGCTGATCCTCAAGGAAGGCTTGCTGGTCGGCTTCTTCCTGGGCGGCCTGGTGGTGCTGGGCGGCATGCAGCAATGGTGGCTGCAGCCCATCGTTTCGAGCCTGAAACCGCTGGCCCTGTTCTTCGGCGCCCTGGGCTTGACGGCGATTACCGACAATGCGGCCCTCACCTACCTCGGTTCGCTGATCGTCGGCATGACGGACGAAGCGAAATACATGCTGATGGCCGGCGCCGTGGCCGGCGGCGGCCTGACCGTCATCGCCAATGCGCCGAACCCGGCCGGCGTGGCCCTGCTGCGCCGCGGCTTCAAGGATGAATCGATCGGCGCCGTCGGCCTGCTGGCGGGCGCCCTGCTGCCGACGGCCGTGGCGGGCCTGGCCTTCCTGGCCCTGTAAGACACTACACGGGGCGGCTGCCGGCCGCCCCTGTTCTCCCTCGTTCTCCCTCCTCAGTTACCTTCCTCAGTTTCCTTCATACACGAGGAAATGCAGCCGGTCATAGAACAGGCTGTAGGCATAGTCGAACGTGCCCACGCTGCGAAAACCCTTGTGCAGATACACTTGCAGCGCTTCGCTCTTTTCCCACACCGTCAAGGTGATGCGCGCGCAGCCCTTGCGGCTGGACAGGTCGCGGATTTCGTGGAACATCTGCCTGAATAAACCCTGGCCCCGGTATTTTTCGTCGATGGCCAAGCTGCTGACGAAACAGTCGTCGGCGCGCGCATGCGCGAGCACGAAGGCGTCATACGCATCGTCGAGCGCCTTCATGTCATCTCGGTAATACGAGACGGCGCCGCAAGCCTGGAACTCGTCCATCGTCGCGGCCGTAAAGAAGCCGATGAAACGCCCGTCCTCGTCATGCAGGCCGTGGATGTGCGCCAGGTAGGGGTCGATGTTCTGCCGCCGCTGCAATTCGACGAACTGCAGATTGAGTTTATTGCCGAACGAACAATATTCCAGGTAACTGGTGGCAAACAGCAATTTGGCCATGCGGTTCTTCGCCTCGTCGCCCAGCAGTTCTCCCGGCACCAGCGTGAGCGGCGCATGCGACAGCAGGCCCGCCTGAGCCTGAACTTCGTCACTTGGCGGGAGGGCATCGCCGGCGGTTGGCATGCGGCTGCCGTGGCGGCCCACGGTGGGGCGCCAGAAGTTGCCGCCGGCAATATGCTGCGAACGATGGGCCAGCAGGTAGCGGCAAAAAACGTCATTCACGCGATCGAGCTGCGGATCGTCCGACAGCACCGAGTAATAGTGAAAATGCTCGATGTCCGCCCGCAATTGGGCAGCATACGCCATGCGCGGCACTTCCTCGATATCGAACACGTCGACGATATTGGGCAAGATCAAAGGATCGTCGAGTTGCCAGCCGATTTCGTCGAGCCGCGCCACGCAGCGCGCATACGCGCGCCGTTCCTCGTCGCTCAAGGGGATGTGCATGTCGGTAATGATATCGTCCAGCAGGCGCATGCCGCGGATGCCACCCGCCACCGCTTCCCGCGCGCCGTCATACAGCACGCAATAGCGCTGGTAAAACTCGGCATGGCTGAGCAGGGTCACGCCCAGGTTTTTCTTCCATTCGGCATAAAACTGGCCGAACAGCCGCGCCTCGAATTGTGGGCAGGAACGGGGAATCTGCTGGTCGATATCCGCATACGCGCGGTTCACATTGCGCTGGATCACACGCAGCGCCGCATCGTTCTTCTTGGCGATCAGCATGCCCGTTTCATCGAGAAACAAATTCATCCAACTGACATGCCGGCGCTCTTCGCTGTCATCATCCTTGCGCTGGAAATAATCGGGCACTTCCGGCTTCATCAGGAAAATCGTCGCCGGATTGTGCGGGATCGTATCGACATCCATATACAGGCCGCCGTATTCGCACATGATGAGGATGCGGAAATAATCGGACAAGGTGGCGAAATAGCGCTGCGTATGCAGGGTATCGAGGATATCGAAGCGGGCCGGCGCGAAGTCCAGCGCCAGCGCGCGCAGCGAATTGATATGCAGGGTCGTGCCGCCGATGTCGTAGCGGCCTATCGTGTAGCGCCCGGCGCCGCCCGTGGGGCTGAAGCGCTCGTCATCGCGCAGTTGCTGCGCGTCCCACACCCACAGGATGGAAACATACGGCGCGCCGCCGTTGCAGCGCACGTCGTCGAGCGCCGCGCCCCACTGCTGGATCGCCTCGCAGGCGATGGCCGGCAAGGGTCCGCCCATCCAGATGCGGTGCAGGTAGCGCTCGTCCTCGCCGAGCGCGCGCGTGGGAATGCAGCTGAGCGAGGAACAGCTTGCCGCATTGAAATGGTTGAAGTTCAGGGCGACGAAGCTGCGCAGGGCCGCGATGCCCGCCTGGTGCTCCGCGGCCAATTGCTCCAGGTTGCTGCCAGCCGGCCTGACATCGGCCAGGGTGATGTAATCGAGTTTCAGCCGGTTGATGCGAAACTCGTATTCCAGGTTGAAAATCTTTGCTTGATCGTGTTTCGAGGCCAGGTCATCTATTTTCATGGGCGCACCATTTTCCGCAGGAGAGTGTCAATAAACGTCGCAGGAGATAAAACAAGGTCGACAACATGCGCATCGTTGCGCCATCAGTGCCGGGCGAGCAGCACCTCGCTTTCCCGGCGCCCCGCCATGCCCCGTGTAAACAGCAGCAGGCAGGCCGTGATGACCACGATGACGGGGATATTCAGCAGCGCATACGTTTCCAGCGCATAGCCGAAGCGCTGGCACAGCACGTTGTACAGCTGCAGCCAGGCGGACAGATAAATGCAGTACAGCAAGCTCATGGCGGCCGTCGTCAAGGTCATCGATTCCTTGCTGGCCGTGAGCGCGCT
The DNA here is from genome assembly GCF_030397625.1 of Janthinobacterium sp. SUN026. Lineage (NCBI taxonomy): Bacteria > Pseudomonadati > Pseudomonadota > Betaproteobacteria > Burkholderiales > Oxalobacteraceae > Janthinobacterium > Janthinobacterium sp. SUN026. The sequence goes on along the minus strand of NZ_JAPQNU010000001.1, from coordinate 963,464 downwards.
GCGGATCAGGGCGCCGTTGAACAGGCCGAAACCGATGGAATAGACAAACATGCAGGCCGCAAACACGTCGACGTGGTGGCGGCCCGCGCCGGCGCCCAGCATGCCGGCGGCCGCGATCAGCCCGCCCAGGCGCAACAGGGACACGAGGGGGAAATCCTGGCGCAGGCGCTGGATGGCGATGCTGCTGAGCACAAAGCCGGACAAGATCACGCATTGCAGGGCGATATACGTGGCGTAGGAGGCGCCCATTTCCTGCAGCACGAAGAGGGGTGAAAAGCCGATCCAGGCCGTCAGGGGCACGGTGGCCAGCCCGGCCGTGAACATGCCGAACATGAAGCGCCGGTTGCTGAAAATGGCGCCATAGCTGCGCGCGATGGCAGCCAGGTCCAGCCGAGCGACCGGCGCCGGCGTGCGCGGCATGGTCTTGAACAGGCCCAGCAAGGACAGCAGCGCCAGCAGGCCGGAGAGGAAAAACACGTAGCGCCAGTCCAGCCGGCTGATGATGGCGCTGCCGAGGATGGGACCGGCCAGGGGCGCGAGAATGGTGGTGCTCGACAGAATGCTGCTCAGCTTGACGGCCGCCATGTCGTCGAACAGTTCATGGATCATGGCATAGCCGACGAAGATGAAGCAGCAGCCCATGCCCTGGATGAAACGCGCGACGAGAAATTGCTCGATCGAAGCGGTCAATGGCACCGCCAGGGTGGCCAGCAGGAACAAGGTATTGCCGGTCAACACGAGCTTGCGCTTGCCGATGGCGTCGGCCAGGGGCCCCAGGAATATCTGCAGGGAACTGCCGCCCAGCAGATACAGGCTCAGGGACAAGGGGACGAATTTCGCCTCCGCCTGGAACTCGCCGACGATGCCCAGCATGGCCGGCATGATCATGTCGTTCGACAGATAGATATTCAGTTCAAAGACGAGGAAAAACGCAAAAAACCACAGCAACTGCTTGGACTTGATGGACATGGCGCGTTCCGTAACGTGGGTGGCTGCCGTCAGTGCGTACCGGCTGTCGGGGCATGGGACGGCGGACACGGCTTCACTGAAAACGTGTACCAATTGTATACCAGTTAGTATTTTTAGCGCCTGTTTTTGTGATTTTTAAATACCGCAGCAATACCACTTTAGAAAAATCCCTGCTGCTGCAGCATTGAAAATCGGCACCGGAAAGGGCGCGGCCAGCGCGCCGGCGCGCGGCAGCGGTCCTGCGGGAGAAAGGAAAGCGATGCGTACCAGTGCCTGCGCACCGTTGCGGCGCGCGGCACGGCAGCTTATCGGCGGCGGTGGCTGGCGAAGAAATCGAGCAGCATCTTGCTGGCGTCGGGCTTGGCCTTGTCGTTGAACGGCAGGCTGGCGTCGCCGCCGCTCCAGGCGTGCTCGAGGTGCTCGACCTGTGCCACGCGCAGCAGCACCTGCTTGCCCACCTGATAATCGTGCAGCCCATACGCATGGGCCGGATTGCGCCCGCCCGCCGCGCCGCCAGGCAGGCGCTGCGCCGTCACCACGGTATCGACCGGCAAGCGGTTGACGCGCACGCTCTGGCGCACCAGCTGCGTCTGGTTAATGGGCCGCACCACCTTGTCGGCCAGCCCTTGCAGCAGGATGGTGGGCAGGCGGGGAAACGCGGGCTGGCGCGCCAGCACTTCATCGATGGCCGCGTCGGCGCGGGCGGCCGCGCCATGCTGCATCACGCCCAGCGCGCCGATCAGGTTATGCCCGGCGCCAAACACGGGCCCGGAATGCAGGCCCAGCGCGGCGAACAGCTGCGGATGGTTCAGGGCCACGATATGCGCCATGCCGGCGCCGGCGGAAATGCCGCAGATATAGATGCGCGCGCGGTCGATCGCATAGCGGGCCGCCACCTGCTCGATGGCGCCGACGATCAGGCGCACGTCGCCGCCGCCGTCCTGCGTCAGCTTGTCGTACCACTTCCAGCAGCGGCGCGCATGCGAGCGCAGCGATTGCTGCGGATACAGCACGGCATAGCCCTTGCGCTCGGCCAGGCGGTTCATGCGCGTGCCTTCGGCAAACTGCGTGGCGCTCTGCTCGCAGCCGTGCAGCATCACCAGCAGCGGCCGGCCCCGGCTGCGCATGGCGGCGCTCGGCGCCTTCTCGGGCAGGTACAGGAAATATGGCAGGCGCCGGCCCGGCAACTGCCCCAGTTCCGGCAACGGCGCATAGTGGGCGGCCAGCCACTTGCCCGGCGGGGGCGCCGTTCGCTTGCGCACGCGCGGTGGCGACAGGGGCGTGGCGAAGGGCGCCAGGGCGGGCAACGCGTCGCTGGCGGGCCTGGCGCGCGGCTTGTGGCTCGCCTGCGTGGTCTTGGCCACGACCTTGCTGCGGGCTTTGGCCTTGGGCTTGGCCGGCACGGGCCCGAACAGCACCTTGGCCAGCTTGCTGGCCGTGCGCTGCTGCGCCTTACCGGCGCGCAGCAGCCCGCGCAGCCATTTGGTGGCGGGCTTTACCATGGCAAGCGGCGCGCATGGCGTGGTGGAGCGTACCGCAAGTTCATCCCACTGCATCGTTGCATCGTCAGCATGTGCGGCCTCCTCCGTAGAATGCATAGAGTACCGCAATTGTCTGGCAACACCGTACGTTTGCACACGGATAAAAGTGCCGCTAGCACGATTGAGGCAGATCAAGCGCGACCTCGTGCGCATGCTTAATCTGGATGTTCGATCCGCACTTCACCAGAGGAGAGAACACCATGAGCTATCTGGACCGCGACATCCTGGGCATGTACCGCAACCACGACGGCCCGGGGCCGGCACTGATGGGGGCAGATACCCTGCTCGGCGACGATGTCTACAATCACAACGACGAGGAGCTGGGCGACATCAAGGAAATCATGCTCGACATGCGCACGGGCCAGATCGCCTATGCCGTGCTGTCCTTCGGCGGCATCCTGGGCATGGGCGACAAGCTGTTTGCCGTGCCCTGGGAACGCCTGACCCTGGACACCGTCAACAAGCGCTTCCTGCTCAACGTGGACAAAGACTTGCTGAAAGACGCCCCCGGCTTCGACAAGAACAACTGGCCCGACATGGGCAGCGAAGCGTGGAACCAGCAGATGGAAGCCTTCTATGGCAGCGGCACGCGCTACGGCAGCGGCGCCATGGCAGGCAGCCGCATGCCATCGGGCAGCGACCTGCGCGGCAGCGCCAGCCTGCAATCGGGCAGCGAAGGCAGCATGTCCGGCACCTCCATGAGCGGCAGCCGCGCCGGCACGGGCAGCAGCCAGGGTGGCTCGCGCTCATCGCTCGGCGATGATGAGCAGGATCAACGCCGGCCGGACTAGCGGTAAAACCGCGTCATGCGGCCTACGCGTGGGCCGAAGGCAAAAAAACCTAGCGCTGCATGGACTCCCATACCTTTTGCAGGCGCTTGGCCGAAACAGGCATCGGCGTGCGCAATTCCTGCGCGAACAGCGACACGCGCAGCTCTTCCAGCATCCAGCGGAAGTCGACCAGTTTCGGGTCCGTGTTCTTGCCAGCCTGGCGGTCCTTGGCCTGGCGCAAATACGGCGCGGCCGCCGATTGCCACTCGGCCATCAACTTGGTGTCGCGCGCTGGGTCGGCGCGCAGCTTTTCCAGGCGCACATTGATCGCTTTTAAGTAACGGGGGAAGTGCGCCAGCTGCGTGTACTCGTTTTCCGTCAGGAAACGCTTATGCACGAGTCCCTGCAGCTGCGACTGGATATCGGTGGCCGCCGCCGCAGGAATATTCTGCAGGCGCTTGGGCAAGCCGTGGAATTCCGTCAGCACTTGCGACAGCAAACGGGCGATTTCATTGACCAGCAAGACCAGGCGCGACTTGCCTTCCGCCTGGCGCTTGGCGAACGAGGCGGCGTCCAGCGGCAGCGGATCTTGCAGGCAAGCAATATCGAGCGCCTTGTTGATGATTTGCTCGCGCAACTCTTCCTGCGAACCGAGGGCCATGAATTGCATGCCCATCTGCTGCAAACCGGGGATGCTTTTCTCGACGTACTTGATCTGTTCCTTCATTTGCAGCGCGAACAGGCGGCGCAACCCCACCTTGTGCGTGCGGGCGGCCACCGTCGGGTCGTCGAACACTTCCAGGTCGCAATGCGTGCCCTTGTCGACCAGCGCGGGGAAGCCGATCAGGGTCAGCTTGCCTTGCACGATTTCGAGCAACTCCGGCAATTCGCCAAAGGTCCAGCCCGTCAAGCCCATGTGCTGCGAAACGGTGGCATTGCCTGATGCCGGCGCCGCAGCAGCGGCTGCGCCCTTGGCCGGCGCGCCGCCCTTGCCAGCGGCAGCAGCGGCACCCTGCGCTTGCGCCTGCAGCCGCGACGCCACTTGCGCGCCCGCCACCTTGGCACCGGGCGTGCCCGTGCCGGACACGCCCGACACTTCGGCCAGTTTCTGGAAACTCTGGCGCGCCTGGCCGCCGAATTCCGCTTGCAAAGTGGCCAGGTTGCGGCCCATGTCCAGCTGGCGGCCGTGCTCGTCGATCACCTTGAAATTCATGAAGTGATGGGCAGGCAAGGTTTCCGGCTTGAAATCCGTCGTCAGCACATTGATCGTGATCTGCGTGCGGATGTCGAGGATGATGGCGTCTACAAGATCGCCGCGGCCGAACACGCCAGCCTCGTGCACGCGCTCGCAGAATTTCGCCGCATAGTCGGGCAGCGGCACGCAGTGGCGGCGCAGCTTTTGCGGCAGCGATTTGAGCAGCAGATGCACTTTTTCCTTCAGCATGCCCGGCACCAGCCATTCGCAGCGTTCGCGCGGCAACTGGTTCAGCGCATACAGGGGTACCGACAACGTCACGCCATCGCGCACGCTGCCCGGCTCGAAGTGGTACGTGAGGCCCATTTCCAGGCCCGTCACGGACATGGTTTTCGGGAACAGGTCGGTGGTCACGCCGGCCGCCTCGTGGCGCATCAGCTCTTCGCGGTTCAGGTACAGCAGCTTCGGGTTGTCGCGTATGGCCTCTTTATGCCATTTCTCGAAACCGGCGCCATTGCACACGTCCGCCGGCAGCAGCTTGTCGTAGAAGGCGGCGATCAGTTCATCGTCGACCAGCACGTCCAGGCGGCGCGATTTGTGCTCGAGGTTTTCGATGTCCTTGATCAGTTTATGATTGTGCGCAAAGAATGGCGCGCGCGTGTCGAAGTCGCCGCCCACGAGCGCATCGCGGATGAAGATTTCGCGCGCTTCCGGCAAGTTGAAATTGCCGTAATTGATGCGCCGCTGGCTGTACACCACCAGGCCATAAAGAGTAGCCCGTTCGGACGCCGTCACCTGCGCCGAGCGTTTTTCCCAGCGCGGCTCGCCCCACGATTTCTTCAGCAGGTGCTCGCCCACCTTTTCCAGCCACTCGGGCTGGATCTGCGCCACGCAGCGCGCGTACAGGCGCGTCGTGTCGACCAGTTCGGCCGCCATGATCCACTTGCCCGGCTTTTTCAGCAGCGAGGAACCAGGCCAGATATGGAACTTGATGCCGCGCGCGCCCAGGTAGCCCGCGCCCGGCTCGTCCTCGCCCTTGAAGCCGATATTGCCCAGCAAGCCGGTCAGCAAGGCCATGTGCAGATTATCATAGGTGGCCGGTGCTTCGTTCAGGCGCCAGCCCTGTTCCTTGACGATGGTCAACAACTGCGAGTGCACGTCGCGCCATTCGCGCAAGCGCATCTGCGACAGGAAATTCGTGCGGCAATTGTCTTGCAACTGGCGGTTGGTTTTCTTGTGCTCGATGGCGGACTCGAACCAACGCCAGATTTTCAGATAGCTGAGGAATTCCGATTTTTCGTCGGCAAATTTCTTGTGCGCCTCGTCGGCCGCCTGCTGGTGTTCCATCGGGCGGTCGCGCGGGTCTTGCACGGACAGGGCCGAGGCGACGATCAGCACTTCCGTCAGGCAGGCGTTGTCGAGCGCGGCCAGGATCATGCGGCCCACGCGCGGGTCCAGCGGCAGCTTGGCCAGCTTGTTGCCCAGCGGCGTGAGTTTATTGACTTCATCGACGGCGCCCAGTTCTTGCAGCAGTTGATAGCCGTCGGCCACCGCGCGCGCCAGCGGCGGCTCGATGAAGGGGAAGGTTTCCACGTCCGTCAGGTGCAATGACTTCATGCGCAGGATGACGGCCGCCAGCGAGGAGCGCAGGATTTCCGGTTCCGTGAATTTCGGGCGCAGCAGATAATCCTGCTCTTCGTACAGGCGGATGCAGACGCCGTCGGCCACGCGGCCGCAACGCCCGGCGCGCTGGTTGGCGGCCGACTGGGCGATCGGCTCGACTTGCAGCTGCTCGACCTTGTTGCGGTAGCTGTAACGCTTCACCCGCGCCAGGCCCGCGTCGACCACGTAGCGGATGCCGGGCACCGTCAGCGACGTTTCCGCCACGTTGGTGGCCAGCACGATGCGGCGCGCATTACTGGTTTTAAACACGCGCTCCTGCTCTTCGGCCGACAGGCGGGCGAACAGGGGTAAAATTTCCACGTGCGGCGGGTGGTGCTTGCGCAGCGCTTCGGCGCAGTCGCGGATTTCGCGCTCGCCCGGCAAGAACACCAGCACGTCGCCCGAGCCGATGCGGCACAGCTCTTCCACGCCATCGACGACGGCATCCATCAAGTCGCGCTTTTCGCGCGCGGCGGCCGTCCTCTGCCCCGGCTTGTCGGCGCCGCTACTACCCGCGCCGGCACCCGGCATGGCCACCTGTTCGCGCTCCACGGGACGGTAGCGCACTTCCACCTGGTACAGGCGGCCCGACACTTCGATCACGGGCGCCGGCTTTTCCGGCGTGCCGAAATGGCGCGCGAAGCGTTCCGCGTCGATGGTCGCCGAGGTGATGATGATTTTCAGGTCGGGCCGGCGCGGCAGCAGCTGTTTCAGGTAACCGAGCAGGAAGTCGATGTTCAGGCTGCGTTCGTGCGCTTCATCGATGATGATGGTGTCGTAATTTTTCAACAACGGGTCGGTCTGCGTCTCGGCCAGCAAGATACCGTCCGTCATCAGCTTGACGGACGCGCCCTTCGTCAAGGTGTCGGCAAAGCGCACCTTGAAACCCACGGTTTCGCCCAGCGGCGTGCCCAGTTCCTGCGCGATGCGCTTGGCCGTCGACGAGGCGGCGATACGGCGCGGCTGCGTGTGGCCGATCAAGCCCTTCTGTCCGCGTCCCAGTTCCAGGCAAATCTTCGGCAATTGGGTCGTCTTGCCGGAACCCGTCTCGCCCGAGACGATGATCACCTGGTTTTCCATCAAGGCCTTGGCGATTTCTTCGCGCCGGCCCGAGACGGGCAAGTCTTCCGGATACGTGATCGGTGGCAGCGGGTTGCGGAAAGCCTTTTCCGCCTCGCGCGCGGCGCGGGCCGCATCGCGGGCTTCGCGGCTTTCCTGCCCCTCGCGCGGCGGACGCGCGGCCTGGGGCTTGCCCTCTCCCGATCGCTGCTGCTGTTGCTGTTTCTGCTGTTCCGCGCGCGGCGCTTGCTGCCGTTGCTGGCTCACGGGCGGGCGTGGGCGGCCCTGCGCAGGCGTGGAGGCAGACGCGGAAACATCCCCGCTGGCGGGCACATTTGCAACGGTGGAAGGAGGGGAAGACTTATTGCTGGCTGAAGACATTGTTTTTTACAGGTATTTTAAGCGCGCACATCGCGCAGCGAATTATAATGCGCTTAATGGAAAACCCTACCCAATTCGTCCAATGGCTGCGCTCAGTCGCGCCCTACATCCACGCCTTTCGCGGCAAGACCTTCGTGGTCGCCTTCCCCGGTGAACTCGTCAGCGCCGGGGCGCTGCAGGTGCTGGCCCATGATTTGTCCCTGCTGCATGCGCTGGACATCAATGTCACCGTCGTCTACGGCTCGCGGCCGCAGGTGGCGGAACAACTGGCCCTGCGTAACGTCGAAGGCCGCTTCCACAACGGCGTGCGCATCACGGATATTGCCGCGCTGGAATGCGCGAAGGAAGCCGCCGGCGAGCTGCGCCTCGATATCGAGGCCGCGTTCAGCCAGGGCTTGCCGAACACGCCCATGTCGCATGCGGCCATCCGTATCATTTCCGGCAACTTCATCACGGCGCGCCCGCTGGGCGTGATCGATGGCGTGGACCTGGAACTGACGGGCATCACGCGCAAGGTCGACGCCGAAACCATCCATTCCATCCTCGGTTCGGACGGCCTGGTGCTGCTGTCGCCGCTGGGTTTCTCGCCCACGGGCGAAGCGTTCAACCTGACCATGGAAGACGTGGCCTGCAGCGCCGCCATCGCCCTGCACGCGGACAAGCTGATTTTCATCACGGAAACACCGATGATGGAAGACGCGACGGGCGTGGAAATCCGCGAACTGTCATCGCACCAGGCCGAAGCCGTGCTGATGGCGGGCTTCTTGCCCGATGCCACGGCGTTTTATTTGAAACATTGCGTCAAAGCATGCCACAACGGCGTCGAGCGCTCGCACATCGTGCCGTTCTCGATGGATGGTTCCGCCCTGCTGGAATTGTTTACCCATGATGGCGTGGGCACCATGATCAGCCATGAAAACCTGGAAAGCTTGCGCCAGGCCACCATCGAAGACGTGGGCGGCATCATCAAACTGATCGAACCGCTGGAAGCGGACGGCACTTTGGTGAAGCGGGGCCGCGAGCTGATCGAGCGCGAAATCGATTATTTCTCCGTCATCGAACATGACGGCGTGATCTTCGGCTGCGCCGCCCTGTACCCGTTCCCCGCGCAAAAGATGGCAGAAATGGCATGTTTGACGGTCAACCCGGAAGTGCAAGCCCAGGGCGACGGCGAACGCATCCTGAAACACATGGAAAACCGCGCGCGCGCCGCCGGCCTGAACAAGCTGTTCGTGCTGACCACGCGCACCTCGCACTGGTTCAAGAAACGGGGCTTCGTGCCGGCCACGGTCGACGATTTGCCTAAGGACCGCCAGCATATGTATAACTGGCAACGTAAATCCCAGGTTCTCATCAAGACACTGTAAAACTGAAAAAGCCCGGCATGCCGGGCTTTTTCTTTACTGAAACATCATTACTTGATGTTCAGCGGGGCAAACGACTTGACCAGGTCGTCGAGCGCCTTCAATTGCGCCAGGAACGGCTCCAGCTGGTCCAGCGGCAAGGCGCTGGGACCGTCGCAGCGGGCGTTGTCGGGATCGGGGTGGGCTTCCAGGAACAAACCGGCGATGCCGACAGCCAGGCCGGCGCGAGCCAGATCCGCCACTTGCTGGCGGCGGCCGCCCGAAGCGGCGCCGCCGGGGTCGCGTTGCTGCAGCGCATGCGTGACGTCGAAGATGATCGGCAAGTCGTCGCACGTCTTCTTCATGACGCCAAAGCCCAGCATGTCGACCACCAGGTTGTCGTAGCCGAGGCAGGTGCCGCGGTCGCAAAGGATCAGTTGATCGTTGCCCGCTTCCTTGAATTTCTCGACGATATTGGCCATCTGCCCAGGGCTGAGGAATTGCGGCTTCTTGATGTTGATCACTTTACCGGTTTTCGCCAGGGCCACGACGAGGTCCGTCTGGCGCGCCAGGAAGGCGGGCAATTGCAGCACGTCCACCACTTCGGCCACTTGCTGCGCCTGCCATGGTTCATGCACGTCGGTAATCACGGGCACGCCGAACGCCGCCTTCACGTCCTGGAAGATGCGCATGCCTTCTTCCAGGCCCGGACCGCGGTAGGAATGGATCGATGAACGGTTGGCCTTGTCGAAACTGGCCTTGAACACATATGGAATGCCCAGTTTTTGCGTGACGCGCACGTATTCTTCGCAAGCGCGCATGGCGAGATCGCGCGATTCGAGCACGTTGATGCCGCCAAACAGCGCAAAGCTGCCTGTATTGCTGACATCGATGCCATGGACTTTCACTGAGGTCATAGGGATTCCATATTGGTTAATTATTACTACTTGGTTGGAAGAGGCGCCGCCAGCGGCTGGCGCGATAAGGCATCTTACTAGCTAGGGCGGCGCAGATCAAATTTGATCCAGCGCAAGGGCGCGGCAAACGGCTTGTCGCCAGGCCGCGACGGCCCCGCGAGGGCAGGCGCAAAGTGCCTTATAATCACGCTTTATCTCTACACTGATTCAGGAGCACAGATGGCCCGCACGATCCACTGCATCAAACTCAACAAGGAAGCCGAAGGACTGGATTTCCCGCCGTACCCGGGCGAACTGGGCAAGAAGATTTACGAATCCGTGTCGAAGGAAGCGTGGGCTGCCTGGCTCAAGCACCAGACCATGCTGGTCAATGAAAACCGCCTGAACCTGGCCGACGCGCGCGCCCGCAAATACCTGGCCACGCAGATGGAAAAGCATTTCTTCGGCGATGGCGCCGATGCAGCCATGGGTTACGTTCCACCTACGGAATAAGCTGTATCGCTTGCCCGTGACCATGTCACGGGCAGTTACGCCTTCGTTTCACGCCTTTCCCTGCCGTTTCACGGCACCGCCTCCCCGTTTCGTCGCAAGCCGCTCGCCGCCCACGCCGCCGGCTGGCACAGTACGTCCATCGACAACCTCACACCAAGGCGGACACCATGTTGCAGCAAATCTTCAGCCACACTCCCCTCTACGTCTGGGCCATCCTGGGCTTTCTCGTCTACCGCGGCGTGCTGGCCAGCCGAGCCCGCGAAGTGACCTTGCGCAAGCTGTGCATCATTCCCCTGGTCATGCTGGCCCTGTCGCTGAGCGGCGTGCATGGCAGTTTCGGCTTGGCCGGCGTGGCGCCGTTCGCCTGGGTCGCCGGCGCCCTGGCCGGCGCGGTGCTGGCATGGTCGCTGACCAAGACAGACACCATCGTGGCCATTCCCGAACGGGGCAGCGTGCAGCGCCCCGGCAGCTGGGTACCCATGATCTTGATGATGAGCATTTTCTGCATGAAATATGCGGTCGCCGTGACCCTGGCCATCGCCCCCGCCTATGCCCATGCGACCAGCTTCATCGTACCTGTCTGCCTCGCCTATGGCTGCTTCAGCGGCATCTTCCTCGGCGGCTTGCTGCGCACCGTGGCCGTGTACCGCCAGGCACACATGACAAGCGGCCCGCAAGGGGCCGCCGTTTAACACATCTATGCCGGCGAACGCCGGCTATCATCTTAGTACGCCAGGGTACGCACGCCTTCCGGCATGCCCAGCAGGCAAACGTTGGCGCTGCGCACGGCGAACAGGCCGACGGCGATGACGCCGACGATCTGGTTGATCTGCTGTTCCAGCGCCACCGGGTCGGCAATTTTCAAGCCCAGCACGTCGATGATCTCGCCGCCGTTATCCGTAATGAACGCTTCGGTGGTGCCTGCCTTCAGGCGCAGGCGGGGCGTGCCGCCCAGCGCGGCCAGCTGGCGCGACACGGCAGCGCGCGCCATCGGCACCACTTCCACCGGCAGCGGGAAGGCGCCCAGGGTTTCCACCAGCTTGGAGCCGTCGGCGATGCAGACGAACTGTTTGGATACGGAAGCAACGATCTTTTCACGCGTCAATGCCGCGCCGCCGCCCTTGATCATGGCGCCGCTGGCCGTGATTTCATCGGCGCCGTCGATGTAGACGGCGATCGACTCGACATCGTTCAAGTCGAAGACGGGAATGCCATGGCCGGCCAGGCGCGCGGCCGTCGCTTCGGACGACGCGACCGTGCCTTTGATGCTGTCCTTGATCTTGGCCAGTTCATCGATGAAGAAATTGGCGGTGGAACCGGTGCCGACGCCGATGATTTCACCTTTTACTACGTAGTCGATGGCGGCGCGGGCTACGGCTTGCTTCAATTCGTCTTGGGTCATGGCATTCAGGCTAAAGTGAGGAATGGCGCTATTTTAACGGATTGCCAGCCCGGCCAGCCGGCCATCATGACCGACAAGGCGCCGCGATACAACAGGCAAGCGCGAAAACCTTGCCCTAAGGCAATTGCGCGTCCATTTACACTCTATGCCCTTTAAAATATGCGAAAATGGCACGATTGACCGATATGACGTTTCAGGAATAGCACATGAATCACAGTAAACAGGTACTTGTTGTCGATGACAGCCGGGTTTCACGTTTGATGTCGCATCAGTTCATCCTCAGCAAACATGCCGACTGGCAAGTGATTGAGGCGGCGACGGGTGAGGAAGCCCTGGAAAAAGTCAAGACCGCCACCCCTGTGCTGATACTACTGGATGTCAACATGCCCGGCATGGGCGGCATCGCGGCGGCGGAACAATTGCGCGCGCTGTGCCCGCAGACGCACATCATTCTCGTCACGGCCAATGTGCAGAACGCCACCCGCAACCGCGCCAGCGAACTGGGCGTCGGCTTCATGGAAAAACCGATCACGGAAACGCGCATCCACCAGCTGATCGAATCACTGGGACTGTGAGCATGGTCAATCTTTCCGAACTCGAGAATGATGCCCTGGTAGAGATATTCAACATCGGGGTGGGCCATGCGGCGGCGGCCATGAGCGAGATCGTGAATGAAGAAGTCACCATGTCGGTGCCGTCGATCACCTTCCTGAACCGTGCCGACGCGGCCGCCTTGCTGGGCAGCAAGAAGGATGGCGAACGCATCTGCGGCGTCAGCCAGCATTACGATGGCGCTTTCGCCACCGAAGCCATCCTGATGTTTCCCGAGGACAAGAGCCTGGAAATCGTGCGCCTGATGGTGGGCGACGCCATGCCGCTGCAGGAACTGACGGAGATGGAACAGGAGGCGATGAGCGAGATCGGCAACATCATCCTCAACTCCTGCGTCGGAACCCTGGCCAACCTGTTCGACAGCGAACTGCATGGCTCGCTGCCCCTGTACCACGTGGGCACCAGTGCGGAAATCCTGTCCTCGTTCGGCGGCCAGGATGACGAAGCCGTCGTGCTGATGCTGCATATCGACTTCGTGCTGTCCAAGCACCAGATCCATGGCTATGTGGCCTTCGTGCTCGACCTGTCCGCCCTGCACGACCTGAAACAGCAGGTCAGCCGCTACCTGGCCAAGGTCCTGGGACAGGCGTGACGATCATGCCGGATGCATTACATCGACTCGCCCTGCTCGAGAGCATACTCGGCGCCGTGAACCTGGGCGCCATCGTGCTCGATGAACAGCACCGCATCGTGCTGTGGAACAGCTGGATGGCGCGCCACTCGGCCCGCCAGGCCGACGCCGTGCTGGGCCAGGATTTCTTCGCCGTCTTCCCGGAAATGCGGCACAAGCGCATCGATTCGGCCATCACCCAGGCCCTGCGCGACAATTTCCAGTCGCTGCTGTCGCAAACCCTGCACAAGGCGCCGTTTGCGCTGTACACGCATGGCGCGGCCACGGGCGGCAACGACGCCGAGGAACGCATGCAGCAAGCCATCGCCGTCACACCGATCAATTTACCCGATTCGCCGCGCCACTGCCTGATCCAGATCAATGACGTCACCATCGCCGTGGGACGCGAAAAGCTGCTGCGCGAACAGACCATGGTCTTGCGCTCGCAAACCTTTTCCGACGGCTTGACGGGCATCGCCAACCGCCGCCACTTCGACGTGGCGATCGAGAAGGAAGTGCGGCGCGCCATGCGCACCAGCAGCCCGCTGTCGCTGCTGATGATCGACATCGACCATTTCAAGGATTACAACGACCATTACGGCCATCAGCAGGGCGATGATTGCCTGATCCGCGTGGCGGCCGAGCTGGCCGCCATGCTGCAGCGCCCCACCGACTTGCTGGCCCGCTATGGCGGCGAAGAATTCGCCGCCATCCTGCCCGATACGGACGCGGCGCAGGCGCTGCGCATGGCCGAGGCGATCCGCCAGCATGCGGCCGACCTGCGCATTCCGCATGCCAAGACGGGCAATGAAGTCAAGTACATCACGGTCAGCATCGGCATCGCCACGCAGTACCCGCAGCAGCCGCTGGCCATCTCCGCCCTGATCGGCGCCGCCGACCGCGCCCTGTACCAGGCCAAGGGCGCCGGGCGCAACCGCGTGATGGCGCAGCCGCTATAAAAAAAGCAACGCAGGGCAAATGATTCCAGTAGACATCTTTACGGCGTGTGCGTAGACTCGTCACTGATTGCAGCAACAATAACAAGAATTTATCTGTGGTATCTATCCCTGCGCATGGCCCACCCATGCGGGACATGGCCAGGAGCGCTTGTGAATCTCGATCCTCCCCTCATATCCGGCTTGCCGGGTGCCGGCATGGATACGACCATGGTGAACGGCATGCGCCTGCTGCTGTCGAGCGCCACCTTGCTGACCCTGTTCATCGACCCCGAAAGCGCCGGCAAGCTGAGCAAGATCACCTGGCTGATCTTTTCCGCCTACACCATGCACAGCCTGCTGCTCTATTTGCTGACCCTGCTGGGCCTCAGCCTGCCGCAGGATATCTTGCTGTACTGGCTGGACGTGGCCTGGTATGCGCTGATCGTGTTTTCCACCAGCAGCCACAACAATTTATTCTTCCTGTTCTTTTTCTTTGCCATCCTGACCTCGTCGTTCCAGCGGGGCTTCGAGGAAGGTGCGCGCGTCACCCTGGCCTCGGCCGGCCTGTTTGCCGCCACCGCCCTGTTCGGCGAAACGGATGCGGAACTGTCGCGCCTGCTGTTGCGCACCACCTTCCTGCTGGCGCTCGGCTACATGATCGCCTACTGGGGCGGCTCGGCCATCACCCAGCGCAGCCACCTGGCGCTGCTGCGCGATGTCAGCCAGCTGTCCAATCCGCGCTTCGGCGTCGACCAGACCATCACCTCGGTGCTGGAAAAAACCCGCAGTTATTTCAACGGCCGCAGTTGCCTGCTGATCATGCAGGACAAGGGCACGCGGGTCTGGTCGCTGCGCAGCGTAATTCATACGGGCACGGGCGTCGTGCATACGAGTTCGATCCTCAGCGACGATGCGGCCAGTCCCCTGCTCGCTTTCCCGTACGACAAGATCGCCCTGTACAACCAGCCCGCCGGCCGCTGGCTGCCATGGTCAGGCGGCGCGCGCATGCTCGAGCCCGACAGCGGGCGCTGGCTGCGGCACGACGACGCGGCGGGCGGCCGCCTGGCCGAACTGCTCGAAGCGCACGCCTTCATCAGCGCGCCGCTGCCCTTGCGCAACGGCAAGGGCCGCATCTTCATCGTGTCCGCCACCAGCATGAGCAAGACGGACGCCCTGTTTCTCAGCCATATCGGCGCGCAGGCGTTCCCCGTCATTGAAAACATCGATCTGCTCGACCGCCTGGCGTCGCAGGCGGCTTCGCGCGAGCGCGAAAAGATCGCGCGCGACTTGCATGACACGGCCGTGCAGCCGTATATCGGCTTGCGCCATGGCCTGGCCGCCCTGCGCAACGAAGCCACGCCGGGCAACCCGCTGCTGCCCGAGCTGGAAAAGCTGATCATCATGTCGGGCCAGGTGATCACCGACCTGCGCAGCTATGCGCGCACGTTCAAGAATGGGCAAGTGCAAAGCGAGCCGGAACTGCTGGTCGCGCTGCGCCGCCAGGCCACGCAGATCCGCGAATTCTATGGCATCGACATCGCCCTGCATATCGAAGGCGACCTGCACATCAACGACCGCCTGGCGGCCGAAGTGTTCCAGATCGTCAACGAAGGCATGAGCAATATCCGCAAGCATACGTCGGCGCGCCATGGCGCCGTCAAGCTGACCTGCGTGCAGGGCGCGCTGCACATCAGCATCGACAACGAATGCGCCGCCGCGCACGTCCCCGACTTCCTGCCCGACTCGCTGGCCGAGCGCGCCGCCGCCCTGGGCGGCACCGCCCGCGTCACGCATGGCATGCTGGGCAACACCTCCGTGCAGATCGAGATCCCCATATGAATGACTTACGCCACATCCCTCCGGCCGGCCATGTCATCAGCGTCATGCTGGTGGACGATCACAAGACCATGCTGTGGGGCCTGGAGCGGCTGATCGGCGGCGAGCACTCGGGCATGCGCGTGGTCGCCACGGCGTCCGACAGCGCCGAGGCGCTGGAGCAGGCGAAGGCGCTGCAACCGGATGTGATCGTGCTGGACCTGGACCTGGGCGGCATCAGCTCGCTGGCCATCCTGCCCGCGCTGGCGCAGTGCGGCAGCACGCGCGTGCTGGTGCTGACGGCCAGCCACGACCAGGCCATCCTGGACCAGACGGTACTGAAAGGCGCGCGCGGCATCGTCAGCAAGGACGCTCCGGCGGAAATGGTCTTGAAAGCCATCGAAAAGGTGTACCAGGGCGAACTGTGGCTGGAACACGCGATGCTGGGACGCATGCTCACGCAGCTGACCCAGCCCGGCGGCGGCTCGGCACAAGCCATCGCCGTCGCCAGCCTGACCCTCAAGGAAAGAAAGATCATCGCCGCGCTGGTGCACGGCAGCGGCACGCCGGCCAAGCTGCTGGCGGACCAGCTGTTCATCTCCGAACACACCTTGCGCAATCACCTGACGTCGATCTACCGCAAGCTGGGCGTGTACAACCGCCTGGAACTGTACGCCTACGCCACCAAGCACCAGCTGGGCCAATTGCCGCCCGGCGCCTGACGCCGTTCCCCCGCACGGCCACTGCACGGCCGCGCACGCCCTTCCCCGCCACCTCCCTGCGCCAGCCACCGGCATGGCCTCCCTTCGCCCCTGCACGCCAAACTCGACCATGACAATTGTCACGGAAAAAACAAGCAGTTCCTCCTCGCAATAAAAGGATGTTCTTCTGATGTAGATCAAGGTACTGACTTCTATAGTGGATTTACCGGAGTGCAAATCACCGCGCGGCCCACCACAACACGGAGCACAGCATGCGCTTTGACAAGTTTCTTCCGACAGCCCTGATCACCTATTTACAGGGCAAGGAAAAGGCTGCGTTCTACCGCTATGCACTTGTGGCGGCCCTCATGGCGGTGGTCTGCATCATCGGACTGCTGGCACTGGGCGAAAGTCCATGAGTGCGCCAGGAAGCAACGCTGCCATGCCGTTTTACCCACCGCTGTACCTTAACCACCACCAGGAGTTGTCATGAACCTCATCAAAAACTTTATCCGCGAAGAAGATGGCGTCACCGCAATCGAGTATGGCCTGATCGCTGCCCTGATTGCCGTAGTGATCATCGCTGCCGTCACCATCGTCGGCACGCAGCTGAAAAAAACGTTCAGCACCATCGGCACCAAGCTCACCTCCGCCAATACCGCTGCCGCCTGAACACGGTACTCCGGGCTGGCACGTCGCCAGTCCGGTTACCGCCAGGTCAACGCCACAGGCAAGTTTCCCCCTGCTCACCTATCAGAGGCCCATCGTGAAAACTCTCTTCAGCCGTTTATCCGACGAGTCCGCCGTCACGGCGATCGAATACGCGCTGCTGGCGGGCCTGATCGCGGCAGTGCTGGTGATCACGATCACCCTGCTCGGTGACCAGGTCAAGCTGCTGTTTGTCTACGTCAAGGACCAAGTGGTCCTGGCCCTGTCATGAATACCCTGCGCGCCTCGCTGCGCACCCACCGCGCCCTGCTGCTGATCGTGCTGCTGTATGCCGCCGCCGCGGCACTGCTGGCCGGCGGCCTGCCCAGCGCCTCGGACACCCTCAACGTACTGGCCGGCTTCCTCGTGGCCATCCTCACGGGCCCCGTCTTCATCCTGTGCGGCTACACCATCCATGTCATGGTGGTGAAACGCCCGCACCGCCTGTGCCACTATCTGTACCACGATCTGCGCCGCTACCTGAGCAACGAGCGCCTGCTGCACGCGCTGCCGGCCATGCTGCTGATCCCCATCTTCGCCTCCAGCTTCACCGTCTTCAAGGCCGCCATCCCCCGCCTGCATCCGTACACCTGGGATGCCAGCCTGTCCGCCTGGGACATGGCGCTGCATGGCGGCAAGGCCCCATGGGAAAGGCTGCAGCCGCTGCTGGGCCACCCGCTCATCACGGGCCTGCTCAACTTCAGTTACCACTTCTGGTTCTTCCTGTTCTACGCCATCCTGTACTGGCTCATCCTCGATACCCGCCGCCCCCTGTTGCGCATGCAGTTCCTGCTCAGCTTTGCGCTGACCTGGATCGCCCTGGGCAGCATCCTGGCCGTACTGTTTGCCTCGGTCGGCCCCTGCTACTACGGCCACCTGCACGCCAGCGACCCGTATGCGCCGCTGATGGCCTACCTGCATGACGCCAACCAGCACGTCCCCGTCTGGGCCCTGCAAGTGCAGGACATGCTGTGGCAAGGCTATCAAAGCAAGGGCACGAACGGCGAACTGGGCATCTCCGCCATGCCCAGCATGCATGTGGCCACGGCCGTGCTGATGGCGATCATGGGCTGGAAAGTGAGCCGCGCCGCCGGGCTCGCCCTGTCCGCCTTCGCCGTGCTGATCCTGCTCGGCTCCATCCACTTGGGCTGGCACTATGCGCTCGACGGTTATGTGGGTGCGGCCGGCGCGGCGCTGGTGTGGCACCTGGTGGGGCGCATGCTGGGCAGCCAGGCCGCAGCCCCCGCCATGAACCTGGCCACGGCGCCCTGCCTGAGCAAGGGAGGACTGACATCATGAGCGCCCACCTGCCCATGCTGCTGTGCCTGGCCGTGCTGGCCACCCTGCTTGCCGCCGCGCTGTGGCACGACCTGCGCACGCGCCGCATCCCCAACCTGCTGGTGCTGTGGGGTACGCTGGCTGGGCTGATCCTGAACAGCTTCGTGCCATCCGGCGACGGCCTGTTCGACGCCTCCTTCGGCGGCCTGGGCCTGCTGCAGGCGCTGGCCGGCGCCGGCGCCGGACTGGCCCTGCTGCTGCCCATGTACCTGCTGCGCGCCCTCGGCGCCGGCGACGTCAAATTGATGGCCATGTGCGGCGCTTTCCTCGGTCCCGATGCGGTGCTGGAAGCGGCCCTGCTGACCTTCCTGTGCGGCGGAGTGCTGGCCCTGGCCGCCGCGCTGGCGGGTCGCCGCCTGCGCCTGGTGCTGCGCAACACCTATCACATGATGCTGGGCGCGCTGCTGCACAGCCTTGCCGGCGGCGCCGCCACGATCGCCGAACCGCCGCCAGCCACCGGCAAGCTGGCCTACGCCTTCGCCATTGCCAGCGGCACCGCGCTGCAAGTGTTCCTGCAATACCACCATCTGTGGAGCCTGCGCTGAAACGCGCCGCTCCGACGACCAGCCACCACAGGACCCGACCATGCACACCCTCGCCACCCTCTGCCACTCGCGCCACGCCAGCCTGTTCACCAGCATCGCCATGGCTTGCCTGTGGACCTTCTTCGCCAGTGCCCACGTGGTGGGATTCCTGCAGGGCGGCGACTGGAGCTATTTGCTGTTCTGCGCCGCCGAAACCCTCGCCGCCCTGTTCTTCATCGTGCGCTCGGCCCCCGTCAGCGTCTCCACCGATGCGGGCGACTGGCTGCTGGCCATCGGCGCCACCTTCGCCCCCTTCCTGCTCTCGCCCGCCGACATGGCCATCTGGCCCGGCGCGCGCTACCTGCTGGCCCTCGGCAGCCTGCTGCAGATCGCCGGCCTGCTGTCACTGAACCGCAGCTTCGGCCTGGTGGCGGCGCAGCGCGAAATCAAGACGGGCGGCGCCTACCGCGTGGTGCGCCATCCGCTGTATGCCAGCTACCTGATTTCCCTGAGCGGCTACCTGCTGGCCAATACCTCGCCCATGAACGGCGTCGTGTACGTGCTGGCCATGCTGATGCTGGTGGCGCGTTTGCTGCGCGAAGAGCGCTTCCTGTCCACCGACGTGCGCTATCGCGTCTACATGCGGCAGGTGAAGTACCGCCTGCTGCCCTTCATTTTCTGATAACCGGCCACCCAAGCAAGAGGAGTACCTATCATGCCTGACACCTATCCAGAACGCAGCGACGGCGGCGGCATCGAGCCGGCGGCCAAGCGCGCGCCACGCACGGTCGAGGAAACGGGATTGCCCTTCCTGTTCCTGGTCGAACTGCTGGTCAAGATACTCTTCCTGCGCGGCCAGATCGGCCTGCCAGCCCTGTCGACGCACGTGAAACTGGGCGCCGGCGTACTCGAACCGCTGCTGACCTTCATGCGCGCCGAAAAGCTGTGCGAAGCACGCCGCAACGGCGGCAGCGGCACCGACGCCGACCTGTATTACCTGCTGGGCGACCAGGGCCGCCTGCGCGCCGCCGAATACATGCGCCGCAATGCCTACAGCGGTCCCGCCCCCGTCACCCTGGCCGACTACAGCAACCAGGTGCTGGCGCAAAGCGTGGCGGACATGCAGGTCACCCGCGACGACGTGCAGCGCGAATTTCGCGACGTGGTGGCCAGTTCGGCCGTGCTCGACCAGCTGGGCGCGGCCATGAATTCCGGGCGCGCCCTGTTCTTCCACGGCCCCGCCGGCAGCGGCAAGAGCTACCTGGCCGAGCGTCTGAACGGCCTGCTCAGCGGCGCCATCGCCCTGCCTCATGCCGTGATGGTCGACGGCGAAGTGCTGCCCTTCCTCGACCCCATGCTGCACACCCTGTCGCACGGCGGCTCCGTGCCGCCCGACCCACGCTGGGTGCGCGCCGAGCGTCCCGCCGTGCTGACGGGCGGCGAGCTGACGCTCGACATGCTGGACCTACAATTCGACCAGGGTAACCGCCTGTACCAGGCGCCGCCGCACCTGAAGGCCAATAACGGCATCTTCATCATCGACGACCTGGGCCGCCAGCGCTGCTCGCCCGTGGAGCTGATGAACCGCTGGATCGTGCCGATGGCGCGGCATATCGATTACCTGTCGCTGCACACGGGCTACAAATTCCCCGTGCCCTTCGACGTCATCGTCGTGTTCTCGTCGAACCTGGCGCCGCAGCACCTGGCCGACGACTCGTTCCTGCGCCGCATCGGCTACAAGATCCACGTGGGCCCCCTGAGCGCCTACCACTACCTGGCCGTGTTCCGCAGCACCTGCGCCCAGCTGGGCATCAATTTCGACGAAGCCTCCTACACCTACCTGCTGCACCTGCACAGCCAGTACCAGCGGCCCTTGCTGGCCTGCTATCCGCGCGACATCCTGGCGCAGGTGTGCGACCAGGCGCGCTATGAAGACCACGCAGCGCAGCTGAATCCGGAAGTGCTGCTGTGGGCATGGAAAAACTATTTCGGCAGCGATGACGACCTTGCAAGCACACATAACGGACCGGCAGCGGTCCAGCACAAAGGGGAAGCAAAATGAGAAACGCACGCGCTCTGACGATGATGGCCATTGCGGTCATCCTGGCGTTCGCCGCGGTCATCGTGGCCGCGCGCTGGATCAATGCCCAAGCCTCGGGCAACATCAACAAGGTGGCCGTGGCCCAGGTCGACATCAGCCTGGGCGCGCGCCTCACGCCCGACATGGTCCGCATGGTGGACTGGCCATCGAACGCGCTGCCGCCAGGCGCCGTCAACGATCCGAAACTGCTGGAAACGCGCGTCACGCGCACCAGCATCCAGCACGGCGAACCGATCATGGAAGGCAAGCTGGCGCCTCCCGGCACGCAAGGCGGCCTGTCGGCCGTCGTCGCCGAGGGCAAGCGCGCCATGACCGTGCGCGTCAACGATGTGGTGGGCGTGGCCGGCTTCGCCCTGCCCGGCAACTTCGTCGACATCCTCGTCAACACCCAGGGCGAAGGGGCGCGCAAGACGCCGGACCGCGATCCGAACATTTCCAAGATCGTGCTCGAACGCATCCTCGTGCTGGCCATCGCCCAGGAATCGAGCCGCGACGACACCAAGCCCAAGGTGGTCAACGCCGTGACCCTGGAGCTGACGCCGGAGCAGGCGGAAAAACTCGACCTGGCGCGCAGCGTAGGCACCCTGTCGCTGGTGCTGCGCAACCAGGTCGAGGACAAGCCAGTCAACACGGAAGGCGCCACCAAGTCCAGTTTGCTCGATGAAAAAGTCGCCATGGCAGCCCCCGCCGCCATGGTGCAAGCCAAGCCGCTCCCTCGCCGCCGTCCTGCCGCAGCTGCGCCACAGGCCGGTCCACGCGTCGATGTCATCAAGGGGCTGGAACGCAGCTCCCAACAATTCTAACCTGCACCAGAGGAGCCTAGCCATGAGTACATATCGCACAGCAAGCGGCATCCGGGGCCTGCGCCTAGCGCTTGCCATCGCCGCCATCGGCGCCCTGGCGCCCCGGGCGCACGCCGAGCCAGTCGCCGCCACGGCCGCTACCGCCGCCGCTGCCGAAACGGGCGCCGCCAGGAGCAGCCGGGCCGCCGTCCGTCCCAAGTCCACGCCGCCGCAAAGCGAATCGCGCGCCGGCCGCACCGAGATGGCGCCGCAAATGAGCCTGGCCGAAGGCAAGTCGACCCTGGTGCGCCTGCCGTTCGCCGCCAGCCGCATGTCCGTCGGCGATCCGCGCATCGCCGACGTGATCCTGCTCAACCCCACCGAGGTCTACCTGCTGGGGCGCTCCGTCGGCACCACCAACCTGATCCTGTGGAACAAGAGCAATGACGCCACCATCATCGACCTGGCCGTCGGCATCGACAGCAGCAGCCTGCAGGCACGCATGGCCGAGCTGCTGCCGAACGAAAAGATCCACGTCACGGTGGCAGGCGACACGCTGATCCTGTCGGGCATGGTCAGCGATGTCGTCAAGGCCGACCAGGCCCTGTCGCTGGCCAACGCCTATGTGCAGCGCAGCACCCGCAGCGGCGGCGCCACCTCCGGCGCAGCGCCGGCCGCAGGCGCCGCCGCTCCAGCCCCTGCACCCGATGCGGGCATGCCGCGCGTGATCAACCTGCTGTCGATCGCCGCGCCGCAGCAGGTAATGCTGGAAGTGAAGGTGGCCGAGGTGTCGAAGGTGCTGGTCGACCAGCTGGGCGCCAGCCTGGGCATCAACAAGACCATCGGCAGCTGGTCGTATTCGCTGCTGTCCAGCCTGCTCAGCAACAATCCCAGCGGCTTGAGCGGCGCCAGCAAGAACAACTTCTTCAACCTCGACGCGCAAAAACGCGATGGCCTGATCAAGGTGCTGGCCGAACCGAACATCATGGCCATCAGCGGGCAGGAGGCGAGCTTCCTGGCCGGCGGCAAAATCTTCATCCCCGTCAGCCAGACCAACAATGGCGGCGTGCCCACCATCACGCTGGAAGAGAAGGAATTCGGCGTGGCCGTGAAATTCACGCCCACCGTGCTCGAAGGGGGACGCATCAACCTGAAGGTGGCGCCGGAAGTGTCGGACCTGAACAAGGACGGCATCGGCATCACCGCCACCGGCATCTCGGCCACCGCCGTCCTGCCTTCGTTTACGACGCGGCGCGCCACCACCACGGTGCAGCTGTTCGACGGCCAGAGCTTCGCCATCGGCGGCTTGATCAAGAACAACGTGACCAGCAATATCAAAGCCTTGCCGGGCCTGGGCGAAGTGCCCGTGCTGGGCGCCCTGTTCCGCAGCACGGACTTCCAGACGGACCGTTCGGAACTGGTCTTCATCATCACGCCGCACCTGGTCAAGCCGCTGCCGGCCGACTACAAGCTGCCCACCGACGGCTACATCCAGCCGACGCGCGGCGACATGTTCATGCAGGGGAAAATGGAAGGCAGCGCCCCTGCGCCCGCCCCCGCAGCGCCAGCAGCCCCCATGCAGCCGCAAGCGGCCGCGCCCCAGCCTGCCGCCGGCTTCGACCTCAAATAGGAGAACACCATGAAAACCGCTCATTGCCTGCCTTGCGCCGCCCTGCTGTCGTTGCTGTCGCTGCTGGCCGGCTGCACCGCCACCACCACGCCCGTGCTCGATTCGCACTTCGGCGAATCGGTGGCCCTGCTCAAGGCCCAGCAGATCATGTATCCGGACGCCTACCGCAATACCAACCCCGTCAGCGGCATCGACGGCAAGGCCGGCGCCAGCGCCTACCAGCGCTACCAGAAATCGTTCGCGGCGCCGGACCCGCAACCGAATGTCTTCACCATCGGCGTGGGCGGACGCCAGTAGGCGCCGGTCCCGCGATGCACTTCCCCCAGGCCACCAGGAGACAGCCATGAACACCGCATTCCGCAGGCACGACAAGCAGCAGGGCGCGATCGCCATCGTGCTGGGGCTCACCCTGGTGGTACTGTTTGCCATGGGCGGCCTGGTGCTGGATCTGGGCCACCTGTACATCGCCAAGACGGAGCTGCAGAACGGCGCCGACAGCTCGGCGCTGGCAGGCGCCGTGGAACTCAATCAAAGCGCCACCGGCATCGACAACGCGCAGACGAAGGCCATCGCCATCGCGCAAAAGAACCGCTACGATTTTTCCACCACCCTGACCATCACGGCCGCCAACATCAGCTTCGGCCCCAGCCCGGACGGGCCATGGTCGTCCGGCGCCAGCGCCCGCACCAGCCCCCAGGGCCAGACCTTCATCCGCGTCGACACGGGCAGCAAGACCTTCGCCACCTACCTGATGGGCATCGCCGGCATCGCCAGCACCAGCACCTCGGGCGTGGCCGTGGCAGGCCGCTTCGTCAACGACGTCACGCCGATCGGCGTGTGCGCCGTCGATCCGGCCAACAAGACGGCGCAATACACGTATCCGGCCGCACCGGCCGGCACGGGCCTGACGGAACTGCTGGAATTCGGCTTTCGCCGCGGCGTCACCTACAACCTGTTCGGCCTCAATCCGCTGGGCGGCTCGTCCGATCCCTACCTGATCAACCCCGTCGACGCGCCCCCTGGCGCCTGCGACGCTTCGCATTCCAGCGCCAATTCCACCGCGCCGTTCATGTGCACGGGCAGCAGCGCCGTCGTCAGCAGCGGCTCGGGCAAGGTCTACACGAACACAGGCTTGAGCGCCGGCAAGATCGCAGCCGCCCTCAATTCGCGCTTCGACGATTATTCCTCGCCTTCCGTGTGCGACCCCGCGACGGCACCGCCCGATACCAACATCAAGGAATATCCATGCAAGGGCGGCGGATCGCCCTGCGTCGCCAGCGCCGCCAACTCGCCGCCCACCGGCTGGATGGAACCGGGCGCCAGCACCTTGCCCAGCCAGCAATCGGTCAGCCTGTCCGGCAACAAGCCGAACTACCGCCTGCCGCCGACCTTCACGACGCCCGTGACGGCGGCCCAGGCGCAGTTCGCCGGCTACGGCGTGCTGTGGTCCTACGGCCCCGCCTACCAAAGCAACGGCGCCACCCCGGCCAAGGCCGGCACGGCCTACAGCGTCGCGGACGCCAATGCCAATCCCATGTACAGCACCGCCAAGGCGAACTACTTCGACACGGCCAGCTACCCCGTCAGCCCCGGCGCAAGCTTTCCTGCCAGTACACCGCCTTCGCCGTACAACCAGACCAGCGGCCCCACGTTCCAGGCGCCCTCGGCAGCCCATCCGGGCCGCAACAACCGGCGCATCCTCAACGTGGTGCTGGTCGACTGCCGCACGGCGCCCGTGGGACCGGCCTCGTGCGGCTCCATGGATGCCGTGGGCATCGGCAAATTCTTCATGACGATGAAGGCCGATTTCAGCGGCGGCGCGCGCCTCGACGTCGAGTTCGCGGGCCTGATCGAGCCCGTGCCGAATTCCGAAATCAAACTCTACAAGTGAGGCGGCCATGCGCATCCCCCTTCCCCCCCTCAGGCAGCGCGGCGGCGCCGCCGTCGAATTCGGCATCGTGCTGGCCCTGCTGGTCACCCTGCTGGCCGGTATCTTCGGCTTCGGCCGCGCCTTCTGGTACTACGACGCGCTGACCAAGGCCACGCGCGACGCCGCGCGCAACATGTCCGTCAAGGCCAAGGCGAGCATCTCCTCGCAGGGCGTGCCTGCGGCCAGGCAGACGGTGGTCGATGCGGCCGTCAGCGCCGGCATCAGCGGCTTCACCACGGCCAACGTGACGGTTACCTGCCTGGACGCGAGCTTCAACGACAGCAGCTGCACCGATGGCACGGCGCCGGGCGGCATCCGCGTCGAAGTCGTCAACTACACGCTGTCGGTGGGCCAGTACCTGCCCTTCGTCATCGGCGCGGCCAGCAGCTATGCCACGCCGCTGTCGCCGCGCACCACCATGCGCTACATGCTGTAAGGAGAACGCCATGCGCCACCGCCTTCCGCTTGCACCCCGGGCCGGCCGCCAGCACGGCGCCGCCGCCGTCGAATTCGCCCTGGTGGCGCTGCTGTTTTTCACCCTGCTGTTCGGCATCCTCGAATTCGGCCGCATGCTGTACCTGTACAACACGGTGCAGGAAGTGAGCCGCCGCGCCGCGCGCGAAGCCGTGGTGCGCTGGATCGACCAGACCGACGCCGTCAAGACGCTGGCCCTGTTCGGCGGCACGGCCCTGCCGGCCGCCCCGGAACTGACGGCCGCCAACATCACCATCAGCTACCTGAACAAGAGCGGCGCCGAAGTGACCTCGCCGCCCACCGATCCCGGCGACAACCTGTCGGCCTGCGGCGACAACACGCGCACGGCCAGCTGCATCGACAGCGTGCGCGTATCGATCGACAACGTCAGCTATACGCCGATGGTCAGCCTGTTCGGTTTTCTCAATATCGCCGTGCCTGCCTCGGTGGTGGTCATGCACGCCGAAAGCCTGGGCTTCCAGATCAACTGAACGCCTTTACCAGGAGTACCACGTGAATATCGTCATCGTCTCGAAAAATGAAGCCCAGCTCAAGCGGCTCACCCGCCTGCTGCGCGAACGCAGCGCGGCCGACCGCGTCGCGCTGCTGGCGAGCATACCGGATGTCTTCGACAACGGCGTCACGCCGGACTTGCTGCTGCTGGAGCAGGAGCAGACGGGCGAGGCGGAGCTGGAACAGCTGGAACTGCTGGGCGGGCGCCATCCGAACCTGGCCATCATCGTGCAATGTACACAGCAAAGTCCGCAATTCCTGCTGCGCTCGATGCGCGCCGGCGTGCGCGAAGTGCTGCAGCCGGACGACGACGCAGCCCTGTGCGCCGCCTTGCGCCGCATCGAGGAAAAACTGCAAAAACAGGTCACGCGCAAGGGCCAGGTACTGGCCTTCGTCTCGTGCAAGGGCGGCAGCGGCGCCACCTTCATCGCCGCCAACCTCGGCTACGCGCTGGCCGCCGGCGAGCAGCGCAAGGTGGCGCTGTTCGACCTGAACCTGCAGTTCGGCGACGCCGCCCTGTTCGTCTCGGACCACAAGCCGGCCACCACCCTGTCGCAGCTGTCGCAGCAGATCGTGCGCCTCGACGCTTCGCTGCTCAGCGCCAGCATGATCCAGATCACGCCCGCCTACAGCGTGCTGGCAGCCGCCGACGACCCCGCCCATGCGGCCGATGTCGAAGCCGACCATATCGACCGTCTGCTGACCCTGGCGCGCAGCCAGTACGACTACATCCTGCTCGACGTGGGACGCGGCCTCGACCCCGTCAGCGTGCGCGCGCTGGACCGGGCCGACCTGATCTTCCCCGTGCTGCAGGCAACGCTGCCCTATGTGCGCGACGGCAAGCGCCTGCTCGACGTGTTCCGCGGCCTGGGCTACCGCGAAGACAAGATCCGCCTGATCCTGAACCGCTATGCCAGCAGCGACAACATCCGCGTGGCCGACCTGGAAGCGGCGTATGGCAAGCATGTCTACAAATCCATCCCCAACCACTACGAGGCGGTAGCGGCCTCCGTCAGCCAGGGCGTGCCCATCCTCAAGCTGGCGTCGCACAATCCCGTCTCGCGCGCCCTGCAGGAACTGGCCGCCAGCCTGGCCGGCGAGACCCCGCCCGCCGCGCAAGGCTGGGTTTCGCGGCTGCTGGCGCGCGCCTGATACCCCCTATTTACCGGAGACCGACCATGACTGCCGAAAAACTCACCCTGCGGGACCGACTGGGCTATGCCCAGGATGACGCCAGCCTGAATGACGATGCCGCGCACCAGGGCGCATCGAGCCAGAGCTACCAGCAACTCAAGCACCGCACCCACCAGGCGCTGCTCGACCGCGTCGACCTGGAGGGCATGCAGCGCCTGTCCCGCGAACAGATCCGCGAAGAGCTGAAAATCCTCGTCAGCGACGTGCTCACGGAAGACAATGTGGTGATCAACGAGCTGGAACGGCGCTCGCTGATCCGCGACATCCAGGACGAGGTGCTCGGCTTCGGCCCGCTCGAACCGCTGCTGGCCGATCCCGGCGTGTCCGATATTCTCGTCAACACCTACCGCCAGGTGTATGTCGAACGCCATGGCCGCCTGGAGCTGAGCGACGTCTGCTTCACCGACGACGCCCACCTGATGAAAATCATCGACAAGATCGTCTCGCGCGTGGGCCGCCGCATCGATGAATCGAGCCCCATGGTCGATGCGCGCCTGCCCGACGGTTCGCGCGTCAACGCCATCATCCCGCCGCTGGCCATCGACGGCCCCGTGATGTCGATCCGCCGCTTCTCGGCCCAGCCCCTGCGCCTGGCCGACCTGATGCTCAAGCACAGCCTGACGGAGGAAATGAGCACCACCCTGCAGGCGCTGGGCAAGGCCAAGGTCAACATCCTGATCTCGGGCGGCACGGGCAGCGGCAAGACCACCATGCTCAATGCGATTTCCGGCTTCATCAGCACGGCCGAACGCATCGTCACCATCGAGGACGCGGCCGAACTGCAGATGCAGCAGCCGCACGTGGTGCGCCTGGAAACGCGGCCCGCGAACATCGAGGGCAAGGGCGAAGTGACGCAGCGGGCGCTGGTGCGCAACGCGCTGCGCATGCGGCCCGACCGCATCATCCTGGGCGAGGTGCGCGGCGCCGAGGCGCTCGACATGCTGGGCGCAATGAACACGGGCCACGAAGGCTCGATGGCCACCATCCACGCCAACACCCCGCGCGACGCACTGACGCGGCTGGAAAACATGATCAGCATGGCCTCGGCGGGCCTGCCCGTGAAAGCCATGCGCCAGCAGATCAGTTCCGCCATCAGCGTGGTGGTGCAGGTGGCGCGCCTGACGGACGGCAAGCGCAAGATCATTTCGATCCAGGAAATCACGGGCATGGAAGGCGAGATGATCACCATGCAGGAAATCTTCACCTTCCGCCAGACGGGCATCGGCGAGGACGGCACGGTGCAGGGCCATTTCCATGCCAGCGGCGTGCGGCCGCATTTCCTGGAACGCCTGCGCGCCTTCGGCATCAGCCTGCCGGAAACCCTGTTCGATCCCGCCCGCCAGTACCATTAAGGGGAGCATCATGGACTATCTCTATTACGTATTCGCCATCCTCACCTTCATCGCCGTGGTGCTGCTGATCGAGGGACTGTACCTGGCGTGGAACACGTCGCGCGGCCCGGAAGCGGAACGGGTCGCGCGCCGCCTGCGCATCATGTCGGCTGGCGCGCATGGCGACGCGGGCAGTTCGATGATCAAGAAGCGCCTGCTGAGCGACACCCCGGCCCTGCAGCGCGTGCTGCTCAGCGTGCCCCGCGTGCATGCGCTCGACCGCCTGCTGGAACAGTCTGGCCTGAGCTGGAGCGTGGCCAGCTTCGCCGGCGTGATGCTGGCCTCGGCCGGCGCGGCGTTTTTGCTGCTCAGCTACTTCGCCGTGCCGTGGCTGCTGCGCCTGCCCCTGGTGGCCGGCGCGGCCCTGCTGCCGCTGCTGGTGGTCTTGCGCGCCAAGGCCAAGCGCCTGCAGCGCATCGAGCAGCAATTGCCCGATGCGCTGGACCTGATGGCGCGCGCCCTGCGCGCCGGCCACGCCTTTCCCACCGCCCTGAAAATGGTCGGAGATGAAATGAACGCGCCGCTGGCCGTGGAATTTCGCGCCACCTTCGACGAAGTCAATTTCGGCATCGCCATGCAGGATGCCCTGATGAACCTGGCCACGCGCGTGCCCAGCACGGACTTGCGCTACTTTGTCATCGCCGTGCTGATCCAGCGCGAAACAGGCGGCAACCTGGCCGAACTGCTCGACAGCATCAGCCGCATCATCCGCGAGCGCATCAAGCTGCTGGGACAGGTGCGCGTGCTGTCGGCCGAGGGCCGTCTGTCGGCCTGGATCCTGTCGCTGCTGCCGTTCGGCGCGGCGGCCATGATCCACCTGACCAATCCGCAGTTCCTGGAAATGCTGTTCGTCGACCCGGGCGGACGCAAGATGCTCGTCGGCGCCCTGCTGCTGATGGTGTGCGGCGTCCTGGTCATGCGCAGTATCATCCGCATCCGTGTCTGAGCCCGCAAGGAGAATCCTCATGAACCCCGTCCATTTCGCCTTCCTCGCCCTGCTCTTCATTGCCGTCTTCGGCACCGTGCTGGTGGCCATGCGCAGCTTTGCACCCGATCCCTTGCGCCAGCGCATGGACAACGCCACCGGCAAGAGCGCGGCGGCGCCTGGCGCCTCATCGGCGCCCAGCCCCTGGCTGGCGCGCATGGTGCGCCTGAGCGGCCCCCTGGCCAAACTGTCGCTTCCCGACCAGGGCTGGGAAGGCTCCGTGATGCGCCGGCGCTTCATGAATGCCGGCTTGCGCCAGGCGTCGGCGCCCATCCTGTTCTTTTCCGCCAAGACCATGCTGGCCATCGGCCTGCCCCTGCTGCTGTTCCTGGGACTGAGCGCCTCAGGCAGCCAGATGGCGGGCAAGGCATTGCTGTTCTGGCTGCTGATCGTCGCCGCCATCGGCTACTACCTGCCCAATATTGTCCTGGCGCAAATGATCAAGCGGCGCCAGCGCGATATCTTCGAAAGCTTTCCCGATGCGCTGGACTTGATGACGGTGTGCGTGGAAGCGGGCCTGGCCATGGATGCGGCGCTGGCCAGGGTAGCGTCCGAAATCGCCCTGAAAAGCACCGTGCTGGCCGAGGAGCTCCACCTGGTGATGCTGGAACTACGCGCCGGCAACACCAAGGAGCGGGCGCTGCGCAACCTGGCCCTGCGCACGGGCGTCGAGGATGTCGACGCGCTGGTGGCCATGCTGATCCAGGCCGAGCGCTTCGGCACCAGCATCGCCGCCTCGCTGCGCGTGCAGTCGGATCAGCTGCGCACCAAGCGCCGCCAGATGGCCGAGGAAGAAGCGGCGAAGATCGCCCTCAAGCTGCTGTTTCCGCTGATCTTTTTCATCTTCCCGTCGCTGCTGGTCGTCCTGATGGGACCAGCCTTCCTGCAAATTTACCGCGTGCTCCTGCCCAGCATGGGCAGCGGCAACTGACCGGAGAACCGCCATGTCACAGCACACCACCCTGATGCTCATGCTCGCCTGCGCCGGCCTGCTGCCCGCCTGCGGCCACCTGCCCGGCCCGGCCAGCCAGGGCAGTCACGCTGCGCCGCCCCTGGCGCGCATCGATGACAGCGCCGCCACCCGCACCACCGCGTTCTGCAAGCTGGGCAAGCGCCTGCAGGAACTGGGCGATCAGCGTGCG
The DNA here is from genome assembly GCF_030397625.1 of Janthinobacterium sp. SUN026. Taxonomy (NCBI): domain Bacteria; kingdom Pseudomonadati; phylum Pseudomonadota; class Betaproteobacteria; order Burkholderiales; family Oxalobacteraceae; genus Janthinobacterium; species Janthinobacterium sp. SUN026. The sequence continues at coordinate 932,345 of NZ_JAPQNU010000001.1, read as the reverse complement.
GCGCTGGCGGCGTACCGCGAAGCCCTGCTGCTGACACCCGACTCGGCCGATGCGCGCAATGGCGCCGCCGTGCTGCACGCGCAGCTGGGCCAGCTGGAAACGGCCCGCACCATGTTGCAGGCGCTGGCACAGGAGGCGCCGACGGCCAGGACCTACAACAACCTCGGCTACGTCCTGTACCTGCAGGGCGATTACGCGCAGGCGGCAAGCGTGCTGCGCCAGTCGCTGCAGCTCGACAACGGCCAACAGCCGGCGCGCGCCAATCTGGAGCTGGCCATCGCGGCGCTGGCGCGCAACATCGGCACGGTCGATGTGGCCGATGCGGGCGATTCCGCCACGCAGTCCCTCGCGCCCGACTTGGCGCCAGCGGCGCCTGCCAGCCGCCTGCAACTGACGCAATTGCAGCCGAATATCTTCGCGCTGAGCTGGCGCGAGGCTCCCGTGGCGGCGCGCGCCGCCTTGCCCGCCCCGGCAAAAACGGTGGCGCCGGCGGTGGCGCTGCCACGGCTGGAAGTCATCAACGGCAATGGCGAAACGGGGATGGCGGCGCGCATGCGCGGCATGCTGGGCGGCATGGGCATCAGCGTACTGCGGCTGGGCAACCAGCGGCCATACGGCGTCCAGGCCAGCAGCATCGTCTACCGGCCCGGCCATGCCCAGGCGGCCGCCACCCTCGCCCTCGCCTTAGGCGGCATGCCGCAGCTGCAAGCGTCTGATGACAGCGGCATCGGCACGGGCGCCGACCTGCGTTTATTGCTGGGCAAGGATGCGGCGGCCAGCCTGCGCGCGCCGGACACGCGCCTGGCATCGAACACGGCACCGTAGCAGTGGCATCAGCGGCGGCATCCGCGTGGCAGCAGGCGGCGGTCGGCGGGATCGAGCAGGAAGCCCTGCAGGATCTCCTGCAGTTGCGGCAGCTTCGCCACGTAGGCAGGGATGCCCAGCTGGCGCGCGCCGAAGTAGTGGGCGATGAGGTCGCCCTGCTGTTCCATGTTGAAGTCGGACAGGACGCCGCCCGCCTGCGCGTCGTAGCGGTAGGCGCGCTGCCGGATGTAGCCGCCGCACAGCGCCAGCAACACGCCATGCAGCAGCACGCTGTAGCCGAGCTGGTATTGCCACACATGCACCATCTCATGGATGAAGAACAGCTTGCCGCCATTGCCTTCGCGGGAAAAATCGTCGCGGTACTGGGCCGGCATGAAGTGCAGGCTGCCGCGCGGCGTCATCGCCGTGTTCTGGTCCTGCAAGCCGAACGGTAAAAAGGAGCCGCGCACGACGCGCACGCGCGCGTAGTCGATGGCGCCCTGGAAGACGCTGCGGGCCATGGCGGTTTCGCCGATGGTGAGGGGGCGGCGCAAGACGCGCATAAGAAGAGGAGAAGAAAGCGCGGCAGGCATGCAAGCCTGCCGCATTATCAAAGCGTCAAGTTCCTGACATAAGCGTAGCGAGCGGCAGCGATTTGTGGCCAAGAAGCGCAACCGTGCTGGAGCACGGTGAGCATCGCAGGCCGCAAAGCGCGACGCGCAGTAGCTTATGTCAGGTACGACTAAACCGAGCGCAGGCCGCTGGCAGCCTTGGCGATTTCCGTGATGCGGTCCCAGTTACCGGCTGCGATCGCGTCTTTCGGCGTCAGCCACGAACCGCCCACGCAGGCGACGTTCTTGCACGCCAGGAACTGCGACGCCGTCTCTTGCGAGATGCCGCCCGTCGGGCAGAACGTGATGTCCGGCAGCGGGCCGTAGATGGCGTTGAGCATGCCGATGCCGCCCGCCGGCACGGCCGGGAACAGTTTCAGCTGCTGGAAGCCATTTTCGCGCGCCGCCATCACTTCGCCGGGCGTCATCACGCCTGGCAGCAAGGGCAAGCCGCTGCTTTTCGCCGCCGCCACCAGCGCGGACGTCAGGCCTGGCGAGACGCCGAAGACGGCGCCCGCGTCGCGCGCCTGGGCGAATTCCTCGGGACGGGTCAGGGTGCCCACGCCGACGATGGCGCCCGGCACGGCCGACATGGCGCGGATCGCTTCCAGGCCGTGCTTGGTGCGCAGGGTCACTTCCAGCACGCGGATGCCGCCCGCCACCAGCGCGCGCGCCAGCGGTACGGCGTGTTCAGGATCGTCGATCGCAATCACGGGGATCACGCTCGAGGTGCGCATAATTTCCAGTAGTGTCATGGTCATCTCTTATTTCCTAGCCAAAAAGTCTTCATCGGAACCCGGTACGGTATCACCGACATTGTCGGCGTCGTGCAAGGCGACGGTGGTGGGAATCGGCGACGGCAGGCCGAAGGTGGTGGCACCCTCTTCCGCCGCGCTGACGGTGGAACGGAACATGGAAAACAGCTCGCGGCCCATGCCGATGTGGTTCGGCGACAGGTCGGCCGTGACCAGCGAGCGGGCATGCCAGACGTCGGCCGGCACCAGCGCTTCCAATACGCCGGTAAACGCGTCGAGGCGGATGATGTCGCCGTCGCGCACGAGGCCCAGCGGGCCGCCGGCGAGGATTTCAGGCGACACGTGGATGGCAGCCGGCACCTTGCCCGACGCGCCCGACATGCGGCCGTCGGTGACCAGCGCCACGTGGCGGCCCGCATCCTGCAGGTTGGCCAGCGCCGGCGTCAGCGCATGCAGTTCCGGCATGCCGTTGGCGCGCGGCCCCTGGAAGCGCAGCACGGCGACGAAGTCGCGGTCCAGCGATCCCGCCTTGTAGGCGGCCATGAAATCTTCCTGCGAATTGAACACCAGCGCAGGCGCTTCCACCGTGCGGTGCTGCGGCTTGACGGCCGACACTTTCATCACGGCGCGGCCCAGGTTACCCGCGACCAATACCATGCCGCCGTCCGGCGCGAACGGGTTCGAAGCCGGGCGCAGCACGCTTTCGTCGGCACTGGCAGCCGGTGCATCTTTCCAGAAGACCTTGCCGTCTTCGCCCAGGAACGGCTCCATGCAGTGCGCGCGCAAGCCATGGCCCAGGATGGTGTTGACGTCCTCGTGCAGCAAGCCCGCGTCCAGCAATTCGCGGATCAGGTAACCGGTGCCGCCGGCCGCGTGGAAATGGTTCACGTCGGCGTCGCCGTTCGGGTAGATGCGCGTGAGCATCGGCACGATGGCCGACAGCTCGTTGAAATCGTTCCAGTCGATGACGATGCCGGCCGCCTTGGCGATGGCCACCAGGTGCAAGGTATGGTTGGTCGAACCGCCAGTGGCCAGCAAGCCCACGACGGCGTTGACGATACATTTCTCGTCGACAATATGGCCGACCGGCAAGTAATTGGCGCTTTGCGCCGTGATGCCGGCGGCGCGCTGGGCGGCGGCGGCGGTCAGCGCATCGCGCAGCGGCGTATTCGGCGTGATGAAGGCAGCGCCCGGCAAATGCAGGCCCATCACTTCCATCAGCATCTGGTTGCTGTTCGCCGTACCGTAGAAGGTACAGGTGCCGGCGCCGTGGTAGGCTTTCGACTCGCCTTCGAGCAAGTCTTCACGCGTGGCCTTGCCTTGCGCATACAGCTGGCGCACCTTGGCTTTTTCCTGGTTCGACAGGCCCGACGTCATCGGACCGGCCGGCACGAAGACGGCCGGCAAGTGGCCGAAGTGCAGCGCGCCGATCAACAGGCCCGGCACGATCTTGTCGCACACGCCCAGGTACAGGGCCGAGTCGAACATATTGTGCGACAGCGCCACGGCCGTCGACATGGCGATGGTGTCGCGCGAAAACAGCGACAGTTCCATGCCCGGCTGGCCTTGCGTCACGCCATCACACATGGCAGGCACGCCGCCAGCGAACTGGGCGACGGCGCCCACTTCGCGCACGGCTTGCTTGATAATCTGCGGGAAGCCGTCAAACGGCTGGTGCGCCGACAGCATGTCGTTGTACGAGGAAACGATCGCCACGGACGGCTTTTTATATTCCTTCAGCGACAGCTTGTCGTTGGCGGGAAAGGCGGCAAAGCCGTGCGCCAGGTTGGTGCACGACAGGGCGCCGCGCTGCACGCCCTGGATGCGGGCGGCATCCAGATGCGCCAGATAGGCGCCGCGCGATGGCCGGCTGCGCGCGATGATGCGCGCTGTTACGGATTCGACTACTGGATGCAGCGCCATATGGATTTCCTTAAAAATGAGTATTTCGTGAAATTTTACTACAAAATGGCGAAGAAGAAGCACTCTTGCATGGGCCAACAACACAAATAAGCCACGGATTGCGGCGTATCAAAGCAAACCCGGTCAATATCGCGTATCAGCACCGGCCAACCCCTCCCTTGTATACCACTGGCGCAATCGCTAAAAAAAGCACAACAAAATCAGCGTCACATCACAAACTGTAGTGAAATTACGTTTTTCTGATGTATTATTCTCACATCAACGCCGGATCCGCAGTTCGCCACCCCGAACGCGCCGCGCTCCTTTCAACCGAGACAAGCACCCAAGCCGACCGCCATGCGCCAGCCAGCACCTACTCCTGCCATCACCGCCACCGCCAGTTTCCAGTCCCTGCAAGCGCACAGCGCCAGCCTGCGCGACGTGCATCTGCGCCAGCTGTTCGCGACCGACCCCGCGCGCTTTGCCAGCATGACGGTGGATGCGGCCGGCCTGTTGCTCGATTACTCGAAGAACCGGGTCGACGCCACCGCCATGGGCCTGCTGATGGAACTGGCCCGCGAGCGCGGCGTGGAAGCGCAGCGCGAAGCCATGTTCACTGGCGAGAAAATCAATCTTACCGAACATCGGGCCGTTCTGCATACCGCCTTGCGCGCGCCACGCGGCACGAAGCTGGTGGTCGATGGCCAGGATATCGATGCCGACGTGCAAGATGTGCTGCAACGCGTCAAGGCGTTTACGGACAAGGTGCGCAATGGCAGCTGGCTCGGCTACACGGGCAAGCCGATTTGCGACATCGTCAACATCGGCATCGGCGGCTCGGACCTGGGCCCGAAAATGGCGTGCCTGGCGCTGCGTTCCTACGCCAACCCGGGCCTGGAAATGCATTTTGTTTCCAACGTCGACGGGCACGACATGGAAGCAACCCTGTCGAAAGTCGACCCGGAAACGACGCTGTTCATCGTCGCCTCGAAAACTTTTGTTACGGCTGAAACCATGCTCAACGCCAACACGGCGCGCGCCTGGTTCTTGCTCGAAGGCGAAGAACGCGACTTGGCCAAGCATTTTGTGGCTGTCTCGACCAACACGCAAGCCATCGTTGACTTCGGCATTTCGCCGGACAACATGTTCCCGTTTTGGGACTGGGTCGGCGGCCGCTATTCCGTCTGGTCGTCGATCGGCCTGGCCGTGGCGCTGTCCGTCGGCTTTGAATACTTCAGCGATTTCCTCGCCGGCGCGCATGCGATGGATCAACACTTCCGCCAGGCCCCGCTGGAACAGAACATGCCCGTGGTGCTGGCCATGGTGGGCTTCTGGAACCGCCAGTTCCTCGATTGCGGCTCCGTCTCCATCGCGCCGTACCACCAGGACTTGAGCCGCTTTGCTGCCTATCTGCAACAGTTGGACATGGAAAGCAACGGCAAGCGCGTCACCAAGGAAGGCGTGCCCGTCGACGTGCCCACCGGCCCCGTCATCTGGGGCGATTGCGGCACGAATGCGCAGCACGCGTATTTCCAGCTGCTGCACCAGGGCACCGACATCACGCCCATCGACTTCATCGCCGCCCTGCGCGCCACGCACGATTTGCCAGGCCACCACGACGCCCTGCTGGCGAACTGCTTTGCCCAGTCGGAAGCCTTCATGACGGGCAAGACGGGCGAGGAAGTGCGTCTTGACTTGCAGGCGCAAGGCTTGCCGGAAAGCGAAATCGCGGCACTCGTGCCGCACAAGACTTTCCCCGGCAACCGCCCCAGCAATACCATTTTGATGGACCAGCTGACCCCGACCACCCTGGGTGCCCTGATCGCGCTGTACGAACACAAGACCTTCGTGCAGGGCGTCTTGTGGAATGTCAACAGTTTTGATCAGTGGGGCGTGGAACTGGGCAAGGTGCTGGCCAAGAAAATCCAGGCCGAACTGACGGGCGAAGCCCGTCCCGACCATCACGACAGCTCGACCAATGGCTTGATTGCCCTGGCGAAAGCCGCCAAGGCGGCGTATTAACTTAATTGAGGTTTATGAATATTTACGAGATCAAAGTAGTCAGCGACAAAGCCATGCAAGTGGGCGAATGCCCGCTATGGCATGGCAAGGAAGCGGCCCTGTACTGGGTCGACATCGATGGCCGCGCCGTGCACCGCCTGCACCCCGCCAGCGGCAAGCATGAACAGTGGAGCATGCCGACGGAGCCGTCGGCGCTGGCCATCAACGCGGGCGGCGGCCTGATCGTGGCCTTGCGCAGCGGCTTTGCCCACCTCGACACGAAGACGGGCAGCCTGGCGGAAATCGCCCCGGCGCCGTTCGACATGGCCACCACGCGCTTCAACGATGGCAAGGTCGACCCTGCCGGACGCTTCTGGGTCGGCACGATTTTCGAGCCGCGCAACGCCGATGCGGCAGAAATGTTCGTGCTGGAAAAGGGCAATGTGCGCAAGGTCTGGTCGGGCGGCATGACCGTATCGAACGGCCTGGGATTTTCCCCGGACAAGCGCACCATGTACCACTCGGATACCACCACGCACCGCATCGACCGCTTCGATTTCGACGCGGCGAGTGGAGCCATTTCCGCGCCGCAACCATTTCAGCGTTTTTCCACGGACAAGAAAGCCTTTGATTACGGCGGGCGCCCCGATGGCGCGGCCGTCGACAGCGAAGGCAATTACTGGTCGGCCATGTTTGAAGGCGGCAAGATCTTGCGCTTCGCCCCCGATGGCCATCTGCTGGGCGAAATCGCCGTGCCCGTGCGCTGCCCCACCATGGTGACGTTCGGCGGCCCGGACCTGCGCACCCTGTACATCACCAGCGCCAGCCATAACCGCTCGGCAGAGGAAATTGCCAACTACCCTTTGAGCGGCCACGTGCTGTCCGTGCGCGTGGACGTGGCGGGACAGCCGGAACACCTGTATCAGGCGTAAACGTTTGCCCGCATAAAAAAAGCGCCGGACCCTCGCGGGTACCGGCGCTTTTTCACATGCGAGCGCGCGAATCAGCGCGCCAGTACTTTACGGATCGTCTCCGCCAGTTCAGCCGCCACAAACTTGGCGACATAACCATCGGCGCCCACGCCCTTGACGTGGTCTTCGTTGGTAGAGCCCGTCAGCGACGAGTGGATCACCACAGGGATGTTGGCGAAGCGGCCATCGTTCTTGATGTTGCGCGTCAGGGTAAAGCCATCCATTTCCGGCATTTCCAGGTCGGTCAGCACCAGCGCAACCTTGTCTTTCGCCGTCTTGCCTTCCGTGGCGGCCTGGGCCGAGATCGCCTGCAGGCGCTCCCACGCTTCCTTGCCCGTCTTGGTCATGATGAAAGGCACGCCCATCGCTTCGAGGCCCTTCTCGATCAGCGAACGGGCCAGCGAGGAATCGTCGGCCGCGAGGATCACGGCGCCGGCCGGCAAGCGCACTTGCGGGCCGATGCTGTTCTCGTCCACATCCGGGTCGCCCGACGGCAGCACGTTGCGCAGGATTTGTTCCACATCAAGCACTTGGGCCAGACGCGTCTTGTCCGTGTCGCCATCGAGGCGCGCGATGCTGGTGACGAGGCCGCCGCCGACGCTCGATTCGGCCGACAGCACCTGATTCCATTCCAGGCGCACGATTTCATCGACCTCTTCCACGGCAAACGCCTGTGTCGAGCGGGCAAATTCGGTCACCATCAGGATCTTCAAACCATTGCTCTTGCAGCCGACCGCCATCGGCAAGTCGATCACGGGCACAATTTGGCCACGGATGTTGACCACGCCCAGCATGTGGGGGTGCGAACCGGCTACGGCCGTGATGGCCGGCATTTCCATGATTTCACGGACTTTGAACACATTGATGCCGAATAGTTCGCGGCTGGTCGAGTGATCACTGGTGCCCAGCTTGAACAGGAACAGTTCGAATTTGTTATTGCCTGTCAGGCTGGTGCGTTCATCGACATCTTGCTGCATTGAATTCATTGTGTCCCCTTGAGCCGTCTTGTAAAGTTAAGTCGCCTGCCCTGATGCTGCGGACAGTGCGGACTGCACGTCGCATGGACGTCGGATGGCGGGTTCGGGGCATGGCCGGCGCTAGCGGTGCAGTGTATATCGTACAATTTCTTACAACCAATAGTTGCTATCGATTCGAGCTTGAATTATACGGTTTTTTACTTTCTTCAAAGCTACTTTACGCTGCCAACAGCGATCCTGACAGTATTTCTTGATTTGCTTGTTGCTACAGCGCAAATGATGATGGAGAGAATCGAAAATTTCCCTGGCAACCATGGTTGCTTTGAAAAGCCAATGAAAAGCGGGACGCTGCGCCAGCGCCGGCGAACGGCATATAATGGCCATGCCGGCATCGCTAGCATGCATACCGGGCAAAATGGCGACGGCAGCGGAGGGAATGTAGTAAAATTTCTTGCAATTGCCTGTTCTACGTAGTAAATTTACACCATCGATTATAGTAGCGACAGACTGGCACTTCCGGTCGGCTTCCTCCCCGCTCCGGCCCTTTTACTTTTGCGACGACACTCACTTATGGCACTTACCGATTTTGACCTGGTCCTGTTTGGCGGCAGCGGCGATTTAGCAATGCGCAAGTTGTTGCCTGCAATGTATGCGCGCGACGTCGCGAACGATTTGCCGCCGACGGCGCGCATCATCTGTGTGGGCCGCCAGGACAGCGGCCAGGATGCCTTCCTGAAAATGGTAGAGACCAACTCGCGTCCCCACATCAAGGCCAGCACCCTGAATGCCGCTACGTGGAGCAAATTCTGCGCGCGCATCGTGTATGTGTCGCTCAACGCCAGCGATGCGGCCACGTACGCGCCGCTGGTCGAAGCGCTGCGCGGCGATGCCGACCTGACGCGCGTGTACTACCTGGCGACGCCGCCGCATTTGTTCGCCCTCATCTGCGACAATCTGAAAGACAACGGCTTGGTGACGCCAAATTCGCGCGTGGTCCTGGAAAAGCCGCTGGGCCGCGACCTGGCCAGCGCCAAGCAGATCAATGCCGAAGTGGGCAAGGTCTTCCAGGAATCGCAGATTTACCGCATCGACCATTACCTGGGCAAGGAAACCGTGCAGAACTTGCTGGCCCTGCGCTTCGGCAACATCTTGTTCGAACCGCTGTGGCGCCGCGAATGGATTTCCGACGTGCAGATCACCATCGCCGAAAAGCTGGGCGTGGGCAACCGCATGGGTTACTACGACACCTCGGGCGCGCTGCGCGACATGCTGCAAAACCACTTGCTGCAACTGCTGTGCATCGTCGCCATGGAGCCGCCGACCTCGATCGCGCCGGACGCCGTGCGCGATGAAAAACTGCAAGTGTTGCGCTCGCTGAAAAAATTCACGCCTACCACCCTGGCGCAGAACATCGTGCGCGGCCAGTACCGCGCCGGCCACGTCGATGGCGCCACCGTGCCGAGCTACCGCGACGAGCCGGACGCGCCGGAACACTCGCGCACCGAAACCTTCGTTGCGCTGAAGGCGGAAATCGACACCTGGCGCTGGGCCGGCGTGCCGTTCTACCTGCGCACGGGCAAGCGCATGGCCGACAGCCTGGCCGAGATCGTCGTGCGCTTCAAGCAGATTCCGCACTCGATCTTCAACCAGCCGACGTCCAGCTTCCAGCCGAACTGTCTGGTGATCCGCTTGCAGCCGGACGAAGGCTTGCGCATGAACCTGATGGCGAAAACCCCGGGCGACGGCATGCGTCTGAAACCGGCGGAACTGGAACTCGATTTCCGCGAATCGTTCAAGACCCCGCGCATGGATGCCTACGAGCGCCTGCTGCTCGACGTCCTGCGCGGCCAGCTGACCCTGTTCATGCGCGGCGACGAACTGGAAGCTGCCTGGGAATGGGTCGAGCCGATTCTCGACAACTGGGAACAGAATGACAGCGCGCCGATCCCCTACACGGCCGGCACCTGGGGCCCCGCGGCCGCCAGCGCCCTGATCGGCCGCGATGGCTTGCAGTGGCGTGAAGAGGCGCTTCCTGAAGACTAGTTTGGAAGCGCAAGGAGTCTGGCCTTGCAAGGCCAGACCGTTACGCAGGCGTGGAGCGGTGCTCCACGAAACCCATGCCCCCCCCTGCCAGAAGACTAGTTTGGCAACGCAAGGAGCCTGCCCCTGCATGGACAGGCCGTTACGCAGGCGCGGAGCGGTGCTCTGCGAAACCCCTGCTTCACCGCTTCCCGAAAACAGAAGACTAATTTAATGCTGCTTGATTCCATCCGCACCCAGCTCGATTCGCTCTCCAAGTCGGAGAAGAAGGTCGCCCTGGCCGTGCTTGACCAGCCTAACCAGACGGTCAGCCAGAACATCACGGCGCTGGCGAAAAGCGCGCAGGTGTCGGAACCGACCGTGGTGCGCTTTTGCCGCACTCTGGGCTACGACGGCTGGCATGAATTCAAGCTGAAGCTGGCGCAGGGCCTGGCCCTGGCCATGCCGGGCGCGAACGAGCAGCCGGCGCAGGACGACCTGGCTGCCGACTTGGTGAATAAAATCTGCAGCCGCTCGATCAACACCCTGCTCGACCTGCGCAACAACCTGAACCCGGAAGCGATCCAGCGCGCGCTCGACATCCTGTCGCGCGCCAGCAAGATCGAATTCTATGGCCAGGGCACGTCGGGCATCGTGGCGGCCGACGCGCAGCACAAGTTCTTCCGCTCGGGCGTGCCGACGGTGGCTTACAGCGACCCGAACATCCACAGCATCGCCGCAGCCCTGCTGCGCGGCGGCGACTGCCTGGTGGCGATCTCGCAGCGCGGCAACAGCCCCGCCCTGGTCCGCTCCGTGAAACTGGCGCGCCGCGGCGGCGCCGACGTCGTCGTTCTGGCCCCATCCGGCACGCCGCTGGCCGACCTGGCGACCGTCCTGATCCCGATCGATCTGGTCTTCAACACCGACCCCTACACCCCGATTTCCGCCCGCCTGGCCTACCTGGTGGTGATCGACGTACTGGCCGTGGGCCTGGCCCTGCAACGGGGCCCGGAATTCCGCAAGAAGATGCAGAACGCGCAGAAGGCGCTGCAGGAATTCGACATGCAATTCGACTCCTTCATCGGCTGACCCCCCCCATCGGCTCCAGCCTCGCTGGAGCCTCTGCTTTGTGCGACAGGCATCAAGGCGTATTAATTTCACAATTTCTTTCATCTCAACAGTTCCGTCAAAAAAAACGGTCTTTGTCAGATGGATCAATTTTGTCAACAGAATAGCTTTCGGCTAAAAAGCAGTCATGGATTTCCTTCCAGACTTTGGATGAGTTTTCTTTGGAATTCAATAATTTCTTGAGTCTCCTTTATATCTTCAACTGACAAAATATTGATGTCACGTAACAACACCCTTTCCAACGTAAGTAAGGTCGCTTTTTCCCTCTTCAATTTTTGTCTGCGACGCTCATCCCGATACTCCTTCGTCGGCACCGGATACCCCTTGATTTTTCCCGGCCACTCCGGCCGGCTCGGTCCGTAAAGCGACGCCACGGCACCCACGCTGCCATCTTCATAGACGATCAGCCAGATATCACCTCCCTTCCCATCCGGATACGGTGGAACACTGACCGTCTCGCGATGAAAGGTCGGATCCGGGGACAACTGATAGACCACCACCACCTTCAAATCCGCATGCCACTTTTCCGGCACGCTGAAACAGCATATCGATCCGCCCTGCCCGTATGGACGGATCGAATCGCCACCGCCGCCGCTGTTGGTATTGCCAGGATTTTCAACCGCGATGTAATCGACTTCGCGCGCAGAATAATTCAGCGCCTGAATGCTCGCAGCCATGGCGAGGCCGGGTAAACACGCGGCCAGCAAGAGACCTCCCCATAGTTGCCTCTTGAGTAAGGTATTCATGATTTCATCCCTATGCATCAATGCCAAGACTCAGAGCGCGTACCTTGGCGCCATTGCTAACGGTCAGTTGCGCATCCAGTTTGCATTGCCAAACGTCACTGCCATGCGTATCTTTACCACCGGGAAATGCACGATACAAGCGCGCCACATTGCTATGAGAATGAAAAGCCAGATCCCGTTTCATATTATTATCGGCACCGTCGAAAAAGAAGTCGAAAAACAGATTGACATCACATGACGAAGGGAAACCTGGAAGTGGGCATTCACGGCCCATTGCAAAATCGCCAAGAACTTGTTTTTCATTTTTCGCATTAAAAAAGCAATGAAATCAGAAGGGTCATTTTTTATGGCTGGATAAATATCAACCAAAAAAAGCAGTCATTTATCATTTTCCTCAAGAAAATTAATAAGCTTTTTACTATATTCAATTGCCCCCTTCAATCTCATCAACTCTACAGGAGTTAGGTCGCTCACATCGCCATCTAATGCATTCTCCATAGAATGTAGAACAGCCTTTTCTCTTTTTATCTTTTCCTTGCGGCGTTCATCCCGATACTCCTTCGTCGGCACCGGATACCCCTTGATTTTTCCAGGCCACTCCGGCCGACTCGGTCCATAAAGCGACGCCACGGCACCCACGCTGCCATCTTCATAGACAATCAGCCAGATATCACCTCCCTTCCCATCCGGATACGGCGGAATGCTGACCGTTTCGCGATGCAGGGTCGGGTCCGGGAAGAACTGATAGACCACCACCACCTTCAAATCCGCATGCCACTTTTCCGGCACGCTGAAACAGCATATCGATCCGCCATGCCCGTATGGACGGATCGAATCGCCACCGCCGCCGCTGTTGGTATTGCCAGGATTTTCAACCGCGATGTAATCGACTTCGTGCGAAGAATAATTCAGCGCCTGGATGCTCGCGGCCATGGCGATACCGGGTAAGCATGCGGCCAGCAAGAGGCCTCCCCATAGTTGGTGCTTGAGTAAGGTATTCATGATTTCATCCCTATGCATCAATGCCAAGACTCAGAGCGCGTACCTTGGCGCCATTGCTAACGGTCAGTTGCGCATCCAGTTTGCATTGCCAAACGTCACTACCATGCGTATCTTCATCGCCAGGAAATGCACGATACAAGCGCGCCACATTGCTGTGCGAGTGAAACGGCACATCCCGCTCCATATTATTGTTGGTGCCGTCGAAGAAGAAGCCGAAAAATAGATTCGCATCGCATGAGGGAGGAAATCCTATGGAAGGGAATTCTCTTTTTCAGTAATTTTTTCAATTTTTGACAGTTCTTTTTTCCTGTCAAAAAACCAAATTAAACCCGTTGGGACATTTTTATTAGCGGGATAAATATCAGCAAAAAAATGCCGTCATGGTTTTATATCCTCAAGATATTTTATAAGACTTTTCTTTCGATCAATGGAATCTTTAATACCAATAATCTGATCATTTGACAACGCACTAGTATCCTCTGTCAAACCCTTCTCCATAGCGTTCAACCAAGCCTTTTCTCTTTTTATCTTTTCCTTTCGACGCTCATCCCGATACTCCTTCGTCGGCACCGGATACCCCTTGATTTTTCCCGGCCACTCCGGCCGGCTCGGTCCGTAAAGCGACACCACGGCGCCCACGCTGCCATCTTCATAGACGATCAGCCAGATATCACCTCCCTTCCCATCCGGATACGGTGGAATGCTGACCGTCTCGCGATGAAAGGTCGGGTCCGGGGACAGCTGATAGACCACCACCACCTTCAAATCCGCATGCCACTTTTCCGGCACGCTGAAACAGCATATCGATCCGCCCTGCCCGTATGGACGGATCGAATCGCCACCGCCGCCGCTGTTGGGATTGCCAGGATTTTCAACCGCGATGTAATCGACTTCGCGCGGAGAATAATTCAGCGCCTGGATGCTCGCGGCCATGGCGAGGCCGGGGAAACACGCGGCCAGCAAGAGGCCTCGCCAGCAATGGTGCTTGAGTAAGGTATTCATGATTTCATCCCTATGCATCAATGCCAAGACTCAGAGCGCGTACCTTGGCGCCATTGCTAACGGTCAGTTGCGCATCCAGTTTGCATTGCCAAACGTCACTGCCATGCGTATCTTTACCACCGGGAAATACACGATACAAGCGCGCCACATTGCTGTGCGAGTGAAACGGCACGTCCCGCTCCATATTATTGTTGGTGCCGTCAAAAAAGAAACCGAAAATTGGATTCGCATCGCATCTAGGGGAAAGCCTGGGGTGGGAAATTCCCTTTTTTGACTAAATCACCTAATATTTTCAGTTCTGTCTCGTCATCAAAAAACTTAGATGAATCTGCTGACTCATTTTTTCAGCAGAATAACTAGCAGCAAAAAATTCAGTCATGGATGCATTCCCTCAAGGCTCTGAATGAGTTTCTTCTTATATTCAATTACATCCTTTAATTCATCAATTTCAGTGGCCGTCATCTTATTACTATTACGTTCCAATCCTTTTTCCATAGTATCTAACCATTTTCTTTCCAATTCTATTTTTGCCTTACGACGCTGTGCCTGATACTCCTTCGTCGGTACCGGATACCCCTTGATTTTTCCCGGCCACTCCGGCCGGCTCGGTCCGTAAAGCGACACCACGGCGCCCACGCTGCCATCTTCATAGACAATCAGCCAGATATCACCTCCCTTCCCATCCGGATACGGTGGAACACTGACCGTCTCGCGATGAAAGGTCGGGTCCGGGGACAACTGATAGAGCACCACCACCTTCAAATCCGCATGCCACTTTTCCGGCACGCTGAAACAGCATATCGATCCGCCCTGCCCGTATGGACGGATCGAATCGCCACCGCCGCCACTGTTGGGATTGCCAGGATTTTCAACCGCGATGTAATCGACTTCGCGCGCAGAATAATTCAGCGCCTGAATGCTCGCGGCCATGGCGACGCCGGGTAAACATGCAGCCAGCAAGAGGCCTCGCCAGCAATGGTGCTTGAGCAACGTCGTCATGATGTCATCGCTATCTATAAAATCGCCAAATGAATCTACCCGGCTCCAGCAGCGCTGAAATCACGCTCTATGCGAGCGCCTCGATCCGCGTTGCATAGCGCTGCTGCGCCAGGTAAATCTCTTCATCGGCTTTGGCTTGCGCAATATCCTGTGTTAAGTTTTCACTCCACACGAATTTTTCGGGTGTTTCTTCCGCCTGGATGCCGGCCGTCGGCATGCGTTGCAGTTCCTTCTCGTGCACGCTTTTCCGGAAAAAGCCGCTTTGCGGGTAGTAGCCACGGCGCAAGATATAGCCGCCACCCTCGCGACGCGTATAGGTTTGCGTGGTGATCACCGCACTGCGCATGTCGGCGCTGTCGGCATCCGTACGGATTGGATAGGGGGTGCCGTACTGCGCTTCCTTGACCAGTGCGTCCTCTTCCGGCGTCAATGCTTCGCCATTCTTCTGTTTCAATTGCGCAACTTCGGTCTTTCGGCTCAGTTCATACGCGCGTTTATAAAAGCCTTCTTCAGGCGGTTTATCGGCGAACGAGGCGATCTTGGCCCGTTTATCGTATTCCGTCACTTCGCCCGCCATATAGAATCCGGCCAGGGAATCGTGTACATAGTCGTCAAAAAAACGCATCACTTCGGGCGGCAGTGGTTTGGGGTGATCGAATATGTCGAGCGCCCAAGCTTCCCAGTCATCCAGCGGTGTATGATTTTGCGCGCGATAGTATTGCCAGTGATTGATGCGCGCAATATCCCGGGCGCTGAACGGTTTATCCTCATCGCCATGCCGAAAGGCTTTGCGTGCGCGCAGCGCTTCCAGATCGCCTGCCAGCAAGCGGTTGTAGGAACCCAGATCCTCCCGCTCTTGCGCGTTGGCCGCATTGAAGCTGGCCGTGGCTTCCAGGGTCTTGACGCGCACGGCGCGCCAGCGGTAATACAGTTCCATATGCTTGCTCAGCAAGCCGCCTTGCTTGTTAAGCTCGGCGGTATAAGCTTCCCATGCCTTGGCAAGCTCTTGACTGACCTGGAAATCAACTTGTACCGTAGCCTCGAGTTCGCTGAACGGCCTCAAAGGTACACCCTTGAGGCGCGCCTCCTTGAACATATGTGCCAGCGGGATTTGCGACAGCAAGGCCGCTTGTCCGCCACGCCCCTTTCCCTGCTCGCCCGGACCATAGCCGCCTCCCACGTCGGAGTGCACGCCAGGAAAATATACTTCCTCGATTTTCCCTGTCAGGCGCGTGACAGGAAAATTCATGCGCTGCTCATGCGTGGCAATGCAATGCAGGCCTGCCTGAACGCAGCGAGGCAGCGGCTTGAGCAATTCGTTGGCCCAGGCCCAATGACCATCGAACATCGCGCCAGGCGCGATCGTGGTTTTCGCTACAGACGCCGAGCTGCCCACGGTTGCCACCGTGTCGAATACGCCAAGAAAATCGATGCTGGCGAGGATGCCGGCAAACTCCTGCACCTTACCTTCGCGTGGCGTGAGCAAATCGGCAAACAGCTGGCAAAACGCCACCGCCTCGGCGGCGCCACGCGAAAAACCGAACACCGACAAGGTCAGCGATGGAATATGCGGCTTGGGTTGTGCCGCCACCGCCACTTTGAGTTTTTCAATATGCTCAGCGAACCAGTCCGAGTGGGTCATGAAGCGCTCCCTGCCGGTTGAGGGATGCGGTACCTTTTTGTGGCCTACGGCATTATCATAAGTACGGGCAAGTTCGCCAGCCTCATCTGATTCATACATTAACTTACCAACAACAGTCAGATGAACTGCATTTAAAACCTGCAACAACCCCCATATAATACGCGGCTGCCCTCCTTTGGCAAAAGCCTTCCCCTCGTCCGACTCAGTCAATTCACCAATTTCCTTAAATGGCGTTCCGACGCCAGGAATATAATATCGAAAATAACCGGCATCCCGCTTATCAGATGGAAAACTCGAAAATAGCCGCGCCACATTGCTATGACTGGCGCTATTGGCGTCAACTACAGCATTACTTATAGGAATAGGCTTCTTTGTTTTAGGGTCGAGCACGCCCGTTCTAACCCCATTTCTATCGCGTTCCAAGTTATTATTGGTTCCATCAAAGAAAAGCCCAACCCTCACTGGAATACTGCACGGCGCGCCATCTTTATTAGCACATGCCTCCTTCGCAATTTTTGATTGTTCTTTCGTCGACGGATTCAAAAAAAAATCGATGGGAAACGGCGCGGAATTGGGAGTTTCGCTGATCATAATATCAAGGAATATTGGCAGGTTTTCCGGAATGAAAAATAGGATGATTTTTACTATGGCCGTCCACATTTGACACAACCACTCTCACCTCGTCATTGGGAAAAAAATGCATATAGATATCTCCTGGCCTATCATATTTCTCCACTTCCACCATTTTTTCTTTAATAATATGTTTTAGTCCATCCGGCATATCCCACCGCACCCGAACCATCATTCCCGGATACCACACTCTCGGGATAGAGGCGCAACAGATTTCTGCCCCCCCCGCCCCCCATCTGGCCATATCCGCACCTCCGGCCCCATCCACCGACGCGGAGTAAATGAAATTCCCGGTATGATTCACAATACCCACCTGCGCTGTCGCGGTAGGACTTGGGCCAGCTTGCTCAGCCTGCCTGGCCTTAAACGCGCAGCCGCTCAGCAGCAAGGCCGCACCAAGATAAATAATCCATTTCATCATTTGCACCTTATAAAAAATACCACGCCATTTTTCATTTTACTGCCACATATGACAATAGAAAACATAGAACTCCCACGCGTCGCAAATGGTTTAAGAAAAACCAGGAAAATGTGCAAGAGTGGAGTTTCATTGATCGCAATAAACCTCTAAGGATTGATATTTCCCGGCTTTCCATAGTGACGTATCGGATGAGCAGTGCTATATCCGGGATAAACTGAAACCACAACCCTAACTTCGTCGTTTGGGAAAAAATGGATATAAATACTTCCTGTTTCATCGTATTTTTCCACTTCCACCATTTTTTCTTTGACAATATGCGTATGTTCTTCTGGCATATCCCACCGCACCAGAACCATCATTCCCGGATACCACACTCTCGGGATAGAGGCGCAACAGATTTCTGCCCCCCCCGCCCCCCATCTGGCCATATTGGCTCCTCCGGCCCCATCCACTGACGCGGAATAAATATACTTCCCCGTATGGTTGACAATACCCACCTGCGCCGTCGCGGTAGGAGTTGGGCCAACTTGCTCAGCCTGCCTGGCCTTAAACGCGCAGCCGCTCAGCAGCAAGGCAGCGCCAAGATACATAATCCATTTCATGATTTTCCTTTTATAAAAATAGGCAGTTGAAGGAACAAGGCTAGGCAGCCGAGCGCGCCTGCCAGAAATCGTCGGGCAGCGTGTCGAGTTCGGACTGGTAATTCGCCCCCTGGCGCGTCCGCCGCAACATGCTGGCCATCGCAGGATGCAAGGTAAAATCATCGGCCAGCATCAAGGCCAGGGCGCTGAAATGCTGACGCTGGCCTGCCGCCTCGATGCCGCTGGCGCTTGCCACTAGTAAATGACGCGCCACGCGCGCGTGGCACTGGGCCGGGGTGCCGGAATGAAACAGGTCCGGCTGTACATCATGCAGATTGGCCAGGATGGCGTCGGCTTCGGCGATATTCACCAAGGCGGCAAAGGCGGCGTCACTGAGCGGAAATTTGTCAAACTCCGCCGGGACGGGACTGGGCTGCGCCTCGCCCTGCCAACTGATCAGGGAACCATCGCGCTGCAGCGACCACCAGCGGTAGATGGGGCTCAGCAAATGCGCATATTGGATTTGCGTCAAGGCCGCCAGCAAGGCCGGCAATGTGCGGCTATCGGCCCAGCGCACGGGCCATTCGACGGTATCTGGCGTAATGGCAATCAAATAGGGGCGCAGATGCTGTTCCAGCCGGTCGATATCAAGCGTGCTGGCGATGATGCTGAGCATGGGCTTGCCCGCGCACAGCGAGAACAGGCGCTGCAGCCACTCGGCCTGCTCGCTGCTTGCCTGTGGCGCCGCCATTAAATGCGGTGCGGCACTCTTGAAGTTTTGCAGCGAGGTGTGCGCATACAGCGACTGGCGCCGCAAGCGGCTCGGGTAGCGCTTGGTGAAAAACTCCTCATCGCAGGCGCCGTCCAGCAGCGCCAGCAAGTGCAAGGGCTGGCCGCCGTTCGCCACCGTCGCCTCCTCACGCAAGGCTTGCAGGTGCTGCGCGATCTGCGCTGGAACCGCAGGGTCAGGAAGATCGATGGCAAAGTACATCAGGATTCCTTTTCTAGGCTGCCGTGGGCGTGACAAACGGGCTGCCGCTACGCAACGCCGCCAGCAGGCACGCCTTGCAGACGCTGGCAGGCAGCGCCGGCAATGGATAAGCGAGCCGTTCTGGCCCCGTAAAACTCTTCTTGCCGGCATGCACCGTGATCTTGCCGGGACACTGCACGGTGATGTTGCCGCCCTCGATCGTGATGTTCGCCCCGCCCGCCGTCGACAGGCGGATGCTTTTCGCCGCCGCCCAGTCGATGTGCGCGGCGGCGCTGACGATGTTGACTTCCTCGCGCGCCTGCACGTTGAGCACGTCGGCCTGCGCCTGCAGGTCGATGGCCTGTTTGGCGGCGATCAATTGCAGGCCCATATTGTTCTCACCCGCCTTGACGACGCCGGCCAGGGCGCCGATGGCCTGGCCGCTGTGCACACGCAGCTGGCCGCCGCCGACGAACTGGGTGTCCAGACCGCTCATCAAGGAGGTGGTTTCGCCGTTCGCCAGCTGGATATCCTGGCCCGCCAGCACGCCCAGACCGGCGCGGGCGGCGATGGCGATGATGGCGTCGCTGCTGTGCGGCAACTTGTCATCGCCGGGGCTGGTCGGCTTGCCCGCCGCGTCGCGCCTGGCGGCGGCCGTATCGTCCTGGCTCAGCATGCCGGAAACGCTGGTCAAAAACGCCGGCAAGGGCGCCGCCTTTTCGTCGAGCACGCTGGCATTCGCCTTGGCCGGCCCCAGGTGGCTGGCATACGCGACCGTCTTGTGCGTGACGGCGGCGGCGCTGAAGGTTGCACCCAGCTTGGCCGCCTGCTTGAGCAAGACCATGCCCGGCGCATTGTCGCCGGCCGGATCGCGCGCCTGCGCGTCGTGATTGACGAGGTAGCTGGAAATCAGGAGCCCGGCGCCGGCCCGCACGGCGCCGTAAGCGTCGGTGCGCAGCTCGGCGCCCGTGCCGCGCAGGCTGCCCCGGTAATTGTCGGCCGCATGGATCAGGTGGCCAAGATTGAGTTCGCTTGCCGCATGGCTGCTCTTGAGCTGGATGCGCCCCTGCTGGTCGGTATCGTCGAACAGCAACTGGTTGTAGCCGGCAGCGCCGAATTCCTTGCTGCGGATACCCCATTGCGCCGCGCCGTTGCGGTGGCCGGCGCTGCCGCCGGCCGCGCCATGCCAGACCGGGCTGTTGCCGCCGGCCACGTTGCCCTGCGCCGACGGCGCATGGTCGCGCGCCGGTTCGAAGACACTGGCATCCGCGGGCTTGTCCGTGATGCCGCCCGGCGAGGGCGCGACGCCGCCCGGCGAGGGCGCGACGCCGCCCTCGCCCTGCCCGTTGTACAGGGCGCCGACGATGATGGGGCGGTCGATATCGTTTTCCAGGAATTGCACCAGCACTTCCTGGCCGATGCGCGGCAGGAACTGGCTGCCCATGCCGCCGCCTGCCGAGCGCTGCGCCACGCGTATCCAGCAGGTGGCGCCGCCCTCCTGCTGCCAGTGGAAACGGATGCGCACCCGGCCCAGCTTGTCGCAATGGATCTCGCTGCCGCCGCTGGCGCTGGCGCTGCCGTCGGCACCGACGACGATGGCGCTCTGGCTGCCGCGGGCCGTCGGCTCCGGATGGTGGCGCGCGTCGTTGTCGCCATGTACAGGACGCCATGGCGTCGCCGCGGCGATCATCTCGATGCAGTTGGCGTAACCGCTGGCTTGCGCCTGCGCAATCGCGGCGGCAAAGTCGGCAAAGCCGTCGCCCAGCCCGGGCATGGCTTCGTCCAGCAGTTCGGGCACCGGGCCGAACAGTTCAGCCAGCGCCTGGGAGGAGGGCGCCGGCAGGTTGTTGATGCCGATGCTGGCCACCCGGAGCACGACATAGTCGGACGCGGCGCCATCGGCCTGCGGCAACGGTCCCTGCGTCAGGGTAAACCGCGTGCCGGCGCGCAAGGTGCGTACCGTCGAGCGCGCCTGCCACAACTGGGCGCGCGCTTCGCGGGCCTGCATCTGCAACGCGGCATAGTGCTGTGCCTGCGCGCCATTCGCATACCAGTACTGGCCCGGCGTATCGTAGCTTTCCAGCACCGGCGCATGCTGGCCGCCGATGGCCATATTCGTCGGCACGCTGGCGGTGACCGCCTTCTTCGCCTTGTAATCGTAGCTCAGCACGCTGCTCAGCCCGACGTGCAGGCTGCGCCGCGCGCACAACGCCTGCACGCTGTCGCTCGCTTCGCCGGCCCTGGCGCCATGAAAGCGCAAGCCGCCGCCTTGCGCGCTGCTGGCATCCTCGGGCGTGGCGCAGGGCTGGCTGCTGTCGGCGAACAAAATCAGTGTGTG
This sequence comes from Janthinobacterium sp. SUN026, assembly GCF_030397625.1. NCBI lineage: Bacteria > Pseudomonadati > Pseudomonadota > Betaproteobacteria > Burkholderiales > Oxalobacteraceae > Janthinobacterium > Janthinobacterium sp. SUN026. Next base: position 910,846 of record NZ_JAPQNU010000001.1, on the reverse strand, counting down.
CGCGTCGAAGCGCCAGGCGATGCCCTCTTCCGTCAGCAGCCGGCGCACGAAATCGAAGTCCGATTCCCGGTACTGGCAGCAATAGCTGCGCTCTCCCGCCTGCTGCATGCACTGCGCCACCTCGTCGCTCCATTGCCACAGGGCAAGCGGCGCATAGGCTTGCAATACCTCGTCGACGATGGCCGTCACGCTCCGATCTTGCCATACGCGGCTGTTACGCACTTGCGTCAGCAGCCACAGCCAGGGCGTGATGCGCAGCCGGTAGCGCGCCAGGCCGCCATTGCTGCCCAGCATGGCCGCTGCGCTGATATAGCCGGAAAACTGCGTGCGCGTGCCGTCGGCCAGGCAGATTTGCAGGCTGGCCGGCTGGCCCAGCAAGGAGGCCAGCGCAACATCGGCATTCGTGGACAAGGCGATAATCTCGCGCGCGCCAAGCTCCTGCAGCCGTTCATCGGCGGCAAAGGCTTCGACCAGCAAACCGCTGTCCTGGCCGTCGTCGCCGATGGCCAATGCATACAGGCGCGTCGCGCCATTGAAGGCGGCTACCGCGCTAACGATATCTTGTGTCAAAGGATGCTCTTCATCTGGAAAGTGGCATCGCACATTACTTGTCAAAACAATGTGCAAAATAAACAAGTCCAGGCAATTATGCGCGAGTTCTTAAAAAAGCAAGATTCAATTGAACAAGGAGTGCGCGGGCAAGACAATAGTCGCTGCTTCGGGCAAGGGATTCGGTACAATACTCCGGCAAGCCCATTCACTCTTTCCCGTGCAGCCATGAACCAACTCGAACAACTGAAGCAATTTACTACCGTGGTGGCCGACACCGGCGACTTCCAATCGATCCAGGCTTACACGCCGCGCGATGCGACGACGAATCCGTCGCTGATCCTGAAGGCCGTGCAAAAGGATGAATACAAGCCGCTGCTGGAAAAGGCCGTGCGCGACCATCCGAATGCCTCCACCGCGGAAATCATCGACCGCCTGCTGATCGCCTTTGGCGTGGAAATCCTGCAAACCATCCCCGGCCGCGTCTCCACCGAAGTCGATGCCCGCCTGTCGTTCGACACGGAAGGCACGGTGGCCAAGGGCCGCGACCTGATCGCCCTGTATTCGAACGCGGGGATTGCCCGCGAACGCGTGCTGATCAAGATTGCCTCCACCTGGGAAGGCATCCGCGCCGCCGCCATCCTGGAAAAAGAAGGCATCCGCTGCAACATGACCCTGCTGTTCTCGCTGGCCCAGGCCATCGCCTGCGCCGAAGCGGGCGCGCAACTCATTTCGCCGTTCGTCGGCCGCATCTACGACTGGTACAAGAAATCGACGGGCATCGACTACATGGGCGCGGAAGACCCGGGCGTGCAGTCGGTCCGCCGCATCTACAACTACTACCGCAAGTTCGGCTACAAGACCGAGGTGATGGGCGCGAGCTTCCGCAATACGTCGCAAATCCTCGAACTGGCCGGCTGCGACCTGCTCACCATCAGCCCCGACCTGCTGCAAAAGCTGGCCGACAGCGATGCGCCGGTGGAGCGCAAGCTGAGCGCCGAAGCGGCGCCATCGACCAACATCGTGCAAATGTCGCTGAACGAAGAAGCCTTCCGCTTCATGATGAATGAAGACGCGATGGCGACGGAAAAACTGGCAGAAGGCATCCGCGCCTTCTGCGTCGACTCCGGCAAGCTGAAACAGATGATCGCGGCACTGCGCTAATCGCGATAATTACGACGGACGAAAAAAAAGCGGCGCCGTGCAGTGCACGGACGCCGCTTTTTCATGCCCGCGCGATCAGGAGCAGCGGAATGTCGCCATGCCCTGGTAATTGGCGCCATTCGCCAGCTGCGCCTTGTAAGCGGCAATCAGCAGATAACGGCCAGCGCCGCCGTCGCCCAGCATCAGCTGCGCTCCCGTACCACTCGACAGATAGTTGCCGGTGATGCTGCTGGACGCCGCCGAGCCCATGCTGGTGGAAGCCGTTACTTTGCCCGTGCTGCCGCCGGCGCTGGCGTCGATGGACAGCGCCACCTTGGCACCGGAGGCATCGAACGAGACGCTGGCCGTGCCGCTGGCCGTGCCGAAGTAAGCGCTCGACGAGACGCTGTTGCCGCCCGTATAGCTCGGCGCCGTGAACGCGCCCGCATCGCAGGTCAACGTGCCGGTCGCTGGCAGTGCGGCGAGCACGTTATAGGCGACGTAATGTGCGCTGGCATTGTTGCCGGTCAAGGTCGTGGCACCGGAACTATAGCTGAACGCGCCCTTGAACCAGCGGCCCTGCGCGAAGGCGGCGTCACCGCTGATTTCACGCGTCACGGACGGGTTGCCCGTCAGGAAAATGCCGCCGATAGTGCTCAAGGCACCGGAGGCATCCTGTACCACCAGGCTGGCCTTGCCACTGCTCTGCAAGCCGATCGACGTAAAGATGAAACGGCTGTTGTCGCCATTGACGAAACGGGCGCTGACGGTGCCCGTGTTTTCGCCAGTGGCCGTCGGCGTGACAGGTACCACTGGCGGCGCAACAGGCACCACTGGCGGGGCAATAGGTGCCACAGGCGTCACGGGTGGATTCACGGCGACTACCGGGTCAGTTGGGGAGGACGAGCCGCCACCGCCACAGGCAACGAGAGAGCCGGCGATCAGGGTCAAAACAAAAGCGTGATTCAGTTGCATACGATTCCGATAAAAAAGCAAGACATAAGGAATCCTTGGCACATGCCAAAAATTCAACGTCCAATATTATGCAACATTTCTCAAGAGAATGGTTGCCTTAAAGAAATTTATTAATACTAACAATGTGACTATAACGAGCGCGACTGTGTCGTGACGCCACGCTGGCGGTAAAATAGCTGGCCATACGCCGTCAACAACTACGCATGCAATCACCGATCACCATCCGCCTAGGCCGCCGCGCCCGTGCCCGCATCGCCGACAACGGCTTGCGCGCGCTTGACGTCGCCATCGTCCCTGCCGCCGCGGGCGGGCCGAAAGGCTTGATCCTGCACCAGTTCGATTGCTGGCTGTTCGGCGACTTCCTGGCGCAAGCGCCGCGCCCGCGCCACTTCGTCGGCGCCTCGATCGGCGCCTGGCGCATGGCCGCCGCCGTATTTCCCGACCCAGTGGCAGCGCAGCGCCGCCTGGTGCGCGAATACGTGGGCCAGCGCTACCCAGACAAACCCGATGCGGCACACGTCAGCCGCACCTGCCGCGCCCTGCTCGACGCCGTCCTCGATGGCCAGGATGCGCAGCTGCTGCAGCACGGCCAGCACAGCCTGTCCGTGCTGGCCGTGCGCGGCATCGGCGCGCTGGCGCAGCCGGGCAAATGGCGCGACCGGCGCGGCTTTCTGCTGGCGGCCGCCGGCAATGCCGTGGCGCGCGCGCGCCTGGCCGCGTCGCTCGAGCGCGCGGTGTTCCATGCGGGGCCGGACGGCGCCAGCTGGCTGCGCTCGCGCTTCGACGCCTTTCAATCCCATTTCGTGCCGCTGGCGCAAGACAACCTGCGCGACGCGCTGCTGGCCTCCGGCTCCATCCCGCTGGTGCTCGACGCGGTCACGGACATCGCCGGCGCGCCGCCGGGGCGCTACTGGGATGGCGGCCTGGTCGACTACCATCTGCACCTGCCCTACCAGCGCGAACCGGACCTGGTGCTGTACCCGCATTTTGCCGACCATATCGTGCCGGGCTGGCTGGACAAGGCCATGCCCTGGCGCCGCGCGCGCAGCGGCGATAGCGCGCTCGACAACATGATCCTCGTCTCGCCCTCGCCCGCCTTCGTGGCCAGCCTGCCCAACGGCAAGCTGCCGGACCGGCGCGACTTCGCCCATTACGGGCAAGACCACGCGGCGCGCATGCGCGACTGGCGCCGCGCCATCGCGGAAAGCGAGCGCATGGCGGCCGCCTTCGCCCGCTGGGCCGAGCAGCCGGACCTGCGCCAGGCGCTCGATCTGTAGCACGGGCGAGACTGCAACAGGCGCCAAAACAAGCGCGCTTTTCCCTCGCCTATTGGTCACTTATCAGTGCATACTATGTCGCACAGGCAACCTTCAATCCCTCTGCGACAGGAGTTCCGACCATGCACGCCCTCTCCCACCTTCGTATCGGCACGCGCCTGGCTGCAGGCTTCGCGCTGGTGCTGCTGCTGTCCGTGATCTCCACCTCGTACGCGCTGTACAGCGCCCACGTGAATGCCGAAGCGACGCGGCAAATGATGGAAAAGCCGCTGGCCAAGGAACGCCTCGTATCGGACTGGTACGTGCTGATTTACTCGGCCATCGCACGCACTTCGATGATCGCCAGGAGCACCGATGAAACGCTGTCGAACGTATTTGCCGACACCATCGCCGACAGCACGAAACAGGGCAGCGAACTGCTGAAGAAAATCGAGGCGCTGCTCGACAGCGATGCAGAAAAAGCCATCTTCAAGTCGTCCATCGCCGAGCGCGTCAAATACCAGGATGCCAAGACCCTGGTCATGAATGCGCGCAAGGCGGGCAATGCGGCGCAGGCGGAAAGCACCTACCGCGACAGCTTTGCGCCGGCCGCCACCAATTACCAGAACAACGTCAAGGCCCTGCTGGCGCAGCAGCGCCAGGCCATCGACGCCACGGCGCAAGCCATCGAGGCGGCCAACGAACGCAGCTTCACCCTGCTGCTGACCCTGTGCGCGCTGGTGGTGGCCCTGGGCAGCGTCTGCGCCTGGCTGATCACGCGCTCGATCACGCAACCGTTGAAGGCCGCCGTGAAGGTGGCCGAAACGGTGGCGAACGGCGACTTGCGCACGCATTTCGGCACGCCTGCCAGCGATGAAATCGGCGACCTGATGCGCGCGCTGCACGGCATGAACGAGGCACTGCGCAAGGTGGTGTCGGAAGTGCAGACGGGCACCAATGCGATTGCCACGGCGTCTGGCGAAATCGCCGCCGGCAACCAGGATTTGTCGGCGCGCACGGAACAGCAGGCCAGTTCGCTGGAAGAGACGGCGTCGTCGATGGAAGAACTGACCAGCACCGTGAAGCAGAATGCGGACAATGCGCGCCAGGCCAACCAGATGGCGGTGGCCGCCTCCGGCGTGGCCGAACGGGGCGGCAGCATCGTCAGCCAGGTGGTCGACACCATGGGCGCCATCGACACGGCATCGACGAAAATCGTCGACATCATCGGCGTCATCGACGGCATCGCCTTCCAGACGAATATCCTGGCCTTGAACGCGGCCGTCGAAGCGGCCCGGGCCGGTGAACAGGGACGCGGCTTTGCCGTCGTCGCCACGGAAGTGCGCAGCCTGGCGCAGCGCTCGGCGGCGGCGGCGCGCGAAATCAAGACCCTGATCGGCGACTCGGTGGAGCAGGTCAACAACGGCACGCGGCTGGTGCAGCAGGCCGGCAACACCATGGGCGAAGTGGTCGACAGCGTGCGCAGGGTCACCGACATCATGGCCGAGATCACTGCCGCCAGCGCCGAGCAAAGCATGGGCATCGACCAGGTCAACCAGGCCATCGCGCAGATGGACCAGGTGACGCAGCAAAATGCGGCCCTGGTGGAGGAAGCGGCGGCCGCCGCCGAAAGCATGCAGGACCAGGCGGCGCGCCTGGCGCAAGTGGCGGCCGGCTTCCAGCTCGAACACATGGCCGCGGCGGCGGTACGCGCCGCGCGGCCGGCCGCCGCCCAACTGGCCAAGCCGGCGGCCAGGAGCACACCCGCCAGGCAGCCAGGCAGCGCGGCCCGGAGCGCGCCACCTGCACGCAAGCCCCAGGCGCAGGTGGCGGGCGAGCAGGATTGGGAAGAGTTTTAAGGCTGACGGCGGCGCCAGGTGAAAGGGTTTGACAGCGCCCTGGCGCGCGAGGATACTTGTTTCAGGTGGCATGGCGCACCACCGGCAGCAATACGTGTTGCGCCTGACATCGTTCTGCGGGAGCACGAACATGAAATGTATCCGCCGCGTCAGCGCACAGCTGCGCCTGGGCTTCCTGTCACCCTTGCTGCTATGTGCAGCCCTTGCCGGCTGCGCCACGACACCCGCCACCCCGCCTCCGCCCGACCTGTTCAACGATGCCAGCTTTGCCGCACCCGCCGTGCCGGTCGACCCGCAACAGGCGTTCGCCATGAGCGAGGCCATGCGGTACTACCTGCGTGTCGATGTCGCGCGCGAGGCGCGCAACAAGAATCCCCGCCGCGCGCTGGCCGAGGCCCTGCGCAACAGGTCCGGGCTGCAGCTGGAATACGATGCCGCCATGACGCGCACGGCGGCCCAGGCGTTCGACGCGCGCAGCGGCAATTGCCTGTCGCTGGTGCTGATGACGGCCGCGCTGGCCAAGGAAATGGGGCTCGATGTGCACTACCAGCTGGTCCTGGGAGAGGAAAGCTGGAGCCGCAGCGGCGGCATGTATTTCGTTGCCGGCCACGTCAATCTCGCGCTGGAACGCCGTGCCGCCAGCAATACCGTCGGCTACGACGCCGATGCCATCCTGCTCATCGACTTCCTGCCAGGCGAAGACCTCGCCGGCCAGCGTACGCAGCAAATCAGCGAGGCGACCATCCTGGCCATGTATCTCAACAATCGCGCTGCCGAAACCATGGCCAGCGGCGAGCTCGATCAAGCCTACTGGTATGCCCGCGCTGCCATCCTGCAAGACCCCACGTTTGCGGGCGCCTTCAATACGCTGGGCATCATCCAGCTGCGCCACGGCGACACCGAGCCGGCGCGGCGCACGCTCGCTTACGCACTGGAACGCTCGCCATCGAACACCGTGCTGCTGTCCAACCTGGCGCAGGCACTCGACGGCCTGGGACGCGCAGGCGAAGCGCAGCTGCTGCGGCGCAAATTGCTGGCCCTGCAGCCAGAGCCGCCCTTCCACTTCTTCAACCTGGGCCAGCGCGCCATGGAGGCCGCCGACTATCAGGAAGCGGCACGCCTGTTCAAGCGCGAAATCACGCGCGACCCCTACTACCATGAATTCCATTTCTGGCTGGCGCAGGCGTATGCGCGCATGGGCCAGCTGGCGCAGGCCGGACGCCAGCTGGAACTGGCGATGGACAACAGCACCACGCGCGGCGAGCACGGGCTGTACGCGGCCAAGCTGCAGCGCCTGCGCGCCGCCGGCGCGCATTAGCAGGCGCCATTAAGGCAGTCAGTCTTCCAGGAACATCTGCTGCAGGTCGTTCAGGAAGGACAGTCCCAGCGCCGTCGGGCGGATGACCTGGTGGTCGCGGTACAGCAAGCCTTTGCCTTCGGCCGCGTTCAGCGGCTGCTCGATGGCGTTGAGGGCCAGGCCCGTGCGCTCGGCGAACAGGTTCGGCGAAAATCCCTGCGTCAGGCGCAGGGTATTGAGCATGAATTCAAAACCCATTTCCTCGCGCGCCAGTTCGCGCTCTTCCTGCACCGGGTTACCGGCGATGACCGCGTCCATGTAGGCGCGCGGCTGCTTGTAGCGTGCCTGGCGCAGCACGCGGTGCGGAAACGAAATCTTCGAGTGGGCGCCTGCGCCGATGCCTAGGTAGTCGCCGAATTCCCAGTAATTGCGGTTGTGCTTAGCCTGGCGGCCCGGCTGTGCATAGGCCGACACTTCGTAGCGGCCATAGCCCGCCTGCGCCGCGCGCGCGGCCACCATGTCGGCGATGTCGGCACTCTCGTCGTCGTCCGGCAGCACGGGCGGATACTTGGCGAACAGCGTGTTCGGCTCCAAAGTCAGGTGGTACAGCGACAGGTGCGGCGGCGCGAACGACAGCGCCGTTTCCAGGTCCTGCTGCGCCTCGGCCAGGGTTTGCGTGGGCAGCGCATACATCAGGTCGAGATTGAAATTGTCGAAGTTCGCGTGCGCGATCTCCACTGCGCGGCGCGCTTCGTTGTCGTCATGGATGCGGCCCAGCGCCTGCAGGTGGCGGCCGTTGAAACTCTGGATGCCGATCGACAGGCGGTTGATGCCGCTGGCCCGGTAGGACTTGAATTTTTCCGCTTCGAAGGTGCCAGGATTGGCTTCCATGGTGATTTCGCAATCGGGCTCCAGGGGCAGCAAGGTGCGCACGTCCGACATCAGCCGGTCCAGGCCCGCCGCCGACATCAGGCTGGGCGTGCCGCCGCCGATGAAGATGGTGTGGATCTTGCGGCCCCAGATCAGCGGCAGCGCCATTTCCAGATCCAGGCGCAGGGCCGCCAGGTATTCGGCTTCCGGCAAATCGCCGCGCACCTCGTGCGAATTGAAGTCGCAATACGGGCATTTCTTCACGCACCACGGGAAATGGATGTACAGCGACAGCGGCGGCAGGGCCGTCAGGTTCAGCGCGCCCGGCTGCAGGTATTTCAGGGCCGCCCCGGCCGCGCCGGAAATGCCTTCCTGCGGTGCGGGAGCGGTATGGGGCTTGGCTGCCGACTTGGCAACGGCGCCCACCAGTTTGATCGGGATCATCGCAGCTTTTCCACCAGCGCGCGCAGGGCCTGGCCACGGTGCGACAGCGCGTTCTTTTCATCGGACGTCAGTTCGGCCGCGCACTTGCCCAGCGCGGGAATGAAGAAGTGCGGATCGTAGCCGAAGCCGCCGTTGCCGCGCGGCGCGGCAATCATCTCGCCATTCCAGCGGCCGTCGGCGATCACCGGCTGCGGGTCGTCCGCATGGCGCACGTACACCAGCACGCAGTAGTAATACGCGGACTTGTCGGCATGCGCTTCCAGGTCGGCGATCAGCTTGGCGCTGTTGGCGGCATCCGATTTCGGCTCGCCGGCATAGCGGGCCGAATACACGCCGGGCGCGCCACCGAGCGCATTGACGCACACGCCGGAATCGTCGGCCAGCGCCGGCAAGCCCGTCAGGCGCGACGCGTGGCGCGCCTTTTGCAGGGCGTTTTCAACGAAGGTGTGGAATGGTTCGTCGCTTTCCGGCACGGCGTACTCGCCCTGGGCGTGGACGGAAAAACCGATGGTCGAGAGCAGCTCGTTGAATTCCTTGAGCTTGCCGGCGTTGTTGGAGGCGAGGATGAGGCGTTGGGTCATGTCAGTAGTCCGGTTGAAGTGCCGACATTGTAAACCTTTTGCGCCCCCCTCACCTCGCCCCGAAGCTGCCGCAAGAAGCGGCAACTGTGGGCTTTTTGCCCCGCGCGGCGGGCCAGCGGATGTAAATCTGTGTAAAGATCAGATCCCCAATGCCTGCTTCTGCAGGGCAATCAGGTCGGCGATGCCGCCCTGCGCCAGGTCCAGCAGGCGGTTCATGCCGGCGCGGTCAAAGGCGGCGCCTTCGGCCGTGCCCTGCACTTCGATGAAGTGGCCCGCTTCCGTCATCACCACGTTCATGTCCGTGTCGCAGCCCGAGTCTTCCACGTAGTCCAGGTCCAGCACCGGCATGCCCTGGTAGACGCCCACCGAGATGGCGGCGACAAAGCTTTTCACGGGAATGGCGGCGATCGCGCCGCGCGCCTGCAGCTGGGAAAACGCGTCATACGCGGCCACCATCGCGCCCGTGATCGACGCCGTGCGCGTGCCGCCATCGGCCTGGATGACGTCGCAATCGAGGTGCAGCGTGCGTTCGCCGAACGCCTGCAAATCGAAGGCGGCGCGCAGCGAGCGGCCGATCAGGCGCTGGATTTCCTGCGTGCGGCCGGACTGCTTGCCGCGCGCCGCCTCGCGGTCCATGCGCGTGTGCGTCGAGCGGGGCAGCATGCCGTATTCGGCCGTCAACCAGCCCTGGCCCTTGCCTTTCAGGAAACCCGGCACCTTGTCTTCGATGCTGGCGGTGCAGATGACCTTGGTGTCGCCGCACTCGATCAGCACCGAGCCTTCGGCATGCTTGGTGTACTGGCGGGTGATGCGGATGGCGCGCAGCGCGTCGACGGCGCGGCCGCTCGGGCGGGATTCAAATGTCATGAGATGTCCTGTGTGATTGGGGTTGCGGCAGCGATTTTACCACCGCGCGCCCGTCTATTTGCAGTCATGCAACAGCGCAAGACGCAATGGCAGGCGGCGCGCACATGATCCCTACAATCCTGCCCCACCAAACACAATTTTCTTTACAATGCCGTAAAACGCACACTATTCAGCAATTTTCAGGCCATCAGACCATGCGGTTCTGTTTTTGCGGCGCGGGCGGTATTGCCTGCGCTGGCTGATTAAGTGTATAAGTGACTGTATACAAGACCAAATCGGGGAATCCTTTGAGCATTTCAAGCATGACAGGCTACGCGGTTGCCACCAGCGAAGGTGCTGCAGGCACACTGACAATTGAAATCAAGAGCGTCAACTCACGCTTTCTCGACCTGCAATTCCGGATCAACGACGATCTGCGGGCCCTGGAGCCTGACTTGCGCGCCGCCGTCATGTCCGCCATCACGCGCGGCAAAGTCGAGGTACGCCTGAGCTTTGGCCGCAAGGCCGCCACAAACGGCACGCAGGCGCTGAACCTGCCCCTGCTGACCGAACTGGCGCGCCTGCAAAACGAAGTGGGCCAGCATTTTGTCTCCGCCCCCGTCATGACGGTGGCCGAACTGCTGCGCTGGCCTGGCGTCATCGAAGAAGCGCAAGTGGGACAGGAGTCCCTGCAGGCGGACGTGGGCGCGCTGACCAAACGCACCGTGGCCGCCTTCGTCGACAGCCGCAAGCGCGAAGGCGCCGCGCTCGAAGCGGTGCTGGTGTCGCGCATCGAAGCGATGGAAGCCATCGTCAAGCGCATCACGCCCCTGATTCCGCAAGTGGTGGCGGCCTTCCAGCAAAAAGCCATCGAGCGCATGCAGGACGCGCTGGGCCTGGCCAGCCAGGGCTCGAATTCGGCCCTGTCGCGCCAGGACGCCATGGAACGCATCCGCCAGGAAGTCATCCTGTACGGCATCCGCATCGATGTATCGGAAGAACTGGCGCGCCTGTCGGCCCACCTGGGCGAAACGCGCCACATCCTCACCAAGGGCGGGCAAGTGGGCAAGCGCCTCGACTTCATGATGCAGGAACTGAACCGCGAAGCCAACACGCTGGGCGCCAAGGCGTCCGTCAAGGAACTGGCCGACGCCTCGATGGACTTGAAACTGCTGATCGAGCAGATGCGCGAACAGGTGCAGAACCTGGAATAAACCCCGTCAGGCCAGGCGCGCTCCGGCGCGCCCCTGGTCGCTGGCGGCGATGACGACGCAGGCGACAAACAGCACGATGCTGTATTCCACGCCGCCGGCGCCATGCTCGCCCACGAACCAGCCCTTGGCCGCATGCACGATGGCGATGCCGCCGATGCAGATCACCATCAGCCCGGCCGCCGCCCAGCGCGTGTATTTGCCGACGATGAGCAAACTGCCGCAAACGATCTCGACGACGGTAATCGCCCACACCACGGCCAGGCCGTAAATAAACCCCTTGTCTTCCAGGAAACCGGCAAAGCGGGGAATGGTGCCATTGGCGATGCGCGTGATGGCGTGCGCCATGAACATCACGGCGATGGCCACGCGCAACAACAACATGGCCTGGGCGGAACTGAGAAACGGGAAATTCTTCATGCGCGCATCCTGTCAGTAGAATAGTTATTGAGAAAAAACCATCCAAATTAGATAACTATTTCCTCAGGATAACAAGCAAAATATGCACAAGCGGGGCGGCGAGGCGCATCGCGGGGCTGGCTCGCCGCCTTGCCTCTTGGTAAAATACCGAATTGGGCGGCGCCCACGCAAGCGCAAACGCCGCCATCACACGCAAATGGAAAGATCCGCATGAGCCACCCTACCGCCTTCTCCGGCAGCCTGTTCGTGGTCGCCGCGCCCTCGGGCGCCGGCAAATCGACACTGGTCAATGCATTGCTGGCGCAAGAGCCCGGCATCAAATTGTCGATCTCGACCACTACGCGCGCGCCCCGTCCGGGCGAGCAGCACGGCCGCGAGTACTATTTCACGACGGCGGAAGACTTCGTCGCGCGCGCCGAACAGGGCGAATTCCTGGAATGGGCGGAAGTGCATGGCAATTACTACGGCACTTCGCGCATCATGGTGGAGCAGCAAATGCTGGCCGGCACCGATATCCTGCTGGAAATCGACTGGCAGGGCGCGCGCCAGGTGCGCAAGCAATTCCCCCGCGCGGCCGGCATTTTCATCCTGCCGCCATCGATCGATGCGCTGGAAGAACGCTTGAACAAGCGCGGCCAGGACGAGCCGCACGTGATCACGCGCCGCCTGCTGGCGGCCGGCGGCGAAATCGCACACGCTCCCGAGTTCGAGTATGTTATTATCAATGAAGAGTTTACGGTCGCTTTGTCCGAACTGAGCGCGATCGTGAGAGCGGCCCGTTGCCGGTTTGCGCAACAAGCGGCCCGCAACGCATCGCTATTCGCCCAGCTGGGCCTGCACGCAGAGTAATTCGCCTGCACGCCAGTTCACACAGCACCACGCAAAAATTTTAGGAGTTACTATGGCCCGTATCACAATCGAAGATTGCCTGAAGCAGATCCCTAACCGTTTCCAGCTGACCCTGGCTGCGACTTATCGCGCACGTCAGTTGCTGCAAGGCCACACCCCTAAGGTGGAAGCCAAGGACAAGCCTACCGTTGTTGCACTGCGTGAAATCGCTGCCGGTAAAGTCGGCATCGAAATGCTGAAAAAGGTCCCGATGTAAGTGGGAACCCGCGTGCCGGAACAGTGCTGACCCCTGGTTCTACCGTATCCTTTATTCACACTGTGAAGCAACGCGACGTTTTATGAGTCTGACCCCAGCCGACACGACTTCCGCAGCATTGCCGCCCCTGGCCTCGCGCCAGGCGGCAAAATCGCAGGGCGCAACCACGCCCGGCGTCGGCACGTCCGGCAGCAACATCCCCGCAGTACCGCCAGCGCCCGCCCTGGGCGTGGCCTCCGTCAGCCACCTGGCCGACAAGCTGGCCGAATACCTGTCTCCCGCCGACCTGAAGAAAGTCAAGGAAGCCTACCGCTTCTCCGACGAAATGCACCTGGGCCAGATGCGCCGCTCGGGCGAGCCGTATATCTCGCATCCGATCGCCGTCGCGGAAATCTGCGCCGACTGGAAGCTCGACGCGCAAGCCATCATGGCCGCCCTGCTGCACGACGTCATGGAAGACCAGGACGTCAAGAAGGAAGAATTGATCGAGCGCTTCGGCGCGCCCGTGGCGCACCTGGTCGACGGCCTGTCGAAGCTGGAAAAGATCGAATTCCAGAGCCAGATCGAAGCGCAGGCGGAAAACTTCCGCAAGATGCTGCTGGCCATGGCGTCCGACGTGCGCGTGATCCTGATCAAGCTGGCCGACCGCCTGCACAATATGCGCACCCTGGACTTCATGACGGCGGCGAAAAAACGCCGCATCGCCAGCGAGACCATGGAAGTGTACGTGCCGATCGCGCACCGCCTCGGCCTGAACAACATCTACCACGAGCTGCAGGACCTGTCGTTCTCGCACCTGTATCCGATGCGCTACCGCACCCTGGCGAAAGCCGTCAAGGCGGCGCGCGGCAACCGGCGCGAAGTGGTCAACAAGATCATGGAAGCCGTAAAAAGCACCTTGTCCATGGCCGAGCTCGATGCCGACGTCACGGGCCGCGAAAAGACCCTGTACGACATCTATAAGAAGATGCGCAGCAAGCACTTGTCGTTCTCGCAAGTACTGGACGTGTACGGCTTCCGCGTGGTGGTGGGCAGTTTTGCCGACTGTTACGTGACCCTGGGCACCCTGCACAGCCTGTACAAGCCCATGCCGGGCAAGTTCAAGGATTACATCGCGATCCGCAAGCTGAACGGCTACCAGTCGCTGCACACGACCGTCATCGGCCCCTACGGCACGCCCGTCGAATTCCAGATCCGCACGCAGGAAATGCACCGCACGGCCGAATCGGGCGTGGCGGCGCACTGGCTGTACAAGAGCGGCGAATCCAACCCGTCCGACCTGCAGCAGCGCACGCATGCCTGGCTGCAATCCTTGCTCGACATCCAGCAACAGACGGGCGACTCGGCCGAATTCCTCGAACACGTCAAGGTCGACCTGTTCCCCGACTCCGTCTACGTGTTTACGCCGAAGTCGAAGATCATCGCCCTGCCGCGCGGCGCCACGGCCATCGACTTCGCCTATTCGATCCATACGGGCATCGGCGACCAGACCGTGGCCGTCAAGATCAACAACGAAACCTCGCCCCTGCGCACCGAGCTGCACAACGGCGACATCGTGGAAATCATCACCGATTCCTCATCGCGCCCCAGCCCGACCTGGCTGTCGTTCGTGCGCACCGGCAAGGCCCGTTCGGCCATCCGCCACCATTTGCGCACGATCAACCTGCCCGAATCGATCGCCCTGGGCCAGCAACTGCTGTCGCAGGCGCTGCACGCGCTGAACATTGACGCCGACCTGCCGGTGCCGCTGGTGGAACGCCTGCTCAACGAATCGAGCGCCAATTCCATGGACGAGCTGTACGCGGACATCGGCATCGGCAAGCGCATGGCCACCCTGGTGGCGCGCCACATCTTCGGTTTGATCGGCGGCGAAGCGGCCAGCATGCCCGTGGAACACAATAGCGGCAGCGAGCTCGACCCGGTCACCATCTGCGGCAGCGAAGGCGTCTCCGTGCAGCTGGCGCCATGCTGCCTACCGATTCCTGGCGACCAGATCATCGGCCAGCTGCGCCGCGACCAGGGCTTGCTCGTGCACACGAGCGACTGCTCGCAAGCGAAGCGCCAGCGCGCCAAGGAACCGGACCGCTGGATCGCAGTACGCTGGGGAACGGAACTGAACCGCCGCTTCGACTGTCGCATCAAGGTGCTGATCAACAGCGAACGGGGCATCCTTGCCAGAGTCGCCGCCGAAATCGGCGAATCGGACGCCAACATCATCTACGTGGGCATGGACGAAGACAAGGATAACGTCCTCGACCAGCTGCGCTTCACCGTGCAGGTAAAAGACCGCGTCCACCTGGCCGCCCTGCTGCGCAATGTGCGCCGGGTCGCCGGGGTCAATAGGATATTGCGCGAGCGCAACTAGAAAACGGCTGGCCAGATTCTCTGCCCAGCCGTTTTTTCATGCGGAACACATCAGTTCAAGTCTCCCCCGGCGCCGGATACGTCACTTCCAGCAATTCCAGTTCCTGCTCGCCCAGCGGCGTGTTGAGGGTGATCACGTCGCCTTCGCGCGCCTTGGTGATGGTGCGGGCCATGGGCGAGACCCAGCTGATCTTGCCGTTCAAGGGGTCGAATTCATCGATGCCGACGATGGTGATGGTGTGCGTTTCGCCGTCGCTCGTGCGGTAGGTGACCGTGGCGCCGAAAAACACCTGGTCGTTGCCATGGTGCACGCTGGGGTCGACGATGGCGGCCAGATCCATGCGTTTCGTCAGGAAGCGGATGCGGCGGTCGATTTCGCGCAGGCGCCGCTTGCCGTAGATATAGTCGCCATTTTCCGAACGGTCGCCATTCGACGCCGCCCAATGGACGATGCGCACCACTTCCGGACGGTCGACGTCGATCAGCTGCAGCAGCTCATCCTTGATGCGCTGGTAACCGGCCGGCGTGATGTAGTTCTTGGCGCCAGCGGGAATGGCCAGCGCCAGCGCGGCCGCTTCCTCATCGTCGTCGTTGTCGGATTCTTTTACAAAGGCTTTATTCATCTGTCTATTGTAGCCCCGCCAGGGAGCCTCGGGCACACGGGATGCGGGGGCAAACGGGCTTTTTTGACGTATCATCGTGGCAATCGCGGCAAACCTGCGCCGCACACGGAGACGGATGAAAAAATTCTACAGAGTCAGGCGCTGGCTGTTCGCGCCGCTGGTCTACCTGGCCGCCATCTTCCTGCTGATCGAGGAATGGCTGTGGGCGACGGGCGCACGCATCATGCAGGTGGTGGCGCAATTTCCGCCCCTGCATGCGCTGGAAGCGTGGATCAAGCGCCTGCCGCCATACTGGGCGCTGGCCATCTTCGTGCTGCCGGCCGTGCTGCTGTTCCCCGTCAAGCTGCTGGCCCTGCTGGCCATCGCGCGCGGCCATGCCTTTTCCGGCATCGGCGTGATCGTCATCGCCAAGCTGGGCGGCGCGGCCGCCGTGGCGCGCCTGTACAGCCTGACGCGCCCTACCCTGCTCAGTTTGCCATGGTTTGCACGCTGGCATGGCCTGTTCATAGAAACCAAGGACCGCTGGATCGCCCGCCTGCGCGCCACGCGCCCCTGGCGCCGTGTCAGCCGCCTGTCGGCCGCGCTGGGCCGCGCCCGCCGTGCCTGGTGGCAACGCTTGCGCAAGGGCACGCCAGGACGCCATAATTCGCGCCCGGCCAGGGTGCTGCGCCGCTTCGCCGCCTTCTGGCGCGCCCGCCGCTGATGAAGAAAGGCCATTCCATGCACGACACTCCCCGCCTGGCCCCCGCCATGCGCGCGGCGGCGCCGGAAATCTACCTGTACGACGCGGCCAGCTTGCAATTGCTGGACGCCAACGATGCCGCCTGCGACAACTTGCAGTATGCGCGCAAGGAATTGCTGGCGATGACACCCTTCACCCTGGCGCCGCAGCTGGACGCGCAGCAACTGGCCGCCGTGCTGGCGACCCTGGACGACAGCATCGGTGCGCAAGCCCTGCTGCACGTGCAGCAGCGCCGCCGCGACGGCAGCCTGTATTCGCTCAGCCTGCACCTGTCGCGCGCCAGCCGCCACGGACGCGCCCTGCTGCTGGCCGAGGGCGAAGACTTGCGCACGCCGCAGGCGACGGCCGCCGCCCTGGCGCAGGTGCAGTCGCGCTTCAACGCCATCGTCTCGAATACGCCGGGTCTCGTGTACCAGTTCTGCCTGCATGCGGATGGGCGCGCCGCCTTCCCCTACCTGAGCGATGGCTGCCAGGCCCTGCTGGGCTTGGGGCCGGCGCAGCTGCACGCGCGCCCGGAACTGTTTTACCAGTTGATCCTCGCCGACGACCGCGCCTCGTATCTGGAATCGATGCAAGCGTCGAAAAACGCCTTGTGGAGCTGGAACTGGGAAGGCCGCATCTGGATCGATGCCTGGAAGGATGTCAAATGGATCAACCTGCGCTCCACGCCGCGCGCGCTGGCCGACGGCACGGTGCAGTGGGAAGGCATCATGACGAATATCACGGAAAGCCGGCTGGAACAGAGCGAAGTGCGCCAGTCGCGCGCCCGCCTGGCCGAGCTGACGGCGCATATCGACAAGGTCAAGGAACACGAACGCACGCGCTTGGCGCGCGAATTGCACGATGACCTGGGCGGCAATTTGACGGCGATCAAGATGGCGCTGGCCATGCTGGCGCGCCGCCTGCCGCCGGACGACCAGCAACTGCAGGAAAAGGCCGACTATGTCGATGCCCTGGTCGACCGCAGCATCGACGCCGTGCACCGCATTTCGCTGGACTTGCGCCCCTCCATGCTGGACCTGGGCCTGGTCGCCGCGCTGGACTGGCAAGTGAAGGAATTCGCGCGCCAGGCCGGCATCGAATGCCAGTTCATTTCGAACCGCCAACACATCGAACTGGAGCTGGACCAGGCGACCAGCCTGTTCCGCATCGCCCAGGAGGCGCTGACGAATATCGCCAAGCATGCACAGGCGAGCAAGGTCAGCGTGCGCCTGGCGCGCCAGCGCCAGCATATCAGCCTGTCGATCGCCGACAATGGCGTCGGCATGCGCCTGTCCGACCGCGCCAAGCCACAATCGTTCGGCATCCGCGGCATGGCCGAGCGGGCCAGCGCGCTGGGCGGCACCCTGAGCCTGATGGACGGGCCGGACGGCGGCACCATCCTGAGCATAAAAATCCGGCTGACCACGCCGCGAGAGGCGATAATAGCGGCTGCAGCCAGTGCGCCCGCGCACAGCGGGCCGCCACCAGAAGCGGCCAGTGGGTGAATTAGATAGGAAACAACGCAGTCATGAAAGAAAAAGCCACCATCCGGGTATTCATCGCCGACGATCACGCGATCGTGCGCGAGGGCTTGAAGCAAATCCTCGCCGATACGAAGGACATCATCGTGGCCGGCGAGGCCGAAAATGGCCACGACGCCATCAAACTGTTCCGCGGCTCGAAATGCCAGGTGTTGCTGCTCGACATCTCCCTGCCCGACCGCAGCGGCATCGAGGTGCTCAAGCAGATCAAGAAGGAAAAGCCGGAACTGGCCGTGCTGATGCTCTCCATGCACCGCGAGGACCAGTACGCCATCCGTTCGCTCAAGGCGGGCGCGGCCGGCTACCTGACGAAACAGAGCGCGCCGCGCGAACTGGTCACGGCCATCCGCCAGGTGGCGCAAGGCTTGAAATACATCAGCGCCTCGCTGGCGCAGGAACTGGCCAACACGGTGGGCGACGACCACGAAACGGCCTTGCACGACACCTTGTCGGACCGCGAATACCAGACCCTGGTCATGATCGCCTCGGGCAAGGCCGTGGGCGCCATCGCCGAAGAGCTGAAATTGTCCGTGAAAACCGTCAGCGAATACCGCGCCCGCCTGCTCGTCAAGATGAAACTCAAGAACAGCGCCGAACTGACGCATTACGCCATCCGCAACCAACTGGTGGATTGACGGCAAAGCGGCATGCCCGCTGGCATCGGGCGAATTGACAGGACTTATCCTTGCTTCTCGCACAATAAGTTCTTTGCCAACTCGCATATCATGAGGATAATTAGAAATATCTAAAAAGGCTGTGCCTACATGTCCAGTAAATTGCCAACTTCACCAGCAAGCGCTCCCGCCGGCGCCACGCATACCGCCGCCGCTGCGGCGATGAACCCTGCCGATATCGCCCGCGAAGCGTTTCGCCGCCTGGCCACGCGCCGCATCGCCCCGACGCCGAGCGCCTACCGCGATATCTACAATGAAATCGCCGGCATCAGCGAACCGGCGGAGACGCCAGGCGCGCCTGCCGCCGTGCTGGCCGCCAGCGCTCCCACGGAGAGTGGCGCGGAAAACGTCCTGACGCAGTTTGCCGCCAAGATGAGCGAATCGGCGGGCGAACTGGGCGACTTTGGCCGGCGTTTCCAGCGCGCCCTGAAAGCGCGCGACTGGGACAGCTACGCGCGTACCCTGGCGCAACTGGCGGAAAAACAGGTGAAGAAAGGCGGCGGCATCGAATTGCCGCCTCTGCCGGACGGCGAACAGACGCGTACCCTGCGCGAGTTGCTCAGCCGCACCCTGGGCTTTGCCGTCGCCACCTTGCTGACCGGCACGCCTGCGCTGGTGGAAGAAGCCGAATCGCTGGGCGCGGCCATCAAGCTGGCCCACACGGAAGAAGCGCTGAACGAAGCGGCGCTGCGCCTGAAACAGCTGTGCTACCAGATCGAGCTGAAGAGCGGCGATACGGCCGAGCAGCAGGAATTGCTGCTGCGCCTGTTCAAGTTGCTGCTGGACAACGTCAGCCAGTTGCTCGACGACGACAGCTGGCTGCGCGGCCAGGTCGATGCCGTGCAAAACCTGATCGCCGGCCCGCTCGACCAGCGCGCGCTGGAAGACGCCACGCGCAGCCTGAAGGAAGTCATCTACAAGCAAGGCCAGCTCAAGCACAGCCTGTCCGACGTCAAGCTGACGGTCAAGAACATGATGATGACCTTCATCGACCGCCTGGGGCAAGTGGCGGCCAGCACGGGCGACTTCCATGAAAAGATCGGCGGCTATTCGGAAAAGATCAGCCAGGCGGAAAATATCAGCGAACTGAACAGCGTTCTCGACGAAGTCTTGCGCGAGACGCGCATGGTGCAGAACGAAGCCTTGCGCGCACGCGACAAGATGGTGCTGGCGCGCCAGGAAGTGCAGGATGCGGAACAGCGCATCCACACCCTGGAAGCCAAGCTCCAGCATATGAGCGAACTGGTGCGGGAAGACCAGCTGACGGGCAGCCTGAACCGCCGTGGCCTGGACGACGTGTTCGAGCGCGAGACGGCCCGCTCCGACCGCCGCGGCACGCCGCTGTGCATCGCCATGCTGGACCTGGACGATTTCAAGCGCCTGAACGATACCTACGGCCACCTGGCCGGCGATGCGGCCTTGAAACACCTGGTGAAGATCGTCAAGGAAACCCTGCGCTCGATGGACGTCATCGCCCGCTTCGGCGGCGAGGAATTCCTCATCCTGCTGCCGGAAACCACGGTCGAAGCCGCTTCGTCGACGATGACGCGCTTGCAGCGCGAGCTGACCCGGCATTTCTTCCTGCACGACAACGAAAAAGTCTTGATCACCTTTTCCGCCGGCGTGGCCTTGCGCCTGCCCAACGAAGACCAGGCCGAGCTGGTCAAACGCGCCGACCGCGCCATGTACCAGGCCAAGCAGACGGGCAAGAACCGCGTGGTGGTGGCCGACTAAGCCCGGTCCGCTTCACGCCATGCCGTCCCGCCAGCCGGCCGGACGGCATTTTTCATGGCAAGAACAACAACAATCCTTCCCCCTCCGGCACGCTGCCAGCCTGCGCAGCATATAAAAATAAAACTATTTTTACCCTCAAGTTTCTTTAAATCGTGTCGTTTAGCGCGCGCCCAGCGGCAAACTGAAGGGCTGAAAATTAAAATTTAAAGCGTTTTTCGCCATAAATTTTCCCGCAGAGCAACCGTTACCCTAAACAACAGCGGCTTGATTGTCCCGGAACAGCGGGGCAGGCCAAAGTGACTAGCACATAGCGCAATGTAGTACCTGTCTGGAGAATTATCATGGCTGCAGTAATTAACACCAACATCGCTTCCCTGAACTCGCAACGCAACCTGTCGACCTCGCAGTCGGCCCTGACCACCTCGCTGCAACGCCTGTCGTCAGGCATGCGCATCAACAGCGCCAAGGATGACGCCGCTGGCCTGGCGATTTCCGACCGCATGACGTCGCAAATCCGCGGCATGACCCAAGCGACCCGCAATGCCAACGACGGCGTTTCGCTGGCGCAAACGGCCGAAGGCGCGTTGTCCACATCGGGCGACATCCTGCAACGTATCCGCGAACTGGCCGTACAATCGTCGAACTCGACCAATACCGCCAGCGACCGCCAAGCCTTGCAAACAGAGGTTGGCCAACTCGGTTCGGAACTGAACCGCGTCGCCCAAACCACCCAGTTCAACGGCCAGAACTTGCTCGACGGCACCATGGGCACGGCCAACTTCCAGGTCGGTGCAAACGCCAACCAGCTGATTTCGGCCAGCGGCGCCAACTTCCTGACCAACACCTATGGCGATAACCGCGTAGAAAACGATGCTGTAGCCGTTATCGCTACATCAAACGTGACTGCCGGTTCGGTCAAAGTGGACGGCTCGCTGGGCAGCGCGACAATCACCACGGCGACCACCGACACGGCAAAATCGATCGCTGCCAACGTCAACAAGGCAACGGCGACCACCGGCGTCACGGCAACGGCAAAAACCGATATGTCGCTCAAATTGGGCGCCTCGGAGTCGTACTCGTTCACGATCGCCTCGGACAATACGGCAGCAAACGCCGTGACCGTCTCCTTCTCCATGGGTAACGGCACCACGGCTAGCGACTATGCATCGGGCATCAATGCGATCAATGCCCAGACCTCCAAGACGGGTGTTACGGCACAGTATGACGCCACCAATAGCGGCATCAAACTGACCAATGCCTCCGGCAACGATATTAATCTGGTCAATACAAAAGCGACGAACAACACGGTTTTCACCGCATCGACCTATAAAGTCGACACGCCAACAGTGAAAGATGCGCTGACGACCTCGTTCACCGCTTTGAACGTCGCCAACGCCACTGCAGTCGCAAACGGACGTCTGACGTTCGACTCGGAAAAAAGCTACCAGGTCACGGACACCACGTCGGGCCTGTTGCCCGCAGGTACAGGTGGCACCAAGGGCGCGTCCGTGTTGAAAGACGTCGCCTCGCTGGATGTGACGACCTTCGACGGCGCGCAGCTGGCCCTGAAAATCGCCGACGCCGCACTGGCTTCGGTGAACAGCCAACGCGCGCAGTACGGTGCTTTGCAGTCGCGCTTCAGCTCGGCCATCTCCAACTTGCAATCGACGACGGAAAATCTGTCCGCGTCGCGCAGCCGCATCGTCGATACCGACTTCGCTGCGGAAACGGCCAACATGACCCGCGGCCAGATCCTGCAACAAGCTGGTACGGCCATGCTGGCACAAGCAAACTCGCTGCCAAACGGCGTCCTGAGCCTGCTGCGTGGCTAATCCCTGATTAGTAGCGCAACAGCGTAGGACTCTGATTCCCCTGCCGGATTTTTTCGGCCGGGGAATTTTCACTAGGAGAGCACCATGACTATCGACTCGATAGCGGCCGCCTCCGCGGCCAGGATAGACAAGAGTTACGTGTCTGCGGACACGCCGCCGGCGCGTCCGGCAACGCCACGTTCAGCAACGGAAAACGGCACGGCTGCACCACAGCAAGCAAGCAAGGAACCCAGCCGCGAGCAGTTGAACAAGGCGGTATCGGAGCTGAACCAGTCGTCGCAAATAAAAACGCAAGGCATTGAATTTTCCATCGACGAAGACAGCCAGCGCACGGTGGTCAAGGTCATCGACCAGGAAACCAAGGAAGTGCTGCGCCAAATTCCCACCAAGGAAGCGCTGGAACTGGCCAAAACCTTCGACTCGGCCAAAGGCTCCCTAATCAGCCAAAGCGCATGAAAATCGGATTGCACACGGGCACACAATTGAGTGACAGTGTACATCAGCATCACACCGGGGCCCGATAGCCTGCCTATCCGGCCCCGTCTTTCATTGCAACAAAAGCAACAACCTTCCATCCCTTCCCCGATTTTCTGTTCCCGCTGAAAACAGCGCGGTAAATCCCCCTCTCAAGTCTTGATTGATTCTGCCGATAACAGCTTATATTAGCGTTTTCCTAGGAGCATTCAGTGGCTATCACACCTACACTATCATCGGTTGGCATCGGCGCCGGCGCCAGCGGCTTGGACGTGGGCGCCATCATCGACAAGCTGATGACCGCGGAAGCGGCGCCCCTGGATACCTTCGACAAAAAAACAGCTTCCTACCAGGCCAAGCTCAGCGCGCTGGGCACTCTGAGCGGCGCCGTCAGCACCTTCCAGGGCTCGCTGTCGGCGCTGACCAATTCAAACAACTTCCGCGCCGTCAGCGCCACGCCGTCCGATCCGCTGGTGCTGTCGGCCAGCGCCGGCGCCAAGGCCGTCGCGGGCAACTACAACATCAACGTTTCCCAACTGGCCCAAGCGCAGACGCTGACGTCGGGCGGCATGGCCAGCAAACTGTCGACCATCGGCAGCGGCGCCAAGACCACGGTTTCCTTTCAGCTGGGCTCGCTCGCCGGCGGCACTTTTGGTGTAACGGGCACGGCACTGGGCGGCAGCACCCTGCTCACGGGCGTGAGCAACGGCTCGCTGAGCATCAATGGCACGGCCATTCCGACGGACGCCAGCACCAAGAGCGCACGCGCGCTGGCGGACGCCATCAATGCCAAGAGCAGCACCACGGGCGTCACCGCCACGGCCCAGCCAACGGCCAGCAACGCCAGCATGTTCAGCGGCTTCGGCAATATTGCCACCGGCGCAGACGGCACCTATGCGCTGTCGGTCGGCGGCATCGAGATAGTGACTCAGGGCAATGGCGTCGCCGCAGGCGGCGGCATCACTGCCGCCTCGCTGGATACGACACTGGCAGGCCCGAATGCCGTCTCGAATGCGCTGGCCGCCGCGAATATTACCGTCACCGGCAAGGCGGCCGACGGCACCCTGCAATTTACGCGTGCCGATGGCTCCAACCTCAACATCGAAGAAGTGGTCACGGGCAGCGTCATGGGCGGCATAGGCCATGCATCCAATGCCACCAACGACGGCTCGAATGTCACGCTTGCAAGTTCGATCACGTTGGCCTCGGGCAATGCCAGCCCCATCACCGTCGCCGGCAGCAATCCGGCTGCCGCCGGCCTGGCGGCCGGCACGGGCGGCGCTTACATGAATACGAACTTCACCCAGGATGGCACGCAGGCAACGGGTTCGGTGGTGATCGACGCCACCAACAACAGTTTGCAAGGCATCCGCGACGCCATCAATAACGCAGGCTTGGGCGTCACCGCCAGCATTGTCTCCGACGGTAGCGACAAACCGTATCATCTGGTGCTCAGTTCAAGCAAGACGGGCGCCAATTCCGCCATGAAGATTTCGCTCAGCGGCAGCGATGGCCAGCCGGCCGACAGCGCCCTGAGCAATCTGCTGTCGTACGATGCGGGTGGCACGCAAAACCTGAAGCAGAACAGTGCGGCGCAAAACACCAATTTCAGCGTCAACGGCATTGCCATCACCAGCAGCTCGAACAGCGTTGATTCGGCGATCGAAGGCGTCACCTTGAGCATTTCAAAGGTAGGCAATTCCAGCTTATCGGTGAGCAAAGATACAACAACGGTCAAGACCAGCATCACCGCCTTCGTCAAGGCCTACAACGATCTGAACACTTCGATCGGCAAGATGACAGCCTTCAATCCCGACACCAAGAAGGGCGGCGTTTTGATGGGCGACTCGACCGTTCAATCGATCCAGAGCCAGTTGCGCAGGCAACTGGGCGCGCCGATTACCGGTTTGAGCAGCAGCATGAATACCTTGAGTCAGGTGGGTATTTCCTTCCAGAAAGATGGCAGTCTAACACTGGATTCAAGCAAACTCGACAAAGCGATCAGCGCCAACTTCGGCGATATCGCCGGCCTGTTTTCGGCCATCGGCAAGGCCACCGACAGCAACGTCGCCTTCACCAGCTCGACGGCCGCCACCAAGCCAGGCACCTATGACCTGAGCATCACCACCATGGCCAGCCAGGGTTCGCTCACGTCCGACGCCGTGCTGCCCGCCAGCACCACGATTGCCAGCGACACAACCTGGAATATCACCCTGAACGATACGGAGCCATCGGCGGCCAAGAATACGGCCCAGGTGACGATACCAGCTGGCACCTATACGCCCGCGCAGATGGCATCGCTGATGCAATCGTCGATCAACGGCGTGAAGGCTTTTTCGGACAATGGCGCGACGGTCTCCGCCTCGATCGATGGCACCGGCAAACTGGTTTTGGTGTCGAGCCGCTATGGCTCCGTCTCGAACCTGGCACTGAGCAACAGCACGGGAACCGGCACGGAAGTCCTGTTTGGCGCGGCCAAGCCCGTCAAGGGGGCCGACGTGGCCGGCACCTTGGGCGGCCAACCCGTGGTCGGCTCCGGCCAGACCCTGACGGGCGCGCCCGGCTCGCAGGCAGAAGGCTTGAAGATTGAAGTGACGGGCGGCACCACCGGCTCGCGCGGCACCGTCAGCTTCTCGCAAGGCTATGCCTACCAGCTGAACAACCTGGCCACCTCGTTCCTGGGCACGGGCGGCGTGATCACCGGGCGCACGAGCGGCATCAATGAAACCCTGAAGTCGGTGGCGGCGCAGCGCGACAAGTTCAGCGCGAAACTGACCGACATCGAAGCGCGCTACCGTGCCCAATACTCGCGCCTCGACGTGACGCTAAGCAAATTGCAGTCCACGCAAACCTATCTGACCCAACAGCTGGCGTCCATCGCCGCCAACCGTTAAGCGCTATTATCAGGAGAATATATGTTTGGAACCCAACAACGCGGCGTCAACGCCTATGCCAAGGTCGGGCTGGAAACGGGCATCGTTTCGGCCTCGCCGCATAAGCTGATCGTGATGCTGTACGACGGCGCCCTGGTGGCCGTGCTCAGCGCGCAGATGCACATGAAATCGGGCAATGTGCCGGAAAAAGGCAAGGCCATCTCGAAAGCCATCCAGATCATCGACAATGGCTTGCGCGCCAGCCTGGACAAGGAAGCGGGCGGCCAGATCGCCGAAGGCCTCGACGCCCTGTATGAATACATGAGTGCGCGCCTGCTGACGGCCAACCTGCACAACGATATTACCCTGCTGGAAGAGGTGCAGCGCCTGCTCACCGACTTGCGCGAAACCTGGAACGCCATCGGCGCCACTCCCGCCGCCATGCCTGGCGCCGATCTGAAACGTATGCCCAGCCTTGCGAGCGCCTGACCCATGATGACGAATCAAGAAGTCCTGACCACCTACGAAGCCATGCAGACCCTGACGGGCCAGATGGTGACCGCCGCCACCAACGCCGACTGGGACGCGCTCGAAGCGCTGGAACAGCGCATCAGCACGCATGTGGCCGCGCTGAAGGCGAATGAAGAAAAAGTCGTGCTGGAAAGCGCTGGCCGCCAGCGCAAGGTCGCCCTGATCAAGCAGATCCTGGAAGACGACCGCAAGATCCGCGACCTCACCATGCCGTGGATGGCGCAATTGTCCAAGCTGATCAGCAGCACCGGCACCGAGCGGCGCCTGGCAAACGCCTACGGCGCGTAAGCGCCCACGGGGCAAGGTCCGCTATCATGTTGCCGAAGATGGATGCAATCGGCATGACGCCCTTGACCCCGATCAAGGGCACTCGCCCGGCCGACACCGTCGCCGACCCGCGACAGGCCGAGTTCCAGCGCTCGCTGCAGGGACTCATCGGCAAATCCATGCAGGGACAGGTGCTGGCCCGCATGGGCGACGGCAGCTTTCTCGTGCGCGTGGCCGGCACGCCGGCCCGCATGCAGCTGCCTGCCGGCGCCCAGCCCGGCACGGAAATCCCGCTGACCTTGATCGGCATCAATCCCCGCCCCTCTTTTCAAATCGGCAATAACCGCGACCAGCCCGCCAGCGCCCTGCTGACGTATGCGGATGCGGAAGCCGAACCGGACGCCGCTGAAACGCGCGGTCCCCAGCCCGGCGCCGCCCAGGCGGGCACGCGCGCCAGCAGCACGGCCGCCACCCTGCTCAGCCGCGCGCCCCTGACGCCGGCCAATCTGCTGCCCGCCCTGGCGGGCGACACGCCCGCGCCCGAGTTGAGCACCACCGCGCGCGCCATCAGCACTGTGCTCAGCCAGGCGGAAAGCGTGCCCGGCGCGCCCCTGTCCCTGGTCGGCAAGACGCCGCTGATGGCCACGCCGGGCGCCGCCCCGGCCCAGGTGGCCCAGAAGCTGCACGACGCCGTCGGCAGCAGCGGCCTGTTCTATGAATCGCATGTGGCCGAATGGGCCGAAGGCAAGCGGCCGCTGGCGTCGCTGCTGCTGGAGCCGCAGATGCAGAAGGCGGCACAGGGCGAGGCGACCAGGACGGGGACCGATCTTGCCTCGGCGCAACTGATCAATTTGCAGCTGCATACGCACGAACAGGCGCGCGTGCAGTGGCAGGGCGAAGCGTGGCCCGGCCAGAAGATGCAGTGGGATATCAGCAAGGATGCGCCGGAAGGACAGCAGCACGATGGGCGCGACGGCGACGAGGAAGCGACGGCCTGGCGCAGCAACGTGCGCTTCCAGTTTCCCCTGCTGGGCGACCTGGCCGCGCACGTGGTCTTGCAGGGCGGTCGCGTGGCCATCCAGTTGCAAGCGGGCAGCGAAGGCAGCGCCGACACCTTGCGCCAGCATGCGGCGGCGCTGGAAGCGTCGCTAGCCGCGGCCGGCTGGCCCTTGACGTCGCTGACGATCGCCGGCAAGCCGGACGCCGCCGAGCCAGCGGAAGCGGACGATGCTTGACGACACCAAGCGCAAGGTGCCGCAGACGGCCGTCGCGCTGGCCTACCAGAGCGGCGCGCCCGCACCCAAGGTGGTGGCCAAGGGCAGCGGCCTGATCGCGGATCAGATCATCAGCACGGCGCGCGAACACGGCGTCTTCGTGCATGAATCGAAGGAATTGGTGGCGTTGCTGATGGATGTCGACCTGGACCGCCAGATTCCGCCCGGCCTGTATCGGGCGATTGCGGAACTGCTGGCCTGGTTATATCATATTGAATCTGCGAATGGCGGGCCCATCCCGCCGCCGCCCGACACCAGCATCAACCTCACCGATACATAGACAGGCATCAATGCAAGCACATATTATGGATTCCGGCCTCGAAAACTGGCATGATTTTGAAGTGGAATCGCGGCGGGAAATCATCGCCTTGCTGCGCAGCATAGGCGAAAAGAACCAGCTGATCCGCATGCTGATCCACGGTGAATCCGATGTGTGCGTCACGTCCATCCTGGAAGTCGATGCCGACCACGATAGCGTCATCCTCGACCGTTCCGTGAACGCCGACCAGAACCGGCGCATGGTGGCCGCCAAGGGCATTTCGTTTGAAACCTCGCTCGACAAGATCCGCATCCTGTTTGCCAGCGCCCTGGTGGAAGAGTGCAATTACGGCGGCACGCCCGCCTTGAAAATTGCCATTCCAGAAACACTGATCCGCTTGCAGCGGCGCGAGTATTACCGCATGACAACACCCGTGAGCAATCCCGTGCGCGTGGCGATTCCCCTGCCGCCCTCGCTGGGCGGCGCCGACACCCTGTTCCCGCTGGCCGACATCAGCTGCGGCGGCATCGCTATCCTCGACAATAAACTGATGCTGGGCGAAACCATCGGCCGGGACTATCCCGGCTGCCGCATCGACTTGCCCGACGTCGGCATCGTCACCGCGACTTTGCAAATTCGCAACTCGCTGGACATGACCTTGCTGAATAATAAGCTGAACCGCCGACTCGGCTGCCAATTCGTCGACCTGCCGCGCAGCATGCTGGCGCATGTGCAGCGCTATATCACGCGCCTCGAACGAGAACGGAATGCGCGCATGGCTGGGCTGGGCTGATAACCCAAAACGAAAGCTGGGGTCAGACCCGGCGGGTCTGACCCCGGAATCTGCCGTTGGGATAGCTAAAACTCAAACTTGCATATTCATGATCTCATGATATGCAGAAACTAATTTATTCCGCACCTGCACCGTCGCCTGGAATTCGATGCTCGACTTTTGCATCGACACCATCACGTCCGACAGGCTGACCTTTTCATCGCCCATGGTAAAGCGCTGGCCCAGCGCGGACGAGGCTTTTTGCGCGCCGCTCACGGAATCGAGCGCGCTCTTGAAGGCATCGGCAAAATTCACCTTCGCCGCTGGCATCTCGGTCTGGATCGCCGGTATTTTCGCCTCCGGCCGCGTGGCCGCCGACTTCAGTTGCGCGATCATCGCCTCGATCCTGCTGCTATCGATACCGCCTGTTTTCACTTTGCCTCCCGATTCTGGTGTGCTTCGTAACTGTTCCATGCCTGTTGCACCCAGAGAACAAAACCCTGGCTTGCAAGGCAACGACGGGTACAATAACTTCCGTCACATGTTGCCAGGGTTCCACAATACCAGCGCCAACGCCAGCCGCTCGGCCGAGCAGGCGGCAAAAGCGCCTTCTATTTGGACGATTGAAGCGCGTGACAGTGGCGGATAATTCTGCATATCGCCCAATCCTCCCGAGGAAGCGGCCCCCACGCACCACCCAATACACGTAAATACACCGCCCTGGAAGGCAATCATGGCTGTAGCCGAAGAAATCGATGTGAACCGCATACCGCCGGAACCGGCGCCTGCCCGCTCGCCCGTGGAGTCCGTACAAGCGTTCGCCAAGACGCCGATGGGCAAGAATTTCCTGCGCGGCCTGGGCGTGGCGGCACTGGTCGCCATCGGCGTGGCCCTGTACATGTGGAACCAGCCGCCCGAATACAAGGTCCTGTTTTCCAACTACACGGACCGCGACGGCGGCGCCATCACCGCATCGCTGGACCAGCTGGGCATCAAGCACAAGTTTTCCGAAGGCGGCGGCGCCATTCTCGTGCCATCCGAGCAAGTCCACGACGCGCGCCTGAAACTGGCCGCGCAAGGCTTGCCGAAGGGCGGCAACGTGGGTTTCGAGCTGATGGAAAACCAGAAGCTGGGCGTCTCGCAATTCCTGGAACAGGTCAATTTCCAGCGCGCACTGGAAGGCGAACTGGCGAAATCGATCGAATCGGTGTCCGCCGTCGACACGGCGCGCGTCCACCTGGCCCTGCCCAAACCCTCCGTCTTCGTGCGCGAACAGCAAAAACCGACGGCTTCCGTGCTGCTGAACCTGCATCCTGGCCGCGGCCTGGACCAGCTGCAGGTGAGCGCCATCGTGCACCTGGTGGCGTCCAGCGTACCGGAATTGCTGCCAATCAATGTCACCGTGGTCGACCAGGCCGGCACCCTGCTGTCGAACCAGGAAAAGGACAAGGACCGCGCCAACGGCATCAAGAGCCTGGACCCGAACCAGCTGAAGTACGTGCAGCAATTGCAGCAAAGCGTGATCAAGCAGGTCGAATCGATCCTGCTGCCCATCGTCGGCGAAGGCAATGTGCGCGCCGAAGCGACGGCCGATGTTGATTTTTCGCAAAGCGAGCAGGCGGCCGAAACCTACAAGCCGAATTCCCCGCCGGAAGCGTCCACCATCCGCAGCCAGCAAACGAGCGAATCGACGGGCGCCGGCAATGCCAACCCGTCCGGCGTGCCGGGCGCGCTGTCGAACCAGCCGCCAGGCGTGGCCACGGCGCCATTGACGGCCGAGGCGCCGGGCGCCCCGGGCGGCGCGCCGACGGCGCCGACACAGAAGGAATCGACGACGAATTATGAAGTTGACAAGACCGTGCGCTACGAACAGAAATCCATGGGCGGCCTGCGCCGCCTGTCGGTGGCCGTCGTCGTCAACTACCGCCGCAGCTTCGACAAGGATGGCAAGGTCACGGTCAAGCCGATTTCCCCAGCAGAAATGATCCAGATCAATAACCTGGTCAAGGAAGCGATGGGCTACAACAAGGAGCGCGGCGACAGTTTCAGCGTGGCCAACTCGCCCTTCGACGGCATCGACCGCGCGCCGGAAGGCAAGCTGGAGTGGTGGCGCGACCCGGCCAACTTGCCGCTGGCCAAGGAACTGGCGAAATTCCTCATCACGGCCCTGATCCTGCTGTATATCTTCATCAAGATCGTGCGCCCGATGCTGCGCCCGGTCATGCGCAAGATCGACGATTTCGGCGCCCCGCCGCCCGTCATCGAGCCGGAACTGAGCAAGGACGGCGAAGAAAACGAAGTCCTGCTCAGCGAAGCGGAGCTGGAAGAACTGGAAGAAGATACGGCCCGCGGTTATCGCGAAAACCTGGCGATGGCCCGGAAACTGGCGCAGGAAGACCCGCGCGTCGTGGCCAACGTAATCAAAGCATGGATAGGCAATAATGACTGAGACAACGGGACTGCAAAAAGCATCGATCCTGATGCTGGCACTGGGCGAAAGCGAAGCGGCCGAGGTCATGAAATTCCTCGGCCCGCGCGAAGTGCTGAAACTGGGTGCTGCCATGGCCACCATGAAGGGCATCGCGCACGACCAGGTGGTCGAGGTGCTCGACGACTTCCGCGCGCAGACGGAACTCAATTCCACCGTCGGCCTCGATTCGGACGAATACATCCGCCAGGTGCTGACCAAGGCGCTGGGCGACGACAAGGCATCCGTGCTGCTGTCGCGCATCCTGGGCGGCAAGGACGCGTCCGGCATCGAATCGCTGAAGTGGATGGATTCGCAATCCGTGTCCGAGCTGATCCGCAACGAACACCCGCAGATCATCGCCACCATCCTCGTCCACCTGGAACGCGACCAGGCCTGCGAAATCCTCGGCCACTTTACCGACCGCTTGCGCAACGACGTGGTCTTGCGCATCGCCACCCTGGACGGCGTACAGCCGGCCGCCTTGCGCGAGCTCAACGACGTGCTGACGAAACTGCTGTCCGGTAACGAAAACATCAAGAAATCGTCGCTGGGCGGCGTGCGCGCGGCGGCCGAGATCCTGAACTTCATGAGCGGCGAGCAAGAAGGCTCCGTCATGGACAATATCAAGAATTACGACAATGACATGGCGCAAAAGATCATGGACGAAATGTTCGTGTTCGACAACGTGATCGATATCGACGACCGCGGCATCCAGCTGCTGCTGCGCGAAGTGCAGTCGGAAATGCTGATCATCGCCCTGAAAGGCGCCTCGCAAGAGCTGCGCGACAAGATCTTCAAGAACATGTCGCAGCGCGCCGGCGAGATGATGCGCGAAGACCTGGAATCGAAAGGCCCCGTGCGCCTGTCGGAAGTGGAGTCGCAGCAGAAACAGATCCTGCAGATCGTGCGCCGCCTGGCGGACGAGGGGCAGATTGTCTTAGGCGGAAAAGGCGAGGATTCGTTTGTCTAGTTTAATTCCCAAAGAGCAGCAAACCGCCTACCAGCGCTGGGAAATGACCTCGTTTGGCGACGAGCGTCCCAGCGTGGTGGCGGCGCGCAAGCTGCTGGAACCGGACCCCGAGCCCGAGATCGATCCGGAAGCCGATCCCTACGGCGAGCTGCACCAGGAAGAACTGGCCCCGCCGCTGGAATACCCGACGCAGGAAGAACTCGACGCCATCCGCGAGGAAGCGCGCGCCACGGCCTTCGACGAAGGCCGCGCGGCCGGCTATGCGGAAGGCCATGCGGCCGGGCATGCCGACGGCCATGCGCAATCGTATGCGGAAGGCAAGGCGGCGTCCGCCGTGGAACTGGCGCACCTGCAAACCATCGCCGTCGACTTCGGCACGGCCGTGCACCAGGCCGACGAGCTGATCGCCAATGACGTGATGGAACTGGCCTTGCAGCTGGCCAAGGGCATGCTGAAGACGGCCCTGCCCGTGCGCCCCGAACTGATGCTGCCGATGGTGCGCGAAGCCATCGAATACTTGCCTGTACTACAACAACCAGCCTTGCTGATGCTCAACCCGGACGATGCGCAAGTGGTGCGCGACGGCATCGGCGATGAGCTCGACAAGGGCGGCTGGCGCGTCATCGAAGACCCGTCCGTGGAACGCGGCGGTTGCAAGATCGACACGGCCAGCAACCAAATCGATGCGCAAACGTCCACCCGCTGGCACCGCCTGACGCATGCGTTGGGCAAAGACCTGGACTGGCTGGCGCCGTGAGCGAGCCCGTCAAAGGCCCTGCTGCCCATGCGGCGCGCTGGCGCGCCTACCTGAGCGACTGTACGGCCGTGGTCGGCTTTGTCGAACCGATGCAGATTTCAGGACGCGTCACGCGCGTGGCCGGCCTGGTGATGGAAGCCGTGGGCCTGCGCCTGGCCGTCGGCGCCGCCTGCACCGTGCCGCTGCCGAATGGCGGCCGGGTCGAGGCGGAAGTGGTCGGTTTTGAAGGCGAACGCCTGTTTTTGATGCCGCAAAGCGACGTCGAGGGCATCGTGCCCGGCACGCGCGTGTTTTCCGTCGAACCGGCCATTCCCCGTCCCGGCAGCGTGGCGCACCCGCGCCGCCGCCCCAGCGACCGCGCGCGCCAC
The DNA here is from genome assembly GCF_030397625.1 of Janthinobacterium sp. SUN026. Taxonomy (NCBI): domain Bacteria; kingdom Pseudomonadati; phylum Pseudomonadota; class Betaproteobacteria; order Burkholderiales; family Oxalobacteraceae; genus Janthinobacterium; species Janthinobacterium sp. SUN026. Next base: position 877,783 of record NZ_JAPQNU010000001.1, on the reverse strand, counting down.
CTGCCCGTGGGTCCGCAACTGCTGGGCCGCGTGCTCGACGGCGCGGGCCGTCCGCTCGACCAGCTGGGCCCGCTGCACACGACGGACAGCGCCCCCATCAATGTACGCCCCGCCAATCCCCTGGGCCGCGCGCCCATCGTCGACACGCTCGACGTGGGCGTGCGCTCGATCAACGCCATGCTGACCGTGGGCCGTGGCCAGCGCATGGGCCTGTTCGCCGGTTCCGGCGTGGGCAAGAGCGTGCTGCTGGGCATGATGGCCCGCTACACGGAGGCGGACGTGATCGTCGTCGGCCTGATCGGCGAACGGGGACGCGAAGTAAAAGAATTCATCGAGCAGATCCTGGGTCCCGAAGGCCTGGCCCGCTCCGTCGTCGTGGCCGCGCCGGCCGACACGCCCCCGCTGATGCGCCTGCAAGGGGCCGCGTATGCGACGGCGATTGCCGAACATTTCCGCGACCAGGGGCAAAACGTGCTGCTGATCATGGATTCGCTGACCCGCTACGCCATGGCGCAGCGCGAAATCGCCCTGGCCATCGGCGAACCGCCCGCCACCAAGGGCTATCCACCGTCCGTCTTCGCCAAGCTGCCCGTGCTGGTGGAGCGGGCCGGCAATGGCGGGGAAGGCGGCGGCTCGATCACGGCCTTCTACACCGTGCTGACCGAGGGCGACGACCAGCAAGACCCGATCGCCGACTCGGCGCGCGCGATTCTCGACGGCCATATCGTGCTGAACCGCCGCCTGGCCGAAGCGGGCCATTATCCCGCCATCGACATCGAGCAATCGATTTCGCGCGCCGCCCACTCGATTACCACGCACGAACACCAGCAGCAGGCGCGCAAGCTGAAACAGCTGTATTCGCGCTATGAACGCAGCCGCGACCTGATCAGCGTGGGCGCCTACAGCGCCGGCACCGACCCCGTACTGGACCAGGCCATCGCCCTGCATGAAAAGATCGAGGCGTTTTTGCAACAGCAAATCACGGAGCGGGTCAGCATGGACGAGAGCTTGGGGCAACTTACCGCTCTATTCGACTGATTAGGGCTTGCATAGCGGGAATATAATCAGCCATGGCTTCTCCTTCCCAACTTGCAACCCTGATCGACCTTGCCCAGCGCGAAACGGACGACTGCGCCAAGCGCCTGGGCGCGGCCCTGAAAGCGCTCGACGATTGCCGCCAGAAGCTCGACATGCTGTCAGGCTACCGCGACGACTACGCCAAGCGCTTCGAGACAAGCATGAGCAGCGGCATTACGCCCATGGCTTACCGCAACTTCCAGGCCTTCATGGTCAAGCTCGACAGCGCCATCCTGGGCCAGCAGCAGGTAGTCGAGCATGCGCAAGCGCGCAGCGACAATGAAAAGATGCGCTGGCAATTGGCCGAACGCAAGCGCATGTCGTACACCACCCTGAACAACCGGGCGCAGGAACAGGCGCTGAAGCTGGAAAACAAGCGCGACCAGAAAGCAATGGATGAGCACGCGGCGCGACAAGCCTATTACAAACGCTAAGCAACACTGAGGCAGCATCATGCAAACCCAGCCAACACCGATTTCCCAGATAGTCTCGCCGAACGCCACGCCGGGCGCCGCCAACCGCAGCCAGCCGACCACCAGCGGCACTGCGGGCGACTTCCAGCGCACCCTGAACCGCCAGATCGAGCAACGCCAGGCCAGCCGCAATATGGCGCAGGCTCAAGTACAAGCGCCTGCGCCGGCGGCCCGTCCTGCCAGCCCCGCGGCCACACAGGCTCCAGCCCAGGCGCCAGCGAGCGAAGCGAAGCCGGCGCCAACGGGTACCGAACAGGCGGCCAGCAGCGAACAGCCGCCAGCGCAGTCCAACGAGGCGGCCGCGCCCGCCACCGACGACAACGCCAGTGCCAGCGCCCCGGCCGAGGCCAGCGTACCCGCCGCCCCCGCTACCGCGACAGTCGCGCCGCCAGCCGATCCGGCCGCCGAGATGCTGGCCCTGGTGGGCAGCATCCAGCTGGCCATCCAGCCGCCCGCGGCAGCAGCCAAGGCCGTGCCGGAACTGCCCGCGCGCGCCAGCATCAAGGCCGACGGCAAGAACCCGGCCACAGGCCCCTTGCTGGCAGCCGGCCAGGGCAGCGGCAAGGCCGCCGCCACCGCCGCCGCGCAAACGGACAGCGGCGACTTTGCCGACAGCCTGGGCCAGGCCCAGGGCAAGACGGCCGCCACACCAGGCGCCAGCGTGCCAACCGGCAAGGCCGAACCTGGCAAGCTGGCCATCGACGCCCAGCTGGCAGCCACCGCCAAGGCGGGCGCCGCCGTGGCCGAACCGATCATCAAGGAAACACCTGCCGACCTGAGCCGCCTGGCGGCCCAGTTGCAGCCGGGCGCGCTGCAGCAGGCGGCGGCCGCCGTGGCCGTGCCGGCCGACAAGCTGACGGGCCGGGTCGGCACGCCGGCCTGGGACCAGCAACTGGGACAGAAAGTCGTGTGGATGGCGGCCGGCGGCGACCAGAGCGCCACCCTGACCTTGAATCCGCCCGACCTGGGACCTGTGCAAGTGGTACTGACAGTCACCAATGACCAGGCCGATGCCGCCTTCATGTCGGCCCAGCCGGAAGTGCGCCAGGCGCTGGAAGCGGCCATGCCGCGCCTGCGCGAGATGATGAGCGAAGCGGGCATCGCCTTTGGCAGCGCCACCGTCTCGGCCGGCACGCCGGAACAGCAGGACCAGGGTAACCGGGAAGCATCCGGCGGACGCCGCGGCAATGGCCAGGGCGGCGGCGTAACGGGTGGCGAGATCGCCATCACGCCGGCGGCAGGCGGACGCAGCAGGCCCAGCCTGAGTGCCGTGGATACCTTTGCCTGAGGACAATTCGTCGTCCGCCAGCCGCTGGCGCGCCCCCTGACGTAACTTTTCGTCTAAAAACAGCGAGTTGAGGGCGCTTCCGCCCTCTTTTCACTGCATCCTTCTGCGCAGAATTTGCCGATAATGACATAATGGCGTCGTGATCCACTTCCATGCACTCGAGTACCATTGAAAGCAAATCCAAAAATGAAAGCAGATCCGAAAGCAGATGCAGGCCTGGCTCCCGCCGGCGCCTCGAAAAAGAAGCTTCTGATCATCGTGCTGGCCTCGGTGCTGGTGGCTGGCAGTATCGGTGGCGGTGCCGCCTGGTATTTCCTGCATGGCAAGGCCGATAAAGAAGAATCGGCGCCCAGCAAGAAAAAACATGCCGCTTCAAAGGCAGGTCCGCCCGTCTTCGTGCCCATCGATGCCTTCACCGTCAACTTGCAGCCGGAAAATGGCGAGCAATACCTGCAAATCGCGTTTACCTTGCAGGCCAGCAGCCCGGAAGAAATGGACTTGATCAAGATCAACATGCCGAAAGTGCGCAGCCGTTTATTGCTGCTGCTGTCCGGCAAGAAGGCGTCCGAACTCAATACCGTGGAAGGCAAGCAGCAACTGGCGGCCGAAATCATCAATCAGGTGAACCAGCCGTTCGAGGACAAAGGGCCGGAGCAGGACGTGACGGACGTATTATTTACCGCATTCATCATTCAATAAGCAGCCATGGCCGATAATTTCCTCTCCCAGGAAGAAGTCGATGCCCTTCTGAAGGGCGTCAACGGAGACCAGGACGACGCGCAGGCGCCGGAAGATGTCACGGGAGTTCGTACCTACAACCTGGCAACCCAGGAGCGCATCGTGCGCGGCCGGATGCCAACGTTGGAAATTATCAACGAGCGTTTCGCCCGTCTGCTGCGCGTGGGCCTGTTCAACTTCCTGCGCCGCAGCGCCGAAGTGTCCGTCGGTTCCGTGCGCGTGTCGAAATACAGCGAGTTCATCCGTAACCTGGTGGTGCCGACCAACCTGAATTTGGTGCACATGAAGCCGCTGCGCGGCACAGCCCTGATGGTCTTCGATCCGGGCCTCGTGTTCTTGCTGGTCGACAATCTGTTCGGCGGCGACGGACGTTTCCATACGCGCGTCGAAGGACGCGACTTTACGCAGACGGAGCAGCGCATCATCCTGCGCATCCTCGACATCGTCTTCGAAGCGTACACCAAGTCGTGGGAGCCGGTCTTCCCCGTCGAGTTCGAATATATCCGTTCAGAAATGAACACGCAGTTCGCCAACATCGCCACGCCGAACGAAGTGGTGGTGGCGTCCACGTTTACGGTGGAATTGGGCTCCGTTTCCGGACAAATCCACTTCTGCATGCCGTATTCGATGATCGAGCCGATCCGCGATTCGCTGACCTCCAGCCTGCAGGGCGAGGCGCTGGAAGTGGACAAGCGCTGGATCCGCCTGATGACGCAGCAGATCCAGATCGCCGAAGTCGAGCTGGTCGCTTCGCTGGGCACGGCGCGCGTGTCGTTCGATGAAATCCTGAACATGAAGGTGGGCGACATCATCCCCCTGAATATTCCCGAACTGATCGCCGCCACCGTCGACGGCGTGCCCGTGATGGATTGCACGTACGGCGTGTTGAACGGACAATATGCGCTGAAGGTTGAAAAGTTGCTGGCTAACGCCGATAACATGAACAATCATTAAAAAATACCCGGGCCGCTGCGGCCCGCATCTGTACAACAGGAGAAACACATGTCTGACAACCAAGACGACCAAAGCGCGGAAGACGATTGGGGCGCGGCCATTGCCGAGCAGGCCAAGGCGGAAGCCGAAGCGCTGCAAAACCAGGCCGCCAATACGGCCAGCGCGGCCAGCGCCGCCGTGTTCAAGGACTTTTCCAAGCAGGCATCGAAGTCGGAAACGCACAACGATATCGATTTCATCCTCGATATCCCCGTGCAGCTGACGGTCGAGCTGGGCCGCACCAAGATCGCCATCAAGAACCTGCTGCAACTGGCGCAGGGTTCCGTGGTCGAGCTCGACGGCCTGGCCGGCGAACCGATGGACGTGCTGGTGAACGGCTGCCTGATCGCCCAGGGCGAAGTGGTGGTGGTGAATGACAAGTTCGGCATCCGCCTGACGGACATCATCACGCCTTCCGAACGCATCCGAAAATTGAATAAATGAAGCCTGGCCTGTTGATTTCCACTGTGCTGCCGCTCCTGGCGGCATGCAGCATCGCGCACGCCGAACCGGCAACCGCGTCAGCGCCGGCGGCCAGCGCCGCCAGCGCTTCCGTCGCGGCGGCAAGCGAGACACCGCCAGCCGCCACGGCGCCGGCCGCCTCGGCTGCAACGGCGGTGCCGGCCTCCGCGCCTGCCGCCGCCCTGCCCGCCATGCCGCCCGGCGCAGCGATGACGATGGCGCCGACCAGCTCGGCCGGCAGCTTGCTGCAAACCATCTTCGCACTCGTGTTCGTGCTGGCCCTCCTGATCGGCCTGGCCTGGTTCATGAAGCGCTATGGCCCCAAGGTCATGGGCGGCAACAGCAAGATGCGCGTCGTCAGCTCGCTCAACCTGGGCGGACGCGAACGCATCGTCCTCGTCGAAGTGGCCGACCAGTGGATCGTCGTCGGCGCCTCGCCCGGCAGGATCAACGCGCTGGCCACCATGCCGCGCCAGGAAGGCGACTTGCCGCAACTGGCCACGGCGCAAAACGGCCCCGCGGCCGCCAATTTTTCCGAGTGGCTGAAACAGACCATCGAAAAACGCAATGGGAAATAAGCAGCAGATGGCGTGGTCCACCTTGAAGACTCCCCTGACCTGGCTGCTGGCGGCCGCCGCCCTGGCCTTGCCGCTGTGGGCCATGGCCCAGCCGGGCATCCCGGCCTTCAACAGCACGCCGGCCCCGGGCGGAGGCCAGAATTACTCGTTGCCGGTGCAGACGCTCATCCTGATGACGTCGCTCACCTTCCTGCCGGCGGCCCTCCTGATGATGACCTGCTTTACGCGCATCATCATCGTGCTGTCCCTGCTGCGCCAGGCCATCGGCACGCAATCGGCGCCGCCGAACCAGGTGCTGGTGGGGCTGGCCCTGTTCCTGACCCTGTTCGTCATGGGACCCGTGTTCGACAAGATTTATACGGATGCCTATCTTCCTTACCAGGAAAACAAGATCACCATGCAGCAGGCGATGGACAAGGGTGTCGATCCCCTGAAAACCTTCATGCTCAAGCAGACGCGCCAGGCCGACCTGGCCCTGTTTGCCAAGATGTCGCGCTCGCCGGCCCTGCAAGGTCCGGAAGACGTGCCGCTGCGCATCCTCGTGCCCGCCTTCGTCACCAGCGAACTGAAGACGGCGTTCCAGATCGGCTTTGCCATCTTCATCCCGTTCCTGATCATCGACATGGTGGTCGCCAGCGTGCTGATGTCGATGGGGATGATGATGATGTCGCCGGCGACGATTTCGCTGCCGTTCAAGCTGATGCTGTTCGTGCTGGTCGATGGCTGGCAGTTGCTGCTGGGCTCGCTGTCACAGAGTTTTTACTAGGGGAAATACGATGACACCCGAAAGCGTCATGACCCTGGGCCGCCATGCGATGGAAATCACCCTCATGGTGGCCGCGCCCATGCTGCTCGTCGCCCTCATCATCGGCTTGATCGTGAGTATTTTCCAGGCGGCAACGCAGATCAACGAGGCGACCCTGTCCTTCATCCCCAAGCTGGTCGGCATTTTCGTCGCCCTCGTCGTGGCGGGCCCCTGGATGCTGTCCGTCATGCTCGACTACATGCGCCAGGTCTTCACGGGCATCCCGAACCTGGTGGGCTAGTGCCGCGCTTGTTGCCATGCTGACCCTGTCCAGCATCGAACTCAATACCTGGATCGCAGCACTGCTGTGGCCGCTTAGCCGCATCCTCGGCCTGATCGCGGCCGCCCCCCTGTTCGGCAACGCGGCCGTGCCGGCCACCGTGAAGGTGAGCCTGGGCGCCCTGCTGGCCATGATCATCGCCCCCACCGTGCCGGCCTTGCCTGCCGTCAACCCAATGTCCTTGCCCGGTTTATTGATCCTCACGCAGGAGATGCTGGTGGGCCTGGCCATGGGCTTTTCCATCCGCATCGTGTTTTCCGCCATCGAAATGGCAGGCGAAATCAGCAGTCTCACCATGGGCCTGGGCTTCGCCTCGTTCTTCGACCCGCAAACCAAGGGCAGGTCTTCCGCCATCAGCCAGTTCCTCGTCATGCTGGCCACCTTGATGTTTTTGACCGTCAACGGCCACCTGGTCTTGCTGGCGGCCCTGGCGGAAAGCTTTGTCAGCCTGCCGATTTCATCGAGTCCTATCAGCGGCGGCGGCTTCCAGCAATTGGCGGCGTGGGGTGGGGAAATTTTCCGTTCCGGCCTGCAAATTTCCCTGCCCATCATCGCCGCCCTGCTGCTGACCAACGTGGCCCTGGGCATCTTGACGCGGGCCGCGCCGCAGCTGAATATCTTCGGTATCGGTTTTCCCGTCACCCTGGGCGTGGGCTTGCTGGTGATCAGCATGGTCCTGCCCTACCTGGCCACGCCCTTCCAGAACATGTTCCTGCGCGGCATAGAAACGGCGCGCCTGCTGCCGCGCGGCTTTGCCACGCGCGACCGGCCGCCGCCGCCCGCGCCGCCGAATCCCTTGCGCCCTCCGGCGCCGGCCGCGCCGGCGCGCTGACTCACCGCGGGTCGCTCCTCAGCGCCGCGCGCCAGCGCCGCACGTCGACGTTCAGGCGCAGCTGGTGATGCTTGACCAGGTAGCGCACGCCGACCAGCGCCGCCACCAGGCCCGACAAGGCGGCTATGCCCAGCGCCCAGCGCGGGCCGAAGGTGTCGGCCACCCAGCCCACGATGGGCGCGCCCAGCGGCGTGCCGCCCGCCGAGATGGCCAGCACGATGGCCATGACCCGGCCCCGCATGGCGGGCGCCGTCGACAGTTGCACGCTGCTGTTGACGCTGGTAGTAAAGGTTTGCGCGGCAATACCGATGACTACCAGCATCATGCCGAACAGCCAATAATTGGGCATCACGGCGGCCAGCGCGCAAGCCAGGCCGAACAGTGCAGCCGCGCCCAGCAGCAAGGCCAGCGTGGGCTGGCCGCGCCCGGCCGCCAGCAGGGCGCCGGCCACGGAGCCGCAAGCCATCACGGAACTGAGCACGCCGTACTGGCCCGCGCCCGCATGGAAGGCCGTCACGGACATGGTCGACAGGAAGATGGGGAAATTCAGGCCGAAGGTGCCGATCAGGAACAGCATCAGCAAAATGGCCATCAGGTCGGGCCGCTGGCGCACGTAGCGGAAACCCTCGCCCAGGCTGGCCCGCGTGGCCTCCAGGCGCGGCGCGCGGCGCAGCAATTCCACGCGCAGCAGCAACAGCGAACCGATCACGGCGGCAAACGAGACGGCGTTGATGATGAAGACCCAGCCGCTGCCGACGCTGCTGATCAGCAAGCCGGCCACGGCCGGGCCCAGCATGCGCGCCGCATTGAACGAGGTGGAATTGAGCGCCACGGCATTCGTCAAGTCTTCCTCGCCGACGATTTCGGCCACAAACGTCTGGCGCACGGGCGAATCGAAGGCCGTCACGCAGCCCAGCAGGAAAGCAAACACATACACGTGCCACAGTTGCACGAAGCCGCTGATGCACAGCAAACCCAGGCCCAGCGCCAGCAAACCCATGGCCGCCTGCGTACACAACAGCAATTTCCTGCGGTCGAGCAAGTCGGCCGCCATGCCCGTCAGGGGCAGCAACAGCAGTTGCGGGCCGAATTGCAAGGCCATGACGATGCCGACGGCGCTGGCATTGTGCTGCGTCAATTCGCTCAGCACCAGCCAATCCTGCGCCGTGCGCTGCATCCAGGTGCCGATATTCGACACGAGGGCGCCGCCGGCCCAGATACGGTAATTGGGAATGCGTAGCGAACGGAATGTGTTGTTCATCTGGGCGTGCGGGCTCCTTGCCGGGGTCGTGGTGGAAAATTCAGCGGATCACTCCGCCAAGCGTTTGAGTAATGCCACCGCCTGGTTCAGTTCGGTGACTTCGTCCGGCGTGAGCCGGGTTTCAATGGTGCGCGCCAGCCAGTCTTCGCGCGCGGCACGGCTGGCCGCGATCCAGACGCGGCAGCTGTCCGTCAGGGTCAATATCGTTTGCCGGCCATCAAGCGGGTCGGGCGCCCCCGTCACCATCCGCGCCTCGGTCAGCGCCAGCACGGTGGCGGCCATCGACTGGGGCCGCATGCCTTCGGCGCGCGCCAGGCTGCTGACCGTGGCCGGGCCGTCGCGTTCGAGACGGCTGAGCACGGATGCCTGCGACATGCTGACATCGCCCAGGTGCGCCTCTTCGCGCAGGCGGCGGCGCAGCTTGCCGACCAGGATGCGCAATTCGCCGGCCAGTTGCAGAACTTGTTCGTGGTCTTCTTGCGGGGTGGTCATGGCAGTCATGTAGTGGATCAACGGCCTCCACTATATCAGATATACAGGTAAACTGCACAGTTTGCCTGTATATCTTGCCAAAACGGCCATCTTGCGGACGCAAAAAAGCCGGGGCGGGAGATGTCCTCCCTGCCCCGGCTTGCCGGCCAGCCTGCGATGCGGACCGCTTAACTGATGTAATTGAACAGCGACAGGCCCGAGATCGAGGTAAACGACTTCTGCGCCGCCTGCAGGGTGATCTGCTGCTGGCTGAACAGGGAAATCGCCTTCACCATGTCCAGGTCCTGCAAGCCCGACAGGGTGCTCGCATACTGCAGGTCGAGGTCGTCGCCGGCGCTGTCGAGCGTGTCGAGTTCCTTCAGCCGCGAACCGACTTCCGCGCGCACCGACAGCACGTTGTCATAGGCCGTGTCGAAGATATCGTGCGCCGCGTTCAGGCTGGCCGTCAGGCGCGCCTGCCCTGCATCTCCCGAGGCCGGCTGGCCCAAAGCGCCGATCAGGTTGGTAATCGTGGTAAAGATCGATTCCTTGCCGCTGGGCTCCAGGGTGAACTTGTCCAGGTCGGCCGGCTTGCCCGCGACATTGACTTGCTGACCGTCAAAGTTGATGGCGTCGCCCGACTTGTAGGCCACCGGCACGGCCGGATTCGGGATGGTCTGGCCCAGGGTCACGTCCGTCACAGTATAGGTCGTGACGGCGGCGGTGCCCGTGCCCGTTACCTGGAAGTCGATCGAGTACTTGTGCCCCGTCAACTTGGTGGGATCGGTGACGGTGCCGCCGGAAATGATGCCGGCGCCGCCGCGCGTGAAGTTGCCCGGATCGGCCGCCGTGGTGAACTTGCCGTTGCCCGTCAAATTATTCTCGAACACGGCCGCGCCCGAATCGCTGGTGGCCAGGTAGCGGGCCGAACCCACTTGCAGCTCGCGCTGGCCCTGGTCGCCCACGTAGGTGGCGCCGCCCGGTGTCTGGCTGAACGGTTGCGTCGTCGACTTGTAGCCGGAAAACAGGTAGCCGCCCGCATTGTCGGACGTGTTGGCGATGCCCAACAGGTCGGTCAAACGGCCCTGCAGCTCCGTGGCCAGGCTCTGGCGGTCGACATCCTTCAAGGAGGGATTACCGGCCTTCCTTACCAGATCCTGCACGTCGGCGAGCAACGAGGTGGTGCTGGCCAGGGCCAGCTCTTCCTGCGAGAGGAAATTCTTGGCGTTCGAGCGGTTCGTCACGAATTGCGTGTTGATCGTTTGCGACTGCGTCACTTCCAGCGCGCGCGCCGAAGCGATCGGGTCGTCGGCCGGCGTCAGGTTGCGGCGGTTCGCCGACAGCTGCATCTGGGTACGGTTCAACGCGCCCTGCAGGTTGTTCAGCTGCGTGCTGCCCGCGTCATAGATCATTTTGGTACTGATGCGCATGATGCTGCCCTTCCTGATGGCGGCGGACGCCAGGCGCCGCCGCTTGAATAATTAACGTCCGAGGCCGATGACCACGTCGAACAGGGTGCTGGCGATCTGCATGACCTTGCCGCAAGCCTGGTAGGCTTGCTGGTAGCGCAGCAGATTGGCCGCCTCTTCATCGAGGTTGACGCCGGAGACGGCTTGCTGCTGCGTGCTGGTTTGTTGCAACAACGCAAGACTGGCCAGGCCGCTGACCTGTACTTCGCGCGTCTTGTTGCCGACAAAACTGACGGTTTCCGCGTATGAACCCTGGAACGTGGCCTTGCCGCCGTCGAGAATGTTTTTCGTCTGCAAGCCCGCCAGCAGCGAGGCATTGCGGTTGTCGCCCACGCCGCCCGAGTTCGGCCCGATAGTGAATTTATCGCCCTGCGCGGGCGCCCCCGTCAAGTTGACGTTGATGCCGCCAAAGCTGAAGCTGTCGCCTTCCGTGTACGGAATGTTCGCCGTGCCGGCCGGATACGTGGTGGTGGCGCCGTTCAAGCCTTTCACGGTCACGGCCTGGCCCGCGGGGAAACCCGACAGCGAAGTGGTCGCCTTGTCGTACGTCAAGGTGACGGGGCCCGTCAAGGCGTTGCCTGGCGTCAAATACGCCTTGTCCACGCTACCTGCGCCCAGCTTGCCGCTACCCGTGTTGCTGACGGGCGCGCCCGTGACGATGGGCGCGCCGGCGGCCAGCTTGTTGCGGTCGGTAATCGCCACGGCCAGGTCGGAAGCGCCGTGCGCCGTCGGCCTGACCATGAAGTTGTCGCCTTCGGCGGCCGCGCCCGAGATCGAGAAATCCACGCCGTCGATGGTTTGCGGCACGGTTTGCGGATACGGGTTGATGGTCGTTTTCGCGCCGTCGCTCTGGCGCGTCACCACATAATTGGCGCCGTCATACTTGACGGCATAATCGCTGGCCGTCAGCTTGGTCGGATCGCTGACCTTGGCCGACAGAACGGTCGTGCTGGTCGCATTGTTGCGGTAGTCGGCGCCGATGACGGGATCGGGCAACTTGAAGAAGTCGGTCCCCATGTCGCCATTCAAGTCCTGGCCCAGCTTGTGCTGTTCATTGAAGGTGGAAGCCAGTGCGATGGCGACCTTGCCCAGCGAATTCTGGATGCGGTCCAAGCTGCCGCTGCGGAATTCCAGCAAGCCGCCCAGCGCGCCGCCGCTGAGGGAGCTTTCCGACAGTTTGCTGACGCTCGAGCCCGTCACATAGCCGATGTCCAGGCGGTTCGGGTCCGTCGGCGACGGCGTGGTGGCCAGTTCAAAGTTCTTGTCGCCCACCACCAGCGGCTGGCCCGAGCCAATCGAGACGGTAATCGAATTGCCGGCGCCAGGCTGAACCGTTGCCTTGACGTATTTGTTCAGTTCCGTGATCAACTGGTCGCGCTGGTCCAGCAAGTCGTTGGGCTGATTGCTTTCATTCACGGTCAGGTTGGTAATCGAGGTATTCAGTTCCGCGATCTGCTTGGCGTAGGAATTGATCACCTTGACGTTCGACGTGATCTGCGAATTGACGCCGTCGCCGATCTCCGTCAGGCGCGCGCTGAGGCCCTGGAAACGGGCCGTCAGCGAGTTTGCGCTCGACAACAATGCCTGGCGCGACGAGACGGACGAGGGATTCGAGCTGAAATCCTGCACGCCCTTGAAGAAATCGGCCATCGCCGGCGACAGCCCGGCCGTCGGGTCCGCCAGCATATTGTCGATCTGCGTGATCTGCGTGTAATACGCGTCGAGCGAACTGGTGGCCGACTGCGCGGCATTCACCTGGGCCGCCATGAAACCGTCGTACTGGCGCTTGACTTGCGATACCTCGGTACCATTGCCAACAAAGCCATAACCGGCATTGTTGAACTGCGCCGTCTGCTGCAGCACCACCTGGCGGTTGTAACCGTCCACGTTGGCATTGGTGATGTTATGCCCGGTCGTCGACAGGCCCACCTGCGCTGCAAGCAAACCGCTCTTACCGATGCTGAGTAGATTCGAAGTCATGGTGTCTTATTGGTTACCGTCAAAAGTATTTACGGCAGCCGCGGCGAAAACTTGAAGCGCGCGGCTTGCACGGGGGCAAGGCGGGGCGTCAGCCGACCAGAGAATTTTTAATGATTTTTGTCAATTTGGCAGCGTAATTCGGGTCCGTCGCATAACCGGCTTTCTGCAAGCCCTGAGCGAAGGTGCTGGCGTCGCCCGCGCTGGCCAGGACTTTTTCGTAGCGTTTGTTGTTGGTAATCAACTGCGCATAATCCTTGAAGCTGTCGGCATAGCTGTCATAGGCGCGGAATTTTTCCACCTTGCGCTGCGCCTTGCCATTTACATATTCCGTGGTGACGGCTTCCGTGACCTTGCCCTTCCAGTCGCTGGAAGCCTTGATGCCGAACAGGTTGTGGCTGCTGCTGCCGTCGCGGCTGATGATTTCGCGCTTGCCCCAGCCCGTTTCCAGCGCCGCCTGGCCCAGCATGAACTTGGCCGGGATGCCCGTGGCGCGGCTGGCTTCTTCCGCATGCACGCCCAGCTTTTCCTGGAAGGCGCGCACGTGCGGCGCCTGCGTGGCGTTGGCCTTGTCGCTCAGGGTCTTGCCGCTGGCGGCGGCGCTGCCGGCCCCCTCGGCGAGGGCGCCCTGCTGCTGGCGGAAGGCGGCCAGCGCCTGCGCCATGCTCGAGGAACGGGGCGACGGCGCTTCGGCGCCATCGGCGGCCAGCGCCTGGTTCGACGACGACAATTGGCGGATCAGCACATCCGCCAGACCCGTGCCCCGCTTGGCCAGGTTCTGGCTCGTCTGCTGGTCCAGCATCGAGGTGTACATCTTGCTTTGCTGGCTGTCCATGATGCCGTCCTGCGGCGTGGCTTCGCGCATGCTTTTCATCATCATGTTGATGAACATGGCTTCGAATTGCGTGGCCGCCTCTTTCAGGGCGGCGGGATCCTTCGCCTTGGCGGACTGGCGCAAGCCATCCATGCCTTTCACGTCATAGGCGGCTGTATTGCTGAGGTCGGTTTGACTGATCATGGCGTGTCCATCAAATGATTTCAAGTTCGGCGCGCAGCGAACCGGCCGCCTTCATCGCCTGCAGGATGGCCAGCAAGTCTTGCGGCGAGGCGCCGATGGCGTTGAGGGCCTTGACCACGTCGGACAGCGAGGCGCCGCCCTTGACCAGCATGACCTTGCCCGGTTCCTTCTTGATATCGATCTGCGCCGTCTGCGTGACCACCGTGCGCCCGCCCGACAAGGGCGCCGGCTGGCTCACTTGCGGCTCGACATTGATGGTGACGGACAGGTTGCCGTGCGAAATGGCGCACGTTTCCAGGGTCACGGACTGGTTCATCACGACGGAACCGGTGCGCGCATTCATGATGACCTTGGCCGCCAGGCGGGCCGGGTTGACTTCGATGCTTTCCAGCTGGCCCAAAAAGGACACGCGCTGGTCGCTGCCGCTCGGCGACTGCACCTGGATCACGCGGCCGTCGAGCGCGGCGGCCGTGCCGGCGCCGTAGCGGCTGTTGATGGCGTCGACCACGCGGCTGGCGGTGGCGAAATCGGTGGCGTTCAATTCCAGGCGGATGGTGTTGTTGGCGCCCAGCGCCGAAGGCACGGTGCGTTCGACGGTCGCGCCGCCCGAGATGCGGCCCACGCTCAGGTGATTGATGACGACGGAGCTGCCGGCCGCCTGCGCGCCCACGCCGCCCACCAGCACGTTGCCTTGCGCCATGCCGTACACCTGGCCGTCGGCGCCCTTCAGGGGCGTCATCAATAAAGTGCCGCCGCGCAAGCTTTTCGCATTGCCCATCGACGACACCGTCACGTCGAGCAACTGGCCCGGCTGGGCAAACGCGGGCAAGGCCGTCGTCACCATCACGGCGGCCACGTTTTTCAGCTGCAAACTAGTGCCTTGCGGCAAGTTGATGCCCTGCTGCTGCAGCATCGCCGCCACGCTCTGGATGGTGAACGGGGTTTGCGTGGTCTGGTCGCCGCTGCCGTCGAGGCCGACGACGAGGCCATAGCCCATCAGCTGATTCTGGCGCACGCCGGCGATGCTGGCCAGGTCCTTGATGCGCTCGGCTTGCGCCACGGGCGCCAGCAGGGAGATGGCCAGGCCGAAAATGGCGAGAAAGCGGGGAAAGGTCGACATTGCCATGATCAGAACGGCAACAGGCTGAGGAAGAAGCGCGACGCCATCGACGCCATTTCGGCGCGGTCGATCTGGCTGTTGGTGCGGTATTCGACGCGCGCCTCGGCCACCTGGGTCGAGGGCACGACATTGCCCGTGCCGATGGTGTCCGGATTGACCATGCCCGAGAAGCGGATGAATTCCGTGCCCTTGTTCATGGCGATCTGTTTTTCGCCCGCGACGATCAGGTTTCCGTTTGGCAATACCTCGATCACCGTCACGCCGATGGTGCCGGAAAACGTGTTGCTGGCGGACTGGTTGTCGCCATCGGCAAATTTCGTCGCGCCATTCGCCGCCACGGTGCCGCCGAAACGGCCCTGGGCGAAGCCGGGCGTGGAAAAGCCCACGCTGCCGGACTTGTTGCCGGAACTGGCGCCCGCCTTGACGGCATTCGTGCGCTCGGTGATGGCGATCGTCATGGTGTCGCCCACGTGGCGCGCGCGGCGGTCTTCGAAGGCGGGACGGTAGGTCGACGGCTGGTAGATGGAACCGTTGTTGACGACCACGGGTTCCGGCATCGGCGCGCGCGTGGTGGTGGGATATTGCACGATGGACGTAGGCGTGATGGCGCAGCCGGACAGCAGGACTGCGGACAACAGGGCGATGATGGGGTATTGCATGGCGAACCTCCGCTGCCATCCGGCGGCGGATGGCATGACGACTATGAAAATTAAAGTTGCGACAATTTCTGCAGCATTTGATCGGATGTGGTGATGGCCTTGCTGTTGATCTCGTAGGCGCGCTGCGTCTGGATCATGTTGACCATTTCCTCGGCCACGTTGACGTTCGACGTCTCGATATAGCCCTGCATCAGCACGCCGGCGCCGTTCGTGCCCGGGGTGTTGGTTTGCGCCACGCCGGAGGCGCCCGTTTCCATGTACAGGTTTTCGCCCTTCGATTCCAGGCCGGCCGGATTGACGAAAGTGGTCAGTTGCAGCGAGCCGATTTGCGATGGCGCAACAGTGTCAGGCAAGGTGACGGACACGGTGCCGTCGCGCGCCACGGTCAGGCTCAGCGCATTGGTCGGCACGGTGATGGCGGGCTGGATGACGAACCCTTCGGATGTCACCAGCTGGCCGTTGGCGTCCGTCTGGAACGAACCGTCGCGCGTGTAGGCGGTGGCGCCGTCCGGCATCAGCACCTGGAAGAAACCGGTACCGTTGACCATCACGTCGCGCGAATTGCCCGAGGCCTGGGGATTGCCCTGCGTATGGATGCGTTCGGTAGCCACGGTGCGTACGCCCGTGCCGATCTGCAAGCCCGATGGCAGCTGGGTCTGCTGCGACGATTGCGCGCCCGGCTGGCGCACATTTTGATACAGCAAGTCTTCAAACACGGCGCGCGACTTCTTGAAGCCGGTGGTGCTGACGTTGGCCAGGTTATTGGCGATCACGTCCATCTGCGTTTGCTGCGCTTCCAGGCCGGTCTTGGCAATCCAAAGGGAACGAATCATGATATTTCTCCAATAACAGCGCTAACCAGCCCTGTAGACTATTTCTATGCGACCATTATGCGGTGGCCCCCATCAATTCAAAGCGAGGATCTGGGTGGCTTTCGCCGCGTTATTCTCGGCATTCTTCAACAAGCTCATTTGCGTTTCGAACTGGCGCGCCAGGGCGATCATGCTGACCATCGAGTCGACGGGACTGACATTACTGCCTTCCAGCGCACCGGTGGTCAGCTTGACGGCCTGGTCGGCCTGCGCCACCGTGCCATCCTTCAGGCGGAACAGGCCGTCGTCGCCGCGCACCAGTTGCTGCTCGGGCGGGTTGACCAGCTTGATGCGCCCCAGCACCGTCGACGGGCCTGGCGGCACGTCCGTGGAAATCGTGCCCACCGTGCCGTCGCTGGCGATGGCCACCGTCACGCCGGGCGGAATCGCCATGGGGCCCGTGTCGCCCTGCACCATCAGGCCGCCCTGCGTTTGCAGCATGCCGTTTTCATTGAGCTTCAGGGCGCCGTTGCGGGTGTAGGCTTCGGACCCGTCGGCCGACTGCACCGCGATCCAGCCGCCGTTTTCCACGGCCACGTCGAGCGCGCGGCCCGTGTGCTGCATGGGTCCTTGCGTGAAATCGGAACCGACCGTCGAATCGACGACGAAGGCGCGCGTCGGCATCATGCCGTCGGCCACCACGGGCACGGCGCGGAACGAGTCGAGCTGGGCACGGAAACCCGTGCTGGTGGCGTTCGCCAGGTTGTTCGCCGTGGTCGCCTGCTTGTCGAGGATGTGCTTGGCGCCCGAGCCGGCGGTGTAGATGAGACGGTCCATGTGTTTTCTCCGTGCAAAACGAAAGCCGGGAGCAGTCCGAAAGAACTGCTCCCCTTACTCTTAACGCAGGTTGACGAGGGTCTGCAAGACGGAATCCTGCGTCTTGATGGTCTGCGCATTCGCCTGGTAGGCGCGCTGGGCCGTGATCATGTTGACCAACTCCGCCGTCAGGTCAACGTTCGACACTTCCACCGCCGAGGCGCGCAAGTTGCCCAGGGTGCCAGTCTTCGGTTCGCCCGTGATGGGCTTGCCCGAGGCCGAGCTTTCCACCCAGGCGTTGTTGCCCAGCGGCTCCAGGCCGTTCGGGTTGGTAAAGTTGCTCAACACCACTTGGCCCAGGGCGCGCGTCTTGCCATTGTTGTACTGGCCCTGGATGACGCCGTCGTCACCGACGATGAATTGGCTCAGCTGGCCCGCCTTGTAGCCGTCCGCTTCCGTTTTCTTTTCCGCCGTGGTGGTGCCCAGCTGGGTCGACCTGGTGAAGTCGACCTGGACCGACAGGGTCGCATTCGCGCCCGTGGCCGGGAAGATCGGCAGGTTGACGGTGACGGGCAAGGTTTGCGGCGGCGTCAGGGCCAGCATGGCGGCCCGGTCCAGGCTGCCGACCGTGTTGAAGACCAGGGAACCGGTCTTGACGGCCGGCACCACGGTCACGTTGCGGATGGCCTCGTCGATCTGGTCGGGCGTGCGGCTCGAGTTGACGCCGTTCGGCACTGCGCTGCCGTAGGTGGCGGCGATGGCGGCCAGTTGCGCCGGCGTGGCGCCCGCGGCGGCGGCGGCGGCCGAGACGGCGGCACCGACCGCATTGCCATAGGCGACGGCGGCGGCCGTCACGTTGGCCGGCACCAGCGGCACGGCCGTGGCGGCGGCCTGGTAGGCGGCACGCGCGGCCAGCGAGGCTGGGTCCGTCTGCAGGGCGGCCGCGACCTTCATGCTGGTCACTTCCGTGCCGTCAATGGCCGAGTAGACATCCCAGGTGTTGGTGCCCGTCTTGACATAGAAATTCGCCATGTTGTGGGAATTGCCCAGCGAATCGAAGACTTCGACGGGGAACTGCTTGTGGTAGGAGGTGTCGTCCGTCGACTTGAACGGCACCGTGGTCGGCATGGCCGTGTTCGAATTGAGGTTGACTTGCGTGTCGACCTTGGTCGTTGCCTGGGGCTTCATGTCCGACTGGTCGATCTGCAGGGGCACGACGGCGCCGGCGACGATCTTGCCGTTGACGTCGGCCGGATAGCCGGTCAGCTGCGCCAGCTGGGCGTTGACGATGAAACCGCTCTTGTCGACCTGGAACTGGCCATTGCGCGAATACTGGATGGCGCCGTTGACGCTGGTACGGAAGAAACCGCCGCCATTGATGGCGATATCGAGGGGATTTTGCGACGTTTCCAGGTTACCCTGGTTAAATTGCTGGGCGATTTGCGAGACCGACACGCCGATCCCCGCCTGGTTGCCGCCCACGCCATACAGCGAGTTGGCATAAATGTCGGCGAACTGGGCCTGCGACTGCTTGAAACCCACGGTCGACGAGTTGGCGATGTTGTTGCCGATGACGTCCAGCGATTTGGCGGCGCCATTCAAGCCGCTCAGGCCTTGTTGGAAAGACATTGTGTTCTCCTGGTAGAAATTAGGGGTAGAGGGTCACGCTAAGGGGAAGCGGCTTACAAAATCTGTTTCACGTCGGCCATGGTGATGCTGCCCACGCCCGGCACATTCAATTTCACGCCATTGGCGCCCGTCGACACGCTGGCGACCGAACCGAACATCAGCGCCGTTGCATCCTTGAGCTTGGTGCCGCCGCGCGTCGCTTCCACGGCGAAGGTGTAGGCGCCGTCGGCCAGCACGACCGGCTTGCCATCCTTGTCGAGGTCGGCGGTGGAACCGTTCCAGCCCAGCGGCAAGGTGCCCGCCGGCTGGGCGCCCAGGTCGATGGAATGGACTTCCTTGCCATCCTTGTAGATGACGACCTTGACCTTGTCGGCGGCCGTGGCCAGGTCCACGCCCAGCAGCGCGGCGCTCTTGCTCAGGTTGATGTCCTTGCCCGCCGTCAAGACGCCATGGCCGATGATGTTGGCCGCCTGCATCGATTCGGCTTGCTGGTAGCTGGCTTTCAAGCTTTCCACGGTGGTATTGAGCTTGTTGACGCCCGTCACCGTCGACAGCTGGGCCAGCTGGCTGGTCAGCTGTGCATTGTCCAGCGGATTCATCGGATCCTGGTTTTTCAGCTGGGTAACCAGCAGGGTGAGGAATTTGTTCGTTTCCGCTTCGACACTGCCTGCCTCGGCCGTCGTCTTCTTCGGATTCATCGTCGCCATCAGGTCGGTGACTTTGGAGGTGTTCGTATCGATGATTGCCATAATGATCAGTCAGCCTTACTGGCCGAGGGTGAGGGTTTTCAGGAGCAGCGACTTGGCCGCGTTCATGGTTTCCACGTTGGTCTGGTACGAGCGCGAGGCCGACAGCATGTTGACCATTTCGTCGACCGTATTCACGTTGGGCATGGTGACGTAGCCCTTCTCGTCGGCCAGCGGATTCTTCGGGTCGTAGACCAGCTTCATCGGCGACGGGTCTTCGATCACCTTCTGCACCTTGACGGCCGTGGCGCCGTTGGCCATGGGCACGGCTTCGAACACCACCTGCTTGGCGCGGTAGGCTTCGCCCGTGGCGCTGGTGGCGCTGTCGGCATTGGCCAGGTTGCTGGCCACCGTGTTCAGGCGCTGCGCCTGGGCGCTCATGGCCGAACCGGAAACATTGAAGATATTAAATAGCGACATGATTATTGTCCTCCCTGGATGGCCGTCAGCATGCCCTTGATCTGCGAATTGAGGAACGTCACGGCCGCCTCGTAGCGGATGGCATTGTCGGCAAACGCATTGCGCTCGAGATCCATGTCGACCGTATTGCCGTCGACGGCGCCCTGGGCCGGCGCGCGGTACAGCAGCGGCGTGCCGTCGGCCAGGGTCTCGACCTTGCCGCCACCGAGTGCGCCCGCAGCTGCGGCCACGCCCTTGCCCGGCATATGCTGCGGCGCCGTGCCCTTCAGGGCCGGCGGCACGCCATCCTTGCGCGCCATCGCCCCCTTCAGGGCGGCGGCGAAATCGACGTCGCGCGCCTTGTAGTTGGGCGTGTCGGCATTGGCAATATTCGAGGCGAGCAATTCCTGGCGCGTCGAGCGCAGGCTCAGCGCCGTCTCGTTGAAGCGCATGTAATCGTCGAGTTTCCCTATCATGTCAGGCTCCGGAAAGATCTGCCACTGGCGCCCGAGATGGCGGAAGGATGGCGGATTAGTGATGACAGGAAACATAGTAAGGTGCCCACCAGCAAGACCATCGCCGGATCAGACCGTACTTTTACCCCTTAATCGGCGCTTCGAACGGGGCGGCGCGCACTATCATGGCACTATTCCAGAGGCCTATCACCATGAAAACACCGCTCGCTTTCTTCTTTGCTTTTGCCGCCCTGCCACTGTTGGCGCAGGCGCAAAACGCCGGCCGGCAAACGCCGGAAGCGTTGCGCAACAGCGTGGAACAATTCCTGCAAGTGCAAAGCAACGGCTTGCCCGGCAAGGTGACTGTCACCGTCGGCGCCGTCGATCCGCGCCTGAACCTGGCTGCCTGCCCCGCGCCGCAGGCGTTCATGGCGCCGGGCGCGCGCGCCTGGGGCAAGACCACCGTCGGCGTGCGCTGCACGGCGCCCTCCAGCTGGACTATTTATTTGCAAGCGAACGTGGCCGTCGTCGGCGACTACGTGGCCAGCGCGGTGCCGCTGGCGCAAGGACAATCCATCGACGCCAGCCAGCTGGTGACGATGCAGGGCGACCTGGCCGCATTGCCGGCAGGCATCGCCACCGACATGGCCCAGGTCGTGGGCGCCAGCACGAATATTTCCTTGCCGCCAGGCACACCGATGCGCCTCGACACCCTGCGCCGCAAGCCGGTGGTCATGCAAGGCCAACTGGTGCGCGTCGTTTCGAGTGGTAACGGTTTCCAGGTGGCATCAGAAGGACGCGCCATCGGCAGCGCCGGCGATGGCCAGACGGTGCAGGTACGCACGCAGAGCGGCCAGCAGATCAGCGGCGTGGCGCGGGCTGGCGGCCTGGTGGAGGTGGCGTTTTAAACACGGATGGACAGCGATATTGTGGTCTGGCGCACTAAAGTTTCGGCAAAAGGTGCCGATAATGACACATATCCCGGAGTTTTTTGACTTCGACCAGACGAGGATCACGCTGTGAAAATTACCGACAACACCATTAAAAGCAATCCCGGCCTGCCGGTGGCGCCCGCGAGTACCTCCGGCGCCCGGAATGCCGAGAAAGCCCAGGCAACACCGACAACGTCGGACAATGTACGCCTGTCGCCGCAAGGACAGGCATTAGCGGCCAGTGCAACTGCCGGCAGCGGCGCCGTGTTCGACACGAAGAAAGTCGAACGCATCAAGCTCGCGATCGCCGACGGCCAGTTCCAGGTCAACTCAGAAAAAGTGGCGGACGGTCTCCTCGACACAGTCAAGGACTTGCTGCACTCACGAAATAGATAGGTTCCCTCATGCAATCAGTGACTCCGTTTTCCAGCCTGCGCGACGAGCAACAGCTCATGACCACATTGCTGGCATTGATGAAAGAAGAACAGCGGCATCTGGTTGCGGCTGACATCGATGCAATCACGGAGCTCACCGCACGCAAGACGGCACTGGTAGGACAATTGAGCCAGCTGGCGGCGCAACGCCACCAGGCGCTGGCGGCAGCCGGTTTCACGGCGGCCGAAGCGGGCATGGAAGACTGGCTGGTCGGCGCCAATGAAGCCGACGCGGCGCCCCTGTGGAAAGCCCTGCTCGAGACGACGCGCGAAGCCAAGGAGCAAAACCGCCTGAACAGTCTGCTCGTCAACAAGCACATGCTGCACACGCAAGGCGCCCTGAACGCCATGCGCCCCCCGGCCCAGAGCGGCAATTTCTACGGCCCCAGCGGCCAACCGACGACGAACACGGCCAGCCGGCGCGTCGTCATCGGCTGATTTCCCCCTAGTTAACAGCAATCCGCCGGCAAGGCGCAGCCGCCTTGCCCTTCAACCGTGCGCGGCACGTCCCGCGTGCTGGCGGTATTTCGCCACGATGGCTTGCGCCTTGGCGCTGGCGGCCGCCTGCTGCTCCGGCGTCAGTTCCGCCTGCAGCCAGTGCCAGTATTCGTCCTGGTAGGGATTGGTGACGCCGGGCGCGAGGATATCGTCGTAGACCTGGCGCAGCGCCAGCAGGTAGCCATACGCTTGCGGCGCATCCTTGCGCACCACGTCGCCATCGCGCAGGTAGGCCATCATCAGGGTAGCCACGCTGGTCAATTCCGCCTCGTCCGCCTGCGCCGTCAGCTGGGCGATGGCTTGCCGCTTCCACGCCTGCACCAGCGGATCGTCGGGACGGTTGCGCAGCGCGCTGCGGTCGCCGAACGGCCCTTCCGACAGGAAGATGGTCGCCGCGCCGGGCACGCCCGCCCTGGCGGCAGTCGCCAGGTAGCCGAGGCGGTCCTCGCGCTGGCGCTGCGTCAGGCCCGCGCACAGCTGCTGCTGCGCGGCTTTTTCCTGCGCCGTCATCTCGCGCCCCAGCTCGAATTCCATCCCCGGCAAGCGCCCTTCCTGCTGGAAGACGATGCAATCGTCGAGCAGATTGTAGGCCGCATACGCGTCTTCCGGCTTGCCGCTGGCCGCCAGACGTTCGAGCTGCTGCGCCAGGGTGACGGGCATCGGCGCGGCATCGGCGACCGGGCTGGCATCGATATTCAGATACGATTCCAGGCTGCGTCCCGCCGGCGCGCCAGGGGCGGAGGCGACAGCGTCCGGCGCGCCGCCGTCGGGAGCGGGCCAGTACGCGAGCGCCAGCGCTGCCGCGATGGCGGCGGCGATGGCCATGCCGGTGAATTTGACGTTCATGGTGAGGAAGCGCGTGGATGGGAAACGCACGTTACCACAGGCGCGCGGCGGCGGGCCGCACGCCTCCGCACGCTCAGCCGCCGGCCTTTTTCGGCTGGTGGCCCAGCTTGGCCAGCGCGGCCAGGATGGCGTCGACATGGTCGCCCTGCACTTCGATCACGCCATCCTTGACGGTGCCGCCCGAGCCGCACTGCGTGCGCAACTGCTTGCCCAGCAGGGCCAGCGCGATGGCGTCCAGCGGCAAGCCCTTGACCACGGTGACGCTCTTGCCGCCACGGCCCTTGGTCTGGCGCGAGACGCGCACCACGCCATCGCCCGCAGGCGCGGCCTTCGCTTGCGCCTTGCACGCGCACTGCGCCAGCGGCTGGCGGCAGGCGGGACACATGCGGCCCGTTTCAGTGGAATAGACGAGACCGCCCAGGGAGCTGCTTTTCATGAGGAAACGATAAAAGAGGAAGAAAGCGCGATTGTACCAAGCGGCAGCCCGCAGTTGACGAGCGTCAATTGGCCGGCGCAGGCGCCACGGGCGCCGTCGGCACTTCCGTCACCGTTTCGGGGATGCCCGACAAAATCGTCACGGCGACCCGGCGGTTGCGCGCGCGCCCTTCCGGCGTGGCGTTCGGCGCCACGGGGATATTGTCGGCGTGGCCCACGGCCGTCAGGCGCGACGCCTTGACGCCGCTGGCGATGAACAGGCGCACCACGGCGCTGGCCCGCGCGGCCGACAATTCCCAGTTCGAGGCAAAGGTCGAATTGCTGATCGGCTGCACATCCGTATGCCCTTCCACCTGCACGTCGTGCGTGTCGTCCTTGAGCAGCACGGCCACGGCGCGCAAGGCCTGGTCCGATTCCGCCGTCAAGCCCGCCGCGCCCGGGTCGAACAGCACGCTGGCATTGATTTCCACGCTCACGCCGCGGCTCGTCTGCGTGACCCGCACCTTGCCTTCCTTGACCAGCGGCGCCAGGGTCGACGTCAGGTCCTGCGCCAGGCGCGTCATGTGTTCGCGCTCGCGGCGGATGGCTTCCGTGCGGCGTTTCAGGGCGGGGTTCGGCAACGGGATCGCCTGCGGCGCTTCCATGATGATGGGCGGCGCGCCCTTTTCCAGGCTGAAGGCCTGGCCGATGGCATTCTGGAAGACGCGGTATTTGCCTTCGTTGACTTGCGAAATCGCATACATGACGACGAAGAAGGCGAACAGCAGGGTGATGAAGTCGGCGTACGAGATCAGCCAGCGGTCCTGGTTGTCCGGTTCCTCGTCATACTTCCTGCGCGCGCGCCGCATCATGGTCAATGCTCGTGCAAGAGGCTGGACACGCGCTCTTCGATGATGCGCGTGTGGTCGCCCGTGGCGATGTCGTACAGCACGGCGGCCGTGATTTCATATTGCACCACGCGGCGCGAAACGATGGCCTTGAGTTTATTGGCCACCGGCAGGAACAGCAGATTGGCCAGGCCCACGCCATAGATGGTCGAGACGAACGCCACGGCGATGCCGCCGCCCAGCTTGCTGGGGTCGGTGAGGTTTTCCATCACATGGATCAGGCCCAGCACGGCGCCCAGGATGCCGATGGTGGGCGAATAGCCGGCCGCCGATTCCCACACCTTGACGGCCTGGCGCTCGGCCATTTCGTAGGCGGAGATTTCCACGTCGAGCAGCTGGCGCAGCTTGTCGGGCGCGATGCCGTCGACGATCATGCGCAAACCCTTGGCGTTGAAGCGGTCGGCCGTGTTTTCCATCAGGCGCTCGAGCGCCAGCGGGCCGTCGCGGCGCGCCGTCAGGCTCCATTGCCCGATGTCGCGCGCCAGCGCGGCGCGCGTGTCGGACGGCGGCAGGAAGACCCAGCGCAGCATTTCCAGGCCGCGGACAAAAGTGCGCAGCCGCGTCTGCAGCAGCACGGCGCCGAAGGTGCCGACGATGACGATGGCAAAGGCGGCCGGCTGCAGCAGGGAGGCCATCTTGCCGCCTTCCAGTGCCTGGCCGACCAGCAGGCCGGCCAGCGCCAGCGCCAGCCCGATTACGCTGGACCAGTCCACGCCAGCTCCCTCAAGGTTGCGCGCAGGCGCGCGACGGCCTGGGTATGCAGCTGCGAGACGCGCGATTCGGATACGCCCATCACCGCGCCGATCTCCTTCAGGTTCAGCTCTTCTTCGTAATACAGGCCCATGAGTATTTTCTCGCGTGGCGGCAGCGCGTCGATGGCATCGATCACGGATTGCCGGAAATCGGTATCGAGCAGGGAGCGCAAGGGGTCGCTGTCCTCGTCCACGCAGTGGCGGTCGAGGAAGCTGTCATTGCCGTCCGGGTCATGAAAGTCTTCGTAGTACACGAGCTGGTGGCCGCCGCCGTCGCCCAGCATTTCCTGGTAGTCGGCCAGCGACATTTTCAGCAGCTTCGCCACTTCCGACTCCGTCGGCGGATGGCCGAGGCGCTGCTGCAGGGTGCTCATCGCCTCTTCGATCTTGCGCATGTTCTGGCGCATGCTGCGCGGCAGCCAGTCGCTGGTGCGCAATTCGTCGAGCATGGCGCCGCGGATGCGCAGCACGGCATACGTCTCGAACTGCGCGCCATGCGTCTCTTCATAGCGCGTAATGGCATCGAGCAGGCCGATCATGCCGGCCTGGATCAGGTCATCGACCTCGACCGAAGGCGGCAATTTCGCCTTCATATGGTGCGCCAGACGCTTCACCAGCGGAATGTGCTCCGTCAGCAAATAGTCCTTGTTCGATTTCCCTTTGACCGTGTACATAGGCTGCTTATTGTTTTCTCATCTTATCTGGTGCTGCGGTTCGATTCAGGCGCTGAACTGGTGCGGGCTCCCCGTCTGGTACAAGGTGCCGCCAAGCACCGGCGCCGCCGAACGGGCCAGCCGCTCGGCCAGTCCGCGAAACGCCACCGACGCTCCCGCCAGCGGAAACGCGTCGACCACGCTGCGGCCCAGCCGCGCCGCGCGGTGCAGATACTCGTCGGCAGGCACGGAACCCATCGAAGTCAGCTTCACGGCCAGGTAGCGGCTCGCCGCCTGCGCCATATTATCGTATACCACTTTTGCTTCGGATTCGGAAGCGCCGGTGACGAGAATGCCGAACGGACGGCGTCCCAGTTCCTGGCTCAGGCGCTTGATCAGGCAGTACGCCGCCTTGATCGAGGTGGCGCTGGTCGAGACTTGCACGACGATATCCGACGATGCCATCAGCGGCACGGGGAAGCAGGCCCCCTCGTCCGCCACGACGCCGTCGACCAGCACGATGCCGCTCTGGCGCGCCAGCACGTCGAACGTCTTTCCCAGGCGGCGCAGTTCATCCTCGCCCGCATAGTCCATGCTGTCCATCAAATGGTTGCGCGCGCCCAGGCTGGCCACGCCGAAGCCTTGCGGCACCTGGTGGATGACCTGGTTCAAACCGCACTGCTGGCGCGCCACGTCGCGCAGGCTGGCGCCGTGCGCCAGTCCCAGGCGCGATGCCACGCCATCGCTGCCGCCGCTGGCGTCGAGCAGCAGCACGTCATTGCCGCCGTAGACGAGCGACGCGCCCAGGTTGACCAGCATGGCGCCCTTGTCGTCCTGCGGCGTGGCCGAGAGGAACGTCATGACGCGCGGCTGCGGGCCGGCCAGCATGCGGCGCAAGCCTTCGGCCTGGTCGAAATCGAAATTAGCCAAGGTGCACCCCGCGCGCTTCATTGTTGCGGGCAGCCGCCTGCGCCATCAGCAGCGGCAGTTCGGCGTCGGAAAACTGCGTGGCCGCCGCATCGCGCTTGAGCTTGAAGGCACGGTCGATCAGGTAGCCGCGGTCGGCCAGGTACAGATCTTCCGGCACGCGTTGGCCGTTCGACACATAAAACAGGTTCAGCTTCTGGCGAATCACCACGTCGAGCACATTGCCGATCGAGGCCGCTTCATCGAGCTTGGTCATGATGCAGCCGGCCAGGCCGCTGCCCTGATACGCGCGCACCACTTCGTTCAACGTTTCCTGCGTGGCCGTCGAGTTCAGGCACAGCAGGCGTTTCACGTCGGCGCCGGCGCCCGACAGCATGGCCACCTGTTCCGTCACCATCTGGTCGCGCTGGCTCACGCCCACCGTATCGATCAGCACCGTGTGCTTGTTCTTCAATTCCTTCAGGGCGATGCGCAAGTCCGCCTCGTCCTTCACCGAATGCACCATCACGCCGAGGATCTTGCCGTAGATGCGCAGCTGTTCGTGCGCGCCGATACGGTAGGCATCCGTGGTGATCAGGGCCAGCTTTTCCGGGCCGTGGCGCATCACGCAGCGGGCCGCCAGCTTGGCCGTGCTGGTGGTCTTGCCGACGCCCGTCGGGCCCACCAGGGCAAACACGCCGCCCTGCTCCAGCATGGCATCTTCATTGGCCACAGTATTCAGGTTACGGCTCAGGACCGTCTTGATCCAGCGCATGCTTTGCGCGCCATCGAGGCCGGCCGGCAGCTTGTCGATCAGGTAGCGCGCCAGGCTGGCCGAGAAGCCGGCCGCCAGCATTTCGCGCAGCACGACGGCTTTTTGCGGCTCGCGCTGCTGCGTCGAACCCCACGAGATTTCCGCCAACTGGGTTTCCATCATGCCGCGCATGGCGCGGATTTCATTCATCATGCCGCTCATTTCGGCGGCGGCGTTTTCCTTGACGTGCGCCAGCGCGCTGGCCATCATCTGCTGCATGCGGGCCATGTCCACTGGCTCGGAGGCAGCCTGGCGCGGCGCGGCAGGACGTGGCGCGGCCGGGCGCTGGGCCGGGGCGGCCGGACGCTGCGGCGTGGCGAACTGGGTCTGCAACTGGGGACGGGGCTGGGCCATTTCGGACGCGGCCGGCGGCGACGCCAGCGAAGCGGCGTCGTCATTGGCCAGCGCGAGGATTTCCACCACACCATCGGCCTGGCGGTTCGACAGGATCACGGCATCGGGGCCCAGCGCTTCGCGCACCTTGCGCAGCGCATCGCGCGACGAGGCGCCCGTAAATTTCTTCACATTCATGACCGGCCTCCCAGGGCGGGGGTGGCGCAATATTGGCTGAACTGTGTGACCATCGTCGACTCCTGTTGCTTGAGTGCTGTCTTCCACATGGACACAGATCACCCGGACAGTTTCCATTATTAGCGATGCTTGCAGGAAATGATCGAAGGAACAGGACGGGAAAGTACCCGTTATTCAGTTTGCCGAGAGGAAATTGATGTTTATTTGACCAAAAGCAAGCACCGGGCGTCCGTCCCGCAGGAACCGACCCCGATGCCGCTCATCACAACTACTGCGCGCCCACCAGCGCCGTGACGCGGATGGTCTTGGTTTCCGGCACTTCCGCATGCGACAGCACTTTGAGCTGCGGCAAGGCGCGGCGCAGGAAACGCGACAGCAAGGCGCGCAGCGGCGCCGGCACCAGCAGCACGGGCGTCAGGCCCAGCGCTTCCTGTTGCTGGGCAGCCAGGCCCGCCTGGTGCGCGATGGTGTCGGCCAGGCCCGGCTCGATGCCGGCGCCGTCGCCGCCATTGCCCATCGCCTGCATCAGCAGCCGCTCCAGGCGGCTGTCCAGGGTCATCACGGACAGTTCGGCCGAGCCGGGGAACAATTGCTGCACGATGGCGCGACCCAGGGCCACGCGCACCAGCGCCGTCAGGTCGTTCGGGTCTTGCGTGCTGATCGTATGCTCGGCCAGGGTTTCGATGATGGTGCGCATGTCGCGGATGTGCACGCCCTCGGCCAGCAGGTTCTGCAGCACCTTTTGCAAGGTCGACAGGGACAGCATCTTCGGCACCAGGTCTTCCACCAGGCGCGGCGACTCCTTGCCCAGGTGGTCGAGCAGCGATTGCACTTCCGCGCGGCCCAGCAGCTCGGAAGCGTGCGAAGTGATCAGGTGATTCAGGTGCGTGGCCACCACCGTCCCCGCGTCGACCACCGTATAGCCCATCGATTGGGCCTGGTCGCGCAGGCTGGCGTCGATCCAGGTGGCGGGCAGGCCGAAGGCGGGGTCGTTCGTGGCCAGGCCCGGCAAGGTGCCGCTGGCCATGCCGGGATTAATCGCCAGGAACTGGCCGTTGAACGCTTCGCCCACGCCCACTTCCACGCCCTTGAGGGTGATGCGGTAGGCGGACGGCTTCAATTCCAGGTTGTCGCGGATATGCACGGGCGGCGCCAGGAAACCCACTTCCTGGGCAAATTTCTTGCGGATACCCTTGATGCGTTTGAGCAATTCCCCGCCCTGCGTCTTGTCGACCAGGGGGATCAAACGGTAGCCCACTTCCAAGCCCAGGGTATCGACGGGCATGATGTCTTGCCAGCTGGCTTCTTCCTGCTCGGGCGCCACGGTTGCTTGCGGCACTTCGGCCGGCTTTTCGGCCGCCTCTTTTGCCTGCGTGCGCTTCTTGCTGATCAGATAGGCGGAGCCGGCCAGCAGCGAGGCCAGCAGGATGAAGACCATGTTCGGCATGCCGGGAATCAAACCCATGCCGCCGATGATGCCGGCGGTAATATATAACACTTGCGGTTTCGCAAACAATTGCCCCACCAGCTGGGTGCCGATGTCCTGTTCGCTGGCCACGCGCGAGACGACGATACCGGCCGCCGTGGAAATGATCAGCGAAGGAATCTGCGCCACCAGGCCGTCACCGATGGCCAGCAAGGTGTAGTTCTTGAGCGCATCGGCAAAGCCCATGTCGTGCTGCAGCAAGCCCACCAGCAAGCCGCCGACGATATTGATGACGGTGACCATGATGCCGGCGATGGCGTCGCCGCGCACGTATTTACTGGCGCCGTCCATGGCGCCGTAGAATTCCGCTTCCTGCGCCACTTCCGTGCGGCGGCGGCGCGCTTCGTCTTCGCCGATCAGGCCGGCGTTCAGGTCGGCATCGATGGCCATCTGTTTACCCGGCATGGCGTCCAGCGCGAAACGGGCGCCCACCTCGGCGATACGGCCCGCACCCTTGGTCACCACCGTAAAGTTGATGATCGTCAAAATGATAAACACGACGATACCGACCGTGTAGTTGCCGCCGATCAAGAAGTGACCGAATGCCTCGATCACTTTACCGGCCGCGTCGGCGCCCGTATGGCCTTCCGTCAACACCACGCGCGTGGACGCCACGTTCAGCGACAGGCGCAGCATGGTCGACACGAGCAGGATGGTCGGGAACGCCATGAAGTCGAGCGGCTTGACCGTGTACAGCGCCGTCAGCAGCACGATGATGGACAGCGCGATATTAAAACTGAAGAAGATGTCGAGGATGAAGGCCGGCAGCGGCAGCACCATCATCGCCAGCAGCATGATGATGATGACAGGCGCGGCGATGCCCTTGCTGGCGTTGCCTCCCATTCCACTGAGCCAGGCTGGCATTCTCAGGCCGTTCATGGTGTACTTCCTTTATTCTTGTCTTCTGCGCCGGCTGCGGGCGGTGTCTGTGAGGCGGGATTCTGCGGGTCGAGCTCGGGCGGCACGTCGAGTTTCTTCGGCTTGTCGGGACGCTCGCCCTGACCCTTGCCATAGCTGCGCAGCTGGAACACGTAGGCCAGCACTTCGGCCACGGCGCCATACAGCGCCTCGGGAATCTCGTCGCCGATGTCCGTGTGCTTGTACAGCGCGCGCGCCAGGGCCGGCGCTTCCAGGATGGCGACCTTGTGTTCGCCGGCCAGTTCGCGGATCTTCGCCGCCACCTCGTCGACGCCCTTGGCCACCACCTGCGGCGCGCCGCGCGAATTCTCGCCATACTTCAAGGCCACCGCGTAGTGGGTAGGGTTGGTCACCACCACGTCGGCCGTCGGCACGTCAGCCATCATGCGGCGGCGCGACATTTCATGCTGCATCTGGCGGATCTTCGCCTTGATCTGCGGATTGCCGTCCGATTCCTTCGATTCTTGCTTGACTTCCTGCAAGGACATTTTCATCTTGTTGGCGTAATGCCACATCTGGTACGGACCGTCGATGGCGGCGATCAGGCCCAGCGCGCCGACGATCAGCAGGAAAGCCGTGATCAGCAAACTGATCAGATGGGCCGAACCGGCGCGCAGGGATTCCACCGACAAGCCCAGCACGGCGTCCTTTTGATGCTGCATCACCATCCAGGCGACGACGCCAACGACGAGGGTCTTGGCGATGGCCTTGAGCAATTCCACCAGCGCATTCTTCGAAAACATATTGCCCAGGCCGCGAATCGGGTTGAGCTTGCCAAAATTGGGGGTAAACGCCTTGGAACTGAACAGCCAGCCGCCCACCAGCACGGGCGAAGCCAGGGCGACGAGCATGATGGCCAGCGCGTACGGCAGGCACGTCAGCAATACCGAGCCCACGTCGTAGCCGATGCGCAACATCATCGCGTCGGGATTGAGTATCTGTTGCCGGTCCAGGGTCAGCCCGGACACCATGACGGCCGTCAACCGCCGCACGATGGCGTCGCCGGCAAACCACAGGCAGCAGCCGGACGCCATCAACACAGTGAACGTTGCCACTTCGCGCGATCGCGGAACGTCGCCTTCCTCACGCGCCTGCTCGAGGCGCTTCGGTGACGCGGCTTCGGTCTTTTCTGCGTCGCTGTCTTCCGACATCAATCAACTCCGGTGAAGTCCTGCAGCCTGGCTAGGCGCAATACGGACTGGGCATGTGGCATTATCGAGTCAAGTGCCTGTTTACCATCGGCGGAACAGGAGGACAAATGCCCTGTATTTCCTTTACTCCCAGTAACCTTAGCGGGACTTGCGCGCCTCGGCCTGTTTCACGGTCTGCTCAATGGCGCCAAACAGGGACTTGCCGTCATCGCCCAGCATTTCCAGGCGGACCACGTCGCCGAACAGCAAATACGGCGTGCTGGCGACGCCATCGGCGATCATCTCCTGGCTACGTCGCTCAACGATGCTGGAAAATCCCTTCTTGACTTCCTTGTTGGCGACCCCGCCCGCGCTCACCACGCTGCCGGCGCGCGCGTTGCGCGTCTGGCACAGGTGGGCGAGCAATTGCGGGTAATTGAACGCCATGTCGGCGCCCGCATGGGGCTGGCCCGTCAATTTGCCGTTCAGGCTGCAGCGCAGCGCGTAATGCACCTTGCCGCCGCGCCAGGCGTCACCCAGCTCGTCGGGCGTGATGGCGACAGGGGAGCACGCCATGGCCGGTTTCGCCTGCAGGAAACCATAACCACTCGCCTGCTCGTCCGGCGCCAGGTTGCGCAGGGTGATGTCGTTGACCAGCATCAACAGCTTGATGTTCAGGTGCGCCTGGTCGGGTGTCGACCCCATGGCCACGTCGTCCGTGATGGCGGCGATGCCCGCTTCGTAGTCGATGCCCCACTGCTCGTGCGCCAGCACGATCTCGTCCTGGGCGCCCAGGAAATCGTCGCTGGCGCCCTGGTACAGGCGCGGCGCATCGCGCAGATTGGCGGGCGCCTCGCTGCCCGCCGCCTTGCAGGCCCGCTCGATCTGCTGCAGGTAGGCTGCGCCAGCCACGCGCAAGCTGCTGCGCGGCAAGGGCGCCATGCAGTTGGCGGGATCGAATTCGAAGGCGCGATGGCCGCGGCCGCTATTGATGGTCTGGTACAGCAAATCGAGCTGGGGCGCGATGAAACTCCAGTCGTCGAGCGCCTTTTGCAGGGTCGAGGCGATGCCATCGGCCAGATGGGCCGTTTTCAGGTCGCGCGAGACGACAGCCAGCTGGCCGTCGCGCGTGCCATCCTTCAGGGTAGCTAATTTCATGTGCGGGAAACTTCGTCAAATGCAGGCAATGGAGACTAAAGACGCCAAAAAGCCGGGATATCCCCGGCTTTGACGGTCAGGAAGGGGCTAGGCCAGGAGCGCGATCTGCTCGGGCGTGAGGTAGCACCACTCGCCTTCGGCGATGCCCAGCGATTCCAGGGGCAGGCTGCCGATGGCGGAACGGTGCAGCGCGCTGCAATGGTTGCCGGCGGCGGCCAGCATGCGCTTGACCTGGTGGTACTTGCCTTGCTCGAGCACGATTTCCAGCTGGTGCTCGCCGCGCTTGACGCAGACGAGGGCCGCCAGCGGGGCTGGCTCGTCGTGCAATTGCACGCCGGCCAGCAGCAGGGCCACCAGCTCATCCGTCACGGGCTCTTGCGTGGTGGCCTGGTAAATCTTCGGAACGTGGCGCTTCGGCGACGATTGTGCATGGATAAACGGGCCATCGTCGGACATCAGCAGCATGCCGGTCGTATCGTGGTCGAGCCGGCCGACGGGCTGGACTTCGCGCCAGGTGAATTGTTCCGGCAACAGGGTCAGCACGCCAGGATGATGACTGGGCTTGCGCGAGCATTCGAAGTTGGCGGGCTTGTTCAGCGCCAGGTACAGGTGCGCGCGGTACACCCACTCTTCTTCGAACACGTGCAGCACCAGGCCTTCGGTCTCGACGGTGGTGCGGTAATTGGTCTGGGTGACGCCATCGATGACGACATCGCCATCCTCGATGAGGGAACGACAATATTTACGGGTGCCAAAACCCTGCGATTGCAGGATGCGGTCTAGGGATAATTTACTCATGGGCGTGACTTTACCAGAAGCGGCTGGCAGCGTGAAGCGGCGGCGCCTGGCGTCCGCGCGGCGGCCCAGGCGGCACGAAACCATGGTGCACGCAGAAATACCAAAAAGAACAAGGTGAGATTTGGCGAGAAATGGTTGATTCCTTTGAGAAATATCAAGCGCTCGGAATATCGCGTTGATAGACTGAAACTTCGTTAGGAATCCGCCTAACGAGGTTTAGGAATAATAACTAGGCAACGACTGACAAGGACATCGTATGGAGCATACCGATACCATCGCCTTACAAGGCAACATCGCCGACATGCGCCTGCGCATCGCCGCAGAACAGGCGGCCATGCACAAGGTCAGACTCGGCGTGGCGCGCTGGAGCACCGCCCCTGCGCCGCAGGATGCGGACGCGCCGCCATCGCCGGCAAGCCAGAAGCGCTGGCATGCCGAGGCGCAATGTCATTTCATGTGCTGGCTGGAACTGGGCGGTTTTGCGCACGCGGATGCGCAGGCCGACAACGCGACCGCGACCGTCATGGCGGACATGCCGTCCGACATCGGCAGCAACGTTGACGCCAGTGCAACAGCAGCCAGGGAAACCAGCGCCGCTCCCCTGCCCGTGCACTGCAACGGCTGCGCCGTCTGAGCGCGGCCCATCCGACCAGCCATGCCACGCCCTCGCATGCCTGCCTTGCCAGCACGCTCAACCTCCTCCGGCGACACCGGACCATCGAACATGAACGACGCACAAAAGGAAACGGCGGCATTGCGCCGCCGTTCCCAAGCCCCATCGGGACTTTAGTGAGGAATGTAAATTCACTCAAAACCACATCTGCGATGCGGCGAGTAGTTCCAAGACCTGCCAATCAAGTTAGTACTGACAACATAGTTGATATATCGCCCCTCCTTGAAAAGAACTACGCTTTCACTATAGCCCAAGCAGCCCTATTTTCAAGCCAATTTACCACCTTATTGAAAATCATTCTCGACTGGCTTGCCTGCCCGCCAAGAGTGATGTCCTCAGCGCAACGCCGGTTGCGACTGCTGCACGGCCGCCTTCATGGCGCCCGCACCCATGGCGGCGCCAAACTTCTTCAGCACCCGTTCCGGCAAGCCTTCATGCTGCGTGTAGTCGACGATGTCTTCCGCCTTGACGACGTCGCGCGCCACGCTGTCGACCGTGCCGAAATCGTCGGCCAGTCCCATTTCCACGGCTTTCGCGCCCGTCCAGTACAGGCCGGAGAAGGTATCGGCCGTTTCCTTCAGGCGCTTGCCCCGCCCCGCGCGCACCACGTCGATGAATTGCTGGTGGATTTCATTGAGCATGCCTTGCGCATACGCCTTGTGTTTTTCCGTCAGGGGGCTGAACGGGTCCATGAAGCCCTTGTTCTCGCCCGCCGTCAGCAGGCGGCGCTCGACGCCCACCTTTTCCATCACGCCCGTAAAGCCGAAGCCATCCATCAGCACGCCGATGGAACCGACCACGCTGGCCTTGTTGACGTAGATGCGGTCGGCGGCGGCGGCGATGTAATAGCCGCCCGAGGCGCACATTTCATCGACCACCACATATAAAGGCTTGTCCGGATAGCCTTTGCGCAGGCGCTGCATCTCGTCGACGATCATGCCGGCCTGCACGGGACTGCCGCCCGGACTATTAATATGCAGCACCACGGCCACGGAACCGGCATCGGAAAACGCCTTGTCCAGCGCGGGGATGACGACGGCGGCCGAGCCGCTGCCTTCGGACTCGATGGCGCCGCTGATGTCGATCAGGGCCGTGTGGCGGCCCAGGGTTTCGCTGTCGTCGGCCGTGTTGTAGTCATAAAACACCCACAGGGCGAACAGCACGATCAGCAAGCCGAAGACCTTGAAAAAGATGCTCCAGCGGCGGTGCGCGCGTTGCTCTTGCAAAGTGGCAAATACCAGCTTTTCCAGCACTTCGCGCTCCCAGTGTCCCGCAGGGGCGCCGTGGCCGGCGGCTGGCGCGCTACTGTCCAGCTTGTCATTCGTGTTATCGCTCATGGTTCACTTTGCGTAAATTACAGAAGGCCTGCCCCGGCCTCAGGCCGGCAGCGGCTGGACATACTCGTCGGGTTGCCAGTACAGCTGGCCATCGCGTTCGGCCACGGCGATCGGGCGCAAGCGCCCGCCCTTGCAGGGGCCGCCCGCACAGTAGCCGCTTTCCGGCACATAGATGGCGCCATGCGTCGAACACATCAGGTACAAGCCGCTGGACTCGAAAAACTCGCCCTCCGCCCAGTCCAGTTCGATCGGCACGTGGGCGCAGCGGTTCAGGTAGCCATACGCCTTGCCGCCATGGCGCACGACAAAGCCCGTGGTGGTTTCACCGCCGGCCGAGACGGGAAAGCGCACGCCCTTGCCGCCATCGGCCACGGCGTCGGCGGCACAGATGAAAACATCGACAACATCGTTCATCATGCGTGCTCGCTCAGCCATTGATGCAGCTCGGCCACCGTGGCGGCCGAATACAGGGGATTGCAAGCTTGCAACTGTGCCACCGGATGCGCTCCATACTCTACGGCAATACCGGCCGCACCCGCATTGCTTGCCATCAACAAATCATGACTGGTGTCGCCGATCATCACGGTGCGGCGCATATCCTGCCCCAGTTCGCGCGTCAGTTCCTGCAGCATGGCTGGATGGGGCTTGGAAAAGGTTTCATCGGCGCAACGCGTCGCATCGAACAAGGACAGCAGCTTGACGGCATTCAAGGAGCGGTTCAGGCCGACGCGGCTCTTGCCCGTGGCGACGGCGAGGAAATACGCTTGCTGCGACAGTTCCTGCAGCATCTCGTAGACGCCAGGAAACAAAGCCAGCTCATGGTCGCGCGACAGATAGTGATAACGGTAGCGTTCCGCCATGCGCGCATGGTATTTCGGCTCCACGTCGGGCATCACCAGCTGCATGGCTTCCTGCAAGCCCAGGCCGATCACGTGCGAAGCGAGCAACTCGGTGGGAATTGGCAAGCCCAGGTCTTTGGCCGACGCCTGGATGCACTTGACGATGGTCGAGGTACTGTCTATCAGGGTACCGTCCCAATCGAAGACGATCAGATCAAATTGCTTTCTTGCCATGTTTCCCGACGGCATAGCCGCCGGCTCCTTGAGAATGAATGCTGGCGACTGACTACCTTGTGGGTAGTGTCGCGCGCACGGTGGATATTTAGCGTGCGGCAACGGCCAATGGTTTGCCCAAGCTTACCAAGAAACGCTCGCATTCGGCAGCCAGCGGCGCGTTCAGGGTCATCGTCTTGCCCGTTTCCGGATGCGTGAACGTGATCTGGTGCGCGTGCAGGAACATGCGTTTCAGGGCGCCGCGCGTGCTGTCGGCTTTCAACAGGGCACGGTTGAGGGCAAAGTCGCCATATTTATCGTCGCCGGCGATGGGGAAACCGGACGAAGACAGGTGCACGCGGATCTGGTGCGTGCGTCCCGTCTTCAATTCCGCTTCCAGCAAGGCGAAGTTGTGATATTTATGCAACAGTGAAAACACCGTGTGCGACGCCAGGCCATCGGCCTGCACGGCCACCCGGCGCTCGCCTTCGGCCGTCGTATATTTGTGCAACGGCAACTTGATATGCTGGCGCGCATTCTTCCAGTCGCCGGCCACCAGCACCAGGTAGCGCTTGTCCGTGACGCCGTCGCGCATCTGTTCATGCAGATTCGTCAACGCGGAACGTTTCTTTGCAAGCAACAACAAGCCGGACGTGTCGCGGTCCAGGCGGTGCACCAGTTCCAAAAACTTGGCGTCGGGGCGCGAAGCGCGCAATTGCTCGATCACGCCGAACGAGACGCCCGAGCCGCCATGCACGGCCACGCCGGCCGGCTTGTCGATGACGAGCAGCTGCGCATCTTCGAAGATGATCTTGAATTCGGCGGCCGGCGCGCCCGTGGCGGCCTTTTCGGCCACGCGCACGGGTGGAATGCGCACCACGTCGCCGGCGGCGAGACGGTACAGCTGATCGATACGGCCTTTATTAACCCGCACTTCTCCCGATCGCAAGATCCGGTAGATGTGGCTTTTAGGCACTCCCTTGCACACTCTTAATAAGTAGTTGTCGATGCGCTGGCCTGCTTCTTCCTCGGCGATCGTTACGAATTGGGCTTGCGGCTGAACCGGGGGTGTTGAAGGGGGAACAACATCATTTTGACTCTTCATTTACTATGTCTTCCCAGAAATCTCTCTAAGTCCTTCATTTTGAATATATAATTGTTTTTGCTGCGGCCCTGGCTGCTGCGAGTGTAAGAATAAAAGCACATTTTACACAGGGGCGTCTCCACCGGCCTCGCCAAATTGCAAATTCGGTGGAAAAAAATGTATATGCACCATCCCTGCGCGAATCAAGGTTGCACCGTAGTTGTAATCGGATAACGCGTGGAGATGCTGAAGTGAGTGTATTGGATTATAAGGATAAGTACCCGTTAGCGCGACTTATCGAGTCGGGCTCGCGGGTTGATGAAGTTGATAACGCTTGCCGTTTTCGCCAAACCCCGTATGCGGCCACAATACTGAGGGTTGTCGATGAATAGGCTGAGGCCAAGCCTCGCCATCGCGATCCCTGTAATGAGCCGGCTTACGATTTGGCTCTGAATTTGCTGACCACTTGCATTCTCTGCCCCCGACATCCGGGCTGCTTCAGATGAGTTGCAGGTGTCCTGTGCACTCGGCATGACGATCGACCTCACCGCGCCTGTTGCGGCCGTAACGTATACCTCGTACGCGTTGTTGCTCCGCACGCCTAGGCATTTCCCCCGCCAGCACTCCCGTTCTCGCATATATCCCTGTACTTCGCCGCTTCCCCGGAAGCGGCTTTGAGATGGCCTACGGGTCGCGGAGTTATAAAAATGAAACGCATGTTGTTTAATGCCACGCAGCAAGAAGAACTGCGCGTAGCGATTGTCGACGGACAAAAACTGATCGACATCGATATCGAGACAGCCGGGCGCGAACAGCGCAAATCCAACATCTACAAGGGCGTGATCACGCGCATCGAGCCATCGCTCGAAGCGTGCTTCGTCAGCTATGGCGAAGACCGCCACGGCTTCCTGCCCTTCAAGGAAGTTGCCCGCACGTACTTCCGCGAAGGCGTGGACGTGCGTAACGCCTCCGTCAAGGAAGCGCTGCGCGAAGGCCAGGAAATCATGGTCCAGGTGGAAAAGGAAGAGCGCGGCAACAAGGGCGCCGCCCTGACCTCGTTCGTCTCGCTGGCCGGCCGTTACCTGGTATTGATGCCGAACAACCCGCGTGGCGGTGGCGTATCGCGCCGCGTGGAAGGTGAAGAGCGCCAGGAATTGCGCGAAACCATGGATAAACTGGACTTGCCAGCCGGCATGTCCGTCATTGCCCGCACCGCCGGCATCGGCCGCAACGTCGATGAACTGCAGTGGGACTTGAATTACCTGATGCAACTGTGGCGCGCCATCGAAGGCGCCGGCAAGTCGGCCAACGGCGCTTTCCTGATCTACCAGGAATCGTCGCTCGTCATCCGCGCCATCCGCGACTACTTCCAGCCCGACATCGGCGAGATCCTGATCGACACCGACGAGATCTACGATCAGGCGCACCAGTTCATGAGCCACGTGATGCCCGACATGGTGCACCGCGTGAAACGCTACAGCGACGACGTGCCGCTGTTCTCGCGCTTCCAGATCGAACACCAGATCGAAACGGCGTACAGCCGCACCGTGCCGCTGCCATCGGGCGGCGCCATCGTGATCGACCATACGGAAGCGCTGGTCTCCGTCGACGTCAACTCGGCCCGCGCCACGCGCGGCTCGGACATCGAGACGACCGCCTTCAACA
This sequence comes from Janthinobacterium sp. SUN026, assembly GCF_030397625.1. Taxonomy (NCBI): domain Bacteria; kingdom Pseudomonadati; phylum Pseudomonadota; class Betaproteobacteria; order Burkholderiales; family Oxalobacteraceae; genus Janthinobacterium; species Janthinobacterium sp. SUN026. The sequence continues at coordinate 838,436 of NZ_JAPQNU010000001.1, read as the reverse complement.
CCAACTGCGAAGCGGCCGAAGAAGTGGCCCGCCAGCTGCGCTTGCGCGACTTGGGCGGCCTGATCGTCATCGACTTCATCGACATGGAAGTGGCAAAGAATCAGCGCGAAGTGGAACAGCGCCTGAAAGATGCGCTGCACCATGACCGTGCCCGTGTACAAATGGGCAAGATTTCCCGCTTCGGCCTGATGGAACTGTCGCGCCAGCGCTTGCGTCCTTCGCTGTCCGAAGGCTCGCACGTGACGTGCCCGCGCTGCTCCGGCACCGGCCACATCCGCGATACGGAATCGTCCGCCCTGCAGGTGCTGCGCATCATCCAGGAAGAGGCGATGAAGGAAAACTCGGCCACCATCCACGTGCAAGTGCCCGTGGACGTGGGCGCCTTCCTGCTGAACGAAAAGCGCGGCGAAGTGCTGAAGATCGAAAACCGCCACCGCATCGCCGTGATCCTGATCCCGAACAAGCATCTGGAAACGCCGCACTACAAGCTGGAACGCATCAAGCACGACGATCCGCGTCTGGAAGACAGCCAGGCCAGCTACAACCTGGCCGAAAGCGCTGAAACCGACATGGCGTACAGCAAGCGCCAGAAGGAAGAAGCCAAGCCGCGCCAGGAAGCCGTCGTCAAGACGATCACCCCTGACCAGCCGGCACCGCTGGTCGAGCGCAAGCCCGTCGAAGCGAAACCGGCTCCAGTGGCCGCGCCTGCCGCACCACAGGGCCTGATCGCCAAGATCATCAGCTTCTTCACCGGCGCCCCGGCACCGGTGGCACCGGCACCCGCCCCAGTCGCACCAGCCAAGCCGGCCGGCGCCGACCGCGGCGACCGCAACAGCCGTGGCCCGCGTGGCCGTGGCCGCAACGGCAAGCCTGGCCGCGAAGAGCGCGAACCTGGCCAGGGCCGTCCAGCCCAGGACGATGCCGCGAAAGAAGCGGAAGCACTGGAAAAAGCGGCCCGTCCGCCACGTCCGCCGCGTCCGCCACGCGAACCGCGTGAAGCACGCGAAGGCGGCGATGCAACGGCAGCGCCACGCGAACGGGGCGAACGTCCTGAACGCGCGGAACGCCCGGAGCGCGCCGAGCGTCCGGAACGTGCCGAACGTCCGCCACGCCAGCCACGCGAAGGCCGCGAACCGCGTGCCGACAAGGCTGTTGTTGCTGAAGTGAAAGCTGAAGAGCTGGCACTGGTTGGCGCCACCGCCAGCGCAGTGAACGTCGTCGTACCGTCCAGCGGCCCTGAATCCGACACCGCACCGGCCAACCTGCTGAAAGCACCGGCGAATGCCGGTCCTGAAGGCGAAGAGACGGAAAACGACGTGGAAGGCGAAGAACCGCGCCGCCGCCGTCGTCGTGGCGGCCGCAACCGCAACCGCCGCGACCGCGAAACGGGCGAGCTGATCGAATCGGCAAATGGCGAGAACGAAGGCCAGGATGCGCCAGTGATCAGCTTTACGGTTGCTCCGGCGCCGGAAGCCGCTGTCGCTGCCGCGCCAGTGGAAGCTGCCGCCGAAGCCGCGCCAGCCATCGTGGCTGAAGTGGTGGAAGTGGTGGAAGTGGCCAAGGTCGTGGACATCGCCAAGGTCGAAGAAGCAGCTCCTGCCGCAGAAGTTGCCCCAGCTGCTGAAGTGATCGTGCCGGCAGCCCCTGTCGAAGCCGTCGTTGCTGCAGCGCAAGCTGAACCAGCCGCTGCTGAACCGGCACCGGTTGCCGAGTACAGCTTCGCCGAGAAAGCGCAAGCCGCACCTGCACCTGCGCCTGCGCCAGCGGAAGTCATCGTCGAAGCGGCGCCAGTCGTGGAAGCAGTTGCTGTCGTGGAAACGGTCGTCGTGGTGGAAGAAGCGCCGGTAGCCGAAGCGGCACCTGTCGTGGCGGAAGCCGCGCCGGTAGTTGCCGAAGTTGCTCCTGCTCCTGCTCCTGCGCCGGCACCTGTCGCCGCGCCTGCCCCGGCACCTGCCGCGCCAGTGGCCGCGCCGCTGGACTTGAGCGCAGTGCTCGGTTCGGCCGGCCTGACCCTGGCTGCCACCGATCCGGAAAAACTGCGCCTGGCGCAGGAAGCGGCCGCCAAGGCAGTCGCTCCGGTACGCAAGCCGCGCGAACGCAAGCCATTGCCGCCGCAATCGGATGAGCCGTTGATCCAGGTCAACACGCAACGTCCATAAGCGTGCAGGGTTCGCCCAGCCGCCGATGATGAAAGGGGAAGCTCAGGCTTCCCCTTTTTTACGTCCCCAACTTTGCCAGCCAGCCGCCATGCACGAGAACGCCAACCAACTTCCCTCCCCCGTCAGCCTGCGCAGCGCCTTCTGGTACTGGCTCAAGCTCGGTTGCGTCAGCTTTGGCGGCCCGGCCGGACAAATCGCCATGATGCATGCGGAACTGGTGGAAAAGCGGCGCTGGATTTCCGAACAGCGTTTCCTGCACGCCCTGAATTACTGCATGCTGCTGCCGGGGCCGGAAGCGACCCAGCTGGCCATCTACATCGGCTGGCTGATGCACCGCACGCGCGGCGCCCTGGTGGCGGGCCTGCTGTTTTTGCTGCCTTCGCTGCTGCTGCTGATCGTCCTGTCCTGGCTGTACATGGCGTATGGCCACGTGGCCGCCATCGCCGGCATCCTGTACGGCGTCAAGCCGGCCGTCGTCGCCATCGTGCTGGCGGCCGCCTGGCGCCTGGGCCGGCGCACCTTGCGCAGCCCCGGCCTGATCGCCATCGCGGCCGGTGCATTTGTCGCCATCGCCGCGCTACGACTGCCATTTCCGCTGATCGTGCTCGCCGCAGCCCTGCTGGGCATGGCGGGCGGCCGCTGGCTGCCGGCCCACTTCCATGTCGGCGGCGCCTCGCACGGCGGCGCGGCCCGCTACGGTGCCGCCCTGATCGATGACGACACGCCCACGCCGGAGCACGCGCGCTTCAGCTGGCCGCGCCTGCTTGGCACGGCCGCCGTGGGCCTGGCCCTGGCCTTCCTCGCCTGGCTGGGCCTGGCGCTGGCGGGCGGCGCGGACCAGCCGCTGGCGCAGATGGGCATGTTTTTCAGCAAGGCGGCCCTGCTGACGTTCGGCGGCGCGTATGCCGTGCTGCCCTACCTGGTGCAAGGCGCCGCCGAGCACTACCACTGGATCACCAGCGCGCAAATGATGGATGGCCTGGCGCTGGGCGAAACGACGCCCGGCCCCCTGATCATGATCGTCGCCTTCATCGGCTTTGTCGGCGGCTGGAGCCACGCCGTGACAGGGGAGCAGCTGTGGCTGGCGGGCGTGTGCGGCGCGCTCGTCGCCAGCTGGTTCACCTTCCTGCCCTCGTTCATCTTCATCCTGGCCGGCGCGCCGCTGGTGGAAGCGTCGCGCGGCAATCTGCGCCTGAGCGCGCCCCTGACGGCCATCTCGGCGGCCGTGGTGGGCGTCATTGCCAGCCTGGCCCTGTTCTTTGGCCGCCATGTCTTCTGGCAAGAAAACCCGCTGCCGCACCGGGACTGGCTGGCGATCGCCATCGCGCTGGCGGCCGGCGTGGCGCTGATCAAGTTTCAGGTTGGCACCATCAAATTGCTGCTCGCCTGTGGCATCTTCGGCCTCGTGCTATCGTATCTGCCTTGAACGACTCAACGTAAGTGGTATCACCTTTCATGGCTGACAAGATTATCTACCTCGCCGAAGCCCGCAACGGGGCTTTGGCGATTCCCGCGCAGCTGGATAGCCCCAGCGGCAACGTGGCCGACAGCCTGGGCCGGCCCCTGCACGACCTGCGCATCTCGATTACCGACCGCTGCAATTTCCGTTGCGTGTATTGCATGCCCAAGGACGTATTCGACAAGAACCACGTCTACCTGCCGCACACGGATTTGCTGTCGTTCGAGGAAATCACGCGCGTCGCGCGCCTGTTCGTCGCGCACGGGGTGGAAAAGATCCGCCTGACGGGCGGCGAGCCGCTGCTGCGCAAGAATATCGAAAAACTCATCGCCATGCTGGCCGACCTGCGCACGCCGTCGGGCCAGCCGCTGGACCTGACCCTGACGACCAATGGTTCCTTGCTGGCAAGAAAAGCGCAGGCGCTCAAGGATGCGGGCCTGAACCGGGTCACCGTGTCGCTTGACTCGCTCGACGACGCCACCTTCAAGCGCATGAACGACGTCGATTTCGCCGTGGCCGACGTGCTGCACGGCATCGATGCGGCGCACGCGGCGGGCCTGGGGCCCATCAAGATCAACATGGTCGTCAAGGCCGGCATGAACGAGCAGGAAATCGTGCCCATGGCGCGCCACTTCAAGGGCACGCCCTACATCCTGCGCTTCATCGAATACATGGACGTGGGCGCCTCGAACGGCTGGAACTTGCAGGAAGTCATCCCTTCCGCGGAAGTGGTGCGGCGCATCGCCGCGCACATGCCCTTGCTGCCCATCGACCCGAACTACGCGGGCGAGACGGCGGCGCGCTGGCGCTATGCCGATGACAGCGGCGAGATCGGCCTCATTTCCAGCGTCACGCAAGCGTTCTGCGGCGAGTGCAGCCGCGCCCGCCTCTCGACCGAGGGCAAGCTGTACACGTGCCTGTTCGCCAGCAGCGGCCACGACTTGCGCAGCCTGCTGCGCGGCGGCCGCAGCGATGCGGAAATCTCCTCGGCCGTGGCGCAACTGTGGCGCGGCCGCGGCGACCGCTATTCGCAATTGCGCACCAGCCAGACGGATTTGACGGGCGGTGCGCTTGAGCACGGTAAAAAGAAAGTGGAAATGTCGTACATCGGCGGCTGAATCGGGCGCAGCACGCGCCCGCCGCTGCTACCATGGCGCATGCACCAATTTTCCTACCTGACATGATCAACAAACACGACATTACCGGCCTGATCCTGGCCGGCGGCCTCGGCACGCGCATGGGCCAGCGCGACAAGGGCATGCTGCCCCTGCATGGCCAGCCCCTGGCGCGCCACGTGGCCCAGCGCCTGGCGCCGCAAGTGGGCCAGCTGGCCCTCAGCGTCCACGCGGATGCGGGCGACTACGCGCACTTCGGCCTGCCCGTGTGGCCCGACGTGCTGCCAGGCCAGCTGGGTCCGCTGGCCGGCTTGCACAGCGGCATGCAGCACGCCAACACGCCTTATCTGCTCACCGTGCCGTGCGACTCGCCCCTGCTGCCGCCCGACCTGGCGGCGCGCTTGGCCGCCGGTTTGACGCAAGACAATGCCGACTTGGCCATCGCCGTCACCGAGGAAATCGATGCGACGACGGGAGCGGTCGTGCGCCGCCCCCACCCCGTCTTTTGCCTGGTAAAAACATCCGCCCTGCCCCAGCTCGATGCCTATCTGCGCGGCGGTGAACGCCGCATGCGCACCTGGCACGGCCCCTTGAAACTGGCCGAAGTGCTCTTCGAAAACAATAGTGCATTCGGCAACATCAATACGCCGGACGAGCTGGCCGCCCTGCAGGCGCAGGGCCTGTCCGTGCCGATGGCGCAAGCCATCCTGGCCGACACGGTCGCGCCCGTGGCCGACATCGAGGAACTGCCGCTGCCGCAAGCGTTCGAACGCATCCTGGCGGCCGACATCATCTCGCCCATCAGCGTGCCCGCGCACGACAATTCCGCCATGGATGGCTATGCGCTTTACGGAGCTGACCTTGGCGCCGACCTCGGCGGCGACACCCCCGTGACCCTGGCCGTGGTCGACACCATCCTGGCCGGGCGTCCCGGCACAGTCAAAATCGGACGCGGCCAATGCGCGCGCATCATGACGGGCGCCGTCATGCCCGACGGTTGCGACAGCGTGGTGCCGCAGGAACTGGTGCTGCAAGCGGGCGACGCCAGCATTACCGTGGCACCGGACTGCATCCGCGCCGGCGACAACCGCCGCTTCAAGGGCGAAGACTTGATGCAGGACAAGCCGGCCCTGCTGCAAGGCAAGATACTCGGACCGGCCGAGCTGGGTTTGCTGGCCTCGCTGGGCATCGCCACGGTGCCCGTGCGCCGCCGCCTGCGCGTGGCCTTCTTTTCCACCGGCGACGAATTGCGCTCGATCGGCGAGCCGCTCGACGCGGGCTGCATCTATGACAGCAACCGCTACACCCTGCTGGGCATGCTGACGCGCCTCGGCTGCGAAGTGCTCGACATGGGCATCGTCAAGGACAATCCGCAAGCGCTGGAAGCAGCCCTGCGCGGCGCCTGCGCCACGGCCGACGTCATCATCACCTCGGGCGGCGTGTCCAGCGGCGCGGCCGATTTTACGCGCGACATCCTCGCGCGCCTCGGTGACGTGGCCTTCTGGCAAATCAACATGCGCCCGGGCCGCCCCATGGCCTTCGGGCGGATTGCCAGCGAAGGCGAATCGGCCTTGCTGCTGGGCCTGCCCGGCAACCCGGTCGCCGTGATGGCGGCGTTTTATTTCCTCGCCCGCCCCACCCTGCTGCGCCTGATGGGCGCCGACGCGGACACGTCCGCCCTGCCGCTGCTGCAAGTGGCGGCGCAAGCGCCGATCCGCAAGAAACGGGGCCGCACGGAATACCAGCGCGGCATCGTCGAGCGCGGTGCGGACGGGAGCCAGCACGTGCGCGTGACGGGCGCGCAAGGCTCGGGCATCCTGCGCTCGATGACGCAAGCCAATTGCATGATCGTGCTGCACGAAGCGCAAGGCCACGTGGCCGCAGGCGACCTGGTCGATATCGTGCTGTTCCAGGGATTGGTATGAAACTGGCACTGGCACTGGCACTGGCCCTGCTGCAGGGCATGACGGCATACGCCGGCGAAGTGCACAGCAATGGCTACACGGTGCGCTTCGACGAACACATCGAGGATGCGCACGGTGACTTGCACGGCGACACCGTGGGCCGCATCCGCCTCGTGCGCACCAGCGACCAGGCGCTCGTGTGGCAGGAAAACACGCCCTTGCGGCCCGGCTGCGGCGCCGTTGCGGCCGTCACCGCCCTCGACGACCGCTTCGTCGCCCTGTGCGGCCATCTGGGCGGGCGCCATTACACGCAAAAGATCATTTTCATGCAAGGCAACTCACCCGCCATGGTGAGCGTGGACCAGTACGATGCGCCCAGTCCCGTGCGCATGGAGCGCGACGGATCGCTGGCCATCGACGTCCTGCGGCGCGACCGCTTTCCTGGCGAACTGACGGGCCCGCATTACTTTCCCACCGTGTACCGCTTGCACCGCGATGACGCCACGTTCGGTTTCGTCCCCAGCTTTGATGGCGATGCCGCCGGGCGCTACTGGCAGCACTACCGCGCCACGCGCCAGGCGGCGCCGGCGGCGTCCGTGCTGCCGGAACTGCTGGCCTCCCTGCTGGCGGCCCAGGCCGGCAAGCAATCGATCTGCGCAGAGCTGGACACGCTCGCCGCCGACTTGCAGCAAGGGCGGCAGTACGATGCGCAAGGCGCGCGCACCTTGATGCGCACCTGGCTGCACAAGCTGCCCGCCATCGGCTATCCCGCCTTCGATACGCAAGCCTGCCCGGGCCGCATCTAAGCATCCCTTGCCGCGCCGCCGCCGGCGGCGCATCCCCAAGCTTCCCCTCCCGAACGGCCCGCCTTACGCGGGCCGTTTGCATTGCCCCTTCGCAATCAATTTTCTTCCCGGAAACTGCTCGGCTATTGAGATAAAAATGTTAATTATTTCTTTAAATAACATATCAACAAACACAACACTAATTGTAATTATTTTATTTATTTGTTGATATTGAAGTTTCTTAGGTGATAACATCCGAACTTATACGAAAAGTTCAATTTTGATATTGTTTTCACGAGGAAACTAATAATGAGACACCGCTCTTGGAACGCGGGCGCCAGCATGCTGGGAGCGGCTTGCCTGCTTGGCCTATTGACCCTCGCGCCGCCGCCCGCCTACGCCAAAGGGGCCCCTCGGGCCGCCGTGCTGGACAACTGCAGCTGGAACCGCCCCGGCGCCGACCCGTTCATGGGCGACGTCGTGGCCGCCGTGGACAGGTACCCGGACATCGCGCCGCAGGTGCGCGAGCAATTGAAGGCGCGCATGCGCGCGCGCCAGTATGATGAAATCGTCGTGATCAGCCGCGACGCCATCCGCGGCAAGGGCAATTACGATGCGCGCATCAGCGACATGCATTTCGGCCCAGGCCGCGTCTGCCGCAATGTCACGCGGGCAGGCTGGAGCGAGCAGATGCAGGAAAGGGGACTCGTGTACTGCGTGCAGGGCGCCTGCATCCTCGTGCCCACCGTGTGCCGCAATGTCAGCCGCATCACGCAGGCGGCGGCCGGGCCGCGCGGCGCTGGTGCGGCCCCGGTTGGCGCCGCGCCTGGCGGTGCAACGCCGGCAGCGGCCGCGCCGGCGGCAATGGGCGTGCCCGTCATCGAGCATCCCGTCGCCGCGCATGGCGGTTCGCTCACAGGCGCGGCGCCGCCGGCCGTGGTGGCCGGCCTGCCCCTGCTGGGCTTCGATTTCGTGCGCGGCAGCCGCGACACGATGTTGCCGTCGGGCATAGGCGGTGGCCAGCCACCGCGCGGCAGCAGCATCATCGTCGAGCCATTCAACCCCACCGTCATGCTGCCTTCGCTGCCGCCCACCGGCCTGTCCGTCCTGCCCGCCGTGCCGGAACCGCAAACGTGGGCCATGCTGCTGGCGGGACTCGCGCTGACCGTCTGCGCCACGCTGCGCCGCCGGCCTGCGGCGGCGGCCTGAACGGCGGCGGTGCTATTCGCCGTCCGCTTCGGCGGACAGCCCCGCGTCCGCCTTACCCAGCAGCAAGGCGGCCGCCTCGCCCGGCAAGGCTTCCACGGATTTCAATTTGCGCGCCATCTGCCGGCTGCGCACTTCCGCGCTTTCGATATTCTTCGCCGCCTTTTCCAGGGTCAGGCGGGTCTGCGACAGCACGTCGCCGAACTTGCCGAATTCCGTCTTCACGGCGCCCAGCACTTGCCACACTTCCGACGAGCGCTTTTCCAGCGCCAGAGTGCGGAAACCCATTTGCAGGCTGTTGAGCAAGGCCGTCAACGTGGATGGCCCCGCGATGCTGACCCGGTGCACGCGCTGCAATTCATCGGCCAGGCCCGGGCGGCGCAACACTTCCGCATACAAGCCTTCCGTGGGCAGGAAGAGGATGGCAAAGTCGGTGGTCAGCGGCGGCGCCAGGTATTTGTCCGCGATGGTTTTCGCTTCTCCCCGCACGGCCCGTTCCAGCTCGCGTCCGGCCAGGGCCACGCCGTCCGCATCGGCCCGCTCGGCCGCTTCGACCAGGCGTTCGTACTGTTCCTTGGGGAACTTCGCATCGATCGGCATCCACACGGGCGGCCCGCCATCGGACAGGCCCGGCAGTTTCAGGGCGAATTCCACGCGCGCGCCGCTGCCCGGCAAGGTTTCCACGTTCTTCGCGTACTGGTCGACAGTGAGTACCTGCTCCAGCAGCATTTCCAGCTGCACTTCGCCCCATGTTCCCCGCGTCTTGACGTTGGTGAGCACCCGCTTCAGGTCGCCCACGCCCAGCGCCAGCTGCTGCATTTCACCGAGGCCCTGGTGGACTTTTTCCAGCCGCTCCGACACTTGCTGGAACGAGGCAGTCAGGCGCGTTTCCAGCGTGGCGTGCAATTTCTCGTCGACCGTCTTGCGCATCTCTTCCAGGCGCGCGCCATTGTCAGCCTGCAAGTCGCGGATCTTGCTTTCCAGCGTGGCGCGCACTTCCAGCATGCGCTGCGCATTCGATTCCGTCAGCTGCGCCAGGGTCTGGTTGGTGCTGTCGGCAAAGCGCGCCAGGCTTTGCGCCTGTTCCTCGCGCCCGACTTTTCCCTGCGCCTGCATCTGCGTGCGCAGGCTGTCGAGCTGCTGCAGGGTCGCCGCCTGGAATTGCGCCAGGCTGGTGGCCAGGTCTTGCCGCGTCGCCTGTGCCGACGCCTGCAGTTGCAGCCGCACTTCGCGCTCGACCCGGTCGATGCGTTCCAGGCTTTGCTGCTGGTGCTGCTGCACCAGGGCCAGGGTGGTGGCGCCATCGCCGGCCGCGCCACGGGGGCGCAGCAAGATCAATAGCAACAGGACGATGGCGACGATGGCGGCGCCCAGCAGGCTGTAAAACTCGATTGGGCTCATGGGTGTCAGTCAGGTTTGTTGCGCATCCAGTCGGCCGTCTGATAGAACGATTCCATCAGGCGCACGCGCAAGGACTCTTCGATGCCCGTGTCTTCCATGGCCCAGGCCATGGCGCGCAGCCACTGGTCGCGCTCACTGGTGCCGATGGCGTAGGGCAAGTGGCGCGCGCGCAGGCGCGGGTGGCCGAATTTCTCGATATACAAGTCCGGGCCGCCCATCCAGCCCGTCAGGAAGAAATACAGCTTGTCGCGCGAACCGTCCGTCGAAGGCGGATGCATGACGCGGATGCCGGCGAACTCGGCTTCGAGTTCCATCAAGTCATAAAAACGGTCGACCATTTCACGCAGCACGGGGGCGCCGCCGATGGTCTCGTAGAGGGTGGGGGCAGTGGTATCAGTCATGGCCGCCATGATAGCGCAAGCGCCGGCGGCCCATGCGTCGCCAGCTTCCGCTGCCGGCATAAAAAACAATATACTTGACTACTCAAGCTTTCATCAACTACCATGCAATCTTTAAACACGGACAGGTCAACCATGCCCACCACCGCAGAACCTCCTTTGCTACGCAATACCAACTTCCGCTGGCTGCTGGGCGGCGGCCTCGTCTCCATGCTGGGCGACCAGTTCAGCATGCTGGCCCTGCCCTGGCTGGTGCTGAGCCTGACGGGCGATAGCCTCAGCCTGGGTATCGCCGTGGCCCTGATGGGCGCCCCGCGCGCCGTGCTGATTTTGCTGGGCGGCACCATCGCCGACCGCTATTCGCCCCGGCGCGTGATGCTGCTGAGCAAATATGCGAACGCCGCCATCCTGCTGGCGCTGGCGGGGTTGCTGCTGCTGGACCAGGCCAGCCTGGCGCTCGCGTATGCGGCCGCGCTGGCGCTCGGTATCGCGGCCGCCTTCGGCATTCCCGCCGGCACGGCCATCCTGCCGCAAGCCGTGCCGCCGCAATCGCTGCAGAACGCCAATGGCTTGCAGATGGGCGCGCGCCAGCTGTCCCTGCTGGCCGGCCCCCTGCTGGCGGCGCTCGTGCTCGGCGCCCACGATGGCGCGCAGCAAACCTCCATGGCGGCGCTGGCCGCCGCCTTTGCCATCGATGCGCTGACGTTCCTGTTCTCGGCCTGGACCTTGCGGCAAGTGAGCCTGCGGCCACTGGCCGCGGCGGCGCAGGGCATGTGGCGCGACATGGCGGCGGGCCTGGCCATGGTGTGGCGCGACCTTCCCTTGCGCAGCTGCTATGCGTACTGGGCGGTGGTGGCGTTCTTCGTCATGGGGCCGCTGCAAGTGGCCTTGCCCGTGCTGGCCAGCGAGCGCCTGCATGGCGCCTCCGCGCTGGGTTTGCTGATGGGCGCGCATGGCGCCGGCACCCTGGCCGGCATGCTGGCGTCCAGCCTGGGCGGCGCCTGGCTGCGCCGCCACTTCGGCGCCACCCTGCTGCTCGTCGACGCGGTCGTCGGCCTGCTGCTGATGGCGCTGGGACAAATCAGCTCGGCCTGGCAAGGCGCGGCCCTGCTGGCCGTGACAGGGTTGCTGGGCGGCTACTTGCAGGTGGCCATCTTTACGTGGATACAGCGGCGCGTGGCGCCCGCCATGCTGGGCCGGGCGATGGCCCTGTTCATGGGCATCTTCCTGGGACTGGCGCCGCTGTCGGCGGCGGCCACGGGCGCGCTGCTGCGCCACCTGAGCGTTGGCGAGCTGTTCTGCGGCGGCGGCGCCCTGCTGCTGGCAGCCGCCGTGGCGGCGGCATTATTTACCGCCATCCCGCGCATCGCCGGACCGGAAACGATTAAATAAACGACATGGGAGAAGTAAAACATGGACAAGACACGACAGGCAACATTGAAAGCGCACTACCGGCAACAGCCGCCGCCGCTGGGCATCATCGCCTTGCGGCACTTGCCCAGCGGGCGCACCTTGCTCGACAGCAGCCGCAACGCGCCCGGCATGCTGAACCGCCACCGCTTCGAGCTGAACCTGGGCAAGCACCGCAACGCCCTGCTGCAGGCGGACTGGCGGCGCGACGGCGCGGCGGCCTTTTCCTGCGCCGTCATCGATACGCTCAAGCTGCCCGACGACCCCGCCTTCGATGCGGACGCCGAACTGGGCGCCCTGCTGGAACTGCACCGCGCACAGTGGCTGGAGCAAGGCCAGCCGCTGTATTGAGCGGCATTGCTTTACACTTGCGTACTCAAGCATTTCGCAATGGATAAAATGGACGCCATGAACGATCACACTCTCCCGTCGCCGGACGCCGATGGCGCGCTGGACTTTTGCCTGCGCCTGGCGCGCGCCCAGGCGCTCATCGTGCGCCGCTTCGACAGCGCCCTGGGCAATTTGCATGGCCTGAGCTTCAGCGACTATCAATTGCTGTACCAGCTGCAGCGCGCGCCCGGTGCGCGCCTGCGCCGCATCGACCTGGCCGAGCGCCTGGCGTTGACGGCCTCGGGCGTCACGCGTTCCTTGATGCCACTGGAAAAGATCGGCCTGGTGGCGCGCCAGGCCGATGCGCGCGACGCCCGCGTCGGCTATGCCGTGCTGACTGCCGCCGGCCAGGAATTGCTGGGACATGCGAGCGCCACCGCGCAGGCGGTGGGGCGCGAATTGCTGCAGGATGCGCCGGCAGAACAGCTGGGAGCGCTTTCAGCCCTCCTGGGCCGGCTGGCCGGCTGACGACGCTACACCAGCGCCAGCCTGCGCAGGCGCCGCGTCGACGGCCAGTGTTCCACGCCCGCTTCGGCGCGGATGGCGGCGCAGCCCGCCAACACCCGCTCGATGGCCGCCCCGTCGAGCCCCGCATTGAGGGTCAGGCGCACGAGGGCGCGGTTCTTCGCCGTTGCCGGGGCGCAAAACATGGCGCCGTAAATGCCTTGCCGTTCCAGCGCCTGGCGCAGGACCAGGGTGGCCGGTTCGCCGCCCGCTTCCAGCGCAATGATCTGCTCCGTGCCATCGCTGACGTTGTAGCCCAGTTCACGCAAGCCTGCGCGCACCTGCAGCGTATGGCGTTGCAGGGTGGCGCGCCGCCCATCGGCGGCCATGATGAAATCGAGCGCCGCGCCCAGCCACGCCAGCTCATGCGCCAGCAGGCAGGAACTGAAGATGGCGGGCCGTGATTCGGACAAAAAATAGCCCTTGAAACGGCTGGAACAGCTGATGAAACCGGCGCGGCCCGCGAAGGCCTTGGCCAGCGACGCCGTGCGGAAATGCACGCGGTGGCCCAGTCCCCACGCCTCCACCAGGCCCGCGCCCTGCGGGCCATGCGTGCCCAGCGAGTGCGACTCGTCGACCACCACCACGCAGTCGCTGCGCTCGGCGATGTCGAGCAATTCCAGCAGCGGCGCCAGGCTGCCGTTGGTGCTGTACAGGGCGTCGACGACGATCACGCCGCGGCCATGCTTTTCCACTTGCCGCCGCAAGTGCGTCATGTCGTTGTGCAGGAAGGGCACGGCCTGGGCCTGCGCCGACAGCACGCCTTCCCACAGCGAGGCGTGGGCCTGCATGTCGAGGTAGACGGGAATGCCGGGGCTGGCGATGCACTGGATCAGCCCGACGTTGGCCGCCATGCCGGACTGCGCCAGGATGCCGTCCTCGCTGCCCATGAAGCGGGCCAGCCGGCTTTCCAGCCGGTGCTGTTCGCTGCCTTCCTGCAAGTACACGGCCGACATCAGCATGCCGCCCGCATTCGCCTGCAGCGACGCCACCTGGGCCGCCACCAGCGCCGGCTCGGCGGCGATGGACAGGTAGTCATTGCCGGCCAGGAAAATGGCATGGGCGGGTGTCGGTTGCCAGGCATGGGGATGCTGGCCGCCCAGCAATTTTTCGATGCGCGTGACGTGGTGCGCATCCATGCGCCGCACGATGTAGTCTGGCAAGCAGTGTTCGGCGCGGACGAAGGATGGGGCGTGCAAGCTGGTAGCGATGGTCATGAGTTTTCTCCTAGGGAAAGGTTTGCTGCGGCTTAAAGCCTTGACCGTCTCGCGAACCCATCCATTGACGTATATCAATGTCCGATGAGATAACCGTTCAACCAGGAAAATTTACGCGATGATAATGTTCTGAAGAGAATCAAGGCAGAGTCATGACGCAGCAATTGCAAGGACGATGGACACACTGGCGCAGGCGCCTGCTCCATTCGCTGCTGCATGAACGCATGCCCCATGAAAACCTGGCCGGCAGGGTCGCCATGCTGGCCGCCGTGGGCACGGTGGCGATGCCGCTGTACTACCTGCTGTGGAATTACTTTTTTCCGCAAGCCTATGAAAACCTGACCTTGCGCCTGACGGGCGTGGGCATCTGCGCGGTCGGCCTGTTTGCGCGCCACTTCTCGGCCCGCTGGCTGTCGCGCTACCTGCTGTTCGCGCTCAGCTACATCCTGCCCTTCTTCTTTACCTTCATGTTTCTGATGAACCACGCGTCGTCCATCTGGAGCGAATCGCTGCTGATCGGCCTCGTCGTGCTGTTTCATTTCGAAACGAAGCTGGCTTGCCGCGCCTACCTGATCGGTACCAGCACCGCCTGCCTGGCCGTCATCCTGCAGGGGGAAGGCGACTTCCTGCTGCAGCGTGAAGTGCTGCAGCAGCTGCCCGTGCACTGGTTCACCATAGCCGCGCTGTCCGTGGTGAAAGTGGGCAGCAAGGTGCTGGAACTGGAGCGGCTGGCCGGCCTGTCCGCCGGGCTCGGTTCCGTGGCGCACGAGCTGCGCACGCCGCTGACCAGCGTGGAAGCCAATGTGCGGGGCATGCGCCGGCTGCTGCCGCAACTGGCCGGCCAGACGCACGACTTGCCGCCGTTGCAGGAAGCCCTGTCGCGCATCCAGTTCGAAGTGCGCCACATGCAGCACATGATCGATTTGTTCCTGATGAGCGCCAGCGCCGTGAACCGCAACCTGCAGCCCAGCCAGGCGCTGTCGATGCTGGCGATGGTGAATTCCGTGCTGAAGCGCTACCCATTCACCGGCAACAGCCAGCGCAGCCGCGTCAAGGTGGACGTGCGCGCCGACTTCCAGTTCGCCGGCCAGGACGAACTGTGCGTGGTGATCCTGCTGAACCTGCTGAGAAACGCGCTGAAAGCCATCCAGCGGGCCGGCAAGGGCCGCGTGCGCATCATCATCGACGGCGCCCGCCCCGTGCCCAGGCTGCTGTTCATCGACACGGGCTGCGGCATCGCGAAGAACCGCCTGCCGCTGATCTTCGAGCGTTTTTATTCGTATCCCGTGCACAACGGCAGCGGCATCGGCCTGGCCCTGTGCCGGCAGATCATCACGGCCTGGCAGGCGCGCATCCGCTGCGTGTCGCGCGAGCATGCGTATGCGATTTTCATCCTGGAATTTCCCCAGCCCCTGCCTGCCCGCTTACAACCCTCTTCCCCCGCAAGGTGATGCATGCAACTGCCCGTCTACTCCCATCCGACCCTGACCGTATTGATCGATGACAGCGATTCCTTCCTGAAAAGCCTGGCGTTCCAGCTCGACCCCGCGCTGGCGCGCCTGACCTTTCATGACACCAGCAGCGCGCTGCACTGGCTGCGCCACAGCACGCAGCCGGGCGAGACGCCGCTGCACGTCAATTTCGACACGCAAAACCTGCCGCGCGACCAGCGCAACGTGGCGCTCGACCTCGAACGCATCTGGCGCATCAGCGGCCAGGCGCAGCGCTTTGCCGTGCCTTCCGTGCTGGTGGTCGATTATTCGATGCCGCAGATGAATGGCCTGGAATTCTGCCAGGCCGTGCGGGACTTGCCGTGCAAGAAGATTTTATTTACGGGCGCGGCCGATGAAAAAGTGGCCGTGACGGCCTTCAACCGGGGCTTGATCGACCGCTACATCAAGAAGAGCGACGACGATGCGCTCGATATCCTGGAACAGGAAATCGTTTCCCTGCAACGCGAATTCTTCCTGCAGCAGTCGGACACGGTGCGCGACTTGCTATTGCTGCACGACTATAGTTTCCTGCAAGACGAAGCCATGGCCGCCGTCGTGCAGGAGCTGTGCCGGCGCCATGGCTTTGTCGAGTTCTATATTTTCCCGAATCCCTGCGGCATCCTGTTTTTCACGCGCGACGGCCAGGCCCGCCTGATGATCATAGAGACGGAACGCAGCCTGCACACGCAGTACGAAATGGCGCGCGACAGCGACGCGCCCGAGTCCCTGCTGCTGGCCTTGCTGGAAATGCGCGTGATCCCGTACTTTTCCGATGCCGACAGCGACGGCATGTATGCGGCGCACATCGGCGAAAACTGGTTCCGCTACTGCGCCGCGCCGACCATCTGCCTGGGACGCGAAACCTATTTCTGGGCCCTGTTCGACGTGCCGCCGCACCAGCTGGGCCAGCCGGTCATATCCTACGCGCAATTTTTACGCGCGCAGGCGGACGACAGCGTGGGCGCCTAGCTTTCCCGCAAGGTTTGCAGCGGCGGATGTTTCAGGACATTGCGCAAACCCAGCCAGCCGCCGGCGATCGCGCACAGGGCGCCGGCCAGCAAGCCAAAGGCCCATACGCCGGGCGCGAAGCTCCAGGCAAACTTGAACTGGTACGTGGCCAGCGCCCAGCCCATGGCCGCCGCGCCCGAGGCCGCCAGCAGGCCGGCCAGCGCGCCGACGAGGGAAAACTCGATCAGCTGCGCCTGCGCCAGCTGGCGCCGCGTGGCGCCCAGCGCGCGCAGCAGGCCCGCTTCGCGCGTGCGCTCGTCCTGCGAACCCATCAAGGCCGCATACAGCACCAGCAAGCCCGAGGCCAAGGTAAAGGCAAACAGGAATTCGACGGCCGTCACCACCTGGTCCAGCACGCCCTGGATTTGCTTGAGCACGCCGCCCACGTCGACCACCGTCAGATTCGGGTAGTCGCGCAGCAAGGCATTGCCCAGGTCGGCCTGCGCGGGCGGCAGATGGAACGCCGTGATCCACGTCTGCGGCGTGTCCGCCATGGCGGCCGGATTGATGATGACAAAGAAATTGACGCGCATCGAACCCCATTCCAGCTTGCGCAAACTGGTAATGGCCGCTTCCACGGGTTGGCCGGCGATGTCGAAGCGCAGCTTGTCGCCCAGCTTCAGCTTCAGGGTCTTGGCGATGCCTTCTTCCACCGACGCCTCGGCTGGCGCGCCCGGCGCATTGCCGAACCACTTGCCGGCCACCAGCTTGTTTTCTTCCTGCATCGTGGCCATCGTCGACAGGTTGAATTCGCGGTCGGCCAGGCCCTTGGCGCGGTCGTCCTCATACGTGGTTTCCGTGATGGTGTTGCCGTTCACGGCTACCAGGCGCCCCCGTATCATCGGATACAAGGGCGCATTGGCCACGCCGGCCTGGGCCAGGCGCGCGGCGATCGGGTCTTTTTGTTCCGGCAGGATATTGATCATGAAGCGGTTCGGCGCATCCGGCGGCGTGGCGTTGCGCCAGGCCACCATCAAGTCGCCGCGCACCACCGTCAGCAGCAGCAAGGCCATCAGGCCCAAGGCCAGGGACACCACCTGGATGACAGTGGCACCCGGGCGGCGCTGCAGGGACGTGACGGCGAAACGCCAGCCCTGGTGATTGAAGGCGCCGCGCAGGGTTTTCAGCGAGCGGATGCCCAGCCAGCCGGCCAGGCCGAACAGGGCGAAGCCGCCCAGGAAGCCGGCCGCCGTCAGCAGGGCCAGTTTCACGTCGCCCGCTTGCCACAGGAGCAGCACGACGAAGGCGGCGATGCCCAGGCCGTAGGTGGCCAGGGCCAGCGCCTGCGGCGGCTCCTGCTCGCGGCGGATCACGCGGTTATGGGGGACATTGCGCAACTGCAAAATCGGCGGCAGGGCAAAGCCGAGCAGCAACAGCATGCCGGTAGCCACGCCTTGCAGGGCGGGCAACATGGACACGGGCGGCAAGTCGCTCTGCACCAGCTTGCCCAGCAGCTCCAGCAGCACCAGGTGGCCGCCGAAACCCACCATCACGCCAACCACGCTGCCGGCCAGGCCCACCAATAAGAATTCGATCACGTACATGGCAGTGACCTGGTTTTGCGTCAGCCCCAGGCAGCGCAGCATGGCGCAGGCGTCCAGGTGGCGCAGCATGAAGCGGCGCGCCGCCATGGCCACGGCGACGGCCGCCAGCATGGCCGACAGCAAACCGACGAGGGACAGGAAGCGGTCGGCGCGATCCAGCGTCGATTGCATCTGCGGGCTGCCCGATTCCAGCGATTCGATGCGCACGCCCTTGATCGCCTGCGTCTTGATCTGGCTTTCCAGCCAGGCTTGATATTGCGCAAGCTCGCCCGCCTTGGCGGGCGGCGCCGACAACAGCAAGCGGTACGACACGCGCGAGCCGTTCTGCACCAGCGCCGTGGCGGCCAGGTCGCTCAAGGGCAGCATCACACGGGGAGCGAAGTTGAGGAAGGACGCGCCGCGGTCCGGCTCGCTGGCGATCAGTTGGGTGACGGTAAACGCCTTGTCGCCCAGCGTCAGCGTATCGCCGAGCTTGGCGTTCAGGCTGGACAGAATCGCCGCATCGACCCACAGGGTGCCGGGCGCCGGCACCTGGTCCGTTGGCCGGCCGACGGCATCCTGCGCCTCGCTAACCTGGGTGGTGATTTTCAGCTTGCCCCGCTGCGGGTAGCCGGGCGAGACGGCCTTGATGGAGGCCAGTTGCGACAGCGACTGCTCGCCCTCGCCCGCCTGCGCCATGCTGGGAAACGTCACCGTGTCGGCCAGGATGAAGCCGCGCTTCTGCGCTTCCGCGCGCCAGGCCGCATTGACGGGCTGGTCGGCGCTGATGACCAGGTCGGCCCCCAGCAGCTGGTGCGCGTCGCGGTTCAGGCCCGCGCGCAGGCGGTCGACGAAGAAGCCGACGGCCGACAGGGCCGCCACGGCGACGATCAGCGCGACGAGCAGGAAACGCAGTTGCCCGGCGCGCCAGTCGCGGCCGGTCATTTTCAGGGAGAGGCGGAACATGGGCGGCGGGTCTTTATAGAGTTACTGCGCGCTGCCGTGGGCGGCGGCGTGCTGCGCGAAATACGCATCGACGGTGGCGAGGAAGGCGTCTTTCTGCGCCTGCGGCAGGAAGGCGGCGATGAAACCGTTGCGCGCCAGGCGTTGCGCGTGGGACAGGCCCAGCGGCAGCGCATCGAAGATGGCGTCGAAATTGTCGTTCATGTAGCCGCCGAAATACGCGGGATCGTCCGAGTTCACCGTCACCAGCAAGCCCGCGTCGAGCAATTGCACCAGGTTATGGTCGTGCATCTGGTCGAACACGCGCAGCTTGGTGTTCGACAAGGGGCAGACGGTCAGGGCGATCTGTTCGCGCGCCAGGCAGGCCGTCAAGTCCGCGTCTTCCAGGCAGCGCACGCCATGGTCGATGCGTTCGACCTGCAAGTCGTCGAGCGCCGTGCGGATGTAGGCCGGCGGGCCTTCCTCGCCCGCGTGGGCCACCAGGTGCAGGCCCAGTTCGCGGCAGCGGGCAAACACGCGCGAGAATTTCTCGGGCGGGTTGCCCACTTCCGAGGAATCGAGGCCGATGCCGATGAATTTGTCGCGGTGCGGCAAGGCGTCTTCCAGCGTCTCGAACGCCTCTTTCTCGCTCAAATGGCGCAGGAAGCACAGGATCAGGGCCGCGCTGACGGGGCTGTCCTGGCAGGCGCGGTGGATGCCGTTGATCACGTCGGCAATGGGCACGCCGCGCGCCGTGTGGGTTTGCGGGTCGAAGAAGATTTCCGTGTGCAGCACGTTATCGGCTTCGGCGCGGCGCAGGTAGGCTTGCGTCATGTCATAGAAATCCTGCTCTTTCAAGAGCACGCTTGCGCCAGCATAATAAATGTCGAGAAAAGACTGTAAATCCGTAAAAGCATAGGCGCTGCGCAAGTGTTCCACCGATTCATAGCCCAGAGGCACGCCATTGCGCTCTGCCAGTGCGAAAATCAGTTCTGGCTCCAGCGAGCCTTCGATATGGATATGCAGTTCGGCCTTCGGCATGCCGCGGACGATCGCGCGCAATTGGGGGTTCATCATGGGTGTTCCTTATAGGGTGACGATAAAAATGCTGGCTCGCGCACGCGCACGCGCGGCGCGCAGGGCCATCAGACATGCAGGCATCTTAGCGCAAGATGGCCAGCCTCACCGGCGCCAGGCCGCCATGGCGCAGGCTGCGGCAGCGCCATGGCCGGCTCCGGCACGCGCTGGCGAATTGTCGTATGATGGTTTAAAAGGTATACAAAAGTTCATTGGAACCGATGAAAAATTTGATGATTTATCCAATTAAATCAACAATTTACAAACAAGTATTAAGGATATGCCGACATATCTTTTGACTTCCTGATCCTTTAGAGCAATAATAAATTTCATGGGGTAATGGTAGGTGCAGCAAGCGCTATCAACAGTGAAAAAAAAGCCGGCTGGCCACGTCAGCACACGGCATCAAGCGCCAGTTTTTTGGTCCGGGCAATCCGGACTCGCAAAGACAGCCGGGCTTGAAACAACAATAAAAATCGATACGGGGTACAGGAAAAGTTCAAGCGGCAAGCCCAGGCGAGTGCCAGGCGGGCGGCCATGGTGACTGGCAGTACGGGTTTACATTAAAGGACATTGACATGACCATTTTTGATAACTATGCAGCACGCTACGAGCGCACCCGCGAAGAGGAAATGTCGCTCACCGACTACCTGGCCCTGTGCAAGAAGGACAAGCTGACGTACGCCAGCGCGCCCGAACGCATGCTGGCCGCCATCGGCGAGCCGCAGCTGGTCGATACGCGCAACGACACGCGCTTGTCGCGCATCTTCGCCAACAAGATCATCAAGATCTATCCCGCCTTCCGCGAGTTCTACGGCACCGAGGAGGTGATCGAGCAAGTCGTCTCGTACTTCCGCCACGCCGCGCAAGGCCTGGAAGAACGCAAGCAGATCCTGTATCTGCTGGGGCCCGTCGGCGGCGGCAAGTCGTCCATCGCGGAAAAACTCAAGTCGCTGATGGAACACGTGCCCTTCTATTGCCTGAAAGGCTCGCCCGTCAATGAGTCGCCGCTGGGCCTGTTCAACGAGGAAGAGGACGGCACCATCCTGGAAGAGGATTACGGCATCCCGCGCCGCTACCTGCGCAACATCCCCAGCCCGTGGGCCGTGAAACGCCTGCATGAATACAATGGCGATATCAACCAGTTCCGCGTCGTCAAGCGCTATCCATCCGTGCTGAAACAGATCGCCATCTCGAAAACGGAGCCGGGCGACGAAAACAACCAGGATATATCGTCCCTGGTGGGCAAGGTCGACATCCGCAAGCTGGAAGACTATGCGCAGGACGACCCGGATGCCTACAGCTATTCGGGCGGCCTGTGCCTGGCCAACCAGGGCTTGATGGAATTCGTGGAAATGTTCAAGGCGCCCATCAAGGTCCTGCACCCGCTGCTGACGGCCACGCAGGAAGGCAATTACAAGGGCACGGAAGGCTTCGGCGCGATACCGTTCGACGGCATCATCCTGGCCCACTCGAACGAGTCGGAATGGAAGACGTTCAAGAACAACCGCAACAACGAGGCGTTTCTTGACCGTATCTATATAGTCAAAGTGCCGTACTGCCTGCGCGTCTCCGACGAAATCAAGATCTACGACAAGCTGGTGGCCAATTCCTCGCTCGTCAAGGCCCCGTGCGCGCCCGGCACCCTGCGCATGATGGCGCAGTTCGCCATCCTGTCGCGCCTGAAAGACCCGGAAAACTCCAGCATCTTCTCGAAGATGCTCGTCTACGATGGCGAAAACCTCAAGGACACGGACCCGAAAGCCAAGTCCATGCACGAATACGTCGATTACGCGGGCGTGGACGAAGGCATGAACGGCCTGTCGACGCGCTTTGCCTTCAAGATCCTGTCAAAAGTGTTCAACTTTGACAATTCCGAAGTGGCTGCCAATCCCGTGCATCTATTATATGTACTGGAGCAGCAGGTCGAGCGCGAGCAGTTCGCGCCGGAACTCGAGCAGCGCTACTTCTCCTATATAAAAGAGCACCTGGCGCAGCGCTACGTGGAATTCATCGGCAAGGAGATCCAGACGGCTTACCTGGAAAGCTATTCGGAATACGGGCAAAACATCTTCGACCGCTACGTGACGTTTGCCGATTTCTGGATACAGGACCAGGAATACCGCGATCCGGACACGGGCGAAAGCTTCGACCGCGAATCGCTGAACAATGAACTCGAGAAGATCGAGAAGCCGGCGGGCATTTCCAATCCGAAGGATTTCCGCAATGAAATCGTGAACTTCGGCTTGCGCGCGCGGGCCTCGAACGGTGGCAAGAATCCCGCCTGGACCAGTTATGAAAAGTTCCGCACCGTCATTGAAAAGAAAATGTTTTCGAATACGGAGGAATTGCTGCCCGTGATTTCCTTCAATGCCAAGGCCAGCGCCGACGATGCCAACAAGCACGCCGACTTCGTGGCCCGCATGGTGGAAAAAGGCTATACGGCCAAGCAGGTACGCCTGTTATGCGAATGGTACTTGCGCGTGCGCAAGTCATCCTAGCGCGGACAGCGGAGGCGCGCTCCCGCCCGAGGGCTGGCGGGGCGCGCAAGACGAGAAGCAAGGAGGCACCCTTTGACATATCTCATCGACAGGCGCTTGCAAAGCAAGAATAAATCCGCCGTCAACCGCGAGCGTTTCCTGCGGCGTTACAAGGGCCAGATCAAGGATGCCGTGGGGCGCGCCATCAAGGGGCGCTCGATCACGGACGTCGAGAATGGCGAGAAGGTCAGCATCCCCGTCAAGGACGTGGGCGAACCGTCGTTCGGCCACGCGCATGGCGGCGTATGGGAAGTGGTCAATCCCGGCAACAAGGAATACCTGAAAGGCGACCAGATCGCGCGGCCGAAAGGCGGCGGTGGCGCCGGGCGGGGCAAGGCGGGCAATAGCGACGAGACGACGGAAGACGACTTCATCTTCGAATTGTCGCGCGAAGAATTCATGAATTACTTCTTCGAAGACCTGGAATTGCCGCACATGGTGAAAACCCAGCTGACGGCCACCACGGAATTCAAGAACCAGCGCGCCGGCTACAATATGTCGGGCACGCCATCGAACATCCACGTGCTGCGTTCCTTGCGCGGCGCGCTGGGGCGGCGCATCGCCGTCGGCGGCGGCGCCCGCAAGCAGCTGGCGCAGGCCGAGGAAGACCTGGCCGAACTGCTGCACGAAGGCGCGCCCGACAGCGACCCGCTCGTCACGGAACTGCGCCGTTTGATCCACCACCTGCACACGCGCCTGCTGGCCATCCCCTTCATCGACCCGTTCGACTTGCGCTACAGCAACCGCATCAAGGTGCCCAAGCCGATGACGCAAGCCGTCATGTTCTGCATCATGGACGTGTCCGGTTCCATGGACGAGTCGCGCAAGGACACGGCCAAGCGCTTCTTCATCCTGTTATATCTGTTCCTCAAGCGCGCCTACGACAAGATCGAGGTGGTCTTCATCCGCCACCATACGGCGGCGGCCGAAGTGGACGAGCATGAATTCTTCAATTCGCGCGAGTCGGGCGGCACCGTTGTATCGTCCGCGCTGCACTTGCTCAACACCATCATCGACGAACGCTATGGCGCCGGGCAATGGAACAGCTATGTGGCGCAGGCGTCCGACGGCGACAACTGGGACAACGATTCCGTGCTGTGCCGGCAATTGCTGATCAACACCATCATGCCCAAGGTGCAGTACTACACCTATGTCGAGATCACGGACGGCCCGCAGCAAAACCTGTGGGAGCAATACGCGGGCGTGCTCGACCATCACGCCCATTTCGCCATGCAAAAGATCGTCACGCCGGCCGATATCTACCCGGTCTTCCGCGAACTGTTCAAGAAACAGGTGAAATGATGAGTGCAGCCTTTGACCGCGCCAGCAACACCCCGGGCGAACCGTTCGCGCGCCTGCGCCATCCGAACGCCCTGCCCGAACAGTCGGAATGGACGTTCGAACTGATCGAACAAATCCACGAAGAAATCCGCCGCGTGGCGAAACAGTTTGGCCTCGACACCTATCCGAACCAGCTGGAAATCATCACGGCCGAGCAGATGATGGATGCCTATACCTCGGTCGGCATGCCCGTTTCCTACAACCATTGGTCGTTCGGCAAGCATTTTTTATCGACCGAGAAAAGCTACAAACGTGGCCAGATGGGCCTGGCCTACGAGATCGTCATCAACTCGAACCCGTGCATCGCCTATTTAATGGAGGAAAACAGCCTGACCATGCAATCGCTGGTGATCGCGCATGCGGCCTACGGCCATAACTCCTTTTTTAAAGGCAATTACCTGTTCCGCGCCTGGACGGATGCGGACGCCATCATCGACTATATGGTGTTTGCCAAGAATTACATCGCCGAATGCGAACAGCGCCATGGCGTCGACGCCGTGGAATTGCTGCTCGACTCGTGCCACGCCATCCAGAACTATGGCGTGGACCGCTACAAGCGCCCGGCGAAACTGTCGATGGCGAAGGAATATGCGCGCCAGAAAGAGCGCGAAGCCTATGTGCAGTCGCAGATCAACCAGCTGTGGCGCACCCTGCCCCGCCGCGAGGATGAGGAGGAAGAGGAAGACCAGCGCAAGGCCGCGCCCCGTTTTCCGCCCGAACCCGAGGAAAACCTGCTGTATTTCATCGAAAAGTATGCGCCGCTGCTGGAACCGTGGCAGCGCGAGATGGTGCGCATCGTGCGCAAGATTTCCCAGTACTTCTATCCGCAGCGGCAAACCCAGGTCATGAACGAGGGCTGGGCCACCTTCTGGCACTACACGATATTGAACCAGCTGTATGACGAAGGCGTGGTGGGCGACGGCTTCATGATGGAATTTCTGAAAAGCCATACCAACGTGGTCTACCAGCCGCCCATCGACAGCCCGTATTACAGCGGCATCAACCCGTATGCGCTGGGTTTTGCCATGATGAGCGACATCCGCCGTATCTGCGAGCACCCGACCGACGAAGACCGCGCCTGGTTTCCCGACATGGCCGGCAGCGACTGGCGCAAGAGCCTGGACTTTGCCATGCGCAATTTCAAGGATGAAAGCTTCATCGCCCAGTACCTGTCGCCGCGGCTGATCCGCGAATTCCACTTCTTTACGGTGCTCGACGACGACAAGAATGAAAAACTGGCCATTTCCGCCATCCACGACGATGCCGGCTACCGCTACGTGCGCCAGCAACTGGCGGAACAGTACAACCTGGGCAACCGCGAGCCGAATATCCAGGTCTGGTCCGTCAACACGCGCGACGACCGCGCCCTGACCCTGCGCCACACGCAATTCCAGCGCCGCCCGCTGAACCAGCAGGCAGCCGAGGTGCTCAAGCACGTGGCACGGCTGTGGGGCTTCGATGTGCACCTCGATACGGTCGACCCGCAGGGGGCGGTGCTGGGCACTTTGAATTGCCGGCGCGAGAAGCGCAACCGGCGCGATGACCCGGTTGCCAAGCCATGAAATGATTTGTTGATAATAATCAATAGCAAGAATATAAGCGCTTCCTATGCCTATATAGGAATTCAGTATGGCCTGACGGCCTCGAAACGGCTGTCAGGAGCGCCTTTTTTGACCTGGGTGAAGTGCGTTCCGCACCCGTTTGGTGCGCGCGACGGGCTAAGTGGTCTGGTTCCGAGCCAAAACATTTCCAAAAAGAAAGATTTTTCTCCAAATTTAGCAGTTTCCATATTGAATATCACGAAATATAATTCCGCCAGATCGACACATCGGAGAACTTAGCAGCGGTCGCCCAAAACGGCTGTAAAAAACCGATAAGACCGCCTTTTTTTATGTCCGAAAGCGTGCAAAGATGACATAAGCAAGTACGTTTTCAGGGCGCAAAAGCGCCAAAAATTTAACCGGTTTTAGGCGTTAAAAATCTGTGTAAAATAAAGAATTCGTATGTATAATTCGGCGACGTCCCGGATACGGCTGGAGCTTTGTGTCGTCATTTTGGGGTTCAGTTGCAAGACAAGAGATGGTATTTGGAGAAAGCAGGCATGAATTTTTCGAACGAGAAAAGTCCCAAGAACTACACAGGCATCACTATCGTTGTCCTGCTGCACGTTCTCGCGGCTTACGGGATCGTGACGGGCTTGGGCAAGCGGTTGGTCACCAAAATGATGGAACCGGTTGAAACCAAGATTATCGAGGAAGTCAAACCGCCTCCACCGAAGGATCTTCCACCGCCACCACCGCCGCCAGAAATGAAGGCGCCACCGCCGCCATTCATTCCGCCAGTCGAGGTGAACGTGCAGCAGCCGCCACCACAGCAGAACGTGATTGCAAATGCGACTGCCGTGAAGCCAGCCACGAATGTATTGGCACCGCCATCGCCGCCTGCACAGCCTGCGCCAACTCCTGGACCAGCCAAATCGGTGCGTACGCCGGCCGTGGTTGACTTCAGCGTCTGCGAAAAACCGGCTTATCCAAAGTCGTCGCAGCGTAACGAGGAAACCGGTGTGGTGACACTGTCGTTCCTGATCGGTGTAGACGGCAAGGTCGCTGATTCGAAGATCGTGAAGTCCAGCGGCTTCAGGGACCTGGACAAAGCCGCGGTGCAAGGTATCAGCCGCTGTACATTTAAGCCGGCAACAGTTGACGGCAAGCCGGAACAAGGCTGGCAGCAAATGCAATACGTTTGGTCGCTGGATTAAAACCCGAGACAGTTATCCCCTGTCTCACACTATGATTTCGTTGTCATTACGTTCAGCGATCTGTTATTTTTAATTTTGGAGGAAGCATGTTTAAGAATACCCGTTTGTCCGCATTTTTTGCCGCGGTTCTGTTGTCCGTTACCGCTACTACCGCTCTGGTAGCAGCTCCGGCATTCGCTGACGCGCCAGCATCGGCTGCCGCTTCGGCTCCTGCGGCAGACGCTGCACCAGCACCAGTTGCTGCAGATGCCGCCGCTCCAGCAGCAGACGCAGCAGCAGCTCCAGCCGCTGATGCAGCCGCTCCAGCCAAAACCGAAGAAGTACACAACCCGTTCGGCCTGCAAGCAGTGTGGGACGGCGGCTTCGTGCCACGCGCCACCCTGATCATCATGGTCATCATGTCGATCGGTACCTGGTACATCATCATCACCAAGCTGATCGATCAAATGAAGATCTTCAAGCAAGCTAAAGAAGCCGCTGCCAAATTCTGGAAAGCTCCTTCGATCGCTGCTGGTTCGGCAACCCTGGAAGAAGGTTCGCCATTCCGCTTCATCGCTGAATCGGGCACCAAGGCAACCGCTCACCATGACGGCGCCCTGCTGGAACAAATCGATCTGTCGACCTGGGTGACGATGTCGATCCAGCGCGCTTCGGACAAAGTCCAATCGCGTCTGCAAGATGGCCTGTCGTTCCTGGCAACCGTTGGTTCGACCGCACCGTTTATCGGTCTGTTCGGTACCGTTTGGGGTATCTACAACGCACTGACCGCTATCGGCATGACCGGTAACGCATCGATCGACAAAGTTGCAGGTCCAGTTGGTGAAGCACTGATCATGACCGCTTTCGGTCTGCTGGTCGCTGTTCCTGCCGTTCTGGGTTACAACTGGTTGGTTCGTCGTAACAAAACCGCAATGGAAGACATCCGCTCGTTCAGCGCCGACGTTCACTCGGTTCTGGTTTCCGGCGTAATGTCCACCAGCGAAGCTGGCCGTGCTGCCGGCGCTAAAAAGATCGGATAAGTCATGTCGATGTCCGTCGGCTCCGACAGCGGAGATCAAGATCAAGTAATGTCAGAAATCAACACGACGCCGCTCGTCGACATCATGTTGGTTTTGCTGATCATTTTCTTGATCACCAGTCCAGTTGTCCTCAAGCTGCAGAAAATCGATCTGCCGATCGAGGCCAACCAAGCCCTTCAAACCAAGCCGCAAAACGTTAACATCGTTGTTAACAAGGATGGCGAGATTTACCTGGGCCAGACCAGACTGAGAGACACGAACGAATTGTTCGATTATCTTAAAGTTGAAGCAGTGAAAGTACCGCAGCCGGAAGTACACGTTCGTGGCGACCAAGAAACACGCTACGAATCGATCGGCCGGGTTATTTACACGACCCAACGTGCCGGGATCCAGAAGGTCGGCTTCATCACCGAACCACCTGACAAGGGCTGATAGCGACTGACAGCGGCGTCCCGGCAACATGGGGGCGCCACTGAAGGAAGCTTGCCGGGCGGCAGTTTCGCCCGGTGCTTCGTTGGACTTCTTAAAGGAAACACTATGAGTATGAATGTCGGTTCGGGAAGCGCAGCAGGCGCGGATCCGGAACCAATGATGGAACTGAACATGACGCCCCTCATCGACGTGATGCTGGTGCTGATTATCATGTTGATCATCACGATTCCTAAGCAAAACCACTCGGTGAACCTGAACATGCCGGTCGGCACCCCGCCGCCACCGACAACCGAACCAGTGGTCGTCACGATCGATGTCGATTTTGATGGCACTATCTTGTGGGACAATCAGGTCGTACCTGATCGTAATACGCTGGAAGCCAAGCTGAGCAACGTTGCTGCGCAAGCAGATCAGCCAGAAGTGCATCTGCGTCCTAACAAGCTGGTGGAATACAAAGTCGTCGCCGGTGTGATGGCGTCGGCGCAGCGTCTGGGCGTGACCAAAATCGGTCTGGTCGGCAACGAGCAATTCCAGTAAGCTGCAGCAATCAGGTTATCTTTACATCCGAATAGGCAGGACTTCCTGCCTATTCGCTTTTTACTGAAAGACTTTCTCATGTCCAAGTTTCGTCTCGCTCATCTCGGCCTCGTCATGGCCGCTATCGGTTTTACCGCAGCAACTCCCGTAATCGGCCTGGGCTCGCTGGCATATGCCGCGGACACCGTGCGTGCCGAAGTGGGCAAGCCATTGCAAGAAGCGCAAAAACTCGCTGGCAGCGGCAAAAACAAGGAAGCACTGGCCAAGCTGCGCGAAGCTGACAGCGTCGGCGGCAAGACCGCCTTTGAAAGCTACCAGATCGAACGCGTGCGCGCCTCGGCTGCCGCCGCCGCTGGCGACAACGGCACCGCCATCAAGGCTTTTGAAGCCGTCATCAATTCCGGCCGCCTGAGCGCCGCCGAAGCCCCCAAATTCACGCAAGCGCTGGCAGGCATGTACTACCGCGCCAAGGATTGGCCAAACACCATCACCTGGATCAAACGCTCGCTGAAAGACCGCGAAGATCCACAGATGCGCGAACTGCTGATCCAGACCTACTACGTCAGCGGCAACTTCGCCGAAGCGGCAAAAGAACTGCAAGCGCGCGGCGGCAACTCGGAAGCGAGCCTGCAAATGCTGGCCAACATCCAGTTGAAGCAAAACGACAAGGGCGGCTACGTCGCCACCCTGGAAAAACTGGCATCGAGCTATCCGAAAACCAGCTACTGGGCCGACCTGCTGAACCGCGTTTCGGGCAAACCTGGCTTCTCGCAACGCCTGGGCCTGGATGTCCAGCGCCTGCGCCTGGCCAACGGCCTGTTCAGCAAGCCTTCCGAATACATGGAAATCAGCCAGCTGGCCCTGCAAGCAGGCAATCCTGGCGAAGCGCTGAGCATCATCGAGCAAGGCTACAAAAAAGGCGTGCTGGGTACCGGCGCCGATGCGCCACGTCACCAGCGTCTGAAAGACCTGGCCCTGAAAACCCAGGCTGACCTGAAAGCCAACGCGGCCAAGTCGGAAGCGGAATACACCAAGAACAAGGACGCCGACAGCTTGAGCAAGCTGGGCTTCGCCCTGGTCTACGATGGCCAGGCTGAAAAGGGTCTGGGCTTGATGAACGACGCCGTGAAACTGGGCACCGCCAAGTATGCGGAAGAAGCCAAGCTGCATCTGGGCATCGCCTACATCCACGCCGGCAAGAAGTCCAACGCCACGACGGCTCTCAAAGCCGTCAAGGGCACGGATGGCGCGGCTGACCTGGCCCGCTACTGGACGTTAATGAATAAATAAGACAACACCGCCAAGGCGTTGTCGGGCAGCTAGTCGAGTGCCATCCAAAAGCGTTGCCAGCATACCCGCCGGCAACGCTTTTTATCATTTCAGCAGTGAAATTCGCCCTGCGCCCGCCCTGCCGGGTGTGCATCCCTGAAACAGTCCGTATAATCCCCCTTTTGGCACAGTTTTTCATCAGATTCCTATGAAGGTATTCCGCGGACTTCCCAATGCCCAGGCACGAGCGCCTTGCGCTCTGACCATCGGCAATTTTGACGGTGTCCACATCGGCCATCAAGCGTTGCTGGCGCGCGTGCGCGGCGCGGCGACCGAACTCGGCATTGAAGCGGCCGTGATGACGTTCGAACCGCACCCGCGCGAATTCTTCGCGCAGCGCGCGGGCGACCTGTCCAAGGCCCCGCAGCGCATCGCCAACTTGCGCGACAAGCTGCAATCGCTGGATGACGCCGGCATCGACCGTGTCGTCGTCGAGCACTTCAGCGCCCAGTTCGCCGCCTTGACGCCGCAGGAATTCACGGAAAAAGTCCTCGTCGACGGCTTGCACGTGAAATGGCTGATGGTCGGCGACGACTTTTGCTATGGCGCGCGGCGCGCCGGCGACGTGGCCATGCTGCAGGAAGCGGGCCGCAAATATGGTTTCCATGTAGAAACATTGCCTACCGTGATGAACGGCAGCACGCGCATCTCGTCGTCCGCCGTGCGCCTGGCGCTGGCCGCCGGCGATTTCCCGCTGGCCACGCAGCTGCTGGGCCATCCGTACGCCATTTCCGGCCATGTCATCCACGGCCAGAAACTGGGCCGCACCCTCGGTTTCCCCACCCTGAACCTGCGCGTGGCGCACCGTCCCGCCCTGTCCGGCGTCTTCATCGTGCAAGTGCACGGCCTGGCGCCGCAGCCGCTGCCGGCCGTGGCCAGCCTCGGCGTGCGCCCCACCGTCGACGACAGCGGCCGCGTCTTGCTGGAAGTGCATCTGTTTGATTTCAATCAATCCTGCTACGGCAAGCTGGTGCGCGTGGAATTCCTGGAAAAGCTGCGCGACGAAGAAAAGTACGACGATTTGCCCACCCTGACGGCCGCCATCGAGCGCGACTCGAACCAGGCGCGCGCCTATTTTGAGCAGCGCAGCGGCGCCATTACCGCCACCGACCGAATTTGACGCCGGCCAACTCCGCCGCCTGGCGGCACTTGCCGTCGCAAACCCGCTGCAAAAATATACTCCATACCATTAAAGAAGATTATGTCCGATCAAAACAAGCCAGCCACGCCCAAGCAGAACAAGAAGCCTGAAAGCAAATACCCGGTCAACATGACGGAAACCCCGTTCCCGATGCGCGGCGACATGGCCAAGCGCGAGCCGCAATGGGTACAGCAATGGCAAGACAAGAAAATCTACGAGCGCGTGCGCAAGGCTGCCGCCGGCCGTCCGAAATTCATCCTGCATGACGGCCCGCCGTACGCGAATGGCGATATCCACCTGGGCCACGCCGTCAACAAGATCCTGAAGGACATGGTCGTCAAGTCGCGCTCGCTGGCCGGCTTCGACGCGCCGTACGTACCGGGCTGGGATTGCCACGGCATGCCGATCGAGATCCAGATCGAAAAACTGCACGGCAAGAACCTGCCGACGGCCGAAGTGCTGGAAAAGGCCCGCGCCTACGCCAACGTGCAGGTCGAGCGCCAGAAGAAGGATTTTATTCGCCTGGGCGTGCTGGGCGAGTGGGACAACCCGTATCTGACCATGGCGCACGGCAATGAAGCCGACGAATTGCGCGCGCTGGGCAAGCTGCTGGAAAAAGGCTATGTGTACCGCGGCCTGAAGCCCGTCAACTGGTGCTTCGACTGCCAGTCGGCGCTGGCCGAGGCGGAAGTGGAATACGCGGAAAAACGCGATCCCGCCATCGACGTCGGATTCAAGTTCGCCGAGCCGGAAAAACTGGCGGCCGCCTTCGGCCTGCCTTCCCTGCCGACCGATAACGGTTTCATCGTCATCTGGACCACCACGCCGTGGACCATCCCGTCGAACCAGGCGCTGAACGTGCACCCGGAAGTCAAATACGCGCTGGTAAAAGCCGAGCGCGATGGCCAGCCGCTGCTGCTGATCCTGGCGCAAGACCTGGTCGTCGCCAGCCTGGCGCGCTTCAAGCTCGATGGCACGACCATCGCCACCTGCGACGGCGCGGCCCTGGCCGGCATCAGCTTCCGCCACCCGCTGCATGCGGCCGATGCCTTCTATGACCGTCTGTCGCCCTTGTACCTGGCCGAATACGTGACCACGGAAAGCGGCACGGGCGTGGTGCACTCGGCGCCAGCCTACGGCCTGGACGACTTCATCTCGTGCAAGGCGCACGGCATGAAGGACGACGACATCATCAAGCCCGTCATGGGCGACGGCAAGTTCGCCTCGACCCTGCCCCTGTTCGGCGGCATGACCATCTGGGAAGCGTCGAAGCCGATCTGCAACGCCCTGCGCGAAGCCGGTGCGCTGTTCGAAGTCAAGATGTTCGACCACAGCTACATGCATTGCTGGCGCCACAAGACGCCGATCATCTACCGCGCCACCTCGCAGTGGTTCGCCGGCATGGACGTGACGCCGAAGGACGGCGGCGCGACCTTGCGCGAAACGGCCTTGAAAGGCATCGCCGACACCGAGTTCTTCCCGGACTGGGGCCAGGCGCGCCTGCACGGCATGATCGCCAACCGTCCCGACTGGACCCTGTCGCGCCAGCGCCAGTGGGGCGTGCCGATGGCCTTCATCGTGCACAAGGAAACGGGCGACCTGCATCCGCGCACGCCGGAACTGCTGGAGCAAGTGGCCAAGCTGATCGAAAAAGGCGGCATCGAGGCCTGGCAGGCGCTGGACCTGGCTGACCTGATCGGCGACGAAGCGGCCATCTACGCGAAGAACAAGGATACGCTGGACGTGTGGTTCGATTCCGGCGCCACGCACCAGACGGTGCTGGGCGGCCCGCAAGCGCACGGTTCGCACTCGACGCAGCTGCAATTCCCGGCCGACCTGTACCTGGAAGGCTCGGACCAGCATCGCGGCTGGTTCCACTCGTCCCTGCTCGTGTCGTCGATGCTCAATGGCCGTCCGCCGTACAAGGCCCTGCTGACGCACGGCTTCACGGTCGATGGCGAAGGCAAGAAGATGTCTAAGTCGCTGGGTAACACGCTGGCGCCGCAAAAGATCTCGGACACCCTGGGCGCGGACATCCTGCGCCTGTGGATCGCCTCGACCGACTACACGGGCGAACTGTCGATCTCCGACGAAATCCTCAAACGCGTGACGGAATCGTACCGCCGCATCCGCAACACCCTGCGCTTCCTGCTGGCGAACACGTCGGACTTCAATCCGGCCACGGACGCCGTGCCAGTGGCCGAGATGTTCGAAATCGACCGCTATGCGCTGGCCAACATGGCCTCGCTGCAAACGCAGATCGAGAACAACTACGCGCGCTACGAATTCCACCCGGTCGTGTCGAAGCTGCAGACGTACTGCTCGGAAGACCTGGGCGGCTTCTACCTGGACATCCTGAAGGACCGCCTGTACACCTCCGGCCTGACGTCGCACGCGCGCCGCTCGGCGCAGACGGCCCTGTGGCACATCACGCAAAGCCTGCTGCGCCTGATGGCCCCGGCCCTGTCGTTCACGGCAGAGGAAGCGTGGGCCGTCTTCGCCGGCAGCGAAGCGTATGCCGCCAGCGATGAAACCATCTTCACGCAAACCTGGTGGCAGCTGCCGGAAGTGGCGGATGCGGCCGACCTGCTGGAGAAATACACGGCCCTGCGCGCCGTGCGCACGGACGTCACAAAACAGCTGGAAGACTTGCGCACCTCGGGTGCCATCGGCTCCTCGCTGCAGGCGGAACTGACGATCAAGGCCGCGCCGATGAAGTACAAGCTGCTGACGACCCTGGGCGACGACTTGAAATTCGTCTTCATCACCTCGCAGGCAACGGTGGCCGAAGTGGCCGACGAAGCGGCCGAGGAAGTGGTCGTGGCCGCATCGACGGCGCCGAAGTGCGAGCGCTGCTGGCACTACCGCAGCGACGTGGGCACGGACGCCGCGCATGCCACCCTGTGCGGCCGCTGCGTCAGCAACCTGTTTGGCAAGGGCGAAGTTCGCCGCTTCGCCTAAACAACGGCGTCAAAATCTGCTGCGCGTCGCGATTTGCGGCCTGCGATGCTCACCGTACTAGAGTACGGTTGCGCTTCTCTGCCACAAATCGCTGCCGCTCGCTACGATTTTGCCCGCCGTTGTATGCTATCCGTCCAACCGCCGCCTGCTGCCAGGCGGCGGCTTTATCTTCCCTGGAAAAATATGGCCACTAAAAACCGTTTTTCATCGAAACCGCAATCGCCGCTGACGCTGTGGCTGGGCATTGCCGCCATCGTCATCCTGTTCGACCAGATCACCAAGATCACGATCCTGAAGACCTTCCGCTATGCGCAGGAAATGGTCATCACCTCGTATTTCAACCTGGTGCTCGCGTATAACAAGGGTGCCGCGTTCAGCTTCCTGTCCGACCAGGGCGGCTGGCAGCGCTATTTCTTCACCGGTATCGCCCTGGCGGCCGCCATCTACATCATCTACCTGCTGAAAAAGCACGCCGGCCAGCGCATGTTCTGCTGGGCCCTGTCGCTGATCCTCGGCGGCGCGCTGGGCAACGCCATTGACCGCCTGATGTACGGCCACGTGGTCGATTTCCTCGACTTCCACTGGAAAAGCTGGGGCCATTTCCCCGCTTTCAATATCGCCGACAGCGCCATCTGCATCGGCGCGGCCCTGTTCATCATCGATGAACTGCGCCGGGTAAACAAATAAACACGCAGGAGAACGGCATGGAACTGTCCGGCAAAAAAATCGTCCTGGGACTCTCGGGCGGCGTCGCCTGCTACAAGGCGGCCGAATTGTGCCGCGCGCTCACAAAAGCAGGCGCCTCGGTGCAAGTGGTGATGACGGATGCGGCCAGCCACTTCATCACGGCCGTCACGATGCAGGCCCTGTCCGGCCATCCCGTGCACACGAGCCAGTGGGATGCGCGCATAGCCAACAACATGGCGCATATCGATTTGACGCGCCATGCGGACGCGATTTTGATCGCGCCGTGTTCGGCCGACTTCATGCGCAAGCTGGCGCACGGCGTGTGCGACGACCTGCTGTCGACCCTGTGCCTGGCCCGCCCATCCCACCTGCCCCTGCTGGTGGCGCCGGCCATGAACGTGGAAATGTGGCAAAACCCCGCCACGCAACGCAATGTGCAGCAACTGCGCGACGACGGCATCAAGCTGTTCGGCCCGGCCGCCGGCGAACAGGCGTGCGGTGAAACAGGCCTGGGCCGCATGCTGGAACCGGAACAGCTGCTGACGGAGCTGATCGCCGCCTTCCAGCCGAAAGTATTGGCGGGCAAGCGCGTGCTGGTCACGGCCGGCCCCACGTTCGAAGCCATCGACCCCGTGCGCGGCATCACCAATCTGTCCTCGGGCAAGATGGGCTATGCGGTGGCGCGCGCGGCGCGCGAAGCGGGCGCCGAGGTACTGCTCATTTCCGGCCCCACGGCCCTGGACGCCCCCTTCGGCGTGCGCCGCATCGACGTGCAAAGCGCGCAGCAGATGCACGATGCGGTGCTCGCCCACGTCGACGGCCAGCATGTCTTCGTCGCCGTGGCCGCCGTGGCCGACTGGCGCGTGGCCAACGCCAGCGAACAAAAGATGAAAAAGCAGGCCGACGGCTCCGTGCCCGAACTGCAGTTCGCGCAAAACCCCGACATCCTGGCCACCGTGGCGGCGCGCACCAACCTGGCCGGCTATCCGTACTGTGTCGGTTTTGCCGCCGAATCGGAAAACCTGGTGGAATTCGGCTCGACCAAGCGCGAAAAGAAGGGCATCCCCTTGCTGGTCGGCAATATCGGCCAGAACACCTTTGGCCAGGATGACAACACCATCATCCTGTTCGACGAGGAAGGCCATACCGTGCTGCCGCGCGCCTCGAAACTGAACCTGGCGCGCCAGCTGATTTCGGAAATCTCGAAGCGGCTGGCCAAGAATTCGCTGCTCAAATAACCTTTTACACGACTTAGCTTAGTTAGTTAGATTAATGAAAAATATCGACATCAAGATCCTCGACGCCCGCATGAAAGAAATGCTGCCGGCCTACGCCACACCCGGCAGCGCCGGCCTGGACCTGCGCGCCTGCATCGACGAGGCGATCACCATCGAAGCCGGCCAGACCGTGCTCATTCCCACGGGCCTGGCCATCCACATCGGCGACCCCTCGTATGCGGCCATGATCCTGCCGCGCAGCGGCATGGGCCACAAAAACGGCATCGTATTGGGGAATCTGGTAGGCTTGATCGACTCCGATTACCAGGGCCAGCTGATGGTATCGACCTGGAACCGGGGCCAGAGCGCTTTCACGCTCAATCCCATGGAACGCCTGGCGCAACTGATTATCGTGCCGGTGCTGCAAGTGGGCTTTAACGTCGTCGAGGAATTCGGCGACAGCGAACGCGGTGTTGGCGGTTTCGGCAGCACCGGCAAACATTAAGGATTTTCTCATGCCAGGTTTCCGCCATCTGATCACAGCCCCAACTTCGCTGCGCCAACTGGCCACTCCCCTGCTGCTGGCCGGCGCGGCCATGCTGGCCGGCTGCACTACGCCAACGACGCATGTCAGCGGCCCGTTCAACGTGGTGCCGGCGCCCGATGCGCCCGCCCCGACGGCGCAGCAAAAGGCGGCGCAGGAAGAACTGGTGAAGATGGTGGCGCTGCAGGACCGCCTGTCGAAAGTCTCGGCGCCCCTGCTGATCAACAATGCGGACCTGTGCAAGACGTATGCGCGCAACCTGCTGGGCTTCACGGCGCAGAACAAGTATTCCTACCCCGGCATCTATGCCGACGCGGCGCAGGCGGCCCTCGGCTACGGCGAACAGATGCAGGTCTCCGGCGTCTTGCCGGGCAGCGGCGCCGCGCGCGCCGGCTTGCGCAAGGGCGACGGCTTGCTGGCCGCCGAAGGCAAGCCGCTGCCGGCCGGCCCGAAGGCGGAAGGCCCGTTCGGCGCCATCGTCGGCCCGCTGGCCTCGAAAAGCGCAAGTCTGAACATGACCATCGCCCGCGACGGTCAGCAGCAGGACCTGAAAATTCCCGTCACGCGCGCCTGCGCCTTCCGCGTCGCGCTGGGCAATGCGGACAATATCAACGCCTACTCGGACGGCGCGCGCATCATGCTCACGCGCGGCATGGTCAATGCGGCGCAAAACGACGAAGGCATCGCCTTTGTCATCGCCCGCGAAATGGCGCACAACATCCTCGACCATGCGCGCAGCCAGCGCACGGCAGGAACGGCCGGCAGCATCATCGACAGCCTGGGCGCCGTGCAGCCTGACGTGTCGATGCTGACGGGCGCCGCCGGCATCAAGGCCATGCCGCAGGAACTCGACGTGCAAGCCGACACGCTGGCCATCTACCTGCTGGCGCGCGCCGGCTACAACGTCGACAACGCGGCCCGCTTCTGGCAGCGCCTGGCCACGCAAGTGCCGGCCACAGTCGCCAACGGCTACACGGCGCTGCATCCTGGCACCAACTCGCGCATGGCCGCCGTCAACCGCGCCGTCATCGACGTGCGCGCCAAGCAGGCGGCGAAGAAGCCGCTCAAGCCTTAGAACGCCTGCCATAAGCTACTGCGCGTCGCGCTTTGCGGTCTGCGATGCTCACTGTGCTCAATCCTGATCAAACAGGGTTTGCTCAGGCTCCCGGGAAGTTGGGGAAGTAGGTGCCCATGATCCAGGTCAGGGCACCGCAGAACACCACGGCTAGGAACAGGACAATGAGCAGCTTGCCGAACTTGGGGATACCCTCTTCTTGCGTCTTGACTTCATTTGACATGAAAATTCTCCGCAGGGTGGTGGAACAGGTAGTATATCCACAATCTTGAATACTTTTCCATACTTTGCCGCAAACATGCGGCATGTAACTCGCGCGCGCCATGGACAGCATCGACCTTGAAGTTCTGAAAACCAGCGCCGCCTGGCTCGCCGCCGGCCGCCGCTGCGAACTCGTCACCGTCATCAAGACCTGGGGTTCCAGCCCCCGCCCCGTGGGCGCCACCCTGGCCATCTGCGACGATGGCACGGTCGTCGGTTCCGTCTCCGGCGGCTGCATCGAAGATGACCTGATCGACACCGTGCGCGTGCATGGCATCGTGCGCACGCGGCCCGAAATCGTCAGCTACGGCATCAGCGCCGACGAGGCGCATCGCTTCGGCCTGCCCTGCGGCGGCACCATCGAACTGGCCATCGAGCCGCTGCACGCGGGCAGCCGCGTGGCCGAACTGCTGGCGCGCCTGGAAGCCCATGAACTCGTCGAGCGCCGCCTCGATCTGCGCAGCGGCGCGGTCACCCTGCAGCGCGCCACGCCGGGCGCCGTGCTGGCCCTGGAAGACGGGGCGCTCACCACGCAGCACGGCCCGCGCTGGCGCCTGCTGATCATCGGCGCCAGCCAGCTGTCGCGCTTCGTGGCGCAAATCGCCACGGCAATGGATTACCATGTCATCGTCTGCGACCCGCGCGAGGAATACCGGGGCGGCTGGAACGTACCGGGCGTGCCCCTGCTGCACGCCATGCCGGACGACCTGGTGCTGGAATTAAAGCTCGACAGCCGCAGCGCCGTCGTCGCCCTCACGCACGACCCCAAGCTCGACGACCTGGCCCTGATGGAAGCATTGAAATCCCCAGCGTTCTACGTGGGCGCCATCGGCTCGCGCGCGAATAACGCCAAGCGGCGCGAACGGCTGCTGCAATTCGACGTCAGCGCCGAGCAGCTGGCGCGCCTGCACGCCCCCATCGGCCTGTACATCGGCAGCAAGACGCCGGCCGAAATCGCCATTTCCATCCTGGCCGAACTGACGGCCGTGAAAAACGGCGTGCCCGATGCGCTGCAAATCCAGCACGCTGCCGCCTTGACGCCGCCCAACCCTGACCTCTGCGTGCGCTGAAGCGTGAAAAGCAAGAAACGGGATGCGCCAGCATCGTCCCCCTGATACCTTCTCTGACTTTGGCCCGCCATGACCCTGCTGCACTGGACCCTCCCCCTGCCCGCCGGCTACCGCCGCGACGATGTCATCGCCTTCCACAGCCGGGATACGCAAGCCGTGGCGGAACAAGTCACGCCGACAGGCCTGCGCAAGGGCATCCTGCTTGCCGGCGTCCCTGTCGTACTGGACGTGGCCTTCACGCAGGATGCCGCCATCTGCCAGGCGGACCTCGACGACAATGACGATACCGTCGCCGACCTGCAAACGCCGCTGCACGGCGCCCTGCTGAACATCCTCGGCCTGCGCATCGACCCGCAGCCGTTCGCGCAACTGGCCGCCGCCGACCCGCTGCTGGCGCCCTTGATCTGCGTCAACCCGGGCTTGCGCATCGTGCAATCGGCCAGCCCCTTCGAAGCGCTGACCTGGGCCATCATCGGCCAGCAGATCAACCTGTCGTTCGCCATTTCCCTGCGCCGCACCTTCATCGTGCAAGCGGGACGCCAGCATGGCAGCGGCTTGTGGTGCTATCCGGAGGCGCGCGACGTGGCGCGGCTATCCGCCGAGGATTTGACGAGCCGCAAATTCTCGCGCGCCAAGGCGGAAACCGTGCTGCGCCTGGCGCATCTCGTCAACGATGGAGAACTGTCGCTGGAGCTGCCCCCTTCCGGCGACGTGGCGGCCATTTCGCAGGCGCTGCTGGCCGTGAAGGGTATCGGCCCGTGGACCGTCAACTATGCGCTGCTGCGCGGCTATGGCTATGCCGACTGCTCGCTGCACGGCGACGTGGCCATCCGCGCCGCCCTGCAAAAGCTGCTCCGCGAAGAGGTCAGGCCGGACATGGCGCGCACGGAGCAGTGGCTGCGCCAGTACGCGCCGCACCGCACCATGGCCGCCGCCCACCTGTGGGCCAGCCTGCACGCGCCGGAAAAAAATATTTTGCCGGCCGGGGAATAAACGGCGGGCGGCAC
Source organism: Janthinobacterium sp. SUN026 (assembly GCF_030397625.1). Lineage (NCBI taxonomy): Bacteria > Pseudomonadati > Pseudomonadota > Betaproteobacteria > Burkholderiales > Oxalobacteraceae > Janthinobacterium > Janthinobacterium sp. SUN026. Next base: position 798,526 of record NZ_JAPQNU010000001.1, on the reverse strand, counting down.
GCGTCTATCCCTTGCAAGCCCCCAAAACCTCAAGGAGACCACCATGCGCTTTACCACTTTTGCCGCCACCGCCCTTTGCACCGCCTTGTCCGCCCCGCTGGCCTTTGCCGCCGACGTCATGCCCGCCAACGGCATGCTGGTCAACGCCAGCGGCATGACCGTGTACGTGTTCGACAAGGATGTCGCCGACAGCGGCAAGAGCGCCTGCAGCGGCGGCTGCCTGGTGGCCTGGCCCGCCGTCATCGCCACCGAAGCGGCGCCCGCCGCCCCGTATGGCAGCATCAAGCGCGAAGACAACGGCGCCATGCAGCTGACCTACAAGGGCAAGCCCCTGTACCTGTACAAGGAAGACAAGAAACCGGGCGACGCGGCCGGCGACAATTTCAAGAACGTGTGGCACGTCGTCAAGCCGTAAGCACGCCATCCCGCCGCCACGATGACCACACAAGAGGACAGCCGCCAGCTCCAAGCCTGCCTGCCCGGCCTGCGCCGCTATGCGCGCGCGCTGGCGGGCGCCGCGCACGCGGACGACCTGGTGCAGGATACCGTGGAGCGGGCCTGGCGCAAGTTCGACCAGTGGCAGCGCGGTGGCGAGATGCGGCCCTGGCTGTTTTCCATCATGCATAACCTGCACGTGGATCAACTGCGCCGCCCCGGCCTGGCGCTGCTGGAGCTCGACGACGACGCCCTGCTGCCTGCGCCGGAGCGCGCGCCGGGACAGGCCATCGCTATCGGCGAAATGGATGCGGCGCTGGCCCGTTTGCCGCTGGGGCAGCGCGAAGTCATCCTGCTCGTCGCGCTGGAACAAATGCCGTACGAGCAGGTGGCGTCCACGCTGGGCATCCCCGTCGGCACCGTCATGTCGCGGCTGTCGCGCGGGCGCGAGCGGCTGCGCGAACTGCTCGACGGCCGCCCCGCCGGCAGCCATGGCGCCCCTACCCTGAAAGTCGTGAAATGACAATGCAAGCCATCAGCGAAGCGCAATTGCACGCCCTGGCCGACGGCGTCCTGCCCGAGGAGCAGCGCGCATCCATCGACGCCCACCTGCGCGCGCATCCCGAGGACGCCGCCAGGGTGGACGCGTGGCGCGAACAGAACCGGCAATTGCGCGCCCTGTTCGATCCCGTGCTGGACGAAGCCGTGCCGCCGGCCCTGCGGCAGGCGGCATCGCCAGCGGCGGCGAACGGAGCCTGGCGCCGCCCCGCCATGCAGGCGGCAGCGGCCATCGTGCTGCTCATCGCCGGCGGCGCGGGCGGCTGGCTGCTGCGCGGCGACGACGGCACGAGCGCCAGCGCCAGCCCCCTGACCCTGGCGCGCAGCGCCGCCATCGCCCATGCCGTCTACACGCCCGAAGTGCGCCATCCCGTCGAAGTGGGCGCGGCGCAGGAAGCGCACCTGGTGCAATGGCTGTCGAAACGCCTGGGCACGCAACTGCAGCCGCCCGCGCTGTCGCCACTCGGCTATCACCTGATCGGCGGGCGCTTGCTGCCCGGCGATGGCGATGGCCCCGTGGCGCAATTCATGTACGAAGATGGCGGTGGCAAGCGCCTGACCCTGTACGTGGCCAAGGAACGGGCGGGCAGGCAGGAAACGGCTTTCCGCTATACGCAGGAAAAGGACCTGAGCGTGTTTTACTGGATCGACGGCCAGCTCGGTTATGCCCTCTCGGCGAGCCTGCCCAAACGGGAACTGGGCAAGATCGCCGACGCCGTGTACGCGCAGCTGGAGCAAGCCCGCTAAGCCCCTCCATCCATGCGCAAGTGCGCTGAACGCCAGCCCGGCATCAGCCCAGCGCGCGCTTGAGTTCCGCATATGCGTCGACCAGCCGCTCCTTCGAATAGCCGCGATTGAGGCCACTCGGATTGGGCAAGATCCACACGCGCGCGCCGCCGAAGCGCTCTGGCTGCTCACCCCACTCCAACTGGCGTTTTCCCGTCATCGCCGCGTAAGCGGCCTTGCCCAGGAAGGCGATCCACTGCGGCTGCGCCCATGCCAGCTTGTGCCGCAGGCCCGCCGCCGCTTGCGCGAATTCGTCCGCCCCCACCTGGTCCGCGCGGCTGGTCGGGCGCACGACGGCCGCCGTCAAGCCCAGCCCGAAACCGAGCACGCTGACATCGTCCTGCGGCGCCACCAGGTGCGGCGTGAAGCCGGCCAGGTGCAGCACGGGCCAGAAGCGGTTGCCGCGGCCGAGAAAATGGTGGCCGGCCGCCGCCGCGTCCACGCCGGGATTGAGGCCGCAAAAAACCACCTGCAAGCCGGGAGCGAGGATGTCGGGCAAGCCCGGCGCCGTTGTGAGGTATGTCATGGAAAACTCCGATATCAGAAGCCGCAGTATGCCACCGGCGCCATCTCCTGCAGCGCAGGCCGGCCGGTGCTACCATCCCCTACTGATGAGCTAATCCGTTTGGCGGATGGCCGTCGCGCTGTCCCGCACCATCCCCACTCCGAGGAATACACATGACGACCCTGACCATCAATGGCAAGCAGCACGACCTTGCACTGCCTGAAGACACGCCCCTGCTGTGGGCCCTGCGCGACGAACTGGGCATGACCGGCACCAAATTCGGCTGCGGCATGGCCCTGTGCGGCGCCTGCACCGTGCACCTCGATGGCGAAGCCATCCGCTCCTGCGTGACGCCCATGTCGGCCGCCGCCGGCAAGAAGATCACCACCATCGAAGCGGTGGGCGAAGACAAGGTCGGCCTTGCGCTGCAACAAGCCTGGCAGGAACACGGCGTGCCACAATGCGGTTACTGTCAGGCCGGGCAAATCATGTCGGCCACGGCCCTGCTGCACAAGACGCCGAGACCGAACGACCAGCAAATCCGCGAAGCGATGAGCGGCAATATCTGCCGCTGCGGCACCTACACGCGCATCCACGCGGCCATCAAGCAGGCCGCAAGCAGCATCCACGCAAAAGGAGCGGCCAAATGAGCATCCATGACACTGCCGCAGCACATTCACCTGCGCGGCGCAACTGGCTCAAGGCCGCCGGCGCGCTGGCCGGCTTGACCCTGGTGGCCGGTCCTTCCGGCCTCGTGATGGCGGCCGATGCCGTCAAATACGGCGGCGACAATATGGCTGGCGGCGTGGTCAACGACACCCTGGTCTTCCTGTCGATCGGCGCCGACGGCATCGTCACCATCGTGGCGCACCGCTCCGAAATGGGCCAGGGCATCCGTACCAGCCTGCCCATGGTGGCGGCCGACGAACTGGGCGCCGACTGGGCGCAGGTGCGCGTGCAGCAGGCGCCCGCCGACGAAGCGCGCTACGGCAGCCAGGATACGGACGGTTCGCGCAGCATGCGCCACTCGTTCCGCGCCATGCGCCACGTGGGCGCCACGGCGCGCCTGATGCTGGAAACGGCGGCCGCCGTGCGCTGGGACGTGCCCGTCACCGAGGTGAAAGCCGTCAATCACGCGGTCGTGCATGCGGCCAGCGGACGCTCGCTGTCCTTCGGGGCGCTGGCCGAAGAAGCGGCCAAATTGCCCGTGCCGCCACGCGCGCGCATCAGCCTGAAAACGGCGGGCGAGCTGCGCTACATCGGGCAAACCAGCACGCGCGGCATCGACTTGCACGACATCGTCACGGGCAACACCCACTTCGGCATCGACACGCGCCTCGACGGCATGGCGTACGCCGTCATCGCCCGTCCGCCCGTCTTCGGCGGCAAGCTGAAAAGCGTGGACAAGACGGCGGCCCTGAAAGTGCCGGGCGTGCTGCGCATCGTCGAACTGGCGGGCAGCCCGCCGCCGGCCATGTTCAATCCCCTGGGCGGCGTGGCCGTCATCGCCAGCAACACCTGGGCCGCCATCAAGGGCCGCGAAGCGCTGGTGCTGGAATGGGACGACGGTCCGAACGGCGGCTACGATTCGAAAGCCTTCCGCAAGACGCTGGAAGCGGCCGTGCGCCAGCCGGCCAGCCCGGCGCGCGACCAGGGCAAGACGGTGGCGACACTGGCCGCAGCTCCCGCCGCGCGAAAATTCAGCGCCGAGTACTATCTGCCCCACCTGGCCCACGCCACCATGGAGCCGCCCGCCGCCACCGTGCGCATCGCCAACGGCAAGGCCGAAGTGTGGGCCTGCGTGCAGGCGCCGCAGGCGACGCGCAGCAACGTGGCCAAGGCCCTGGGCCTGACGTATGACGACGTGACCGTCCACGTGACCCTGCTCGGCGGCGGCTTCGGGCGCAAATCGAAACCCGATTTCGCCGTCGAGGCGGCGCTGCTGTCGAAAGCCATGGATGGCGCGCCCGTCAAGCTGACGTGGACGCGCGACGACGACCTGCAGCACGACTACCTGCATACGGTATCGGTCGAACGGCTGGAAGCGTCGCTCGACGCGAAAGGCATGCCGACGGCCTGGCTGCACCGTACGGCCGCGCCCACCATCACGTCGACCTTTGCCGCCGGCGCGAACAAACAGGCGCCGTTCGAACTGGGCATGTCGGCCATCAACGTGCCGTTCGCCATTGCGAACATCCGCGTCGAAGTGCCCGAAGTGCCGGCCCACACGCGCATCGGCTGGTTCCGTTCCGTGTCGAACATCCCGCACGCCTTCGCCATCCAGTCGTTCACGGCCGAACTGGCGCATGCGGCGAAGAAGGACCACCGCGACTACCTGCTGGCGCTCCTGGGCCCCGCGCGCAAGATCAACCCGGCCGACCTGTCCGACGGCTGGAACTATGGCGAAGATCCGGCGAAGTATCCGGTCGATATCGGCCGCATGCGCCACGTGATCGAGCTGGCGACGGCCAAGGCGGGCTGGGGCCGCAAGCTGCCCAAGGGACGGGGCCTGGGCCTGGCCGTGTCCTACAGTTTCGTTACCTATGTGGCGGCCGTGATCGAAGTGGAGATCAATGCGGCCGGCGAAGTCATCGTGCCCAGGGTCGACATCGCCATGGATTGCGGCCCGCAGATCAACCCGGACCGCGTGCGCTCGCAGATCGAGGGCGCCTGCATCATGGGCCTGTCCCTGGCCATGAGCGGCGAAATCAGCTTTAAAAATGGCCGGGTCGAGCAAAGCAATTTCCACGACTACGCCGTGCTGCGCGCCGCCGACGCGCCGCGCGTGATCCACACGCACCTGGTGCCGGGCACCCTGGACATGGAGCTGGGCGGCGTGGGCGAGCCGGCCACGCCGCCCATCGCGCCCGCCCTGTGCAACGCCATCTTCGCCGCTACGGGCAAGCGCATCCGCGCCCTGCCCGTGGGCATGCAACTGGCGAAGAAAGGCTAGCCGCGCCGCGCCGCCGGCAACTGCAGCAGCAAGGAGGCGGCGGCGACCAGGGCGGCGGCGGCCGCCAGCAGCCACATGGGCCAGTCCAGCAGGAGCAGCACCCCGCCCGTGGCGGCGCCGATGGCGCTGCCCAGGTACAGCGCCGATTCGTTGAGGGCGATGGCCAGATTGCCGTCGCCCTGGCGCGCGCGCACGGCCAGCAATTGCTGGTTTTGCGGCACTTGCAGGGCCCAGCCGGCCGCGCCCCACAGCACGATAGGCGCCAGCATCAGCCAGGCCGACCAGCCGGCCGCCAGCGGCAGCGCGCCCAAGGCCAGCGCCAGCTGCAGCAAGATGAGCCAGGTCAGTTTCGGCGCCGCCACCTTGTCCGCCCATGGCCCGACCAGCACGCTGCCAACGATCCCCCCCACGCCCCAGGCCCACAGGAAGGGCGTGGCGGAGATCGCTGCGCCCTGCGCCGACCACGCCAGCAGCGGCGCAATGAAGGTGTACATGCCCAGGCTGGCGATGGCCGCCAGCAGCGACACGAGCAGGATGGCCAGCACCTGCCCGTCGGCCAGCAAGGCCAGCTTGCGGCGCAGCGAAATGGCCGGCGCGGACGATGCGGCAGGCAGCGCGGGCAGCTTCCACAGCAAGCCCGCCAGCGCCAGCGCACCGAGAAGCGCCACCAGCCACAGGGCCGCGGCCCAGCCCAGCTGCTGCGCCAGCAGCAAACTCAAGGGCACGCCCAGCACCGTGCCGCCCGCCATGCCGCCCATGATCGCGCCGATGGCCTTGCCCCGCTGCTGCGGCGCCGACACGCCGGCCGCCGCCGCGATGCCCAGCGCCAGATACACGCCCGCACCGATGCCGGCGATGGCGCGCCATGCCAGCAGACTGCTGAAACCGGGCGCCAGCGCGCTGGCCCCGTTCGCCAGCACGAACACGCCCAGGGCGACCAAAAGGCCAGAGCGCTGCGCGCGCGCCGGCAGCAAAGCCACCATCGGCGGCGATCCGAGGCCATAGGCCAGGGTAAACGCCGTCACCAGCTGCGCCGCCATCGCCAGCGAAACGGAAAACGCGCCGGCGATCATCGGCATCAGGCCTGCCGTCACATACGACGCCATGCCCAGCGCGAACGCGCCCACGGCGATCAGATAGACGGTGGCGGGCAGCACGGCGGCGGAAGTGCCAGTACTGGCGTGAGAAGAATAGTCGGACATGGGCAAGCCTTCGGGAAGAAAGCAGGCATTCTGGAATACAATATAAACAATTACAATTTAACTGTTTATGCTATTACTGATAGCAACAGGCTTACCGGAAAGGCAGCATCATGCGCACTTTGGCCCGCACCCGCCACGAACTGGCCGCCTACCTGCAGGCGCGCCGCGCACGCCTGTCGCCGGAAGACGTGGGCTTGCCCGGCGGCGGGCGGCGCAGGACGCCCGGCTTGCGCCGCGAAGAAGTGGCGGCGCTGGCCGGCGTGGGACTGACCTGGTACACCTGGCTGGAGCAGGGGCGCGACATCGGCGTCTCCAGCGCCTTTCTCGACAAGCTGGCCGAAGTGCTGAAACTGGACGCGGGCGAACGCCGCCACCTGTTCCTGCTCGCGCATGCGCGTCCGCCGGCCGAAGAGGGCAAGACGTTTTGCGTGGTGCCGCCGCCGGTGCGCCGCCTGATGCACGAACTGGCGCATCCCGCGTATGTGCTCAACCTGCGCTGGGACGTGCTGGCGTTCAATGCGGGCGCGGACGCCCTGTTCGGCTTCGGCGCGCATGTGCCGGCGCGGCGCAATCTGCTATGGCTCTTGTTTACCGATCCGCTGCTGCGCTCGCGCTTCATCGGCTGGGAAGAGCAGGCGCCACTGATGCTGTCGAGCTTTCGCCGCGACTATGCGCGCGCCACGCAGGAAGCGGACATTCACGCGCTGGTGGACGAACTGGAAAAAGTCTCGCCCGAATTCAAGCTGTGGTGGCGCCGCCACGACGTGCATGCGCCATGTGCCGGCGTGCGCTGCCTGGACGTCGGCGGCGAAGGCATCGCATATGAGCACACCTCGCTGACCATCGATGCGGACCGCCACCTGCGGCTGGTCGTGTATGCGCGCCAGCTGCCAGAGTAAACACCGCCGCACAACGAAAAAACCGCTGACCCTCTTGCGAGGAATCAGCGGCTTCGAATTGGTTGCGGGGACAGGATTTGAACCTGTGACCTTCGGGTTATGAGCCCGACGAGCTGCCAGACTGCTCCACCCCGCAGCAGAATTATATACCAGATTGTTGCGAGGCGTAAAGGGCAAGATTTGACAATTGCATGCGCGCCCCGCCTCGCGAAGATTGCCGATAGGCAGATGATGGGGTGCGCCAGGCGGAAATGAAAAAAGCCGCCGATCTTTTGCAAGAATCAGCGGCTTTCCGGTATTGGTTGCGGGGACAGGATTTGAACCTGTGACCTTCGGGTTATGAGCCCGACGAGCTGCCAGACTGCTCCACCCCGCACAAGAATTATAAGGGCAAACAGGCGGCTTAGGCAATAGCTATCTCAACTTTGACTGCAATAGAGCCATTTTATTAAAAATGCGTTCCAAAGGGCGTCAAGCAGCTTCGCCAATTGCCGGTTGGCATTGTGTCCGCCGGTCACGCCACGCCGCACGCAATCGGTGTACAGTAAGCGGTGTACAGTAAGCGTTACACTAGACATCATTCTTTTCCTAAGCCCGCCCATGAAATTCTGCTCCGAATGCGCCCATCCTGTCAGCCTGTCCATCCCGGAAGGCGACAACCGCCCGCGCTATGTGTGCGCCAACTGCGACGCCATCCATTACCAGAACCCGAAAATGGTGGTCGGCTCGATTCCCGTCTGGGAAGAGGATGGCCAGTTGCAGGTCTTGCTGTGCAAGCGGGCCATCGAACCGCGCCTGGGCTACTGGACCCTGCCGGCCGGCTTCATGGAAAACGATGAAACGACGTCGGATGCGGCCGAGCGCGAAACGGTGGAGGAAGCGGGCGCCAATATCGAACTGGGGCCCCTGTTCTCGCTGCTGAACGTGCAGCGCGTGCACCAGGTGCACCTGTTCTACCTGGCGCGCCTGCGCGACCTCGATTTCGCACCGGGCATCGAAAGCCTGGACGTGCAGCTGTTTACGGAAGCGCAGATTCCCTGGGATGACCTGGCCTTCCCCACCATCCGCGCCACCCTGGAACTGTTCTTTGCCGACCGCGTGAAAATCCGCGAAGGCGGCAGCTACGGCGTGCATACGGGCGACATCACGCGCCCGATGGCACGCACGGATGCAGAATAAGCTCCCCTCACCTGCCACCTTTGACGCCGCATGATTCCCTGGCTCGACATCCACACCCCGTTCCCCGACGTCTCGCGCGCCCTGACCGACGAGGCGCCCGGCCTGCTGGCGGCCGGTGCCGACCTGTCGCCCGCGCGCCTGCTCGACGCCTACCGGCGCGGCATCTTCCCCTGGTTTTCCGAAGGCCAGCCTATTTTGTGGTGGAGCACCGATCCGCGCATGGTGCTGATGACGGAGCATTTCAAGGTCTCCGACAGCCTGGCCAAGGCGATCCGCAAGGTCGAACGCAGCGCCGCCACGGACGGGCGCTGGCAGCTGCGCTTCGACGGCGATTTCGACGCCGTCATGCGCGCCTGCGCCGCGCCGCGCAAGGATGGCCCGGGAACGTGGATTTCCGACGAAATCATCGCCGGCTACACGGGCTTGCATAAGCTGGGCTACGCGCACTCGTCGGAACTGTGGCTGGACGGGGAACTGGTGGGCGGCGCGTATGGCGTGTCGATCGGGCGCATGTTCTATGGCGAGTCGATGTTCGCGCGCGTGACGGATGGCTCGAAGATCGCGCTGGCGCACCTCGTGCGCTTCCTGAAGGACCGCGGCGTGGCCATGATTGACTGCCAGCAAGAAACAAGACACCTGGCGTCGCTGGGCGCGGCGCCCATTTCGCGCGCGCGCTTCCTGGCCCACGTGCGCGTCGCCATTGAAGCAGCGCAAATCACGGATTGGCAGGCTGCACCGCCGGCATAAAAAAGCTATGATATCTCCACGCAGACTTCCATTGCCGCGGACAGACCAGACAGGATCAGCATGACGCACCTGAACGAACTACCGTTTGCCACCCTGCAGTTCTACACGACGGCGCCCTACCCGTGCAGCTACCTGGACGACCGCCAGGCCCGCTCGCAGGTGGCCACGCCCTCGCACCTGATCAACAGCGACGTGTATTCGGAACTGGTGCGCAACGGCTTTCGCCGCAGCGGCATTTTTACTTACCGCCCGTATTGCGATGGCTGCCAGGCCTGCATACCCGTGCGCGTCGTGACGGGCGAGTTTACCCCGAACCGCAACCAGCGCCGCGCCTGGAGCCGCCACGCCGACCTGCAGGCGGGCGTGGCCACCCTGTCCTTCCTCGACGAGCACTACGAGCTGTACCTGCGCTACCAGAGCACACGCCACGCGGGCGGCGGCATGGACCAGGACAGCCGCGACCAGTATGCGCAATTCCTGCTGCAAAGCCGGGTCAATACGCGCCTGGTGGAGTTTCGCGATGCCGAAGGCATCCTGCGCATGGTCAGCATCATCGACGTGCTGGCCGACGGCCTGTCGTCCGTCTACACCTTTTTCGATCCGGACGTGCCGGGCGCCTCCTACGGCACCTACAACGTGCTGTGGCAAATCGCCCAGGCGCGCGAACTGGGCCTGCCCTACATCTACCTGGGCTACTGGATAAAGCAAAGCCCGAAGATGGCGTACAAGATCAACTTCAAGCCGCTGGAAGCACGCATCAAGGGGCAGTGGGTCATCCTGTAAAAAAAGGGGCTTGCGCCCCTTTTTCTTATTGATCTCCTTTGATCCCCTTTACTTGCTCTTGTCCGGAAACGCCGGACGCTTGGGCTGCACGGGCGGATTCTTCGCCAGTTCGGCCTGGATCACCTCGATCGCCTTTTCCAGCTGCGGATCGCGCCCGGCGATGACGTCGGCCGGCGTTTGCTCGACGTCGATATCGGGCGGCACGCCTTCATTTTCCACGCCCCAGCCATTCTCGCGCGTCCAGAACGCCAGGTTCGGCGCCGTGATGAAGCCTCCGTCCATCAGCACGGGGAAGCCCAGTACACCCACCAGGCCGCCCCACGTCGCCTTGCCGATCAGCGGGCCCATGTTGTTTTTGCGGAACATCCACGGCAGCAGGTCGCCGCCCGAACCGGCCGTCTCGTCGATCAGCATGGCGCGCGGCCCCTGGATCGACGCGGACGGCGTCTTCATGTCGGCGCCGTAGCGCATGGTCCACCAGGCGATTTCCTTCTTCTGCAGGATCTCGATGTAGTAATCGGCCACGCTACCGCCGCCGTTGAAACGCTCGTCGACGATGATGGCCTGCTTGTCCGCCTGCGGGAAGAAATAGCGCTTGAAGTAGGTATGGCCCAGCCCCGCCGTATTCGGCACGTACACATACGCCACCTTGCCGCCCGTGGCCGCATTGACCTTGCGCATATTGCCTTCGATCCAGTCGCGGTTGCGCAAGGCATCCTCGGTCGGCACGGGCACCACGGTGATCGTGCGCGCGCCCTTGCCGTCGGCCGACGGTCCCACGGTCAGGTCGATGGCCTTGCCGGCCGTGTTCTCGAAGGCGCTGTAGATATTCGTCGGCGGCAGCAAAGGACGACTGTCGACGGCCAGCAGGTATTCGCCCGCCTTGACGTTCAGGCCCGGCTCCGTCAGCGGCGCGCGCAGGGCCGGATTCCAGTTCAAGCCGCCATACACCTTCTTGAAGCGGTAATGGCCGTCGCGCACTTCATAATCGGCGCCTAGCAAGCCCCCCGGCACTTTCTTTGCCTCGATAAAATCGTCGCCGCCGCCGCCCCGGTGGTGCCCCACGGCCAGCTCGCTGCACATCCACTGTATCAATCGGTTCAGATCCGCGCGGCTGGACAGCTCGGGCAGGAACACGGCGTACTTGTCGCGCATGGCCTTCCAGTCCACGCCATGCATGCCCGGGTCATAGAAGTAATCGCGGTTGATGCGCCACACCTCGTTGAAAATCTGCGTCCATTCGGCGCGCGGATCGGCCTTCACTTCGATGGCGTCGACCTTGATCTTGCCCTCGCCCGGCGCCAGCAGCTTGCCCGTGGCCGACCCCATGGCCCAATTGTCCTTCTGGCGGTACAGCAGCTTCTTGCCGTCGGCCGAGACTTCGAAATCATCGGCTTCCGCCACCACGGTTTCCGCCTTGCGCTCCTTCAGATCGAAGCGCTGCACGGCCTTCTTGCCGTCGCTTTCGCGCAGCAGGAAGATTTGCCCCGCAGCGCCAGCCGTCAGGCTGGAGAATTGCGCGGCCGGCAGCGGCAAGTCGACGATGCGCGTGGCGATGCCGTCGAAATCGATGTGGATCGGCGCCACCGGCGCGACGACCACTTTCGGGTCGTCGCGCCCCGTCTTCGGATCGACCTTCGGCTCGCTCTTCGCTTCCGCTTCCCCCTTTACCGTGTCTTTTTTACTCTCCGCGCCGGCCGCCTTTTCCTCGTCGCTTTCCTTGATCAGGGGCGATGGCAAGTCGCGCCGCAGCACGGCCATCCACACGGTGCGCGTCACCAGATTGTCTTCGTTCTGCTGCGAGAACCAGTTGTTGCTGGGGCCAGCATTCGTCGAGGCGAAGAAGTACAGGTATTTGCCGCTCTTGTCGAACACGGGCTGGGCCACGTCGGACAAGCCGTCGGTCACGGGCATCGACTTGTTCTGCTCGACGGAATAGATGTAGGCGCTGCGCGTGTAGGTGGGCGAATTGAGCGTATAGGCCAGCCAGCGCGAGTCGGGCGCCCACGCGGCGCGCATGCTCTTGTCGACGCCATACATCGGCTCCGTGGCGATTTTTTGCACCTTGCCCGTGCCGACATCGATCACATACATGCTCCAGCCATTGTCGGCAAACGCGATCTTCCTGCTGTCGGGCGACCAGACGGCGTTGTCATAGAAACCGCTGCCATTGAGCTTGAGCTTTTTCACGGCGCCCTTGCCGTCCTGCGAGCGCACATGCAGTTCATATTCTCCCGACTCGTCCGAGAAATATGCGACCGAGCGGCCATCGGGCGACCAGATCGGCGTGCGCTCGTGGGCGCCGGCCGTCTGCGTCAGGTTGCGCACGTCGCCCTTGTCGGCGGGAATGGTGACGATCTCGCCCCGGTACTCGAAGGCGATCCTCGCGCCCGACGGCGAAATCGAGGCGTCGCGGATGTATTTCGCGTTCTTGACCCAGCGGGGGCGCGCCTGCCCCAGGTCGCTGGCCACGGCGATGGCCAGCTTGTGCGCCTGGCCGCTGGCGATGTCGAGCGAGTGCAGATAACCGGCCTGCTCGTAGACGATGGTGCCGTTCGCCGCCGACGCGTTCAGCACGGGGAAATCCTTGTGCTGCGTCAACTGGCGCACGGCTTTCGTCTTGACGTCGTAGGAAAACAGGTTGAATTCGCCGTTGCGGTCCGAGCGGAAGTACACGGTATCCTTGATCCACATGGGATCGACGTCGTTCGAGCGCGTGGTGGGCTGGGGGATTTTTTCAATCGATTTGTCGCTGGACGAAAACAGCCACAGCCAGGAATTGGTGCCGCCCCGGTAGCGCTTCCACTGCTTGAAGGCGGGCGCGAGCGGGTTGTAGGCGATGCGCTGGCCATCGGGCGAATACGTGGCGCGCGACGCGTTGGGGATTTCCAGCTGGGTTTCCACGCCGCCCGCCACCGGCACCGTGAACAGCTTCTGGAAGCGGTTGTTGAAGGCGGCGCGGGGCGAGGTGAACATCACGGACTGGCCATCGGGGGTGAACGATTGCGCCAGATCAACACCCGGGTGGAAGGTCAGGCGGCGCGGCACGCCGCCGGCGGCCGCGATCACATACACGTCGACATTGCCGTCGATGTTGGCGCTATACGCGATCAGGCTGCCGTCGGGCGAAAACACGGGGTTCGATTTGTCGCCCAGGTCGGAGGTCAGGCGCCGCGCGCCGCCGCCATCGAGGTTCGACAGCCATACGTCGCCCGCATAGATGAAGGCGATGTGGCGGCTGGAGACGGCAGGTTCGCTCAGCATGCGGGTGTCTTGCGTATTGGGCAGGGCCAGGGCCGGATGGCTCAGCAGCAGTGCGCTGGCGGCCGCGATGGCGGTCAGGATGCGTGTCTTTTTCAATCGATGTCTCGCTTATGAAGTCAACAGAACAGAGAAAAAACAGGAAGGTCCACGGTCGAATGCGAATTATCAAGGATTCAATATTGCATTAGACCAACAAGAACTATACACCCGGCAGCCGCGCGGAACACGGTAAAATACGCCACTTATTTCGCGCGCCGCCAGCCCTTCCCGGCAGCCCGCATACCTACTCAAAGCGCCCCATGTCTGAAAAATTCCTGTACTCCCTCGCCCGCCCCTTGCTGTTTTCGATGGATGCCGAAGCGGCCCACCATCTCACCCTGCCCGCCCTGAAACGCGCCAGCGCGCTGGGCTTGACGAAGCTGGCCGGCAAACCGGCGGCGGACCCGCGCACGGTGATGGGCATCACCTTCCCGAACCCGGTCGGCCTGGCCGCCGGCCTGGACAAGGACGGCGCCTACATCGACGCGCTGGCCGACCTGGGTTTTGGCTCCATCGAAGTGGGTACCGTCACGCCGCGCGCGCAGGCGGGCAACCCGAAACCGCGCATGTTCCGCCTGCCGCAGGCGCAGGGCATCATCAACCGCATGGGCTTTAACAATGGCGGCGTGGACGCGTTTGTCGCCAACGTGCAGGCGTCGAAGTTCTACCAGAACCGCGCCGGCGTGCTGGGCCTGAACATCGGCAAGAACGCCGACACGCCCATCGAGCGCGCGGCCGACGACTACCTGCTGTGCCTGGAAAAAGTCTACCCCTACGCCAGCTATGTGACGGTGAACATCTCGTCGCCGAACACCAAGAATTTGCGCCAGCTGCAGGGCGCGTCGGAACTCGACGCCCTGCTGTCGCAGCTCAAAGATGCCCAGGCGCGCCTGGCGGACAAGCACAAGCGCTACGTGCCGCTGGCCCTGAAAATCGCGCCGGACATGGATGGCGAACAGGTGAAGAGCATCGCCGAGTCGCTCACGCGCCACCAGATCGACGGCGTCATCGCCACCAACACGACCCTGTCGCGCAGCGCCGTCGAAGGCATGCCGCACGGCGCGGAAGCGGGCGGCCTGTCGGGCGCGCCCGTGTTCGAGCTGTCGAACAATGTCATCCGCCTGCTGAAGGCGGAACTGGGCGACGCGCTGCCCATCATCGGCGTGGGCGGCATCATGCAGGGCAGCGACGCCGTGGCCAAGTTCGAGGCGGGCGCGCAACTGGTGCAGCTGTACAGCGGTCTGATTTACGCCGGTCCCGCGCTGATCAAGGATTGCGCGCGCGCGCTGCACGGCAAGCAGGCCCGCTAAGGACGGCGCATGGAAAAGATCAAGCTGGGTACCAGCAGCCTGGAAGTCAGCAGGATCTGCCTGGGCACGATGACCTTCGGCGAACAGAACACGGAAGCCGAAGCGCACAGCCAGCTCGATTACGCGCTGGAACGGGGCATCAACTTCATCGACACGGCCGAGATGTATCCGGTGATGGCCAGCGCGCAGACGCAGGGCAGCACCGAGCGCCATATCGGCAGCTGGCTGAAGAAAAGCGGCAAGCGCGGCAACATCGTGCTGGCCAGCAAGGTGGCCGGGCCGAATTCGCGCATGCACTGGATACGCAAGGGCAAGACGGACCACGACGCGGTCAACATCCGCGCCGCCGTCGAAGACAGCTTGCGCCGGCTGCAGACGGAGCACATTGACCTGTATCAATTGCACTGGCCCAGCCGCAACCTGCCCATCTTCGGCGCCAGCGTATACAACCCGCGCAAGGAGCACGCTTGCGTCGCCATCGAAGACACGCTGGCCGTGCTGGGCAAGCTGGTCGACGAAGGCAAGATCGGCCACATCGGCGTGTCGAACGAATCGTCGTGGGGCGTGTGCGAATACATCAAGCAGGCGGAACTGAAGGGCTTGCCGCGCATCGCCTCCATCCAGAACCTGTACAACCTGACGGCGCGCCATTTCGAGACGAGTTTGCTCGACGAAACCTGCCACCGGGAAAATGTCAGCTTGCTGGCCTACAGCCCGCTGGCGTTCGGCCAGCTGACGGCGAAATACCTCGACGATCCGCAAGCCAAGGGCCGCCTGACGCGCTTTCCGGCCGGCTGGAGTCCCCGCTACGTGCGCCCCGCCACCATCGCGGCCGCCGGCCAGTATGCGGCGCTGGCCCGCGCGCACGGCTTGACGCCGGCGCAACTGGCGCTGGCCTGGTGCTACACGCGCTGGTTCGTGGCCTCCACCATCATCGGCGCCACCAGCGTGGAGCAGTTGCAGCAAAATATCGACGCCCATCAAGTCACTTTGTCGCCGGAACTGGTGGCGGCCGTCGACGCCATCCACGCCAGCGCGCCCAATCCAGGGCAGTAACCGCCCTGCGTCTGGCGGCGCATGCCGCCGCCAGGCTCCCCCCTCTTCTCGCAGATAGTCGTTTTTATACAACAGCTGGCAATTTACTGCTGTGCAGCATTGCGGCCTTGCCTTGCCCGGCCGTATGCTGGAAACGAGGCCATATGCGCTACTCGCGCCATGTTGACGTGTTTCAGATATTTATTGCATATCGATAGACAGAACGATTCGTAAGCACGCCACGTGCCCACTGTTAATCTGATTTCATCGTCGGACCGCCATGGTCCGCGTAACCACCAACCGAAGAGATATCGTCGATGAGTTCAAGCAACGCCCGCTCCCAGCTTCCCGCCCTGCCCGTGAAAACCGTTATCGCCGCCAGCCTGATCGCCTGCTTCAGCCTGCCCATGCAGGCGCAAGCGCAGCAAGAGCTGCCGGCCGAAGGCGAATTGCAATCGGTGGTTGTCACCGGCACCTTCGCCAAGAACCGCCGCACCATCGATTCCGAATCGCCGATCGACATCCTCACCTCGCGCGACCTGCAAAGCACGGGCTCGGCCGAACTGGCCACCGTGCTGGCGCGCCTGCTGCCATCGATGAACTTCCCCCGTCCGACGGGTGCCGATGGCAGCGACGCCGTGCGCCCTGCCCAGCTGCGCGGCCTGTCGCCCGACCAGACCCTGGTGCTGGTGAACGGCAAGCGCCGCTACACGTCGGCCGTCGTCAACGTCAACGGCACCCTGGGCCGCGGCTCGGCGCCCGTCGACCTGAACGCCATCCCCCTGGCCGCCATCGACCACGTGGAAGTGCTGCGCGATGGTGCGGCGGCCCAGTACGGTTCCGATGCGATTGCCGGCGTGATCAACATCATCCTGAAAAAAGGCGCGGCCGGCGGCGACATCGAAGTGGGTTATGGCCAGACGCAGGAACGCGACGGCAAGCAGAAATCCATCAAGGGTTCGGCCGGCTTCGCCCTGGGCGAGGACGGCTGGGTGCGCGTCTCGGCGGAAGTGGCCGATCGCGGTCCCACCAACCGCGCCGGCCGCGATTTCAGCAACCCGCTGGAACCGCGCTACGGCAAGGTCAACCTGCGCTACGGCGATGCCGAGAGCAAGCCGGCTACCGTCTTCATCAACAGCGAATACCATCTCGGCGACAACCTCGACTGGTATGCCTTCGGCGGCTACGGCCAGCGCGACACCTCGGCCGGCGCCACCTGGCGCTCAGGCCTGGTGAAGGACAAAAATGGACAATACGTCACGCGCTCGTCGATCTTCCCCGAAGGCTTCCTGCCGATCCAGAACAGCACCCTGACCGACCAGTCGCTGGTGACGGGCTTGCGCGGCGAGGCGGCCGGCTGGCGTTGGAATGCCAGCCTGAATTACGGCAGCAACAAGTTCAAGCTGGATCTCGACAATACCGTCAATTTAGACCTGGCTGCAGCTAGTCCCACGCACTTTTATGTGGGCTCGCTGAAAAATGAGCAGACCGTCCTGAATCTCGACGCGGCGCGCGAATTTCCCGTCGCTTACTTTACGGGGCCGCTGACGGTGGCCGTGGGCGCCGAAGCGCGCCATGAAAAATACACGATCGGCGCCGGCGAGCAAGCATCGTATACCGGTACCGGTTCGCAGGGCTTTGCCGGCTTCCGTCCCGAAAACGCGGGTAGCCACAGCCGCCACAATGAATCGATCTACGTCAACCTGGAAGCGGAAGCGACGAAAAAACTGTCCGGCGGCGTGGCCCTGCGCCATGAGCGCTACAGCGATTTCGGCAGCACCACCTCGGCCAAGGGTTCGGCCCGCTATGCCTTCACGGACGCCCTGTCCCTGCGCGGCACCGTGTCGAGTGGCTTCCGCGCACCGTCGCTGGCGCAGCAGTACTACACCATCACCACCACCAACTTTCAGGTCATCAATGGCACGAATACGGCCATCGAAACGGGCACCTTTGCCGTCAACACGCCGCAGGCGCGCGCACTGGGCGCACAAAACCTGAAAGCGGAGAAAGCCCGCAACTACAGCCTGGGGCTGCAATTCCAGCCCACGCGCAACTTCACGACGACGATCGACGCCTACCGCATCGACATCGATGACCGTATCCTGTTTTCCTCCAATCTGATACTCAGCACTACTTTGAAAAACATCCTCGCCGCGCAAGGCACGCCGGTGGGCGCAGGACGCTATTTCACCAACGCCGTCGATACGCGCACGGAAGGCGTGGACATCGTCAGCACCTACCGCATCGACTTGCAGGACAAGGACCGCCTGGACTTGACCGTGGCCTACAACCACAACAAGACCTCGGTACAGAAACTGGCGGACAATCCGGCCATCCTGACGGCCAACGACCTGAAACTGATCGACCGCCAGACCATCCAGCGCGCCACCGTCGGTTCGCCAAAGGACAAGTTCAGCCTGGCCGCCGACTACAGCGTCGGCATCTGGAATGCGCACGGCGTCGTAACGCGCTACGGCAGTTTCATCGTGCCGCAAAACAATGCCCTGCAAGACCAGCATTACGATCCGCAATGGGTGCTGGACGTGTCCGGTTCCGTGAAACTGGGCAAGAACTGGCGCCTGGTGGCCGGCATCGACAACGTCACCAACCGCTATCCTGACCAGGTCACCAGCGTGGGCAACTTCAACAATGGCGGCACCCAGCCGTACAGCGGCTTCGCGCCGAACGGCTTCAACGGCCGCTATTACTACGCCAAGGCCGGCTATAGCTGGTAAATGCCGCTCTGCCATGCAAAAAGCCTGGAACGCATCGCGTTTCCAGGCTTTTTTTCATGCGTCAGCGCATGCGCCCGCAGGCGCTGCAGGCTCAGGCGCGGCGGCGGCGCGCGACAAATCCGACCAGGCCCAAGCCTAGCATCAGCATGCCGTAGGTCGCTGGCTCAGGCACTGCCGAAACCGAGTTGAACGCGCGGAAATTGCTCAGGCCACGCGGCAGGTTGGCAATGGTGACAACCGTATTGGCGGCCAGCGGCGTGTCCCAGTGGAACAACAGTTCGCCACGGCCATAATGCACGGCTAGGTAGTCAAAGCTGGAGTTGACGGTGAACGAACCAGAGTTGCTGCTGGCCAAGTCGCCCTGGGCGGCAAAGACCAAGGAGCCGGTACCGCTGGACGGCAGGCCAAACGTGCTGCTGACCAAACTCTGGATGGCGGCCGCGCTTTGCGCGCCGGGCGGGTTGGCGCCGTCATAGACCCAGACCGAGTCCGCTGCCACGCTGCCATAGGTGACGGTCTTGCCGCCCACCGAGAAGCCCGCCATGGCAGGATCGGTGATTTCCACCCAGCTCGCCGCCTGGGCCAATGGCGCCAGGCAAGCCGCAGCGGTCAGGCAAAGCCCCAGCAACGCGCGTTTGGTCATGTTCATATATTCCCCTGATATAAATATTTCTATAAATGCAATATTGGTTATTTTTCTGCTATTTTCACATCGCAGAGCAAAAGATATCATTCAGGAAATCGAAATACAATAAAAGAAACAATTTTTACCATTGGCATTTTCAATTGGCCTCATCAGTTTATAGCCGGTGCCGGCTATCGCGGGGCATGCCGCCCTCCCTGCCATGTCCGGGCGCCGCTCCTGGCAGCAGGATTGTTGTAGATCGGCACATGCCAGATAGCGGTGTAGCCCTGCGGCAACGGCAAGCCGGAAGGTAGGCGTGGTCATCCTGGCACGCAATCGGCTACCATGGGCCTTACTCTTCTTGATGACGGATAACCATGCCCAGCTGGCACCTGGCCGACGCCGCCGAACTGGCGGCGCGCCATCCCTACACCTTCTACAAATCGCCGCCCGAGGCCATCGCCCAGGTGCGCCCCGGCGAGGTGGTCAAGCTGATCTTCGCCTTCCACAGCGACGATCCGCAGGCGCCGGGCGCCGAGCGCATGTGGGTGCTGGTGGATACGGTCGAACCGCATGGCCACTTCACCGGCAAGCTCGACAACACGCCAGGCTACATCCGTGATCTGCAAGCCAAAGACCCCGTCGCCTTCGAAGCGCGCCACATCATCAATACGCAGCACGACGATGACGATAACCTCGTCAACCGCTATGCGGGCCTGTGCTTCGTCACGAAAAAAGTGCTGGAAGACGGCGCGCCCGTCGGCTATCTGTACCGCGAGGAGCCGGACAACGCCGACGACAGCGGCTGGCGCTTCACGGCCAACGATGAAAGCGACGACTACATCAACGACAGCGCCAACGTGGCCCTCGTGTCGCTGGGCGCCGTGCTCAGCGTGGATGACCGCTTCATTGCGCTGCTCGATGCGCCCGCCGGGTCGGCGTTCGCCTTTGACCACGACACGCAACAATTCATGGCGGTTGACGAATGACAAGTGATGAACTGAAAGACGTTTGCGCGGCCCTGCCCGGCGCGCAAGCCGTGCTGTACGGTGCGCCGTCGAACATCCTCGTGTATGAAGTGGCGGGGAAAAAATTTGCGTACTTTAAAACCAGCATGCCGGAACAGTGGCGCTTCAGCCTGCGCGCCAGCGCCGGACGCTTTATCGAACTGACGGACATGCCGGGCGTGAAACCGGCCCGTTACATGGGCCGATTTCACTGGGTGACCATCGTCGACGTGGCGCGCTTCCCGTCCGATTACCTGGCGGAACTGGTGCGCGATAGCCACGCGCGCGCCGTGGCCAGCCTGACGCGCGCGCAAAGGGCGGCCATCGCCTAGAGGGCGTCCTCGCCCGCCATGGCGCGGTCGATATCTTCGCGCGTCAAGTCCGGCGCCAGCTGCAGGATGAACTCGTAGGCGTAGGCGCGCAGGTAGGCGCCGCGCCGCACGGCCAGGCGCGTCGTGTTGGTGGCGAACAGATGCGACGCTTCCACGGCCCGCAGCCCCTTGTCGCGGCCATGGTCGAAGGCCATCGAGGCGACGATGCCCACGCCCAGGCCCAGCGCCACGTATTGCTTGATGACGTCGGAATCCATGGCCGTCAGGATGATATCGGTCGCCACGCCCGCCTTGGCAAACGCGTCGTCGATATGGCCGCGCCCCGTGAAACCCTTGTCGTAGGTAATCAGCGGATACTTCGCCAGGTCTTCCAGGCGGATGGGCGAGTGCTCGAGCAGCGGATGGCCGTCGGGCACGACGATCAGATGGCTCCAGCGGTAGCACGGGAACGACACGAGGTCGGGGAACTGGCTCAAGCCTTCCGTGGCGATGCCGATATCGGTCTTGCCGGACAGCACCCATTCCGCGATGTGCTCGGGCGCGCTTTGTTGTAGCGCAATACGCACTTCGGGAAAAGCGGCGCGGAAGCTTTGCACCACTTTCGGCAACGCATAGCGCGCCTGCGTGTGCGTGGCAGCCACGGACAAGGTTCCGCTCGTCTGGCCGCTGTATTCGAGGCTGGCCTGCTGCAGGTTTTCCGCCTCGATCAAGAGACGGTCGACGATCTTCAGGATGCCCTTGCCCGGCTCCGTCAAGCCCGTCAAACGCTTGCCGTTGCGCTCGAAAATCACCACGCCCAGCTCGTCTTCGAGTTCGCGGATTTGCCGGCTCACGCCCGGTTGCGACGTGAACAGGGCGTTGGCCACTTCCGTCAGGTTATAGCCGCGGCGGGCCGCTTCGCGGATCGATCGCAATTGTTGAAAGTTCATGGCTATCCTGTATCAAGTTCGGGTGGGTTCAACAAATACATGGAGGCGTTTCGGGCGGACAACCAATGTCTCGCCTTCCCTCAGCTGCAGATGGGTAAAACGCTCGTTCGACATCACCGCTTCGATCAGTTCGCTGTTATCCACGCGCTGCAAGTCCAGCTGGGCCAGCGGGCCGATGGCATGCGCGCGGCTCAGTTTCACCACGATGCCTTCCGCGCCCTGCGTGTAGCGGTCGATTTCCAGGTCGTGCGGACGCACATAGGCCGTGCCCTTGCTGTCGCTCACGCCTGCGTAATCGGGCACCTCGAAACTGGCGTCGCCCGTGGCCATCACGCCGTCATGCACGCGGCCGTGGAACAGGTTGACGTTGCCGAGGAAACCGTAGACGAACGGCGACGCGGGGTGGTTATAGACTTGTTCCGGGGAACCGAGTTGCTCGACCGTGCCCTTGTTCATCAGTACGACCTGGTCGGCCACTTCCAGCGCTTCTTCCTGGTCATGCGTGACGAAAATACTGGTGACGTGCAAGTCGTCATGCAGGCGGCGCAGCCAGCGGCGCAATTCCTTGCGCACCTTGGCATCCAGGGCGCCGAACGGCTCGTCCAGCAGCAGCACGCGCGGTTCGACGGCCAGCGCGCGCGCCAGGGCGATGCGCTGGCGTTGCCCGCCCGACAATTGCGGCGGATAGCGGTCGGCCAGCCAATCGAGCTGCACCAGTTCCAGCAAATCCTTGACCTTGCGGCGGATCTGGTCTTCCGACGGGCGCTCGCTGCGCGACTTCACGCGCAAACCGAAGGCCACGTTCTCGAACACGGTCATGTGCTTGAACAGGGCATAGTGTTGAAACACGAAACCGACCTGGCGCTCGCGCACATGGCGGTTCGACGCGTCTTCCGCGTCCAGCAGCACCTGGCCGCTGTCCGGATGTTCCAAGCCAGCAATAATGCGCAGCAAGGTGGTCTTGCCGCAACCGGACGGGCCCAGCAAGGCCGTCAGTTCGCCGGCGGGAAAGTCCAGCGAGATATTGTCGAGGGCAACGAAATCGCCGAAGCGCTTGTGGATGTTTTTAACTGCGATGGTCATATCAGTGCTCCGTGGAACGTAAGGCGGAATCGTCGGCGTTGCTCTCGTTCAAACGCCACTCAATGAAAGCTTTCAAGGCCAGGGTCACCAGCGCCAGCAGGGCCAGCAGGGAGGCGACGGCAAACGCGGCGGCGAAGTTGTACTCGTTGTACAGAATCTCCACCTGCAGCGGCATGGTGTTGGTTTCGCCACGGATATGGCCGGACACGACGGACACGGCGCCGAACTCGCCCATGGCGCGGGCGTTACACAGGATCACGCCATACAGCAGACCCCACTTGATATTTGGCAAAGTCACGCGGCGGAAGGTATTCCAGCCCGAGGCGCCCAGCACGATGGCGGCCTCTTCCTCTTCGCTGCCCTGCGACTGCATCAGCGGGATCAATTCACGCGCCACGAACGGGAAAGTGATGAAGATGGTGGCCAGCACGATGCCGGGCACGGCGAACAGGATCTTGATGTCGTGCGCCTGCAGCCACGGGCCGAACCAGCCCTGGGCGCCAAACATCAGCACATAGATCAGGCCGGAAATCACGGGCGAGACGGAAAACGGCAAGTCGATCAGGGTCAGCAAGATGCTCTTGCCGCGGAATTCGAACTTGGCGATGCACCAGGAAGCGGCCACGCCGAACACCAGGTTCAGCGGCACGGCGATGGCGGCCGTGATCAGGGTCAATTTAATGGCGGAAATCGCGTCCGGGTCGATGATGGCGGCGATATACGCTTCCCAGCCCTTCTTGAACGCTTCCGCGAACACGGCCACCAGGGGCACGATCAGGAACGCCGTCAGGAACAGCAAGGCGACGGTGATCAGAACCGTGCGTACCCACAACGGTTCCAGCACGACGGGGCCGACATTCGGCTCGAAGCGGCGCACTGCCGGGCGCGCATTGTCCACGCCAGCGACGCTAGTCGTATTCGTACTCATGATTTCTTCGCCTTTCCGCGCGTCCATGCTTGCAGCAGGTTAATCGTCAACAACAGCAGGAAAGACACCACCAGCATCACCACGGCGATGGCCGTGGCGCCTGCGTAATCGTATTGTTCCAATTTGGTAATAATGAACAGCGGCGTGATTTCCGACACCATCGGCATGTTGCCGGCGATAAAGATCACGGAACCGTACTCGCCCGTGGCGCGGGCAAACGCCAGCGCAAAGCCCGTCAGCAAGGATGGCAGGATCGTGGGGAAGATGACGCGGATAAACGTTTGCAGCGAATTGGCGCCCAGGCTGGCGGCCGCTTCTTCCAGTTCCTTTTCCGCGTCTTCCAGCACCGGTTGCACGGTGCGCACGACAAAGGGCAAACCGATGAAGGTCAGCGCCACCACCACGCCCAGCGGCGTGAACGCCACCTTGATGCCCAGCACGCCTTCGATGAACTGGCCGAACCAGCCGTTCGACGAATACAAGGCCGTCAGGGTGATGCCGGCCACGGCCGTCGGCAAGGCGAACGGCAAGTCGACCAGCGCGTCGATGATGCGCTTGCCGGGAAATTTGTAACGCACCAGCACCCAGGCCAGGATGCCGCCAAACACCACGTTCAACAGGGCGGCGATCAGCGAAGCGCCAAACGTCAGGCGGTACGACGCCATCACGCGGTCAGACGTGACGGCGCTGAAGAAGGCGTCCCATGTCATGGTGAAAGTTTTCAGGAACACCGACGACAGCGGAATGAGAACGATCAAGGCCAGGTAAAAGAGCGTGAAGCCCAGTGACAGCTTAAATCCCGGCATGACCCGAAACGGCGCTCCGCGCGCCTTGAGCGGTGCTGCTGATGCTGCAGACATAGAAACTCCTTCTTATTACATTTTTGAGTTATAGAGTGCAATAATCACATGCATTCGTTATAAAAAGAACTAACCATTTCTCATTTGCTTAGATGGATTTTGCATACTTGCCGATGGAAATGCTGGGCGAAAAAAAACGCACCGGACAGGTGCGTTTTTGTGGGATCAAGAGTGCCGAATAAAACGTTCAGGGCTAGGCGCCTTGCCGAAGACAGTACGAATGTACGGCGAGGCAATGCAACAACGCCATGGACGTTTTTTCGGTGCTCTTATTTGTTTGGCTGCGGCGTGAGGCGCAAGTATGGCTTGGCTGCCGTAAATCCCTTCGGATACTTCTGCTTGATCACGTCCGGGTCTTGCACCGTCAGTGGAATGATGACGTCGTCGCCATCTTTCCAGTTGCCGGGCGTGGCCACCGTGTAGCCGTCCGTCAGTTGCAGGGCGTCGATGACGCGCAGGATTTCATTGAAGTTGCGGCCAGTGCTCAGCGGATACGTGAGGATCAGGCGCACTTTCTTGTTCGGGTCGACGATGAAGACGGAGCGCACGGTGGCCGTGACGGACTGTTCCGGGTGAATCATGTCGTACAGCACCGATACTTTCTTGTCGACGTCGGCGATGATGGGGAAGCCCACCACCGTGTTTTGCGTCTCTTCGATATCCTTGATCCAGCTCTTGTGCGACTCGGCCGCATCCACGGACAGGGCGATGGCCTTCACGTTGCGCTTGTCGAATTCCGGCTTGAGCTTGGCCGTCAAGCCCAGTTCCGTCGTGCACACGGGGGTGAAGTCGGCCGGGTGGGAAAACAGCACCACCCAGGAATTGCCCGCCCACTCGTGGAACTTGAGGGGGCCGATCGAGCTGTCTTGTTCAAAATCAGGGGCGACATCGCCCAGGCGTAAAGTCATCGTGATCTCCTTGAGAGGTTGTGTGGCAATGGGATGTGCGTCGAATCAGGCTGCCTGACGGTGGCGTTTGTCGCTTTGCGCCAGATCAAACAGTGTTTGCAGTTGCGCCTGGCCATAGACCCAGTCACCAAGGCGCGACTCGGCGTTGATATGGCCCAGCGCACCGCCATCAATATACTTGCAATTCCAGCGCCGTGCCCACTGCGCCGCGTGTTCGGCCGTCATCCACGGGTCCGTCTGGCTGGCGATCAGGATGCCGGGGCAAGGCAGCCGCTTTTGCGGCAAGGCCTTGGCCACGCCAAACTTGTCGGGATCGGCCGGCCCCACCAGCAGCACGCCGGCCACGCCCTGCGGGTCGCGGGCCAGGCTGTGCGCCGTCGTCAGGCAGCCGAAGCTGTGGGCGACGATCAGGGTAGGACGTGCATCCTGCCGCCGCACCTGATCCAGGCGCGCCGACCAGGTGGCCAGGTCGGGAGCGTTCCAGTCATCCTGCTCGACCCGCTCGAATTGCGGATACAGGCGCTGCCAGCGGCTCTGCCAATGCTCGGGACCGCTGTTATGCAAGCCCGGCACGATCAGTACCCGGTAATCGGAAAAGCTGCGCAGCGCCATGATGTGTCCTTGCGTGATCGATTCCGGCAAGCGTTGCCGCCTGCCGGTGAAGATTACTTCGGCTGATAGATCTGGTCGAAGATGCCGCCGTCGGCAAAGTGCGCCTTCTGTGCTGCCGTCCAGCCGCCGGCCACTTGCTCGATGGTGAACAGGTTGACCTTGGCGAACTGCGACGCGTATTTCTTCGCCGCCTTGTCCGTTGCCGGACGGTAGTAGTTCTTGGCGATAATGTCTTGCGCTTCATCCGTGTACAGGTAGTTCAGGTAAGCCTCGGCCACCTTGCGCGTACCGTGCTTGTCGGCAAACTTGTCGACGACGGCGACGGGCGGCTCGGCCAGGATGCTGACGGATGGCGTGATGATGTCGAACTTGGTCGGACCCAGTTCCTTGACGGCCAGGTAGGCCTCGTTTTCCCAGGCGATCAGCACGTCGCCGATACCCCGTTCGACGAAGGTGGTGGTGGCGCCGCGCGCGCCAGAATCGAGCACGGGCACGTTTTTATACAGTTTGCCGAGGAAATCCTTGGCTTTGGCTTCGTTGCCGCCCGGCTGGCGCAAGGCATAACCCCACGCGGCCAGGTGGTTCCAGCGGGCACCGCCCGAGGTTTTCGGGTTCGGCGTGATGACGGACACGCCCGGCTTGATCAAGTCATTCCAATCCTTGATGCCTTTCGGGTTGCCCTTGCGCACCAGAAACACGATGGTCGAGGTGTAAGGCGAGCTGTTGTGCGCCAAACGCTTTTGCCAGTCGGCGGCCAGCAGCTTGTGCTCGGCCAGCGCGTCGATGTCGTAGGCCAGGGCCAAGGTGACCACGTCCGCTTCCAGACCGTCGATGACGGCGCGCGCCTGCTTGCCGGAACCGCCGTGCGATTGCTTGATCTTGACGTTGTCGCCCGTCTTGCCTTTCCACTCCTTGGCAAACGCCGTATTCACATCCTGGTACAGCTCGCGCGTCGGGTCGTATGACACGTTGAGCAGGGTGATATCGGCAGCCTGCGCCGTTTGCAGAAGGGCAAACGCGCTGATGGCGGCGGCAGTGATGATTTTTTTCGACAGCATCTAAGATCCCCGTGTGGTTGAACTTTCAGAGCCACCAGATTACGGCGCTATGGCCGCAAAGAGAACGAAGCGTTTCGCCGTTTGATATACATTTTTCGTATATGGACGGCGCACAACGGGGATAAAGCGGTTAATAGAAACGGTTGAACAGCACCACGGCCCACGCTGCAAAAGCCAGGATGCAGGTCAGCAGCACGGCCGCGCTGCCGAAATCCTTGGCGTTCTTCGACAGCGGATGGCGGTCCAGCGAGATGCGGTCGACCACGGCTTCGATGGCGGAATTGATCAGTTCGACGATCAGCACCAGCAGCAGCACGCCGATCAGCACCAGTTTTTCAAAGGCGGAGACGCGCAGCAGCAAGGCGATCACGGTGCCGACGACGAACAAACCGAGTTCCTGGCGGAACGCGTGTTCATGGCGCCAGGCCGCTTTCAAGCCATCGAGCGAGTAGAAAAAAGCGGAGAAAATCCGTTTCAAGCCACTTTTACTTTTGAATTCGTTTACAGGTTGCATAGTTTTCCATATGTAAAGCAAGTGCAGTGGGCACATTATGGGGGCGACATAGCACTGTGACCATTTATTCGCTGAATATCTCGGAACATTTCACTATTTTTTCACATCATGGTATAAAGAAGCATGAATACTGCATTGCACCAAATCCATCATGAAAATTGAACCGGTCGCTGCCCCGAAGACGACGATCCAGGTGATCGAACGCATGGTCGCCCTGCTCGATGCCCTGGCCAAATATTCCGACCCGGTCAGCCTGAAGGAATTATCCAAGGTTTCCGGTTTGCACCCCTCGACGGCGCACCGCATCCTCAACGACATGGTGCTGACGCGCTTTGTCGACCGCATCGAACCAGGCACGTACCGGCTGGGCATGCGCCTGCTGGAACTGGGCAATGTGGTGAAAAGCCGCCTCAGCGTGCGCGAAGCGGCGCTGGACTTCATGCGCCAGCTGCACAAGAAAACCCAGCAAACCATCAACCTTTCCGTGCGCCAGGGCGACGAGATCGTCTACATCGACCGCGCCTTTTCCGAGCGCTCGGGCATGCAGGTGGTGCGCGCCATCGGCGGCCGCGGTCCGCTGCACCTGACCTCGACGGGCAAGCTGTTCCTCTCCGTGGACGAGCCGAAAGCCATCCGCGCCTACGCCACGCGCACGGGACTGGCCGGACACAACAAGAATTCCATCACGGATCTGCAAAAGCTCGAGCGCGAGCTGAGCCTGGTGCGCGAGCGCGGCTATGCGCGCGACAATGAAGAGCTGGAACTGGGCGTGCGCTGCATGGCGGCCGGCATCCGCGACGATACAGGCAAGCTGATCGCCGGCCTGTCGATCTCGGCCCCAGCCGACCGCCTGCAGGATGAGTGGCTGGTGGATCTGGTGGAAACGGCGAACCAGATTTCCGTCACATTAGGTTATATCCCGCAAGACTGAGAACGCCTGACCAAACCTGCTGCGCGGCGCGCTTTGCGGCCTGCGATGCTCACCGTACTAGAGTACGGTTGCGCTTCTTAGCCACAAATCACTACCGCTCGCGACGGTTTTGTCAGGCGTCGTGACGACAACTTTCTGCATTAACCACCAGGCAGGCTCATGTTGGCTGGTTTCAAGGCTTCCAGCCACTTGCGCATGCGTCCCGCATCGGCCGTACGCGACTGTTTCCCCTTGGAATCGAGGAAGACCATGATCACGGCCCGTCCTTCGATGACGGCCTGCATCATCAAACAACGTCCCGCTTCATTGATGAAGCCCGTCTTTTGCAAGCCGATTTCCCAGCCCGGATTGGCCACCAGGTGATTCGTATTGCCAAACTGCATGGGCTGGCCGCTGGCTTCGACGATGGCTTTCGGGTCCGTCGAGTACTCGCGCAGCAGCGGATGGCGGAAGGCGGCCATGGCCAGCTTGCCCAGGTCGCGCGCGCTGGCCACGTTCATCTTCGACAAGCCGCTGGAATCGACGTAATGCGTATCCATCATGCCCAGCTGGCGCGCCTTGCTGTTCATGGCGTCGACAAACGCCGGCAAGCCGCCCGGATAATTGCGGCCCAGCGCCGAGGCGGCGCGGTTTTCCGAACTCATCAGGGCGATGTGCAGCATATTCGCGCGCGTCAATTGCGAACCCACTTTCAGGCGTGAGCTGCTGAACTTGGCGCGGTCGACGTCCTCGTCCGTGATCGTCAGCAACTCATCCATGTCCTGGCGCGCTTCGACCACCACCAGGCCCGTCATCATCTTGGTGATGGAGGCGATGGGCAAGGCCACATTGGAATTCTTTTCAAACAGCACTTCCGCATTCGCCTGGTCCAGCACCAGCGCCACGCTGGACTTCAGGTCGAGCGGATCGCGCGTCAGGTTCAGGCCGGCCAGGTCGCCCATGGTGGGCATCGGTGCGGCCATGGGCACGGCCACGCTGCTGACTTTTTGATAGATGACCTTGCGTTTGCCGCGCACCATGACGACCCGGCGCACGGTCTTTTCGCGCGGCGCGGCCGTCGCGCCCTTGCGCAGCACGACTTTGATTTTCTTGGTGTTGTGTTTCTTCGAGGCTGAGGATTTGCCGTTCGCTTCCTTGGCGTGCACGGCCGCAGCCGGCGCCAGTGCAAACAGCAGGGAAGCCAGGATACCCAGCGCAAGTTTAAACTTAGCCATTCGATAATTCCCCGTGAAGCTGTTGCCTTATTGCAGTGTAGCGAAATGCAGAGCAATCGCAAGCCTATTTAACAGTTAGGACAGTATTTATTGCAGCAATGAAATACAAATCGTTGGCGATCAGCAAACAAACTCATCCTTAACCGGCTGTTTTTCTCCGCCCGTCGCCAGTAATGTCTATTTGTCCATGAATTTAACAAAGCCGGCCAGCGGCTCGCGCTCCGTGTTCAGGCGGTTCTCGACCTTGTCCGGGTCGGCATAGCCGAGGGCCATGCCGCACACCACCATTTCACCGGCCGGCACGCCCAGTTCGTCGCGGATGATGTCATGGTAATGGATGAAGGCCGCCTGCGGGCACGTGTCGAGTCCCCGCGCACGCGCCGCCAGCATGATGTTTTGCAAAAACATGCCGTAGTCGAGCCAGGAACCCTGTTCCAGTACCCGCTCGATGGTAAAGATCAGGCCCACGGGCGCATCGAAAAACTGGAAATTGCGCCCATGCTGGGCCGCCATGCCGGCCGTGTCGCCCCGCTCCAGGCCCAGCAGCTGGTACAGGTCCAGGCCGATCTTGCGGCGGCGCTCGATGAACGGCGCCGTCCACTGGCGCGGGTAATAGATATATGAGGCCGTGCGCGCGGGCGCATCGGGCGCCTTCGGCGCGGCGTAGGCGGCCAGGATGCGCTGCGACAGGCGCAGGCGGGCCTCGCCCGACAGCACATACACTTTCCACGGCTGCATGTTGGCGCCCGAAGGCGCGCGCGCCGCCACTTCCAGAATGCGCGCGATCTCGTCCTGCGCCACCGGCGTGGGCAAAAAGGCGCGGATGGAACGGCGCGACAGGATGACGCTATCGACGGCTTGCTGCGCCGCTGGTGTTTCCAATGCTTGCTTGTTCACTGCCCTGCTCTCCCGCTATAGCTTATTATTTCTTGACCACGAACACCACGCCGACCACGGCCACCAACATGCCGGCGATGCCCAACATATTAAAGGCTTCGCCAAACATCAGCCAGGCCATCACGGCCGTCGTGGGCGGCGTCAGGTACAGCAAGCCCGTCACTTTCGTCGCATCGCTGCGGCGGATCAGGGCGAACAGCAGGAAGATGGCGCCGATGGACAGCACGAGCACCGACCACAGCAAGGCGCCGATGAAATTCGCCGTCCATTGAACATTACTGAAATGCAAGTCCAATCCTTCGTAATACAGGGCGAATGGCAAGACCACCACGATGGAAGCGGCAAACTGCACCACCGTGCCGGTGCGCAAGTCAAAGTGCGGACAGTGGCGTTTTTGGTACATGGTGCCGGCCGTCATCGACAGCAGCGCGAACACGCACAGCAGCACGCTTTCCACGGTCAAGCCCACGAGGTTGATCTTCGCATACACGACGAGGGCCACGCCCAGCAAGCCAAAGAACAGGCCCAGCCACTGGCGCGGGCGCACGGATTCGCCGATCAGGGGCGCGGCGCAGGCCGTCAACACGGGCTGCATGCCGACAATCAGCGCAGACAGGCCGGCCGGCATGCCCAGCTTGATGGCGCACCACACGCCGGCCAAGTAGCCGGCCTGCATCAGGATGCCGGCCACGGCGATCTGGCGGAATTGGCCAACAGGCCACGGCGCGCGCAACAGCAGCACCAGCGGCAGCAGAATGACCAGCACGCCCAGGAAGCGCAACAGCAAAAAAGTCAGCGGCGGCGCATACGGCAAGCCGAACTTGGCCACAATAAAACCTGTGCTCCATAACAACACGAAGAAGCCGGGCAAGGCCATCGGCGCCAGGTTAGTCAGGAAGGAGGCTTTGCCGCTGGCGCCAGCCGCGGCGGGAAGATTGGACATGGTATCGACTCGGGAAACGGGATCGGCACCGGAGCGTTGCCCAGTGCGGGAGGCAAAGTCTAGCATGCTGCGCCGCGATCGTCCCCGCAGGCACTGGAAACGATAGTTTAAGCACAAACCATTAACAGGTAGAAATCAAATATTTCTCTTTAGAAACAATGACTTTTGATGCAAATCTATTCAATTGTTGCATCGCACAAGAATCGCTTGACTTACGTTTTTTTCGCCGTAGAATAGGGTTTGTTGCGTTGCACAATTCTTGTTCAGCTTGAAAAATTTAGATTCACCTGCTTTCCCAAACGGTACACGCAGCATCAAATTAACCAGATTTCGATTTTTTGGAGATTTATATGTTTTCAATTCCTGAGCAATTTTCGTCCGCTACCAAAGCCAACCTGGAAGCCCAATTCGCCCTGTTCTCGTCGCTGACGGGCAAGGCCTTCGAAGGCATCGAAAAGATCGTCGAACTGAATCTGACCGCTGCCAAGGCAACGCTGGAAGAATCGACCGCCGCCGCCAAGCAATTGCTGTCGGCAAAAGATCCACAAGAATTCTTCTCGCTGGCCTCTGCCCAAGCCCAGCCTGGCGCCGAAAAAGCCATCGCTTACGGCCGTCACCTGGCTGCCATCACGTCGGGCACGCAAGCCGAATTCAGCAAAGCTGCTGAATCGCAAATCGCTGAAACCAACCGTAAAGTCCTGTCCCTGGTGGAAGAAGTCACCAAGAACGCGCCAGCCGGTTCGGAAAACGCCGTCGCCATCCTGAAAAGCGCCATCGGCAACGCCAATGCAGGCTACGAGCAATTCTCGAAAACCAGCAAGCAAGCCGTCGAAGCCATCGAAGCGAACCTGACGTCGGCCGTGAACCAGTTCACGCAAGCGGCTGAAAAAATCGTGCCGCGCACTGCCGCCAAGTAATTATCAAGCGGCCGCCACGGCGGTCTGCTGTTACCAGCTCCTCCAGGCATCCATCCCGCACTTCCCCGACGGATGCCATTATGCCCCAGCCCAGCTGGGGCATTTTTTATGCCTGAACACTTCCCGAACGCGCTTACTCGCCCAGATACGCCGCCTTCACGCGCGGGTCGTCGAGCATGGCGGCCGCGTTACCGCCCATGGTGACCAGGCCGGAATCCATCACATAGCCGCGGTGCGCCGCCTGCAGGGCCAGCCGGGCATTCTGTTCGACCAGCAAGATCGTGATGCCTTCGGACGACACCTTGCGGATCACCTCGAAGATTTTCTCGACCATGATGGGCGACAGGCCCATCGACGGCTCGTCGAGCAGCAGCAGCTTCGGATGGCTCATCAGGGCGCGCGCCATGGCCAGCATCTGCTGCTCGCCGCCGGACAGGGTGCCGGCCATCTGCGCCGCCCTTTCCTTCAGGCGGGGAAAAACATCGAACCAGCGGGCGATGTCGTCCTCGACGCCCGCCTTGTCCGTGCGCGTGTAGGCGCCCATCATGAGGTTTTCGCGGATCGACATGCGGGTAAACACGCCCCGCCCCTCCGGCACCATGGCCAGTTTCCTTTCCACCAGGTGAAACGATTTCGTGCCCTTCAGCGATTCGCCCAGGTAGCTGATCGTGCCCTCGATCTTGCAGGCAGGCAAAGTGCCCGTGATGGCTTTCAGGGTCGTCGTCTTGCCGGCGCCGTTCGCGCCGATCAGGGCGATCAGCTCGCCCTCGTTGACTTCCAGGTCGATGCCTTTCACCGCCTTGATGCCGCCGTAGGCCACGTGCAGGCCCGCCACCTTCAATATATTGCTCATGCGTGCGATCCCCCCAGGTAAGCCTCGATGACGGCCTGGTTTTGTTGTATTTCGGCCGGCAAGCCTTCCGCGATGCGCTTGCCATATTCGAGCACCGTGATGCGGTCGCACAGTCCCATCATCAGTTTCACGTCATGCTCGATCAGGAGCACGGTCTTGCCTTCCGCCTTGATTTTCACCAGCAACTCGCGCAGGGCCAGCTTTTCCGTCGCGTTCATGCCGGCCGCCGGCTCGTCGAGCGCCAGCAGGGTCGGGTCCGTGGCCAGCGCGCGGGCGATTTCCAGGCGCCGCTGGTCGCCATACGACAAAAAGCGCGCCGTGCGGTTGGCGAACTGGGCGATGCCGACGAAATCGAGCAACTCCATGGCCCGCTTGCGGATGGACGCCTCTTCCTCGCGCGCCGCCTTGTGGCGGAAGATGGCGCCGAACACGCCCTGGTGCGAGCGCACATGGCGTCCCACCATGACGTTTTCCAGCGCCGTCATGTCGCCGAACAGACGGATGTTCTGGAAGGTGCGCGCGATGCCCGCCTTGGCCACCTGGTGCGGCGCGGACGGCGAATACGGCTTGCCGGCCAGCTCGAAGGTGCCCGTGTCGGGCTGGTACAGGCCCGTGATGACATTGAAAAACGTCGTCTTGCCGGCGCCGTTCGGGCCGATCAAGCCGTAGATCTGGCCCTGGCGGATGGTGATGCCCACGTCGGTGAGCGCCTGCAAGCCGCCGAAACGCTTGTTTACGCCGGCGATATTGAGAATGATCTGTTCGCTCATGTGATTCCCTCCCTTAAGCGGACACGACGCCGGTGGATTTGTTCGGCTGGTCCACATCGTGGTCGGGCCGGTCTTCGTGCTTCGGCGATGGCCACAGTCCCGCAGGACGATTGAGCATGATCAACACCATGGCCAGGCCGTACAGCAGCTGGCGCAGCACTTCCGCCTCGATCACCACGTGGCCGAACAGCGCCTGCTGGGCCGGCTCGACGACATGGCGCAGCACTTCCGGTATCGAGGCGAGGATCACGCCGCCGAGGATCACGCCGGGGATATGGCCGATGCCGCCCAGCACCACCATGGCCAGCACGGCGATCGATTCCGTCAGCGAGAACGATTCCGGCGAAACAAAGCCCTGGAAAGACGCAAACATGGCGCCAGCCACGCCGCCGAACGAGGCGCCCATGGAAAAGGCCAGCAATTTCACGTTGCGCGTGTTGATGCCCATGGCCTTGGCGGCGATCTCGTCTTCGCGGATGGCTACCCAGGCGCGGCCCAGGCGCGAATGCTGCAAGCGCTTGGTGACGAACACGACGGCGATGCACAGGAAGAGGAACAGGAAGTAATAAGCGTTGACGGACGGCATGGAAAAACCGGCCACCGTCACGGTGCTGTTGGTGCCAGCCTCACCCGCCAGGTTGACGCCGAAGATGCGGATCGGGTCGATCAAATTGATGCCTTGCGGTCCATTCGTGAAATTGATCGGATCGTTCAAATTGTTCATGAAAATGCGGATGATCTCGCCAAAACCCAGGGTCACGATGGCCAGGTAGTCGCCGCGCAGTTTCAAGGTTGGCGCGCCCAGCAGGGCGCCGAACAGGCCTGCCACGGCAGCGGCCAGCGGCACGATGATCCAGATCGACAGGTGGATGCCGTTTTCGCGGATTTCCGGGCCCATCAGCTGCACCAGGGATGCACCCAGCACCGGATACTGGTTCACCACCGATTCGAGCAGGATGGCGAACTGGGGCGACGCCAGCAAGGCCGTCAGGTAGGCGCCCACGGCATAGAAGGCGATGTAACCGAGGTCGAGCAGGCCGGCGAAGCCGACGACGATGTTCAAGCCCAGGGCCAGCATGATGTACAGCAAGGCCATGTCGATGATACGCACCCACGAGTTGCCGAACTGCGCGGCAAAAAACGGGAACACCATCAGCAGCGCGGCCAGGCCCAGCATGCCGGCGTAGGCCTTGGCCGGATTCTTTTTTGCGTCGAAATCGAGTAGTGCCATGATTATTCTCCCAGTTTCACATCAGGCACGGTCGGCCACACGTTCGCCCATGATGCCGGACGGGCGCAGGGTCAGCACGATGATCAGCACGACGAAGGCAAAGATATCCTGGTAGTGGCTGCCCAGGAAGCCGCCCGTGATGTCGCCGATATAGCCGGCACCCAGGCTCTCGATAATGCCCAGCAAGACACCGCCCAGCATGGCGCCGTAGATATTGCCGATGCCGCCCAGCACGGCCGCACAGAAGGCTTTCAAGCCGGGGATGGCGCCCATGGAGAACTGGATGGATGCGTAATTGGCGCCCCACATCACGCCCGCCACGGCGGCCAGCGCGGCGCCGATGGCAAAGGTGGCGACGATGACCTTGTCGGAATCGACGCCCATGAGGCCCGCCACGCGGGGATTTTCCGCCGTGGCGCGCATGGCGCGGCCCATTTTCGTTTTTTCCACCAGCAACACCAATCCGCCCATCGACAGCGCGGCCAGGGCCAGCAGCAGTACTTGCGTTTGCGAAATCACGGCGCCCCCTATGTTGATGGGGTCCGTCGACAGCAATTGCGGGAAAGGCAAGGGATTGCGCGTCCAGATCATCATGGCGAAGGTTTGCAGCAGGATGGAGACGCCGATGGCGGTAATCAGGGGGGCGAGGCGGGGGGCATTGCGCAGGCGGCGGTAGGCGACCCGCTCGATGATGATGTTGACCAGAATACAGATGGGAATGGCGCCGAGGATGGCGGTGGCCAGTTTCAGATAGCCGGGCCAGTCCGGTACATAAATGCCCAGCAGCTTGAGAATGCTCAAGCCCACCATGGCGCCGATCATGAGCACGTCGCCGTGGGCGAAGTTGATCAGATTCAAGACGCCATACACCATTGTGTAACCGAGGGCGACTAAGGCATACATGCTGCCCAACACCAAGCCGTTGATGATCTGCTGGATGAATGTATCCATGATTGCCCTATCAAATATGCATTTTTCGGGAACAACTTCCGCCAGAACATGGGTCGCTGATACAAAAACGGCACCGGAGGAAGAATTCCTGCAGTGCCATCCCTGGACCGTTCTCACCAGCATGGTGCACGCACTCAAAAAGGGCGTGACCTTGCTTAGTCATAACGACAACATATTCAAGCTTGAGGCAATCATAACGATCTTTTGCAAAAACTAAGCTTGGAATAAATCGATCATTTCCGAATTAAATTCGGTTTTGAGGTAACTATTTCACCGATACTCAATCGCCCAGCAAACTCAGGCGACGTCGCGCTTGAGTCCATCGAGGCCTTTCGGCATCGGGAAGGTAACGGCTTCCTGCACGCCGTCGAGCGGGCGCACGCTCTTCACGCCGCACTCCTTCAAGCGGTCGATCACGGCTTGCACCAGCACCTCGGGCGCCGAGGCGCCGGCCGTCACACCCACGCGCAGCTTGCCTTCCAGCCAGGCGGGATCGATTTGCGAAGCATTGTCGACCATGTAGGCAGGCGTGCCCATCTTCTCGGCCACTTCGCGCAAGCGGTTCGAATTCGAGCTGTTCGGGCTGCCCACGACGATCACCACTTCCACTTGCGGGGCCATGAATTTCACGGCTTCCTGGCGGTTGGTGGTGGCGTAGCAGATGTCGCCTTTTTTAGGCTCGGCGATATTCGGATATTTCGCTTTCAAGGCCGCAATAATGTCGCTAGTGTCGTCAACTGACAACGTTGTTTGCGAAACATAGGCCAGGCTTTCCGGATTGGCAACTTGCAATTTCGCCACATCCTCGAGCGTTTCCACCAGATGCATGCCCATATCGGCCTGGCCCATCGTGCCTTCCACCTCGGGATGGCCATCGTGGCCGATCATGATGATCTCGCGGCCTTCGCGGCGCATCTTGCTCACTTCCATGTGCACCTTGGTGACCAACGGGCAAGTCGCGTCAAAAATGCTCAGGCCGCGCGATTCCGCCTCGGCGCGCACGGCTTTCGACACGCCATGCGCGGAAAACACGAGCGTATTGCCTGCAGGCACGTCATCGAGGTCGTCGATGAAGATGGCGCCCTTGTTGCGCAAGTCGGCCACCACATAGGCGTTGTGGACGATTTCATGGCGCACATAGATCGGTGCGCCAAATTGCTGCAAGGCGCGCTCGACGATTTCGATCGCCCGGTCGACGCCAGCGCAAAAGCCGCGGGGCTGGGCCAGTAACAGTTCCTTATCCATCGCTACTCCTTACAGGACCGAGATGAGCTTGACTTCAAAACGCAGCGGCTGGCCAGCCAGCGGATGGTTGAAGTCGAACAGGGCCGAGTCCTCGCGCATTTCGCGCAGCACGCCGGCAAAGCGGCCGCCACCCGGCGCGGCGAAATCGACCAGGTCGCCGATCTTGTAGTCGGCGCCCGGCACGGAGTTCTCGTCCAGCGTGGCGCGCGAGACGGACTGCACCAGCTCGGGATTGCGCTCGCCGAAGCCTTCGCCGGCCGCCAGCTCGAACGTCTGGTGCGTGCCTTCAGGCAAGCCCAGCAAGCGCTGCTCGAGGAACGGCGCCAGCTGGCCCTGTCCCAGCATCAAGGTCGCGGGATTGCCGCTGAAGGTCGTGACAATGTCAGTACCGTCAACAGTGGCAAGACGATAATGCAGGGTGAGGTAAGCCGCTTCGGTGACGACTGCTGGTTGCTCGTTGGACATAGTAGTTTTCAAGTAACTGGTGCAAAACGATATTGTAAGCCACCCTGAGCCAGCGCGCCCCATGCCATCTCGGCGCGGCCATGCTTTTGTCAAAAAACATGGCCGCGCAACACATCCGACGTCGATCCAGCGAATCAGACGTTGACGTACGTCAACCCGCCCGCCGTGCTGGCGTGATTGCCGAAGCCGGAGCTGTCTTCCAGGTTGCCGTCGAGCTTCCAGCGTCCCACGGGCCGGTGCACGATGCCATACTGGCCATAGTCATACACTTCCTTCGGCGTCAGCACGCGGTCGTACAGGATGACGTCCGACAACTGCCAGGCTGGCGCGCCCTGCTCCTGCGCATCCACTGTGCGGCCGATCACCAGGGGCGCGCCGATGGCCTGCACGAATGGCGTCACCATCTTGCTGCCCTGCGACATCAGGAAATCGTCGACGTACAGGCTGATGGAACCATCATGCTTGACGGTGCAGGTGCAGCGAAACCAGCGGTTGGCGCCATCCACGTTCACGCCGTGACCATTGTTATTGAAGCCCGCACCAGCACTGTTGCGCAGGAACAGGAACGTCTGGATATCCTGCGTCAGCAGCGTCCATCCTTTCAGGTTCGCCTGACGCGCGACAAAAGCCCCGCCCCGGCCCACCATCGTGGAAAATGCCTGCTGCCGGATGCAATACGACAGCGAGAAATCGGCGCTCTCGTAGCGCACGGATGACGGCACGGTGAGCAGGAGGCCAGGCTGGAATTGCAAGGTTTTCTTGACGCCGAAGCAAGGCGTGGGCGGCGCCTGACGGACGGCATCGTCGCCGCGCAAGGCATCCCAGAC
Source organism: Janthinobacterium sp. SUN026 (assembly GCF_030397625.1). Taxonomy (NCBI): domain Bacteria; kingdom Pseudomonadati; phylum Pseudomonadota; class Betaproteobacteria; order Burkholderiales; family Oxalobacteraceae; genus Janthinobacterium; species Janthinobacterium sp. SUN026. The sequence goes on along the minus strand of NZ_JAPQNU010000001.1, from coordinate 759,996 downwards.
GGCCTTGCGTCCGTTGCTGTAGGCGGGTGTTTCCACCAGGTTCAGACCGTCGTCTTGCATGGGCTTGCCGCCGTTCCAGTCCCAATAGCATGCCAGTTGCACGCCCGTACGGCGTATGGCGCTCAGCAAGGCGTGCAAGTTATCTTGCCGTTCGGTATCTTGCAACGCCTGCTCCTGCTTTTCCGACAGGCAAAAGCTGCCAAGGTAATACGGCTTGCCCAAGGCCTTGGCCGCGCGCTGCATCACTTGCAGGTAAGCGAGTGAAGACGAGACGAAGTCGGCCGGCAAATCCGCGCTGTTGTCCAGGGCGCTGCTCACATATTCATTACCCAGAAACAGGTTTTCACAAAGGCAGTCGACCGGGTCCGGATTCATCAATGGCAGGGTTTCCGTGACGTATTGCTGCAAAGAGCCTTGCCGGGGCCAAGTATGGGCAATGCCCGCGTTACCGGAAGAAATCATGCGCGCCAGGCCATCGTTGTCACGCAGCAATTGCGCCGTTTCCTGGATGATTTCCCGGCAAACGCTCAAGCTCATCTCCGTCACGCCCTTCAGTTCCTGCGCAGCCATCCAGGCGGCGATGCCGGCGTGGTTGCTGTAGTGCTGCGCAAAAGCCTGTGCAAAGGCACGCATGTAGCGGCGTGTTTTCGACTGCGGATTGGCCAGTGCGACGCGCGCGGCGGCGGCCTGCTCGTCTTTTGTAGCGCCCGCAGGGCCCGCCTCGCCCACCAATTGCGGCACGGCGTAGGGATTCCAGAATGGGCAGGCGATGATGCCGATGCCATTGGCCAGCGCGCAATCGAGCAGCGCCTGGATCACGGCCCAGTATGCGGGCTTGATATTGAGTGCGGTCAGCGTGTTGTCGGTTGCGAAATCGGGCTTGCCAACGACCTCGCCCCAGTTCCAACCGCCCTCCTTGCCGTTGAAAGGCGCCAGCATCACCTGGAGGTACTTGAAGCCGTTGGCCGCAAGATACGGAAAATCGGTGCTGTAATCAGGATTCTTCACGTCCGGCGTCAGCGGTGCGGTAACGCTCCAGTTGCGGTGTTCCAGATACGCGTGCGCATTGAGGCCGATGCCGCTGACCTTGCCCGTGTTGACGCCGGCGGCGTTGAACTCTTGCATGACTCCATTGATAACTTTGATGTACGGCATGACGACTCCTGTCAAACAAGTGGAAGACATTGAGTTCAGGGCCCTGACTCCCCATCGCTGCAACTTGCATGGAATGCAACGACAGGCAAATCATAGCGCTTGAAAATGGCCGGGTCGGGCATCTTGGTTTTTGTTTTTTCATATGATTCGCCATGAAGACGAGCTAGCGCAGCATGGCCGCCCGGGGAAGGCGCGACAATCATCGGCAGGCGCCACGACCAGCCGGGCGCGAACGGGAGGCAAGATGGGCATCAAGGATTGGCCGGCCGGCGAACGGCCGCGCGAACGCCTGATCGAGGATGGCGCGCAATCGCTGTCGGACGCGGAATTGCTGGCCGTCTTCCTGCGCACGGGCGTGCGCGGCAAGAGCGCCGTGGAACTGGCGCGCGACACGGTCGAGCACTTCGGCTCCCTGCGGGGCCTGTTTGGCGCCAGCCTCGTGAGCTTTTCCGCCGTGCACGGCATGGGCAGCGCCAAGTTTGCCCAGCTACAAGCGGTGCTGGAACTGGCGCGGCGCGCCATCATCGAAGACTTGCAGGCGGGCCAGACCCTCAATTCGCCGCACGCCGTGAAAGATTATTTGCGCCTGACCCTGGGCCACCTGGCGCATGAAGCATTCCACGTGTTGTTTTTGGACGTCAAGAACCGCCTGATCACGACCCAGGAAATGTTTCGCGGCACCCTCACCCACACCAGCGTGTATCCGCGCGAAGTCGTCAAGCAGGCACTGCTGCACAACGCGGCCAGCGTGATGCTGGCGCACAACCACCCGTCCGGCGCGCCCGAGCCCAGCGAATCGGATCTATTGCTGACGCGCGCGCTGGTGCAAGCGTTGTCGCTGGTGGACGTGCGCATCCTCGACCATTTCGTCGTGGCCGGACGGCACGTGCATTCGTTCGCGGAACACGGCCAGATCTAGGCCGGGGCTGGCCAGGCGGCAGTTAACCATGTGTAAACAAGGACATACGTCACTGCAGCGAGACGCTTATCTAACAGTAAACAGCGCTGTTTACCAGTGCCTTCCCCTATGAAGAAGGGGAAAAGTCAAATTGTTAAATTATTTCAATACAACATGACACAATTGTTTTTCGCAAGTCATTGATAAATCGGCTTATTTTGGATATACTCTCGTTTTTCCAATTTGGAATATCTTTAAGGAGTGCGCCATGGCACGTGTTTGCCAAGTCACTGGGAAGAAGCCGATGGTCGGCAACAATGTTTCCCATGCAAACAACAAAACCAAACGTCGTTTTTTGCCTAACTTGCAGAATCGTCGTATTTTTGTTGAATCTGAAAACCGCTGGGTCTCCCTGCGTTTGTCCAACGCCGGTCTGCGCGTCATCGATAAAGTCGGCATCGACGCCGTATTGGTCGATATGCGCGCTCGTGGCGAAAAAGTCTAATTAGCAGAATAAGGGAGCTATCATGGCAAAATCAGGCCGCGACAAAATCAAGTTAGAATCGACCGCCGGTACGGGTCACTTCTACACGACCACCAAAAACAAGCGTACGACGCCTGCGAAAATGGAGATCATGAAATTCGATCCTAAAGCACGCAAGCACGTAACGTACAAAGAAACCAAAATCAAGTAATTGATATTGTGTTCTGTAAAAAGAGCCGCTCCGATGAGCGGTTTTTTTTCGCCCTGATTTTCCTCCCGCCGCTCGCCCCTTGTGCCGGGACGAAAAAAAGGCCCTGGAAACCAGGGCCTTGATATGACGCAACAGCTTACTCAGGCATAGCTGCGCAGGCGCAAGGAGAAATCCTGCAGCGACTTGATGCCCGACGCTTCGGCGCGCGTGCACCAGTCTTGCAGCTTTTGCAGCAATTGCTCACGCGTAAAGTGCGAACGCTCCCAGATGGCGCCCAGCTCCACGCGCATGTGGTGCATGGTTTCCAGCGCCTTGCTGTGCTGGAACAATTCCGACAGCTGTTCGTGGTGCGCATCTGCCAGCTTGCCCGGCTCGCGCTGCATCAGCTTGCGCGACGATTTCAGGAAGCGCTTTTCCAGTTCCGCCTTGTGCTTCAGGTGTTCCAGCTCTTCCTTCCAGGCATGCTTGATCGATTTCGCATACTTGGCCATCACGTCGTAACGGTTGGCGATGACCGATTGCAAGGTCTCGAAGTCCGCTTCCAGCTTGCCGTGCGAGAACTTCGGCTCTGGCGCCAGCTTTTTCACCTTGGCCAGGCCCAGCATTTCCAGCGCGCGGATATACGCCCAGCCGATATCGATTTCATACCATTTCGACGACAGCTTGGCCGAGGTCGCATAGGTATGGTGATTGTTGTGCAACTCTTCGCCGCCGATCAGGATGCCGAACGGAATGATGTTGGTGGCCGCATCGGCGCAATCGTAGTTGCGGTAGCCCCAGTAGTGGCCGATGCCGTTGATGATGCCGGCCGCCGTGATGGGTATCCACATCATTTGCACGGCCCACACGGAAATGCCGATCACGCCGAACAAAATGAAATTGATGACGAACAGCGACACCACGCCCAGCCAGCTGTACTTGGTGTACAGGTTGCGCTCGATCCAATCCGTCGGCGTGCCGTGACCATATTTCGCCATGGTTTCCATGTTCTTCGATTCAGCGCGGTACAGCTCGGCGCCTTCCCAGAAGACTTTCTTGATGCCGCGCGTCACGGGGCTGTGCGGATCTTCTTCCGTATCGCACTTGGCGTGGTGCTTGCGGTGGATGGCCGCCCATTCCTTGGTCACCTGGCCCGTCGTCAGCCACAGCCAGAAACGGAAGAAATGGCTGGGGATCGCATGCAATTCCAGCGCCCGGTGGGCCTGGTGGCGGTGCAGGTAAATCGTGACGCTGGCGATGGTGATATGCGTGACCACCATGGTGTACAGGAAAACTTGCCATGCGGACAGATCGGTAATGCCAGTTGCCATGAACTGCAAAACGTCGTGTAAAACGGAACTCAATGTCATTACTACTACTCCAAGTGGACAGGGCGTGCGCACGGTCGCTCCAGTGACTCTGGAGGTCCGGCAGAGTTAATTTTAGGCGTGATTGTACGCCCTAATGGGTGCGGTCAGGCAAAATCGGAGGCAGGCAGCGAGGTTAAGGCTGGGTGCCGGATGGGGCGGACTCACCCTCTGCCGCGCTGGCGAGCGGGGCAGGAGGCGTACCAACAATACGCAATTCGCGTTGCGGAAACGGTACAGTGACCTTATGTTCCTGCAAGGTGCGCCAGATGGCGCGGTTCACATTCGACTTCACGCCGCCGGTGCCATTTTCCGGGTCCGCGATCCAGAAGCCGATCTGCACATCGAGGCCGTCGGCGCCGAAACGCACGAGGGTAGCCGATGGCGGATTGCTTTGCGACACACGCGGCACCTTGGCCGTCGCCGCTTCCAGCAAGGGGAAGATGACATCCAGATCCGTTTCATAGCCCACCGACACGGCCGTCGACAGCCAGACCATGCGGTTGCTCAGCGACATGTTCTGCACGCCGCCGGAAATCAGCATTTCATTCGGCACGATGGATTCAACGCCATCGCCACCCAATAACACAGTATAGCGCGTATTGATTTGCGTGACCTTGCCCGTGAATTGACCCACCGTAATCATGTCGCCGATGGTCAGGCTGCGGTCCAGCAGGATGATGAAACCGGACACGAAGTTCGCGGCGATCTTTTGCAAGCCAAAGCCCAGCGCCACGCCGAAGGCGCCGCCGAACACGGACAGCACCGTCAGGTCGATGCCCACCAGCGACAGGCTGACCAGCACGGAAACGAGGATCAGCACGGCGCGCCCCATGCGCGACAGCACCACGCGCAAGGAAGTGTGCAAGCCCTGCATTTTCATCAGGCGCTCGTCGAGCGAAGTACCGGCCCACATGGCCAGCACCAGCAGCACGGCCACGGAAATAGCGGCTTGCAAGATGGCAGCCACGGACACCTTGTTGCGACCCAGCGGCACGACGATACCTTCCAGGAAGGTGTGCAATTCCGGCCACAGGCCCGTGATGTACAGGGCCATGCCGGCCCACACCACCACCGTGAAGATCTTCTCCAGCAGCAACATGGTCGGGCTGATGTCGCCGTGGCGGGCAAAAATGCGGCGCAGCACATAAAACCCGAAGCGCACCAGCGCCATCGAGGTGCACAGGGGAATGGCAATACTGAGCAGGTTCACGGACTGGAACTTGGCCAGGAAATGCTGCGCAATGCCCAGCAGCATGGCCGCCAGCACGGGCGTCAGGATGCGGATGAAACTGTCCGTGCGCTGCAAGGTTTCCGGCGTGGCCGGGACAGTGGCCGCTTCCGCCCGCTGATGCAGGAACACGCGCAACTGCCGCACCAGCAGCCAGCTCAGCGCCAGGCAGGCGACGATGACCAGCGCCTGCCACAGGATGGCCGGTTGACGGAAATCATCGACAAAGTCAGTGATCAGATTCAGCAGTGGGGTTTCATTCATGGCGGATGCGGTCCGGAAGGTGAGACGGGTGGGACGGAGGTGATACGGAGGGGCTAGGCCCATGCCGCCAGGCGGGCCGGCGGCATTGAAAGCCGCCACTGCCAGGTGCAGCGGCGGCCCGTGACAGGCTTACTCGGCTTGTTCAGCGTCAGCGTCGTCGGCCGGTTTTTCATCAGCGTAGACTTTTTTCGGCATGACCTTGCGCTCGAACACGGCGGCGAAGAAGCCGTCGGTCTGGTGCAAGTGCGGCAACAATTTCAGGTAGTCGCCCATTTCCAGCTCGATCTTCTGTTCGGCCAGCACCTTGCTCATCGGCACCAGGGTGAAGTCCGGATGGGCGGCCAGGAATTGCTCCGCGATAAAGTCGTTTTCTTCGTTCAGGAAGCTGCAGGTGGCGTACACCAGGCGGCCGCCGCCCTTGACCAGGCGCGCCGCGCCGGCCAGGATGGCTGCCTGCTTGGCTTGCAATTCCACGATCGAGTTCGGCTGCTGGCGCCATTTCACGTCCGGATTGCGGCGCAGGGTGCCCAGGCCGCTGCATGGGGCGTCGACGAGCACGCGGTCGATCTTGCCGGCCAGGCGCTTGATCTTGGCATCGCGCTCATGCGCGATCTGCACCGGATGCACGTTCGACAGGCCGCTGCGGGCCATGCGCGGCTTCAGCTTGGCCAAACGCTTTTCCGACACGTCGAACGCGTACAAACGGCCCGTGTTGCGCATCAGCGCGCCCAATGCGAGGGTCTTGCCGCCCGCGCCGGCACAGAAATCGACGACCATCTCGCCGCGCTTGGCGCCGACGATCTGCGACAGGATCTGGCTGCCTTCATCTTGCACTTCGATGGCGCCGCTCTGGAACAATGGCAGGTTTTGCAACGATGGCTTCTTGATCACGCGCAAGCCCAGCGGGGCATACGGCGTCGGCGTGCTGAGAATAGGCGCTTCGGCCAGAGCCAGCATCACGTCGTCGCGCGTGGCCTTGAGCGAGTTGACGCGCAAGTCCAGCGGCGCCGGCGCGTTCAGCGCATCGGCCAGCTTCATGGTTTCCGCTTCGCCGAACTGGGCGATCAGCTTGTCGAACAGCCAGGTCGGCATGTTGGCGCGCATGTTCGACGGCATCAGGCTGCGGTCGATCTGCGTGATGCGTTCCAGCCATTCCACTTCTTCTTCCGTCAAGCCGCCCAAGGAGTCGGCGCCCACGGCTTCGGCCAGGCCGAGGATGGTCAGGCGGCGCATGGTCGGGCCACTGCCCGCTTCGGCGAAGTCCGTGAAGAACGATTTGTTGCGCAGGACGGCATAAATGCCTTCGGCGATGGCGCCGCGTTCGCGCGAACCGAGGCGCGGATGGTCGCGGAAATAGCGCGACAGGGTGGTGTCGGCCGGGGCCGTGAAACGTAAAATTTCGCGCAATACTTCTTCAGCATTGGCAAGTATCGCTGGTGGCAATCTCATTGTTATTCTTCCTGTAATATTTTATTGAGGGTCCACGCGGACCTGGCCATGCTCGACTGACAGTTTATCGTCAATGAACAGGCGGATGGCGCGCGGGTAAAGCAGATGTTCCTGTACCAGCACGCGCGCCGATAAGCTGTCTTCTGTGTCGCCTGGCAAGACTGGCACCACCGCGCTCGCCACGGCCGGGCCATGGTCAAGCTCGGCAGTCACGAAATGCACGGTCGCGCCGTGTTCCGTCACGCCCGCCTCGAGCGCCTGGCGGTGCGTCGCCATGCCCGGGAACAGCGGCAGCAGCGACGGGTGGATATTGAGCATGCGCCCCGCGTAATGCTCGACGAAGGGCGGCGTCAGGATGCGCATGAAACCGGCCAGCACGACCAGGTCGGGGGCGAAGCCGTCGATCACGGCTTGCAGCGCCGCATCGAACTGTTCGCGGCTGGCATAATCCTTGTTGGCAACGACTGCCGTCGCTATCCCGTGTTCCGCGGCAAAAACCAGTCCCTGGGCATCGGCCCGGTTACTGATGACGGCGGCAATACGGGCTGGCCATTGCTCGGCTTGCGCCGCGCGGACGACCGCTTCCATGTTGCTGCCGCGTCCGGAAATGAGGATAACGATATTTTTCATAGCGCGCATTGTACCCGCTATGGCGATGCGAATCTAGAAAGGCCGGTATTATTGTTGCGGCGCAACATGAGCGCCGGCGCGCCGCAGCCGCCCGGCGATGCCGGTTTTCACCTGCGCCGGAGGCCCGCTTGAGGGCGCTGCGGCAAGAGTAAGTATTTACTCAAACGAATAGAAGACGCGGAACGGGACTTTCTTCTCGGCCCAGTAGTCGGCCGCGTCGCGGAACACGTCGAGCAGGATCTCGCGCGCTTCCTTGTCGAATTTTTGCGTATTTGGCAATTGCTCGAGCACCACCAGGAAGCCCGTTTGCGTGCCCGCCTTGAACATGGTATCCGTCAGGCACAGGCGCAGGGCGTCGAAATTCTTCGCCAGGTTCTTCGGAAACAGGAATGCTTCTGCAATAATGCCGATGACTTGTTGTTTGGTCTGTCCAGCGTTGCAATGCGCATATAAAAAGTGCTGCCCGAGACGGATCGCCTCGTCTTGTAATTCGGTCACGCGAAAGGCACGGATGGACTGGACAAGGTTGGGCGGCACGGTTAGTAACAAACTCATTTTTCCCTCAAATCGACCTGTTATGTATGGATATCTTCTAGCTGCTCTTCTTATTGCATCCCCGCACGCGGGTCAATGCGCACGCGGTGATTCGATCTGTATCAACTTTTATGCGATTCAGTGCGATTTTATATAAGCCATACGCGTATTAGGGTAACGTGTTGTCCTGCATGAATCAACCCGAATATGATGTCAAACGCAAGATTTGTTACAAACCGCTGGTTTCAAGTCACTTCAACATCTTGTATCGATTGAAAGTGCATGTTACAGACTGTGGGGCAAGGGGCTTGGGCTGTTACATTTTGTTGCCACGCGAAACACTTGTCGCCGCCCGGCGGGATTACTATAGCCCCAAGTTGTAAAAAATACCCTGAAAGATTCTCTAGATAACGAGGTTACAAATGAACTTGCAAGCCAAATTGATGATGTCAGCCCTTTGTATCGGTGCATTGCCACTCGCCCAGGCCGCCGACTTTGAAGATTTCGGCAAGGTCGTGCGCGTCGTGCCGCAAGTGGAACAGATCAATCGTCCACGCCAGGAATGCCGTACGGAATACGTGCAAGTCCAGGCACCGCCGCAACAGCGCAGCGCTGGCGGCTCCATCGTCGGCGGTATCGCCGGCGCCCTGCTCGGCAGCCAGGTCGGCGGCGGCAATGGCCGCACGGCTGCGGCAGCCGCTGGCGCGATTGCCGGCGCCGTCGTCGGTGACCGTGTCGACAACCAGAACAATTACCAGGGCGGCATGCAGGAACAAGCCGTCAAGCAATGCCGTCAGGTCGACCATTGGGAATCGCGCAACAATGGCTACCAGGTCACCTACGACTACCGCGGCCGCAACTACACGAGCATCATGTCCTACGATCCGGGCGAACGCATCCGCTTGCGCGTCTCCATCGAGCCAGCTCAACAGTAACGCCTGACATAAGCTGCTGCGCGTCGGCATAGGTGGCCTGCGATGCTCACCGTACTGGAGTACGGTTGCGCTTCTCGGCCACCTCTGCCTTCCGCTCGCGACGCTTCTGTCAAGCGTTGTTACTCAGTACTAAAATGCCGGCCCCATGTCTTTCTCATGGGGCTGGCATTTTTTATGGCGCCCCGGCACGGGCTATAATGCGGCACACTTTCAGGCCGCCTTATGCTTATCAAACGAAAATCCATCGAACAAGTCGAATCCTCGCGCCCTGCGCGCAAGCCACGCTACGCCCCTGTCACCCTGTCGGAAATGGACGGCGTGCGCTATCTGCATTTCGGCACGGAATGGGTGCAGGGCGCCATGCGCATCCGCAAGCCGGACTGGCCGGAACTCGAATACGCGCAGCAGATGATGGCGTGGATGCTGTGGATCGAGCAGCCGCAGCGCCTCGCCCAGCTGGGCCTGGGCACGGCCGCGCTGACCAAGTTCTGCTACCGCCAGTTCCCCCAGGCACAGGTCGAGGCCATCGAACTGAACCCGTCCGTCATCACCATCTGCGCCTCGATGTTCAAGCTGCCGCCCAACGACGAGCGCCTGCACGTGCGCGAAATGGATGCGCTCGACTACGTCAACGATGAGGCCAACCACGGCACGCTGGACGCCCTGCAAGTGGACTTGTACGACGCCACGGCGCGCGGTCCCGTGCTCGACAGCGCCGAGTTCTATTCCGCCTGTTGCGCCTGCCTGGCGCCGCACGGCATCATGACGGTCAACCTGTTTGGCGACCATCCCAGCTATGCAAAGAACATCAAGGCGATGAAGTTTGCGTTCGAACAGGTGATCTGCCTGCCGGAAGTCCATGATGGGAACGTGGTGGCCATCGCTTTCAAGACGAAAGTGGCACTCGATGCCGAAGCGCAAGCCGCCCTGCTCGAGCGCGCCAAGCAGATCGTCGCCGAGACCAAGCTGCCCGCCAAGTCCTGGGTCAAGGGCATCGTCAGCACCCTGTAACCGCCGGCAAGTCCAGGCAAGGCCGGCAGCCCGGAAAGGCGCCGGCCATGCCCGCATCCCCTCCTTCTCCCGATACGCCGCTGCAACTGCCGCAACTGCTGGCCTGGCTGCAGGAAGACGGCTTGCTCGACGCGGCGCAAGCGGCCGCCATCGGCGCCCAGGCCGCCCTGCTGCCGGCGCCGGCCCTGCATCCGCTGTGCAGCATCGCCCACGGCGCGCTGACGCTCGATACCCTGTGCGCCTGGCTGGCGCAACGCGTAAGCCTGCCGTATCTGCGCATCGATCCCCTGCACATCGATTTCAGCCAGGTGGCCGACGTCATGACGGCCGGCTATGCGGCCCGCTTCAACATCCTGCCCGTGGAAAGCACGCCGGAGCGCATCGTCATCGCCACGGCCCAGCCGTACGCGCTCGCTTGGCAGGCCCAGCTGGGCAAGCTGGCGCCGCGCAAGCTGAGCCTGGTCATCGCCAATCCGCTGCACATCGCCGATGCCATCGCGCAATTTTTCAGCCTGGCCAGTTCCGTCAAGGTGGCCCGGCAAGCCTCCACGCAAGACCTGGCGCTGCGCCAGAATGTCGAACAACTGGTGGAACTGGGGCGCAACAAGGGTAACCTGGACGCCAACGACCAGCACGTAGTGCGCATCGTCGACTGGCTGTGGCAATACGCGTTTGCCCAGCGCGCCTCCGACATCCATCTGGAACCGAAGCGCGACGCGGGCCTCGTGCGCCTGCGCATCGACGGCCGCCTGCACCAGGCCTACCAGCTGCCGCCCGTGGTCTTGCTGGCAATGACGGCGCGCATCAAGTTGCTCGGGCGCATGGACGTGGTGGAAAAGCGCCGTCCCCAGGATGGCCGCATCAAGACGCGCAATGCGCAGGGGCAGGAAATCGAACTGCGTTTGTCGACCTTGCCCACGGCCTTCGGCGAAAAGCTCGTCATGCGTATCTTCGACCCGGAAGTGGCCGTCAAGAGCCTCGCCGAGCTGGGCTTCCCACCCGCGGACGCCGAACGCTGGCGCCAGCTGACGACGCGCACGCACGGCATCGTGCTGGTGACGGGCCCGACCGGCTCCGGCAAAACCAGCACCCTGTACAGCACCCTGAAGGCGCTGGCCGGCAGCGAAGTCAATGTGTGCACGGTGGAAGACCCCATCGAAATGGTCGAACCGGCCTTCAACCAGATGCAGGTGCAAACCCAGGCCGGCATCGAACTGTCGTTTGCCGATGGCGTGCGGGCGCTGATGCGGCAGGATCCCGACATCATCATGGTGGGCGAGATCCGCGACCTGGCCACGGCCGAGATGGCCATCCAGGCCGCGCTGACGGGGCACCTGGTGCTGTCGACCCTGCACACCAATGACGCGCCCTCGGCCGTCATGCGCCTGCTGGAACTGGGCTTGCCCGCCTACCTGCTGGAAGCGTGCCTGGCCGGCGTGCTGGCGCAGCGCCTGTTGCGCTGCCTGTGCGCAGCCTGCAAGCAGCTGGACGCCGCCCCCGGCGCCGCTGCCTGGCAACGCCTGACGGGCGGCCAGCTGGAACGGCCGGCCGCAGCGTACCGCCCCGTCGGCTGCGCCCTGTGCCGGCACAGCGGCTACCTGGGGCGTGCCGGCATCTATGAACTGCTGGGCGTGACGGAAACGTTCGGCCAGCTGGTCAAGGCGGGTGCCGACCTGCACGCGCTGCGCCGCCAGAGCCTGCTGGACGGCATGACGCCGCTGCGCATCGCCGGCGCGCGCAAGATCCTCGATGGCACGACCAGTCTCGACGAAGTGCTGAAGCTCACGGCGGCCCTGCCTTAGCAGGCCGGCACTTTCTCGCAGGAATGCTTTGCATTCTTTTTCAACTGATATATAATGCGGCCTCTTTCGGGTCGTTAGCTCAGCTGGTAGAGCAGCGGACTTTTAATCCGTTGGTCGCAGGTTCGAATCCCGCACGGCCTACCACGAATGCGCAGTACCAGAAAAGCCAGGCCTTGAGCCTGGCTTTTTTGCATTCAGCGTACCTGTCGTCAACAAATCCCCCACGCCCATCCCACTTGCCAGTCTCGCCCTGGCGCATGTGCGATACGCCATGCTTTGCTTCCCCGGCATGGCAGCAAAGCATCAGCAATTGCCATCAATACCTATATCTTGTAAGTTAAGATTACAGCAAGCAAGCCATGGGAGGTTCGCCTCTCGGGCAACACTGCACCGCACGCATAATTATTGCCGACACATGACAACCGGAGATGCAATGAGCAAGGTAGAAAAATTCCTGCAATATGGGGTGGCTTCAGATTTGGCGCAAAGGGCCATCACTGCGGGCCTGACCGTCACAAGTACCAGAGCCATCAACCAGAAAAATCTGATAGATACCTATGGTTTCAATCAGGCTGAAGCGAAATTTCTCAAACAGGCGCTGATGCGGGAAGAAATTCCTACCGACACCCTGTTTCGCCTTCTCGACAACAGCAACTATATATGCAATATATGCAAAGGCGGCAAAGGCGTGGCCTACGTGGTGCATCACATCGAAGAATATGAAATCAGCAAGGACAATGGCTATGCGAATCTGATCGTGCTATGTCCGAACGACCATGACCTCGCGCACAGTTCCGGCTTAACCCTGGGCATTACCAAGGACCAACTCAAAGCCAGCAAGAACAAATGGGAAGCGACCGTGAAGCAAAGCAACAAGAGTACGGCCCTACGTGCCGTACAAACGGGCAAGAATGGGATTACCTCCATTGAAATCCTCCCGCAGCTCATGAGCAAATATAAAAATTTCATTCGCAGCGACCTGACATCCGTCGCCTTCGTGCAATCCCTGGAACGCTGCTATATCGAAATCACCACCACGAAAAATATCCGTCATGGACTCGAGGATGAAATCAGCATGCGCACGGATTTGGGCTTTATCACAGGCGATATCACGACGGAGCAAAAATTATTTAGCCCGGCCAAGCACGCTGCCGACAATGCCCTTTACTTCGTCGAGCAGTTCGATGTGGTATCCATCATTAACTGCACGGATTTATTTACGCCGGAAGCGTCCAGGCGCATTGACGAGCATTGGCGCATGCATGGTGCGCTTCTGGAAGACCGGTGAGAGCCCACGGATCAGGCATTTGCCCAAACAGCTACAGAATGTCGAAAACGCTATACTGAGGGATCAATACCCACGGCCGGGTGCCGCTAAACCTGTTGCGGCCAGCTTGTCCACCTGATTCATATTTTCTATCGCCAACCTATCGTGAACCATTTACAGCAATTCCACGCCAGAAACAGACAAGCTTGCCTGGCTCTGGCTTACGCCCTCGGCACGCTGCTATGCCAGTTCCCGGGACAGGCCCAGGCGCAAACGCCCATCGTGTTCGACGGCCTGTACAGCGCGCGCACGGACGAGATGAGCCTGGAGATCATTGGCAAACGCGTCTGCTTCGCGCCCGACAAGGCGCAGTGGGGACGCCTGCCCCGCCCTGCCGCCACGCACGATGCGTGGTTTTGTTTCAGCAACGATGGCGAGGCGCGCCGGCTGCTGCGCGTACCCGCGCGCCAGGCCGACAATTGCGGTTGGCAAGCCCGTGCGCGCATCGTCATTGATACGTATCAACCGTATGTGGAGCAAGGCGACGGCAACGACATGGCGCGCCTGGCGTCGGTCGTCAAAGTGGCGCAGCCGAACGCCATCGCCTGCGAGTAAATCAGTCGAGTTCGTATTCCTGCAGATAACGGGCGAACAGTTCCCCATCGGCCAGCGGACAGGCAAACCCCGCGCCCCAGTCGGCCAGCAGCAACCGCTCCTTCAGAGGCAGCAGCATCAGCCCGGGCATGCCATCGCTGCACCACAGGTCGCACACGATGCCGTCGTCGTCCAGGCCCGCGAACAGGGTTTCCGTGTGCTCGCCGCCAAAGGCCAGCACGTTCTTGCATTCCACCCGGTAACTGCTGTAGCCCGTGTAGACGGCGTCGTAGGGCGGCAAGGCATCGGCCAGCGCCAGGCGCAGCTGGTCCGCCGTGAGGCCCAGCGCGCGCAGCGGCGACGGCGGCGCCTCGGGCACGTACATGTCCGTCCAGCCGGCACCGCTGCGGTGCGCGTCGGCGAACGCCTGCTGCTCGCCCATCTGCGTCAGACAGTGCTGTAAATTATCCAGCGGCAACAGTTCGATCATGCAAAAATCGTCTTCGTGGTAGTACGCTTCCCGCATGGCTCAATTCCCCAGCAAATCTTGCAGTTGCACATTGCGCCGCGACGTCAGCCGGCCGGCCCAGGTCTCGCTCGTCACGGCTGGATAGCGCACAGCGCCAAAATTCATCCAGGCATCGCGGTACGCCAGCCACAGGCGCTGGGTGGCGCGGATGCCATCCTTGCCCACAGCGCCCGCATGGGTTTCCGCCGGCTTTTTCATGAGCTTGCCGTAGATGGCGTTGAGTTCCTTGTCGAGCGCCGCCGCCTGTTCCTTGGACATGCTTTCTGGCAACTTGCCCGCTTCATACTCGCGCAGATCGTGCGCCAGTTGGTCGAGCTCGGCCGTGCGGGCGGCGATGCTCAGGGCGGCGCGCGCTGTGCCGCTCAAATCCGTTTCATTCGCCGCGCGCGCGTCGGCAAACTTGCTTGCCGCCGCCTGCAGCTTTTGCAGCGACGCTTGCGCCACGGCCGGCATGGCCGCACTGACCTTATCTGTCGCCTGCGCGCGCACGCGCTGCTTTTGCCGCGCATCGATGGCGCTGCACACGCCCATCATGTAGCCGCTGGTTATGTCGTCACACAGGTCGATCATGCCGCGTCCGCTGGCATTGATCTGCTGCAAGTGCTCGATGCGCCCCCGCATCTCGGCCGGCGCCGCATCGATGCTGCACGCATACTTCAGCGCCAGCAACGGGTCTTTCTGCACGCCCTGCCCATTCTGGTACAGCATCATCAGCACGGCGCTGTTCTGCGTAGCCATGGCGCAATGACGCGCGGGACGCCAGTCGGCCGGCTTGGGCGAGGACATACTCTTGGTATCGTAATACAGGTCCGTTGCCTGGCATTGCTGCAGCGACGCCACGGCGGACGGCGCCGGCAAGTCGGCGGGCGGCGGCGCCGCATCCTTGACCTTCAGGCAAGCCGCATACCAGGCCGTGCTTTCCGCGTGACCCACGCCCATGGCGCTGGTATTCGGGTACGGTGCGGCGGCAGCGGCAAAAACCGGGACGGCCAGCAGGCAGTTCGCGCCCAGCAATAGCGTTTTCAATAAAGGTAGACTAATTTTCATGTTGAATCGGCGCCAGCGTGAGTAAAGCGGCAAGTTTAACTGATCGGATACGCCCCACCCGTCCGCCATGCGTGCGCCGGCCTGGTAAGTAACGGTACACAGCCTTGGCAGTGCAGGAAACGATGGGCAATAATGTTGCCCGCTGTACTTTTTTCACTACTCCGGACCACGCCCATGACCTCACCCCGTCTTCGCCGTTCCCTCGGCTCGCTGCTGATCGCAGCGGCCTGCGCCTCGCTGGCAACGACCGTCCACGCCGCCGATACCACGCCGGCATCGCCAATTGCCGCCAAGCAAGCCAACGCCAGGCACGCCATCACGCATGAAGACGTGTGGCTGATGAAACGGGTGGGCGCGCCCGTCGCCAGCCCCGATGGGCGTTGGGCCGTGTTTTCCGTGGTCGACAGTGCCTACTCTAGCCAAGACCAATCGTCCGACCTGTGGATCAAATCCTTGCTTGACGACAGCCCCGCGCGCCGCCTGACCTCTTCCAAGGGGGGCGAAAGCGCCGTGGCCTGGTCGCCGGACAGCCGCCAGCTGGTCTTCGTTGCCAAGCGCGACGGCGATGAAGCGGGTCAGATTTACCGCCTCGACGTGGCCGCCGGCGGCGAAGCGCAACGCCTGACCTCGCTCACCCTGGGCGCGCGCATGCCGAAATGGAGCCCGGACGGCAAGCAATTGCTGTTCATCAGCGACATCTATCCAGGCAACAAGACGGAAGCCGACGTCAAGCAAAGCGCGAAAGAGCGCAAGGAACGCAAATACAGCGCCCGTTCGTATGAAACGACGGCGCCCCGCTATTTCGACAAATGGCTGACCGACAAGCAAGTGCGCCTGTTCATCGTCGATGCGCAGCCTGATACGAAAGGTGAAAACACGCCGCGCGACATCCTGTCGGGCACGCAACTGGTCACTCTGCCGGGCTTCGGCGGCGGCCAGGGCGACGAGGGACAATCGCTGGACGCCGTCTGGACGCCGGACGGCAAGGCCGTCGTCTTCAACGCGGCCACCAACCGCGACGCGGCCCAGCGCGAAGCCGTCTATTCGCAACTGTATCTGCTGCCCGTGGCGGGCGGCGAAGCACAGCGCTTGACGCAGGACAAACATAGCTACGCTTCCCTGAAATTTTCGGCCGACGGCAAGACCCTGTTCGCCTTGAGCGACGCGCAAACGCCCGGTAAAGTGTATGACGTGAAGCGCCTGGCCAGCTTCGCCTGGCCATTGAGCAACCCTGCGCCGACCATCCTGACGGCCAAGCTGGACCGTTCGATTTCGCGCTTCGTGCTGCCCGAAGGCGGCAAGCGCATCATCTTCAGCTATGAACATGCGGGCCTGGAAAAGCTGTACTCGATCGACGCCAGGGGCGGCGACGTGCGCGAGGAACCATCCTTGCCGACGGGCACCATCAACTCGCTGAGCAGCGGCGGCAAGGCTTTGGTCGGCGTGTGGGAGTCCGCCATCAACCCGCCGGAAATCTATGCCTTCAACGGCAAGCAACCGAAACGCCTGACGGCTTTCAATACGGACAAGGCAGATAAGATCGACTGGCAGGCGCCCGAGCACTTCTGGTTCACGACGGCCGACGGCCGCCAGATCCACAATATGCTCGTCAAGCCGGCCAATTTCGACCCGAACAAGAAATATCCGCTGTTTACCGTCATCCACGGCGGCGCGGCCAGCATGTGGCGCGACCAGTTCGTGCTGCGCTGGAACTATCATTTATTGGCCAAGCCCGGCTATGTCGTGCTGCTGACGGACTACAAGGGTTCCACCGGCTATGGCGAGGAATTCTCGCGCTCGATTCAATTCGACCCATTGAAGGGCCCGGGCGACGAAGTCAACCAAGGCGTCGATGAAGCCATCAAGAAATATCCATTCATCGACGGCACGAAACTGGCCGCCGGCGGCGCCAGCTATGGCGGCCACCTGGCCAACTGGCTGCAGGCGACCACCACGCGCTACAAGGCCATCGTCTCGCACGCGGGCGAAATGGACCTGATCATGCAGTGGGGCACCAGCGACGGAGGTTTCGGCCGTGAAACGAATGCAGGCGGCCCCGTCTGGTCGAACCTGCCCGTGTGGCGCGACCAAAGCCCGGTCATGCAAGCGGGCAACCACGAAAAAGGCACGGGTTTCACGACACCGATCCTGATCACCGTGGGCGAGCTCGACTACCGTGTGCCGGCCAACAATGCGCTGATGAACTTTGCCGTGCAACAACGCCTGAACGTGCCGGCAAAATTGCTGGTCTTCCCGGACGAAAACCACTGGATTTTGAAGGGCGAGAACAGCCGTTTCTTCTACAGCGAACTGGAAGGCTGGCTGGCCAAGTACTTAAAATAAGAACACCACAGAACAGTCCATGGCGGCGTTGCATTGCCTAGTCGTACTATTCGTACTGCCTTCGGCAATGCGCCTTGCCCTGAACGTGTTCTGAGGCGTTCTTGAAATCTTGAAAAAATGAAAAAGCCAGGCTCCGCACACGCGGGCCTGGCTTTTTTCATGCGGGCTGGGCGGCGGCCACGGCCGCCTTCTGGCGTTGAATTGCCAGCACCATCAGCGCGGCGACGAGGCAGGCGGCGCCGGCCGCGAACAGGGCCGGGTTGTAGGTCAGCATCAGGGTGCGGATGCGCCCCGCGCCATACGCGGCCACGGCGGCGCCCAGCTGGTGGCCGGCGAAGATCCAGCCGAACACCATGCCCGCCCGCTCCCGGCCGAACGTGGCCCCCACCAATTTGACGGTGGGCGGTACGGTAGCGATCCAGTCCAGGCCGTAGAACATGGCAAACAGCGACAGGCCGTACAAGGTGAATTCCGAATACGGCAGCCAGAACAGCGACAAGCCCCGCAAGCCGTAGTACCAGAACAGCAATTTCCGGTTGTCATAGCGGTCCGACAGCCAGCCCGACAGGATGGTGCCGAACAGGTCGAAGGCGCCCATCATGGCCAGCACGGACGCGGCCGGCACGGCGGACAGCCCCGAGTCGCCGCACAGGGAAATGAAATGCGTCTGGATCAGGCCGTTGGTGCTGAGGCCGCAGATGAAGAAGGTGCCGAACAGTATCCAGAAGGTGCGATTCGCGGCAACACTGCGCAAGATCAAAAAGGGCGTGGCAAACGTCATCTTCGCTGCTGGCGGTGGCGCCAGCGGCGTGGCCGGATCGGCGCCATACGGACGCAAGGCCACATCCTGCGGACGGTTGCGCATGCACAGGAAGGCCAGCACGGCGACGATGGCGCAGGCGGCAAACACGGGCATGACGGCCGTGCGCCAGCCGTAGTGCTCGATCAGCCAGGCGCCCACGGGCAGGAACAGCAGCTGGCCCGTAGCCGAGCTGGCCGTCAGCACGCCCACCACCAGGCCCCGGTGCGTCTCGAACCAGCGGTTCGCCACCACGGCGCTCAAGACCAGCGCCGTCATGCCCGAACCGAGGCCCAGCAAGATGCCCCACAGGGCCACCAAGTGCCAGAACTGCGTCATGCGCGTGGCCAGCAGCATACCGGCGGCGATCAGGCCCAGGGCCACGCAAATGATATTGCGCAAGCCGAAGCGCTCCATCAGGATGGCGGCAAACGGGCCCATCAAACCGAACAGCACGAAGCGCACGGCCAGGGCCGAGGAAATCTGCTCCGCATCCCAGCCGAATTCTCGGCTCAACGGTTGCATCAGCGCGCCGGGCAAGCCCAGCGCGGCCGACGAGGTTAATGCCGTGAGAAAAGTGATGGCGACGATGACCCAGGCAAAGTGCATGCCGCGCCGCTCCAGCCATTGCGAAAAAGGATAGGAAAGCATGCAGTCCCCATGAGAAAAGAGTTAGCCCAGCACCGCCTGCTGGCGGGCTTTTTCCCATGTTATATTATGATCGTAATTTATACAATCGAAAAAAGCTGGAGCTGCACTGCTGCGTGCGGCTCCAGCCCTGGCCTTAACATCTGTACAAAATGCGCTTACTTCACTTTCAAGCCATTCTTCACATCCGTCACGCCTTCCACGCCACGGGCCAGGTCGGCCGCTTTTTTCACTTGCGCCTGGGAAGGCACGAAGCCGCTGAGCATGACGACGCCGTTCACCGTTTCCACGTGCACATCGAGCGCTTTCAAGTCATTGTCCTTGACGAGGTCAGCCTTGATCTTGGTGGTGATGACGGAGTCGGCCACGGCCGTCTTGGTGCTGCCGGCCGCGTTGCGCGTCACGCAGGCGGCCTTGGCCGTCGCATCCATGGCGTCGCAATTTTCCTTCGTCGTGGCGGGCGGATTTTGCGCCACATTGGTGCCGGCCCTGGCGCCCGTTTTCGCGTCGGCCAGGGCCGCCGTTTTCGCCGCCTTGGCATCGTTCATGCACGTGGTTTTATCCGCGCCAGTGCGGTCGCCGCACTTGGCCCTGGCCAGGTCATACTCGGCATTGGCGACGTCCTTGCGGGCCTTGCCCAGCTCGCGCGGCGTGTTGCGGTACTGGGCCACGGCGTCCGAATCGGCCTTGGCGCGCGCCACCCTGGCTTCTTCCACGCAGACTTTTTTCGCGTTGCCGCTGTGGCTGTCGCAGGCGGCCTTGGCCTGCTTGTAATCACTTGATGCCTTGTCCGTCAAACTCTTGTATGAGGCATCCTGCGCATACGCGGGCGTGGCGGCAAGCAAGGCGCTGGCACTGGCGGCCAGCATGAGTGCGATCATTTTGTTCATGATGGTTCCTCTCTGGTTAATTGATGCCCAGATTAGACCCCTGCCGGACGCAAAGCTCCGTGCGACAGCACACGCTGACAGGCCATCTGCGGAAAAAATCATGTTTATTTGTCGCCGCTCAAGCCCTTCCGCCACAATACTTGCGCCTGTTCAAATGGTGAAGCGGAGTCATCAAATACACCCTCGCCATCGGCCAGCGCCAGCCATGCCTGCGTGGCGTGCGAACCGCCCGCGCTATCGTCGCCGGCGCGCACGCCGCGCATCCAGGCCAGCACCTCTTGGTACTGCCCGGGGTGGCGCCTATGCATCCAGGCCAGGGCCACCAGATCCGCATACGCCTCTTCGCGGCGCGTCTCGCGCAGCTCCTGCGCCAGCGGAGTCAACTTGCCCGGCTGCATGCTGAGCGGCTCGACAAAACCGCGCGGCAAGGCATGCCAGTCGCCCTGCGCGTAGCGCTGGCAATGGCCGATTTCATGCGCCGTCATCGCTTCGATCATCACACCGTAACGCGCCCATGGCACGCCTTGCAAGACGCTGTCCGCCTGCGCATTGCCGCGCAAGGACAGCACCAGCTTGCAGCGCCCGGCTGCGTAGCCCAGCGCCAGCGGCACGGCGCCGGGCGCCTCCTGCGGCTGCACGATGATATCGATGGGCAAACCTTGCGCCCGCGCAAATGCGATCACGGCCTGGCCCGCCTGCAGCCAGCGCACTTCCAGATCCGTGAGACTGGCGGCAGCCACGGCAGGCAAAGGAGACAGGGCGATGAGCAAGCTCATCAGCAAGAGCGGATTGGGCATGGGGGCGACAGGACAAATGGGGCAGCAACCATTGCAGGGTAAGCGGCGCGGATATTTCCACAAGGAAAAACTGGCAACTTTTCATAAATAAAGACGAAAAAAAACCGGCGCAAAGGCGCCGGCTTTTCACACTGACAAGAATCAAGCTCGGGCTTATTTCTTCGCCGCCTTGTCCAGCGCGCGCGCCGTGACGAATTCCGGACGGATATCGTTCGGCACGGCCTTCATCTTGTCCAGCGCCACCTGCACTTCCGGGCGGATGACCACGTATTTGCTCATCATCGCTTGCGCGCGCGCATAATCGCCCGTCGCCTCGATGGTCAGAAATTCGCGGTCCAGGTCGATCACGGCCTGCTTGATCTTGCTGAAATCGACGCCGAACTTGCCATCGCCCAGCGACACAAAACCGCCCTTGTCGAGGATGTAATTCATCTGGATGGCCATGCCGCGCGCATGCGAATCCGTCAAGCCGAAATGCAGGGTGCGGAAACCGGAAGCGAGGAAAGTGTTGTACAGCTTGCGCTCGGCCACGTCGCCCTGGCCCAGGGTATCGTTCAGCTGCCCCTTGTCCATCATGTAACGCAGCGCGAACAGGCCCGTGATGTCGGCCTTGGCTTCTTCGATGGTGGAATACGCTTCCTTCAAGTCCTGGCGCGGCGTCGATGGCTTGCCGTCGACCACGGTCGCGTGCGGGCCCAGGCCGTGCATGATTTCATGCGCGAGGATGTGCGTGAAGAAGGAATTGAAATCCACGTCCTGCTGCGCTTCGGGCGTGAGCACCAGTTTCGAAATCGGCGTCAGGGTGGCCTTGAACTTGGCTTCCTGCACGTTTTTCAGCATGACGCGCTTGGAGCCCCGCGCGCTGATGATGCGCTCGTCGTTCGGCAGGTTGTAGGCGGCCGTCTGCACGGCCATGTTGCCGTCGCCCGCGCCATACACCTGGTTGACCACCACCATCGGCGCCAGCGCGCCCACTTTCGGGTTGCGGTACTGGGCGTCGAGCGGCAGGTTGTCTTCCAGCTCCTGCATGTGCTTGGCGAAGAAGTTCAGCTTTTGCGTTTCCGCCTGGTCGCGGATGTTCACGTAGGCTTCGAAGGCGGCCTTGTAGCCGAACAGCTCGTCGTTATACGTTTCATACGGGCCGATGGTGATGTCGACGGGCGAATCGAGGTCCATCCAGGCGAAGTCGGACGGCAGATAGTCGTTGTCGAGGAAAGCCTTGGCGCGCAGGGTCAGAAATTTCTTCAGCGATGCATTGTCCGTGGCGGTGGCCGCTTCGTCGAGCAGTTTGGCCAATTGCTTCAGTTCCACCTTGTATTCATCCGAATATTTTACTGTGTGGTATTTGCCGTCCTTGCCCGCGCGGATGGTCGTGAAGAACCATTGTGCCTGCTGCTTGTCGTCCGCCGGCAAGCCATTCATCCACGTTTCCAGGCTGGCCTTGGTGGCGCCCTGCGGATAGAAATTGCCCGCTTCCGGCTTGTGCGCGGGAATCGTGATGCCGGCATAGCTGGCCGGCATGAACGAGGCGTGGGCGTCGAGCACCGACCAGGGACCCTTGTTGATCCAGAAATAGTTCAGACGGGCCTGGCCCAGGGCCGACTTGTCCTTCTTCAAGGCCGCCCACAGCGCTTCATTGCCGGACCAGCGCTGGCGCAGCTGCAGCACGTCGACCAGCTTGGCCGCCTCGACCAGCTTGGCGATGGCCTGGCGGTCGCCTGCGGACAGGTGCGTGACATCGGCCGTCAGCGCGACGGGCGCATAGCGGGCGCTCATGGCGGTCAGTTGTGCGGCGGTGGCCGGGGTTGTCGGCGTGGCTGCCTGTGGCGCGGCGCAGGCGCTGCCGACGGCGGCGGCCATCAGCAGGGGAATCAGGATGTTTTTCATGGGGCCTCAGTGTGTGGTTCACAGCAAGCAAGCACCCCGCACCATCACGGCGCGGCCGCTTCCTTGTTCAGCCTGCGATTGTCCCACCTGCCCCATGGCATGGCAAGCGGCTTACCAGACCTTGTACACCTGCCCCGTCTGCGCCCCTTCCACGCTGCGGCTGTAAGCCAGGGCCACGCGGCTGGCGGCGACCGGTTCGAAGCCGTAGAAGAAGGGGCCATACGACTCCAGCGACTCTTCCAGCACCGTGGGGCTGACGACATTGATGCGCACGCCGCGCTGCAACTCGATGGCGGCGCCCCGCACGAAACCTTCCACGGCCGCGTTGGTCATGGTGGCGGCCGTGCCGAAGCGGATGGGCTGGTCGGCCACGATACCGCTCGTGAGCGTGATCGAGCCGCCGTCGTTCAGGTATTCCTGCGCCACCAGCGCCACGTTGACCTGGCCCATCAGCTTGCTGTCCAGGCCCAGCTGAAATTGCTCGGGCGTGAATTCGGCCAGCGGGCCGAAATGCAGCTTGCCGGCCGTGACGACGACGGCATCGACCTTGCCGATGCGCTTGAACAGGGCGCGCACTTGCGCGATGTCGCCCATGTCGGCCTGGTGCGTGCCGCTGCGGCTGCCCACCTCGATGATTTCATGGCGTTGCGCCAGTTGGGCGGCGACAGCCGTGCCGATGGTGCCGCTGGCGCCGATGATAACGATTTTCATGATGCTTCCTTGTCTGGTTAAACGATGGAGCCAGTATGCGCCGCTTACAAAAAGGAATAAATACGCTAGAATTTACAAGATTACTAATCTACAGTTTGCAATCAAGGCGCCATGGATAAATTGCGCAGCATGGAAATTTTTGTCGCCGTCGTCGATGCGGGCAGTTTCACGGCCGCCGCCGAGGCATTCCAGATTTCGCCCGTGATGGTGGGCAAGCACATCAAATACCTGGAAGAGCGGCTGGGCGCGCGGCTGCTGGCGCGCACGACGCGGCGGCAAAGCCTGACGGAAATCGGCCAGCAATATGTGGAGCAGTGCCGCCAGATTTTGGCCAGCATCCATGCGGCCGAACGGGGTGCGGAAGCCATGCGCACGGCGCCGCGCGGCAAGCTGAAGATCACGGCGCCCGTGTCGTTCGGCAGCGAGTGCATCGCGCCGCTGCTGGCCGACTACCTCGATGCGTATCCGGAAGTGAGCCTGGAATTGAACCTGAACGACAGGACGGTGGACCTGGTGGAAGAAGGATTCGACGCCGCCATCCGCATCGGCAAGCTGGAAGATTCCGCCATGGTGGCGCGCGCGCTGCGGCCGTATGCGATGGTGATCTGCGCCGCGCCCGCCTACCTGGCCAGACACGGCACGCCGCGCACGCCGGCCGATCTGGCGCGCCACGAATGCCTGGACTTCATGCAGTGGACGCGCCATGTGCGCTGGCGCCTGGCCAGGAGCGGCGACGACGACGGCAGCCCCGTGCGCGAGAGCCGCTTCCGCTCGAACAATGGGCAGGCGCTGCGCGTGGCGGCCCTGCACGGCTTCGGCATCGTCATGCAGGCGGAAATCCTGATGGCCGGCGATATCGCCGCCGGCAAGCTGGTGCCGCTGCTGGCCGACTATGTGCCGGCGCCGCGCCCCATGCACCTCGTGTATGCGCGCGACCGCCAGCCCACGCCGAAGCTGACGACCTTCATCGATTTTCTGCTGGAACGCTACGGGCCGGCGGCGACACCGCCGCCGGCCACGCTCACGTAACTAGTTGAATTGACTTACCATTTTTTGCTCATGGTTGACATTGCGACACCTGAGAAAACCGTAGCGAGCGGCAGTGATTTGTGGCCGAGAAGCGCAACCGTACTTTAGTACGGTGAGCATCGCCGGCCGCAAAGCGCGACGCGCAGTAGGTTTTATCTGGTGTCCTTCAATGCTGCCAGCCGGCACCCAGAGAGCGGGCCACGGCGACCGTCGCCAGCAGGCGCTGGGTCTTGATCTGCGCGGCAGCGCGGTCCGCCGCCAGCGAGCTGCGTTGCGCATCGGTCACGTCCAGGTAGGTCGAGATGCCGCGCTCGTAGCGCGTGCGCGCCACCAGGTAGGCGCGCGCCGCCGCTGCCTGCGACAGGGCCTGGGCGTCGCCCTGCAACTGGCGCTGCTCCACGTCGGACAGCGCATCTTCCACTTCGCGCAAGGCCGTCAGGAGCTTGGTTTCATGATTCGCCACGGCTTCCGCATAGCGCGCCTTGGACAAATCCAGGTTGGCCTGGTTGCGGCCACCGTCGAAGATGGGCAGGGACAGGGCCAGCGGACCAAAACTGAACTGGCGCGAACCGCCCTGCGCCAGGTCGCGCAGCTTTTCGGACGCATAGCCGAAATTGCCCGTCAATTGCAGCGACGGGTAAAACGCGCCTTCGGCCACGCCCACCTGCGCATTCGCCGCGCGCAGGCCCGCCACGCTGGAGACCAGGTCCGGGCGGTGCGCCAGCAGGCTGGCAGGCAAGCCGACAGGGATACCTGGCGGCAGCGGCAAGGACGACGGTTCGGCGGCCACCGGCAGCTGCAGCGCCGATGGCGGCTTGCCCGTCAGGGTAGCCAGGCTGTTTTCCAGCTGGTTGCGCTGGCGTTTGACTTCATGCAGGTCGGCTTGCGCGTTCGACAGTTCCACTTTCGCGCGCGCCAGGTCCAGCTCATTCGTCAGGCCCGCGTTGAAGCGCGCCTCGACCAGCTGGGCCGATTCGCGGCGCGTGTCGAGCGCGCCATTCAAGATCGCCATTTCCGCGTCCAGCCCCCGCAGCTGCCAGTAATTGCTGGCCACTTGCGCCGACAGCATCAGCAGCACGCCGTCGCGGTCCGCCTGCGCCGCCAGCGCCTGCGAATCGGCCGCTTCGACCATGCGTTTGACGCGGCCCAGCAAGTCGACTTCATACGACAGCGTGCCGCCGACGGAAAAATTGTTGCCGCTGATGGAGCGGTTGCCCAGGGCCAGGCCCTGCGAGGTGTTGGCCGAAGTGCGCGAGTTCGAGATGCCCGTGCTGACGTTCACGCTCGGGCCCTGGTTGGCGCGCGCCGTGCCGCTTTGCGCCAGCGCCTGCAGCAGGCGTTCGCCGGCCGCTTTCACGCTCGGGTTGTCGCGCAGCGCGGCTTGTTCCAGCCGGTTCAGGGTGTCGTCGCCGAACACGCTCCACCATTCGGCCGGCAATTGCGCGGCGTCCGCGCTACCAGCGCCGTGGCGGAATGTGGCCGTGTCGATGCCGGCCAGATTGGCGGGCGCCTTGAAATCCTGGCCCACGGTGCCGCAGGCGGCAAGCAGCACGGCCAGCGAGGCGGCTGCGGCGATTTTGGTCATAACTGTGTTCATGATGTGTACCTTCTTGTTCTTGAGGTGCTGCACGTGCGGCCTGTGCGCGGTCAATGACCGCCGCCACCGCCACCGGGGGCTTTGAGTTTGTCGGCCAGCCACAGGGGCACGATACAGGCCAGCAGGATGGCGCCGACGAGGAAGAAGCCGTCGTTGTAAGCCATCACATACGCTTCGCGGCGCACGATGCCGTCGATCGCCTGCAAGGCCTGGTTGCCGGCCGTGACGGCGTCATAGCCCTTGGCCATGAACGAGGACGTCAACTGGTCGATGCGCAGCTGCGTGGCGCTGGAATACGCGTTGATCGCTTCACCCAGGCGCTGCGAGTGAAAGTGCTCGCGGGTGCTCAGGGCGGTGGCCAGCAGGGCGATGCCGATCGAGCCGCCCAGGTTGCGCGTCATATTGAACAGGCTCGAAGCGGACGCCATGTCCTTCGGCGCGATGCCCTTCATGGCGAAGTTCGACAGGGTCAGCATGACGAAGGGCTGGCCCAGCGCGCGCACCACCTGCGACCACAGCAACTGGTCGTAGCCGGTGGAAGCGTCCATGTAGGCATTCATCATGCACGAACCGCCGAACAGCAGCAGGCCGAACGAGCACAGGATGCGGTTGTCCACCTTCGACGACAGTTTGGCGACAAACGGCATGATGAACAGCTGCGGCAAGCCCACCCACATGATGACTTCACCGATCTGCATCGGCGAATAGCCGGCGATCTGGCCCAGGAACAGGGGCAGCAAAAAGGCCGAGCCATACAGGCCCATGCCCGTCACGGCCGACAGCACGGTGGCAACGAGAAAATTGCGCTGGCCGTACAGGGCCAGGTTGACGAACGGTTCGGCGCGCGTGGCGCTGGTGACGACCCAGCCCAGGATGCCCGTCAGGGCCAGCGCGGCGAAGGCGATGATGAAACCCGAGTCGAACCAGTCCTTCGAATTACCCTCTTCCAGGAAGATGGTCAGGCAGCCCAGGCCCAGGGCCATGAAGAAGATGCCCAGCCAGTCGGCTTTCCAGAACAGCTTCAGTTGCATCGGCTCCTTGTCCAGGCCATAGATCATGCCGGCGATCAGCAGCACGCCCGGCACCCAGTTGATGTAGAAGATCGAAGGCCAGCCATACAGCTCGGAGAGATACCCGCCCAGGGTCGGGCCCATGGCCGGCGCCAGGGTGGCCGTCAGGCCGAAGATGGCCATGCCGACGGCGCGCTTCGACGCCGGCAGCTTGAGCATCACCAGGGTGAACGCCATCGGTATCAGCGCGCCGCCCGTAAACCCCTGCAGCATGCGGAAGACGATCATGCTTTCCAGGTTCCACGCCGCCCCGCACAGGGTGGAGAACAGCAGGAAGAAGGCGGTGGTGCCGATCATGTAGGTACGCAGTCCGAACACGCGCGCCAGCAGCGCGGTGAGGGGAATGACGATAATTTCGGCGACCAGGTAAGCCGTGGAAATCCACGAGCCCTCTTCCTGGGTGGCCGACAGCGAGCCAAGGATATCCTTGAGCGAGGAGTTCGTGATCTGGATGTCGAGCACCGCCATGAAGGCGCCCAGCATGCCGGCGGCGACCGCCAGCCAGGTGCGCGCGGAGACTTTCTCGTCGATCACGGGAAACGCTGGCGGCTTCGCCAGCGTGGTGGAGGAGCTGCTCATGGAAGCTTAGCGGGCGGTGGTCCGGGCGGCAGGAGCGGCGGCGTGGCGCGCATCCTTTTCCGACACGGGCTGGTTCACTTCCACTTCGGCGATCACCGACATGCCCGGCACCAGGCGGCCATTCATGGCCTTGATGTCTTCCGGCTGGAAGACGATTTTCACCGGCACGCGCTGGACGATCTTGGTGAAGTTGCCGGTGGCGTTATCGGCCGGCAGCAGGGCGAACTGCGCGCCCGAGGCAGGGGCGAAACTGTCCACGGTACCCACCAGTTTCTTGCCCGGCATGGCGTCGATCGTCACGTGCACGCTCTGGCCGCGGTGCAGGTCGGCCAGTTGCGTTTCCTTGAAGTTGGCGGTGACCCAGACGTTGTCCTGCACGATGGCCGTCAATTGCTGGCCAGGCTGCACGCGCATGCCCGTTTCCACGTTGCGCTTGCCGATGCGGCCGGCGACGGGCGCCAGGATGCGGTTGTATTGCAGCTGCTGTTCCGCGTCCTTCAATTGCACGCGCAGCACGGCCACTTGCGCCTTGGCCACGTCGCGCGCGGCCTGGGCGGCGCCGATCTGCGCCTTGGCGGCCGAAGCGCTGTCGCGGCGGGCGGCCAGGTCGGCCACGGCGCTCGAGCGGGCCGCATTGGCCGCGTCGAGTTCCGCTTTCGAGACGGCTTTCATCTGGCTCGTGTACAGCTGGCCATAACGCTCCGCATCCTGTTTCGCGCGCAGCAGCTGCGCGTCCGCTTGCGCCACTTGCGCCTGGGCGCCGCTGGCTTGCGCCTGCACCTGGGCGATCTGCGCATCCGCCTGCAGCACTTGCTGTTCGGCGCTGGCGATCTGCGCGGCGATCTGCTCGGTTTTCACGCGCTGGTCGAACGGGTCGAGTTCGGCGATCACGTCGCCCTCTTTCACGATTTGATTGTCGTCGATGAAGACCTTGGTGACGACGCCGGAAATACGCGCCGAGACGGGATGCACGTGGCCGGCCACATAGGCGTTTTCCGTTTCCACGAAGTAGTGGCTGCGGTACCACATGCGCGCGCCGGCGCCCAGGGCGACCAGGACGATCAGGCCGGCGATGATTTTCACGCGGTTATTCGGTGCTGCGGAGCTGGCGGAAGCGGCAGGCGCGGAAGATGCGGCCGAGGCCGCGGGTGGGACGGCGCTCAGCACCTTGTGCTCTGCTTGGCCTGGCTGGTTGGACATACTCGCTCCGGAAATGAAATGATGTAGGTTCATTATTGGGCAAAGAAAAGCCAAAGTCAAGAAATGAAACGATTGCATTTCATTTTAATTTGCACTACAGTGTGAGCCATCACTTACCTTCCCACTTATAAAGAGACCCAGACCATGCCCGATCCCGGCCTCAGCGATACCTTGCCAACCGATAAAGAATCCGACGAAGCGGCCCAGGAGCTTTCCTGCTGCGGCAAGCCAGCCGGCCGCCCGCGCGCGGCCGACATGGAAGCGCGCATGGAAAACCTGCTGCACACGGCCGGTTGCCTGTTTCTGGAAAAGGGGTATGGAAAGGTCAGCCTGGAAATGATCGCCCGCGAAGCCCACGTGGCCGTGCGCACGATTTATGTGAAGTTTGGCGGCAAGTCGGGCTTGTTCAATGCCGTGGTGGAACTGCGCCGCGCCGCCTACTTCTCGACCATGCCGGCGCTGGAAACGGATATGCGGCCCCTGCCCACCATCCTGGGCGAGTTCGGCCTGCTGTTCGTGCAGCTCGTCACCATGCCGGCGGCGATCCGCCTGAATCGCATGGTGGTGGCCGAGGCGGCCACGCACCCGGAACTGGCGGAAACGTTTTACAAGGTGGGGCCGGGGCAGACGCGCGAGATGCTGGTCAAGTTTTTCAGCCGGCCCGACATCGCGCCCCTGTTCCGCGCCGAACTGACGCCGTCCATGCTGGCGCTGCACCTGCTCAATTGCCTGCTGGGCGACCAGATGTCGCGCCTGCTGTTCCCGCCGCAGGCGCAACCGGACGTGGCGCAATTGCGCGCCAAGGTGACGGTCAGTCTCGACCTGTTCCTGCGCGGCACCCTGCGCCAGCCGCTGGCGGACTGACGCGGGACGGCTGGCCGGCCAGGTCAGCCAGGGCGGCTGCAGTCTTCCATCACCGCCGCGTCGGCGTGTTCATCGTTCAAGCCCAGCGCGCGCAGGAAAGGCTGGGCCGCCGATGCACCATCGAGACTGAGTGAAGACTCACTTCCATCATAGCGTTCGGGGCCATAACGCATCAGGTCGAACGATGTCTCAAAGCGCTGCGCCAGGAAATACGTGCGGAAGTAATCGAAGGAAAACGCCACCTGGCCATCGGCCCGCAGCAGCAAGCCATGCGCATACAACGGCGCCAGCCAGTCCCCGGCCGCCATGCTCCAGCCCTTCACGCCACAATAGTCGCCGGCAAAGCGCTCCAACTCCGCCGCGCTGAGGAAGACGGTCTTCGCTTCGAACATCACGAACGCCAGCTCCATCAGGAATTCGCGCGCATCGGCAGCCACGCCGGCGTCCACGCGCTGCGGCGCGCCCGCCATGCCCAGCAAGCCATCGAGATAGGCGCGCTCGCCTGCCAGTTGCGGCAGCAAGGTGGAAAACACATACTCGGCATCCACCTGCCCCGTTTCCTGCCCATTCGGCGTGTACAGCACCGACAGGGCGAAGTTCTTGCTCACGTCATCGAACTCGCGCAGGGACACCGTCCACTGCGTGCCTGCCTTGCCATCATCGGCCGCGGCCGCATCCGCACCGAACTCGAGTACGGCAAACGCCGCCATCTGGCCATGCGCACCGTACAGGCTGCCGGGATTGCTTTTGAACAAGATGCCCAGCGACTTCATCAGCGAACTGGCATCGCCCGTATGCTGGTGGCCATGGAACACGGCGTGGATATTCTTGTAGTGCGCGCGCTGCTCGGCACTTGCATGCTCATCGGCGGAGAAAAAGCTGAAGCCGGCATTGCCCAGCGCCGCCGCCGCGACACCCTGCGCGCGGCTGCCCGGCACCAGGTAAAAACGCGCGCCCGGCAGGCTGGCCGCCTGCAGCAAGGGACGCAGGAAGTATTCGTAGACATACACGGGCGTCGTGCCGGCACAGGCGTCGGGCGCCACCAGCTGGCCCGTGAAGAAAATCGCATCGATCCTCTTGCCCGCCGCCAGGATAGCGGCCACATCCTGGTACAAGGCATGCAGCATCACGGCTTGCTCTTGCTCATCGGCCCGGCGCAAACGGACGTCGGCAATATGGAGGGCGGTAAATTTTTTCATTGTTGCAAAACTTTCTTGGGGCCTATCCCAGTAGGGAGCGTCTTCTGCTGGCAATTCATCAGGAGCGCGGACAAGGCGTGAGGAGCACGCGGGGCGAGCCACGCGACGACGGTCACCGCAGTCCCCGCTTCCGAGGGGCGCCAGCAGGGGATGCATTCATCCACCGGGGCAGGCTCTCATCGGTACAGCGGAACTTGACCGAACCCCACGCTGGCAACATTCCTGGAAAAATCACACGCTTCCATTGCAGCAAAAAGAAGAACATGGTGACAGACCTCCATTCTGCCACTTTTTCCATACGGCAATACTCACCAATTTTCACATGGGGCGTATCCGCCACGCCCCATCTGCGATTTACGCTGCCAGGATCAAGGGATATAAAAAAACCCGCAATCGCTTGCGGGTTTTTTTAGTGTGACAAGGTGCGGCTACAACATCAGCGCTTGCGCGGCGGCGGCAAGTCCGTGCACACGCCTTCGTACACTTCGGCGGTTTTTTCAACCTGCAGATCGATTCACGCAGGGTCGGGTGCGGGTGGTAGCCCGCTCCAATAAAAAACCCGCAATCGCTTGCGGGTTTTTGAGTGTAACAAGGTACGGCTACGGCATCAGCGCTTGCGCGGCGGCGGCAAGTCCGTGCACACGCCTTCGTACACTTCGGCGGCCATGCCGATCGACTCGCCCAGGGTAGGATGCGGGTGGATGGTCTTGCCGATGTCGGTGCCGTCGCAGCCCATTTCGATGGCCAGCGCGATCTCGCCGATCATGTCGCCCGCATGCGTGCCGACGATGGTGCCGCCGATGATGCGGTGCGTTTCCGCGTCGAACAGCAGCTTGGTGAAGCCTTCGGCGCGGCCGTTGGCCACGGCGCGGCCCGAGGCGGCCCAAGGGAAGTGGCCCTTCTCGACCTTGATGCCCTTGGCTTTCGCTTCGTCTTCCGTGATGCCGGCCCATGCCACTTCCGGATCCGTGTAGGCGACCGATGGAATCACCTTGACGTCGAAGTGCGACTTCTGGCCGGAAGCCGCTTCCGCGGCCACATGGGCTTCATGCACGGCCTTGTGCGCCAGCATCGGCTGGCCCACCAGGTCGCCGATGGCGAAGATGTTCGGCACGTTGGTGCGCATCTGGCTGTCGACGTTGATGAAACCGCGGTCCGTCACTTGCACGCCGGCCTTGTCGGCCGCCAGCTTCTTGCCGTTCGGGCTGCGGCCCACGGCGACGAGCACCAGGTCGTAGATCTGCGGCGCCGGCGCCGTGGCGCCCGCTTCAGCCGCTTCAAACGTGACCTTGATGCCTTCCGGCAACGCTTCCACTGCGACCGTCTTGGTTTTGGTCATGATGTTGTCGAAGCGCTTCTCGTTGAACTTCTGCCACACCTTGACGGCGTCGCGGTCCGCGCCCTGCATCAGGCCATCCATCATTTCGACCACGTCGATGCGCGCGCCGAAGGTGGAATAGACGGTCGCCATTTCCAGGCCGATGATGCCGCCGCCGATGACCAGCATGCGTTTCGGGATCTGGCGCAATTCCAGCGCGCCCGTCGAATCGACGATGCGCGGGTCTTCCGGCACGAAGGGCAGCTTCACCACGGACGAACCGGCAGCGATGATGGCTTGCTTGAACTGCACGACTTTTTTCGAGCCGTCGGTAGCCGTCACCTCGATGTGGTTCGCGGAGAGGAACTGGCCCACGCCCGTGACGACTTGCGTCTTGCGCGCCTTGGCCATGCCGGCCAGACCGCCCGTCATGTTCGAGATTACGCCTTCCTTGTACTTGCGTACCTGATCGATATCAATGGTGGGCTTGGCAAACGTCACGCCCGTGTTCGACATGTGCGCCGTTTCATCGATGACGGAAGCGACGTGCAGCAGCGCCTTCGACGGGATGCAGCCCACGTTCAGGCACACGCCGCCCAGGGTGGCATAGCGCTCGACGATGACCGTCGACATGCCCAGGTCGGCTGCGCGGAACGCCGCCGAATAGCCGCCAGGACCGCCGCCCAGCACCATCATGTCGACATCGATGTCGACCTGGCCGCTGTAATTGCCGGCCGGGATGGCGGCAACGGCTGCCGGTGCTGCCGCTGGGGCAGCCGCCGGAGCAGCTGCTGCAGGCGCAGGAGCGGCTGCCCCAGCGCCTTCAGATGCTTCCAGCACCAGCAGCGCGCTGCCTTCGGCGATCTTGTCGCCGACCTTGACCTTGACTTCCTTGACGACGCCTGCGTGGGTCGATGGAATCTCCATGCTGGCCTTGTCCGATTCGACCGTGATCAGGGACTGGTCCACCTTGATGATGTCGCCCACCTTGACCATCAGTTCGATGACTTCGACTTCCTTGAAGTCGCCGATATTCGGTACTTTTACCTCTACTGTGCTCATCAATCGCTCCTTACAGCAGAATTTTGCGCATGTCGGCCAGGACTTCGCCGAGGTACACGGAGAATCGCGCGCCCATCGCGCCATCGACCACGCGGTGGTCGTAGGAAAGCGAGGTGCCCATCATCAGGCGCGGCTGGAAGGCCTTGCCATCCCATACCGGCTTGATCGAGGCTTTCGACAGACCCAGAATAGCCACTTCCGGCGCATTGACGATAGGCGTGAAGTGCGTGCCACCGATGCCGCCCAGGGACGAAATCGTGAAGCTGGCGCCCTGCATGTCGGCCGGTTTCAGCTTGCCTTCGCGCGCCTGCAGCGACAGTTCCGTCATTTCGCGGGCGATCTGCGAGACCGACTTCTGGTCCGCGCCCTTAATCACGGGTACCACCAGGCCATTCGGCGTGTCGGCCGCGAAGCCGATGTTGTAGTACTGCTTGAGGATCAGGTTTTCGCCCTTGGCATCCAGGGAAGCGTTAAACGCGGGGAATTTCTTCAGCGCGGCGACGGAGGCCTTGATGACGAAGGCCAGCATGGTCAGCTTGGCCGCATCCTTGTTCTTCGCGTTGGCCGCGTTGGTGTCGACGCGGAACGCTTCCAGGTCCGTCACGTCCGCTTCGTCGAACTGCGTGACGTGCGGGATCATGACCCAGTTGCGGTGCAGGTTCGGACCCGAGATTTTCTTGATGCGCGACAGCGGCAGCAATTCGGTCGTGCCGAACTTGCTGAAGTCCAGCGATGGCCAAGGCAGCAGATCCAGGCCCACGCCCGAACCGCCTTTGGCAGCGACCGGTGCGTTCGGCGCGGCAACGGCGCCCGACATCACGCCCTTGACGAAATTCTGCACGTCTTCCTGGGTGATGCGGCCCTTCGGACCGGAACCGCCCACGCGGGCCAGGTCCACGCCCAGTTCGCGCGCAAACTTGCGGATCGAAGGCGACGCGTGCGCCAGCTTGCCGTTGACGGCAGGGGCGGCGGCCACTGGTGCCGGGGCAGCAGCGGCGACCGGCGCCGAAGCGACGGCGGCGGCTGGTGCGGCGGCAGCTTGCGCCGGCGCTGCGGCAGGAGCTACAGCCGGGGCGGCGGCACCACCGGTCGTTTCCACGACCAGCACCAGCGAACCCTTGGCCACCTTGTCGCCGACCTTGACTTTCAATTCCTTGACGATACCGGCGTGGCTCGATGGAATTTCCATGCTGGCCTTGTCCGATTCGACCGTCAGCAGCGACTGGTCGACCTTGATGCTGTCGCCCACCTTGACCATCAGTTCGATGACTTCGACTTCCTTGAAGTCGCCGATATCGGGCACGGTCACTTCCACCAGGGCCGGCGCGCCGGAAGCGGCAGGCGCTGGCGCGGGAGCGGCGGCTGGTGCAGCTTCAGCAGCCGGTGCAGGGGCGGCAGCGGCAGGCGCTGGCGCCGATACCGGGACCGAGGCGTCGTCCGCCACTTCCAGCAGCAGGACCAGCGAACCTTCGGCGATCTTGTCGCCCACGTTGACTTTCAATTCCTTGACGACACCGGCGTGGCTCGATGGAATTTCCATGCTGGCCTTGTCCGATTCGACCGTGATCAGGGATTGGTCGACCTTGACCGTATCGCCTGGCTTGACCATCAGTTCAATGATCTCGACTTCCTTGAAATCGCCGATATCCGGGACTTTGACTTCCACAATGCTCATAGCTTGCTCCGTTATTTTATTTGTCAGATGGACCCGCACACACGCCAGGGCGGCACTTTCGCACCGCCCTGGCATCATCGGGTCCGCACAACGATTACTGGGTCACCGGATTCGGTTTGTTCGCGTCGATGCCGTACTTGGCGATCGCCTGCTCCACCACCGACACGTCGATCTTGCCTTCGTCAGCCAGCGATTTGAGCGCGGCCACGGTGACATAATAACGGTTCACTTCGAAGAACTCGCGCAGCTTGGCGCGGCTGTCCGAGCGGCCAAAGCCATCGGTGCCCAGCACTTTATAAGTGCGGCC
Source organism: Janthinobacterium sp. SUN026 (assembly GCF_030397625.1). NCBI lineage: Bacteria > Pseudomonadati > Pseudomonadota > Betaproteobacteria > Burkholderiales > Oxalobacteraceae > Janthinobacterium > Janthinobacterium sp. SUN026. Next base: position 724,634 of record NZ_JAPQNU010000001.1, on the reverse strand, counting down.
CTTCGGCATGAAGGCGCGGATCTGTTCTGCAAACGCGCGCATGTAGTCGGTCGTGGCGACGATCGGGCCGTCCGTGTCCTGCATCAGCGACGTCACGTAAGGTACGCGCTGCTCTTTCGACGGGTTGACCATGTTCCAGCGTTCCGCATCCTGGCCATCACGGGCCACCAGGGTCAGCGACGGCGCCGACCACACGTCCGCAGCCACGCCCCAGTCGTTTTGCAGCAATTCGGCGGCGAAGATCGATTCGCGCAGGATGGTGCCGCAACCGATCAGCTGTACGCGCAGCTTGGCGTCGGCCGGGCCTTCCTGCAGCTTGTACATGCCTTTCAGGATGCCTTCTTCCTGGCCTGGCTTGATGCCTGGCTGGGCGTAGTTCTCGTTCATGATCGTGATGTAGTAGAACACATCTTCCTGGTTGGCGATCATGCGGCGCAGGCCGTCCTGGATGATGACGGCGACTTCATGGCTGAAGGTCGGATCGTACGGCATGCAGGTCGGGATGGTCGCGGCGAAGATATGGCTGTGGCCATCTTCGTGCTGCAAGCCTTCGCCGTTCAGGGTCGTGCGGCCGGCCGTGCCGCCCATCAGGAAGCCGCGGGCGCGCATGTCGGCCGAAGCCCATACCTGGTCGCCGATGCGCTGGAAGCCGAACATCGAGTAGAAGGTGTAGAACGGGATCATGATGCGGTCGTTGGTCGAATACGACGTCGCCGCAGCGATCCACGAGCTCATGCCGCCCGCTTCGTTGATGCCCTCTTGCAGGATCTGGCCAGCCTTGTCTTCGCGGTAGTACATGACCTGGTCTTTGTCGACCGGCTCGTACAACTGGCCTTTCGGGTTGTAGATGCCGATCTGGCGGAACAGGCCTTCCATGCCGAAGGTACGCGACTCGTCGACCAGGATAGGCACGACGCGCTGGCCCAGGTTCGGGTCTTTCAGCAGGGTCGAAATGACGCGCACGAACGCTTGCGTGGTCGAGATTTCACGGCCTTCAGGCGTGGCTTCCAGCACGTTCTTGAACGCGTCCAGGCCAGGCACGGGCAGGGTTTCTTCCGACTTCTGGCGGCGCTGCGGCAGGTAGCCGCCCAGGGCCTTGCGGCGCTCGTGCAGGTAGACCATTTCCGGCGCATCGTCGGCAGGCTTGAAGAACGGGATGTCGGCCAGCTTGTCGTCCGGGATAGGCAGCGAGAAGCGGTCGCGCATTTCGCGGATGGCTTCGTCGTCCAGTTTTTTCGTCTGGTGCGCCGTGTTGCGCGCTTCGCCGGACTTGCCCATGCCGTAGCCCTTGATGGTTTTCACCAGCAGGACGGTCGGCTGGCCCTTGTGTTCCTGGGCGATCTTGAATGCCGCATAGATCTTGTGCGGATCGTGGCCGCCACGGGTCAGGCGCCAGATGTCGTCGTCCGTCATGTTGGCAACCATTTCCAGCAGCTTCGGATGCTTGCCGAAGAAGTGCTTGCGCACGTAGGCGCCGTCTTTCGCTTTGTAGTTCTGGTATTCGCCGTCGACGGTTTCCATCATCACGCGCTGCAGGATGCCTTCCTTGTCCTGTGCCAGCAGGGCGTCCCAGCCCGGGCCCCAGATGACCTTGACGACGTTCCAGCCGGCGCCGCGGAATTCGCCTTCCAGTTCCTGGATGATCTTGGTGTTGCCGCGCACAGGGCCGTCCAGGCGCTGCAGGTTGCAGTTGACCACGATGACCAGGTTGTCGAGCATGTCGCGTGCGGCCAGGCCGATCGCGCCCAAGGACTCCGGCTCGTCCATCTCGCCATCGCCGCAGAAGGCCCAGATCTTGCGGTTGTCGGTTTTCGCGATGCCGCGTGCGTGCAGGTACTTCAGGAAGCGCGCCTGGTAGATCGCCATGTGCGGGCCCAGGCCCATCGACACGGTCGGGAACTGCCAGAAGTCAGGCATCAGCTTCGGATGCGGGTACGAGGACAGGCCCTTGCCGTCGACTTCCTTGCGGAAGTTCAGCATTTGCTCTTCCGTCAAGCGGCCTTCGAGGAAGGCGCGCGCGTAGACGCCGGGCGAGGAGTGGCCCTGGATGTACAGCAGGTCGCCGCCGTGGTCGGCCGTCGGCGCGTGCCAGAAGTGGTTGAAACCGATGCCCAGCATGTTCGCCAGCGAAGCGAACGAGGACAAGTGGCCGCCCAGGTCGCCGTCGGCGCGGTTGGCTTTGACGACCATGGCCATGGCGTTCCAGCGCATCCACGAGCGCAGGCGCTCTTCGTATTCCAGGTTGCCGGGGCAGTGTGCTTCTTGCTTGGTGGGGATGGTATTGACGTAGGCGGTGGTGCTGGAGAACGGGATCTGCGCGCCGCGGCGGCGGGCCAGGTCAACCATGCGCTCCATCAGGTAATGCGCGCGTTCCGGACCTTCATTTTCCAGAACGGCTTCGAGCGCGTCCAGCCACTCCTTGGTTTCCTGCATATCCGGGTCGGTGCCGATCTGTGTCGTTACCTGGTTCAGTTGAGCTGACATCTGTTGAGTCTCCTTTGTGAACGCCCCACCCCGATTTTCCGGATCGCTGTCGGACGGTATTTCGCTGATTATTTACTATTAAGTCGGTTTAGTGTGGGGATTCTAACAGCGTATTTACTATTTTTCAAATTACGATATAGCATTTCGCATTGTGAAATTACCCTATGAGATTTATGCTGCACTGCCGCAAATTCTGCCCGGAAATTAGGGTGATCAGAGTAGCAAATAGCGCCGAAACCGGAAAACTTGCATGCCCTGGCCGCCCCTGCTCTACGAGCACATCAGCAAACCGAATTAAAACCCCAGTCGTCCGCGCAGGCATACCGGGCCAAGCGGGCCTGAAAAATGTCGAGGGCAAGGCGCGGCGACGCAGACAGTACGCCAGTACGGCAAGGAGCTGCAACGCCGCCATCGGCATTTTCTCAGGCCCGCGTTTCCGGCCCGCTGTTGTTAAGCCTTGCGCTTTTAAACGCATGGCACTGCTTAACTTAAAGGCTTGGCGCCAAAACCGCCCCTTTGCGCCGCCCGGCTTTATAATCTGTCTTTTCCCTCCCACACAGCCTCCCTACCATGCCAGCACAACTGATCGACGGAATCGCCCTCTCCCAAAAACTGCGCAGCGAGATCGCCACGCGCGCCGCCGCCCTCACGGCCAAGGGCACCCAGCCCGGCCTGGCCGTGATTCTCGTCGGCGAAGACCCGGCCAGCCAGGTGTATGTCCGCAACAAGGTCAAGGCGTGCGGCGACGTGGGTTTCCACTCGGTGCTGGAAAAATATGAAGCGGACCTGTCCGAAGCGGACTTGCTGGCACGCATCGCCAGCCTGAATGCCGACCCGGCCATCCACGGCATCCTCGTGCAAATGCCCTTGCCCAAGCACATCAACCCGCACAAGGTCATCGAAGCGATCGCCACGACGAAAGACGTGGACGGCTATTCCGTCCTGAGCGCCGGCGAACTGATGACGGGCTTGCCCGGCTTCCGCCCGTGCACGCCGTATGGCTGCATGAAACTGATCGAAAGCACGGGCGTGGACTTGCGCGGCAAGCACGCCGTCGTCATCGGCCGCAGCAATACCGTCGGCAAGCCGATGGCCCTGCTGCTCTTGCAAGCGAACGCTACCGTCACCATCTGCCATAGTGCGACCCCGGACCTGGGCCTGTACACGCGCCAGGCGGACGTGGTCGTGGCCGCCGTCGGCCGCCGCAACACCCTGACGGCCGACATGGTCAAGCCGGGCGCCATCGTCATCGACGTAGGCATGAACCGCGACGATGACGGCAAGCTGTGCGGCGACGTGGATTTTGCCGGCATCAAGGAAGTGGCGTCGCACATCACCCCGGTACCGGGCGGCGTGGGTCCGATGACGATCACCATGTTGCTGATGAACACGGTCGAAGCCGCCGAGCGCATTTAAGAGGAGCACCTGAGACAATGCTCATGGCGGCGTTGCCTGGCCTTGAACATTTTTCAGGCGCGCCATATATGAAGACAGAATGGACGAACCGACGATGAATACCAATCCCCTGCTTGATTTTTCCGGCCTGCCACGCTTCGACGCGATCACGCACGAGCATGTCACGCCTGCCATCGATACCCTGCTGGCCCAGGCGCGCGCCACGGTAGCGCAGCTGGAAGCGCCCATGGAAGAAGTGAGCTGGGAAAACTTCGTCGCGCCCCAGGACCAGATCGCCGAAACCCTGGGCCGCGCCTGGAGCATCGTCAACCACTTGAACAGCGTGGTCGATACGCCGGAACTGCGCGCCGCCTACAATGCGAACCAGCCCAAGGTGACGGAATTCTGGACCGAACTGGGCCAGAACGAAATCCTCTTCGGCAAATACAAGCAATTGCAGGCCCGCGCCGATTTCGCCAGCCTGTCGCCCGCGCGCCGGCGCATCGTCGACAATGCCGTGCGCGACTTCCGCCTGGGCGGCGCCGAGTTGCCCGAGGACAAGAAAGAGCGCTTCGGCGCCATCCAGGAAGAACACGCGGCCGTCTCGACGCGCTTTTCCGAAAACGTGCTCGACGCCACCAATGACTACAAGTTGCTGGTCGAGAACGATGCTGAACTGGCCGGCTTGCCCGACGACGTGAAGGCTGCCGCGCGCGCCGCCGCCGACAAGGCGGGCAAGCAAGGCTATGAATTCTCGCTGCACTTCCCCTCGTATTACCCGATCCTGCAATTTGCCGACAACCGCGCGCTGCGCGAAACCATCTACCGCGCCAACGCCACCAAGGCCTCGGACCAGGGCGACGTCTTCAGCAAGAAAGCGGATTGGGACAATACGCACAACATCGTCACCCTGTTGCAATTGCGCGAAGAAGAGGCAAAACTGCTCGGCTACGCCAATTTCGCCGAAGTGTCGCTGGTCTCCAAAATGGCCACTTCGCCCGCGCAAGTCATCGCTTTCCTGGAAGACCTGGCCAAACGCGCGCGCCCGTTCGCCGAGAAAGACTTGTTAGAATTGAAACAATTCGCGAAGGAAGAACTGGGTATTGCCGAACTGCAAGCATGGGATGTGCCGTACGCTTCCGAAAAGCTGCAGGAACGCCGCTACGCGTTCTCGGCCCAGGAAGTCAAACAGTATTTCCCTGAACACAAGGTGATCGACGGCCTGTTCCGCCAGATCCAGAACCTGTTCGCCGTCGACATCAAGCTCGATACGGCGCCCGTCTGGCACAAGGATGTGCGTTTTTACCGCATCGAGCGCGACGGCAAGCTGGTCGGCCAGTTCTACCTGGATCTGTATGCGCGCGCGGGCAAGAGCGGCGGCGCCTGGATGGACGACGCGCGCGGACGACGCGCCGACGCGCAACACGTGCAAACGCCGATCGCTTATCTCACCTGCAACTTCACGGAACCGGCCGTGGTCGACGGCAAGGTACAGCCAGCCCTGTTCACGCACGATGAAGTCATCACCCTGTTCCACGAATTCGGCCACGGCCTGCACCACATGTTGACGGTGGTCGACGAATTGGGCGTGTCGGGCATTGCCGGCGTCGAATGGGATGCCGTGGAACTGCCATCGCAATTCATGGAAAATTTCTGCTGGGAATGGGAAGTGCTCGAGCACATGACGGCGCATGCCGTCACGGGCGCGCCGCTGCCGCGCGCGCTGTACGACAAGATGCTGGCGGCCAAGAATTTCCAGTCCGGCCTGCAAACCCTGCGCCAGGTGGAATTTTCCTTGCTCGACATGCATTTGCACTATGACTACGATGCCAGCACGGGCCAGAGCGTGCAGCAGCTGATCGACGGCGTGCGGGCCAAGTTTTCGCTGCTGATTCCGCCGCCGTTCAACCGCTTCCAGAATTCCTTTGGGCACATCTTCGCCGGCGGCTACGCGGCTGGCTACTACAGCTACAAGTGGGCCGAGGTGCTGTCCGCCGACGCGTATGCCGCGTTTGAAGAAGCCAAGGTGCTGGGGCCTGCCGCCACCACGGCAGCGGGCAAGCGTTACCTGCAAGAAATTCTGTCCGTCGGCGGCTCGCGCCCCGCGCTGGAATCGTTCACGGCCTTCCGCGGCCGCGAACCATTGATCGACGCCCTGCTGCGCCACAGCGGCATGGCCGCTTGATCGCCATGAGCCGCGTCGATTTTCACAGCAACGTGCCGGACAAGCTGGCCTACGCCTGCCGCCTGGCGCGCAAGGCCTATATGGCCGGCAACGAGGTGGTCGTGCTGGCGCAAGATGGCGCCCAGCTCGACGCCTTGAACAGCGCCATGTGGACCATTTCCGCCACGGATTTCCTGCCCCACGTGCTGGCCGGCGATCCGCTGGCGGCGCAGACGCCCATCATCCTGACCGATGACGCAGCGGCGGACTTGCCGCACCACGACATCCTCGTCAACCTGTCGCAGTTGCCGCCCGCTAATTACGCACAGTTCCAGCGCGTCTTCGAGATCGTTTCCATGGATGAGCAAGATGCGCAGGCGGGCCGCCAGCGCTTCCTGCACTACCGCCAGCAAAACGTGCAACCGACCCACTTCGTGGCAGGCAAGTCATGAGTGATCAACCATTCGACCAGGGCATCCCCCTGCTGACGGAAGTGCTGCTGGGGCCGGAAGTGCCGGAATCTGTCGCTCCAGCTGCGGCTGCCGTCGAGGAAGCGCCGGTGTTGCCACCGAGCATAGTGCAACCCGACTGGGACGCCATCGAACAGCGCCTGACGCAGCGCATCCTGCACCAGGTACAAGGCAAGATCGACCACCTGCTGGAAGAGCGCATTGCCCACGTCCTGCAGACAGCCCTGCAAAACGCCCTGATCGGAATGCGCGGCGCCCTGCGCGAGGACTTGCAGCAATCGCTGGAACAGATCGTCGCGCATGCCGTCAGCCACGAGCTGGGACACCTGCACCCTCCCGCACACTAAGACACCTGCAAAAACCTACTGCGCGTCGGTATAGGCGGCCTGCGATGCTCACCGTACCCTAGTACGGTTGCGCTTCTCAGCCACCTCTCCATTCCGCTCGCTACGGTTTTATCAGGTGCTGTCAGTTTACTAGGCATATTTGGCCTGATTTCTCTACACCTGTATCCCTCCCAACGCCATTCTTTGGTGCGCTCGCGCCTGCGAAATCGGTGCATCGCGCCTCACTTTGGTGATTGTTGCGACAAAATGCAAAAAGCCCCAAAAGCGGCTTTGCGCCGCCTGTTTTTTGTTGTACCTTCTTCAAATGCACCGCCCCTCGAAGCGGTTTTCACGAGACGCCGCCGTATCTTTATCCATTGGAGAATGTTTATGCTGCTCAAGACCAAAGTCCTTCCTCTCGCCGTCGCCCTCGCCTTTGCCGGCCATGCGGGCGCGCAGGAAATCATCAAGATCGGCCACGTCGCCCCGGTCTCTGGCGCCAGCTCCCACCTGGGCAAGGATAACGAGAACGCGGCCAAGATGGCCATCGAGGATTTGAACGCCAAAGGCTTCAAGATCGACGGCAAAGCCGTGAAATTCGTGCTGGTGCCCGAAGATGACGCGGCCGATCCCAAGCAGGGCACGGCCGTGGCGCAAAAGCTGGTCGACGCCAAGGTCAACGGCGTCGTCGGCCACCTGAACTCGGGCACGACGATTCCCGCCTCGCGCATTTACTTCAATGCGGGCATTCCGCAGATTTCCCCTGCCGCCACCAACCCCACGTATACCCAGCAAAAATTCAACACGGCTTTCCGCGTGGTGGCCAATGACAACAAGCTGGGCGGCACCCTGGGCGCGTATGCCGTGGGCAAGCTGCAGGCGAAGAAAATCGCCGTCATCGATGACCGCACGGCCTACGGCCAGGGCGTGGCGGAACAGTTCGTCAAAGGCGCCAAGAAGGCGGCGCCCGGCGTGCAAATCGTCGGCAAGGAATTTACCAATGCCAACGCGACCGATTTCAATGCCATTTTGACCAGCATCAAGTCGAAAAATCCCGACCTGATCTTCTTTGGCGGCATGGATTCCGTGGGCGGCCCCATGCTGCGCCAGATGAAGGCGCTGGGCATCAAGGCCAAGTTCATGGGCGGCGACGGTCTGTGCACGGAACCGCTGGGCAAGCTGGCGGGCGACGCCGTGGGCGAAGACATGGTCACCTGCGCGGAAGCGGGCGGCGTGACGGGCGCGCAGCAAAAAGGCATGGACGATTTCCGCGCCCGCTACAAGCAGAAATACAACATGGAAGTGCAGCTGTACGCGCCCTACGTCTACGATGCCGTGATGACCATGGCCACCGCCATGGCCGACGCCAAGTCGTCGAAACCGTCCGTCTACCTGCCGTTCCTGGCCAAGGTGCACTACCAAGGCGTGACGGGGCCGATCTCGTTCGATGCCAACGGCGACATCAAGGATGGCGCGCTGACCTTGTTTACATATCGAGATGGCAAGAAGACCAAGATGGAAGTGGTCAAATAATAGAACCTACTGCGCGGCGCGATTTGCGGCCTGCGATGCTCACTGTGCATTCGCACAGCTCCGCTTCTCAGCCACAACTCACATCCGCTCGCTACGGTTCTTGCTGTCCGGCCACATAAGCCAGTAACCCTTCGGCCAGCGCGTCGAAGGTGGCGCGGCAGCGCAGGCTGCCGCGCAAGTCTTCATGCATGGTGATCCACGTTTCCATCGGCAGCGCAAACGCCTGCGGCAACACGCGCCGCAGGGCCGGATCGCGCGCCGCCAGCCCCGCCTGGCACACGCCGATGCCCGCGCCCGCGCGGATCAAGGCCAGTTGCGCCAGGTCGCTGTCGCTGCGCCAGGCAAAGTTGTCCCGCGAAAATCCCTGGAAGGCGGCGCCAGCGTTGCGCACGAAAGGACTCGCTTCGTCGTAGCCGATGACGGCATGGTGCGCCAGATCGGCCAGTGCCAGCGGCATGCCGTGCCGCGCCAGGTAGTCCGCGTGCGCGTGCAGGCCCAGTTCGATATCTCCCACCTTGCGCGCCACCAGCTGCTCCTGGCGCGGACGCAGCATGCGCACGGCGATATCCGCTTCCCGGCGCAGCAAATCCTGCACCTTGTTGCTCAATACCAATTCAATGACCAAGCCCGGATGGCGCGCGCGCAGGCGAGCCAGGATAGTCGGCAGCACTTCCACGCCCACCACTTCGCTGGCCGCGATGCGCACGACGCCGGCCACGCCCTGCCCCTGGCTGCTGGCGGCACGCTCCATCAGGGCGGCAGTGTGCTCCATGGTTTCCGCATGGGGCCGCAACGCCAGCGCCACTTCCGTGGGGAGCAAGCCCAGCTGGGAGCGCGTAAACAGGGTCGCGCCCAGCGCCTGTTCCAGCGCGGCGATATGCCGGCCGACGGTGGGTTGCGTGATGCCCAGCGCGCGGGCCGCGCCGGACAGGGAACCGTGCTTCAGCACGGCCAGCAGCGAACGATAGTATTCCCAGGCGATGGCGGTAGTCATACATAAATGTATAGCCTGTGATCGATACTCGTCAATTCCCAATTAACCTTGCGCGGCAGATACTGGCTCCATCAACCACACGGAGGTCAGGATGGAAAACACGAAAAACACGGCATTGGTACTGGGCGCCACGGGCGGCATCGGCGGCGAGATGCTGCGCCAGCTCCTGGCGGCGGGCTGGCAGGTGCGCGCCCTGACGCGGGGAGAAACGCCGTCGCCACGGGGCGATCACGTCGAATGGCTGCGCGGCGATGCGCTGTCGCGCGCGGACGTGCTGGCGGCCGCGAAAGGCTGCGCCGTCATCGTGCACGCCGTCAACCCGCCCGGCTACCGCCACTGGGGCCAGCTGGTGCTGCCCATGCTCGACAACACCATCGCCGCGGCAATTGCCGAAAACGCCACCATCGTGCTGCCTGGCACCGTGTACAACTTCGGCCCCGACGCCTTTCCTGTCTTGACAGAGGACGCGCCGCAGCGCCCGCTGACGCGCAAGGGCGCCATCCGCGTGGAACTGGAAGCGCGCCTGGAACGGGCCGCCACGCAGGGCGCCAGGGTGCTGATCGTGCGCGCGGGCGACTTCTTCGGCCCCCGCGCCGGCAATAACTGGTTTTCGCAGGGGCTGGTGAAACCGGGCCAGAGCGTGCGCACCATCCTGTATCCGGGCGTGCCCGGCGTGGGCCACCAGTGGTCCTACCTGCCCGACGTGGCGCGCACGATGGTGCGGTTGCTGGCCATGCGCGCCACCTTGCCCGCCTTTGCGCGCTTTCACATGGCGGGCCACTGGGACCACGACGGCCTGCAAATGACGGGCGCGATTGCCCGCGCGGTGGAGCAGGCGACGGGCGCCAAGCCCGCCATCCGGCGCTTTCCATGGTGGCTGGTAGCGCTGGCGTCGCCGTTCGTGGCGACCCTGCGCGAAATGCGCGAGATGCGCTATTTATGGCAAACGCCCTTGTCCATGGACAATGCGCGGCTGCTGGCCGTGCTGGGCCAGGAAGCGCATACGCCGCTCGACGAGGCCGTGCGGGCGACACTGGAAGGCATGGGCAATCTGAAGGCGGCAGGCAAAAAAAATGCGCCGGGATTGCCGGCGCGCTGACTGCAGGTACTGCGGCACAGATTATTTCTGTGCCAGTACCCATTTGACCAGGGTGTGGGCTTCAGCATCGCTCACTTGCGGGTTCGCTGGCATCGGGATCGCGCCCCAGGTGCCGGAACCGCCCTTCATGACTTTCGCCACGAGCTTGGCTTCCGCGTCTTTCTGGCCAGCGTACTTGGCAGCCACGTCCTTGAACGCAGGGCCCACCAGTTTCGTGCTCACCGCGTGGCAAGCCATGCAGTTTTTTGCTTTCGCCAGGTCCGGATTGGCCAACGCTGCTTGCGATGCCAGAGCCGATACGGTCAATACACTCACCAACATAAAACGTTTCATTGTCTTTTCTCCAAAGTTACTTCCTGCGGCATTTTACTGTGTTTCCGCAGATGCACCACGAGCCCAGATCAAGCGTTTCAATGTAGTAACGCAATGTAGACGAGAGGCAGTCATATTCTGCCCCATCTGCGCGCCCATGACCATGTTGTTTGTAAGGCGATGTAACGACAGCCGGCCCCGCACAGCAGATCGGGGCCGGCTGTCTTACCTGCGCAACAAATCAGCGCTTCTTCAGCTGCGACAGGTCGCGCACGGCGCCCCGGTCGGCCGACGTCGTCAGCGCCGCATACGCCTGCAGCGCCTGCGACACGTAGCGGTCGCGGTTGACGGGCAGCCATGCCGCATCGCCCTTCGCTTCCATGGCGGCGCGGCGCGCGGCCAGTTCGGCATCCGTCACGCGCAGGTTGATGGTGCGCTCGGGGATGTCGATGTCGATAAAGTCGCCCTCTTCCACCAGGCCGATGGTGCCCCCTTCGGCCGCTTCCGGCGAGGCGTGGCCGATCACCAGGCCCGAGGAACCGCCCGAGAAACGCCCGTCCGTGAACAGCGCGCACGCCTTGCCCAGGCCCTTGGACTTGATGTACGACGTCGGGTACAGCATTTCCTGCATGCCGGGCCCGCCTTTCGGGCCTTCGTAGCGGATGATGACGACGTCGCCTTCATGCACGGTGTCTTCCAGGATGGCAGCGACGGCCGCATCCTGGCTTTCGAACACACGCGCCTTGCCCGAGAATTTCAGGATGCTTTCATCGACGCCCGCCGTCTTGACGATACAGCCCTTTTCGGCCAGGTTGCCGTACAAGACGGCCAGGCCGCCATCCTGCGAGTAGGCGTGCGCCTTGTCGCGGATGCAGCCCGTGCTGCGGTCCGTATCGACGGCAGCGAAGCGCTCCGACTGCGAGAACGCCGTCTGCGTCGGCACGCCGCCCGGCGCGGCGCGGAACAGTTCATGCACGGCCGGATTGTCCGTGCACATGATGTCGTTTTGCGCGATGGCGTCGGCCAGGGTCGGCGCGTGGATCGTCGGCAGGGTCGTGTTGAGCAGGCCGGCGCGCGCCAGTTCGCCCAGGATGCCCACGATGCCGCCCGCGCGGTGCACGTCTTCGATATGGTATTTGTCCGTCATCGGCGCCACCTTGCACAGGCATGGCACCTTGCGCGAGATGCGGTCGATGTCGGCCATCGTGAATGCCACTTCCGCCTCGTGCGCGGCGGCCAGCAGGTGCAGCACGGTATTCGTCGAGCCGCCCATGGAAACGTCGAGCGCCATGGCGTTCTCAAACGCGGCCTTGGTGGCGATCGAGCGTGGCAGCACGCTGTAATCGTCCTGCTCGTAATGGCGCTTGGCCAGTTCGACGATCAGGCGGCCCGCGCGCAGGAACAGCTGCTGGCGGTCCGAGTGCGTGGCCAGGATGGTGCCGTTGCCGGGCAGGGCCAGGCCCAGGGCCTCGGTCAGGCAATTCATCGAGTTGGCCGTAAACATGCCGGAGCAGGAACCGCAGGTCGGACAGGCCGAGCGCTCGATTTCCGCCACGTCGGCGTCGGACACCGTGCTGTCGCCCGCCTTGATCATGGCGTCGACCAGGTCCAGCTTGATGATCTTCTGCGTGCCGTTGACCACCTTGACGACCTTGCCCGCCTCCATCGGCCCGCCGGAAATGAACACGACGGGGATATTGATGCGCATGGCGGCCATCAGCATGCCCGGCGTGATCTTGTCGCAGTTCGAGATGCAGACCATGGCGTCGGCGCAGTGGGCGTTGACCATGTATTCGACGGAGTCGGCGATCAGGTCGCGCGACGGCAGCGAATACAGCATGCCGCCGTGGCCCATGGCGATGCCGTCATCGACGGCGATGGTGTTGAATTCCTTGGCCACGCCGCCGGCCGCTTCGATTTCGCGCGCCACCATCTGGCCCAGGTCTTTCAAATGCACATGGCCGGGCACGAACTGGGTGAACGAGTTGACGACGGCGATGATCGGCTTGTCGAAGTCGCCATCCTTCATGCCGGTGGCGCGCCACAGGGCGCGGGCGCCAGCCATGTTGCGGCCGTGGGTGGTGGTGCGGGAGCGGTATTGCGGCATGATGGACCTTCCAAAAGTGTTGGTGCCTGACTGTGCGGGCTTACAGAAAAATTCGCAGTAAAACCCTGCATGCAGTGGGGGTACGTCAGATTGCCTTGCGCGCGTCCCACTGTCAAATATATGATGCACGTGTCTGTGAGTCGTTTTATGTATCACAGCATCCGATCAGCATGGAAATGCATATGAATCTTGAATTACGACAACTTCGCTATTTCGTCACGGTGGCCGAGGAATTGCACTTCGGCCGCGCCGCCGCGCGCCTGCACATGACGCAGCCACCCCTGTCGCAAACCATCATGGCCCTGGAAGACTTGCTGGGCGCGCCCCTGTTCGTGCGCACCCGGCGCGAGGTGCAGCTGACGCCGGCCGGCAACGCCCTGCTGCCCGAGGCGCGCCGGCTGCTGGCCCAGGCGCAGGACTTGCCCGCGCTGGTGCGGCGGGCCGCGCAGGGCGAGGCGGGCCGCCTGAGCCTGGCTTTTGTTTCCTCGGCCGACTACAGCGTGCTGCCGCCGCTGCTGCGCGCCTACCGGACGGCCTATCCGCAAGTGCAGATCGCGCTGCAGGAAGCCACGTCCGACCTGCAGCTGGACGAATTGCTGGCCGGGCGCACGGATGCGGGCTTGCTGATCCCGCCCCTGCCCGAAAAGGCGAAGGGGGAACTCGATTACCTGCCCGTGCTGGCCGAACCGCTGGTGCTGGCCGCGCCGTCCGGCCTCGACATCTTGAACACGCCGGGCCCCGTACGCCTGCGCGACGTGCCGGCCCTGCCCCTGATCATCTTCCCGCGCGCGATCTCGCCCGCCCTGCATGACGCCATCCTCGGCGTGTTCCGCGCGGCCGGCATCACGCCTCAGATCGGCCAGGAAGCGATCCAGATGCAAACCATCGTCAGCCTCGTCTCGGCTGGCATGGGCATCGCGCTTGTGCCACAATCGGTATCGAATCTGATGCGCCCGGGCGTAGAATACAGGCCGCTGCAGGACGCCACGCCGCTGGTGGAAACAGGCCTGGCCTGGCGCCGCGACAACCCTTCCGCCGTGCTGCAAGGTTTCCTGGCGCTGCTGCGCAAGCAGATCGGCGGTACTGCCAGTTAAATTAAGTGGCCGCTAAGGCAAAAAACCGCAAGCGCCCCCATACTACGCAACCTTAGCTTTAAACAAAGAAAGAAACCCCATGCTGATACACCCGATGCCCGACCCGATAGCCATCCAGATCGGCCCGCTCGCCGTGCACTGGTACGGCCTGATGTATGTGCTGGCCTTCGCCCTGTTCATTATCCTGGGCCGCGTGCGCATCAAGCAGCCGCATATCGCCGTGCTGGGCTGGAAGAAGGAAGACCTCGACGACATGCTGTTCTACGGCATGCTGGGCGTGGTGATCGGCGGTCGCCTGGGCGAAGTGCTGTTCTACCGCCCCGAATACTTCATGCACAATCCGCTCGAGATCTTCATGGTGTGGCATGGCGGCATGTCCTTCCACGGCGGCTTCCTCGGCGTCATCCTGGCCATGTACCTGTGGAGCCGCAAGGCGGGCCGCAACCTGTTCGACGTGCTCGACTTCATCGCGCCGCTGGTGCCGCTCGGCTACGCGGCCGGCCGCCTGGGCAACTTCATCAATGCCGAACTGCCGGGCCGCATCGCCCCGGACACCCTGCCATGGGCCATGCAATGGCCGGGCATCCCGTATCCCGTGCACCCGTCGCCGATCTACCAGATGCTGGTCGACGGCATCCTGGTGTTCATCATCCTGTGGCTGTATGCGCGCAAGCAGCGTCCGCGCATGGCCGTGGGCGCCATGTTCACCCTGCTGTACGGCTGCGCGCGCTTCTTCACGGAATACTTCCGCACGCCGGACTGGGAAGTCGTGTGGCTGGGCGTGCCGATCACGTCGGGCCAGATGCTGTCCTTGCCGATGATCGTCGGCGCCATCGCGCTGCTCGTGTGGGCGTATAAAAGCCAGGTGATGGGCACGCCGCCCACCAAGGCCCGCCCCGCCAACACGTAAAACCGCTGTTCCCCCGATGGCGCGCCAGGCAGGCGCGCCATCCCCCTCCTCCGGCAACCTTTCCCTCAAAGCAGCACAATTTCCTTGCGGAATGAATCTTCGCTTGCGATAGCGCAATGATCGCTTTACCCTGCAACAAGAGCAGGGCATGCAATCATGCTGTGTTGGCAATTCGAGCGGGGAGTCCCATCCATGCAGTATGCGAGGAAGACCACGACATTCTGGCTGGCGCTGGCGGGCGGCTACGTGCTGGCGCAGCTGGCCTTGACGGCCTGGGCCGGGACGCGCGGTCCCGCCGTAAGCTACCTGTTCGGCGTGACGGCGCCACTGCTGGCGCTGGCCGCCTGCTGCCGCAACGCCAGCCTGAGCGCACCCGGCGTCGTGCGCACGGGCTGGGGCCTGTTTGCGGCCGCCATGCTGTTCTGGAGCGTGGGCATGGCCCTTTCTGCCTGGCAAGACCTGAGCGGCCATGTGGCGTCCGACACGACGTATTTCTCCGATTTTGCCTATTTCATGTATGGCGCGCCCTTGCTGCTGGCCATTTCCTCCGTCAGCGACCGGCACCCTTCGCGCACCCTGCAATGGCTGGACGCCGTGCAAGTGCTGCTGGCGGCCTACCTGACCTACACGGCCATCTTTTCCGTCTCGCCCTTCGACCAGCGCTCGATCGCGCCGATACCTGCCAGCCTGCTGGTGACGACGTACAACGTGGAAAACCTCGTCCTGGCCTGTTGCGCCTCGCTGCGCCTGCTGGCGCACCGCCGCGATGGCGCACAAGGGCGCTTCTACCTTCTGCTCAGTGTGTTCCTGTGGTGCTACGCCGCCTGCGCGGGCGCCTATAATTACCTGACCCTGCACGCGCTGGCCGAATCCGGTCCCAGCGAGATACTGCCCAGCATGCCTTTCCTGCTGCTGGCGGTGCTGGCCATGCGCGTGCAGCCGGGCGAGGAAGAGGCGCGGCCGCCGCGGCCGTTGACCTTGCTGATTGACAACTTCAGCCCCATCTTCTTCACGGCAGCCCTGCTGGGACTGGGATTCGTCGTGCTGCGCGAGCATTTTTACCTGGCGGCCAGCGCCCTGTTTGTCGCGCTGACGGTTCACGCGCTGCGCTCGGCCACCCTGCAAAGCCGCTACATGCAAAGCGAACTGGCCTTGCGCGCAGCGCATGACAAGCTGGAAAAGCTGTCGCTGACGGATGGCTTGACGGGCATCGCCAACCGGCGCTGCTTCGACCAGACCCTGCAGCTGGAGTGGCAACGGGCCGCGCGCAACCAGCAAGCGCTGGCGCTGCTGATCATCGATATCGATTTCTTCAAAAGCCTCAACGATACCTTCGGCCACCCGTATGGCGACGCCTGCCTGCAGCAGATCGCGGCGGCCCTGCATTCCGCGCTGCCGCGCGCCAGCGACCTAGCGGCCCGCTTCGGCGGCGAGGAGTTTGCCGCCATCCTGCCCGCCACCGATGGCGCGGGCGCCATGGCGGTGGCGCACAAGATGCAGGAAGCAATCGCCGCGGCCGCCATCGCCCACGCACCGTCGCGCGGCGGCCTGGTCACGGCCAGCATCGGCCTGGCCTTGAGTGACGCAGGACAAACGCCGGAAGCATTGCTGGCCGCCGCCGACCAGGCCCTGTACCGGGCCAAGCAGAATGGCCGCAACCGGGTCGAAGTCTAGGCTTTCAGCTTGCCGGTAATGACTTTCCATTGCGCCGGCGTCACGGGCGTGATCGACAGGCGGCTGCCCTTCTTCAGCAGCAGCATGTCTTCCAGCTCCGGCATCTGGCGCATCTCGGACAGGGGCAGCAGCGCCGTCTTCTTCAGGCCGCGCACATCGACGCTGATCCAGCGCGGCTGTTCAGGCGTGGCCTTGGCATCGAAATACTTGCCACCCGCTTCAAACTGGCTGTGATCGGGATACGCGCCGCTGGCCACTTCGGCCACGCCCGCCACGCCCGGCTGCGGACAGCTGGAATGGTAGAACAGCACGCCATCGCCCGGCTGCATGCCATCGCGCATGAAGTTGCGCGCTTGGTAGTTGCGCACGCCAAACCACGGCATGGTGTGCTGCGGCGCGGCCATCAGGTCGTCGATGCTCACTTCATCGGGTTCGGATTTCATCAGCCAGTATTGTTTCATGTTCACTCCCTATCAAAAGCAACAGGCGTAAAAAAACGGCTGAGCATGATGCTGCAACCGTTTTCTTTGTACTGCAAATTGGGCCCCGCCTGTGCCGCTATGCCGGCATCCCGAACCAAACGGTTCAAGGTGGTCACGTTAGTTCAATTTCGGGTTCGTCGAACGAGCGACGCTCACTCCCATCAAACAAAATTCGCAACCGATGCGCATAAATGGTTCAAGGAATATATGGCAATCGCGAACACCGCAGGGTAGACCCAAGTTTACTCCTTTGATCGCGCATCGCAAAGACAAATCGTCGCGTACGCGCTTAAAAAAGGTTTTCCTGGGGCGTCAGCGCACTATCCAATACTGTGTGCATGGCCGAGATTTTCTGCTTCACTTCCAGTATCGTCAATTCCGACAGCGGACCTTGCGGCGACTTCACGGACAGGAATTCCGCAGCCACGCCCAGGGCGGCCAGCACGGCGATGCGGTCGTTGCCCTTGACCTTGCCCGCGTCGCGGATGGCTTTCATTTTGCTATCGAGATAGATCGCCGCTTCGCGCAGCGCGCGCTCTTCGCCGTCGCGGCACACCATGCTGTAGGACTGGCCCATGATATTGACATCGACACGCGGCATTACGCTTCCTTCTCGTTCTCGGCAATATAGGCGCCCGCTTCCGAAGCGGCTTGCTCCAGGCCAGCTTGCACCAGTTCGGGAATTTTTTCCAGCAACGCTTCCACCCGCTCCTGCGCATCGCGCATGCGTTGCACGTACAGGGCGTTGTCGGCGGCCAGCGCGGCATTGTCCTTGCGCAATTGCGCGTTTTCACGGCGCAGCGCATGGGTCATTTCGGCCAGCAGGCCTATTTTGTCGGATAATTCGTTGAATTCGGAAATCATCCCGCCACTATAGGGCGGACGCTCCATGGGCGTCAATCGAATCACGCCGCTGTCACACATATTTACATCAATGCAGGGCAGTTGGCGGACAATACACGCTTTTTCCGGCGCTTTTCGCCATCTGCACGCATCCGCCAGCGCCGCGATGGCAGCGTTTTACTCGTCGACGTAATCGGGTTCGATATCCAGTCCGCCATAGCGGTTTTCGCAAGAGCGGCGCGTCAGCGTCTGTTGTCCACTCTTGCCGTCAAGCACCATCGTCAAGTCGCGGCAAGTACTGCGGTAGCTGCCAGGTTTGGCGTCCGTCCCCGAAGGCGTCAGGCGCACTGCCAGCGGCACCGCATTGCCCAGGCCCTTGTTGCTCCACTGGCGCGTCTTGCCATCCTCTTCATCCTTCAAGGTGCGCACGGCAGCCGTCAGCAAGGCTTTCTGTTCCTTCGCATTCAGCTTGGCGATGGTCACGTCGGACAGGAATGGCGGATACACGACGGGTGCTGGATCCTTGCCCTGCACATCCCAGTTGCCGCTGTTTTGCGAACAGGTGCGGCGGCTCAGGTCCTGCGACTTGCCAGCCGCCGTGACGACGAATTTCAGGTCGCGGCAGACGTGCGCCTTCAGGCTGTGTTCCGTCATGCCGGAGTTGCTGAAGTTATACGTGACTTTCACCAGCATGCCGCGGTCGCCGCCGTTGTCCCACACATGGGCTTCCTGGTCGTCGTCATCCTTGTTCAAGTCGTTGAACAAGTCATTGAGCAGCATGTTCTTTTCCAGCGGGGTCAGGGCCGCCACGGTGATTTCATCGACGATGGTGGGCGTTTGCGCGGCGGCATTGCCCAGGCAGGCGAGGCCGATGACGGTGACGCCCAGCAGGCGCAGGGCGGGACGGGAAAGCGGGAATGGCATGGTTTCTTTCTGGCGCGAGCGGTGATATGTGGCGATATTGATATGCAATTGCAATCATCTTATCAAATTTCATAGTCAAACTCTGTTTCCTGTGCGTACAGGAACGCCCCCTCTCCGAACGACATGCTAGAGTCGCGCCTGTTGCTGACGCCCGGGAACGAGGCTTGTGCTGGCGCAAACCCTGTGTAGATGCAGGCTCTGCTCAGCATCTATCTATATGTTCCCCTTGAATAAGCCCTTGAAGTTGACCCTTAGCGTCCCTATAATTAGCACTCGTTAGTAGAGAGTGCTAACAAACTCTTTCGTAGCAATCCTCAGGACATGATGGTGTATGCCGGACAACAGCAGGGAACGCTACGCGGCGGGCGACGCCGCGATGCCACCACTGCCCAGCGCCGGCACGCACTCGATGACATGGGGTTTGCTTGACCGTTGCGGGCTGCTTTCAACGGCGGTCACTGAAAGCACGCCTGGCGCTGCGCCAGGCATGTATTCATTTAGCAACACCTATCCATTGAACTTTAAGGAGTTTTGTATGAATCTGCGCCCATTGAACGATCGCGTCATCGTCAAACGCCTCGACCAGGAAACCAAAACTGCGTCCGGCCTCATCATTCCTGATGCAGCTGCTGAAAAACCGGATCAAGGCGAAGTCCTTGCCGTAGGCAATGGCAAGATTCTCGACGACGGCAAAGTCCGTCCTCTGGATGTCAAAGTGGGCGACCGCGTCCTGTTCGGCAAGTACGCCGGCCAAACCGTCAAAGTTGACGGCGATGAGCTGCTGGTCATGCGCGAAGAAGACATCATGGCGATCGTCGTCAAGTAATTGTTTCCACGTTGTAGACAGATACATCCCGAAACTCAGGAGAATTGAACATGGCAGCTAAAGAAGTAGTATTCGGCGACGCAGCGCGCGCCAAGATGGTCGAAGGCGTCAACATCCTCGCCAACGCAGTCAAAGTAACGCTGGGCCCGAAAGGCCGCAACGTGGTCCTGGAGCGCTCGTTCGGCGCCCCTACCGTCACCAAGGATGGTGTGTCGGTAGCGAAAGAAGTTGAACTCAAAGACAAGCTCATGAACATGGGCGCGCAAATGGTCAAGGAAGTTGCTTCCCGCACCAGCGACAACGCCGGCGACGGCACCACCACCGCGACCGTGCTGGCACAAGCCATCGTGCGCGAAGGCATGAAGTTCGTTGCCGCCGGCATGAACCCGATGGACCTGAAGCGCGGTATCGACAAAGCTGTTGCAGCCACCGTCGAAGAACTGGCGAAAATCGCCCGTCCTTGCACCACGACCAAGGAAATCGCCCAGGTTGGCGCGATCTCGGCGAACTCGGACTACTCGATCGGCGAGCGTATCGCTGAAGCGATGGAAAAAGTCGGCAAAGAAGGCGTCATCACCGTAGAAGACGGCAAGTCGCTGAACGACGAGCTGGACATCGTTGAAGGCATGCAGTTCGACCGCGGCTACCTGTCGCCATACTTCATCAACAACCCAGAGAAACAAGTTGCCGTACTGGACAGCCCATTCGTCCTGCTGTGCGACAAGAAAATCTCGAACATCCGTGACCTGCTGCCGGTACTGGAACAAGTCGCAAAAGCTGGCCGTCCACTGCTGATCATCGCGGAAGACATCGAAGGCGAAGCGCTGGCGACCCTGGTTGTGAACAACATCCGCGGCATCCTGAAAACCTGCGCAGTGAAAGCCCCTGGCTTCGGCGACCGCCGCAAAGCCATGCTGGAAGACATCGCTGTCCTGACCGGCGGCCAAGTGATCGCTGAAGAAGTCGGCCTGACCCTGGAAAAAGTGACCCTGGCCGAACTGGGCCAAGCGAAACGCATCGAAGTGGGCAAGGAAAACACCATCGTTATCGATGGCGCCGGCGAAGCTGCCTCGATCGAAACACGCGTGAAACAAGTACGCGTACAGATCGAAGAAGCGACCTCGGACTACGACCGTGAAAAACTGCAAGAGCGCGTCGCCAAACTGGCTGGCGGCGTTGCCGTGATCAAGGTTGGCGCAGCCACCGAAGTCGAAATGAAAGAGAAAAAAGCCCGCGTTGAAGATGCACTGCACGCAACCCGCGCTGCCGTGGAAGAAGGCATCGTGCCAGGCGGCGGCGTAGCCCTGCTGCGCGCACGCGCCAACATCACGGTCAAGGGCGACAATCCTGATCAAGACGCTGGTATCAAGATCGTCCTGCGCGCAATGGAAGAGCCACTGCGCATGATCGTGCAAAACGCTGGCGAAGAAGCTTCGGTCGTCGTGGCAGCCGTACTGGCTGGCTCGGGCAACTACGGCTACAACGCTGCCAACGGCACGTATGGCGACATGGTTGAAATGGGTGTCCTGGACCCAGCCAAAGTGACCCGCTCGGCGCTGCAAAACGCCGCTTCGATCGCTTCGCTGATGCTGACGACCGACTGCATGGTCTGCGAAATCGCTGACGACAAAGCAGGCGGCGGCATGGGCGGCGGCATGGGTGGTATGGGCGGCATGGGCGGCATGGACGGCATGATGTAATGTCCGGCGGCCAGTCGCGCAGGCGACGGCGCGACTGGCCGCATACGCAGGGACAGGGCTGGCAGACCAAAAGCTGCCAGCGCCTCCCGGCGGCCCCGAAAGCCACCTTCTACGGAAGGTGGCTTTTTTTCGCCTGGCGCACCCTCAGTTCTGGCCGAGGCTCTCCGGATACACGATGGACGATGCATAATCAATGCGATTCTCCGTATCATCGGGCGGCAGACTGTTCGCGGCATATTTGATACCGGCAGCCAGCAAAGTCATGCTATGCCGCCCGAATGCCCCGACATCAACGTCGGGAAAAGTCATGCGGATGTCGCGCCGGTGATCACGCGTTTGATTGAATTTGGTCGATACCTTGCGGACAAACGACAGCGCCTCGCCATCAAGATACACACGGTAGATATTCGGATCCGCCGTCACCACGCACCCGCGCCAATGCAAGAAGAACCAGCCGGTTGCCGGGCTGGGATCAAAGGCAATCGTTGCGCGCACATCGCACGCCTTGCTGCTATACGCCAGATGTTGCGCCAAGCCCCCTCCCAGCGAGTGGCCGACCAGGTCGATGGGCGCTTGCACGCCCTCGGACCTGTTCTTGGCTGCCTTGCAGACAGGCGACGATGTCGTCTTCGGCAACACCCGCACCAGCGCTTCGATCAGGCGCCCCCCTTCTATACGGGCCTCGCTAAACTGGGGATTGGCGCCTACTCCAAAATCGACGTTGCTGAAGTTGGCGATCCAGTCGCTGCGCCACTCATACTTGGTATTTTCCGTACCGCGAAAGGCCAGCACCGCCTCCAGCGGGCGGCCCGACGCGTCCAGCCTGATGTAGGTCTCATATTGCAAGCCCCTGGCGCCACGGCAAGGTTGCAGCGGGCGACCTTGTTCCCCCGCTGGCTGCATGCCCAGTTTCCTGATAAGTTGCTGGTTCAGCCGAAACCACCCATCGGGCAAGCCACTGCGCAAGGGGGGCGAGTCCGTGGCGGTAACATAATCGCAGGCGCGCTCCTGGCGCTCCGACACATCAAGATCACGCCGGTAAACTGCTTCGGCCATGTCGGCATGCTTTGATATCTGGCGCAGCATGGCAAGCGCCTCGCCGGTCGGCAGGGTCTTTTCCACGGCGCCGGCAGCAGTATGCGCCGATTCATGGAGCGTTGGAAACTGCTTGCCCGTGCTTGCGCACGCGGCCAGAAAACATGACGCAATAAGCAGCGCCGTACGTTTGATCATGTTCATCGTTTCTCCGTGGACGTTGATGTGCTGAGCCCAAACCCGGACATTCCGTGCCTCGCCAGCGCAACAGACAGCCTGCAACAGGGCGTCTGCACCAAAGTTAGCACATAAGCAATTTCATACAAGCACTAATTGATTCAATTTGGAAACTTCATGGGTCCATGTTTTTTAATAACATATCAAAGGTAAACCGAAGGTAGGAGCGTCCAGCCCTGGATGCGGCACCCGCCCCGTGAACAGCTGCTTACCTGCCCCGGCGATTGCCGGCCTGTGCGTTTTGCTTTAGCATGGCCGCCATCGTCCCTCTTTCTCATGCTCACCATCATGCCGCCACGCGCCTCCTCTTCCAAAACCACCATCATCGCCGGCATCCTGGCCGGCTTGCTGGCCGCCGGGCTCGGTGCTTTCTACCTGCACCAGCAATCCACGCCGCAGGCAGACAATGCCCCGGCCGCGAGCAGCCAGACGGCAGTGCCGGAGCAGAACGCGCGCGCCATCGATGCCTTGATGGCTTTGCCGGAAATCAAGGCCTGGTCGGCGCATATCGAAAAGGCATCCGGCGGGCGCGCTCATGGCGCCGTGATGGAAACGTCGCCCGAGACGCGCCTCGTCGATGGCGTCGCCTGTTATCAGCTGAGCTTTTTCGAAAATACGCCCGATGCGGCGCATCGGTGGGAGAGTTTCGTCGTATCGCCCGACGGCAAGCGCATCCTCGTCGACGACATCGTCAGCGCTGAGCTGATCAGCCTGGAACAATGGCGCAAGGACAATGCGCCCATGCAGCGCGTCGCCACGCAGTAACGCCCCTGCGCCGGCTGCAGGCGCGATGGCCAGGGACGCTTGCCTTGCAGCGCAAGCTTTACTTTCTGGCATCGAAGCCCGATACTCGCCCACATGCCCGCCATCACTGTCCGCCCCCTCGCGCCAGACGACGTTGCCGCCTACCGCGCGCTGCGCCTGGCCGGCATCGCCGAACTGCCCGCCGCCTTCTGCACCACGCATGCGGCGGAAAGCGGCTTGCCGCTGGCACAGATAGCCCAGCGCTTGCGCGCCACTTCCCACCAAATAATATTTGGCGCTTTCGACGAGGAACAATTGATCGCGCTGGCCGGCCTGCGCCGCGAACCGATTACCGTCGTGCATGACAAGGCCAGCCTGTGGGGCGTGTACGTGGCGCCGCAGGCGCGCGGGCGCGGCGCGGGACGGCAACTGGTGCAGGCCGCCATCGCCCATGCCTGCACCATTCCCGAACTGGGCCGCGTGCGCCTGGCCGTGGCGCAGGACAACCACGCGGCATTGACCCTGTACCTCGGTTGCGGTTTTACCCTGGAAGACTGTCCCGCATCGGATGGCATGCTGCAAATGCAGCTGTGGCTGCCCCGCCCGGTGCGCGCAAGTGCCGAAAGTAATGTCTTTATGAAAATCAATACCTTACAAATCTCTGCGAAATAGCGGACAGGCCGTTTTTTCTGTTGCAAGCAAACGCGGCAGGCCTTAGCATCGCGGCTTACAAAAAAAACTTGGGGGAGAGCCAATGTCATCGGCCGAGACACAAACCGCCACGGGCAAAATGCCGCGGCAAATACCGTACATCATCGCCAACGAAGGCTGCGAACGCTTCAGCTTCTATGGCATGCGCAACATCCTGACGCCATTCCTCATCAGCACCTTGCTGCTGATGATCCCGATCGACCAGCGCACGGGCGAAGCCAAGCACGTCTTCCACACCTTCGTCATCGGCGTGTACTTCTTCCCGCTGCTGGGCGGCTGGCTGGCCGACCGCTTCTTTGGCAAATACAACACCATCTTCTGGCTCAGCCTCGTGTATTGCGCCGGCCATGCCTGCCTGGCCCTGTTTGAAAACAGCGTCAACGGCTTCTATTTCGGCCTGTTCCTGATCGCCTTCGGTTCCGGCGGCATCAAGCCCCTGGTGGCCTCGTTTGTCGGCGACCAGTTCGACCAGACCAACAAGCACAAGGCCAAGCTGGTATTCGACCTGTTCTACTGGATCATCAACTTCGGCTCCTTCTTCGCTTCGCTGCTGATGCCGATGTTCCTGCGCGACTTCGGCCCGTCGATCGCCTTCGGCATCCCCGGCCTGATGATGCTGGCCGCCACCATCGTCTTCTGGATGGGCGCCAAGAAATACGTGCACGTGCCGCCGGCGCCGCCGAATCCCGACTCGTTCACCCGCGTGGCCCGCACGGCCTTGCTGGCGCGCGTCGACGGCGGTTCCCGTCCCGGCCTGTACGTGGCCTACGTCGGCGTGATCGGCGCCCTGTATGCGTTCTACAGCATTCCCGAATGGGGCTTCGTGATTTCTGCGTGTACCGCACTGGTATTGCTGCTGGCCTTCGGCAGCATCGGCACGGCCATGCAGCTGGAACGCGCACGCGGCATCCACCCTGACGAAGCCGTCGAAGGCGTGCGCGCCGTGTTGCGCATCCTCGTCATCTTCGCCCTCGTCACGCCGTTCTTCTCGCTGTTCGACCAGAAGGCCTCGACGTGGATCGTGCAAGCGAACACCATGGAAAAACCAAGCTGGTTCCTGCCGGCGCAGATGCAGGCGTTGAACCCGATGCTGGTGATGCTCTTGATCCCGTTCAACAACCTGGTGCTGTACCCGATGCTGAACCGCTTCGGCCTGGAAGCGACGGCCCTGCGCCGCATGACGGCCGGTATCGGCTTTTCCTCGCTGGCGTGGATCGTCATCGGTCTGCTGCAGCTGGCGCTCGACAGCGGCAACGCCGTCTCCATCATGTGGCAAATCCTGCCGTACGCCCTGCTGACGTTCGGCGAAGTGCTGGTCTCGGCCACGGGCCTGGAATTTGCGTACAGCCAGGCTCCCGTGTCCATGAAGGGCGCCATCATGAGCTTCTGGAACCTGTCGACCACGGTGGGCAACCTGTGGGTGCTGATCGTCAACCGCAGCGTCATGAACGAAGGCGTGATCGGCAAGATCGCCGAGAGCGGCATCAGCGTGACAGCCTTCCAGATGTTCTTCTTCGCCGCCTTCGCCGCCGTGGCCATGCTGGCCTTCGGCCTGTATGCGAAGCGCTACAAGATGGTGGACAACTACCGCCAGGCAGTCATCCCGGCGAAAGCGTGATGCCGGTTTGATGTAACGCAAAAGGGCGCCCTCGGGCGCCTTTTTTTACGTCGTCACCGTCGGCCCGTCGCGCCCCGTGCGCGCGCGGATCTGCGCCACTGTTTCCGCCACGGCGATCAGCCCCGCCAGCGCTTGCTGGGTCGGCAAGTCATGCTGGGCCGGATCGGCTGCGTAGCGCTCCAGGTACAGGCGCAGGGTGGCGCCTTCGGTACCCGTGCCGGACAGGCGCAGCACGATGCGCGCGCCGTCCGTCATGATGATGCGGATGCCCTGCTGCGTCGCCACCGAGCCGTCGACGGGGTCCGTGTAGCTGAAATCGTCGGCCAGCGCCACCGTGTAGCCGCCCAGCGCCTGGCCCGGCAAGGCGGCCAGCTGGCCGCGCACGGCGTCCATCAGCTGCGCCGCGCCGGCGCTGTCGATGTCTTCGTAATCGTGGCGCGAATAGTAATTGCGGCCATGGGTGGCCCAGTGGGCGCGCACGATCTCTTCCACCGATTGCTTTTTCTCAGCCAGCAGGTTGAGCCAGAACAACACGGCCCACAGGCCATCCTTTTCGCGCACGTGGTTCGAGCCCGTGCCGTAGCTTTCTTCGCCGCACAGGGTGGCCAGGCCCGCGTCGAGCAGGGTGCCGAAGAACTTCCAGCCCGTCGGCGTCTCGTAGCACGGTATGCCCAGCGCGCTGGCGACCCGGTCGGCCGCGCCCGACGTGGGCATGGAGCGGGCGATGCCTTTCAGCCCGGCGCGGTAGCCGGGCGCCACGGTGGCGTTGGCGGCCAGGATGGCCAGGCTGTCCGAGGGCGTCACGTCGAAGCGGCGGCCGACGATCATGTTGCGGTCGCCGTCGCCATCCGAGGCGGCGCCGAAGTCGGGCCCATCGTCGGCCGCCATGATGGCGATCAATTCCTGCGCGTTGACGGGATTCGGGTCCGGGTGGCCGCCGCCGAAATCTTCCAGGGGCACGCCGTTGATGACGCTGCCCTTGGGCGCACCCAGCATGCCTTCCAGGATGGCCGTCGCATACGGGCCGGAAACGGCGTGCATGCCGTCAAAGCATATGCGCAAGCCGCCCGCGAACAGGGCGCGGATGGCGTCGAAGTCGAACAGCTGCTGCATCAGTTCCGCGTAATCGAGCACCGGGTCGATCACTTCGACCGTCATCTGTTCGATGCGCACCACTCCCAGGGTATCGAGGTCGATGTCGGCAGCGTCGCTGATACGGTATTCGGTGATCGTTTGCGTGCGCGCAAACATGGCCTCGGTGACTTTTTCGGGCGCCGGGCCGCCATTGGCGATGTTGTACTTGATGCCGAAATCGCCGTCGGGTCCGCCCGGGTTATGGCTGGCCGACAGGATGAGGCCGCCGCTGGCGCCATGCTTGCGGATGACGCAGCTGACGGCCGGCGTCGACAGGATGCCGCCTTGTCCCAGCAGCACGCGCGCGTAGCCATGCGCGGCCGCCATGCGCAGCACCGTCTGGATGGCCGCGCGGTTGTAATAACGGCCGTCGCCGCCCAGCACCAGGGTCTGGCCGCGGCAATCGCCCAGCGTGTCAAAAACGCTCTGCACGAAATTTTCCAGGTATTGCGGTGCGCTGAAGACAGCCACCTTCTTGCGCAAGCCCGAAGTGCCGGGCCGCTGGCCCGCTACCGGCGCCGTATTGATGATTTGTATGGCCATGTTGTCTCCACATTAACTTCCAATAGTAATCGATGCCGGCCGTCGGACAAAGCGTTGTACATCTGCCACGGTGCGCCAAGCCGCTTAGCGCCACATCCCGGCATGGCATATAATGAGAATCATTCTCATATGCGGCATTCCTGGCTGCGGACTCATACATCGGACGCCGTGGTTGCACGCTATTACCAAGAACTGTTGAACTTTTGCTGGCGCAGCTTGCGCAACCGCGAGGCCGCTGCCGACCTGGTGCAGGAAAGCTATGCGCGCGTGCTGGGCGAAGCGGCCGTGCGCGAACCGCGCGCGCTGCTGTACCGCACGGCGCGCAACTTGCTGATCGACAAGCACCGCCGCGCCGCCTTGCGCCAGCACGAGGAGCTCGACGCCCTGCCGGAGGCCGCGCATCCGGCCGCCCCCCGTCATCTGCAGCCGGAACAGGCGCTGGAAAGCAGCCAGGACTGGCAAGCCTGCGTGGCCGCCATCGACGCCTTGCCGCCCCGCTGCCGCGACGCCTTCGTGCTGCACGTGTTCGAGGAATTGCCGCACGCGCAAATCGCCGCGCGCATGGGCATTTCCGTGAGCATGGTGGAAAAACATATCGCGCGCGGCATGCTCAGTTGCCAGGCGCAGTTGCATTCTTTGCGGGAAGCCACATAATGGCGCCCATGACCGCCCACTCGCCCCGCCATGATTTCGGCCCCTCTGCCCAGGAGCAGGCGGACTTGCGCGAGTACGCCAACTTTGCCGCCACGCAAGATGGCGTGGCGCTGGCAGCCGCCACCTGGTTCAGCCGGCGCGGCAACCTCGATGCACAGGGCCAGTCGGCGTTTGCCGCCTGGCTGGCGGCCGATGCGCTGCACGCGC
Source organism: Janthinobacterium sp. SUN026 (assembly GCF_030397625.1). NCBI lineage: Bacteria > Pseudomonadati > Pseudomonadota > Betaproteobacteria > Burkholderiales > Oxalobacteraceae > Janthinobacterium > Janthinobacterium sp. SUN026. The sequence goes on along the minus strand of NZ_JAPQNU010000001.1, from coordinate 696,414 downwards.
AGACATATGCGCAGCTGCAGCAGACCCACCGCGCAGCACGGCGGATTCCCGCGCAAGTCGCCGCGCGCTGGGCGGTGCCCCCGGCTGCGGCGCCATTGCCCCGCCGCCCGTTTCTGCGCTCCCTGCCGTATGCGGCCGCCGCCATGCTGCTGCTGAGCGTGGGCGCGGGCGGCTACCAGTGGTGGCAACAGCAAGCCGTGTTCAGCCAGTCATATGCCACCGTGCGCGGCCAGCGCCTGGCCGTCGCGCTGCCCGACGGCAGCCAGCTGCAGCTCGATACGGCCACGCAACTGCACGTCACCCTGTACCGCCAGCGGCGCGAAGTGCGCCTGGCGCACGGCGAAGCGCTGTTCCAGGTGCAATCGAAGCAGGGCCAGCCCTTCGACGTGCTCAGCGGTCCCTTGACAGTGACGGTGGTAGGCACGCAGTTTTCCGTGCGCAATACCCTCGAACACGACGGCAAGCTGCGCGTGGCCGTGCAGCATGGCCAGGTGCGCGTGGCGGGTGCACGGCAAGACCGGGTCGACCTGCGGGCCGGCCAGGGCGTCAGCAGCGATGCCAGCGGCCGCCTGTCTGCCATCGCCAGCCTGGCCCCGGGCAGCGTGGCGTCGTGGCGCGACGGCAGGATCACCTTCGACAATGTGCCGCTGGGCGCGGCGCTGGCCGAGTTCGAACGCTATGGCGACACGGGCTTCGTCGTGCGCGATCCCGCCGTCGCCAGGCTGCGCATCGGCGGCAGCTTCAGCCTGACCCAGCTGGACCGTTTCGCCGCAGCCCTGCCGCAACTCTTGCCCGTGCAGATCGTGCGCAGCGGCACCGTCAGCACCATCGGCATGGCGCCGAAAGCTGCCGCGCAGGCACCGGCCATGCAACTGCAATAAATGAAAATAATTCGCATTCGCAGGTGAGGGTTTTCTCCGCTGCCGCGTCTACCAAGTTAATCGACAATAAATTAACCTGGAGAAATGCAACATGTGGTCCCCCCGCCTCAATCTGACACCCGCCCCCCTCGCCCTGGCCGCCATGCTGGCCTTGGGCAACATCCCCCTGGCACAGGCGCAAACCTTGTCCCCCGTCAAACTGGCGATCGCCGCCCAGCCGCTGGGGCAAGCCCTGAATGAGCTGGCGCGGCAAGCCAATCTGCAACTGCTGTTTGCGCCGGAACTGGTGGCCGGCAAGACGGCGCCCGCCGTCAGCGGCACCCTGAGCGTGGCCGACAGCCTGGAGCGCCTGCTGGCCGGCAGCGGCCTGGCCGCCAGCATCGACGGCAACAGCGTCATCATCCGCCCCGCGCCCGCCGCCACGGGCAAGGTGGCGACCCTGGCGGAAATCACCGTCAGCGCGCGCCAGGACGCGACCATCGATACCGAGCTGACGAAGTCGTATGCGGCGCAAGCGGTGAGCATCGGCAAGGGCCGGCAAAGCCTGCGCGACATTCCCCAGTCCGTCTCCGTGCTGACGCGCCGGCAGCTGAACGACCAGAATTTGCTGAGCCTGGACGACGCCATGCGCGGCGTGACGGGCATCACCGTCGAAGCGAGCAGCACGGGCGGCAACCACGGCAATTTTTACTCGCGCGGCCATGCGCTTGACGCGGTGCAGGTCGATGGCGTGATGACGCCCGCCAGCACGGGTAACGACCTGTCGGCCGGCTACGGCCTGGCCATCTATGACCGCGTGGAAGTGCTGCGCGGCCCCGCCGGCCTGTTCCAGGGCGCGGGCGATCCGGGCGGCACCATCAACCTGGTGCGCAAGCGGGCGCGCGACACCTTCGCCGCCAGCGGCGTGCTCAGCGCGGGTTCCTGGGACCGTTACTATGCGGAAGCGGACGTCACCGGCCCCCTGAGCGCGGATGGCAAGGTGCGCGGCCGCCTGGTGGCCGCCTATGAACACCGGCGCTCCTTCGTCGACCACGTGTATGCGGAAAAACCGCTGCTGTACGGCACCGTCGCCATCGACCTAGCGCCGGGCACCGTGCTGACGGGCGGCGTCACTTGGCAGGAATACAAGGGCCGTCCCGCCTTCGGCCTGCCCGCCTATGAAGACGGGCGCCTGCTCGACGTGCCCCGCTCGACCTACCTGGACCCGGCCTGGAACCACATCACGGAAAAGGTCACGGAATATTTTGCCGAACTCGATCACAAGCTGGACAACGGCGGCCAGTTCAAGGTGACCGCCCTGTCCCGCGAACAGGACGAACCATCGCGCCATTTCGGGTGGTCCGAATGTTCGGCAGACCCTGTCACGGGCGACAGTTGCCTGGTCACCTGGAGCTACCGCAGCCACTGGAAGACGCAGGGACTCGATGCTTACCTGGCCACGCCCTTCCAGGCGTTCGGCCGTAGCCACGACCTGATCGTGGGCGCCGACTACCGCCAGGTGCACAAGAATTTCCGCTACGGCGGCGGCAAGGACACCCCGATCAACATCTTCCATCCGGATAACAATATCCCCCAGCCCAGCTACACTTTTACTGACGGCAACGACAACCGCACCAAACAGTTCGGCCTGTATGCGCGCACCCGCCTGCAGGCAACGGACCGGCTGGCCGTCAACCTGGGCGGGCGCCTGACGCACCGAAACAACCATACCGTCAGCCGCAATACGTATTTCAACCAGTTCACCGACGTCAGCAACACCATCAAGGCCAAGTTCACGCCGTACGCAGGCCTGGTCTATGAGCTCGACAAGCAGGTATCGGCCTACGGCAGCTACACGCGCATCTTCTCGCCCCAGACCACCACGGACGCAGCAGGCCAAACCCTGAAGCCGCGCACGGGCCAGCAATTCGAACTGGGCTTGAAGGCGCAGCTGTTCGACAAGAACGTCAATGCGCATGCGGCCCTGTTCCGCATGGAAGACGAGAACCGCGACATGCCCGATCCGGCCAACCCGCTGTTTTCCATCGGCGCCGGCAAGATGCGCAGCCAGGGCCTGGAAGCCGAGCTGAGCGGCAGCCCCCTGCCGGGCTGGAACATCACGAGCGGCTATTCCTACACCAGCACGCGCACCCTCGAAGGCAGCGATGACCAGAAAGCGCAACTGTATTCCTTCATCGCGCCACGGCATAACTTCAACCTGTGGACCAATTACCGGCTCGCCGGCGCGCTCGACAAGATCAGCGTGGGCGGTGGCTTGCGCAGCGTCAGCAGCATGTACCGCCTGAACGGGCCCGTGAAATTCGAACAGGGCCCCGTCACCACGGTGGGTTTGCAGGCGGGCTACCGCCTCAGTCCCACGCTGGAGCTGTCGTTGACGGTGAACAACCTGTTCGACAAAAAATACTACACGCGCGTGTGGGCCGCGTATGGTTCCAACTTCTATGGCGAACCGCGCAACGCCATGCTGACCCTGCGCGGCCAGCTGTAAACTCCGCGCTCCCGCGCACGCACGGCCGCCGCGTCACTGCGGTGGCCGTGCGCGTTTACAACATCACACTCTTGCATGTCTCGCAACCTCGCACTATAATAAGAATAGTTCTCATTCACATTTGGATTCCATTCGGAGTCTGCATCTCGCATGTCCCGCCTGCCATCGACCGGCCAGGACGGCATGGCCGATGCGCAGCTGGATGACACGCTGCGCCAGCCAGGCATCCCTGCCAAGCAAGCCTTCCCATATCGATAACGCAAAAAGGTCGTTTCATGGCGCGAGCACGTTCGCTGGCCGGCGCTGCCGCCGCCACTTCCGGTACTTTGCACCGCTGCGACAACCACGTTTCTCACCACAAACTAAGGCATACACCATGCACCTCACTCCCATCGCGCGCCTCGGCGCCCTCGCCGCCGCCCTACTGGGCGCGGCCCTCGTTTCCGGCACGGCCAGCGCGCACCAGATCTGGCTGCAGCAGGACGGCAAGGCGGCCAGCGTGTACTTCGGCGAATTCGGCGACAACCTGCGCGAAGCCTCGCCCGGACTGCTGGACAAGTTCAGCATCAAGAACGTGACGTGGGTGTCCGCCAAGGGCGCGCAGCCGCTGCAGGCGAGCAAGACGGCCGGCGCGTTCATCCTGAATGGCAAGGTGGGCGCCGGCGAAAGCATCATCGTCGAGGAAGACAACTACCCGTCGTGGGAAGAGAAAAAGGATGGCAAGGCCACGCGCACCGTGTGGATCCCGGCCGCGCGCCTGATCGCCGACGGCAAGGCGCAAGCGCCCGCGCTGACCCTGGACCTGGTGCCGACCGGCAAACCAGGCCAGTTCCAGGTCAGCTACCAGGGCAAGCCGCTGGCGCAAGCCAAGGTCAACGCCGTGGTGCAGTCGGGCTGGGGCAAGGAAGCGTGGAGCGATGCGCAAGGCCTGGTCAGCTTCCCGCTGCCATGGAAGGGCAGCTATGTGCTGGAAGTGCAACACACGGACAAGACGGCCGGCCAGCGCGGCGCGCAAGCCTATGACAAGGCCATGTTCGTGACGACCCTGAGCCTGGTGCAGCCGCAAGGCGTGACGCCGCTGCCGGCCGGCCCGGCCCTGCCACCGAGCAAGGATCACGACTGACCATGCAAGCGCCAGCCACCACTGAAAAAATGCCGCGCCTGCGGCTCTCCGCCGGGGCCGTGTACCGCCTCGGCGTGGCTTCGCGCAGCGTGGCGGCCATCGTTGGCGGCTACGTGCTGGCCGCGCTGGTCACCATGCTGCTGTCGGTGAGCCTGCCCATGGCCCGCTCCGAAGCCGTCATGACGGCTACCCTGCTGTCGTTTGCCATCTATACCTGCGCCGTGATGTGGGTCTTCGCCACGCGCAGCGCCCTGCGCGCCTGGCTGGGCCTTCTGATTCCCGCCGCCGTCATCGCCGCCATCCTGCAGTGGATGGACGCACTATCCTGGAGTCTCGCATGAAAGAAGGTTTCCGCCAGTCGATGGCATGGCTGCACACCTGGTCCGGCCTGCTCGTCTGCTGGATCTTGCTGCTGGTGTTTTGCGCCGGCACGGCCAGCTACTACCGCAATGAAATCACCCTGTGGATGCAGCCCGAACTGCATGGCGCCGCCGCCAGCGAAGTGACGACGGAAGTGGCGGCCAAGGTCGCGCAACAGGCGATGGAAGAGCGGGCCACGGGCGCCACGCGCTGGTTCATCAGCCTGCCCGGCGAACGCAATCCCGCCACGCAGCTGGGCTGGAGCAAGCCGTCGCAACCGGGCGAAAAGAAACGCGGACGGCGCGGCAATTTTCATAGCGAAAAGGCCGACCCGGCCACGGGCGAAGTGCTGTCCAAGCCACGCGAGACGCGGGGCGGCGAATTCCTCTACCGCCTGCATTTCGACCTGCACTACATGTCCGCCATCTGGGGCCGCTGGATCGTGGGCTTCTGCGCCATGTTCATGTTCGTCTCCATCATCAGCGGCATCGTCACGCACAAGCGCATCTTCAAGGACCTGTTTACCTTCCGGCCGAAGAAGGGCCAGCGCTCGTGGCTGGACGCGCACAACGTGACGGCCGTGCTGGCCCTGCCCTACCACATGATGATCACCTACACGGGCCTGGTCACCCTGATGTTCCTGTACATGCCGTCCGGCGCCACGGCCGCCTACAAGGGCGACCAGGATGCCTTCTTTGCCGAAGCCTTCCCCGGCCGCTCGGACGAGCGCAAGGCAGCCGGCGTGGCCGCGCCGCTGACGCCGTTCGCGCCCCTCGTGCGCCAGGCGGAACAGCACTGGGGCGGCGGCAAGGTCGAGCGCATCTCCGTGAATAATCCGGGCGACGCCAACGCCACCGTGACGCTGTCGCGCGCGTCCGGACGCGACATGTCGTCGAAGCAGCCGTCGCTGGAATTCGATGGCGTGTCCGGCAAGCTGCTGGCCACCGACGGCGACGCGCTGCCCGGCGCGGCGGCCACGCACGGCGTCATGTATGGCCTGCACATCGCCCGTTTCGGCGGACCGCTGCTGCGCGCCCTGTTCTTCCTCTCCGGCCTGGCCGGCTGCGCCATGGTCGCCACGGGCGCCTTGCTGTGGGCCGTCAAGACGCGCCAGAAACAGGCCAAGGCACTGGCCGCCGGCAAGCGCGCCAGCTTCGGCCTGCGCCTGGTGGAAGCGCTCAACATCGGCGCCATCGCCGGCATCCCGATCGCCTTCGGCGCCTATTTCTGGGCCAACCGCCTGCTGTCGGTGACGATGGAAGACCGGCCGCAGGAGGAAATCGCCTGCTTCTTCGGCGCCTGGGCCCTGGCCGCCATCATCGCCCAGCTGCGTCCGTCGCGCGCCATGTGGCGCATGCAGCTGGCCGCCGGCGCCTTCCTGCTGGCGTCGCTGCCCGTGCTGAACGTCTTCACCACCGAATCGCACCTGGGCGTGACCCTGTTCCTGGGCCGCGGCCCCGTGGCGGTGGCCGCCTTCGACCTGGTGGTGCTGGTGCTGGGCCTGGGCCTCGCGTATGCGGCGTTCAAATTGAAACCGCTGCCCGTGAAGGCGGCCAAGGCCGCACCCGCCGCCAAGCCGGCACCGACGACGATGGAGGCCGCGTGATGGAACTGTTAGCCAATTTCCTCGTCTTTGCCTTGTGCTACGCAGGCCTGTCCTCGCTGTGCCTGGCCATGGACCGCCACTACGCCGACTTGCACGGGCGCGGCGCCGAACCGCCCGCGCCGCTGCGCCGCCGCCTGCAGTGGACGGGGTGGCTGGCGCTGGCGGCCGGCCTGGCCTGGGCCATGCACATCGCCGGCGGCGGCTACGGCCTCGTCTACTGGGTCGGCAGCCTGACGGGCTGCGGCTTGCTGCTGATCTGGCTGCTGCCCTACGCGCCGCACCAGGCCATGCGCCTGGCGCGCCTCATCGGCGGCGCGGCCGTGCTGGCCGCCATCGCGCTGGCCGTGTTGTAGCGGGACTGGCTGCGCCGCCACGCGACGGTCATGCGTGGCGGCGCAGCAACAGCGCATTGCATCACCTCCGCCATCGCGCTAAAATGAGAATAATTCTTATTTGCATTAAGGTTTTCCCCACCATGCCAGGCAGTCCGTTCGCGCCCTCCCCCCTGCTGCCCACGCAGCTGGAAAACCATTACCGCGCGCACCATGGCTGGCTGGCACACTGGCTGCAGCGGCGCCTGGGCAATGCTGCCGAGGCCGCCGACCTGATGCAGGATACCTTCGCGCGCCTGCTGGCCGGCGCCCCGGCACAGCCGCAAACGCCGGCCCTGCGCGCGCCGAAAGCCTACCTGGCCACCGTCGCCAAGCACCTGCTGATCAACCACTTGCGGCGCCAGTCGCTGGAACGCGCGTGGCTGGCAGCGCTCGCTGCCCTGCCCGAACAGCATCTGCCATCGACCGAGCAGCGCGCGCAAATCCTGCAGGCGCTGCAAGCGGTGGACGCCATGCTCGACGGCCTGAAACCGAAGGTGCGCACCGTCTTCATCCTGGCGCAGATCGAAGGCCATGCCTATGCGGACATCGCCGCGCAACTGGGCATCGGCGAGCGCTCCGTGAAGCGCTACATGGCCGAGGCGCTGACCGAATGCGTGCTGCTGGCGCCGGACCTGCTGCCATGAGCGCGGCCGCGCCACCGCCTCCTCTGCTGTCGCGCAAGGTGGCGCGCCAGGCCGTCGAATGGTATTTGCTGGAGCAGTCGGGCCAGGCCACGCCGGACGACCTGGCCGCCAGTGCGCAGTGGCGCGCGCTCGACCCGGAGCACGCGCGCGCCTGGAACAGGGTGCAGCAAGTGAGCCAGACGGCCGGTCTGCTGCCGCCGGAGCTGGCCGTGCCCGTGCTGCGCCGTCCGCAGCGCCGCGTGGCCGTGCAGCTGCTGCTGGCGCTGATGGCGGCGCCCGCCGCCTGGCTGCTGGCGCGCCACGAGATACTGGCCGATTACCGCAGCGGCGTGGGCGAGCGGCGCGACATATCCTTGCCCGATGGCGGCACCCTGGTGCTCAACACGGACAGCGCCGTCGATGTGGCGTATGGCCCCGACGAACGCCGTCTGACCCTGCGCCGCGGCGAAGTGCTGGTGCAGACGCGCCCCGACCACGCGGGCAGCCGCCCGTTCATCGTCGCCACCTGCCATGGACGCATCCGCGCACTGGGCACGCGCTTTACCGTGCGCGTCGACGACGACGGCAGCCGCGTGACGGTGCTCGAACACGCGGTGGAAATCACGCCGCGCGCGCCCTCGGCCACCGTCCGCACGCTCATGGCGAACCAGCAGGGCCGCTTCGACGCCAGCCACGCCAGCCTGCCCACGCCGGCGCCGCCGCAAGCCGACGCGTGGGCACGCGGCATGCTGGCGGCGCAGGACATGCGCCTCGACGCCTTCGCCTTCGAACTGTCGCGCTACCGCCCCGGCCTGCTGCGCGTGGAACCGCAGGTGGCGGGCTTGCACCTGTCGGGCGCCTTCCAGCTCGACGACACGGACGCCGTGCTGGACAGCCTGGCGCGCATGCTGCCCGTCGACGTGCTGTACCGCAGCCCGTACTGGGTCACCATCGCGGCCCGCAAAAAATAACTTACAAAATTGGCCCCTTTTTTCACCGCTGCCTGTCCTGTGAGTATTACAACGACACTCACCGGAAAGGCAAGACCATGCACCCTCCTCGTCTGACTCCCCTCGCGCGCGCCATCGGCAGCGCCGTGCTCCTGCTGTCGCTGGCGCAGGCGCCGGCCATGGCAGCCGATGCCGCCGCCGCGCCGGTTGCCGCGCAAACGGCCTTCAACGTGCCGGGCGGCGAGCTGTCCGCCGCCATCGCCAGCTTTGCCATCGAGGCGAAGGTGAGCGTGGGCGCGGCGGCCGAGCTGCTGCAAGGCGTGCGCACGCCGGGCCTGAGCGGCAGCTACACGGTGCCGCAGGCGCTGGCCCGCCTGCTGGCCGGCACGGGCCTCGAGGCACTTCCCAGCGGGGAGCGCAGCTACGTGCTGCGCAAGTCGGGCGCTGCGTCGCCCGCCGCGCCGATCGCCGCCACCCTGGGCGAAGTGGCCGTCAGCTCCAGCGCCCTGCGCGACGGCACCACGGAAGGCAAGCGCGGCTACGCGGGCCTGACCAGCGCCACGCGCCTGAACCTGTCGCTGCGCGAAACGCCGCAAGCCGTCAGCGTCATCACGCGCCAGCAGATCGAGGACCAGGGCTTGAAAACCCTGCAGGACGTGCTGCTGCAGGCGCCCGGCATCACGGTGGATCATTCGTCGAGCACGCGCGAATACGACCAGGTGTTTTCCCGCGGCTTCGAAGTCACGTCGTACATGTTCGACGGGATCCCGACCAGCAAGAGCCTGGAAGCGCGTACCTACGACATGGCCATCTACGACCGCGTCGAGGTCATCCGCGGCGCGACAGGCCTGATCAGCGGCACGGGCAGCCCGTCGGCCGCCATCAACCTGGTGCGCAAGCGCCCGGGCCGCACGTTCGCCGCCACGGCCGGCGCGCAGCTGGGCTCATGGGACCGTTACCGCGTCGAGGGCGATGTCTCGACGCCCTTGACGGCGGACGGCAAGGTGCGCGCGCGCCTCGTCGCCGCGCATGAAGACCAACGCTCGTTCATCGACCGCTACCAGCAGAAAAAGGACGTGCTGTACGCCATCGTCGAAGCGGACCTGTCGCCTTCGACGGTGCTCAGCGCCGGCATCAACTACCAAAAGGAAAAGCTCAAGGGCGCGGGGCGCGAATTCCCCGTGTTCTACGCCGACGGCTCGCAAACCCATTTTCCCCGCTCGATGAACGGCACGGCCGCGTGGAGCACGTATGACCGCGAACAGAACATGCTGTTCGCCACGCTCGACCACTATTTCGACAACGACTGGATCGCCAAGGTGGCCGTCAGCCGCAGCAGCAACCAGTACGACGCCCTGCAGGGTTTTTCCGGCAACGGCTACCCGGACCGCGTGACGGGCGGCGGCATGAAGCTGTGGTTGGCCAACTGGCACAGCAAGCCGCAACAGACCTCGCTCGACGCGTACGTGAGCGGCCCGTTCCAGGCCTTCGGCCGCAAGCATGAACTGGTGCTGGGCGTGAGCGCCTCGGAACTCAAGACGAATGGCCCCATCTACCCGAACTGGCGCCTCGACGGCTACGACTACACGGTGCCGGATATCCACGCCTGGCATGGCGCCATGCCGGTGCCCGACTACAGCGGCACGCGCCTGGGCTCCTCGTACGACGAGGAACGGGAAAGCGGCGTGTATTCGACCCTGCGCCTGCGCCCGACGGACGCGCTGTCGGTGATTGTCGGGGCGCGCCTGTCATACTGGAAGCGCGACATCCGCAGCGATTATTTCAACGATACGGACCTGTACGACGCCATGCGCGAAAACGGCAAGATCACGCCGTATGCGGGCCTGGTCTACGACCTGGGCCAGCACTGGTCGGCCTACGCCAGCTACACCAGCATCTTCACGCCGCAAAGCCAGCGCGACGTCAACAGCCGCTTCCTGGCGCCGCTGGAAGGCAAGAACTACGAAGTGGGCGCCAAGGGCGAATTCTTCGGCGGCAAGCTCACCACCAGCGCGGCCCTGTTCCAGCTGAAGCAGGAAAACCTGGCCGAAGCCGATCCGGGCAACATCTGGATCATCGGCACGGGCGGCGGCTCCTACGCCTATCACACGGTGAAGGGCGCCACCACGCGCGGCGTCGAGGTGGAAGTATCGGGCCAGCTGCGCCCCGACTGGCAGCTGACGGCCAGCTATGCGTATAGCCGCATCCGCAACGCCGCCGGCGAGCGCATCCAGACCAACCAGCCGCAGAACATGGCCAAGCTGTGGACCACATGGCGCCTGGCGCAGGGCGTGCCTGGCCTGGTGCTGGGCGGCGGCGTGAACTGGCAGAGCGATATCTACATGGATGACCGCGGGCCGAACGGCGAACGCTTCACGCAGAAGGCGTATGCCGTGGCGGGACTGATGGCGCAGTACCAGGTCACGCCGCAGCTGATGGCGACCCTGAACGTGAATAACGTCTTCGACAAGAAGTACTACTCGACGGGCATGGGCGGCTACTACGGCGATCCGCGCAACGCCATGCTGTCGCTGCGCTATCAGTTCTGAATGGCTTCACTGCTTTTGAGCAGCACCTCAATGCCCTCGGGCGCCATGGCGCGGCCCAGGAAATAGCCAAACGCCTCGTCGCAGCCCATCTCGGCCAGCAGTTCCAGCTGCTCGCCGCTTTCCACCCCGCCGGCGATGGTGCGCAATCCCAGCGTGCGCGCCATCGCCACGATGGCGCGCACCATGGCGCCGTCGCCGCCCGGCTTGCCCACGTCGTCGACGAAGCATTTTTCGATCTTCACGGCATCCGTGGGAAAGCGTTTCAGGTAATTGAGCGAAGCGTCGCCCGTGCCGAAATCGCTGATGGCGATCGCCATGCCCAGCTGGCGGAACTGGCGCAATATCAGTTCGCAGTTCTGGTTGCGGTCGATCAGGATGCCGGCGGCGATTTCCAGCTCGATGCAATGCCCCGGCACGCCGGCCGCTTCCAGCGCGGCGGCGAAATTGCGCGCGATGTCGCGCTGGTAGAACTGGCGCGCCGACAGGCTGACGGACACCGTCAGCATCTGCCCCTGCGCGATCCACCTGCGCGCCTGTTCCACCGCCGTGGCCATCACCCACGCTCCCACCGGCAGGATCAGGGCGATTTCCTCCAGTACCGGTAAAAAGTCGAGCGGCATCATCAAGCCCAGCTCCGGGTGCTTCCAGCGCAGCAGCGCCTTCACGCCCGTGATCGTGCGCGTCTTCAAGTCCATGCGCGGCTGGTAGAACAGGGCGAATTCATTGCGTTCGAGCGCGTGGCGCAAGGCCGTCTCGAGGATGGTGCGCGAATACGATTGCGTCTGCATGCGCGGCGCGTAGCGCAGGCAGGTGCCGGGCGCGTGGCGCTTGGCCGCATACATGGCCAGGTCGGCCTTTTCGATCAGCGCATTGACGTCGTCGTCATCGTCCGGGTACAGGGCCACGCCCACGCTGGCCGCCACCGACAGGCTGTATTCGCCGATGACGAAGGGGGCGGCGATGGCGCCGACGATTTTCTCGGCCACCCGCTCGGCATCGTGCGCCGTGCGCAATTCCGTCAGCAGGATGATGAATTCGTCGCCGCCCTGGCGCGCCACCGTGTCGACCTTGCGCACGCACTGCTGCACCCGGCGCGCGAACTCCGTCAGCACCTGGTCGCCCACGTCGTGCCCCAGACTGTCGTTGATGGATTTGAAGCGGTCGATATCGACGAACAGCACCGCCAGCAACGCCTGGTGGCGGCGCGCGTAGGCGATGCCGTGCTCAAAGCGGATCTGGAAGTGCAGCCGGTTCGGCAAGCCCGTCAAGCCGTCGTGGTGGGCGATGAATTCCAGCTGCTGCTCGGCGCGCCGGCGTGCCGACACGTCGTGCAGCAGCAGCACCGCGCCGCCCTGCGCCAGCGGTGCGCAGCTGTACTGCACGTCGATGCGCTTGCCGTCGAGATGGCGCAGCAGCACGGCGCCGCGCGCCACTTCCAGCACTTCCTGCTGCGCCACGCAGTCACGCACCTGGCGCGCCGCATCGATGGGCGTGCCGTCATGGAACAGCGGCAGCAGCTGCGTCACGGGCTGGCCCAGGCCATCGTTGCCCAGCAGCCCGCCCATGGCGCTGGCGCGGGGATTCAGGTAGCGCACCACGCCAGCGTGGTCGGTGCCGACGACGGCCGCCGGCAAGGCGTGCAGCAGCGCCAGCGCATCTGCCATGCGCTGCGCCTGCGCCGCCTGCAGCACCACGCCTGTCGCATGGCGCAGGCGCCACGTGCGCGCCGCCTGCCACTGGCAGGCCAGCAGAACGCTCAGCATCACGGCCAGGGTCAGGCACAGCGCCAGCAGCAGCGTCGTCATGCGTCACCCGGCAGGCAAGAGGTGGAAGACATGCTTTTCCTTTGCAACGCGCGCCATGCGGCCGGGCGCGGAACCATGCGGAAAGGAAATAATATAAGAATTCCGGCGCGATATTTGCCTGATCGGGCGCCGCTTGACTGGTGTCAATCACGGCGGGGCGTGATCACTGTTGCAATCCTCCCACAGACAATCTCACCAATTATTGCAACAATTGCTGCGCAACACTAAAATGAGAATGATTCTCATTATTGGGAATCAGCTCCATTCATCTGAGTCCCTGCGCCCATGCCAGGACCGCAGCGGCATGGCCAGGCAAGCCAGGCGCAACACTCCCCCAGCGACGCATATTTTGAAACAGGCATCCGCCTGCTTCATCCACCACATCATCGCGACACCGGGAGTAATCAATGACAATACACAGCGCACAGCGAAAGGCCGCCGCGTTGGCGCCGACCCTCATGGCCGCGGCCATTCTCGGCACCTTGGGTGCACCAGCCCATGGCCAGACGCAGCAGCAGGAACAGAATCTGCCCGAAGTGCGCGTCAACGCGCAGGCCGCCTCCGCCACCACCGAAGGCAGCGGCTCCTACACCAGCGGCAGCATGAACGCGGCCACGCGCCTGAACCTGTCCGTGCGCGAGACGCCGCAATCGGTCAGCGTCGTCACACGCCAGCAAATGGACGACATGAATATCCGCTCGGTCGAGGACATCGCCAATATCACGCCGGGTCTGAGCCTGAACAAGGGCGCCACCGAGCGCGCCAGCTTTTATTCGCGCGGTTTCTCGATCAGCAATTTCACGGAAGACGGCCTGACCATGTCGGCCGACGGCGACACCCTGGGCTTCGCCACCCTGGCCATGTACGACCGCGTCGAAATCCTGCGCGGCGCGGCCGGCATGCTCAATGGCGTGGGCAACCCGTCGGGCACCATGAATTTTGTGCGCAAGCGCCCCACGGCGCAGAACGAGGTGTCGCTCACGGGCAGCATCGGCCGCTACAACGACTACCGCGGCGAAGTCGATGCGCGCGGCGCACTGAACCAGGCGGGCAGCCTGCGCGGGCGCGCCGTGGCCGCCTACCAGGATACCGACACGTTCATCTCGAACTACCGCCACAAGCGCGCCCTGCTCTACGCCACCGCCGATGCCGACCTGTCGCGCGACACGACCCTGAGCGTGGGCTTTCACGTCAACGACGAGCGCAATCCCGGCTCCACGTGGTACGGCTTGCCAACGGCGCTCGACGGCAGTTTCCTGCCGCTCGACCGCTCGGCCAGCAATGCGCCCGACTGGACCTTCTGGAACAAGAAAAACACGCGCCTGTTCGCCGAACTCGAACACCGGCTGGGCGACGGCTGGAAGGTCAAACTGGCGGCGCAGGCGCTGCAGGACGAACTCGACTCCGTCGTCACGGGCATCGCCCGCGTGCCGAAGACGAATCTGTTCCGCCTCAGCGCGGCCAACGCCTTTGTCTACGACCGCCAGCAGCGCATTGTCGATGCGCAGGCAGCCGGTCCTTTCAGCCTGCTGGGCCGCCGCCATGAAATCGTCTTCGGCGCCAACTACCGCACGCGCGATACCGAGGACAAGGGCTACAAGTCGGTCCCCGACTACAGCTATACCTTCAACCCCGTGCGCTGGGATACGGGCGCGCCCGTGAAACCGGCGATCGGCACCTTCTATTATGGCCAGGACAGCAAGACGAAGCAGACGGGCGTCTACACGACGGCCCGCTTCAGCCTGGCCGATCCGCTGGCCCTGCTGGTGGGCGGCCGCGTCGACTGGTACGACTATCGCGCCATCAACACGTTGTCGGGCGCGCGCTCCGGCTACAAGGTGAGCCGGGAAGTCACGCCATATGCCGGCTTGGTGTACGACGTCGACGCCCACCATTCGCTGTACGGCAGCTGGACCAGCATCTTCAATCCGCAAAGCGCCGTCGACAGGAATGGCGTGCTGCTCGATCCCGTCACGGGCATCAACATGGAAGCGGGCGTGAAGGGCGAATACTTCGGCGGCGCGCTGAACGCCTCGGCGGCCGTGTTCCGCATCGTGCAAAAGAACCTGGCGACCGCGCTGCCGCTGACGCAGTGCGGTCCCGGCCTGCTGTCTTGCTCCGAGGCGGTCGGTGAAGTGCGCAGCGACGGGTTTGAACTGAGCGTGTCCGGCGCGTTGACGCCGCGCTGGCAGGTGAGCGCGGGCTTTACCTACAACACGGCCGAATACGCCAAGGCGCAAGGCAGCAATGCCGTCGGCGCGCGCTATGCGGCCGAACGCCCCAGCCGCCTGCTGCGCCTGTCCACCAGCTATCGCCTGTCCGATGCGTGGCGCGTCGGCGGCGCGCTACGGGCGCAGAACCAGATCTACAAGACCAACAGCGCCATCCGCCAGGGCGGCTACGCGGTGGCCGACCTGAACGCGGGCTGGCACGTGAACCGCCAGCTCGACGTGCGCCTGAGCGTGACCAACGTCTTCGACCGCAGCTACTACCAGGCCATCAGCAGCATCGACAGCGGCAATGCATTCGGCGATCCGCGCAGCGCCGTGCTGACGGCGAAGTACACGTTTTAAGCCAGCGCCAGCCGGCCCGGCTTCAGTTCCGGCGTCGACGCCAGCGCCGGCGCCGCATGCAGCTTGAAGATGCTGACGGCGTCGGCAAGGCTGGCCGCCTGCTGCTGCAGCGCGTCCGCGGCGGCGGCGGCCTGCTCCACCAGGGCCGCGTTCTGCTGCGTCACGCCATCCATCTGGCTGATGGCGATGCTGATCTGTTCGATGCCGTCGCGCTGCTCCACGCTGGCCACGGCGATCTCGCCGATGATGGCGTTGACGCGCTGCACGCTGCTCACCACGTCATCCATCGTGCGCCCCGCCTGGCCGGCCAGCACGCTGCCCTCTTCCACCGTGCGCACGGATTCGCCGATCAACTGCTTGATTTCCAGGGCCGCTGCGGCCGAGCGTTGCGCCAGGTTGCGCACTTCCGTCGCCACGACGGCGAAGCCGCGTCCCTGCTCGCCCGCGCGCGCCGCTTCCACGGCCGCATTCAGGGCCAGGATATTCGTCTGAAAGGCGATGCCGTCGATGACGGCGATGATGTCGACGATGCGCTTCGACGAGGCATTGATATGGCTCATGGTCTGCACCACCTGCGCCACGGCCTCGCCGCCGCGCTGCGCCACGTCGGAAGCGCCGCCGGCCAGCTGGCGCGCCTGGTCCGCGTTGTCGTTATTCTGCCGCACGGTGGACGTCAGCTCGATCATCGAGGCGGCCGTTTCTTCCAGCGAACTGGCTTGCTCCTCCGTGCGCGACGACAGGTCCATATTGCCGCTGGCGATTTCAGCGGACGCCGTGGCGATGGCGTCCGTGCCGGCGCGTACCCGTCCCACGATGGCGGCCAGGTTGCCGCTCATCGCTTTCAAGGCGCGCAGCAGGTCGCCGATTTCATCGCGGCTGCCGTCGGCCACCACGGCGCGCAAGTCGCCGGCCGCCACCTGCTGGGCGATGCCGACGGCCGCGCCCAGCGGCACCGTGATGCTGCGGATCAGCCACCACACGGTGATGGAGCCCACGACCAGGGTCACCAGCACGGTGGCCAGCATGGCGATGCTGGCGCTGCGGTGCGCGGCATCATCCTGCTCCTTCATCTGCGCCATCAGGGCGTGCGACTGCTTGCCGATAGCCGTGACGATGGCGTCGATCTGGCGCGTCGGTTCGCGATCCATGCCCTTGACCAGCGCATCGACGGCCTGCGCGCTGTCGGCGCGCGCGCCGTCATACTTTTGCAGCGCCGCCAGGTAGCTCACGCCCAGCGCGTCGTGCGCCTGCAGCGCCTGCTCCACGGGTGCCGTGTCGAGTTTTAATGCGCCCATCATCGCCTGCAGGCTTTTCAATTCCTTGCGCGTCTGCGCGCCGCTGGCGACAAACGCTTCGCGGTAGCGCTGGAAGGCGGCCGCATCGCCGCCGCGCAGCAGGATGTTTTTCCATTCCTGCACCTGGATCTTGAATTCCACCTGCGCGCTGCGCGCCGCGTCGACCGCTTCCGTCAGGGCGACGGAACGCTGCATGGCGTCCGCGCTGCGCGCACTGGCCGCATCGAGCGCGCTCCAGCCACGCGCGCCGACGAACACCAGCGCAAGAAAGAAGAAGGCGCCCAACAGACCCAGGCGGACGGAGATTTTCAGATTCGCGAGTTGCATGTGTTTCTCCCGGCGGCAAGAACAGGATGGCAACAAAGGCGCCACCAAAACTATCCAATTCTCACCAAATAGGGAAATCATGGGGCGCGCCCCGTGAAAAACCAAGCAGCGCTTTCGTTAGAGAAACACTTTCAACATAGAAACAACAAATTACAGCGCAAGGTTGACTGGATGGTCATGATTTTCCGTCACCATCATGGTCATCCGGGCAAGCTTGCCCGTACCCGCATCAAGGCAACATGCGGGTCAGTACATCGTCCTTGCGCACGCGGTGATGGAACACGGCGGCCAGCACATGCAAGCCCACCACGCCCCAGGCGACCCATTTGCCCAGGAAGTGGTGCACGATATCCACCGGCGCCTCGAAGCTTTCCCAGGTCATGCCGAAAGTCGTCGCCATCGACTCGAACAGCGCCGTATCGCGAAAGCTGGGCACGGTAAACAGGCCAAAGTCAGTATGCAGGCCCGTGCCCACGTAGCCGGTCAGGGGCAGCACGATCAGCAGGCCATACAAGCCCCAGTGCGCGGCATGCGCCAGCCTGTGCTCCAGCGCGGAGCCGGGCGGGTCCTGCGGCTGCACGTCGAGCAGCCGCCACGCCAGGCGCGGCAGCACCAGCGCGCCCACCAGCAAACCCAGCATCCAGTGCACGTTCAATACCGCCAGCGTACCGGGCGCCTCCTCGTCCAGGAACCAGATCACATAGTAGACAACGACATACGCGCCGATAAAGGCGGCGGCGCTGGTCCAGTGAAAGAACTTGGCGAGCGCACCAAAACGGTCGGCGTTATTTTTCCATTGCATGGGGCGGTTCCTGGGAAGTGAAAGCGGATGCGGGGTCGGCCAACAAGCCAGTGAGCAGCTTGTCGAGGGCGGCCAGCGACATGGCCAGCCGCGCGGGCGGGTCGCCATCGGCTTCGGCGATCCAGAAGGCCGCTTCGGTCACGGCGCCATACAGCATGCGGGCCGTCACGCCAGTATGCGCAGGCAGCGCCGCGCCTTCATCGATCAGCCCCTGCAGCGCCGCCTGCAACGCGGCGATGCCGACGCTCTGGTGCGCCTGCGGCACATCGCCGAACATGGCGCGCGCATCCTGCAGGATGATGCGGCGCAGTTCGGGCACCAGCGCCAGTTCCAGGTAGCCCTGGCAGCGGCGGCGAAACGCTTGCCACGAAGACGGCGCGGCGTCCGCCATGGCTTGCAGGCGCTCGCCAACTTCGCCCTCGAGCTGATCGATCACGGCAAGCAGCAGTTTTTCCTTGCTGCCGAAATGGTGGTACAGCGCGCCGCGGGTCAGGCCGGCGGCAGCCGTGAAATCATCCATCGAGGTATTCGCATAGCCCTGCTCGGCGAACGCATGGCGCGCCGCCGCCAGCAGCCGGGCGCGGGTTTCCTCGATCATGCTGCTGCGGCTGCGGCGCGGGGGTGATACGGTGGAGACGGGCATGGACAGTCCTTTCACATACGTAGCGTATGTGAAAGCATGTTATTGACATACGCTGCGTATGTCAATGCAAAAATACCTGCCGGCGTCAGTGCGCAGCCGCTCCCGCAAACTCCGCGCGCAGCAGCGGATACAGCCGCCGGTAGCGCGCCAGGCGGTCGTCCAGCACGGCGGACGCTTGCGGCGCCACCGTTTCCTGCACGGGCGGGCGCGTGCACACCTGCGCGGGCGGCAAGCCCGTCACCGCCATCTGCGCCAGTCGCGCCGCGCCCATGGTGCCGCCGGCCACGCCATGGTCGTGGCGCAGCACGTTCAAGCCCGAGGCATTCGCGCACAGCTGGGCCCAGAAGCGGCTGCGCGAGCCGCCGCCCACGAATGACGCTTCCTTCAGGTGCGTGCCGGCGCTGCGCAAGGCCGCGTTGCCGTCGGCCATGGCAAAGGCCACGCCTTCCATCACGCTGTAGGCCAGCTCGGCGCGCCCGTGTTCCGTCGACAGGCCGAAGAACACGCCACGTGCGGAGGCGTCGTTGTGCGGCGTGCGTTCGCCGCTCAAATACGGCAGGAAGATGGGCGCCGTGCGCGCCTCGACGTTCTCCGCCAGCCTTGCCAGTTCGCCGATGTCGCCCGACTGCGTCAGCCGCGCCACCCAGCTGAGGCTGGAGGCGGCGCTGAGGATCACGCTCATCTGGTGCCAGCGCTCGGGCAGGCAATGGCAGAACGCATGCACGCCCTGGCCCGGATTCGGCGCGAAACCGTCGCTGCCGGCGAACAGCACGCCGGACGTGCCCAGCGACAGCAGGCCGGCGCCCGGCTCCACCACGCCCAGGCCCACGGCGGCGGCCGCGTTGTCGCCCGCGCCGCCGGCCAGCAGCACCGTATGCGCGATACCCCATTCCTGGCACAGCGAGGATCGCACCTGCGCGGCGGCGGCGCTGCCTTCGACGAGGCGCGGCATGTGCTCGCGCGACAAACCCGTGGCGGCCAGCATGCGCTCGGACCAGTCGCGCCTGGCCACGTCCAGCCACAGGGTGCCGGAAGCGTCGGACATGTCGGACACATACTCGCCCGTCAGGCGCAGGGCCACGTAATCCTTCGGCAGCAAGACCTTGGCCGTGGCGCGGAACAGCGACGGTTCGTACTTTTGCAGCCACAGCAGCTTGGGCGCCGTAAAACCCGGCATGGCCTGGTTGCCGGTGATGGCGCGCGACTCGGGCACCAATGCTTCCAGTTCCACGCATTCGGCAAACGCGCGCGTATCGTTCCACAGGATGGCCGCGCGCAGCACGTGCTGCTGCTTGTCGAGCAGGGTGGCGCCATGCATCTGGCCCGACAAAGCGATGCCGCGCAGGCCGGAAAACGCCACCGGCTGCGCAGTGCGGATGGCGGCGATGACGTCCAGGGTGGCATGCCACCAATCCTCGGGATTCTGTTCCGACCAGCCGGGATGGGGACTGGAGACGCGCAGGGTCACGCCGGCGCTGGCAAGGATGGCTTGGGCATCATCGGTGAGGATGGCCTTGACTTCGGAAGTGCCGATATCGATACCGAGATAAGTCATTTGATTCCAAAAGAAAGTTAAGAATGGCCGTCGCCGGACGGCTCGGGCATGTTCATCAGCAGGCAGGAGCGGAATTTCGACGGCGACATCTGCTTGTGGGCCAAAAACTGGCGGTTGAAATTGGAAAGGTTGTTGAATCCCGTGCGGTAGCAGATATCGGTAACCTTCATGTCCGTATTCATCAGCAGCTCGCAGGCCAGCGCGATGCGCTCCTGGTTCACGTATTGAATGAACGAGGTGCCCGTATGCTTGCGGAAGAAACGCGTGAATTTCAAGGTGTTCATTTCCGCCACGTCGGCCACGTCCTGCTCGCAGAAATCGAGCGTGATGTTCTGCTTGATATAGGCCAGCACCAGGTTGATCGTCGACGACATGTAGCGCCCCGCCTGCGCCAGGTAGGTGACGCTGGCCAGCGGGCGCCGCTCGCGGCAGTCGCACAGCTCGCCGAACAGGCGCGTAAACAGTTCGACGCGGCGCAAGCCCTGCGCCGTCGTCAATTCCTTCATCAGCGGCACCAGGCGCAGGCCCAGCGCATCGGGAAACTGCAAGCCCCTGCCTGCCTCGCCCAGCAGGGCTTTCAGGGGCGCCATCTCCGGGAACAGCAGCGCGCAACGTTCGATGAAGTCGCTGGAAAACTGCAGCACCAGGTCGCGCTCGGGCAGGACCACGCCTTCCGGCAGTTCGCTGACCCAGTTATGCGGCAGGTTCGGCCCTGTCAGGATCAGGTTGCCCGCCCCGTAACTGCCGATATGGTCGCCGATAAAGAATTTTCCGCTCGATGTAATGATGAAGTGCAGCTCGTACTCGGGATGAAAATGCCATTTCGCCACGGTGTGCGGAAAGCCGTGCGCCCACGCGCGAAACGATTCGTGGATCGGTTTGTGGATCAGTTCCAGGTCAGGCGTCACGGCAGTTCCCTTGCGCAGTCTCGGTGCCAGCTATTCTAACCACTTACTGACCACTGAGCGCCACGGCCAGCCCGCTGTCGGCGTCGAACAGATGCACGTGCTCTTCGTCGAAGGCCAGCGCCAGGGTCTGCCCTACCTGCGCCGCGCTGTTGGCCGCATTCGCCGGCAGCAGCGCCGACAAGGTCAAGGCGCCGCACTGAAAACTGATCAGCGCTTCCGCGCCCAGCAGCTCGACCAGGTCGACCACGCACGCCAGGCCATGGGTGCCAGCCGGTGCCTGCATTTGTGCCTGTGCTGGCGCCGCCCGCAAATGATTCGGACGCAGGCCGAAGACCACGCGCGAACCCGCCGCCAGCGCGGCGAAGCGTGGCGACACCAGGGGCCAGCGGTAGCCGGCGCACACCAGCACCGTTTGCCCGCCCTCTTTTTCGACAACGCCATCGATGAAGTTCATGGCTGGCGTGCCGATGAAGCCGGCCGCAAACAGGGTGCGCGGGTGGTTGTACAGGTCCGCCGGCGTGCCGATCTGCTCGATATGCCCGCCCTTCATCAGCACCACCCTGTCGGCCAGGGTCATCGCTTCGAGCTGGTCGTGCGTGACGTACAACGTGGTGGTGCGCAGGCGACGGTGCAAGCGCTTGATGTCGGCGCGCAGCTGCGCACGCAGCTTGGCATCGAGGTTCGACAGCGGTTCGTCGAACAGGAACACCTGCGGCGTCTTGATCATGGCGCGCGCAATCGCCGTGCGCTGCTGCTGGCCGCCCGACATGGCGCGAGGCTTGCGATCGAGCAGGCTGTCCAGGCTGAGAATGGCCGCCACCTCGCGCACGCGACGCTCGATCTCGTCGTTCGGCACCTTCAGGCGGCGCAGGCCGAAGGCGATATTGTCGTACACCGTCATGTGCGGATACAGCGCGTAATTCTGGAACACCATCGCCACGTTGCGCGCGCGGGGCGGCAAGTCGTTGACGACGGCGCCGCCGATCAGCAGCTCGCCGCCGCTGATGTCTTCCAGGCCCGCGATCATGCGCAGCAAGGTCGACTTGCCGCAGCCCGATGGCCCCAGCAGGACGATGAATTCGCCGTCATCGATTTCCAGGTCGAACGGCTGCAGCACGGCCGTCTTCTCGTCATACGTCTTGTGCAGCTGCCTGCAGGCGATATTTGCCATGATCAGTCTCCCACCAGTTCGATCTGGATCTTGACGTCGCGCGGATGGCCCTTGGCCGCTTCCTCGAACGCCTGCACGCCGTCGGCAAAGCCGAAGGTGCGCGAAATGAAAGGCTTCACGTCGATCTTGCCGGAGGCCAGCAAGGCGATGGCGCGCGGGAAGATGTTCGCGTAGCGGAACACCGACTCGATGCGCACTTCCTTGGCCTGGATGGCGACGACATCCAAAGGCACCTTATCCGGCGGCATGCCGACCAGCACCAGGCAGCCGTTCGGACACAGCAGGTCAATGATGTTGTCGTAGGCGCGCATGCTGCCGCTGGCCTCGAAGACGATGTCGGCGCCCCAGCCATCGGTAGCCTTGCGCACCGTATCGGCCAGGCTGGCCTGGCGCACGTCGACCGTGGTCACGGCGGGGTTATCGGCGAACAGGGCCAGCTTTTCCGGCACCAGGTCGGTCAGGATCACGCGCGAGCAGCCGCCCGCCAGCGCGGCCAGTGCATTCATGGCGCCGATGGTGCCGGCGCCGACCACCACGGCCACGTCACCCGGCCTGATGGCCGCCTTTTTCGCCGCCTGCAAGCCGATGGCCAGCGGTTCGACGATGGCGCCTTCGCCGAAGCTGACGTTGTCGGGCAGCTTGAAGGTGAACGAGGCCGGATGCACGACATACGGCGTGAGGCAGCCGTGGATGGGCGGCGTGGCCCAGAAGCGCACGGCCGGATCGAGGTTGTACAGACCGCGCATGGTGGCCGGCGAATCGAACTGCGGCACGCCCGGCTCCATGCAGACCCGGTCGCCTACCTTCAGGTGCGTGACTTCCGCGCCCACTTCCGCCACCACGCCGGAGGCCTCGTGGCCGAGCACCATCGGCGCTTCGACGGCGAAGGGGCCGATCCTGCCGTGCTTGAAGTAATGCACGTCACTGCCGCAGATACCCACGGTATGAATCCTGATTTTCACGTCGCGCGGGCCGACGGCGAGCGGCACGTCGATGTCGCGCAAGGTGATTGAATGCGCCTGTTCCAGTACGAGTGCTTGCATGATTGTCTTCCTTGTTTATCGTTATTTATGTTTGAGCATGGAGTTGAGCAACCGGCCCAGGATGCCGACGAACAGCAGCGGCGGCAGCGCCAGCAGCACGGTGGAAGCGTTCACCACGCCCCACGGCACTTCCTGTCCCATCGAGGTAAACGCCGACGCCACCACGGGCAAGGTCATGCTCTTCGACGAGGTGAGCGCCAGCGCGATCATCAGTTCATTCCAGACCAGCACGAAGCTGAAGACGATGCCGCCCATCAGGGTCTTCGAGGCCACCGGCAGGGCAACGTGCCAGAACACCTGGTACGGGCCGTAGCCATCGAGCGCCGCCGCTTCCTCGATCTCTTTCGGGATGCGCGCAAAGGCGGGAATCGACAGCCAGATGATGGTCGACAGGGTCACCAGCAGATACGTCACCACCATCGACAGGCGCGAGTCGTACAAGCCCAGGTCGATCCAGATCGAAATCAGCGGAATGGCGACGGCCACGGGCGGCAAGAAGCGCAAGGACAGCAGGAAGAACTGGATATTCTTCTTGGCCGGCACCGGATAGCGGGCGATCGCATACGCGGCCGGCACGCCCAGCACGGCGCCCAGGAGCACGGCCACGCCGACGATGGCCACGCTGTTGCCCAATCCCGTCAGCACTTCCGGACTGGCCAGCACCTGCTTGTAGTTGGCCAGGGTCGGGCTGAAGAAAAAGCGCGGCACGGGCGTGACGATGTCCATCAGCTCCTTGAAGGAATTGAGCACGGCCCACAGGATGGGAAACAGCGCCACCAGGACGATCACCGTGGTGATGGCAGTGGTGGTGACGGCGCCAAGGCCGCGCGTAACAGTCAGTTTTCCCATTTGGCGACCCGCTTCCAGAGTAAGGTAAAGATGACGGTGGTGGCCAGCATCATCAGCACGGCCATGCTGGACGCGTACGACACCTTGCCCATCAGGCCGATGCCTTGCGCATACGCGTACATGTCCAGCGTTTCGGTGGAGATGCCGGGGCCGCCCTTGGTCATCACGTAAATCAGGTCGAACGAACGCAGCGACTCGACCATCTTGATGAACACGAGGCTCATGATGGGCACCTTGAGCATGGGCAGCGCAATGTACGCATACACCTGCAGCGTGCTGGCGTAGTCGAGGCGCGCCGCTTCCAGCGGTTCGGCGGGCAGGGTTTCCAGCAGCTTCAGGATGACGGCACCGAAGAACAGGCCCCACTGCCAGATATCGACCAGCGCCACCG
Organism: Janthinobacterium sp. SUN026; assembly: GCF_030397625.1. Lineage (NCBI taxonomy): Bacteria > Pseudomonadati > Pseudomonadota > Betaproteobacteria > Burkholderiales > Oxalobacteraceae > Janthinobacterium > Janthinobacterium sp. SUN026. The sequence goes on along the minus strand of NZ_JAPQNU010000001.1, from coordinate 672,098 downwards.
CATACAGGGCCGTGGCAGGGTCGGACAGCAAGGCCGTGCCGCCCAGGCCCACGCATTCCAGCATCCAGTTCAAAATGCCCATCAGCGGCGAATACATGAACTTCCAGATGAAGGCGGCCGAGACGCGCGGCAGCAGCACCGGCACGATCAGGAGCAGCGCGATGATGTCGCGGGTGCGGCCCTTGACCCTTTCAAACAGGAACACGGCCAGCAGCACACCGACGATCAGCGAGCCGGCCACGGTGACCACTTCCCAGATGGCCGACACCTGCACGGCGTTGACGAAGCGGCGGTCGCCGAACAGGCGGAGAAAATTGGCAAAGCCGACGTAGTCGCTGTCGCTGTAGCGCAGCACGCGGTTTTGCAGGGCCAGGTTGATGGCGGCGATGCTGGGCACCAGGCCCAGTATCAGCAGGATCAGCAGCGGCAGCGTCAGGAAGACGGCCGGCAGCCAGGTGTGGCGTTTTTTACGGATGGAATGCGGCATGGTCATGGCTTTCAAACGAGAACGGACAAGCAAACAGGCTGCGTCACGACACCTGACAAAACCGTAGCGAGCGAAAGGTAGAGGTGGCCGAGAAGCGGAACTGTGCTTTATGCACAGTGAGCATCGCAGGCCGCCTATACCGACGCGCAGCAGGTTTGGTCAGATGTCTCTATTTGCGCTTGCTGGCCCGTTGCATCACTTCCGTCGCATACTCGTTGGCTTCATCGAGCGCGCTCTGCACATCGCCGCGCGTGCCCGTAAACACCTCTTCCAGCACGACGCCCAGGTTGTCGCCGATGTCCGGCCACTCGGGGCTAGGCCAGATGGTGACGCGCGAGACGGGCGTGGTGTCCGTCAGGCCAGCCTGGATCTGCGGCTTGACGTGCTTGCGGAAATAGTCGCTGTTGATGGTGCTGGTGCGGTTGTAGTCGCTGAAGACGTTGTCCTTCAGGCGCGCCTGTTCCTGCTCCTTGCCCGTGGCGAAAGCGATGAACTTGCCGGCCGCCTGGCGCGTGCATTCATCTTTGGCGCCCGTGGCGGAAATGGCCAGACCATGGCCGTACGCGGCCGACGCCAGCGGCGCGGGCGGGCGCACGTAGCCGACCTTGTCGACCACCGACGATTTTTTCGGGTCTTCCATCCAGTCGGCGAAGGGCGTCGACTCGATCATGAAGGCCACCTTGCCCGACCTGAACGCTTCGAGCGCATTGCTCCAGTCGTAGGTGGCGCCGCCCGGCGGCGAATACTTGAACAGGTCGCGGTACAGGGTGGTCGCTTTCACGGCCTGCGGCGAATTGAAGGTCGGCACGCCATCCTTTTCCCACTTGCCGCCGGCGGCCAGCATGAACGGCGACCAGCGCCAGACATTCATGCCAGAGCCGCGCTGGCCCCGCGCCGCCCAGCCGTAGACATTTGGCGGGCTGTTCATTTTCTTGACGGCGGCGACCAGTTCGTCGAGCGTCTTCGGCACGGCAATGCCGGCCTTTTCCAGCAGGTCGCGGCGGTAGAACAGGAAGTCGCTGCCGCCGATCAGGGGCGCGAAATACGCCACGCCCTTGTACGAGGCGACGGCGCGGCGGCCCGGCAGGAAGTCGTCGTAGTCGGCTTCCTTGGGCAAGTATTTGAGCAGGGGGACGACCCAGCCGGCCGTGGCAAATTCGGCCACGTTGGCTTCGTCGATGTAGTAGATCTGGTAGGAGCCGGCCTTGGTGGAAGCATCGAGCCTGGCCTTGGAGCGGCGGTCGTTTTCGCCGAAATAGCTGATTTGTACCTTGGTGCCGCTTTTCTTTTCATACTCGGCGAGGGTCTTTTCCATCACCGTCAGGCCCAGGCTTTTTTGCGCCAGCACCTTGATCACGGGCACCGAGCAGCTTTGCGCCGAGGCGTCTGCAAACCCGGCGGACATGAGGGCGCCCCATGCAACAGCAGTCATGATTTTCATAACACGTCTCCATTTTTATAGTCCGGCGGTTTTCCACCGGTGAAACCACTATAAAAACAATGACCGCGCATCACCACTACAAAAGGCGCCGGTTTCTAAATACTTTTTTTCACTTCGCCGATACGGATTTTCCGCCTCAATCCTGGCGAAAATCCTTGCGGTAGATATTCGTCTCCCTGCCCTCCGGCGGCAGGCGCGAGAAACGTTCGAAGCGCAACCCCAGCTTGTTGAGCAGATTGATCGACGCCTGGTTCTGCTGCGAAGTGATGCCGTACAGGGTGCGCAGGCGCAGTACCTGCTGCGCGTGCCGCACGATGGCGGCGGCCGCCTCGTAGGCATAGCCCTGGCCCCAGTGGGCGGGACGCACGGCATAGCCGATATCGGGGCCGGGCAGACTGTCGCGGCGCACCAGGCCAGCCATGCCGACAGGCGCGCCATCGCTGCGGCGCTCGACGATGTACAGGGAATAGCCCTGCTCGCGGAACTGCGCCATCGGCCCCGTTTCCAGGGCCGCGCGGGCCGCCTCCACGGTGTGGAGATTGCGCTGGCCGATGTTGGCGATCCACGACGGGTCGTTGACCAGCTCCAGGTAGAAGGCCGCGTCGTTCGGCGTCACCGTGCGCAGGCGCAGACGCGGCGTCTCGCAGATGGTGATGGCGCCGCTCATGCCGGCCACTGCATCGGGTCGCTCAGCAGCTGGTACATCACGTAGGCGTCCACATAGCCCAGTTGCGCGTGGCGGTAGGCCAGCGGCAGGGTGGCGACCACCGTGAAGCCCAGTTTTTTCCACAGGGTGACGGCGGCCAGGTTGGTACTGACGACGAAGTTGAACTGCATCGCCAGGTAGCCCGCGCGGCGCGCTTCTTCCATGCAGTGCACGCCCAGCAGACGGCCCACGCCCACGCCCTGCGCGGCCGGATCGACCATGAACGAGGCATTGGCCACGTGCGAGCCATGGCCCGGCTGGTTCGCCACCAGCTTGTACATGCCCAGCAGCCGCTCCGTGCCCATCACGGCGACGAAGCTTTGCACGCCAGGGCCGAACCAGTAGGCGTGGCATGCTTCGCGCGTGGTATCGGCGGGGAAGGTATAGGTGTCGCCGGCGGCCACCAGCGTCTGAAAGATCGGCCACATGGCGTCAAAATCGGCTTCGGTGGCCGGGCGGATGTCAATTTCTTTCAAAGCAGTGCTCCCGATAACAAGTGATGGCTGATTGTATCAGCGCCCCAGGCGGAAATTCACGCTATCGGGCCGCCCCGGCAGGTGCAGGCGCGATTGCGCGCGGGGCGATTCGCTGACGACTTTCCCGCGGCGCAGCACCAGGCGCCGCGCCGCGCGCAGGCGCAGCGCTTCCACCGTCGAACTGCAATCGAGGATCAGCAAGTCTGCATGGCAGCCGGGCGCGATGCCGTAGCCGTCCAGGCCCAGGATGCGCGCCGGCGTCTCCGTCACGGCCAGGAAGCAGTCGTGCATCGCTTGCTGGCCCGTCATCTGCGCCACGTGCAGTCCCATGTGCGCCACTTCCAGCATGTCGCCCGAACCGAGGCTGTACCACGGGTCCATCACGCAGTCGTGGCCAAAGGCGACGGGAATGCCGGCGGCCAGCATCTCGGGCACGCGCGTCATGCCGCGCCGCTTCGGATACGTATCGTGGCGCGCCTGCAAGGTGATGTTGATGAGGGGGTTGGCGATGGCCGCCACGCCCGCCTCGCGGATCAGCGGCAGCAGTTTGCTCACATAGTAATTGTCCATCGAATGCATGGACGTCAGGTGCGAACCCGTCACCCGGCCCTGCATGCCAAGGCGCTGGCTGTGGAAGGCCAGGGTTTCGATGTGGCGCGACAGCGGGTCGTCCGACTCGTCGCAATGCATGTCCACCATCAGGCCCCGTTCGCAGGCGAATTCGCACAGCAGGCGCACGGATTCCGCGCCGTCGGCCATGGTGCGCTCGAAATGCGGGATGCCGCCCACCACGTCGACGCCCATGGCGATGGCGCGCTTCAGATTGTCGAAGGCGCCGGGGCTGCGCAGGATGCCATCCTGCGGGAAGGCCACCAGCTGCAAATCCAGATACGGCGCCACCTGGCGTTTCACGTCGAGCAGCGCTTCGACGGCCAGCAGGCGCGGGTCGCAGATGTCCACGTGCGAGCGGATGGCCAGCAAGCCGCGCGCCACGGCCCAGTCGCAATACTGCAAGGCGCGTTCCACCAGCGCCTGCTGCGTCAATTGCGGCTTCAATTCGCCCCACAGGGCGATGCCTTCGAGCAAAGTACCGGAGGCATTCACGCGCGGCAGGCCGTAGCTGAGCGTAGCATCCATGTGGAAGTGGGCGTCGACAAACGGTGGCGTGACCAGGTCGCCGGCGGCGTCGATCTCTTGCGCGCCCGTCACGGGCAAGGCGGGGCCGACGGCGGCGATGCGGCCACCCTCGATGGCGATATCGATGGCGCGGCGCCCGTCGGGCAGGCTGGCATTGCGGATGACTAGGTCCATGCGGACACTCCTTCGGTTGACTGCAGTACCTGGTGCTTCCAGTGCATTGTCATCTTATTTCCTCAAGGATGCTGCAGTGCACGAATATACTCACTGGCAAAAGCGTAGCCATAGATTCCATGACAACGCTTTGCGCACGCGCAAACTTTCTGCAAATGCTGCCAGGCGCATGAATACAGCCAGCCCGTGGCAAACACGCGGCGCACGCCCTTGAGAAAATAGCTTTCAACTAACTCGAATCACCGCTAGAATATTCATATTGCGTTGCATCATAAAAAGTCCATGATCAGCTTTTAGCGCGCTACCCACTTTACAAAACGCGGCCAACTCTGGTTTTCGGGATTTTGCAGAGCGTTTTGCCAGCATTTTAATCCGTACAAAGGAGTAAATATGTTTCCGCTTCCTGAACAATTTTCCAGCGCCGCCAAGTCGCAACTGGAAAACCAGCTGCAAATCTTCAGCACCCTCACCAGCAAAGTCTTTGAAAGCGCCGAGAAAATCATCGCCCTGAACTTGAACGCAGGCAAGGCCGCCCTGTCGCACACGGCGGAAACGGCGCAGCACCTGCTGGAAACGCAGGACCCGCGCGACTTCTTCAGCTATAGCACCAGCCAGGCCCAGCCGAACATCGAAAGCGTGCTGGCCTACAGCCGCCAGCTGTTCGGCATCGCCTCGAGCACCCAGGCTGAATTGCTGGCCTCGGCCAAGGCCCGCCTCGATGCCGTCGCCCCTGCCATCGCTCCCGCGCCTGCCGCAGCCAAGCCAGCGCTGGCCGCCGTACCTGCGCCTGCAGCGGCACCTGCCCCCGTTGTCGCCAAGCCTGCCGACGTGGCCAAGCCTGCCGCCAAGGCAGCACCAGCCCCCGCACCAGTCGCCGCGCCGGCAGCCAAACCGGAAGCGGCGCCTGCCAAGGTTGCCGAAAAGATTGCCGACAAGCCTGCCGTGAAAGCGGTCGAAGCCAAGCCGGCAGCCAAGCCTGAAGCGGCCAAGCCCGCACCGGCGCCCGTCGCCGCGCCAGCGAAAGCCGCCGCGCCAGCACCGGCCAAGCCGGCCGCAAAACCATTTCCTACGAGCAAGCCGGCCAGCGCCGCCGGCAAGACCGTGGCCAAGGCCGTCGTGAAGCACGCCCCTGCGCCAGCCGCCAAGCCGGCAGCCAAGGTTGTGCCCAAGGGCACGCCATCGAAACAGCTCGACATGCTGGGCGGCAAAGGCAGCGGTCGCAAGTAAGCCTCGCGCACGGCACTGATGCAGCAAAACAACGGGCTACGGCCCGTTTTTTGCGTGCCCGCCCACAGCGCGCTTTTCCGCCTTGTTGTATCCTACGCGTACTTTCCGTCCGCGTGCCCGTCCTTCCGCCCCGCGACACCCCATTATTCAAAACAAAAGGTACCCATGAGTTTATCGAGGCTCATCGCCGGCTTCGTGCGCCAGCATTGGCCGGCGTATGCCGCCGCTGCCGTCATGCTGACAGGCGTGGCAACACTGACCGTCTGGATCCCGCGCCGCGTGGGCGCCATCATCGACGCCCTGGCCGCGCACCGCATGACGGCGGCCGAACTGTGGCTTGAGCTGCTGACCCTGCTCGCCGTGGGCGTCGTCATCTACTTCCTGCGCGTGGGCTGGCGCATCACCCTGTTCAAGGCCGCCTACCAGCTGGGCGTGATGCTGCGCACGCGCTTCTACACGCGCATGTCGCAGCAAGGCGCGTCGTTCTACCAGAACCAGCGCACGGGCGACCTGATGGCGCTGGCGACCAACGACATCGACGCCATCGAAATGGCCGCCGGCGAAGCCATGCTGGCCGGCTTCGACGGCACCTTGACCCTGCTGATGGTGCTGGGCATCATGCTGCTGGGCGTGGACTGGCGCCTGGCCTGCATCGCCTTGCTGCCCTTTCCGCTGATGGGACTGGCCTTCTGGCGCATTTCCAGCCATATCCATACGGCGTCGACGGATTCGCTGAAGCGCTTTTCGGCGCTGAACGACCATGTGCAGGAATCGCTGTCGGGCGTGCGCACCCTGCGCGCGCTGGGCCTGGAAGAGCGCAGCAGCAAGCAGTTTTCCACCCTGGCCGGCCACGCGGCCAACGCCAGCCTGACGGCGCAGCGCTGGGAAGCGGCGTACGAACCGGCCGTCGGCCTGACCCTGACGGCCGCCACGGCGCTGACCCTGGGCCTGGGCGGCTACCTCGTGTGGCAAGACCAGCTGACCATCGGCGCGCTGACGAGCTTTTCCATGTACCTGGGCCAGCTGATCTGGCCCATGTTCGCCGCCGGCTGGGTACTCTCGCTGATCGAACGGGGTCGCGCCGCCTGGCAGCGCCTGCAGCCGATGCTCGATGCGCCGCTGGCCATCGACGACCACGGCAGCATCGCTACGCTCACGCCCGGCCCCCTGCAATTGCAGGACGTCGGCTTTGCCTACGCAGGCCAGACGGCGCCCGCGCTGTCCGGCATCTCGCTGCGCCTGCAGCCGGGCCAGACCCTGGGTCTGGTGGGCCCCACGGGCAGCGGCAAATCGACCCTGCTGCGCGTGCTGCTGCGCCAGGTCACGCCGCAATCGGGCACGGCCACGTGGAATGGCCAGCCGCTGGACGCCTACACCCTGCATGCGCTGCGCGCTGCCATCAGCTGGGTGCCGCAGGAATCGTTCCTGTTTTCCGCCACCATCGCCGACAATATCGCCCTGGCCCGTCCCGGCGCCACGCGCGAGGAAGTGGAACGGGCGGCGCAGCTGGCCGATATCCATGCGGACATCTTGCAATTCCCAGACGGCTACCAGACCCACGTGGGCGAAAAAGGCATCACCCTGTCGGGCGGCCAGCGCCAGCGCGTGGCGATTGCCCGGGCTCTCCTGGCCGACAACGGCTTGCTGCTGCTCGACGATGCGCTGTCCGCCGTCGACACGGGCACGGAAACGCGCATCCTGCAGCACCTGGAAGAATTGCGCGCGCGCCGCCCCGAGCGTAGCGCCATCATCGCCAGCCACCGCCTGAGCGCCGTCGTCAACGCCGACCTGATTTTGGTGCTGCGCGACGGCCACGTGACGGAAACGGGCAACCACGACGCGCTGATGCAGCGCGACGGCTGGTATGCCAGCCAGTGGCGCTATCAACAACTGGAGGCCAGCCTCGATGCCATCTAAGAACGACCACGCCACCACCGCCACGCAATCCGTGCGCCGCCAGGCCGCGCAAGCCATCGGCCTGCTGCGTCGCGCCGCCGCGCCCGACCTGCGCCACCTGTACTGGGCCACGTTCTGGCTGATCCTCGCCGCAGCCCTGGAAGTGACGGGGCCAATCCTGGGCAAGGCCCTGATCGACCAGCATCTGCTGCCGCGCAACCTGGACTGGACGCGCATGTCCCTGCTGCTGGGTGGCTGCCTGCTGACGGGCTGGGTCGCTTCCGGCCTGCGCTACCTGCAGCTGGTGCGCCTGTCCGGCCTGGCCATGCGCTCGGTGCAGCGCCTGCGCGAAACCGTGTACCAGCACGTGCTGCGCCTGCCGATGAGTTTTTTCGACCGCGCCATCACGGGCCAGCTGGTCAGCCGCGTCACCAACGACACGGAAGCCGTGAAATCGCTGTACGTGCAAGTGCTGTTCGTCATCCTCGACAGCTCCATCGTGCTGGTCGGCACCATGGCCGCCATGGCCTTCCTCGACTGGCGGCTGATGCTGATCGTGCTGGCCCTGCTGCCGGCCGTGCTGGTCATCGTCTTCCTGTACCAGCGCTGGAGCGCGCCGGCCGTCACGCGCGCGCGCGCCCTGCGCAGCGAAATCAACGGACAGATCGCCGAATCGATCGGCGGCATGAGCGTGCTGCAGGCGAATAACGCGGAAAAGCGCTTCGGCGCGCGCTTCACGGGCATCAACCAGGACCATTACACGGCGCGCATGCAGGAATTGCGCGCCAACGCCTGGCTGCTGCGCCCCGCGCTCGACATGCTCAACATCGTGCTGCTGGCCGTCGTCATCTTCAGCTTCGGCCGGCGCGAGATGGGCGCCGTCGAAGTGGGCGTGCTGTACGCGTTCATCAGCTACATCGCGCGCGTGATCGAACCCTTGATCCAGATCACCATGCAATTCAGTCAATTGCAACAATCTGTGGTGGCCACGGCGCGCGTCTCGGCCCTGCTGGACGAAGCGCAGGCGCTGGAGCACGCGCAGGGAAGGGAAGCACCGGCCCGGCGGCAGGCGAAAGCGGGCGTCGACCTGCCCGCCGTGGACATTTCCCGCCTGACGTTCGCCTACGTGGAAAACCAGCCCGTGCTGCACGACCTGTCGCTGACCATCCCGCAAGGCGCCTTCTTCGGCATCGTCGGCCACACGGGCAGCGGCAAGTCGACCCTGCTCTCCTTGCTGCTGCGCTTCTACCCCGTCACACAGGGCAGCATCGCCATCAACGGCGTCGCCCTCGACAGCATCGACAACGAGCATTTCCGCGCCGACGTGGGCCTTGTGCCGCAAGACCCCTTCCTGCTGGCCGCCTCGGCGCGCGAAAACATCGACATGGGCCGCGGCTACACGCAGCAGCAGATCGAGACGGCCGCGCGCGCCGCGCATGCGCACGACTTCATCGCCGCGCTGGAGCATGGCTACGACACGCCGCTGGGCGAAGGCGGCTCGCGCCTGTCGTCCGGGCAGAAGCAGCTGATCGCGATTGCCCGCGCGCTGGCCGGCCAGCCGCGCATCTTGCTGCTGGACGAAGCGACGTCGCGCATCGATAGCCAGACGGAGCAGATCGTGCAGCTGGCCCTCAACGAGTTGCGCGGCAAGGTGACCATCATCGCCATCGCCCACCGCCTGTCGACCATCCGCGAAGCCGACCGGATCATCGTCCTGAATCACGGCCGCATCACGGAAGCGGGGCCGCACGACGCCCTGATGCAGATCGAAGGCGGCCTGTACCAGCGCCTGTACCTGCTGCAGCAGCTGGCGCAGTAAGGGGGCCTTGTCAATGCCTGCCGTGTGCACTTTCGCAAATTTCTGCGCACCGCATGATATTTCTTGATTGCAACAGAATATAATCTGTTCAAGACAGGTGGTCATTGCGGGAGCGGGACGTTGGCAGGCAGACAGAGACGGGCATCATGGCGAAAGGCGCATTGGCTGCTGGTACTGGCCTGCCTGCTGCCGCCCGCCGTCCACGCCCAGGCCCAGGCCGGCAACCTGGAGCAGCAGATTGCCGCCGTGCGCGAAGATGGCCGCTTCGTGCCCGCGCGCGCCCTGCAACGCCTGCAAGAGGTGGAAACGCAGGCGCGCAACGCCCCCCTGCCCGTGCGCGCGGAATTCCTGACCCAGCTGAGCACCGTCCGCATGCGCCTGGGGCAGAACGACCTCGCCATGCAGCTGGCCGAGGAGCTGATCGCCTACGCCCGCGCCAACAAGAACGACGTGGCGCTGGCGAAAGGCGTGCTCTGCAAGGCCTACATCACGTTTGCCCTGAACGAACGCCGCGCCTCGCACCTGCTGGCCTTCGAAGCGGAACGCATCGCCAACCGCACGGACGACTTGCCCGTGCGCGTGCAGGCGACCATCAGCGCGGGCCAGTCGTGGGCCGAGGAAGGCAATTTCCCGTTTGCGCTGGCCAAGCTGCAGGCGGCCGTCGACCTGGCGCGCCAGAGCAACTCCCCCACCAGCCTGGCCGCCGCCCTGAATGCCCTCACCCTGCTGTACACGCAGATGCGCGAATACGACAAGGGCTTCGCGGTGCTCGATGAATTGCTGGCCGTATCCGGCACCCTGGCGTCGCCGGGCCGCATGGCGCAGGCGAAGAATACGGAATACGGGCTGGCGCTCGACGCGCAGCAGCCGCAGCGGGGCCAGCGCGCCCTGCTGGCGGCCCTGGCGCTGGAACGCCAGCTGGACGCGCGCGGCATGGTGGCCGTTACCCTCGTCAACCTGTCGGACAGCTACCTGAAGGAAGGCGACTACGTGCGCGCGCTGCGCTATGCGAATGAAGCCATCACGGCGGGGCGCCTGGTCAACAATGAACAGGTGGAAGCGACGGCGCGCCTGAACATCGGCCAGGCGCTGATCGGCCAGGGACGCCTGCAGGAAGGCAAGCAAAGCGTGGCCACGGGCCTGGCCTACTACGAACGCACGGCCAACCAGCCGGACATGCAGGCCGTGCTGCTGGAATACGGCACGGCGCTGGAAAAGGCGGGCGACCTGCGCGGCGCCGTGACGGCCTACCACCGCGAGCGGGGCATCTCGAATAAGTTGTTCGAGAAACAACGGCAAAAAGCCGTATATGAGCTGCAAGAAAAGTATGAGGCGGAAAAGAAACAGCGCCAGATCGAGCTGCTGAGCCGCGAAAATCAGCTCAAGAGCACGGAAATCGACAACCGCCGCCTGCAGCAGCGCGTGTGGTGGCTGCTGGCGCTGGTACTGGCCATGGCGTCCGCCATCGTTGGCTTGCTGTACCGCAAGGTGCGCCACGCGAACGTGCAACTGAAGGTGAAAAACCAGGAACTCAAGCGCCAAAGTTCGCGCGACCCGCTGACGGCCCTGTACAACCGCCGCCATTTCCAGGAATTCATGCGCAGCCATGCGGGCAAGCCGCAGCCGGCCTACGGCGGCGCCGATGTCGTGGGCGCGCTGTTCCTGCTCGATGTCGACCATTTCAAGCACATCAACGACCGTTACGGCCATGCCGCGGGCGACCTGGTGCTGACGACGATCGCCGAAACCTTGCACGACGTATTGCGCGAAACGGACATGATCGTGCGCTGGGGCGGCGAGGAATTCCTTGCCTTCCTGCCGGCCGTCGCGCGCGACGGGCTCGACGATATCGCGCGGCGCATCCTCAACGGCATGGCGGCGCAGGTCATCCACTACCAGGGGCAGGCCATCCAGGTGCACGTCTCCGTGGGCTTTGCGCCCTATCCGCTGGCGCCGCTGGGACGCCCGCTCACGTGGGAACGCAGCGTCAACCTGATCGACATGGCCTTGTACCTGGCCAAGGCGCACGGGCGCAACCGGGCGTATGGCTTGCGCGGTTTTCAGCAGGTGGAAAGAACGACCCTGGAAGCGGTGGAGCAAGACCTGGAACGCGCGTGGCGCGACGGCTTTGTCGATTTGAGCGTGGTGCTGGGGGGAACGGACGGAAGCGATACTGCCGCTGCAGGCGCGGCGACGCGGGGCAGCCAGGCTGGCGCCAGCGATGGCGTGACCGCAGCCGCCGTCACCTGACGACCGCTGCGGGGAGCGGACCGGCCGTGGCCGGCCCTGGCGATGTTATCGCGATGATTACTTGTGCGCGGCGTCCTGCATCTTTTCGCCCGCTTTTTCCACTTTCTTGCCGACGGCGTCGGCCGCTTCGCTCATTTTCTTGTCGGCGTCAGCGGCGACCTGGTCCATCTTGGCACCCGTATCGGCAGCGGCCTGGCTCACGGCAGTGTCAGCCTTGGCAGCGGCGGCCTTGATGTCGGCTTCAGCCTTGGCAGCGGCCGCATCGATCTTCTGGCCAGCCTGTTCCGCAGGGCCTGCGGCGACATCGCTCTTCTTCTGGCAGGCAGCCAGTGCCACGACCATCATCCCGGCGGCGCACACGGTCATCCAATTTTTGCTTACTTTCATGATATTCCCTTTCATTGTTATCAAAAGACACAGATCAGTTCGCAATATACACCTGCCTAAAATTTTCTAGCGTGCGCTAACGCACATAAAAACACGCTTTTGTGGCGTAGTTGTAAGCAATGGTATCTTGATATTTTTTAGCCATGTTTTCCCTGCGCAGGACCGGGCGCCCGATAGCCATCCGTCAGAGTGTGCAGGAAGGCGATCACGTCGGCGATCTCCGCCGCGTTCAGGGCGGGCGCCTGGCCCGGCTGGCGGTCGAACGGCGCTTCCACGTTCACGTTCGCTTCCATTCCCGGCGGCATATCGTTGTATTTTCGCACCTTGCCGTTCTTATCCTTTGGATACCACTTTTGCGGCGCCGTATCGCGCTGCACGTAAAAACGCAGCACCTGCTCCAGGCTGGTAAAGCTGCCGTTGTGGAAAAACACCTTGCGCAGGGCGACGTTGCGCAGGGACGGCGTCTTGAAGCTGCCGCAATATTCCTTGTGCTGCGTCAAGTCGGTGCGGTCCGGGCCGCACAATCCCAGGTCAAAGAACGCCGGGTCCGCATTGACCGGCAGCTTGCCGTTGCGCGGCACGCCGATATTGATCAAGCCGTAATCCGTAAATTGCGGGAAGGCGCCGCCGGCACTCACCTGGCTGATATGGCAGGACGCGCAATTGCCCTTGCGTTCATCGTTGAACAGGGCCAGGCCGCGCGCTTCCTGCGGGCTCAAAGCGGCCTGCTTGCGCAGCACGGCGTCGTACTTGCTCGTGTAGGGGTAGAAGTTGGCCGGGCTTTCCTGGAACACTTCCAGCGACATCAGCGCCCAGCGCAGCGCCTGGCCCGGCTGTTCGAAAATATCCGCGCCATACGTCTGGCGGAACTGCGCCGCCAGCGGGCCGGCCCGCAGCTTGGCGACGACGGCGGCCCCGTCGCGGTTACCCATCTCGCGCGGCGACAGCAACGGCGCCAGCGCCTGCTCATGGCCGGACTGGGCACGGCCATCCCAGTTGCGCCCGCCTGTGGGACCCGCGTCGACGCTGTCGTCGCCATCGTCGTCGTGATAGTGCTCGCTGAAGGCGGGCGCCGTCTGCAGGTAACGCAGCGAGGGCGCCGCGCGCGTGCCCGCATCCTTCAATTCCGGGCCGCCCAGCTGCACCGCCAGCCCGTTCGGCGGGCCGTACGCATGCTCAGGACTGTGGCAGCTGGCGCAGGCCAGCTTGCCCGACACGGACAGGCCGGGCTCGAAAAACATGGCGCGGCCCATGGCCGTCATTGCCGCCACCGATGGCTGGCGCTTCAAGCTCGGTGCGTAGGCCGCGGCCAGGTAGGCGGGCGCGGGGGCTGCCTGGGCTTCCGGCGGCGGCGCGGGCTGGCAGGCGGACAGCATGCACATGGCAAGCAGCAGAGGGGGTATCGTTTTCATCATGGGCTGGCAGCGTAGCAACGGCATGTGACAACTGCGTGACAAAACCCTGCAAAACCTCATGTATCAAGTTCGTACATTACGTCATGTAACAGGCGCTGACATGTCACGCAGCTGACATATTGCCTGCCTAGCATGCGACGTTTTCCACCCAGAAGGCATGAACATGAACTTGCACGCAAAACCCTCCCTGCGGCCCCTGCCGTTGTTACTGTCGCTGGGCCTGGCCGCCTGCGGCAGCGACTATGCGATCACCCCCAGCACCCAAGGCCAGGTGATCGGCAGCTACTATGAAAACGCCCAGGTGTGCCTGGAAAGCGCCACCGCCAAGCTGACGTGCGACAGCGCCTCCGCCACCGTGCGCACGGCCGCCGACGGCAGCTACACGCTGGACGGCCAGGGCGCCGTGCTGGCGACCATCGGCACGGACGCCATCCGCCATGAAGCCATCGGCGACAGCGGCAGCAAGGTGACGCAAAAACTGCTGCTGCGCGCTCCCGCCGGCCACAGCGCGTTTGTGAGCGCCCTGTCGACGGAACTGGCGCAAGTCATGGATGGCAACGGCGGCGACTTTGCGGCCGCCAGCAGCAAGCTGGCCGCGCGCCTGGGCGTGTCGGAAGCGGGCCTGGCGTCCGACTTCAACAAGGCCAGCGGCGACGAGCTGGCGAAACTGAAGGCGGAAAACGCCAGCGTGACGGCCTTGATCGCCAGCGCCAGCACGCAAGCGGTGCCCGCCGATGCGCTGGCCGCCCTGAACGGCGCCCTGGCGCTGAACAATATCCAGACCATCGTCGTCATCTACGCGGAAAACCGCGGCTTCGACAATCTGTACGGCCTGTTCCCGGGGGCGAATGGCGTGCCGGGCGTCAACCCTACGTCAAGCTCCGCCTACGTGCCGCAGAAGGACATCGACGGCAGCACCCTGCCCGTGCTGCCGCCCACCTGGGGCGGCATGACGGCGGCCGGCCAGAGCACCGTCATCACCCAGGCGCAATCGGCCAACCTGCCGAACAAACCGTTCCAGATCGACGACGCCGCCAGCCCCCTGTACCTGCCGCAATCGGTGATCACGCGCGACCTCGTGCACCGCTTCTACAACAACCAGATGCAGATCAACGGCGGCGCCAACGACAAGTTTACGGCCTATTCCGATGCGGGCGGTTTGAGCATGGGCTATTACGACGGCAGCAAGATGCAGCTGTGGGACATCGCCAAACAATATGCGCTGGCCGACAACCTGTTCATCGGTGCCTTCGGCGGCTCCTTCCTCACGCACCAGTACCTGATCTGCGCCTGCGCGCCCACCTACCCGAACGCGGACACCTCGGTGGCCAAGGGTTCGATCGCCAAGATCGACGTCGATGCCAAGGGCAACTTCCTGCGCCTGACGCCGTCCGCCACGGCGCCGGGCACCGTGCTGAACGGCGCGCCTGCGTATGCCAATGACGGCGCGCTGACGCCGGCCGACAGCACGGGCATGTTCTATGCCGTCAACACCATGCAGCCGCCGTTCCAGCCCAGCAGCAACGCCCCGGCGTCCGGCGACAGCAGCAAGCTGTATGCGGACACGGGCAAGGCCACCACCCTGCCGCAGCAGACACAGACGAATATCGGTGATTTGCTTTCAGGCAAGAACATCGACTGGGCCTGGTATGCGGGCGCCTGGAAAGACACGACGGCCCTGGCGACGGCCAGCGCGCGCGCCGGCAGCTTCCCGAATCCGCCGAACTTCCAGTTCCACCACCAGCCGTTCAATTACTTTGCGAACATGGACCCCGTGAAGGCGCCCGCCTACCGCGCCGCCCACCTGCGCGACTTCGACAGCCAGTTCCTCAGCGACGCGGGCGCCGGCAAGCTGCCGCCCGTGACCTTCTACAAGCCGCAGGGCAACTTGAACCAGCACGCGGGCTATGCCAGCGTGGCCGACGGCGACGCGCACATCGCCAGCGTCATCGCCCAGTTGAAGAAAAGTCCGCAGTGGAAGAACATGCTGGTCATCGTCACCTACGATGAAAACGGCGGCTTTTACGATCACGCGGCGCCGCCGAAGGGCGACCGCTGGGGTCCCGGCACGCGCGTGCCCGCCATCCTCGTCTCGCCGTATGTGAAAAAGGGTTTAGTTGATCATACGCAATACGATTCGGCTTCCATCCTGCGCGCCATCACGCACCGTTTTGCGTTACCCGTGCTCGATGGCCTGAGCACGCGCGACAAGGCGCTGGTGGCCAACGGCGGCAAGCCGATGGGCGACTTCAGCGCGGCGCTGGCGCTGGTGCCGCAAGAGTAATCGCGCTCGCCGACAGGCGCGACGCCCGCACGGCCTGGCCGCGGCGGGCGTTTTTCATGCTGGGGTTATTGGCCCGCTCCCGGGGCCGCATCGAGCAGCGAACGCTCGAGCAATTGCGACAACGCCGTGCGCAGCGTCTGCGTGCGCGCCGCCAGTTCCGGCCGTTTGTAGCGCTCGGCGGCGATCAGGCTGTTTTCCAGGCAAACCCGGTCCGAACGCGCCAGGCAGGCGTCGGCCAGGTCGAGCTGGGCGCTGGCCAGCGCCACTTTCACCTTGGCATCGAGTTCCAGGGTGTCGGGATCGTCGCCCCAGCGTTTCACGTAGGCGGCCAGGCGCGTGGCGGCCAGATCCGGCTTGCCCCCATCGAGGGCCTGGCTGACGCTGTCTTGCAGCGCCGTCCAGGCCTGTGCCCGCTGCTGTTGCCTGTCGCAGGCGGCGGCGGACTTGGTGATGCTTGCCTGCAAACGTTTCAGGTGCGCGGCGGGCGCCTTGGCGCTTTTCAGCACGGCCAGCGCGCTGCGCGCCCCGTCCAGGTCGCACTGCGCCGCCAGCGCCGTGGCGGCCTCGACCTGTTCCGCCACGCTGGCTGGCTTGTCGGCGGGCTTGTTGAAGAACCAGATGCCGGTCAATACCACTGCCGCCGCGATCCACGTGCGCAAGCGCACGGGCGGGCGCGGTGGCGGCACCGAACCCTTGACGACCGGTTTCGCGGGCGGCGCCTTGGCCGGCGCGGCAGGCGCTGGCGGGACGGGCTTGGGCGCGGGCACGGACTGCGGCGCGGGCTGCGGCATGGGAGCAGGCGTGGGAGGCGCGTCGGGTACGGGCGGCGGCATGCGCGGCACCGGCGGCGGCGCCACGGCTTTCTCCAGGACAGGCGCTTGCGCTATCTGGCGCGCGCCGCAAAACGGGCAATGCGCCACGCGCAGCGGCAAGGTCCGGCCGCAAGCGGCGTTGATGCAAACGTCATTCACTGTTTCAAGCACATTCCAACCTTTTCCTGGAGTCATTCCACTGCGTTCTGCCGCAATATTACCTTACGCAAGCACGGCAACGGCGCAACGGCGCCGTGTTTCATGGCCTTGATACCGATCAAAAAGCATCCGCCGCAGCGGTCTAAGCTACCAGCAGCGGCCAAGGACAAGGAGAACGCCATGCCAGCCCACCTGATCATCGAGGACGGCCAACCCTGGTGGTGGGACAGCGCCGATATCTGGGTCGTGCCGGGCAATGATCCGAATGGCCCGCCCGGCGCGCCCATCGCCGGCACCAGCAATTACCTGTGGGGCCGCGTGCACAACACGGGCAACAGCGCCTCGAACGGCGTGCGCGTGGACTTTTACTGGGCCGACCCTTCCGGCCAGATCGCCGTCGGCGCCGCCACGCAGATCGGCTCCGCGTTTGCCGACTTGCCGCCGGGCGCCACGCAGGAAGTGCTGTGCCTGGTGCCCTGGGTGCCCGTCATCGTCAATGGCGGCCACGAATGCCTGCTGGCCGTGGCCCACGGCGCGGGCGACATCAACCCGCTGCCCGATCCCCTGCCCAACGGCTTTCCTTTCCAGCCCACCCTGCACGAACAGATCGCCCAGCGCAATGTCACCGCGGTGCTGGCGGCGCGGCGCGCGCAATCGCTGTCCATCGCGGTGGCGGCCCTGCCCCGCGCAACGAAAAAAGTGGAATTGCAGATTGAGCAGGGCGGCGAGCTGCCGGAACACCTGCTGGCCACCCTGGGCCTCGAGCGCTGGCAGCCGGCCAGGGACGCCCGCCTGATAGCGGGCCTGGCGCGCACGCCCCACTGCAATGGCGATGCGCCCGGCGAGCAAAAGCTGGCGCTGGAAGTGCCACGCGGCCAGGCGCAGGCCGCGTACCTGAGCGTGCGCGCCGAAGCCTTGCCGCCGCGCCAGTATGCGCTGCTGCGCGTACTCGAAACCCAGGAAGGCAAGCTCATGGGCGGCATCACGTATATCGTCACCGATCTCGAGAAAGAGCAAGCGCAAGAGCAGCAAAGCCCCGAGGAGCAAGCATCATGAGCGATACCCCCCTGCAGGTGCTGACGCGGCCGTTTGCGATCGAGCCCGTCACCAATATCATGCTGCCCGATGGCATCTTCGACAATGCCATCTATGGCTTGCGCATCGCCGCCCACGTCACCAATATGTCCAGCAGCGCCCTGAACAATGTCACCGTGTACCTGGAAAGCGTGGGCGACCCCGGCATCGCGCCCGTGGCGCGCACCTTCCTCTTTGCCAGCATTCCCGCCGGCGCGGCCATGCTGGTGATGTGGGATGCCGACTTCCAGCATGCGGCGCCCGGCAAGCGCCTGGTCAGCTTTGTCGCCAAGGCGGACGGCTACACGCCGCACCGCTCGATCCAGCAAATCTTCGTCTCGCAGACGCGCTTCGACAGCGCCACCAACACGTACACGTGCACGGTCGAGGAAGGCACCTTGGAACTGTCCAAGCCGCAAGGCCACCTGCCGGGCAAGCGCTGGGGCAGCACGGGCACGGATGGGAAGGAGTGCCGCTGCCCGCCCGGCCTGGGACCGATCGTGCCGACCGGCATGACCCTCGTCTGGACGCCGACCCCCGCCTACGCGGGCACGCATGGCGAGCTGCCGTTTTCCGACCCGTGGTGGAAGATACTCGCCATCATCATCGCCATCATCGCCGCGCTGGTGGCCATCATTTCAGCCGCGCTCGGTTCCGGCAAGGCCAGCTTCAGCGTGGGCGGCACCTTCGAGGAAACCGATCCCAGCGTCGACTGCTGCTCGCTGGAAGGCGCCGGCTCGGGCCAGCCCGAATTCACGGTGGCGGGCGTGGCCTCGGCCATCGCCTCGGGCGCCGTCGCCGTCGCCTGCTCCGATATTGCGGACCCGTTCTGGCGTGGCCAGGAAGCAACACCACCGGCCGCCGGCGAACTGACCCTGGCCGAGCGCGTGGTGGCGAACTGGGTGCTGCCGGAAGCGCCAAATGCGGGCCTGCCCTACACGGCCGACATCAGCTGGCAGTACGAGCGTTTCACCACGGGCGCCACCTACCAGCATGCCGTGAACGAAACGCAGGTCAACATCCACCTGGCGGGGCCCGTGGAAACGGATACGCCCGCCGTCGTGCAAGCCTACGAACCGCTGTGGCTGCGCGCCAGCTTCAAGCGCGACAATGGCAATGTCTTCCGCGGTACAGAGCTGTATGCCTTCGTGCTGTTCCAGGCGCCGCAGGGACTGTATTTCGTCGAATCGCTGACCGACGACGGCCTGGGCTTCGATCCGGGCGCCAACGACGGCGTTTACGCAGGCAGCCTGGACCTGAAGCGCGCTTACCGCACCTTGTTGCAATATGATCAAAAGGTCTACGGCACCTGGCGCGTCTTCGTTTTCGCCCAGGACGTCAACCTGACCAAGCCCGGCACGCCGCCCGAAATCGCAGCCCAGCACATCGGCGGCATGTTCGTCGCCAGCGCCATCGAAATCACCTTCGACGACACCCTGCCCTGCCCGCTCAAGGCGCAGGCGAATATCGTCGTGGTGTAGCGATAAGCGAGGTCAGGCGTAGGTCGCGCAGGTCGGATTAGCGCCAGCAGCGCCATTGGATACTCATGCGCGCAGACCAGGAGCCGCTGAGAAAATGCCCAGGGCCAGGTGCCGCCCCGGAGACAGTACTTCAGTACAGCGAGGTAAATGCAGGGCTGGCAACAACGCCCAGGGCGTTGTATCAGCCGCTCTTAAACTTTAACGCTTTCAGGTTTCGCTATCACCGTACGCGGAATGATATCCGTTGCCGGGCAAGTTTCCATCGCATCCGAATACGCGAGCCAGCGCTGCAGGCTTTCCATGCGGCGGATGGTGATGCCCTTGCCATTGATATAACCGATCTGCTCGAAATTGGCAGGGCTGGTGGTCAGTTTCGACACGGTGGGCGCATTGTCGACCAGGCGGTCGTAGGCCTTGCGCGCCTTGTGTTCCCACTTGGCCAGCACGGGATCGTCAAAGCGGTTGCTTTCAAAATACACGGTGATGGTACGGTCGTGGTTGGCAAAGCCGACGATGGCCGCACCCTTGCGTATGGTCAACAGGACATCTTCCTTGACGCCCGTGACGGGAACGAAGACGGCGGCGCGCCCATCCGTATCCGGCCGTTCCATGGGAATATCTTGTCCGATTATGCTCATCACTTCACACTCTTCATCATCGCCTGTTGGCTTGTTGTCCCTGCATCACTGGAAGCGAGCCGCCGTGCGCATGCGTGCGTTTGCCGCTGCGCCGGGCCACTCCCAGACTCGCTGCCATGCCCTGCAATACCATTTATCAAATAATACATTGCCGGAAAGCACTACACAAGTAATCAGGGGCGCGGCATCCGCCTGCCCTCCGCCGGATGGGAAATGGTGTGGCCAGTGGCAATCACCTTATAATGCTGCGATTACTTCACGTCCCCCACCTCCGCACCATGACGCTTCCCGAGAATGACACCAGCCGGCTCGACGCCATCAGCGCCGCCGCCACCGAAGTGGCCGCGCAAAACGTGGCCGACCTGCTGGCCATGGCCATCTGCCACCGCCCCGACGAACCGGCCCTGATCGTCTGCGACAAGCGCAGCTGGCTCAATGTCGTGCTGACGGAAGCGTATCGCCAGGCCTTGCCGGACGCCGCCTTCATCGATTTCGACGACGTCACGCCCGACGCCGTGCTGGCCGCGTTTGCCGAACTGCCGGCCGGCAGTCTCGTCGTGCTGATCCAGTCGACCAGCTTCCGCCTGGAAGCGTTCCGCATCCGCATCGAGCTGTTCAAGCGGGGTCTGAAGGTCATCGAGCACGTGCACCTGTCGCGCATGCCCGGCGTGCAGGGCCTGCATTACATCGCGTCGCTGGCCTACGACCCCGCCTATTACCGCGGCGTGGGCCATGCGCTCAAGGCGCGCATCGACGGCGCCCGCCACGGCATGGTTGACAGCGGCGGCGAGCAGCTGGTCTTCGCTTCCCCGTTCGAATCGGCAAAGCTCAATATCGGCGACTACCGCGGCATGAACAATATCGGCGGCCAGTTCCCCCTGGGCGAGGTGTTTACGGAAGCGCAGGACCTGGAAGCCGTCAATGGCCGCGTGCGCATCTTTGTTTTCGGCGACACGCACTTCATGGTCAACCGCCCCGACACGCCGATCACCCTGATCATCGAAAAGGGGCGCGTGACGGGCACGGAAAACGCCACGCCGGAATTTACCGCCATGCTGGAGATCATCCGCGCGCACGAAGGCGAAGTATGGGTGCGCGAACTGGGCTTCGGCATGAACCGCGCCTTTTCGCGCGAGCAACTGGTCAACGACATCGGCACGTATGAACGCATGTGCGGCATCCATCTGTCGCTGGGCGCCAAGCACGGCGTCTACGCCAAGCCGCAATTCAAGCGCAAGGATGCGCGCTACCACGTCGATATCTTCGCCGTCACGCAAGCCGTTTATCTGGACGACGAGCGCGTGTACGCGGATGGCGCGTGGACGGTGGAACCGGTCGCCTTCAACTAATTAAAAAAACCGGCCGCCGCCAGCTCGCGGTCCCAGGGCGGCACGGGCTGGTATTCGGCCACCAGGAAATCGATCAGCGCGCGCACCTTGGGCGACGGCTGGCGGCTGGCCGGATACAGGGCGCTCAGGTGATTCAGGGGCAGCTCCCAGCCGGACAGCACGGGCACCAGGCTGCCATCGAGCAGGTTGCGCCAGGCCAGGAACGTGGTGCTGTAGACGATGCCGAGTCCCCGCTGCGCCGCCTGGTGCAGCACCAGGCCATTGTTCGCCGTAAAACCCGCCTGCACGCGCACGCTCACCGCCTCTTGCCTGTCTCCCTCGCCGCGCTGGAAATGCCAGTTCGTGCCATCCGTCAGGTGGCTGAAATGCAGGCACTGGTGCTGCAATAGGTCTTGCGGCGTCTGCGGCACGTCCCATTGCGCCAGGTAGGCGGGACTGGCGCACAGCACGGCGCGGCACGGCGCCAGCGGACGCATGGCCAGCGCGCTGCTGTCCGGGATGCCGCCCACGCGGATGGTCAAATCGAAGCCGTGGCGTATCGGGTCGAGCAGCGCATCGTCGACAAACAATTCGGCCTGCACCTGCGGGTGCAGCAAACTGAAACGGGCGACGGCGTCGGCCAGCCACGCGCTGCCGAAACTCGATGGCGCCTGGATGCGCAGCGGCCCGGCCAGCTCCGCCCCGGCTCCCGCCTGCGCCACATGCGCCACCATGCGCGCCGCTTCCTGCGCCTGGCTGACGGTGGCCATGCACGGCGCCAGGTAAGCGCGGCCCGCGTCCGTCAGGCTCACTTCGCGCGTGGAGCGGTGCAGCAGGCGCGCATGCAGGCGCTCTTCCAGCTGCATGATGGTCTTGCTGACCATGGCGCGCGTCAGTCCCAGGCGCTGCCCGGCCACCGTAAAGCTGCGCTGGCGCGCCACTTCGACAAAGATTTCCATCGCTTTTAGTTGATCCATGTCAAAGATTGTCTTCGCTTTGGCGACAATCTGTCAACCGCAGGGCGATTGTTTGCCGCCCTCGCCCATCCTACAATGGCGCTTTCCATTGACCTCCGGAGCCGCCGCCATGCTAACGATCGAACAACAAGAACAATACCAACGCGACGGCTACATTATCCTGCCCGGCTTCAAGGGGGCGGACGAAATCGCCACCCTGCGCGCGCGCGCCGAACAGATTGTCAACGAATTCGATCCCAGCGTCAGCCAGTCGATCTTCACCACGCGCGACCAGGCGAAGAACACCAACGATTATTTTCTCGCTTCCGACAATACCATCCGCTGCTTCTTCGAGGAAGAAGCGTTCGGCGCGGACGGCCAGCTGAAGCAGGCCAAATCGCTGTCGATCAACAAGATCGGCCACGCCATGCATGACCTGGACCCCGTCTTCCGCAGCTTTTCGGCCGACCCGAAACTGGCCGCAGTGGCGCGCGACCTGGGCCTGGCAGATGCGCAGGTGTGGCAATCGATGTACATCTTCAAACAGCCCGGCATCGGCGGCGAAGTGCGCTGGCACCAGGACGCCACGTATTTCGAGACCACGCCGATCAGCGTGACCACGTTCTGGTTTGCGCTGGAAGACGCCACCCTGGAAAACGGCTGCCTGTGGGCGGAACCGGGCGGCCACCGCGGCCCGCTGCGCGAACGCTTCATCCGTAACGGCGACGCCGTGCGCGTGGAAAAACTCGACGCCACGCCATGGCCCGACGACAGCACGGCCGTCCCGCTCGAAGTCAAGGCCGGCGCCCTCGTCTGCTTCCATGGCTTGCTGCCCCACTACAGCGCGCCGAACCGCTCGCCCGTCTCGCGCCACGCCTACACCCTGCACGCCACGGACGGCCAGACGGAATACGCGGCCCACAACTGGATACAGCGCGACGCAACGTTCCCCGTGCGGGGCTTCGTCTGATGCGCATCGACGTCTTTGCCGCCCACTGGGGCAATAACGAGCTGCCGCCCGACGTCTTCATCGACAAAGTGCTGGCGGCCGGCTTCGACGGCATCGAAATGTCGCTGCCGCTGGACGCCGCCCTGCGCGAGGAATGGACGGAGCGCATCGCCAAGGCGGGACTGCAGCTGATCGCCGCGCAGTGGGAAACCGTCTTCCACAGCGACTTCGAGCTGCACCGCGCCGCCCTGGCCGAACTGCTGGAAAACGCCTGTCTGGCGCGCCCCGTGCTGGTCAACACGCACACGGGCAAGGATTTCTATACGCCGGCGCAGAATGCGCAGCTGCTCGACCTGGCCGCCGCCATCTCGGCAAAGCACGGCGTGCCCATCGTGCACGAAATCCACCGCAGCCGCTTTTCCGGCCATCCGATGCTGCTGCTG
This sequence comes from Janthinobacterium sp. SUN026, assembly GCF_030397625.1. Classification (NCBI taxonomy): domain Bacteria; kingdom Pseudomonadati; phylum Pseudomonadota; class Betaproteobacteria; order Burkholderiales; family Oxalobacteraceae; genus Janthinobacterium; species Janthinobacterium sp. SUN026. The sequence goes on along the minus strand of NZ_JAPQNU010000001.1, from coordinate 648,559 downwards.
CCGTATCTGCAGCAGTATCCCGAGCTGCCATTGACGGCCGACCTGTCGCACTGGTGCTGCGCCTGCGAATCGCTGCTGGAAGACCAGCCGCAGACCCTGGCGCAGGTGCTGCCGCTGGTGCGCCACGTGCATGCGCGCATCGGCCATGCGCAAGGGCCGCAGGTGGCCGACTTCCGCGCGCCGGAAGCGAAACCGGCACTCGACGCCCACCTGGCCTGGTGGGATGCCATCGTCGCCCTGCGCCGCGCCGCCAGCGCCGAGCGCATGACGTTCACGCCGGAATTCGGCCCCGCGCCGTACACGCAAACGCTGCCCTGGACGCAGCAGCCCGTGAGCGACGCATGGGAACAGAACGTCGCCATGCTCGATCTGCTGCGCACGCGCTACGCCGACTAAGCTTCTGCGTCCCGGCGCCGGATCGCCAGGTCCGGCGCCGCGCATTGCAATTAGGTAGTGCGCTATATATACTGTCCCCATGGATACCACCACCGCCCCCAATCCCTTGCACCAGGTACCGCGCCTGGACAGCCAGCTGTGCTTTGCGCTGTACTCGACTTCGCTTGCCATGAACAAGCTGTACCGCAAGCTCCTGCGCAAGCTCGGTCTCACCTATTCGCAATACCTGGTGATGATGGTGTTGTGGGAACGCGACGGCCTGACGGTGTCGGAAGTAGGCGAGCGCCTATTCCTCGACTCGGCCACCCTGACGCCCCTGCTCAAGCGCATGGAGCAATCGGGCCTGTTGACGCGCACGCGCGCCGCCAGTGACGAGCGGCAAGTCATCATTTCCCTCACGGAACAGGGTGACCAGCTGCGCCACGAGGCGGCCCTGCTGCCCGAAGCCATCCTGACGGCCAGCCACTGCAGCGTGGAACAGGTTGTGGACATGAAACAACAGCTGAACCAGTTACGCGACAGCCTGATGAAAAGTGAGTGAAAGCGCCGCTTTTCCAAGCAAAATCAGGCAAAGTTCTCCCCTGACGGCGCCAGGCAAAAGCTGGCGTGAAATCCGCCTTTCTTTATTACAAATCGATACATGGATGGCCCCGCCCTGCGTATAGAATAGTTGCCACTATTTCCTTACAACAACATCAGGGTGAATATGCGCATACCTTTCGGCTCCGTAGCCTCGTTGGCTCTGTGTTTTACCGTGTCGGCCTTCGCGGCCGAACCATTCGACGACAAGTTCCGCCAGCTCGAAGAGGTGCTGCCCACCCCGAATACCTACCGCACCGCCTCCGGCGCGCCGGGCCACGCCTATTGGCAGCAACGCGCCGACTACACGATCCGCGCGACGCTGGACGAAGCCAGGCGCGAGATCGCCGGCAGCGGCACCATCACCTATCATAACCAGTCGCCCGACACCCTCGGTTACCTGTGGGTGCAGCTGGACCAGAATATCTACAAGCCCGATTCCGACGCGCGCCGCATGACCACGGCGCCCTCGCGCCAGGCGTGGGCCAAGACGGCGGGCGAAGAGACAATGAAGTTCGAAGGCTTGCGCGGCATCCTGGCGCGCGGCGACTTCCAGGGCGGCTTCAATATCCGCCGCTTGACAGGCGCGGATGGCCAGCCCCTGAAGTACGTTATCAACCGCACCATGATGCGCATCGACTTGCCGCAGCCCTTGAAGCCAGGCCAGGATTTCGTCTTCCAGATCGACTGGGATTACCGCATCAACGAACAGAAGGTGTTGGGCGGGCGCGCCGGCTATGAAGTCTTCGACGACAAGAACGCCCTGTTCGAAGTGGCGCAGTGGTTCCCCCGCATGGCGGCCTATTACGATGCGGCCGGCTGGCAGCACAAGCAGTTCCTCGGCTCCGGCGAATTCACGCTGGAATTCGGCGACTACGACGTGCAGCTGACCGTTCCTGCCGACCATATCGTCGCCTCCACGGGGGAGCTGCAAAACCCGCAGGAGGTGCTGTCTTCCGCGCAGCGCGAGCGCCTGGAAAAGGCCCGCGGCAGCGACAAGCCCGTCGTCATCGTCACGCAGAAGGAAGCCGAGGCGGCCGAAAAAACAGTGAGCCGCGCGCAAAAGACGTGGCACTTCAAGGCGGCCAACGTGCGCGACTTCGCCTGGGCCTCGAGCCGCAAGTTCATCTGGGATGCGCAGGGCTACAAGAAGGGTGGCAGCGATGTGATGGCCATGTCCTACTATCCGAAAGAGGGCAATCCCTTGTGGGAAAAATACAGCACGCAAGCCATCGTGCACACGATTGAACAGTACAACAAGTACAGCATCGACTATCCGTATCCGACGGCCATCTCCGTCAACGGCCCCGTGGGTGGCATGGAGTATCCGATGATCTCGTTTAACGGCCCCCGTCCGGTGAAAGACAAGAAGACGGGCGAACTGACCTACTCCAAGCGCACCAAATATGGCCTGATCGGCGTGATCATCCACGAAGTGGGCCACAACTACTACCCGATGATCATCAACTCGGACGAACGCCAGTGGACATGGATGGACGAAGGCCTCAACACCTTCGTGCAATACCTGGCGCAGCAGGCGTGGGAAGAAAACTACCCGGCCTCGCGCGGCGAACCGCGCGAGATCGTCGACTACATGCGTAGCCGCGACCAGGTGCCCATCATGACCAATTCCGAGTCCCTGCTGCAGTTCGGTAACAACGCCTACGCCAAGCCGGCGGCGGGCCTGAACATCCTGCGCGAAACCATCCTCGGGCGCGAACTGTTCGACTACGCCTTCAAGGAATATGCGCAGCGCTGGAAGTTCAAGCGCCCCACGCCCGCCGACTTTTTCCGCACCATGGAAGACGCTTCCGGCACGGACCTGGACTGGTTCTGGCGCGGCTGGTTTTACACCACCGACCCGGTCGACATCAGCATCGACGGCATCAGCGAATACGGCGTGAGCTCGAAGAACCCGGAAACGGAAAAAGCGTGGAAGAAGGCGCAGAAGGACGCCCAGCCGGAATCGGTCACGAGCCGCGCCAACAAGGGCATGCCGCGCCGCGTCGACGCGCATCCGGAGCTGAAGGATTTCTACAACCAGCACGACGATTTCACGGTGACCAACAAGGACCGCAACGCCTACGCCGAAGCGCTGGCCACCCTGGAACCGTGGGAAAAGGACTTGCTGAAACAGGGCAAGCATCTGTACCTGGTCGACCTGTCGAACGTGGGCGGCATGGTCATGCCGCTGATCCTCGAAATCGAACTGAAAAGCGGCAAGAAGTACGTCGAGCGCGTGCCGGCCGAAGTGTGGCGCTACTCGCCGAAGAAAATTACCAAGGTCGTCATCACGGATGAACCGATGGTGGGCCTGGTGCAGGACCCGTACTGGGAAACGGCCGATATCGACACAAGTAACAATAGCTGGCCGAGAAAAATCACGCCATCGCGCCTGGAACTGTTTAAGAGCGAGAAGTCGCCCAAGGATAACCTGATGCGCGATTTTCATACGCCGCTGAAAGACAAGAACGGCGGCTCGGCCAGGGGCGACGAGGCGTGAAGCGCTGGCGTCTGCTCGCTTGCGCCACGCTGGCCTGCGCCAGCATGGCGGCGGGCGCCCATAATTTCCACATGGGCATCGCCGATATCAGCTATAACGCGGCCAGCGGCAGCACCGAAGTGGTGCACACCTACACGGGCCACGACGTCGAGGCGCTGCTGACCAATCTGTACCAGCGCCAGTTCGACCTGGGTCAGGAAGACAGCGAAGCGGCACTGCGCCGCTATGTCGAAAAACAGTTTTACCTCGTGGCGCCGGACGGCAAGCGCCTGCGCCTGAACTGGGTCGGCATGAAGGTCAATGCCGACAACGTGGTGATCTTCCAGGAGCTCGAACGCACGCGCCTGGCGCCCGCCACGCGCATCCACAACCAGCTGCTGATCGACTTCCTGCCCAGCCAGCGCAACACCCTCAACGTGCAGGACAGCGGCGCCATCCAGACGCTGATATTCGACCGCCAGAACACGGAACTGCCGATCCGCTGAGCTCCGCCACTTCCAAAGACCCATGACGCCACGCCATCTTGCCTTCCTCCTCGCCGCCCTGTTTTTACCGGTCACCGCCCACGCCGACGACATCTTCCAGCGCGTGCTGGTCGACGGTTCGCGCCTGAATCAGCTGGGCGTGGCCAATTCGGCCAACGCGGGCAGCGTCACGCAAAAGCAGCTCGATGCGCGCACCAGCTACCGGCCCGGCGAACTGCTGGAAGCCGTGCCGGGGCTGATCGTCAGCCAGCATAGCGGCGAGGGCAAGGCCAACCAGTTCTACCTGCGCGGTTTCAACCTCGATCACGGCACGGACTTGCGCACCACTGTCGACGAGATGCCCGTCAACCAGCGCAGCCATGGCCACGGACAGGGCTGGACGGATCTGAACTTCCTGATACCCGAACTGGCCATGCGCCTCGATTACAAAAAGGGGCCGTATTCGGCGGCGCAAGGCGACTTTTCCTCGGCGGGGGCGGCGTCCGTCGTGTATGCGAACCGCCTGACGCAGGGCGTCGCCAGCGTGGGACTCGGACAAAATGGCTTTCGCCGCGCCCTGCTGGCCGATTCGCCCGATGCGGGCGACGGCAGCCTGCTGTACGCGCTCGAAGCGCAGCATAACGATGGCCCGTTCACACAGCCGGACCGCTACCGCAAGCTCAATGGCGTGCTGCGCTACAGCGAAGGCTATGCCAACAACGGCTTCAACGTCACGGCCATGGCGTACGACGCCAGCTGGAACGCCACCGACCAGATTCCGCTGCGCGCCGTGCAGGACGGCACCCTGGGCCGCTTCGACGCCATCGATGCCAGCGACGGCGGCAAGGCGCAGCGCTACAGCCTGTCGGGCGCCTGGCGCCAGACGACGGACGACGTGTCGTCCAGGGTCAGCGCGTATGTGATCGCCAACCGCCTGGCCCTGTTCTCGAATTTTACGTATGCGATGGACGATCCCGACAACGGCGACCAGTTCGCCCAGCCCGACCGGCGCGTGACGGCCGGCCTGGATGCCAGCCACACCTGGCACCGCCACACGGACAGGGGCAGCAGCGACACCACCATCGGCCTGCAGCTCCAGAACGACAATATCCACAACGGCTTGTACAACACGCGGCAGCGGCAGATCCTGTCAACCACGCGGCAAGACCGCATCGTCGAGTCGAGCATCGGCGTGTATGGCGAAAACAGCACGCGCTGGTCGCGCTGGCTGCGCACCGTGGCCGGCCTGCGCGCGGACGCCTACCGCTTCGACGTGCGCAGCGACCGCGCCGCCAATTCGGGCACGGCCAGCGACCATTTGTTCAGTCCCAGCCTGAGCGTGATCGCGGGACCGTGGCGCGATACGGAAGCGTATCTCAACATCGGCAATGGCTTTCACAGCAACGACGCGCGCGGCACGACGATCACGGTCGACCCGAAGACGGGCGAGGCGGCCGACAAGGTCACGCCTTTGGTGCGCTCGCGCGGGCTGGAACTGGGCTTGCGCAGCGCCGCCATCGCCGGCCTGCAAACCTCGCTGTCGCTGTACCGCCTGGACTTCGATTCCGAGCTGCTGTTCATCGGCGACGCGGGCGCCACCGAGGCGGGCCGCCCCAGCCGCCGCTACGGCGTGGAGTTTTCCAGCTACTACAAGGCGGCCAGCTGGCTGTCGCTGGACCTGGACCTGGCGTATGCGCGGGCGCGCTCGCGCGGCAGCGACCCGGCGGGCGACTTCATCCCCGGCGCCATCGAAGGCGTGGCCCAGCTGGCCATGACGGTGACGCCGCCGGGGCCGTGGTCGGGTTCCTTGCGCCTGCGCTACTTCGGTCCGCGCCCGCTGATTGAAGACAACAGCGTGCGCTCCGCGGCCAGCGTGGGCTTGAACGGGCGTATCGCCTACCAGATCGACAAGACCTTGCGCGTGGAAGTCGAAGGCTACAACCTGGCCAACCGGCGCGACTCGGCCATCGACTATTACTATGCCTCGCGCCTGCCCGGCGAAGCACAACCCGTCGACGATATCCACTTCCATCCGGTGGAATCGCGCTCGCTGCGCCTGACCCTGGTAAAGAATTTTTAACTCAACAAGAATAATTCCTGTCTCACTGCACAGGAAACGCCGCGAAGTCGTAGAATGCCAGGCTGGATAAACTGAGACAGGCCGCGTTCCGGCCCGCACCGCCATGAGCACTTCCGCACCGATCTTTACCGACCCTTCCCACGTCAAGGAAGCCTTGCGCGATGACGGCTATGCCGTCCTGCGCCCGCAGGATGTGGCCGCGCTGGCCGGCTGCCCGCTGGCCGCGCTGCGCGCGCTGGAAGGCAGCTGGAACACGCTGGCGCTGGACAATTACCTGAAGGATGGCGGTCGCTATCGCCGCCGGCGCCACTCGTGCTTCGTGCAGGATGGCGAGCGCCTGACGCAGACGGCGCACCGTCCGCACTGGCAACCGGTGGAATACAATGCCCTGCACGGCGGCATGCACCGCCTGTTCGAACCGGTCGAAGCGGCTATCGTTGCGCAAGCGGCCTGGCAGCAGCTGATCCGTGCGCTGGGCGACGTCTGTTCGCAGGTCAAGGGCCGCCAGCCGTGGTTCATCGAGGCGCACCAGTTCCGCATCGATACGACCGATGGCATCGGCCGCCCCACGCCGGAAGGCGCGCACCGCGACGGCGTCGATTTCGTCGCCGTGCTGCTGATCGGGCGCGAACAGGTCAAGGGCGGCGAGACGCGCATCTTCGAGGCCGATGGCCCCAACGGCAAGCGTTTTACCCTGACCGAGCCGTGGTCGCTGCTGCTGCTCGACGATGCGTCTGTCATCCACGAATCGACGCCGATCCAGCCGATCGGCGAACATGGCCACCGCGATACGCTCGTGCTGACTTATCGCGCAGGCCAGTTCCAGGGCGAAAACTGACAAGCGGCCACAGCATTCCCTGTGGCCAAAATAGTTACTTGGAAGTTACTTTTGCAGACCTAAATCCGATATAGTCATACGATGTCGATATTGCGCGCTCACCGCGCCCAGCATCACCACACTGAAATTCTAGGAGAGGTCTGTGGACTCCAACAACCAAATCAAGCCTGACGAAATCGAGATCCTGATCGTCGAGGATAGCCCGACCCAGGCGGAGCGCTTGCGCCGCCTGATCCAGTCCCTGCACTATAACGCGCGCGTGGCGGCAAATGGCCAGCTGGCCCTGGCCGCCATCCGCGAGCGCAAGCCGCACCTGGTGCTGTCCGACATCGTCATGCCTGAAATGAATGGCTACGACCTGTGCCGCGCCATCAAGTCCGATCCGACCTTGCGCGACATCCCCGTGATCCTCGTCACCTCGCTCAACGATCCGAAGGACATCATCCGCGGCATCGAGTGCGGCGCGGACAATTTCATCCGCAAGCCCTACGCGGAAGACTACCTGCTCAACCGCATCAGCCACATGCTGATGAACCAGAAGCTGCGCAAGAACCAGAATGTGGAAATCGGCATCGCCCTGTACCTGGGCGACCAGAAGCACTTCATCAATGCGGAGCGCCAGCAAATCCTCGACCTGCTGATCTCCACGTATGAACAGGCGGTGCAGGTCAACGGCGAACTGCAGGCGCGCGAACGCCAGGTGATCGAGCTGAACATGCGCCTGGCGCACCATGCGGCCGAACTGGAAACCATCAACCGCGAAATCGCCCTGAAAAACCTGGAACTGGCCGAGGCGAGCCGCATGAAGTCGGCCTTCATCGCGAACATGTCGCACGAACTGCGCACGCCGCTCAACGCCATCATCGGCTTCACGGGCGCGCTGCTGATGAAATTGCCCGGCCCCCTGACATCCGACCAGGACAAGCAACTGAACACCATCCGCGCCAGCGCGCGTCATCTGCTCTCGCTGATCAACGACATCCTCGACGTGGCCAAGATCGAAGCGGGCAAGCTGACCCTGTCGATCGAACCCGTGCACTGCCAGGAACTGATGGCCGACGTGGCCGACACCCTGCGCCCCCTGGCCCAGCAAAAGGGCCTGGCGCTGGAAATGGCGCTGGGAGAAGAAGGCCAGCCGCCCGCCATCATCGACACGGACCGCCGCGCATTGACGCAAATCCTCATCAACTTGCTCAACAACGCCATCAAGTTCACGGAACAGGGCACGGTGCGCATCAGCCTTGCCCAGCGCGACGAGGACGGCGTGCTGGTGACGGAAATGAGCATCGCCGACAGCGGCGCCGGCATCAAGGAAGAAGACCAGGCCAAGCTGTTCCAGGCCTTCTCGCAGCTCGATTCCACCTCCACGCGCCACGTGGAAGGCGCGGGACTGGGCCTGTACCTGTGCCAGAACCTGGCCAACGCCATCGGCGGCGCCCTGTTTTTCAACAGCGACTACGGCTCCGGCAGCACGTTTACACTGGCCCTGCGCAGCAAGGCCTGAGTTTCTGTGCGCCGCAGCATGAAATTTTGATTTCTTGCCATCCAGGACCGACCGATACAGTAGTTCTACGGTATTGCACCGCACCATTTTCAGCGCTATAGTAGAACTGTCTCCTCCAATTCGTTCTCCGAACATTGGATTACGCCCGCGAATACAACCGCGGGCTTTTTTTTGCCTGCGTTTTCCCTCATCTTCACCTTCCCTTAACTAAATCAAACGATTTAGTTATATCAATCGTTTGAGATATGTGATTAAATCTCCGGCATGATTGAAAAAAACGCCATCCCCACTTCCCACGCCGACGAAGGGCGCAAGCCCCGTTCCGACGGCGAACAGTCGCGCGAGCGCCTGCTTCATAGCGCCATCCGCCTGTTTGCCGAGCAGGGCTACGCCAAGACGTCCACGCGCGAACTGGCGCAGGCGGCCGGCACGAACGCGGCGGCCATCAGCTATTACTTTGGCGACAAGGCGGGCCTGTACCGCGCCGCCTTCGCCCAGCAGTCGCCGAACCCGCAAGACAATATCGCCCTGTACGAGCAACCGCATTTCACCCTGCGCCAAAGCCTGGAAGGCTTTTATGCGCAGCTGCTCGCCCCCATGCAGCAGGGCGAGATCGCGCGCGACTGCATGCGCCTGTGGTGCCGCGAGATGCTCGAACCGACGGGCCTGTGGGCGCGCGAAATCGACCAGAACATCCGCCCCGAGCACGAGGCGCTCACGCGCGTGCTGGCGCGCCACCTGGGCGCACCCGACGACAGCGACGACATGCACCGCCTGGCCTTTTCCATCGCTTCGCTGGCCCTGCAGCACATGGTGGGTGCGGAAGTGCTGCAAACCCTGCGCCCGCAACTATTGGAATCGCCGCAGGCCATCGACACCTGGCTGGCGCGCATGACCGACTACGCGCTGGCCATGGCCGACGTGGAGCGCCAGCGCCTGGCCATTCCTCCCTCTACCCTTACCGCTCAACGACAAGCAGAAGGACCAGCATGACGACTATTCGATGCACCGTTCAACGTGTCCTGGCCGCCAGCATCGTACTGGCGCTGGGCGGTTGCGCCCTGCAGGGGCCGCCCGCAGCGGTGGCCGCCAGCGCACCCGTGCAGTGGCAGGCGCCGCTGCCGCATAACGGCAAGCTGACGGACCTGGCCAGCTGGTGGCAGGGCCAGGGTGACAGCCTGCTGGTGGAATTGATCACCGACGCGCAGCAGGTCAGCCCGACCATCGCCGCCGCCCGCTCGCGCATCGTGCAGGCGCGCGTGGACAGAGTCGCCAGCGGCGCCGCACTTGCGCCAGCGCTCGATGCGACGGGCAGCGTGGTGCGCACCAGCCAGCAATCGGCGCAGCCCGGCGGCACCACCTCGCAGGCCGCGCTGCAGGCGTCGTGGGAAATCGACGTCTTCGGCGCCAACCGCGCCACGCGCGATGCGGCGCAGGAGCGCTACGACAGCGCGCGCGCTCTCTGGCATGAGGCCCGCGTCTCGGTGGCCGCCGAAGTGGCAAACCAGTACTACGCCCTGCGCACCTGTCAGCAATTGCAGGCAGTGTCCGAACAGGATGCCGTCTCGCGCCGCGACTCGGCACGCCTGACGGAGCTGAGCGCCGGCGCCGGCTTCCAGCCGCCCGCCAACGCCGCCCTGGCCCGCGCCAGCGCCGCCGAAGGCGCCAGCCGCGCCATCGAACAACGCGCCGCGTGCGACGTGAATGTCAAGGCGCTGGTGGCCCTGTCGGCCATGCCGGAAGCGTCGCTGCGCGAGAAGCTGGCGGCCAGCCCGGCTATCCTGCCCTCGCCCGTGGCGATTGCGCAACTGCCGGCGCAAACCCTGGACCAGCGTCCCGATATCTACAGCGCCGAACGCGAAGTGGCGGCCGCCAGCTTTGAAGTGCGCGGCGCGCAGGCGCAGCGCTACCCGCGCCTGAGCCTGGCCGGCTCCATCGGCAAGGGCAATATCCGCGCCGGAGGCACCAGCATCACGGCCAGCACCTGGAGCATCGGCCCGCTGGCCGTCAGCCTGCCCATTTTCGACGGCGGCACCCGCCGCGCCCAGGTCGATGCGGCAACGGCGCGCTACGACGAAGCCGTGGTGAAGTACCGTGCCGGCGTGCGCCAGGCCGTGCGCGAAGTGGAAGAGGCGCTGGTCAACCTGGCCAGCACGGACGCGCGCAGCGGCCACGCGAAAACGGCCCTGGAAGGCTACCGCGTGTCGTTTGTCGCCACCGAGGACCGCTACAAGAATGGCCTGGCCAGCCTGATCGAACTGGAAGACGCGCGCCGCACGCGCCTGGCCGCCGAAAACACCGTGGTCAACCTGGAGCGCGAACGCAGCGCCGCCTGGGTAGCGCTGTACCGCGCCGCCGGCGGCGGCTGGAACAGCAGCAGCGCCATCGCCAACAACGCACCCTGACGGATACGACAACATGAAAAAAATGACCTTGAAACCGATGGCTCTCGCCCTTGCCGCCCTCTGCGTTGTGCTGGGTGCCGGCGTTACCCTATATTCCCCGTCCTCCACGGCGGCCGACGACGCCAAGGATAAGAACGCGGCGCAAAAACCGGCGCTCACCGTCACCACGGCCAAGCCGCAAACGGCCAACCTGCCCATCAAGCTGAAGGCCAACGGCAACGTGGCCGCCTGGCAGGAAGCCGTCATCGGCAGCGAATCGAACGGCTTGCGCCTCACCGAGGTACGCGTGAATGTCGGCGACATCGTGCGCGCCGGCCAGGTGCTGGCCGTGTTCTCGAATGACACGGTCAATGCCGACGTGGCGCAGGCGAAGGCCGCCGTGCTGGAAGCGGAAGCGAATGCCGCGGAAGCCGCCGCCAACGCGCAGCGCGCCCGTTCGCTGCAAAGCACGGGCGCCATCAGCGCGCAGCAGATCAGCCAGTACCTGACGGCCGAACAGACGGCCAACGCGCGTATCGCATCCGCCAAGGCGCAACTGGCGGCGCAACAGCTACGCCTGAAATACACGCAGGTGGTGGCGCCCGACAGCGGCATCATCTCTGCGCGCTCGGCCACCGTCGGCTCCGTCGTAGGCGCCGGCACGGAACTGTTCCGCATGATCCGCCAGGGTCGCCTCGAATGGCGCGCCGAAGTGACGGCCACCGAGCTGCTGAACCTGAAAGCGGGCACCCTGGCGCAAGTCAAGGCAGCCAATGGCAGCGTTTTGACGGGCAAGGTGCGCATGATCGCCCCTACCGTCGACCCGCAGACGCGTTCGGCCCTCGTGTACGTGGACCTGCCGGCCAGCACCGGCAACAATGCGCCGTTCAAGGCCGGCATGTACGCCAGCGGCGAATTCGAACTGGGCACCTCGGGCGCGCTGACGGTGCCGCAGCAGGCGATTGCCGTACGCGATGGCTTCAGTTATGTCTTCCGCCTGAATGCCGACCAGCGGGTCAGCCAGATCAAGGTGCAGGCCGGACGGCGCCTGAGCGACCGCATCGAGATTTTAGGCGGCATCACGGCCGACACCACCATCGTCGTCAGCGGCGCCGGCTTCCTCAATGACGGTGACCTGGTGCGGAATGTTCAAAACCCGGTGGCAACCCCGGTCGCAGCGGCTGCCAAGCCTTCCGCAGCGAAAAAGTAAGGAAAAACCATGAATTTTTCCTCCCTCTCGATCAAGAATCCGATCCCGGCCATCATGCTGTTCGTGCTGCTGACCCTGGCCGGGCTGCTGGCCTACAAGGCCAATCCGGTGCAGGATTTCCCCGATATCGAACTGCCCATCGTCACCGTCAGCGCGGTGCTGCCAGGCGCCGCTCCAGCCCAGCTGGAAACGGAAGTGGCGCGCAAGATCGAAGACTCCGTCGCCACCCTGCAAGGCGTGAAAAACATCTACACCAAGGTGCTCGACGGCGTCGTCACGGTGACCGTCGAATTCATCCTGGAAAAGCAGATCGCCGAAGCCGTCAACGATGTGCGCGACGCCGTCGCGCGCGTCAAGGCGGACATGCCGGCCGAGCTGCGCGACCCCACCGTCACCAAGGCGTCCACCGCAGGCAGGGTGGTGCTGACCTTTATCGCCACAGCAAAACCAGGCGTCGACAATCCGCTCGACGCGCCTGACCTGTCCTGGTTCGTCGACAACACGGTGGCCAAGCGCCTCCTGACCGTGCCCGGCGTGGGCGCCGTCACCCGCGTGGGCGGCGTCTACCGCGAGATCCAGGTGGAACTCGACGAGGCGCGCATGGCCGCCTTGAAAGTGTCGGCCCTCGATGTCTCGCGCCAGCTGCGCCTGGTGCAGCGCGAAGCGCCCGGCGGCCGGGGCGACATCAGCGGCGCCGAGCAGTCGGTGCGCACCATCGCCACCGTGAAAACGGCCGATGAACTGTCGCGCGTGGAAGTACCGCTGCCGGACGGGCGCCACGTGCGCCTGGACCAGGTGGCCACCGTGCGCGACACGGTCGCCGAACCGCGCGCGCTGGCCGAGCAGGATGGCAAGACCGTCGTCGCCTTTGAAGTGTTCCGCACCAAGGGCGCCAGCGAAGTGGCCGTCGCCAAGGGCGCGCGCGACGCCATCACCGACCTGCAGAAGGAAAACCCGAATGTCGTGCTGCAGCAGTCGATCGACAATGCCTTCCCCGTCGAGGAAAACTTCGACGGCTCGATGGAGCTGCTGTACGAAGGCGCGCTGCTGGCCGTGCTGGTGGTGTGGTGGTTCCTGCGCGACTGGCGCGCCACCTTGGTGGCCGCCGCCGCCCTACCCCTGTCCGTGATGCCAGCCTTCCTCGGCATCTACTGGTTCGGTTACACGCTCAACACCGTCACCCTGCTGTCGCTGGCGCTGGTCGTCGGCGTGCTGGTCGACGACGCTATCGTGGAAATCGAAAACATCGAGCGCCATCTGCGCATGGGCAAGTCGCCCATGGAAGCGGCCATGGAAGCGGCCGACGAAATCGGCATGGCGGTGATCGCCACCACCTTCGCGCTGGTAGCCGTGTTCCTGCCGACGGCCTTCATGAGCGGCATTCCCGGCCTGTTCTTCAAACAGTTCGGCTGGACGGCCGTGCTGGCCGTACTGGCCTCGCTGGTGGTCGCGCGCCTGCTCACGCCGATGATGGCCGCCTACATCTTGAAACCGCTGCCGCACAAGGAAGAACAGGATGGCTGGCTAATGACGCGCTACCTGAAAGTCATGCGCTGGTGCCTGAACCACCGCGGCACCACGGCCATCGCTGCGGCCCTGTTCTTTATCGGTGCCATCGCGCTCGTGCCGCTGCTGCCGACGGGCTTCGTGCCGGCCGCCGACCGCGCGCAGACGCAGATCAACCTGGAACTGCCTCCCGGCTCCACCTTGGGCGAAACGCAAGCCGTGGCGGCCCTGGCGCGCGATGCGGCCATGCGTACGCCAGGCATCCAGGGCGTCTTCAGTTCGATTGGCGGCGGCTCCAGCGGCGACGCCTTCGCTCCCGGCGCGGCTGCCGAGGCACGCCGCGCCGTGCTGACCCTGACCACCGTGCACCGCACGGAGCGCAAGGAATCGATGGCGGGCCTGGAAACGCAGCTGCGCCACAAGCTCGATACGATACCCGGCGCGCGCTTCACGGTGGGGCCGCCCGACACGGGCGTCAAGATGCAGCTGGTGCTGCGCTCGGAAGACCCCGTGGCGCTGATGGCGGCGGCACAAAAGGTCGAGCGCGAGCTGCGCGGCCTGAAAGGCATCGGCAACGTCAATTCCAGCGCTTCGCTGGTGCGCCCGGAAATCATCGTGCGCCCTGATTTTGCCAAGGCGGCCGACCTGGGCGTGACGGCGGCAGCCATCGGCGAGACGGTGCGCGTGGCCACGGCCGGCGACTACGATACGGACCTGACGAAGATGAACCTGCCGGAGCGGCAGGTACCGATCCGCGTCAAGCTGCCCAACAGCGTGCGCGCCGACCTGGCCGCCATCGAGCGCCTGACGGTGCCCGGCAAAAATGGTCCCGTGCGCCTGGCGAACGTGGCCACCGTGACGATGGAAAGCGGCCCGGCGCAGATCGACCGTTTGAACCGCAGCCGCAACGTCACCCTCGACGTGGAACTCGGTTCGCGCACCCTGGGCGAACTGAATGAAGAAGCGCGCGCGCTGCCGTCGATGAAGAATCTGCCGCCATCCGTGAAGATCGCCGAACTGGGCGACGCGCAGGAAATGGCCTCGCTGTTCGCCAGCTTCGGCCTGGCCATGCTGATCGGCGTGCTGTGCATCTACTGCGTGCTGGTGCTGCTGTTCAAGGACTTCATGCAGCCGGTGACCATCCTGGCGGCGCTGCCGCTGTCGATCGGCGGCGCCTTCGTGGCCCTGCTGATCACAGGCAGCGCCCTGTCGATGCCGTCGATGATCGGCCTGATCATGCTGATGGGGATCGTCACCAAGAACTCGATCCTGCTGGTCGACTATGCGATCCTGGCGCGCCAGGCCGGCATGAACCGCTTCGATGCGCTGGTCGACGCCTGCCACAAGCGCAGCCGGCCCATTTTGATGACGACGATCGCCATGGGTGCCGGCATGATGCCGCTGGCGCTGGGCTGGGGCGCCGACCCCAGCTTCCGTTCGCCGATGGCCATTACCGTCATCGGCGGCCTGATCACGTCGACTTTACTGAGCCTGCTGGTGGTGCCGGCCGTGTTCACCTATATCGACGACCTGGAGCACCTGCTCAAGCGCGGCATGGCCAGACTGCGCCGCCAGAAGGCGCCGCTGCGGCGCGATGACAAGGTGGCGCTGGAAAAATAAGCGCCGCCACCGTTTGCAAAATCGCCCCCTGCGGGCAAGGAAGCGAAGGACCGGCCGCCAGGCCGCGCTCCCTCGCTTCCATCTATCTGGCATACTGCGCCCATTCTCCATGAACGCAATCTGCCCTGCCTATGAATTACCGCACCCCGCTCGTCCTGCTACTGGTATCCGCACTGCTCGGCGCCTGCTCGGACAAGACCGCCCCCGCCAGCGCCGACTTGGCAGCTGACGTGGCAACCGATGTCCCCGCAGCCGCTGAGGCAGCCGACACGGCATCGGCCGAACACGTGCCGCCGCCGGCCGCCACCGCGCCCAGGACGGAGGCGATGAACACGCCGCAAGCGCGCGAGCTCGAAGTGGGCATGATGCGCGCCGTCTTCGGCAAGGACTATCGCAGCGACAGCGACGATGCGCTGGCCGACCTGTCCGATCCTGACAACCATATCGACAAACTCAGTTACGTGGTCAGTGCCGTCAGCCACAAGCTGCTGCCCGATGGCCGCGCCATCCTGGTGGCAAACGCGGAAACGGCCAACACGGAAGGCACGGCGGAATCGGCGCATGCCTCGCCGGGACTGCTGAATGTATTTTTCCTGGCGCCCAAGGGCCAGCCGGAAGACGGCCAGTGGCAAGTCGTGAAACGGCTGGAAAACATCGCCGCCCTGGGTTCATCGGGGCAGCTGGGTGAAGTGCACTGGGTCATGCTGGGAGCGAACAAGCCTGGACTGGCGATCCGCCATGGCTATACGGGCCAGGGCTACACCATCACGCAGCTGGCCCTGTTTGAAATCGGCGACGGCAAGGTGACGGCGCTCGATGGCGGCATCGACCTGTACTCGGACAATATGGGCGCCTGTACGCCGGACATGGATGAATGCTGGATGGTGGCAGGCAGCTGGCGCTTCGCGCCAGCGCGCAATGGCGGCGCCTACGATGACTTGCTGATCGATTTCAAGGGCGCGTCCGAGAAGATCAAGCCCGGCGTCACGGTCAAGCCGGACGTAGACCCGCCGCGCATCGCCACGCCATTGAACGGCCACGCGCGCTATGGCTTCGATGGCAAGGGATACAAACTGATCGAGGGCAAGAACACGGTGCCTGGCGTCTGAGCCAGGCACCGGCAAAAAATCAGCGGCGCGCCGCCTCCAGGCGCACCAGCAGCGGCGCATACATGGCACGCGTATGGCTGCTCCAACGGGACATGGCGCTGTCGATATCGAGCAGCAGGCGTTCCGACAATACTTTGTCGCCCTGCTGCAGCGCCCAGATCGCGCATTCGGCGCGGCACTCGAAGCTGTTGTAGCGCGCCAGCGCATCGTCGAATTCCGCCTTCGCCTCCGGCTGGCGCCCGCTTTGCGCCAGCGCACGCGCCGTCAGCAGGGACACCATCTCGGGACGGAAATGGATATCCGTGCGGCGGATGAACTCCAGGTGCGTCAAAGCCTCGGCGCCGCGCCCGCATTCCAGGTAGGCGCGTGCCGCGCCCAGGCGGATTTCCAGATCCGAGGAAAACGCGCCCCGCAGGCAGGCTTCATACGTCGATGCCGCTTCCTGCGCATCGCCTGCTTCCAGCTGCGCGCTGGCCAGGCGCATCTGGTTCTGCGCCGTCGGCGTGTACTCGAAAGCGGCTTTCGCCTCGCGCAGTTCGCGATTCGGATCGAGCACTTGCACGGCCACCGAAGCCACCTTGCGCGCGCCTTGCGGCAGGCGCGAATTGGGCAGGTAGATGGCGAAGAAATACACCACGCTGCCCAGCAGCGGGAACATGAATAAAATGAGCAGCCAGTATAGCTGCTGCCCGTTGCGCACCACGTGAACCGCAAAAAATACTGCGATCAGGATGTGGATGCCTATGCCAAAAATCGTCATGCTGCGACCTCGTTCATTCGTGACGGGAGCCGCTGGCACCATGCCGCCGCTTTCCCTGCCCAGAATATTACACCGGCCGCCGCGGCGAGCTCGCCGGGGAGACACGCGAACGGCGAAAAAAAAGCAGGACAGCCGCGAGACCGTCCTGCTTTCCTGGCGCGCCTATGGGCGTCAGAACGTGCTGATGGCGTTCAGGAACCAGCCCCGGCTGCGATACGACAAATCCGTCAAATCGTCCGAGAAGGTCGTGAAGTTGTAGCCGATGCCGATCTTGGCGTGCTTCGCCACATGCCGGTAGACGCCGACCAGGGCGCCGGCACGCGCATCGCCCGCCTCGCGCGCCTTCAGCCTGCGTCCCTCGATCAGGGCATCCCACTCCTTGACGATATGGAAGTCGGCGCGCAGCACCAGCAATTCCGCGCGGCTGGAAAACCACTCGCCTTGCGTCTTCGACGCGCGCAACTGGCCCGTGCGCACGCCGAATTTCCCGCCCAACGACAGCCATGGCCGCACGTCATACGTCGTATCGACATTCAGGATATGGCTTTTCTGCGTGTAGTCGAGCACCCCGCCCGTGACGCCGTCGACCTGGCCTGGCGAAGGCAGGTTGTAAAAGTACGTGTACTTGAACAGGGTATTCCAGCGGTCGTTGTCGACCGGGCGATAGGCCGCTCCCGTCACCACTTCCGTGTAGTCGCCATCGTAGAAGGCACCCCGCGTGGAACTGCTGCGCGACAGGTTGAACTTGCCCAGCAGGCGCCAATCGCGGTCCAGCTGGTAGCTCAGCGCATTGCGCGTCAGCCACACCTTGCGATGTTCGCTGTTCGCGTCCGTGGCGCAGCCGCCGTCAGCCGGCATGGTGGCGCAACTGCCATCCACCGTCCCCAGCGACTTCGTGCGGTCCGTGCGGAACTCCAGCGCACTGGAAAACTTCAGCCGCTCGTAGGCATATGCCGCCGTCAGGCCGATGGCGTCGCGCTTCAAGTCGCCCGACAGGGGATTCGACAGCGTGCCCGTCTCGAACTTGATGCCCGTGGTCCAGCGCTCGGTGGGCGCCAGGTCCACGCCGAACGCGTGCGTCAGGCTTTGCGGCCCCGCGCCATTGCCCCAGCGGCTTTCCGCAAACAGGCCCGCCTTGTCGTTCAGGCGGTAGCGGCTGCCCGCCGTCAGCGTGGACTGACGGCCGCTGTAGTTCACGTCCGGCGTTTCCGTCTCCATGCGGTAGTTCAGGTAAACGCTGCTGCGCTCATCCATCTGCATGTTGCCGAACAGCTGGCCGCCCGCGCCGCCGCTGCCGCCCGACGCTTCCGCCCCCAGGCGCAGGCGTTCGCTCACCTGGTAGGTTCCACCCAGTCCCGCGCGGTCATTCAGGGCGCGGTTGCCGCTGCGCGACAAGGTATGCTGCACGAAGCCGTACATGTCCCACGGCGCGTACAGCAATCCTGCCACGCGCGCCGAGGCCACGCCGGAAGCGAGCGTGGTGTCGGGGCCGTACTGCGGACCGCCGGCCATGCCTGCCTCGCGTCCCTGCGTCACCAGCTGGCCCGTGATGCCGCCTTCCAGTCCCTGCTGCGGCACGGCGTTCGACGCCGGCGTCTTTTCCAGCGCGCCATCCCGGGCTTGCTGGCCCTGCTGCAATGGCCGATAGTCGACGCGCAGCACGGCGTCGCTGCGCCCGCCATCCTGACTCAGGATGGCGCTGGCATTGTCCCTGCCAGCCGCATTGTCGCGGCGGTCGTGCCGCAGACCTGCCGACACGCCCCACTCCGCATCGAGCTTGTGGCGCAGCGCCGCTTCCACTGCGCGCGCATCCTGGCTGGTGGCCGTGCGGTCATCCACCTTCAACGACACTTCCGTGCGCTCGCCCAGCGGCACCGTCGCCGCCAGGCCCGTTTGCCGCACGGCCTCGCCGTTCAGGGTCTGCATGCCCGGTCCCGCGTAACCGGCTTCGCGGTCCTGCCAGTAGGCGGCGATGCGGCCGCGCGCCGCGCCGCCCAGGTCGGCCAGGTCCAGCGCGCCGTCGAAGCGCTTCGCGTTGGCGGGGCGGCCGCCCGCCGTCGTCTGGTTGAAATCGAAGCCTCCGCTCGATGAACTGAGCACGCTGCTGGCGTCGCCGCTGGAACGGGCTGCCTCGGCCTTGATCCAGGTACCCGGCCTGTAGCGCAAGGTCAGGTCCAGTTCCTTGAGGGTCTGGTCCGAACCCTGTTCGCCCTGGTGATAATTGCTGGCCCCGATGCGCACATGGTCGTTGAACCAGTGGCTGGCGCGCACCCCTACCGAGGTACCGGAAATGGCGCTCAGGCCCGGCACATACTCGTACGTCGCCACCAGGTACACGGGGTTGCCGCTCAAGCTGGCGCTTTGCACCAGCGCGCCGCCATCGGCCACGGAGGACAGCGGCGAGCGCAAGGTCAGGCGTCCCTGCAGGTAGTTGATTTCATAATCCTGCGAAGGCGTCAGCTGGATGCGCTCGATCACCAGGCCCGAATCCTTGTCGCGCACTTCCACCCACAGGCGTTCCGAGCCCTGCGTCAGGTCCAGGTGGCGCAGATAGTATTGCGAACCGCCCGTGCCGCGAAATTCCTCGCGCGACTGCAAGGTGCCCGGCGAAGCGGCAAAGGCGTTGACCGTGCTGGCCTTTTCGCCATGGCTGGTGCTGGCGGCGCCATTCCACAACAGGTTGGCGCCATACAGGCCGCGGCTGTACTGGGCCAGTTCCGAGCCGCTCCAGGTGGTCTGGAAATTCCCCCACATGACGGACGAATCGCCTTTTTCCAGGCGCACGTAAAAGCGCCCCTGGGTAGGCGCATCGTCGACGGTGGTGCTGTCGTCGCCGTACACGGGATAGTATTTATCCGGATCGATGCGGCGCAGCAGGTAGTTCGGGTCCTTGCTCTGGAAATTGTGGAACAGGTCGCGCAGGGGCTGCTCGCGCGTGTCGGCGCTGGCCGTCAGCAGGTAGTCGCCCCTGATCTTGCCCTTCAAGTAAAACGCGCCGCGGCCGTCGGCCCAGGTCTCGTTCTTGTAGTGCTGCGTGTCGCCCGTGACCAGTTCCGCCGGGCCTTTCGTGCGGTCGCGGCCAATGGTCAGGTCGGCCAGCGCCACATAGAACCAGTCGCTGTCGGCGATGTTCAGGTTGCGGCGGAAGGTCATGCCGGCCCCGCTGCCATCCTTCACGGCCACTTCCACCGTATGCGGTCCAGGGCGCATGATCTGGCGCATGGCGAACTTGCCGCTGGCGTCGACCGGCACGACCATGCCCAGCGCCGTCACCTGCTGGCCAGGCTTGATCTTCTCGCCGCTGATGGTGACGCTGCCGCCCGATGCATCGATATTGCGCAAGATCAGGCTCGACTCGCCCCAACCGGCCAAGGCATCGCCGCCGTCCTTCCTGCCCGGCGCTTCGGGCGGCGCCGCATCGAGCAGGCGCAGTGGCTGCAAACGCGTCTCGTCGAACTTGCCGCCTGCGTCGTAGACGCGCAGCAGGTAGCCGATCTGCTCCGGCGCATCGGCCGGTGCCTGCCAGGCCGTCGCTTCGCCCATCGTCGCGGGCACAATCGCAAATGGCTGCTCCTGCGTGCTCTGTCCCTTGGCGAAGATGCGGATCTCGGCGCGCTGCTGGAAAAATGCGTAATTGGTGTACGTGCCAAAACGCACAGGCGCCTGGCGCTGCGCATAAGGCGCTGCCAGCCAGACATTCAAGGCCGGCGCCACATTCAGGGGGTCGTACTTGACCTGGATGTCGGAACGCTCCAGCGCCACGTCGACGCAGCGCTGGCGGTCCGCCTCCTGCTGCGGCGTATCGGTGTCCTGCACCACGCCGTCTATGCTGATGGAGAAGGCTGCATCGCGGTTGGCCAGCTGGCTGGCGACGGCGCAATCGTCGACCTGCACCACCGTCTCGATGCGCTTCGGCGGTGCGGCGGCGACAGCCGGCAGTTCGACGGCTTCCTCGTACCAGGCACGGATTTCCGTGCGGCGGTTCTGCGCCATGCCTTGCGGCGTGGCGTTCGACGCGATCGCTTCGCTCTCGCCCTTGCCGCTGGCGGAGAAGGCCGACGCCGGCAAGTCCAGCGCGCGCATCAGATAGGCCGTGACGGCCAGCGCGCGCGCCTCCGACAGATGCTGGTTGGTCGGGAAAGTCGGTTTCAACCAGGCGGCGATGCGCTGGTTGTCCGTATGCCCGATCACCTGCACGCGCACCTTCTGCTTGCCGCGCAAACGTGCGGCAAGCGCGTCAAGCCGGGCCGTGGCGGCCGGCAGCAGCACATCGCGGCCGGACTCGAAATTGGTGCCCGACAGCAGATCGTCGAAGGTCACGCTCTGCTGCGCCGGCGTGGCCGGCGGCACCGCTTCCAGGATCACGCGGCGCTCGGCGCGGCTCAGGCCAGATGGCGCCAGGTCGCTGAAAGCGGGCGACTCCTGCTCGCCGCTCGAGGGCTGCTGCGCCCCCATGCTGTGGCTCCGGTCCAGCATTTTCCCCCGCAGCGCGTGCTCGTTTGCCGTTTGCGCATGCGCGCCCAGACAGACAAAGCCTATGCTGCCGAGCAAATACACGAGCCGTTTGGGGACCGGCCTGGCCGCCGCTTTGAAGGTGCCTTGATTGCTAACGTTCATGGTAATTTTCGGTTTCATTGTGCGCCCTCGATCTCGATGACGAGGGGATATTCGTTTTGCAGTGCCTGCCAGCGCGCCTGCATCTCGCTTTCGATCGCCTTGCTGCGGCGCTGCGCCAGCGCGGCATCGCCGCCAGCGGCATACGCGATGCGCAGTACCGATGGCTTGGCGCGCAGGCTGGCCACCAGTCCTTCGATGCGTCCGGCCCATTCCGGCTGCAAGGTCGTTTCGCCCGCGACGAATGCGGCGTCGCTCAGCTCAAGACGCACGACACGGTGGATGGTGGCGCCGAAGTTCAGCTTGACCACCTTGCCTCGGGTCAGGCGCACATCGCGCGGATTTTCCGTCGTGACGCGGTAGCCGCTCGGCAGGGTGCGGTCATCGAGCTTCATGACGAAGTTCGAGCCGCGGTCCGCATTCGGAATCGCCGGACAAGCCACGTGGAAGCGTCCTTCCGCATCCGTCGTCACCAGCAAGCCGCGCGCCGTCGCCATGCGCACGCCGGCAATCCCCGCCTCGCCGTCATCCTGGTAGCCATTCGCGTTCCGGTCGTCGAACACCTTGCCGATGATGTCGGGACAATCGAAAGTGGCATCCGGCACCACGCGCACCGTGGCGGTAGCCAGGTTGGAAATACGCGTCTCGCCCGTCGCTGCCCAGGCCTGGTTGACGTATTCGCCATCGCCAACGCCGCTGCCCACCATCAGCATCAGCTTGTAGGTCTTCTTCTCCTTCGGCGCGAAACCGCTTTCCTTCCAGCGCAAGCTGCGGCCATCGACGACAGGTTCCGCCGGCACGCCATTGCGGGTCGCGCTGCCGACGCGGTACTTGAAGCCGGCCGGTATCAGGTCGCGCACCTCCATCGCGCCCAGGGTCGCCGCCTGCGGATTGCTGGCAGTGATCGTGTACGGCACCAGGTCGCCGCGCGTGACGTTCAGCATCGGCGTCGTCTTCGTCACCATGATGCTGTCGCTGCCCAGCGGGTCGAGCGGGATATGGTTGTTCAGGATCGGAGCCGAACCGCCATTCGTGATGACAAAGCTCAGGTAATACTGCGTGGTCCTGGCGCCTCCGGCGATCAGTCCCGTGCAGTTGTTCGGATCGAGTTCCATCTTCGTCGACAATGCCGGCGCCAGCTCGCTGGCCTGGATAAAGGCCGGATCCGGCACCAGGCCCACCGTCAGCGGTCCCTTGCAGGCCGGCAGGCTGCCGGACGGCGCCAGCAGGTAATTCGTCGGCGCCACCACGCTCAGCGTATACACGCCGCTGGGGAAGCCGTTCTGCAGCAGGAACTGGTACATGCCGTCGCTACCCACGGTTTGCGTCTGCTCAGCAACACCACCGACCAGGTGCGTGGCGCTGTCGAAACCCGCAGGGCCGCTGATCGACACGACGGCGCCAGCCACCGGCTTGCGCGTCACGGAGTCGTACACCACGCCGGCCGGATCGAGCGGCAGATTCTGCTCGACGACACGGTCGCCGTCGCGCAAGGTCAGGTTGGTGATGCGGCTGCCACCCGGCACCACCACGCCTTCGCCTCCCGTCGACACGGGCACATTCGGCATGTTGTTGCCATCCTTGAGGAAGGTGATCGCATAGCCGGAACCCGTCGGCAAGCCGCTCGCCTCGTAACCGGGGCAATGCAGGTTGTCGAACTGGTAGAAGCCTTTCTCGTCCGTGATGGCGCGGCAGATCAATTTGCCTTCCTGGTGCAGCTCGGCCGTCCAGCCAGCCACGCCAGCCTGGCTGCCGTCGAGCGGACGCACACGGCTGCCGTCGCGGTTCAGCCATACGTAGCCGTTGATGATGGGCGGCTTCAATTGCGGGATGCCCTTCTCCCCGAACAGATAGCCGCGCATGTCGTCGCCCGCCGCCAGCTTGATGCCGGTGATCGTATCCTTGTTGCCCACGCCGACAGGCTTGCTGGCGTTGGCCGTGCCCACCGATCCTGGCAGCACCGCCGTCTTGCCGTCCACATAAGCGGCCGGCTGCGTTTCCGTCAGGGTGTAGCCGGCGGCGTCGCTGACTGGCACCGTGTCGAACAGATAGCTGCCGTCGGCGCCCGTCAGCACGCTCAGCTTGACGGGCTTGCCATCGACGGACGTGCCGCTCAGGACCACCGTCACGCCGGCAATGCCTGACTCGCCATCGTTGCGGATGCCGTCGTTATTCAGGTCGGCATACACCACGCCGCCGATCTTGCCCAGCATATGGCGTTCGCCAAACAGGTAGCCGCTTGCCTGCGTCGCCACCGGCAGCACGATGTCGCCGATCGTGTTGTGTTCCGGCGCCGCGCCGAAGCTGGCGTTGTTCACCTTGCCGCCGGCGCTGCCGGCCGTTTCGCGGCCGTCGAGATACACGGCAGGCTGGCTTTCCAGCAGGCTGTAGGTACCGGCAGGCAGGCCGTCGAAGCGGTAGCTGCCATCGCTTCCCGTCACCGCCGTACGGGTCAAGCCGTTCGCGCCGCGCACAGTGATTTCAATGTCGGCGATGCCCGCTTCCCCCGCGTCCATGGCGCCGTTGTCGTTCAGGTCGCGATACACGAAACCGCGCAACGACGACACCTGTTCGCGGAAATCATAGCCGCTGCCATTGCCCTGGGGCGGCAGGACGATGGCGCTGACGACATCCACCACGCCGGTACCAACCGGTTTGCCGTTGATGCTGCCGACAACCGTGCCCGTGGCGCCTGGATAGTTGCCCAGGCCGGCCGGCTGCGTTTCAGTGACCGTGTAGCCGGCAGGACCGGACGGATACAGGCCAGGGAAGGTGTAGCTGCCATCGGCGTCCGTGACGACGGTGACATTGACCGGCTTGCCGTGGCTGTCGATGCCGCTCAGCGTCAGGCTCACGCCCGGCAAGCCTTCGCCCTTCTCGTAGCTGCTGCTGTCGTTCGCATCTCCGTACACGCGGCCGGAAATGCTCGCCGCCTGCAGTTCGCCGAAGTCAAAACGCGTATGGCTCTTCGCCGCATCGAATGGAATGCGCGCGATGGTATTGGCCGTACCGATGTCGCAGGCCGGATTGGCGCAGGCGGCGGCGCCGTCGATCAGGCCCTTGCGCTGGCGTCCGTCCAGATAGGCGGCCGGCTGCGTTTCCACCAAGGTATAGCCGGCCGCATTCGCGTGCGGCAGGTCGCGCAAGCTGTAGCTGCCGTCGGCGGCCGTGATGGCCGTGCGGTTGACTGGCGTCACGCCATCGCGGGCGATGCCGGTCAGGGTGATGGTAACGCCGGCGATACCCGCGGTTTCACCCGCATCGCGTACGCCATTGTCGTTCGCGTCGACGTAGACGGCGCCGCTGATGGCACCTGTCTTCTCGCCGAAATCGTAGCCCGTCAATTGCGCACCCGGCGCCAGCGCGATGGCGCTGACCACGTTGGCCACGCTGGCATTGCCGCCGCCATTGCCGGCCGCCTGCGCCGCATCGGCGTAATTGACCGGCTGCGTCTGCGTCACGGTATAAGTACCGGCGAGCAGGCCGTCGAAACGGTAGGCGCCGTTGGCATCGGTCAGCACCGTCACGGGACCGCCTGCCCCACCCGTCAGCGTCAAGGTCACGCCAGCCAGCGGCGTATCGCCGCTGCCGGCCGCGCCATTGCCGTCCACATCGAGGTAGACCTTGCCGGCGATGCTGCCCGTCAGTTCGCCAAAATTGTAATCGCGCGCGCTGCCGCCGTTCGGCAGCACGATGCCGTTGAACTGGTCGAAACGGGGCGCACTGCCGCCGATGCGGCCTGTCGCGACGCCATTGACCGTGCCCACGCTTTCCGCGCCATCGAGGTAGGCGGCAGGCTGGGTTTCAGCCACGGCATAGCCGTTGCCGTCGCTTTGCGGCAGGCCCGTGAAGCTGTAGCCGCCGTCGCCCGCCGTTTGCAGCGTGCACAAGGCAGGCACGATCACGCTGCAGACGTCGAAGCCGTCCGCCGTGGTGCCCGACAGCGTGATCGTCACGCCGGCGATGCCCGTCTCGCCCCCATCCTTGCGGCCGTTGCGGTTTGCATCGATATACACGTAACCGGACAGCGACTGCGCCACGCCGCCAGCCGCGCCTGGCGCCTGGCCGAAATGGTAGCCCGTCGCCGTGGCGCCGGGCAGCAGCACGATGGCGCCGGCAGTCCGGATCGCCGCACCGGGCACGCCCGCGCCAGGCACGCGCACGGCGCCGTCGATCAGGCCACCCAGGCTGCCTGCCTGCGCACCCGTGTGATACAGGCTGGCTGGCGGCGTGACCGTCACGGCATAGCCGGCAGCGTCGCTCGGCGCCAGGCCCGCAATCAGGTAACTGCCGTCCGCACCCGTCTGGAAGGTGCAGCTCGGCACGGCAATGCCGGGACAGACGGGATGACCGAGATGGTCGTTGCCACTCAGGGTCAGCGTGACACCGGCCACGCCCGTGCTTTCACCACCCTGGCGCACCGCATCGCGGTTGCTGTCCATGTAGACGCTGCCGGCAATCGACGCCAGCGCCAGTTCGCCGAAATTGCGCTCGGTGTAGCTCAGGCCCGGTTCGATACTGCCGATGACGATGCCTTCCGGCGCCGCGCGTCCCGCGCTGTTCGCCACGACATTGCCGGCGCCGTTCTGCTCCTTGCCATCCGCATGGCCGGCAGGCTGGGCCAGTTCGGTCACCGTGTAGGATTCTCCCAGCCGGCTAGGCGGGACATTCGTGAAGCTGTATTTGCCATTGGCGTCGGTGGTGGCCGTGCACGCGCTACCCATCGCGACGCACACGTCGGCGCCCCAGAAGGTCTGGCCGGAGAGCTTCACCTGCACGCCGGCGATGCCATTTTCGCCCGCCTCGCGCAAGCCGTTGTTGTTCTTGTCGGCGTACACGTAGCCGCTGATGGCCGCATGCGCGTATTCCTGGAACAGGTAGCCCGTCGCCGCCGTATTCGGCGCCAGCACGATCTGGCCGATGGTGTTGTGCGCCGCGCTGGCGGAACAGTTGGCGCCGTTGTCGCAGCTGGCCGGCGGCGGCGTGCCACCGGCCGTGCCCGCGACTTCAAACAGGTCGGCGTAGCTGGCCGGCTGTGTCTCGACGAGGGTATAGCCGCCGGCCGCGGAGCGCGGCAGGCGGTCGAACAGGAAGTCGCCGCTGCTGGTGCTGAGGGTCAGCGGCGCGCCCGCCGTGCCGATATCGTTGCCCCAGAAATCCTGGCCGTACAGCGAGAACGTCACGCTGCTGGTGATCTTTTCACCGGCATCCATGCCGTTGCTGCGGTTCGCATCGTTATACACGGAGCCGGCGATGCTCGATTTGACGATCTGCACGTCGACGCTGGCACTGTTGTTGCCGGCGTTCGGATCGCGCGAGGTGCCCGGCGTCGGCACGATGCTGGCGGTATTCGTGATATTGCTGGCGAACGGTCCCGCATAGGCCGGGTACGGCGCCTTCACGGGGATGGTGATGCTGACCAGGTTGGCCGTGTCGGCTGCGCCCGATGCAATCGGCAGCACGCCCAGCGTGCAGGTCACGGTGACCGGCGAACCGCTGCTGACGCAGTTGTTCAAGGTTAGCGAAGCGCCCGAGCCAAGGCGTGCCATCGGTGCACCCGTCAGCACGAAGCCGGCCGGCAGCACGTCGGTGACGACCGTGCTGGCCGCCAGGGCGGGACCCAGATTCCCCACCACCAGGGTGTAGGTAAAGGGCTGGTTGATGCTGAACGGCGATGCGGGCGAAACGGTTTTCGATACCAGCATCAGGTCGGTCTTCGGCAGCACGGTGGTGGTTTCTTCCACCACGTTGTTCGTCGCCAGCTTGTCGCCGGCAAACGGCGCCGCACCCGTTTCCAGCGATTCGACGCTGGCGTTGATCTTGTAGGTGATCGATCCCAGCGGCGCATTGCTGACGGGACCCGTATCGAATTTCAGGCCGAACACGCGGCTGGCGCCGCTGGACAGCGTGCTATCGCCGGGCACGCTGGCCAGGTAGCACACCAGGTTCGTGCCCGCGCCGCCCGGCTGGCTGCACGAGGCGCCGGCCGGCAAGGTGGTACCTGCGGCATTCCACAGCATGGTATAGGGAACGGCAGCGCCGTTTTGCGGCGGCGGCACAGGGGTCACGACCAGCTTCAGGCCGGTGGCCAGCGACGGCCCGTTGTTTTGCACGGTGACCTTGTACACCAGCGTATCGCCGAACGGGCTCTGTTCGTAGCCCGTATCGACGGCCGACACGCTCAGGTCCAGCTCCTTGCTGATCACGGTGACGGTGGTGCTGTTGCTGTTGTTGGCCGCGTTGCTGTCGTCGGTCGTCGTGCTGATGGTGGCGCTGGTGGCATAGGCCGCGTCGAGCGCATCCGGGTACGGGAACACGGGGATGACAGAGAAGATCAGCTGGCGCGTCTCGCCATCGCCGAGTCCAAAGGTCCGGCATTCGATGCCGGCCTGTCCCGCATAGGGCGCACCGCTGAAGGCGGGCACCAGCGTGCATTGCGCGGCGCTGCCCGCGATGCTGGCCGAACCGGCCACATACGCCATGCGGGCTGGATCGATGACCTGGCGCAGCACCACATTTGCCGCGCTGCTGGGGCCATTGTTGCGGATCGAGGTGGTGAACACCAGCGGCACGCCGACGCGCACGGGGTTCGGCGCACCGGCCATCGCCGTGACGCCGACGTCGGCCTGCGGCACCACGGTGACGGTGGCGCCGGAGCTGTTGTTGGCCGCATCGGTGTCGATGGCATCCGGGCTCGATACCTTGGCGGTATTGAGCAAGGCGCCGTCCTTCAACGGGCGATTGAGCGTGATGGTGATGGTGCGCGACGCGCCATTGCCCAGGTTCAGCAGCGTGCACGTGATGGTCGACGCAAAGCTGCAGCTTTCGCCTGCGCCGCTGCCGGCCAGCACGACGCTGCCGCCCGTGGTGCCGCCGCTGCCGTTGTACCAGTGCGGCAAGGCGTCGACCACCTTGACTGTCGGTGCGCTGTCCGGGCCAGCATTGCTGACCACCAGGGTATAGCTGAAGGTATTCGAGGCGGCCGGCAAGCTGACCAGGGACGCCGTCTTGACGATGGCCAGGTCGACGTTCAACGGCGTCGATGTGACGCTGGCGGTGTCGCAATTGCCCGTGCTCGCATTGTCCGGCGGCTGGTGCGCAGACCCGGCGGCCATGCCGGTACAGGCGGTATTGCTCAAGGTGCCGGAAAAACCCGCTTGCGCGCGCGTGGTCAGAACCAGGGCAGGCAGTTTCGCGCCGCGCGCCAGGCTGCCGGAGATCGTGTAGGTGCAGGTCACCAGCTGTCCCGCCGCGCTGCACGTCCAGCCCGCGCCGCTGGCGCTCACATAGCTTTCTTGCGGCGACAAGGTATCGGTCACGGTCACGGTGCCGCTGGCGGCACTGGTGGAGGTGCTCGCATTGGTGACCGTGACGGTATTGGTGATCAGGCCATTCGCCGCGACCAGTCCTGGCGACTTGCTCTTGCTCAGGGTCAGGTGGGCGAATGGCGCGACGATGGTGTAGGTGGCCGAGGCGGGATTGTTCAAGCCGTCGAGCGGGGCGCTGCGTGCCACGTCCACCACATTCGCGCCGCCCGTCGCACCCGTGGCGACGGTCAGCGGAATCAGGAACTTGGAAGAGGTGGCGCCCAGCGCCAGCGCGCCGACATTGCAGGTGATCGTCTGGCCAGCCTTGGCGCAGCCTGCCGGCAAGGTGCCGATCGTGAAATCGCCGGATACCGTCGTCTTCACGGTGACGCCGCTGGCATCCTGCGTGCCGCTATTGACGGCCCACAGATTCAGGCTGACCGCCTCGCCCTGCGTCAACGAGCTCAGGCCGCTGGCGTTCGACACCAGGGTTTGCCGGGCATCGAGGTCGGTGCCCGGCTTGACCGTGACGATGACCTGGCTCGGTCCGTTGTTGCCATCTTCCGGATCGCCGGTCTGCAAGTCGCTCGAAGCCACCGACGCGCCGTTGGTGATGGTGCCGGCGATGCTCTTGACGATGCGCCCGCCGATCGTGATGGGGGGAGCTTGCTGCCCCACGCCGATGGCCGCGCCGCTGTAGGTACAGGTCAGCACGGTGCCCGAACGGGCGCATGCCCAGCCCGTGCCGGACGCCGACGCATAGGTAAAATCTGCGCTGGCCGGCAAGTTGTACGTGACCTTGAATTGCGATGCGCTGTCCGGACCGGCATTTGCCACGTCCACCCGGTAGCCCACCGTTGCGCCGGCCGCTGCCGTACAAGCGGCGGGACAACCGCTCAAGCCCGTCGTGCCGCTGGCGGCGACACTCAGGTCCGCGCCCTTGATGACGGTGACCGTCTTGATCGAATCGTTGTTGAAACTGTTGCCGTCCGTGTCCACGTTGACAAAAGACACGCTGGCCTTGGTCACCACGGCAGACGCCGCCGAGCCCGTGCCGCTGAAATTGACCGTCCAGTTCGCGGTCTTGCCCAGTCCGCTGCGCGTGCAAGTGAGCAATTGCGGACTGGCTGCCAGATTGAAGGCGCAACCGGCCGGCGCCGTGCTCGACGCAAAATTCACATTGGCGGGCAATTCCACCGCCAGGCGCACGGTGCCCGTCGCATCGACCAGGTCCTCATTGTTCGTCACCACCACCGAAAAGCTGGCCTTGCCGCCGCGCGGCACGGGGTCTGGCGCCTGCAGGTAGGCGGAAACGGACAAGTCGATTGTCGCCGCCGACGCCGTTCCCGCCGCGCCAAGGGTGCAGAAACAGGCGATCAGCCATAACAGGCGCTGCAGGAGACCGCGCGGCCCTCCCCGCTTGCAGGAGATCAGACAGGAAAAGATAGTGCGCAAAAAGGAGGACATAGGCATGGCAGTCGTCAGGGGGTTGTGCGGTGTGCTGCAACGGCACTTCCGGCCCAGAAAAAACAGCGAACGGCCTGCTTTTTCACCCTGCGGACATGGCAAGGCGGCACGAAAGTCAACAAATATTCAATGTGTAATTTATGACAACATTGATGGTTTGCGACATTCTGGTGCATTTTTTAATGCTTCACAAGCAATAAAAATATTAAATGATTAATCAATTGAGAATAGACAAGAAAGTACAAAAGCTCCTCAAATGCACTTGCCTTTGTGCAAATAAGTGTGTCTATTTTGTTATTTTTAAAAATTGGTACTACGACTGCTTTTTTTTGCATCCAGCCCTGAAAATGGCAGAAAAAGAAGGTAAAGATGCCAATTCCGCTCTATATGCCAGTATGTACGCTACCGAACATATCAAAAATAAAAGTGTTTCCCATGTGATACTAAAAATAATTCAAATGACAATGTTTATTGGTATCACAAGCGCTGCACGCTAAAAAACACAAAAGAATTCCATGTGGAAATTTTTTGTGCATATCGCCGTGAAAATTATGTCGTCAAAATACAACAAAGAAAATCGGCAACGCGCCGCCGCGGACAGGGGAAAAGCAGGGGAGTTTTGGGAAAGGGCGGCAAGACCTTACCGGGGCGCCTGCATCCTGGCAAAAAACCCGGATGCTGCGACAGGAGGGAGCAGGCGCTTGTCCCGGCAGCGGAATCCATCCCCTGCCAGGACTGGCCGGGACTGGCCAGGACTGGCGTTAAGGGCGGGCCGTTGCCGCCCAGCCGCCGCCCATTGCCCGGTACAGGTCGACGGAGGCGACGAGGAGGCGCGTCTTCAGTTGCAGCAGACCCACGTCGGCGCTGTACAGGGTACGCTGGGCGTCCAGCTCTTCCAGGTACGAGGCATAGCCATTGCGGTAGCGGTTATGCGCGATGCGCAGGGTGTCCGCCGCCGTGGCGCGGCGCGCGTCGTTTTCCACGACCTGCTGCTGCAGGCGGTAGATGGCGCCCAGGCTGTTCTCCGTTTCGGCGAAGGCATTGCGCACCACGTTTTCATAGGTGTACGCGAGCTGGTCGCGCTGCGCGCCTGCCGCATCCGTCTGCGCCTGCACGCGCCCGCCATCGAACAGGGGACCGGCCGCCAGCGCAGTCAGCCGCCACAGGGCCGTGGGCGCATGCAGGAAATCCGTGAGCGTCGTGGCTTGCCCGCCGCCGACGGCCGTCAGCTTGAACGAGGGCAGCAGCTGGTCGCGCGTGGCGGCCAGGCTGGCGTTGGCGGCCGCCAGGTTGTGTTCCGCGCGCGCGATGTCGGGCCGCCGGCGCAGCAATTCGGACGGCAGGCCGGCAGGCACGCCCGGCGCCGCCAGTTCGGCCAGCGGCAAGCCGCGCGCGATGGGGCCGGGATTGCCGCCGACGAGGACGGCCAGCGCGTTTTCCTGTTCAAAGATCTGCCGCTGCAGCTGCGGCACCTGCTCGGCCGCCGCATGGTATTCCGATTGCGCCTGCAGCCATTCCAGCCGCGAGCTGTAGCCCACCTCGAACTGCTTGCGCGCCAGCTCGCGCGACTGTTCGCGCAGCTGCAGCGTCGATTGCGTGAGCGCCAGCTGCGCGTCGAGCCCCCGCAGATTCAGGTAACTCGTCGCCACACTGGCGGCGATCGACAGGGCTGCCGCATCGAGGCTGGCCTGTTCGGCGCGGTAACTCTCGCCGGCTGCATCGCTCAGATTGGCCAGCCGGCCCCACACGTCGATTTCATAGCTGGCCTGCAGTTCGGCCTGGAAGACATTCGTCACATACGGTTTACCGCTGGACGCCAGGGTGCGCGTGCGCGTGGGCGAGCCGTCGAAGGCCAGGTTGGGCGCGCGGTTCGCGTCGGCCTGCGCCAGGCGCGCGCGGTATTCCTGCACGCGGGCACGCGCCACGCGCAAGTCGCCGTTGCGCGCCAGCGCCTCGCCCACCAGGTCGCTCAAGACCGGATCGCCGAACGCTTGCCACCACAGCGGCTCCACCTGCGCGCCATCGGAGGCGGCAATGAGCACCGGCGCACCGGCCCCCTGCGCGCGCCAGCCGGACGGCAGCTGCAATGCCGATGGCGGCTGCGGCGGCGCGGTGGCGGCGCAGCCGGCCAGCGCCAGCGCGCCGGCCATCAGCAGGACATGGCGCTTCATGGCTTGGCCTTCTTCGGCGCTGGCGGCGGCGCCGGATTGTCCGCCGAGTCGTTCAGCACGGCGGACGTGTCGACGCTGACCACCACCGACATGCCGGGCACGAGCCGGCGCGCATTCGCCTGCCCCGCGTCGATGCGGATGCGCACGGGAATGCGCTGGGCGATCTTGAGGTAATTGCCAGTCGCGTTATCGGCCGGCAGCACGGAAAACTCGGAACCGGTGGCCGGCGAGATGCGCTCCACCTGGCCCGTCAGCACGGCGCCGTCGAGAGCGTCGACGTGGAAGGTGGCGCTCTGCCCTTCCTGCACGCCGTTCATCTGCGTTTCCTTGAAATTGGCGATCACCCACATCTGGCGCGGCACCAGCGCCATCAGCTGCGCACCCGAATTCACGTATGCACCCTGGCGCACCGTCACCTGGCCCAGCTGGCCGTCGGAAGGGGCCACGATGCGCGTGTTATCGAGATCGATCTTCGCCGCCTTGACGGCCGCCTGCGCATTCGCCACGGCCGCTTCCAGGGCCTGCTTGTTGACCACCACGGAATGCACGCTTTGCTGGGCGATGTCGAGATTGGCGCGCGCCTGCGCCAGCGCGGCCGCCATCTGCGCCTGCGTGGCGCGCGACTGGTCGTGTTCGCGCTGCGACAGGGAACCGTCGGCCACCAATTGTTCCACGCGATTGAGGTCGGCGCTGGCCTTGCGCGCCTGCGCTTCCGCATTGGCCAGCGCCGCCTCGCTGACGGAAATGCCCGCCTGCGCGCTGGCCTTTTGCTGCGCCCAGTTCGACAGCGCCGCCTGCTGCGCCGCCAGCTGGGCCTGTGCCTGCTCGTAGCGCTGCTGGTAGATGCGGTCGTCGATGCGCACCAGCAGCTGGCCTTCCTTGACGTCCATGAAATCCTGCACCGTCACTTCCACCACATAGCCGGACAGCTGCGTGCCGATGATCGTCACCTGCCCGCGCACGGTGGCGTTTTCCGTCGTCACGACGGGGCTGGTGAACGGCGGCAGCCGCCACGCGTACAGCACGATCAGCACGCCCACCAGGGCCACGGCGGCAAAGGCCAGCGCGGACAGCCACTGGTGGCGCCGGTCCGGCTGCGCCGTGGAGGGGGCGGCGGGTGCGGCTGCTGGCGCCGTCGATGCTGGTGGCGGATTGTTATTTTCTGTCATTGCTCGGTTCCGAATTGGTAATGGGGACGATGGCCATGGCCGTCTGCGCATCGCGCACGGGGCCGACCAGGCGACGCGCGCCGGTGGTGATGCGGGTCCAGGATTGGCTGACCAGCATCCAGATCAGGGTGGCGATGGCGACGCCGGCGATCATCAAGAAGACGTCGTTATAGGCCAGCACATTGGCTTCGCGCGTGGCGATGGCGCCCAGCCGCGCCACGCCCTGGGCGCTGCGCAAGGCAGGATCCGTCAGCACGCCGCCGTAGCTTGCGGCGCCGGACTGCACGCGCGCGGCCACCTGCGGGTCGAGCAGGGTGAGGTGCTCGACCAGGTAGCTGGAATGGTATTTTTCGCGCGCCGTCTGGATGGTGCCAACGATGGCCGAGCCGAGCAAGCCGCCCAGGTTCTGCGTCATGGTAAACATCACGGAAAAGCTCACCAGGTTGCGCGGTTCGGCGATCACGGCGCCCATGCCGGCCACCATGGTGGGGCCGAGAAAATACGTGCCGCCAAAGGCCAGCAGGAACTGGCTGACATACATGTTGACGGGGCGCGTCTGGCTGGTGGCGTGTGCGTCGATCAGGGCGCCGGCGGCGATCAGCAACAGCGCAAACATCAGCGAGCGGTTCAGGGTGGCCGGATTGATCGTCAGCGCGCTGACCACCAGGCCCGCCACGCTGCCCAGCAGCACCACGATGAACAGGTTCTGCATCTGGTCCGTGTTCAAGCCCAGCGCCTGCAGGAAGCCCACGGCTCCCGTCGATTCGGACAGCACGATGCGAAACAGCAGCACGGACAAGAACAGCTTGGCGATCTTGCCCGTGGTGAGCCAGCGCGTATTGAGCAGCGGGCGCGCGCGGTTATGCTCGATGGCCAGCGAGGCGGCGATCAGCACGATGGAGCATGCCAGGCACACGCCCACCCATTCCGATTCCATCCACCACGCCGTGCGCCCCTGCGCCAGCACGGCGCACAGCAAGGCCACGCCGGGCGCGAACAGGATGAAGGTGAGGAAATCGAGCGGCTCGAACGTCTGCACCCTGTCGCCGGGCGGCAGTTTCAGGGCCAGCACGCAGCCCAGCGCCAGCAGGGCCAGTCCCAGCTCGAACAGGTACAGGCCGTGCCATTCGCCGATCTGCAGCAGTTCGGAAGTGAAGATGCGCGCCAGCGGCAGCGCCAATTGGGCAAAACCCAGGCCCAGCACCACGCCTTTCAGGCGGTGCCGCGCGGGAAACGCCTGCAAGGTGTAGTACAGGCCCAGCACGCCCAGCGCGCCGCCCACCATGCCATGCGCGGCGCGCACGGCGATCGCCGACGGCAAGGTATTCGCATACAGGTGGGCGAAGGTGACGAGCGCATACAGCACCAGGAACGCTTCCGTGAACAGGCGCAGGCCGAACTGCTGGCGGAACTTCACCAGCAGCAGATTCATGGAGACGATGGTCATCACGTAGGCGGCCGGCAGCCACTGCATCTGGTAGGCATAGGCGGCCAGCGAACCTTGCAGGTTCAGCAGATTGGCCGTCACCAGGCCGTTGCCCAGCCCCCCCGTCAGCGCGACGATCAGGCCGACGATGAAGTACGCGACACGCTTGGGCGTCGAATGTTCGGGCATCGATGGCGACCCGGGCAAGGTCGGGCGTTCGCCCGGCCCCCAGGTGCGAGGTGTGTACTTGTCCATGCGGTAATCGCGATCCGGTTTGCTGAAGCCGTTCCTTGCTGCCGTTATATAAATAGTTGCAAATGAACAGTTCTAGTCAGCAGCATATCACCGCAGGACGTTTTTATTGTTTACATTGTTGCATGGCGTTGCGCATGCCGCGCAAACAGCGTATGCAACGGGGCCGGCGGATCCGGCCCCCGTGCCGATGCCGCCACTCACACCCGCGGCGGGTCCGTCTCGCGCGCAAACGCCCGGTGCGCGGCCAGCGCCTTCTTGAAGGCCGCCACGGCTTTCACCACGTCGCCGGACGGCGCGACGATGATGGCGGGATCAGGCTTGCCATCGGGCAATGTCACCGGCACGCCCGCCTTGTCCAGCAAGTCCTTGCCCGCGCCGACAGCCAGCATGGGCTTGCAGTGGCGGTATTGCAGGCGCAGGAAGTCGAGCGCGTTGGCGTCGCCGCCCAGCTGCTGCACGGCGCCCTGGCCGTCCGGCAGCACGACGGCGTCAAACAGCACGGACGGTCCCGTCTCGAGCGAGATTTCCACGTCGAGCGGCGCGCCGCCGCTGGTGTCGACTTTCCCCAGGTGGCTGCCCACCAGGCGCGGCACGGCACCATCGGCCAGCAGCGAGGCATAGATATTGCGCACCTGCGCGCCATCGCTGCCCGGCCCCACCAGGATGGCCACGCGCAGGGTATGGATGCCCGTCTTGCCGGGGCGGAAAAAGAGCGACAGGGCCGGCGACGGCGGATACGTGGGGATCGGCAGCATGGAGGCGCGCGGCATGACGGGCGGCAGCGCCAGCCCCAGGCCATCGGCCAGGCGCTGCGCCAGGGTCTCGTCGACATTGCGCAGCATGGCAACGATGCGCTGGCGGATGGCCACCGTCTGCACCTTGCTCAGTTCAAAGCGGAACGCATGCACGATATGGTCCTGTTCGACGGGCGTCTGGCTGATCCAGAACAGGCGCGCCTGGCCGAAGTGCTCGGCGAACTTCTCGGGCTTGCCGCGCACCTTGTCGCCTTCGGTCGCGGCGGGAAAGCTGTTGAAGCCTTTCGCGCCCGCCTGGAACGGACAGCCGCCCGCCAGGGAATTGGGTTCATACGCGACCCGGCCCCGGTTGATGGCCTGGCGGTGGATGCCGTCACGCTGGTTGTTGTGCAACGGCGCCAGCGGCGAGTTGATGGGGATTTCATGGAAATTGGCGCCGCCCAGGCGCGTGATCTGCGTGTCGACGTAGGAGTGGATGCGCCCCTGCAGCAGCGGGTCGTTGCTGAAATCGATGCCGGGCACGATGTGCGCCGTGCAGAACGCCACCTGCTCCGTCTCGGCGAAAAAATTATCGGGATTGCGGTTCAAGACCATCTTCCCGACGGGGACCAGCGGCACGAGTTCTTCGGGAATCAGCTTGGTGGGGTCGAGCACATCGAAGGGGAACGCTTCGGCCTGCGCTTCCGTGAAGAGCTGGAAGGACAGCTCGTATTCGGGATACTCGCCGCACTCGATGGCTTCCCACAGGTCGCGCCGGTGGAAGTCGGAATCGGCGCCGCTCAGTTTGACGGCTTCGTCCCATACGAGCGAGTGCGTGCCAGCCATGGGCGACCAGTGGAATTTGCAGAAGACGGACTGGCCCTTCGCATTCACGAGGCGGAAGGTATGCACGCCGAAGCCCTGCATCATGCGGAAACTGCGTGGGATGGCGCGGTCCGACATGGCCCACATCAGCATGTGCGTGATTTCCGGCGACAGCGAGGCGAAGTCCCAGAAGGTGTCGTGCGCGCTGGCCGCCTGCGGCATGCCGTTGTGCGGCTCGGGCTTGACGGCGTGGATCAGGTCGGGGAACTTCATCGCATCCTGGATGAAGAAGACGGGGATGTTATTGCCGACTAGGTCCCAGTTGCCCTCGTCCGTATAAAACTTCACGGCGAAGCCGCGCACGTCGCGCGCCGTATCGGTAGAACCGCGTTCGCCGGCCACCGTGGAAAAACGCACGAAGACGGGCGTGCGTTTGCCCGCCTTGGCGAACGGCGCGGCGCGCGTGTGCCTGCTTTGCTCCTTGTAGCATTCGAAATAGCCGTGGGCGGCCGAGCCGCGCGCATGCACGACGCGCTCGGGGATGCGCTCATGGTCGAAGTGCGTGAGCTTTTCGCGCAGGATGAAATCTTCCATCAGGGTGGGGCCGCGCAAGCCCGCCTTCAGCGAATTCTGGTTGTCGCCCACGGGCACGCCCTGGTTGGTCGTCAGCACGCAGCCACTGTCGTCGCTGCGGGCGTGATCCAGCGAATTATTCAACGCATTCTCGCCCAGCGCGGGCTGGCCATCGCCCGTCTTCGGAGAAGCTAGCGTTTCGCCCGTGGTGCTGGCCGTGGCCAGCGCTTCGCCGGTTGCCACATGCACGCCTTCGGCCGGCGTGCGCGCCGCCTCGCCATACTGGCCCTCCTCCTTGGGATTGACGGCCATGGCGGCGGACAGCTGCTGGCCGGCGGTCGTCTTTTGCAGCAGCGCGCGGGTCAGCTCATTGTCCGCCCCCAGGCTGTCCGGCGCATTGCTGTCGGATGGGCCGGACATGCTGCTCAATACGGAACCAGCACCGTCCGTGGACGGCGTTTTCTTGTTGGTAGCCATTACATCTCCTGTGAGTAGTCTGCCCCGGGAGAACGCTACAACTCCCTCATTCAGCGCACGAACAGGGCAATCAAACAATGATGGGAATAGGTACACCGATCAACCACAACAAAATGGAGCGCATCTTCACTCTCCTTTACGGCCTGCTACTAGCTACTACCTTATGCGCGTGGGCGCTGCTTCCTCCGCCATCACGGCGAAGGGAACAGCGCCCACAACAAATACCGACCAGGAAGGCGTAAAACTTATTTACGCGAACCCAGCAATTTCGACAGGCCATACCCGGCCGCTGCCGCAATCAGCAGGGATACGGCCGGCCGTTCGCGCACGTACTCGCGGCCCGTCTCGCCGGCGCGCTGGCAGGCGGCGCCCAATTGCTTGCCGCGCGCCATCAGGCGTTCGGAAGCCTTGCTGACGCTGTCGCCGACCTGGTCGATGCGGTCGCCCACCAGGTCCACGCCGTCGTGGGCGCGCGTGGCCATCTTGTCGGCCAGGGGCTGGGCCTGGCTTGCCACCTTGTCGATGGTGCGGTGCAAGTCCTGGCGGGTATCCTGGGCGGTACCGTTGATATCGGAGCTGGTTTTTTCAATCGCGTTCATGATGGTTTCCTTTAACAGTGAATAATTTCAACCATGCTCGATGCCGTGACCGAATCATGATTCTCCTCGCTTCTGGGAAAAAGAAGCGGCTAAACGCTGCCGGGCTGAGCCATATCAAACTCTGGATCAGCAGCAAGCTGTTGGCACTACCTTAACCGCGCCTGCCATGCGCCACCGTGCGCTGCCACACCTTGAAGGCCAGACTTAAATGCCTGCCAGAAATAACAATCCCCGCCGGCCTGGTGCGGCGGGCGGGGAGTAACGCTGCCTGATGCATGGTCGGCCCGACGAGAAAGCCGGCCCCATACAAATGCATGGATTTTTATGCATATTTTACGCATAATGCATGCACTAAAATACATACATCAAGACAAATGCCTCCGTCTAAATCCATACAAAAAGATGACCATGCAAGCGCGTGGGTCACGCCGTTCGTGCAGCACGGCGGTCCGCGCTACCTGCAGATCGCCGACATGCTCGAGCGCGCGCTGTCCGGCGGCAGCCTGCGCCCGGGCGACCGTTTGCCGCCGCAGCGCAGCCTGGCCGCCCTGTTCCAGGTCGACCTGACGACCGTGACGCGCGCCTACGACGAAGCCAAGCGCCGCAACCTGCTGGAAGGGCACGGCGCGCGCGGCACCTACGTGGCGGCGCCGAAGGTGGAATTGACGCAGATGCTGGACCTGAGCATGAACATCCCGCCGCCGCCCGTGGGCGTGGATTTCGACGACCTGCTGAAACAGGGCGTGGCGCAGGTACTGATGCGCACGGACAGCGATATGTTGATGAGTTATCACCTGGGCGGCGGCAGCAAGGCCGACCGCGCGGCGGGCGCCGCCTGGCTCGCGCCCATGTTCGGCAACGTCGATGGAGAACACGTCGTCGCCTGCCCCGGCGCGCAGGCGGCGCTGGCGGCGCTGATTTTGACCCTGAGCCGGCCCGGCGACGCCATCTTGACGGAGCCGGCCGTGTATCCGGGCTTGCGCTCGGCGGCGGGGCAGCTGAACCGCAAGGCCGTCGCCGTGGAAACGGATGCGGACGGCATGCTGCCCGAAGCGCTGGAAAAAGCCGGCCGCAAGCACCGCGCGAGCCTCGTGTATCTGAATCCCACCCTGCAGAATCCCACGGCGCACACCATGCCGGCCGCGCGCCGCCTGGCCATCACGCAAGTGGCCCAGCGCTGCGGCATGCACATCATCGAGGATGACCCGTACTGGCTGCTGGCGTCCGATGCGCCGCCGCCCCTGGCGCATTACGCGCCCGCCCACGTGTCCTACATCGCCACCCTGTCGAAATGCCTGGCGCCGGGCCTGCGCATGGCCTATACCTTGATCGCCGACACGCAGCTGCGCGAACGCTTCCTGGACGCCCTGCGCTCTTTCAGCCTGATGGCCACGCCCGTGACGACGGCGCTGACGACGCAATGGATACACGACGGCTCCGCGCACGCGCTGCTGGCCGGCATACGCAGCGAAGCCGATGCGCGCCAGGACGTCATCCGCACCATCCTGACGGGCGCCACTCACCCGCGCAGCGATGGCATCCACGTGTGGTTTTCGCTGCCCGGCTACTGGACCTCGCGCGAACTGGCCGCCACCGCCCGCGCCCAGGGCGTGGCCGTCACGGCGTCCGACGCCTTCTACGACAACCGCCCGCCGAACGCCATCCGCATCTCGCTGGGCAGCATCCGCGACCGCGCGCGCCTGGCCAGCGCATTGAAGAAATTATCGCTGCTGCTGGCGCACAAGCCTGCCGTGCGGCGGGAATTCGTCATTTAACGGCGCAACCGCGCATCCACCGAATACTTGCCCGCGCCGCCGATGGCAATCGTGCCGAAGACGATGATCAGCAACCAGCCGAACTGGCCGTCTGCGATGCTCCAGTCCGGGTGCACGAGCAGCATCGACACGCCCAGCAGGGGCAGGCAGGCCAGGCGCGTCAGCAAACCGGCGGCGACCAGCAGCGGGCAGAGGATTTCCGCGAACAGGGCGCAATACAGGGTGACGGCGCGGCGCGCCGCGCAAGGCCGCGCTCAAGCCGCAGGCACGGCCGGTCGCCCGCTACGCTGCTGCACTACGATCAGGGCCCCCAGCAAAATCAGGGGCACGGCCAGCGCCACGAAACCGAAAGCCAGGTAGGCAAAGGCGGCAGCGATGGCGCCCAGGGCAAAGGCCAGCAGCGGCCAGAAGAACTTCCCGCAGCGCGCATGGGTAGCGCCATCGGCCGCGCCGCGCAGCACGTCGACGGTGTCGATGACGATCTGCGTCACGTTACCCGTCATCATGGAAGTGGGCGCCAGATGCGCCAGCAGCAGCCGGCTGGTGGCGCTGTGCACACCCATGGCGGCCGTGCCCAGCAAACCGGCCGCCATGGCCATGGAACTGACATCCTTGCCGATCGGTTCGGCCAGGCAGCCAAACACCATGAAGCCGGCCAGCAAGGCCCACTGCAGCAGCATCGCCAGGGTCAGTGACGGGCCGGCGCGGCGCTCCACGGCCAGCACCATCAGGCGCGTGACGGCGACGCCGGCGATAAAGGCGGGGAAAGCGAGAAACTTCAACAGGATGGACGCGCGCGATGCATCCGCCAAGGCGGCGCCGATCAGCACGAAGTTACCCGTGACATGGGCCGTAAACAGGCCAAACAGGGCAATGAAACCCAGGGTATCGACATACCCCGCTAAAAATCCCAGGCTGGTGCCGAACAAGCGGCTATGTGGTGGCTGATCCATCGAATGACTCCTGATACCGTGCAATGCACTAAAAAACGAAAAACGCGCCAGGGAAGCGCCCCGGCGCCGATGCCTGCATGGTAAGCCATGTGGCCGGCCGCCGCCCCCGTCCTTCGGCCAGTGCCTCTGCTCCATCTGATCTTTTGGCCCGTGTTCAAGCGCCGCCCGCTACCCTGGACGAGGTGACTTGCGCGCCGCGCACGCCAGCCTGTTCGCGTACGGCTCCCGTCTGGCCAACGACCGCCACGGCATCGCCGACTTTGCCATCAACAGCCTGGGACGCGATGCAGAAACAAAGGGCGCCACCTTGTCGGGCATGGCACTGGGATAAGGCACACTTTCTGAGCGGCGCTCAGTCCCAGCAGACTGACAGCACGGCATAGCCCTCCGAAGGATCAGGAGCGTTGGCGGGCTTGCCATAAGGCCAGCCAGGAATGACGCCGTCGGCTTCCATGCCGGCGATCCAGCCCTCCACCTCGTCCTGGCGTGCGGACGTGAAGATGTGCACGTTTTCCGCCGGCGGGAAGCATTTCGCGTCCACGTCCGCCTGGCCATAGTCGCACCAGTCCTGGTGCAAGCCGACCAGCACCTTTTCCACGTCCGGCCTGGCGGCGATCTCGCGGAACATGTCATACAGCCGCGCAATCGGCGGGCGGCCATAGCCCCACTGGTTCGGCGCGATCGACTCTTCGTCGGCATTGCCCGCAAAGTAAAGATCGAGATCGACCACGGGTGGCGTATCGCCATCGTCCACACCGGGCGAGGTCAGGTACTGGTAGATTTTGTCGGGCATGGGCAAGGTTCCGTTGATATGAAAGACAATGCCATATTGTAATCTGCAGACCGCGTATCCAGGCAAAGCACCACGCCGGGGTTCGAGTGCGCGGCAAGGTGATGGCGACAGACGCCGTCCAGATGCTGTGCCCCCTGATCACAGCAGGCTGCATGCCATGCCGCTGAAATCGAGGACAACAAAAAACCCGCTGACTTTTGCAAGCAAGCGGGTTTTCTGATGAAACTTGGTGCCGTTGGCCGGAATCGAACTGGCGACCTTCACATTACGAATGTGCTGCTCTACCAACTGAGCTACAACGGCGAAGACCCACATTCTACAAACAATGCACAAAATTTGCTAGTGTCAACGCGAACTTTTTTGCATTTTTTTAGCGGCCCGGCTGCAGGCCGCTGAAAATCGTAGAAAAGTGCGGCTTTTACTCCGCGTGGTAAGCGGTGACGCGGGCCACTTCGTCTTTCGAGCCGAGGAAGACGGGCACGCGCTGGTGCAGCTTGTGCGGGGCGATGTCCATGATGCGCTGCTGACCATCGGTGGCGGCGCCGCCGGCTTGCTCCACGATGAAAGCCATCGGGTTCGCTTCGTACATCAGGCGCAGCTTGCCAGGCATCGACGTGTCGCGCAGGTCGGCCGGGTACATGAAGATGCCGCCGCGGTTCAGGATGCGGTGCACGTCGGCCACCATCGAGGCGATCCAGCGCATATTGAAATTGGTGCCGCGCGGGCCCGTGTCGCCGGCCAGCAGTTCGTCGACATAGCGTTTCACGGGCGGATGCCAGTGGCGCGCGTTCGACATATTGATGGCGAATTCCTTCGTCGTCGGCGGAATCTGCATATTGCTTTGCGTGAGAACCCACGAACCCATCTCGCGGTCCAGGGTGAAGCAGTTCACGCCATTGCCGAAGGTCAGCACCAGCATGGTTTGCGGACCATACACGGCGTAGCCGGCCGCCACTTGCTTGCTGCC
This sequence comes from Janthinobacterium sp. SUN026, assembly GCF_030397625.1. Taxonomy (NCBI): domain Bacteria; kingdom Pseudomonadati; phylum Pseudomonadota; class Betaproteobacteria; order Burkholderiales; family Oxalobacteraceae; genus Janthinobacterium; species Janthinobacterium sp. SUN026. The sequence goes on along the minus strand of NZ_JAPQNU010000001.1, from coordinate 605,501 downwards.
GGCTTGCATGAAGTCCTGCTCCGTCGGCTCGCCCATGCCTTCCGGTGCCTTCAGCACCGAGAAAATGGTGCCGATGGAGACGTTGACGTCGATGTTCGACGAGCCATCCAATGGGTCGAACAGCAGCATGTATTCGCCCTTCGGATAGCGGTTCGGGATCGGGTGAATCGATTCCATTTCTTCCGACGCCATGGCCGCCAAGTGGCCGCCCCATTCATTCGCTTCCAGCAAAATCTCGTTGGAGATGATGTCGAGCTTTTTCTGCACTTCACCCTGCACGTTTTCCGTGTCGGCCGTGCCCAGCACCTCACCCAGCGCGCCCTTGCTGACGGCGTGGCTGATGGTTTTACAGGCGCGCGCGACGACTTCGATCAGCAGGCGCAGTTCGGCCGGAATGCTGTTGTTCGAGCGCTGCTCTTCAACCAGGTATTGCGTAAGACTGATGCGTTTCATGAAATCCCTCTGTTTTAATAGCTTTTTGATAAATTTTTTACGGTGTTAATTGGCCAATGCCTTGGAAACGACTTCCATCACATCATTCGACAAGCTGGCCTGGCCGGCAACTTTTTCCAGCGCGTCGCGCATGTGGCTTTGCAGCGCGGGCACGTAACGGCGCCAGCGGTCCATGGAACGCGCCAGGCGGGCTGCCACTTGCGGGTTCAGGGCGTCGAGCGCGATGACTTGCTCGGCCCAGAAAGCGTAGCCGCTGCCGTCAGCCGCATGGAACTGCGACGGATTGCCATTCGTGAAATTGAAGATCAGGCTGCGCGCGCGGTTCGGATTCTTCAGGGTGAAGGCCGGATGCGTCATCAGCTGGCGCACGGCTTGCACATCGGTCGTTGGCGCGGCCGCCTGCATGGCGAACCACTTGTCGACCACCAGCGCTTCGTTCTCGAAGTCGGCATAGAAACTGGCCAGCGCCACCTGCGCATGCGATGGCGAACCCGAATGGATCAGGGCGCCCAGCGCTGCCGCGCGGTCCGTCATGTTGCCGGCGCTGTCGAACTGCTGCTGCGCCAAGGCCAGTTCTTGCGCGTCCGGCGCGATCAGCAGATAGGACAGGGCCAGGTTTTTCAGCGCGCGCTTGCCCGCCGACAGGGCGTCCGGACTGTACTCGCCCGGCGTCTGGTTGGCGTGGTATTGCGCCAGCAATTCCGGCTTCAGGGCCGCCGCGATGGTGCGGCGCATGAACTGGCGCGCCGCGTGGATCGCTTGCGGGTCGACTTGCGCCATGCGCTCGGCGATGATGGTTTCCGACGGCAGGATCAGGGCCAGCTCACGGAAGGCAGGATCGAGCGTTTCGTCGGAAAGCAAGGCGCGTTGCGCTTCGATGAAGGTGTCGTCCAGCGCCAGGGGCTCGCCGGCGGCGACGGCGCCAGTCAGTTTCAGCAGGCGCTCCATGGCCAGGCGCTGGCCCGCTTCCCAGCGGTTGACCGGGTCGCTGTCGTGGCGGAACAGGTGCAGCAATTCTGCGTCCGTGTAATCGTATTCCAGCACCACGGGCGCGGAAAAGTCGCGCAGCAGCGACGGCACGGGCAACTCCGTCACATTCGTGAAGCGGAAAGTCTGCGACGCTTGCGTCAATTCCAGCACGACGCTGGCAGCGCCGTTCGACGCGACGCCATCGACGTGCAGCGGCAGGTCGCGGCCATCGACGGCCAGCAAGCCGACAGTGACGGGAATATGGAAAGGCAGTTTTTTTGGCTGGCCCGGCGTGGCGGGGCAGCTTTGCGCCAGGGTCAGCTCGAACGTCTGGCTGGCCGCATCGTAGCGCGTGGATGCCGTGACGATGGGCGTACCCGCCTGGCTGTACCAGCGCTCGAACTGGCTAAAATCGCGGCCATTCGCATCGGCCATGGCGGCGCGAAAGTCGTCGCACTGCACGGCCTGGCCATCGTGGCGTTCAAAATACAGGTCCATGCCCTTGCGGAAGCCGTCGCGGCCCACCAGGGTCTGGTACATGCGCACCACTTCGGCGCCCTTCTCGTAGATCGTGACCGTATAAAAATTATTGATCTCGACGAAAGAATCGGGACGCACGGGATGGGCCATCGGGCCCGCGTCTTCGGGGAACTGCGCCTGGCGCAGGGTGCGCACCTGGTCGATGCGCGTGACGGCGCGGCCCGTGTCCGTACCGATCATGTCGGCCGAGAACTCCTGGTCGCGGAACACCGTCAAGCCTTCCTTCAGCGACAGCTGGAACCAGTCGCGACACGTCACGCGGTTGCCGGTCCAGTTATGGAAGTATTCGTGGCCCACCACCGCTTCGATGCCCGCGTAATCGACGTCGGTTGCCACGCGCGCATTGGCCAGCACATACTTGGTGTTGAAGATGTTCAGCCCCTTGTTTTCCATGGCGCCCATGTTGAAATCGCCCACGGCGACGATCATGAAGCGGTCCAGGTCAAGTTCCAGGCCGAAACGCTCCTCGTCCCAGCGGATCGAATTTTTCAGCGACTGCATGGCGTAGTCGGTTTTGTCGAGGTTGCCGTCTTCCACCCATACCTGCAGCAGCACTTCTCGGCCCGACTTCAGGGTATAGCGCTCTTCCTGGCATACCAGGCGCGCCGCCACCAGGGCGAACAGGTAGGACGGCTTCTTGAACGGGTCTTCCCACTTGGCGTAATGGCGGCCATCGCCGAGGTCGCCCTCTTCGATCAGGTTGCCGTTCGACAACAGCACCGGGTACTTGTCCTTGTCGGCGCGCAGCATGACCGTGTACTTGGCCATCACATCCGGGCGGTCAGGGAAGAAGGTGATGCGGCGGAAGCCTTCCGCTTCGCACTGCGTGAAGAAATTATGGTTCGATACGTAAAGGCCGGACAGCGAGGTATTGTCCTGCGGCGCCAGCACGGTTTCGATATCGAGCGTCACCTCGTCCGGGGCCTTGGGGATGGTCAGCATGCCGGCCGTCAACTTGTACTGCGACGGCTTCAATACCTTGCCATTCAGGCGCACCAGCACCAGTTCGATGTGTTCGCCGTGCAATTCGATGCTGCGGCTGGTGCTGGCCGGGTTATGGCGCATTTGAATCCGGCTCGCCACCACTGTGCGGGCGGGATCGAGATCGAAACCAAGTTCGACGCTGTCAACCAGGAAGCTGGGCGGCGTGTAATCTTTGCGGTAAATCGTCTGAGGGCTGTCTGTGCGCATAGGGATTTGGGTGGGAGCGGAGGCAAAAGCCTATTTTACCAACACCAGCCCCCCGATAGTCGCGATTCAGGCCAGGAATGTTGGATTCCCTTACACGCAGACATGTCAGGTAACATTCTGTAATAATGAATAGAAACAAATAGAACTATTCTTATAATACTAAGCGATGAATTGCGTCTACTAATCAGGAGGTCATGCAATGAAACGATATCTCACCATCATGATGGCCGCATTGACCGTGTTGCTCACCGGATGCGCCACCACCATACGCAGCGATGTGACCGTATTCCATGAGTGGCCTGCGCAATTGCAGGACAAATCGTATGCATTTGAAGCGCCGGCGGCCGAAGACGACACGCTGGAGTACCGCAGCTACCAGAACCTGGTGCGCGCGGAACTGGCCAAACACGGTTTCGGCGAAGCGTCCGGCCCTGCGGCAGCCAATTTGCGCGTGGCGATGCAGTTTTCCACCGTCGACTACCCTGAACGCGTGCTGCAAGCGTCCGACCCATTCTGGTATGGCCCCGGCTACTGGCCTGGCCGCTACGGCTACCGCTACGGCGCCTGGCCAGGCTACAGTCGCTTTGGCTATAACCCCTACTGGTATGGCCCGATGGACGTGGAAGAAAGCGTGCGCCATAAATACGAACGCGAATTGCGCGTGACGATCAATGACCGCAACGGCAAGAAACTCTATGACGTGACCGTGCAATCGACCAGCAACAAGCGCGCCACGTCGCAGGTGATGCCCGCCATGGTCGCCAGCGCCTTTGCCGACTTCCCCGGCCAGAGCGGCGTGCCCCGTAAAGTGGAAGTCAAGGTAGAGTAATTACCTGGCAACACTAAAAAAACCGGCTTGTGCAGCGATGCGCAAGCCGGTTTTTTTATGTCTACGAATAATACGCTTCGGCGGCAAAGGTCAGCGCGCCGATCAGGGCCACGGCCAATAACAGCACGATCAACAGGCGGCCGAACTTCGGCGTGCCATCATTGCCGCCGCTCATGGCACGATGATGGTCGAACCGGTCGTCTTGCGCCCTTCCAGGTCCGTATGCGCCTGGGCGATATGGGCCAGGCCGTAGCGCTGATTGATCTCGATCTGCACTTCGCCGCTGCTGACGACGCCGAACAGCGAGGTTGCCATCTCTTCCAGATTCGCGCGGTTCGAGGCATAGCTGAACAGGGCCGGACGCGTGATGAAGAGCGAGCCGCGCGATGCCAGTTCGCTCAAAGTGAAGGCCGGCACGGGACCGGACGCGTTGCCGAAGCTGACCATCATGCCCAGCGGCGCCAGGCAGTCGAGCGAACCCGTGAACGTGTCCTTGCCGATGGAATCGTAGACGACGGAGACGCCCTTGCCGCCCGTGATCTCGCGCACGCGCTCGACGAAGTTTTCCGTGTTGTAATTGATGACATGGGCCGCGCCGTGCGCCTTGGCCAGCGCCGCCTTTTCATCGGAACCGGCCGTGCCGATCAGGTTCACGCCCAGCACTTTCGCCCATTGGCAGGCGATCAGGCCCACGCCGCCCGCGGCCGCGTGGAACAAAATGGTATCGCCCGCCTTCAGGGCCACCGTGCGGTGAAACAGGTATTGCACCGTCAAGCCTTGCAGCATCATGGCGGCGGCCGTATCGAAGCCTATGCGCTCGGGCAACACCAGCAGCAGGGCCGCCGGCAAGTTGCGCTGCTGCGCATACGCGCCATTGATGCGCGCCGCATACGCCACCCGGTCGCCCACCTTCACTTCCGTGACACCCTCGCCCACCGCCTCGACGATGCCCGCCCCCTCGACACCGAGGCCATTGGGCAGCGGCTGCGGGTACAAGCCCGTGCGGAAATACACATCGATGAAATTGAGGCCGATGGCCTCGTGCTTGACGCGCGCCTCGCCGGGACCCGGCGGCGGCAGTTCCACATCCACATATTCCATCACGTCCGGGCCGCCCACGCGCTGTACGCGGATGGCTTTGGTGGTAATCGTTGCGCTCACAATATGCTCCTTGAAGAAGAATCGGGAAAACGTCAGGCGGCAGCGCTGGCCCGCGCCTGCAATTGCGACAGCACCAGGTGCGCCGACGACAGATTGGTTGCGCACGCCACGTTGTGCACGTCGCAGGCGCGCACCAGGGCATTGATGTCCGGCTCGTGCGGCTGCGGCGTCATCGGGTCGCGCAGGAAGATCACGCAATCGATCAAGCCTTCCACCAGCAGCGAGCCGATCTGCAAGTCGCCGCCGAACGGGCCGGAATGCTTGCGCTCGACCGCCAGGCCCAGCTCATTGATCAGGCGGCCGCCCGTGGTGCCCGTGGCCGACAGTTCACAGCCCTTGAGAAAATCCAAGTATTCCCCCGCCAAGGTAATCATGTCATCTTTTTTCTTGTCGTGGGCAATCAGGGCGATGCGTGTTTTCATGGTGGGGACATTTTCAGTGGGTGGAGGAATTATTTCTTTTTCGACAGCAAGTAAATGCCGGCCAATACCAGGCTGGTGCCAGCCAGTTGCCAGTTGGTGATCGGTTCATCGAGGATCATGGCGCCCAGGAACAGGGTCGACACGGGGCCTATCATGCCGGCCTGCGAAGCGACGGGCGCGCCGATGCGCTCGACGGCGATCATCGTCATGAAGACGGGCATCACCGTGCAAAAGATGCCATTGAGCAAAGACAAGCCGTACACGGGCATGGGCTGGATCAACAGCTCGACGGGGCGCAGGATGAAGAATTGGGCGATGCAGGCAAAGCTGGCCACGCACATGGCATAGCTGACGAGGCGCATCGAGCCGATGCGCTTCACCAGCTCGCCCGAACCGAGCAGGTACACGGCGTAGGCACAGGCCGAGCCCAGCACCAGAGTCGAGCCCATCGCCACGTTGCTGGCGCCGCCCTGCAAGTCGTGCACGAACACCAGCACGATGCCGCAGTATGAGGTGAACAGGGCAAGCCACTGCAGGCGGCTGATGCGCTGCTTGAAGTACACGGTGGTAATCAGGAGCACGAATGTAGGCGTAAGGAACAGGATCAGGCGCTCCAGCCCCACGGAAATGTATTGCAGGCCCAGGAAATCCAGATAGCTGGACAGGTAGTAGCCAACGAGGCCCAGCCCGACGAGGCGCCAACGGTCGCTGTTTGACAGCGGCGGCTCCGTGCGCATCTTCCAGCAAGCGATGACGGCGAACACGGGCAGCGAAAAGATCATCCTGAAGGCGATCAGGGTGACGGCGTCGATCTGGTAGCGGTACAGCAGCTTGGCGACGATGGCCTTGGTGGAAAACAGTACCGCCCCGCCCACGGCGATGGCCAGGCCACCAAGGTAGACGGAACGGGGAATCGATGAAGGGGATGCTTGCGGGGAACTGGAGCTCATGCCCAGATTGTAAGGCAAAAGCCGGGGCCAGACCCGGCGGGACTCGGCGTCCCCGTCTGGCCCCGAATAAAACCGGCGGCGGATTAAGAGACCACCACCGCCGCCGCACCTGCCGTCACCGTCGCCGTCGTCACGCGCGCAATCACGTTCGACGGCGCCGCCGTACCGACCAGTTTATTCACCTGCTTGAACTGCGCCACCAGCTTGCCCGGCGTCAAGGTGACCACCGTGTAACCCTGCGCATCCGTGTTCAAATGCTTGATCCATGGGTTGTTGCCCAGGCCGGATAATTGCTGCGCCAGGCCCAGCAGGGTTACACTGAAGTCAGTGCTCGCTTTCAAGCCAGCCTGCACGGCAGCGACAGTCGCGTCCAGCTGGGCTTCCGGCACACCCTTGGCAGCCAGGGCGCCGCGCAATTGCACGCGCAATTGCTCCAGCAGGCTGTCGACGGTGGGCGCCGCCTTGCCCATGGTGTAGTCGAGCAGGTTGACGTCGAGGTTCACCGTGCCCAGGCCCGTGACGGGGATGGCCAGCGGATAGCTGACCAAAGTACCGATGTCGCCCATGCTGCCGGCCGCCGACTTCAGGTAGCTGAAGAAGGAATCGGAGCTGACGCCGGCCGACACCAGGTCCACCATGACGGGAGTGCCGCCGCCGGCCGCGTCGAAATCGTCGCTGACCGTGCCCGCAAAAAACGAGTGGATATCGCCCGTGATGGCCACCACGTTGCCGATGGCATTGGTTTTCAGGTGCGCCATCAGGTTCTTGCGCTCGCTGTTGTAGCCATCCCACTGGTCACAATTGAGCAGGAAGCGCGTGAAGAATGGCGTCAGCGCCGCTTGCTGGCCGGAAGCGGCGACAAAGCTCGATGCGGCCCCCTTGGCTTGCACGTCGGGCTTGATCCAGCCGAAGGCGATCACTTGCGCGGCGGCGGCCGGCGAGCCGCTGTTGTAGGCAGCCACCGTGATGCCGGACTGGGCCGCGCTCAAACCGGCGCCCACGGCAGCGGCGCCCTGCGCGCCGGCGTTCGCTGCTGCGCCAGCAATCGCCATGGCGGCGGCCTGCGCCACGCTTGACGATGCGCCTGCCGTCGAGGCCGCCACGATGGCGGACGCCAGCGGCACACTGCCGCCCACCAATGGAAGGGTGCTGGCGATGGCTTTGCCCACGTTAGCCATGGCGCTCAGGGCCAGCAGGGTGGCGATCGCATCCGTGCCATTCAAGCCCATGCGCAGCAACGACACTTCATTGCCCCACAGCTTCCAAGTGGACGTGGCCGCCTTCATCTTGCCCTTCCACCAATCGCGCTGCGTGCTGCCCAGCATGCCCACTGCCGCCAGCGGATCGCCGCCGGCCTTGGTGGCGGCCGCCATTTTCTGCCCTTCCACGCTGTCGAACAGCGCTTGCGGCACCAGGTAGCGGCTGCCGATGCTGCCCAGCGGCTTGCCAGTGGCGGGATTGATGGTCGACTCGGCGATCGCATGGTCGGCGCGGTACAGGCGCTCGTCCGTCATCACCAGCTGCATCAATTTGCCGAACTGGAAATCGCGGTAAATCTGGATATTCTGGAAGGTCGTCGCGGCCGCGTCGAACGTAACGTCGGCCGGCATGTATTCGAACCACGCCTGGTTGGCGCTGCGGCGGCGCGCCGGCTGGTGCAAGTCGCTGCCGTCGGTCGCCACGATGCCTTCATAGGTGGACGCATCCTGCCAGGCGTCGTCCGTGAATTCATGGTCATCCCAGATGGCGATGAAGGCAAAACGCTCGTGCACGGCTTGCAGACGCGCATCGGTGCGGTATTTCTTGTACAGGTAGCGGTAATCGGCCACGGTAGTCGCGTATTTGGCGCCGGACGTGCCACTTTTATACGTGCCGTCAGGCAATTTTAGCTGGTCGTGGCGGCTTTCCACGGCGCCGCTCTGGAAGGCCTCGCCCACCGTTTCATAGATGTAATCACCCAGGTGGACGATAAAATCGAGCGATTCATTGGCGGCGATGTGCGACAGCGCCCCCCAGTGGTTAATGCTCCAGTCCTGGCACGTCAGGTAAGCAAATTGCAGCTGGGCAACGTCACTGGTCGCGGCGGGCGCCGTCTTGAAGCGGCCCACGTTCGAGCGCACGTCGCCGGCGATGAATTGGTAAAAATACACCTGACCCGGCTGCAAGCCCGTCACCTTGTGGCGCACGGTATTGTCGAAATCGGCTTTCAGCGGCAATTTCGCATCGACGATGGGCGTGCCGGCCAGGGCCGTATTGCCGCCCAGGGCGGCCGTATTGTCGCTGGCGCTGACGATCAGGCGCACGGCAACCTCTTCCTTGCCGGCCACGGCGGGCGCGACGGCGTCGAAACTGGCTGGCACGACGCGCGTCCACAACATGGCGCTGTCGGCGCGCGGGTCGCCCGAAGCCACGCTTTGCGGGAATTTCCAGTCGCTGCCCGAGGCCAGCGGCACGCCAGGATCGCTGTAATCGGTGCTGCCGCAGGCGGCGAGGCCGACAGTGGCCACGGAGACGGTAATAAAGCCGCCCAATTTCAGAAATTGCCGCCTGTCCATTTGACTTGCCATGATGTCGCGCCCTCGATATGGTGAAAGCGCGTCACTTTAGCAACAGATTGTGTCATCCTGATGACGGGGCCGCGCCGCTTCGCAGGGGGCCGATATGCTAAAATGTCGGCCACAATTGAACACCCGTCTAAGGAAGATTCGACATGGCAGGACATAGCAAATGGGCCAATATCAAGCATAAAAAGGCTGCCACCGATGCCAAGCGCGGCAAAATCTGGACGCGCCTGATCAAGGAAATCACGGTCGCGGCCCGCATGGGCGGCGCCGACGCCATCACCAATCCGCGCCTGCGCCTGGCAGTCGACAAGGCGGCCGATGCGAACATGCCAAAAGACAACGTCCAGCGCGCGATCAACCGCGGCAGCGGCGGCGTCGATGGCGCCAACTACGAAGAAGTGCGCTACGAAGGCTACGGCGTGGGCGGCGCAGCCGTCATCGTCGAATGCATGACCGACAACAAGGTACGCACGGTGGCTGAAGTGCGCAACGCCTTCAACAAGAACGGCGGCAACATGGGCAACGAAGGCTCCGTCGCCTTCATGTTCCAGCATTGCGGCCAGTTGCTGTTCGCGCCGGGCACCGATGAAGACAAGCTGATGGAAGCGGCCCTGGAAGCGGGCGCCGACGACGTCATCGCCGATGAAGAGGGCGGCTTCGAAGTGGTCACTCCCGTGCATGATTTCGCCGCCGTCAAGGAAGCGCTGGAAGCGGCCGGCTTCAAGGCCGAAGTGGCCGAAGTCATCATGAAACCGGCGACGGAAACCGTCTACACGGGCGACGACGCCATCAAGATGCAAAAGCTGATCGATGCGCTGGAGCTGCTGGACGACGTGCAGGAAGTGTTTACAAATGCCCTGATCGAAAACTAAGCAAAAATAAGCTATACACCTCAAGGGCGGCACTGCCGCCCTGCAACCCACACTGAACGAACGGTTCCTATGAAAATTCTGGTAGTCGGCTCTGGCGGCCGCGAACACGCCCTGGCCTGGAAACTGGCCCAGTCCGAACGCATACAGATGGTGTATGTCGCGCCGGGCAACGGCGGCACCGCGCGCGATGCGCGCTTGGTCAATCTCGACATCAGCGACCCGCAATTGCTGGCCGACTTCGTTCAACAGGAACACATCGGCCTGACGGTCGTCGGCCCGGAAGTGCCGCTGGCAGCGGGCATCGTCAACCTGTTCCGCTCGCGCGGCCTGAAAATCTTCGGCCCGACGAAAGAAGCGGCACAGCTGGAATCGTCGAAGGACTTCGCCAAGGCCTTCATGCAGCGCCACGGCATCCCGACAGCCGCTTACCAGACCTTCTCCGACGTCGCTCCCGCGCACGCCTATGTCGACGCCATCGGCGCGCCGATCGTCATCAAGGCCGACGGCCTGGCCGCCGGTAAGGGCGTCGTCGTTGCCATGACCCTGGAAGAAGCGCATCAGGCGGTCGACATGATGCTGTCCGATAACCAGTTCGGCGACGCCGGCGCGCGCATCGTCATCGAGGAATTCCTCGCCGGCGAAGAAGCGAGCTTCATCGTCATGTGCGACGGCAAGAACATCCTGCCGCTGGCCACCAGCCAGGACCACAAACGCCTGAAAGACCATGACCAGGGCCCGAACACGGGCGGCATGGGCGCGTATTCGCCGGCACCCATCGTCACGCCGGCCATGCATGCGCGCGTCATGCGCGAAATCATCGTGCCGACCATCCAGGGCATGGCCAAGGACGGCATCACGTTCACGGGCTTCCTGTATGCGGGCCTGATGATCGACGACAAAGGCACGCCGAAGACCCTGGAATTCAACTGCCGCATGGGCGACCCGGAAACGCAGCCCATCATGGCGCGCCTGAAGACCGACCTGGTGACCGTCATGGAGCACGCCGTCAACGGCACGCTCGACGCCGTGGAACTGGAATGGGACCGCCGCACGGCCGTTGGCGTGGTGATGGCCGCCGCCGGCTACCCGGACGATCCCGTCAAGGGCACCTCCATCGGCGACATCCCGGCCGAAACGCCTGATTCCGTCACCTTCCATGCGGGCACCCGCATCGAGGGCGAGCGCCTGGTGACCAACGGCGGCCGCGTGCTGTGCGTAGTGGGCCTGGGCGACAGCATCAAGATGGCGCAGAAACAAGCGTATGAAACCGTGGAAAAAATCCATTTCGACGGCGCGCAGTACCGCCGCGACATCGGCTGGCGCGGCCTGAAGCACTAAGCACGCCACAGGCGGCAAACGGCAGGGCCGGCGCGGAATGCATCCGCCCCGGTCCTGGGTCCTGTTTTGATTGGCGCGCCGGGAAAACGGACCTTGCGCTAAGATTTTGCCTTTCAGACAAAGTTGCAGCCCATGACCAGCCACGTTCATCCCGCCCTCGCTCAGGTTCGCCAACTCCGCCTGATCACGGACAATGAACTCGACGACGCCATCGCCGAACTGGAAATCCTCGCCCTGGACGAGGAAGACGACGTCGACATGCCACGACTAGCCGCCGGCGCCGGTCCCGCCGAGGCCCTGGCATGGCTGCTGCGCACTGACCTGCTGCCACAGGACGACTTCCTGCGACGCGTACAGGACCTGCCGCGCCGGCATGACGGCGAAGCCCTGCTCGAGCGCCAGCAATTGGCCGCCGACGCGCTAAAGCTGGTCAACGGCCAGGCCATCAACACCCTGTACGACGAAGACCTGATCAACCAGTGGCAGCGCGATGCCGCCCACGCCAGCTTGCCGGAGAAGCGCCTGCTCGCCTCGCCGATTGACGCACTGCGCGAGATGCTCCGGCAAGGCACCTTGACGGCGCAGCAATTCGAGCTACTGCGCACGCGCCAGCACGGCTCGGAGCTGGGCCGCATCATCGTCGATGGCGCCGCGCGCCAGGCCCGCCGGGAGCGCCCCGCCTATGCGCGCCCGGGAACGTGGGTGATGGCCGCGCTGCTGGTGCTGGTACTGGCCTTTGCCGGCCGCGCCATCGTCTCCGGGCAGGCCCCCTCCCCCGCCGCAGCCCCCGTCGCCGGGCAGGGCGTCGAGCGACCCGACTTGCAGCAGCACGCCGTGCACGCCGTGGAAAGCGCGCGCCTGCCCGGCGCCGGCGCGGACCTGTCCATCACGGTGGTGCAGGACGATGCCACGCCACCGGCACGCTGATCCACAACACAAACGCACAGCGCAAGCGCCGCCCTATCACAAAAACGCGTAACAGGGTACAATCCGTCCTTACTTTTTTATTTCGGCCTCGTCGGCCCACGCGATGTCGTCAACTCCCTCTCCTTCGGCCGTCAAGGCCTATTTGCTCGATTTGCAAAACCGTATCGTGCAGGCGCTCGAAGCGCAGGACGGCAAGCCCTTCCTGACCGACGCCTGGCAGCGCCCCGAGGGCGGCGGCGGCATTTCGCGGCTGATCGAGGAAGGCAATGTGTTCGAGCGTGGCGGCGTGAATTTTTCGCACGTCACCGGCGCCGCATTGCCGCCATCGGCAGCGGCCGCGCGCCCTGAACTCGGTGGCAAGGCGTGGGAAGCGATGGGCGTATCGCTGGTGCTGCATCCGCGTAATCCGTATGCGCCCACGGTGCACATGAATGTGCGTTTCTTCACCACCGTGAATGCCGATGGCGAACCCGTATGGTGGTTCGGCGGCGGCATGGATCTGACGCCGTATTATGGCGACGCGGGCGACGTGAAGCACTTTCACCAGGTATGCCATGATGCGCTGGCGCCGTTTGGCGAGGAACTGCATCCGAAGTTCAAGCAGTGGTGCGATGATTATTTCTACCTGAAGCACAGGCGCGAAGCGCGCGGCGCGGGTGGTATTTTCTTCGACGATTTCAATGCCCTGGGCTTTGACGACAGCTTTGCGATGATGCGCAGCGCTGGCGACGCCTTCATCGATGCCTATGTGCCGATCCTGGCGCGCCGCAAGGACACGCCCTACGGCGAACGCGAACGCGACTTCCAGTGCTACCGGCGCGGACGCTATGTCGAGTTCAACCTGGTGTTCGACCGCGGCACCCTGTTCGGCTTGCAGTCGGGCGGACGCACCGAGGCGATCCTGATGTCGATGCCGCCCGTGGTCAAGTGGCGCTACGACTGGCACCCGGAAGCGGGCAGTCCCGAAGCGGCGTTGTATACTGACTTCCTCGTGCATCGCGACTGGCTGCAGGCGTGAACCCAGGTAGCAGGGCATGCGTGGCGCTGCTCGGTGGCAGCTACGATCCGGTGCATATGGGGCATGTCGCGCTGGGCACGCATTTTTCCAGCCTGCTGCACGCCGATGAACTGCGCGTGATTCCGGCAGGCGCGCCCTGGCAAAAAAGCAAGCTTGGCGCCACGGGCCAGCAGCGTGCCGAGATGGCAGGCCTGGCGTTTGCCGGCCTGCCCCTGCCGGTCGTGATCGACCGGCAGGAAATCGCGCGCAGCGAACATGGCCAGGCCAGCTACACCATCGATACCTTGCGCCAGGTACGCGCCGAGCTGGGTCCGCGCGCTTCCATCGTTTTCCTGATGGGCGCCGACCAGCTGCAGCGGCTCGCGACATGGCGCGAATGGCAGCAATTATTTGAATACGCGCATATCTGCGTCGCGGCCCGCCCCGGCTTCGCGCTGAATGACACCGCAGTGCCGCAAGTGGTCGCCGAAGAATTTTCGCGCCGCCTGGGGTCACTGGAAAGCATCCGCAACACGCCGCACGGTCTGACTTATCTGGCACAGGACTTCGCGGTGGATATCTCCGCCACCGAAATACGTGCGGCATTACAACGGGGGAATCGGGCAAACCCGCTTGTTTCCCCGCTAGTGCTAGACTATATTGAACAACATAATTTATACAAAAGCTAAATGGACATCAAAAAACTGCAAACCCTCGTCGTTGACGCCCTTGAAGACGTCAAAGGCCAAGACATCGCCGTCTTCGAAACGAGTCACCTGACCAGCCTGTTCGACCGCATCGCGATCGTTTCCGGTACCTCGAACCGTCAAACCAAGGCGCTGGCCGCCTCGGTGCGCAACAAGGTCAAGGACGCCGGCGGCGACATCATCGGCATGGAAGGCGAGGACACCGGTGAATGGGTGCTGGTCGATCTGGGCGACATGATCGTCCACATCATGCAAGCGCCTATCCGCGCCTACTACCGCCTGGAAGAAATCTGGGGCGATACCCCGGTCAAGCTGGGTGCCGCCAAGCGCGCGCCGAAAAAAGCCGCCGGCGACGAGCCGAAAAAGGTCAGCGGCCATCTGGCAGCGAGCAAGGCCAATGTGGAAGCGACGCCCGTGATCGAGAAAAAGGCGCCTGCCAAGAAAGCTGCGGCAACCACCGCCGCCAAGAAGGCCCCGGCAAAAAAAGCCACCGCTTCCAAAGCCGTCGGCAAGACCGTGAAAGTCGCGCCAACCAAGACCGAAGCGGCCGCAGTGAAAGCCCTGAAAGCGCTGCCGGAGAAAAAAGTACGCGCCCCACGCGCGGCCAAGCCGGCAGCCGATGCTGCACCGGCAAAAACCGTGATCAAGCGTATCAAAAAAGTCGAAGCGTAAGCCTCGATGCAGCTCATCATCGCTGCGGTCGGCCATAAAATGCCGGCCTGGATAGAGACGGGCTTCGCGGAATACGCGAAGCGCATGCCGCCGGAATTGCGCATCGTGCTGAAAGAAATCAAGCCGGTGGAGCGTTCCGGCAGCAAGACCGCAGCCACGGCGATGGCGCTGGAACGCGAACGCATCGAAGCCGTCCTGCCCAAGGGCGTGCGCATCATCGCCCTCGACGAACGCGGCAAGGACCTGACCAGCGTCGGCCTGTCGCAGCAGCTGATGGCGTGGCAACAGGATGGCCGCGACACGGCCTTCCTGATCGGCGGCGCCGACGGCCTCGATCCGCAACTCAAGGCACGTGCCGAAGGCATGCTGCGCATTTCCAGCATGACCCTACCGCACGGCGTGGTGCGCGTGATCCTCGCCGAACAGCTGTACCGCGCCTGGTCTATCACGCAAAACCACCCCTACCACCGCGTCTGAATTCCCCATGAAACCGGCCGATAACAAGATCTATCTCGCCTCCAAAAGCCCGCGCCGGCGCGAATTGCTGCGCCAGATCGGCGTCGATTTCGAGTTGCTACTGCTGCGCAGCGACGGCCCGCGCGGCGCCGACGTCACCGAGGAAGTTCTCCCCGGCGAGTCGGCGCTCGACTATGTGGCCCGCGTGGCGAATGAAAAAGCCGCCTTCGCCTGGGACCTGGTGCGCCGCCGCCACCTGACCCCGCGCCCCGTGCTGGCGGCCGATACCACCGTCACCATCGACGGCGTCATCCTCGGCAAGCCGGCAGACCGGGCCGAGGCCGTGGCCATGCTGCAGCAGCTGTCTGGCCGCACTCACGAGGTACTCACCTCGATCGCCGTGCACTACAAGGATTTCGCCGAGCAGCGCACGCAGATCTCGCAAGTGCGCTTCGGCGTGCTGTCGCCCGCCTCGATCGCCGCGTATTGCGCCACGCCGGAACCGTACGACAAGGCCGGCGGCTACGGCATCCAGGGCAGCGCCGCGCTGTTCGTAGAGCACATCGAAGGCAGCCATTCCGGCATCATGGGCCTGCCCCTGTACGAAACTGCACAGTTGCTACGACTGGCAGGTTTGCCCCTGCCCTGATCGGGTATGATGTCATTCGTTGCCTCCACTCCCGCGCCTCCATGAACGAAGACATCCTGATCAATATCACGCCGCAAGAAACGCGCGTCGCCCTCATCCTGCAGGGCGCCGTGCAGGAATTGCACATCGAGCGCACGCTCACGCGCGGCCTGGCCGGCAATGTGTATTCCGGCAAAGTGGTGCGCGTATTGCCGGGCATGCAGTCGGCCTTCATCGACATCGGCCTGGAACGGGCCGCCTTCCTCCACGTGGCCGACATCTGGGAAGCGCGCGGCCACGACGGCCAGAACGCCACGCCGGCGCCCATCGAGAAAATCCTGTTTGACGGCCAGGTACTGACGGTACAGGTAATCAAGGACCCGATCGGCACCAAGGGCGCGCGCCTGTCGACGCAGATTTCCATCGCCGGGCGCATGCTGGTGTACCTGCCGCAGGACAAGCACATCGGCATCTCGCAGAAGATCGAGAAGGAAGCGGAGCGCGAGCAGCTGCGCGTGCGCCTGCAAAGCCTGCTGCCCACCGATGAAAAGGGCGGCTACATCGTGCGCACCATGGCTGAAGACGCGTCCGACGCGGACTTGAAGGCGGACGTCGACTACCTGAGAAAAACCTGGAGCACGATCACGCACGGTGCGCGCACGCGCCCCGCCACCAGCCTGCTGCACCAGGACTTGAGCCTGGCGCAACGCGTGCTGCGCGATTTCGTCGGCGATGAAACGGCCACCATCCAGGTCGATTCACGCGAAAACTACGTGAAATTGCGCGAATTCGCGGAAATCTACACGCCCAGCGAACTGACGCGCCTGCAGCACTACACGGGCGAGCGGCCCCTGTTCGACCTGTACGGTGTGGAAGAAGAGATCTTGCGCGCCCTGGGCCGCCGGGTCGACCTGAAATCGGGCGGCTACCTGATCGTCGACCAGACGGAGGCGATGACCACCATCGACGTCAACACGGGCGGCTTCGTCGGCGGACGCAATTTTGCCGACACGATTTTCAAAACCAACCTGGAAGCGGCGCACGCCATCGCGCGCCAGCTGCGCCTGCGCAACCTGGGCGGCATCATCATCCTCGACTTCATCGACATGGACAACGCCGAGCACCGCAACGCCGTGCTGGCCGAACTGAAACGCACTCTGTCGCGCGACCGCACCAAGGTCTCGGTGAGCAATTTCTCGCCACTGGGCCTGGTGGAAATGACGCGCAAGCGCACGCGCGAATCGCTGGCCCATATCCTGTGCGAGCCATGCCCCGCCTGCGCCGGCAAGGGGCAAGTGAAAACCTCGCGCACGATCTGCTATGAAATCCTGCGCGAACTGCTGCGCGAAGCAAAGCAGTTCAACCCGCGCGAATTCCGCATCCTCGCCTCGCAGGAAGTCGTGGATTTATTCCTCGAAGAAGAATCGCAGCACCTGGCCATGCTGGGCGATTTCATCGGCAAGAAAATCTCGCTGCAGGTGGAGAATGCCTACCACCAGGAGCAGTACGACGTGATTCTGATGTAGTCATGCCGGGCACCACCGCCTTCTGGCGCGACCCGTCTCTCCCTCACGTGGAGAGCCGGCGCGCCTGCCACAGCCGGGCTTGCTACAAGCCCCACAGCCATCCCACGTTTTCCATCGGCGCCGTCGACTCTGGCGGCAGCATCTTTACGGGCAGCAAAGACGGCAAGGTCGCACTCGGCAATGGCAGCCTGGTGCTGGTGCCGGCCGGCTGCGTACACGCCTGCAATCCCCTGCCTGACGCCCTGTGGAGCTACCAGATGCTGCATCTCGATGCGCAGTGGCTGCAGGCACACGCGCCGGCGCTCGATGGCGATACGGCGGCGGTGTTGCACTGCCCGCTGCTGTACGCGCAGTTTTGCACCCTGAATGCGCTGCTGTTTTCAAGGGCCAGCGCGGCGGAGAAAAATGCGGCGCTGCTGGCGTTCCTGGGCGACTGCGCCAGCGCCTGTGCGGATCGGCTGCCGTCGGAACGCAAGCCGGTGCCTCAGCAGCTGGCGCCCGTGCTCGCAACGCTGCAGGCGCTGCCCTCGGCCAGCCTGCGGCAACTGGCGGAGGCAGCAAGCCTGAGCCCGTATCAATTGATCCGCGCCTTTCGCGCCGCCACGGGCCTGACGCCGCATGCCTACCAGCTGAATATGCACGTCAACCGCGCGCGCAACCGCTTGCAGGCCGGGACGGCGTTGGCGCAACTGGCGCATGAACTGGGCTTTGCCGACCAGAGCCACCTGCAGCGCGTGTTCAAGGCGCATGCGGGCATCACGCCGGGGCGCTATCGGGGCCAGGGCAGCTAGAACGCCTGCAATTTTCTTCAATACAGGCTGTCGCCAGCCCCGGCATACTCGCGCATCGCCATTGCCGGAGCCAAACTCCATGCAGGATTTTCTCTTCATCGCCGCCGCCCACTTTCTTTCCCTGCTGTCGCCCGGTCCCGATTTTTTCCTGATCGCGCGCACCTCGCTGGCCCATGGCTGGCGCGGCGCCGCCGGCACGTGCGTGGGCATTACCGTGGCCAATGCGGTGTTTATCGTGGCGGCGTTTGCGGGACTATCGGTGCTGCGGGCGGGCAGCACGGCATTCATGCTGGTGCGGCTGGCTGGATGCGCCTATCTGCTGTACCTGGGCTGGCTGTTCCTGCGCCATGCAGGCAAGAACAGCCTGGAGGCAAAGCCCACCACCGGCAAGGCGCGCTGGCGCGGTAGTGTCGCGATGGGGTTTGTCTCCGCCATCCTGAACCCGAAGAATGCGCTGTTCTATGTCAGCCTGGCCACCGTGCTGGCCGCCAGGCAGACGAGTCCCGCTGCGATGGTCGCATATGGCGCGTGGATGGTCTTTGCCGTGCTGGCGTGGGATATGGCGGTGGCGCTGGCCATCGGCAGCGCCGCCCTGCGGCAGCGCTTTGCGCGCGCGCTGCCGTCGCTGGAACGGCTGTCGGGCGTGGTGCTGATCGTGCTGGCGCTGGTGCTGCTGGCGGATCAGGCTGGCAGCGGATCCAGGTAAAACACGGCATACACTTTCAAGGGCGTGGTTTCCGTCGCCTTTTCCGAGCGCACGACGGAGCAGTCGTCGGCGGCCAGGCTGCGCCAGTTCTGGATGCCCGCCTTGGCGAACATGGCGTGCGCGGGGGCATTCGCGGCCAGATCCAGCACCAGGCAGGCGTTGCGCGGGCCGGCGCCGTAGTTGACGGCGCGAATTTCAATGCCGAAGGTCGTCATCCACGGCTCCCACAAGCCTTTTTCCTTGCCGGCGGCCATACGCTCCAGCATTTCGCCAAAGCTCAAGCCTTTCTTGACGGTGCCGCGCAGGGCTTCCAACGACGGCGCCAGGCGGGGATCGGGCTGCTTGTTGCCGGCGCGGATCTCGGCGATCGCCTTCAATTCCTTGATGATGGCCGCATCGCGCTCCGTGTAGTCGCGCATGCGCGCGTAAAACTCGGCATCGAGGAAGGGATTGACGGTCAGCTTGGCGACGCCCTCTTCGCGGCGTTTCGGGGAAGGCGTGTTGGTTTTGGTCATGGCGATAGAGGGGCAAAATACGTTGAGGGGCGCCAGTGTACCACCTTGCGGCGGCGCGGCCCCAGGCGCGGCCTCAGCCCCGGGGAACGGCCGTCGATTCGCGCACCACCAGCTCGGGTTTCAGGCGCACGTCGAGCACGGCGGAATCGGGCGAATCGATGGTTTGCAGGATCAGCCGGGCCGCTTCCGTGCCGATGCCGTGGTGGCGGATGCGGATAGTGGTCAGGGGCGGGCGGATCATGTCCATGTAGGGCATGTCGTTGTGGCCCACGACAGAAATATCTTCGGGGCAGCTCAAGCCCAGTTCGCGGATGGCGTCGTAGCAGCCGAGGGCCACGAGATCGCTGCCCGTCACCACGGCCGTCGTCTGCGGCGACTGGCGCAGCAGTTCCAGCAGGGCGGCCTTGCCGCATTCGCGCGAATAGCCGCTGCTTTCAAACACGAAGGCTTGCGAGGGATCGAGTTCGCTGGCCTGGATGGCGGCCAGGAAACCGAGGCGGCGCACGTGGCCCGTGGACAGGTTTTCCGGGCCGGCAATATGCGCGATATGCCGGTGACCCAGCGCCAGCAAGTGTTCCACGGCAAGGCGCATGCCGACCACGTCGTCGCTGACGACGCAGGAAGCGACGCCCGTCTCGTCGCTGCGGTTGACGGTAACCACCGGCACATTCTGGTCGATGCACATCTTGATGACGGGATCGTCGCGCCGTGCGGTAGCCAAAATCAGGCCATCGACCTGCTGCCCCAGCAGGCGGTTGATGACGAACAGCTGCTCTTCCTCGTCGGCGCCGACATTGGCGACGATGGCCAGGTAGCCATGCTTGCGCAAGCCTTCCTCGATGCCCAGCAGGATAGGCGGAAAAACCGCGTTGGTAATGTCGGGCAAGACCACGCCGATGATGCGCGACTTGCGCGTGACGAGGGTGGAGGCGGCGCGGTTCGGCCGGTAACCGAGCCGGCCTGCTTCGGCCAGCACGCGCGCGGCCACCTCGACGCTGACCATTTGCCGCGTTGCCGGGTTCATCACGCGTGAAACGGTGGAAAAGTGCACGCCACTGGCCCGCGCGACGTCGCTTAAGGTGGGGTTCTTGTTTGTCATGGGCTTCCCGGATCGCAATACCGTGATTTTATCGTAAAAATTCCCCATTCCGTCAAAAACCGAGCAAACGCTTGCATTAAGATAAAGCCGTTTCCCAAAGCGGTTTTGACACTCTTAAGTACAATCCAGCCTTGACAGCGTGCAAACGCTTGCATAACATGGCTCGGATTGACCACTCGGGCCCTGTATGCCCTTCCCAGAATTCCTATGTCTACTTCGCACAGCAAGCACGCCGAACAGAACGGCGAAACCTTCAACCTGAAAGAAGCCGCCCTCGCCTATCACGCCGAACCTCGCGCAGGCAAGATTTCCGTCACGCCAACCAAACCGCTGGGCGACGCCCGCGCGCTGACCCTGGCGTACTCGCCGGGCGTGGCCTTCGCTTGCGAAGCGATCGTGGAAGATCCGCGCACGGCCGGCACCTACACGTCGCGCAGCAACCTGGTGGCCGTGATCACCAACGGCACGGCCGTGCTGGGCCTGGGCGATATCGGTCCGCTGGCCAGCAAACCGGTGATGGAAGGCAAAGCTTGCCTGTTCAAGCAATTTGCCGACGTCGACGTGTTCGACATCGAACTGGCCGAGAACGATCCCGACCTGTTCATCGACACGGTGGTGCGCATGGAGCCGACCTTCGGCGGCATCAACCTGGAAGACATCAAGGCGCCCGACTGCTTCTATATCGAACAGCAATTGCGCAAGCGTATGAATATTCCCGTCTTCCACGACGACCAGCATGGCACGGCCATCATCGTCGCGGCCGGCATCCTGAACGGCCTGGAACTGGTGGGCAAGGATATCGGCAACGTGAAAGTGGCTGTCTCGGGCGCCGGCGCGGCCTCGATCGCCTGCCTGGACTTGCTCGTCTCGCTGGGCCTGAATAAATCGCTGCTGAAAGTGTGCGACAGCCAAGGCGTGATCTACCCGGGCCGCGATGCCAGCATGGAAGAGAACAAGGCGCGCTACGCGAACGACACCAGCGACCGCGACCTGGCCGACGCCATGGTTGGCGCCGACATTTTCATCGGCGTCTCGAAGGGCGGCGTGGTGAGCGCGCAGATGGTCGAATCGATGGCCGCCAAGCCGCTGATCTTTGCCCTGGCCAATCCGCATCCGGAAATTGCCCCGGAAAAAGTGCATGCCGTGCGCGACGACGCCATCGTGGCCACGGGCCGTTCGGACTACCCGAACCAGATCAATAACGTGCTGTGCTTCCCGTACATCTTCCGTGGCGCGCTCGACGTGGGCGCCACCACCATCAATGAAGAGATGAAGCTGGCCTGCGTGCGCGCCATCGCCGCGCTGGCCAAGGAACCATTGCCGGGCCACACCACCAGCGCCCTGACGCCGTTACAACTGATTCCATCGCCGTTCGATGAGCGCCTGCGCAGCTGGGTCGCGCCTGCCGTGTCGCAAGCGGCCATCGCCACCGGCGTGGCCACCCGCGTGCCAGCCACCGCCTGAAACGCGTGAGCGGCCTAGCTGCCTTGTCAAAATAACAGCAAGTTACCATTGCTTACAAAAAAACCATGGCTAAAAACCATGGTTTTTTTCATTTCCCCCTTGAGATCGCCTATACAGTTATCGAAGAGTAAATCCCCCAAGGACGTTTTTGCTGCCCCCTTCGATTACAATGACGCCTACTTTATGTTGCTACAGTTGCCATAATGGCGACGACGTGCGTTAACAAGGATATTCATGCTCGGCCTGACCTCTGTTTGTGTTTTTCTCTTTTCGGCATTGGCGTTGGCGGTCAACAGCGGATATTCCCTTGGCGCCCTGGTGCTGCTGCTGGCCAGCATCTCCTTGTTGTGGAAACGCTCAAGCTCGGCATTGCAGCGCAAGGACTACTTGCTGATGGGTGTCCTGCTGGCCTACTTCTTTATTTTTACCGCCAATATGCTGTACCACGGCGATCCCGCACGCGAAATCGACATACCGTTGAGGGCACTGCTGGCCGTGCCGGTACTGCTGCTGCTGCTGGCGTATCCGCCCGCGCCCGCTGCCTGGTGGGGCGGCCTGTCCATCGGTGCCATCGCTGGCGTCATGCTGGCGACCTGGCAACTGTTCGCGCTGCAGATGGAACGTCCCCTGGCCGCAACCAGCAATGCCATCCATTACGGGAATGTCAGTATGCTGTTGGGTATGCTTGCGCTAAGCGGCCTTGGCTGGGCGCGCGCGCAAAGCCAGCGCACGGCCTGGACGCTTCTATTGCTCGCCGGCGGCCTGGCAGGCATCCTTGGTTCCCTTATCAGCGGCAGCCGTAGCGGCTGGCTCGCCCTGCCCATCTGTATCTGCCTCATCGCGGTCCACTACGCCAAGGCACATGGAAAACGTTATCTTGGCGGCGCCCTGGCACTCCTGCTCGCCATGGGCGCAGCAGCATATCTCATGCCGAACTCGACATTACGCGAACGCGCGACCACCGCCATAAGCGAGCTGGAAAAGTTCGACAACAATGACACCATCAACACTTCCATCGGCGAGCGCATGGAAATGTGGCGTCTTACCCTGCAAATGGTCGATGCGCATACTATGTGGACAGGCATGGGACGCACGGGCTACCTGGCGCAAAAATATGCGCTGGCAGACGAGGGAAAGATGTCTGCAGTGATCCGTAACTATACGAATGCCCATAACGACTACCTGGATGTGCTGGTCAAGCGCGGCGTCACCGGCGTACTGGCCCTGCTGGCCCTGTTCCTGGTGCCGCTGGCGCTCTTCGCGCGGGCCCTGCGGCGCGGTGGCGCTGCGGCCCAGCCCTATGCGCTGGCCGGCGTGGTGCTATGCACGTGCTACATGATTTTTGGCCTGACGACGAGCTCGCTCACCCTGAATATCGGCATCATCATGCTGGTCTTCCCGATGGTGATACTGTGGGCCATGCTGCGTCAGCAAGAACGCATTGCCTGAGCTCGTTTTTCGCCTGACCGTTTTTGCTGTCCCCTGCAAGGAACCATACTGATGCTCACGCCCGACCTGAAGCGCCTCACTGCGCTGCACGCGCCCTACAAAAAACACCTGGCCCTGGCCTTGCTGGCGATGGTCGTCACGGCGGCCACGGAACCGCTGCTGCCGTATGCGCTCAAACTGCTGCTCGACAATGGTTTTGGCGGCAAGGTGAATTTTTCATTCTGGCTGGTGCCGCTGATCGTCATCGGCATCTTTGCCATGCGCGGCGCGTCGACGTTTGCCAGCAGCTACCTGATGAGCTATGTCTCCACGCGCATCCTCAACGAGTTGCGGCGCAGGATGTTTGCCAGCATGCTCAACTTGCCCATCGACTTCTACAATACGCACACGGTGGGCAAAGTCATCAACTCCATCATGTTTGAGGTGCAGCAGATCATCGAGATGGTGACCAAGGTGTTTACCTCGATCGTGCGCTCCTCGCTGACCGTGTTGGGCCTGCTGGCGTGGCTGCTGTACCTGAACTGGGTGCTGACCCTCGTGACCCTGGTGCTGCTGCCCCTGCTGACCATCGTCGTGCGCACCACGGGCAAGCGCCTGAAAAAACTCAACCGCGACTCGCTGGCCGTCAATGCCGAGTTGACCCAGGTCATCGAGGAAACCACGCGCGCCCAGCAGGTGATCAAGATCTTTGGCGGCCAGGACTACGAAAAAGCGCGCTTCGAAGAGCGTGCCGAGCAATTGCGCCGCTACAGCATGCGCATGACCACGACCTTTTCCGCCACCGTGCCCATCACCCAGGTGATCACGGCCGCCGCCGTGGCCCTGGTCATCGTGATGGCCCTGTTCCAGTCGGAGCAGGGCCAAATCACGGTGGGCGGCTTCGTATCCTTCATCACGGCCATGCTGATGCTGTTGACGCCCCTGAAGCAACTGGCTGAAGTCAACGGCCCCCTGCAGCGCGGCATGGCTGCTGCGGAAGAAGTCTTTTTGCTGATCGACAAGACGCCGGAACGCACGGGCGGCACGCCGCTCGCTGGCCGCAGCAAAGGCCGCATCGAATTCAAGGACGTGAGCTTTGCCTACCCCGGACATCAGGAGCCGGCTCTGCGGCACATCGACCTGAGCATTGCGCCAGGACAAACGGTCGCCTTTGTCGGCATGTCCGGGGGTGGCAAATCGACCCTGGTCAGCCTGCTGCCCGGTTTTTATTCGGCCAGCAGTGGCGAGATCTTGCTCGATGGGCAGAATATCGATGCCATCGCCCTGACCAGCCTGCGCAGCCAGATCGCCATGGTCAGCCAGCAGGTGGTGCTGTTCGACGATACCCTGGCCGCCAATATCGCGTATGGCGATGCAACGCCGGACCGGCAGCGTATCGAAGCGGCGGCCGCCGCCGCCTTCCTCTCGGACGTCATCGACGGCTTGCCCGATGGCCTGGAAACGCGCCTGGGCGACAATGGCTCGCGCCTGTCCGGCGGCCAGCGCCAGCGCGTGGCCATCGCCCGCGCGATCTACAAGGATGCGCCCATCCTGATCCTAGATGAAGCCACCTCGGCACTGGATACGGAGGCGGAACGAGCCGTGCAAGCGGCACTGGAGCACCTGATGCAAGGTAAAACCACCTTAGTTATTGCTCATAGGCTATCAACAATTGAACGTGCGGACCGTATCGTGGTATTGTCACACGGGAAAATAATGGAAACCGGCAGTCACCAGCAATTATTGGAAGCCAACGGCGCGTATGCCAATCTGCATCGCCTGCAGTTTTCCCAGCAAATGGTTTGACGCCATCGAATGAATACCTGAAATCGTACTGATACATGACGCCTTTGATTCCCGCCGAACTTCTACAAAAGTCGGACAAAATTCTTTTCATCGCCCATCTGGCGCTGGGAGACTTTACCTATCTGCAAAACGGTTTCCGCGCCTTTGCCGCGGCCTATCCCCATATCCAGATCCACCTGTGGGTCGATGAAGTCCGCCGCACGTCCGACTCCAGGCAATGGGAAGGCTTGCGCACCTATTCGCTGTACGACTGGGTGGAACAGTCGGGCCTGTTCGCCAAGGTGTACCGCAAGACCTACAGCCCGGCGCTGTACGAAGAGTCACTGCGCGAAGCCCAGGCGGAACACTATCCTGTCGTCGTGTCGCTGGCCCACGTGCGGCCACAGCAGTATGCGGACCTTGCCCGCGCGATCAGCCCGCATGGGCTGGTGATCGGCACGCGCAAACCGTTCAGCCCGCTACGCCCCTGGCATTACCTGGCCTACCGCAAGATCGATGCCGTACTGGCCTCGTATGCGGGCCAGGATGCGGGCGAGCACCATATCAGCAGCGTGTATGCAGACTGGTTCCATCAATTGACGGGACTCGATATTCCCGTGGCCGAACGCTATCCCTTCGTGCACATTCCCGAGCAGGCACTGCAGCAGGCGCAGGAGCAGCTGGCCGCCTGGGGCTTTGCCCCGCGCCAGGGTCCGCTGGTGCTATTGAATCCGTTTGCCAAGTCGCACAAGCGCGGCTGGCCGCTGGAGCGCATTGCCGAACTGATCGCGCGCATGCAGGCGATGCCAAAGTGGGCAAATGCCTGTTTCCTGATCAATGCCATGCCGCAGGAACTGGCCAAGGTGAATGCCGTCGTGCAGGCGCATGGCTTGCCGCGCACGCAAGCCTTCAGTGCCGTCGACAACTTTTTCCAGCTGCCGGCCATGCTGGCGCAATGCGACCTGATTATTTCGGTGGAAACGTCGATCATGCACCTGGCGAACGCCGTGCATGTGCCCGTAGTGGCGCTGATGCGCAAGAAAAATCCGGAATGGGCGCCGTTCGACAGCGCCAACAGCACCGTCATCACGGTGGCCCGGCGCAGCGACTGGGTCAAGGCGATTTCGGTCGATCAGGTATTGCAGACCGTCGCCTAGGCAACGCGGCAGCGGCTAGCCGGTGCCCAGCATGCTGATGCGCACCAGGTCGGCTACATTGTCGACCCCCAGCTTGTCCATCAGGCGCGCCTTGTGCACTTCCACCGTGCGCACGGAAATGCCCAGTGCCGGGGCGATATCGCGGTTGTGCTGGCCCGTCACCACCAGATGCATCACTTCCCGCTCGCGCGGCGTCAGCGCGCGCAGCAAGGCTTGCCCCTCCACCTGGCGCAGCAATTGGCCGCGCGCATGCGCCTCGCGCGAAAACGCTTCGTCGATGGCGGCCAGCAGCTTGTCGTGGTCAAACGGTTTTTCCAGGAAATCGCTGGCCTGCGCCTTGAAGGCCTGGCGTGCCAGGGTGACGTCGCCGTGTCCCGTGATAATGATGATGGGTAGCATGCATTTCAGCTCCAGCAAGCGACGCTGCAGGCTCAGGCCATCCATGCCGGACATGCGGATATCGATCAGCAGGCAGCCGGCCCACTCGGGCCGCCAGCTGTGCAGGAAATCCTCGCCGCAGGAAAACAGGGCCGTGCGGTAGCCGCGTATGCCCAGCAGCAAACCCAGCGCATCGCGCACGGCGGGATCGTCATCCACGATAAACACCGTCAAATTACTTGTCACCATACTCTCCTGTAGCGGCCGCGCTGGCGCGCGCCAGGGGCAGGACAAAACGAAAAATGCCATGCTTGCCCACTTCGGCCCATAGCTGGCCGCCATGCGCTTCGACGATGCTGCGGCTGAGCACCAGCCCCAGGCCCAGGCCGCTGGCCTTGGTCGAGACGAACGGTTCGAACAGGCGTGCCGCCAGGCTATTGGAAATGCCGGGGCCGCTATCCTCCACGGACAGCCGCAGCCGCCCGCCTTCGAGCCGCTCGGCAGAGACCGTGATGCGGCGCCGGCCGCGCGGCTGGCCCATCACCGCATCCTGCGCATTGGCCAATAAATTACGCAATACCAGCTCGATTTGCAGGCGGTCGGCGTTGACGGCCAGCGGCGACGGCGGCGCCAGCACCAGTTCGATGCCATGCTCATGAAACAGCGGCGTGAACTGGCGCGCCATGCCCTCGATCAAGGCGCTCGCCTCCACCGCTTCGAGCTGCATCGCGCCGGTGCGGAAAAAGTCGCGCAGGCGGCGCACCACGTCCGCGGCGCGTCCCGATTCGACGATCATATGTCCCACGGCGCCCTGCAGCAGGGCGCCAGTCTCGCCCCGTTCCAGCAGGTATTCGCACGCCTTGCCATAGGTCGACAAGGCCGTCAGCGGCTGGTTCAGCTCATGCGCGAGCGCCGCCGCCATCTCGCCGGCGGCCGCCAGGCGCATCGTGTGTTTCAATTCATCGGCCACCTGGCGCATTTCATCGACGACGATGCCGATAAAAAACCCCACCAGCGCCAGCACGGCATCGAGCAGCTGCAATTCATAAAACTGGATATCGACCGCATGCGTCCATTTCACCAGGGTAATGATGCATAGTTGCAATACAAACACGGCCAGCACGGCGCCATGCAAGCCCTGACGCGAGGCGGCCCAGATCACGGGAAGAAACAGGAAATAGAAATGCTTGTATTCGGAACGCACGATGGAGCCGAAAAGGCTCCACAGCACGAAGCTGGCCAGGGCCAGATACGCCAGGGTTTCCCAGCGCCAGACGGCGGCATGCAGGCGTTCGCGCCCCCGCTCGCTGAACAGCACCCAGATCAGCGGCATCGATACCAGCATGCCGACCATGTCGCCGATGCCGAAGCGCCAGACTGCCGTCCCCCATTCGCCAGCCGGGATGCGTCCCGTCAGCGACAGCAGGGAAATGTAGCCGAGCGCATTGAGCACGGTGCCCAGCAGCACGATGGCAACCCAGGCGCTCAGGCGGCGCCGGTTGTCGAAAATGTCGCTGCTGCTGAAACTGCGGCGCAAGACTGCGCCGATACCGCCATAGCCGAGCATCAGCCACGCCGAACAGAGCAAGGTCAGGGGCAGGCCTGCCGGCATGCCGCGCACCAGCACCTCGCCGGCCACCAGGGCGATAAACCACGGCAGCGCCGCCTTGCGGCCGTGGATCAGCCAAAATACCAGGCCCAGCGCGGGATCGGGATTCCACGGGGTGATGTTCAGCCCGTACATCGGGTCGATATACGTGGCCCAGTCAAACAGCAGATACAGGCCGACAAAGGCGGGATACGGCAGGTAGCGGGACAGGAATGGGCGCATAACGGTGTTTTTTAACTGTCCCGCATTATGCATCGCAAGCGTGCGCCACGCCATGCCATCTTGCGTTATAAGCACACAAAATAGTTTTCATGCAATATCGCAAGGCGCGCCGGCGGAATCAGGCCTCGGCCAGCGGCAAGCGCACCTCCACCAGCAAGCCCAGGCCACCATTGCCTCTGTGCAACTGAATCGTGCCGCCATGCTGTTGCACGACGGAAGCGACGATGGACAAGCCCAGGCCGCTGCCCGGCTGCGCCTGCTGCGGCGCGCGGAAAAAGCGGTCAAACACGCGTTCATACAGCGCCGGCGCGATACCCGGCCCCTGGTCGGCCACATGCAACACAGCCTGGCCCCGCTCCGCATGCAGCGACACCGTCACGCTGCTGCCGCGCGGGCTGTACTTGATGGCGTTTTCCACCAGGTTGTCGATCAGCGAGACCAGGCTCTCGCGCTGACCGGGCACGCTGAGCGAAACGCTGGCTTGCAATTCGAGCTCGATATCGCCCGCCTGGGCCAGGCCGGACAGGGCCGCCAGGCGGTCTTGCAGCAAGGTATCGAGCGCCTGCCGCCGCGGCAGCTCGCCCCCGCCGGCCTGCACTTCGCTGCGCGTCAGCTGCAGCAACTGCCCCACCAGGCGCGCGGCCCGGTTGCCGCTGTTCAAGATACCGTCCAGCAACTCTTGCTGGCGTGCATCATGCGCCTGTCCCTGCAAGGCCTCGACATTCACGCGCATAGCCGCCAGCGGCGTGCGCAGCTCATGCGTGGCGTCGGCGATGAAGCTGCGTTCGCGCGCGGCACTGGCATCGACCCGCTGCAGCAGGGCATTGATATTGTCGACCAGCGCCGCCAGTTCGCCATGCGGCGGCTTGAACGTCAGCGGACGCAAATCCTGCGGCCCGCGCGCCGCCACCTCCTGCGCCACCTTGCGCCACGGGCGCATGGCAAGGCGGATCGACAACCAGGCCGGCACCAGCAGGAACGGCAGGCTGATCAGCAACGGCAGCAGGTAGTAGCCGCGTGAATTGATCGTGATGAAAAATTGCCAGGCGCCGCCCACTTCCAGCACGGTCACGCGGGTGGCCCCTTCGGCCAGGCTGCGGCTGCGCCAGGCCTGGCCCTTGACGTACACCACTTCCATCTGTTCCGGGCCGGCGCTGCGGATGCCGCTGGGCGCACTCGGCGACTTGTAGACCAGCTTGCCCTCGCGCCAGACCAGGATGCGCGGCGCCAGTTCCGGCACCTTCCCCATTTCAAATTCCTCGCGCAAGGCTTCGTCGATGGCGCGCAAGCTTTGCTCCTGGCGCACGGGCTGGTCAGCCAGGTTGTCGGTCACGCTGATAATGGCGTGCAAGACCCCGCGGGTCACATTGCTCGCTTCGCTCGTGCCCTCGAACAGCACATACGCCACGGCCAGGCTCCACAGCACGGTCAGCATCAGCATTTGCGCCATCATCAGGCGGCGCACCAAGGTGGGCCGGCGCAGCATGGCCCAGAAACGCCCCATCATGCGCCGGCACCCGGCGGGACGGATGTCTCGCCATGCTGATCGATGACATAGCCGACGCCGCGCACGGTACGGATATAACCCTCGCCTATCTTGCGGCGCAAGTTGCCCATATGCACATCCAGAGTATTGCTGGCATTGGCCAGCCCGCCAGGCAGGATATGCTCTTCCAGCACGCGGCGCGTGATGACCCGGTTGGCGCGCATCAGCAAGGTTTTCAGCAGGGCATATTCACTGGCGGTGAGTTCCACGGGCCGCCCATGCACGCTGACCCTGCGCGTGGGCACCTGCAGCAGCAGGCCGCGCAACTCGATGGTGTCGCCATCGAAACCATAGCTG
The DNA here is from genome assembly GCF_030397625.1 of Janthinobacterium sp. SUN026. Classification (NCBI taxonomy): domain Bacteria; kingdom Pseudomonadati; phylum Pseudomonadota; class Betaproteobacteria; order Burkholderiales; family Oxalobacteraceae; genus Janthinobacterium; species Janthinobacterium sp. SUN026. The sequence continues at coordinate 575,302 of NZ_JAPQNU010000001.1, read as the reverse complement.
CGGCGTGCCAGGGCGCGCACGCGCGACAGCAGCTCGGCCAGCACGAAGGGCTTCACCAGATAATCGTCGGCGCCGCCGTCCAGGCCCCGCAAGCGCTGCTCCAGCGTATCGCGGGCGCTGAGGATCAGCACCGGCAGGCGCGCCGCGCGCAGCCGGGCCAGCAAATCGAGGCCATCGCCGTCGGGCAAGCCCAGGTCCAGCAGCACCAGTTCGCAACTGTCGTGCTCGATGCTGCGCGCAGCATCCTCCAGGCTGCGCACCCAGACCACTTGCATGCCCTGGTCGCGCAGGGCGATCCGCACGCCATTGCCCAGGTCCATATCGTCTTCAATCAGCAGTATCTTCATGGTGAGTATTAAACCACCGCAAGCTGAAGAATGGGTAAAGAAGCGCTCTTCATCCAATCTTAATAAAAGGCTCATTTTTCCTTCATGGCAAGGATAGATACTGTCGGCAGTCAATCGAGCCACTCCGGACTCGGTTCTCCACCTGACGGAAAATTCCATGCACGCACCCACAACCCTGCTGACCGCGCTGGCACTCGCCAGCGGCATGATCCTCAACCCGCTGGCCGCCGCCGCGGCCGAACCGGCCCCGCAAAATGTCTTCACCATCGGCGGCGGCGTCGCTGCCGTGTCCAGCTATTCCGGCGCCGACAAGCTGTCGGCCTCGCCCCTGATCATCCTCGACTACGCCATGGCCAATGGCCTGTTCTTCAGCACTTCGCGCGGCATCGGCTATGGCGGCCAGGCCGGCCCCTTCAGCTACAGCGCTGCATTGGGCTACCGCGGCAACCGCGAAGATCATAAGCGCAATGGCGCCAATGGCTGGGGTGGCAGCGACTACCTGAAGGGCATGGGCGAAGTCAAGGGCAACGCCAGCGCCCTGCTCAGCGCGGGCTATTCGCCCTTGCCGGGCCTGTCGCTGAGCGTGTCGAGCGACATTCCCCTGTCGAACCGCGAAAATGGCGCGAATGTGCATTTCGGCGCGGCGGGCCAGATCTACAGCCGGACCGATGCCAAGGGCGCGCAGCAGGACAGCGTGACCATCGGCGGCCAGCTGGGCTGGGGCGAGCGCAAGTACGTGCAGACCATGTATGGCGTGACGGCCACCCAGGCCGCGAACACCTCGTTCAAGCAATACACGCCCAAGGGCGGTTTCTATGAAGCACAGGCCACCATCAACTGGGAGCACCGCTTCGATGCGCGCTGGGGCATCAATACCCTGGTCGGCGTCGAGAGCCGCCTGGGCGACGCGGCCAAGAGCCCCATCGTGCAGCGCAAGACCTCCCCGGTCGGCGCCGTGTACGTCACCTACCGCTATTAAAACCGTGACGGCATAAGGGAAACCCGTACGCTGTTTCGCCAATTTACAGAGGCGGATGGCATGGATAAGATGACATGGTTCTCCCACTATGGCCATCCCTTCCATGCATGCATCGCGCCTTGCCCCGCAACGTCACCGCGCCCCGGACAGCGCCGCGGGCACGGGCGGCAAACCGGGCCAGGACACCTTGCTGCTGCTCCTGCCCGTCAAGCGCGCCAGCGACATCATCTACGGTGCGCGCTACGCCAGGCGCCTGCAGGAATGGGGCATCCAGGTCAGCGTCAGCCTGTTGCACGTGACACCAGCGCCAGCGCGCCGGGCCGATGGCTTGCCCCAGCACAACGCCGGCGAATGCCATGCGCTGGACCCGGCCACGCAGCACATGATGCACGAGGCGGGACTGTACCTGAGCCGCTCTCAACTCACCTTCAATACCCATATCTTTGCCGGCGAGCTGCTGTTTACGATCCTCGATACGGCTGAACTGCTCGGTTGCCACGAAATCGTCCTGCCGGCCCTGCGTCATAGTCCCTGGCAGCGCCGTTTTTCCGGTGCGCTCGCGCGCAAGCTGGCGCGCGCTACGCGCAGCGCCACGGTGTTGCTGGCCGACACCGACGGCATGAGCGGGCCGCCGCCGGCCTGAAGCGCCGCCAGCATCCCGCGTCCGGCTCATCCACATTCACATGAAAACTCTTTGATGACACAAGCTATTACCCTGCATGCGGGCCTGAGCAATATGCCGCCAGGCATGTCCCGCATGCGCGAGCTGCTCAAGCTGCAATTGCGGGCGCAACTGCAGCGCCGCCAGACGCGCATCTGGCTGCAGTTGCTCAATTCCCACCCCGTGTTCCAGGACTTGCTGCAAGCCTATCCACGCCTGATGCACAAGGTGTACCGCCCTTACCTGAGCACGAACCTGTCTTGCCGTCAGCGCGTCGCCTTGCTGGTCGAACACTATCATTTCATCCTGCAACAGGGCTGGGGCAAGTTGATGACGCAGGCGGCGCGCGCGCCGGTGCGGCTGGGCACCGTGCCGGGAAAGTCGGGCGCGCCCTACCACCTGCAGCTGTGTTCGCTACAACCGATGGACCGCGAAGGCGAGATGGTCCTGCAACTGGCGCACGGCGATGACGTGATCTACTCGGTCGCGTTTACCTTTTTCGGTTCGCGCGCGCGCGCCAGCATGAGCGTGGGCATCGGTTGCATCCAGGGCCCGCGCGGCGCGGAAGGCTTGCGCCGCGTGCGCGAAGCCACGCGCGACCTGCATGGCATGCGCCCCAAGGCCCTGATGGTGCGATTGGTGCGCCAGCTGGGACATGAACATGGCTGCCGCAACATGGTGCTTGTAGGCAATATCAACCGCGCCGTCCATCATTCCGCCAAAAAGGGCCGTTTGTTCGCCGACTACAATTCCCTTTGGCAAGAACTCGGCGCCCAGGCACGCAAGGATGGCGATTTTGAGTTGCCATGCGAAAACTTGCCCCTGCCTGCCCTGGAAGACATTCCCTCGAAAAAGCGCTCGGAAGCACGTAAACGCCACGAACTGACGCTGGCCATGATCAGCACCCTGCGTAGCGGCCTCGACGCCCATCGCAGCCCGGTGCAGGTCGCCACGGCAGGCGCTGCGGCAGCCGCCAACGAAGTACGGCAAGCAGTCGATCTGGATGACGACGACTACGCTTCCGCTATCGCCTGAGTCCCCCGGCCACCGCACGATGCCCCGCCCCCGCATCGTTGTTTGCCATCGCTGCCGCACCGCCGCCCCTCCTGCAACACACGCTTCAACCCATGCGCGGCCCAATCCTGTTACGCTAGCACTATCGGCATGCACTGCGGTGCACCGGTTCCCCCAACGCTTACTAGGAGGCAAGTCATGCGCGTAGACATCTACCGCCGGGCCGAGCACGACGGCATTTTTTCCTACCTCGCCGTGCCGGAAGGAAAGCTCATTCCTGAAGAAGTTACCAATACCGACTGGCAGCTGGAAGTACGCGCCAGCGAAGTGGCCGACGATGCCGAGATCTTGCCCAACTACCATATCGAACAGCCGCACCAGCAGATCGCCGCCAAGGGCTATGCGATCACGGGCCTGAAAGACATGTAAACGAAAAAAGCCAAATCAGCATGTCTGCGGTTTGGCTTTGTTGCATGCGCCGGGCGGTGCCGGTCAGTATTCGACCGCCACTTCTTGCGCACCCAGCATTTGCTCCAGCGCCATCTGCAATTCATCCGATGGTGCCACTTTCCATTCGTCCCCGAACTGCAGCACGCAACTGACGCCTTGCGGGCTGACCTTGGCGGCGATCGGCAGTCCGTCCGCAGCCCGGTGCGGCATGATCACGTCGCTGATGCGTTTCATGTCCAGCGTCGTGGGCAGAGTCAAGCCCAGCTGGCGGCCATACTGCACGCGCGCGGAGATGATGTCGAAGGCGCTCTCGGCCGTGATGCGCAAGCCGCCCGAAAAGCGGTCTTCCGACACCTTGCCCACGACGGCGAGGAATTCATCTTCCTTGAAGATTTTCCGGTTTGAATCGAACAATTCGCCGTACACCGTCACTTCCACCGTGCCGCTCTTGTCGTCGAGCGTGACGATGAGGATCTTGCCGCGCTGCGTCATTTGCGTGCGCAAGCCCGTGATGACGCCCGCCATCATGCGCGGTTCGCGCGACGGCGACAGTTCCGACAGTTTCGTGCGGGCAAAACGGCGTGCCTCGGGCGCATACGAATCGAACAGGTGGCCGGACAGGTAGAAGCCCAGCGCGATCTTTTCTTCCGTCAGGCGCTGTTTGTCCGTCCACACGGGCACCTTGACGTACTCGGGCGGCGCCACCATGTCGCTGTCGTCGCCGCCGAACAGGCTCACCTGGTTCGCCGCCTTGGCCGCCTGGTCGGCGCACTCCATGGCGAACGCCACGGACGCGAGCAGGATGGCACGGTCGACCTTCAGGCAATCGAAGGCGCCGCTGCGAATCAGGGATTCGATGGTGCGGCGGTTGATTTGCTTTTTATCAACGCGCTTGCAGAAATCGAACAGGCTGGTGAATGGCCCGCCCGCCTCGCGCGCGGCGATGATGGCTTCGATGGCGTTCTGGCCGGAACCCTTAACGGCGCCCAGGCCATAGCGGATCTGCGTGACTTTCTTGCCGCTCACGGATGGCGCAGCGCCGCTCGGCATGAAGCGGTAATCGGATTCGTTGATATCCGGCGGCAACAAGGTCAGCTTGCAGATTTCCAGCGAGTCTTCCACCAGGATCTTGATCTTGTCCGTGTCGTCCATGGCCAGCGACAAGTTGGCGGCCATGAAGGCGGCCGTGTGGTGCGCTTTCAGGTAAGCCGTGTGGTATGACAGCAAGGCGTAGGCGGCGGCGTGCGATTTGTTGAAACCGTAGCCGGCGAACTTTTCCATCAAATCGAAGATCTCGTCGGCCTTTTCCGCCGTCAAACCATCTTTCGCCGCACCGGCGCGGAAAATCTCGCGGTGCTCGGCCATCTCTTCGGCTTTCTTTTTACCCATGGCGCGGCGAAGCATGTCGGCGCCGCCCAGCGAGTAGCCGCCGACGATCTGCGCCATCTGCATCACCTGCTCCTGATACACCATGATGCCGTAGGTTTCGGACAGAATCGATTCCGTGCGCGGATCGGGATAATCGAAGCGTTCGCCGTGCTTGCGCTTGCAGAAGTCGGGAATCAGGTCCATCGGGCCCGGACGATACAGCGCCACGAGCGCGATAATATCCTCGAAGCGGTCGGGACGCGCATCTTTCAGCATGCCCTGCATGCCGCGCGACTCCAGCTGGAACACGGCCACGGTCTTGGCCTTGGTCAGCAAGTCATACGATGGCTTGTCGTTCAGCGGCAAGGTGGCCAGATCGAAATTGGCTTGCGCCGGATCAAGCTGCTTGATGTAGCGCACGGCGCGGTCGAGAATCGTCAGCGTGGTCAGACCCAAAAAGTCGAACTTCACGAGGCCGACGGCTTCCACGTCGTCCTTGTCGTACTGCGACACGACGCCGGAATCGCCGCCCTGCGTGTACAGCGGGCAGAAATCCGTCAGCTTGCCCGGAGCGATCAGCACGCCCCCCGCGTGCATGCCGATATTGCGCGTGATGCCTTCGACTTGCTGCGCCAGGTCCAGCAACTGCTTGACCTCTTCCTCGTTTTCCAGGCGTTCCTTGAGCAGCGGTTCTTCCTCGATGGCGTCGGCGATCGACACGGGTTTGCCGGGCTTGAACGGGATCAGCTTGGAGATGCCGTCGCAGAAGTTATAGCCGAAGTCCATCACGCGGCCCACGTCGCGGATCGCGCCCTTGGCCGCCATGGTACCGAAGGTGGCGATCTGCGAGACAGCCTCCTTGCCGTACAAATCCTTGACGTGCTGGATGACGCGGTCGCGCCCTTCCTGACAAAAGTCGATATCGAAGTCGGGCATCGAGACGCGTTCGGGATTCAGGAAGCGCTCGAACAGCAGGTTGTATTGCAATGGATCGAGGTCGGTAATGAGCAGCGAATACGCCACCAGCGAACCCGCGCCCGAACCGCGGCCCGGGCCGACGGGCACGCCGTTTTCCTTGGCCCACTGGATAAACTCGGCCACGATCAGGAAGTAGCCGGGGAATTTCATGTTGCAGATCGTGTCCGTCTCGAATTTCAGGCGCGACTCGTAGCGCGGACGCTCCTTTTCGCGCTTTTCCGGATCGGGATACAGCTGCAGCAACCGTTTTTCCAGGCCCGCCTGCGATTCGGCGACGAGGAACTGGTCGATCGTCATGCCGTCCGGCGTGGGGAAGTTCGGCAATTGCGGCTTGCCCAGGGTCAAGGTCAAATTGCAGCGCTTGGCGATTTCCACGGAATTGGCCAGCGCGGCCGGCAAGTCGGCGAACAGCTCCGCCATGTCGGCCTGCGACAGGAAGCGCTGGCTGTCATTGAAGCGCTTTACCCGCTTGGCGTTGGCCAGCATTTCGCCTTCGGCGATACAGGTCCGGGCTTCGTGGGCAATAAATTCCTCTGGGGAAATAAATTGCACGGGATGCGTGGCCACCACGGGCAAGCCCAGCTTGGCCGCCAGCGCCACCGCATGGCGTACCTGCGCTTCCTGGTTGGCCTGGCCGCCGCGCTGGATTTCAACATAGAAATGGCCGGGGAAAATCTCGGCCCAGCGCTGCGCATTGCGCTCGGCCAGGGCCAGGTTGCCATTTTCGATGGCGATACCGACGTCGCCGAAGTGCGCGCCGGACAGCACGATCAAGCCATTGGCCGCGCTTTCGCCCGGATACAGCTCATAGGTATTCGTCGCCAGCGCCTGCAGCCATTCGATGCGCAGCTCGGCGCGGCCCTTGTACTGGTTCGTCAGCCAGGCCGTCGACAGCAATTCGCACAGTTGCAGATAGCCCATGCGGTTCTTCGCCAGCAGCAGCAGCCGCGACGGCTTTTCGCGGTTGTCGTCATTCGTGATCCACACGTCGACGCCGACGATGGGCTTGATGCCCTTGCCGCGCGCTTCCTTGTAGAACTTGACCATGCCAAACAGGTTCGACAGGTCGGTGACGGCCAGCGCCACCTGCTTGTCCTTCGCCGCCGCCTTGACCACGTCGTCGATGCGCACCAGGCCATCGACGATCGAGTACTCCGAGTGCACGCGCAAATGGACGAAGGCAGGACCGGGCTGCATCGCTTGCTGTGAACCTGCCGGAGCGCCGGCCTCTTGCATTACCATTTCCATCCTGTGTACCGTTTCGTGCAAAATTCAATGGGGTCTATTCTACCGCGTCGCGCCCTGCCGGTCGCTAGGCGAGCACCCGCCCCTCGCAAAAAATGCGACCACCTGATGCGTGCGCCACGGCTTGCACGCACCGCGCCACTGTCCCAGGAAAGAAGCAAATCATTTATATGGATCCCCTTCTTCGATACAATCCGTCAGTTTGTATCACTTGATGAAGCATGTTGGTCTTTACGATACCAATCCTTCACCCTGAAAAACCAAAAAGGATTTATATGGAAAATAGCCACACCTCACCCACCGCGCAGGCCATCCATCCTACGGCCCTGGTTTCGCCTAAGGCCAGGTTAGGAAACAATGTGAAAATTGGTGCTTTTTCTATTATTTATGACAATGTCATCATCGGAGATGACACCACCATCGATTCACATTGCGAAATTGGCTATCCAACGCCATTGACCCAGGGCGAACCATTACGCATCGGGGCATCAAGCCTGATCCGCTCGCATAGTATTTTCTACGAGGGCTCAAGCTTTGGCGAAAAATTAACGACCGGCCATCGCGTGACCGTGCGAGAAAAAACCAAGGCTGGAAAAAACTTTCAGATCGGCACTTTGTGCGATATCCAGGGCGACTGTGTCATTGGTGACTACGTGCGCTTTCACAGCAATGTCCACATTGGCCAACATTCAAGTATTGGCAACTTTGTCTGGATCTTCCCCTATGTCGTGCTCACCAACGATCCGCACCCGCCAAGCCACGTGCAGATGGGCGTTACTGTCGAAGACTATGTTGCCATTGCTACCATGTCAATTTTGCTGCCAGGCGTAACTGTCAAGAAAGGCGCCCTGGTGGGTGCCCACAGTTCGGTTTCAAGAGACGTCGACGAAGATACCGTCGTGGCAGGTTCTCCGGCCAATTTCATTTGCGCAACAAGCAAGCTCAAGCTAAAGGATGGGTCAGGCTCCCCAGCCTATCCATGGCGCAAACACTTTCACCGAGGCTACCCTGAAGCCGTAGTTACCGCATGGCTCGAAGAGTTTCCACGCTAAATCACTGCCTGCCGTGCATGCGCCGCTTGCCCAGGCAAGTCGGCCGCACGGCACCAGTCCGCAGGCAAAGCCGCCTCGCCTACAAGCGCAGCATCTCTTTTTGAGGCTGATCCAAACAAGTTTATTTATAATACGGCTTGTTCGTTCAACTGATCGCAATCATGCAAGCTATTAACGCAATTTCACCACTCTCCCGCAGCGATGCCTATGTCAATATCGCAGCGTATAAATTCATTACGCTCGACGATACAGAAGCCATGCGTCCCTTGTATCAGGAGCAATGCCTGGCGCTGGAACTGAAGGGAACGATCCTGCTGACGCCGGAAGGCATCAACATGTTCCTGTCGGGCACGCGCGAGCATATCGATGCCTTCCTCGCCTGGGTCCGCAGCGACGCGCGCCTGGCCGATCTGGAATGGAAAGAAAGCTTGTCGAACGAGCAATCGCACAAGCGCATGCTGGTCAAGCTGAAAAAAGAAATCATCACCATGCGCATGCCGCTGATCAAGCCGGAACTGGGCCGCGCCCCGTCCGTCGACGCGCATACGCTCAAGCGCTGGCTCGACGCCGGCGTCGACGATGCGGGCAAACCCGTGGTCATGATGGAAACGCGCAACGCCTTTGAAGTGGACGTGGGCACGTTCAACAACACGCTTGATTACCGCATCGACAAGTTCACGGAATTCCCGGCCGTGGCTGCCGCGCACAAGGATGAACTGGAAGGCAAGACCGTCGTCACCTTCTGCACCGGCGGCATCCGCTGCGAAAAGGCCGCCATCCACATGAAGGAAATCGGCTACGACAGCGTGTACCAGCTCGACGGCGGCATCCTGAAGTATTTCGAGGAAGTGGGCGGCGAGCACTACACGGGCGACTGCTTTGTCTTCGACTACCGCACGGCGCTGAACCCGAAACTGGAACCGACGGAAACCGTGCAATGCTTCGTCTGCCGCGCCGTCGTCACGCCGCGCCAGCAGCTGGCGCCGGAATATGTGTATGAAGTGTCTTGCCCAAACTGCTACGATAAAACCATGCCTTGAGGCACTTCCGATGTCGCCATTTCCCAGGCGACATATTTCAAAAAAATCAATTTTAGAATAACAATTGATCAGCATTTCCCCTGCCTGGTCCGGCGGCACCCAGGCGGTTCAAAAGCAAACAAATGTAACAATATTGGATTTGTTTGCCATTCTCATAAACACTAGCTTTCCCTGGCTCAGTGAGTCATGCGAAAAATTCAATCGGCGGCTGCTTCATGCCGACCTGCCCACATGCGGCTTGCCTATGGGAAAAGTACAACACACCATGCGGAAAGCGTTGACCAGGACGCGCCCAAACTGCTGCAAACATGGCAATTTAAGGGGTTCTGAATTATAATCAAGAGTTAAGGATTGATTGATGTTTTCAGTTATTAACATCATGGAATATACGCATCTTGGATAGACAAATTCTCGTTGCCTACTATTATTATTAAAGAAATGAATTAAGCAGCATCTCTTATTTGTATTTTTTTTGCACAGGAAGCTCAGATGATTTTAGTGACAGGTGGCGCAGGCTTTATCGGATCGAATTTCGTTCTGGATTGGCTCGCGCAAAGTAATGAACCGGTAATTAATCTGGATAAGCTGACGTATGCGGGAAATCTGAATAACTTGCTGACGGTACAGAACGATCCACGTCACCTGTTTGTCAAAGGCGACATCAATGACGGCGCCCTGCTGGCACAGTTATTGGCGCAGCATAAGCCACGTGCCATCGTGCATTTCGCAGCGGAGAGCCATGTCGATCGTTCGATTCATGGACCGGCAGAATTCATCAGCACCAATATCAATGGCACCTTCAGCCTGCTGGAAGCCGTGCGTGCCCATTGGCAAGCACTGCCTGAAGCAGAACGCGCGGCATTCCGCTTTCTGCATGTCTCGACCGATGAAGTATATGGGACACTGGGACCGGACGATGCGCCGTTTACAGAAACCACGCCTTATGCGCCCAACAGCCCTTACTCGGCAACAAAGGCAGCGTCGGACCATTTGGTGCGCTCTTATCATCACACGTATGGCTTGCCGACGCTGACCACCAATTGCTCGAATAATTATGGCTCGTACCACTTCCCGGAAAAACTGATTCCCCTGATTATTGCCAACGCGCGCGCAGGCAAGGCCTTGCCTATCTATGGCGATGGCCAGCAAGTGCGCGACTGGTTGTATGTCAGCGACCACTGCACGGCCATTCGCCGCGTACTGGAAAGCGGACGCACGGGAGAAACCTACAATATCGGCGGCTGGAACGAAAAAGCCAATCTCGACGTGGTGCATACCCTGTGCGACATCCTCGATGAACTGCAACCGAAGGCAACTGGCGGCAGCTATCGCGAACAAATCAGCTATGTTGCCGACAGGCCAGGTCATGATCGCCGCTATGCCATCGATGCGCGCAAAATTGAGCGCGAACTGGGCTGGAAGCCGGCAGAAACCTTCGATACGGGCATCCGCAAGACGGTGCAATGGTATCTGGACAACGATGCATGGGTGCGCGACGTCCAGTCCGGCGCCTACCTGACGTGGCTGGAAAAAAACTATACGGCCCGCGCCGAACAGAATACGGAGGCTTGATGGAAGCCAAACTAGCCCGCAAGGGCATTATCCTGGCTGGGGGTTCGGGCACACGTCTGTATCCCGTGACCATGTCGGTCTCGAAGCAACTGTTGCCCGTGTACGACAAGCCGATGATTTACTATCCGCTGACAACGTTGATGCTGGCGGGAATGCGCGACATCCTGATCATTTCCACGCCCGCCGATACGCCCCGTTTCCGGGAGTTGCTCGGTGACGGCAGCCAATGGGGGATTAACCTGAGCTATGCGGTACAGCCATCACCCGATGGCCTGGCGCAGGCATTCCTCATCGGCCGCGAGTTCCTCGGCGATGCGCCTTCGGCATTAATCCTGGGCGACAATATTTATTATGGTCATGATTTCGAATCGAGCCTGTCTGCCGCTTCCGAGCGCACGGACGGCGCGACCGTGTTTGCCTATCATGTGCAAGATCCGGAGCGCTATGGCGTGGTGGAATTCGACGCCAATCAGCAAGCCATCAGCATCGAAGAAAAACCCTTGCAGCCAAAGTCGAATTATGCCGTCACCGGCCTGTATTTTTACGACAAGGACATTGCCGATATCGCCGCATCGATCAAGCCATCCGAACGGGGCGAACTTGAAATTACCGATGTCAACCGCGTCTATCTGAACCGTGGCACACTCAAGGTGGAACGCATGGGCCGTGGCATGGCCTGGCTCGATACGGGTACGCACGAGTCGCTGCTCGAAGCTGGCCAATTTATTGCCACAATTGAACACCGTCAGGGCTTGAAAGTTGCCTGTCCTGAGGAAATTGCTTACCGCAAAGGCTACATTACTGCCGCCCAGCTGGAACAACTGGCCCAACCGCTGAAAAAGAACGGTTACGGACAATATTTATTACGCCTGTTGAATGATAAGATTTTTTAAGCCATGCATATTCAAGCCACTGCCATTCCCGACGTATTGATCCTCGAACCCAAAGTATTTGGCGACGACCGGGGCTTTTTTTACGAAAGCTTCAACCAGCAGCGCTTTGCCGACTTGACGGGCATTACGGCCAATTTCGTCCAGGATAACCACTCCAAGTCCAGCAAGAATGTCCTGCGCGGCCTGCACTATCAGATCCAGCAACCGCAAGGCAAGCTGGTGCGCGTTACCGCGGGCGAAGTCTTTGACGTCGCGGTGGACTTGCGCGCCAGCTCGGCCACCTTCGGGCAATGGGTCGGCGTCACGCTGTCGGCCGAGAACAAGCGCCAGCTCTGGATCCCTGAAGGTTTTGCGCATGGTTTCATCGTCCTGAGCGAGTCGGCCGAGTTCCTCTATAAAACCACCGATTACTGGGCGCCTGAATTCGAACGCAGCATACTCTGGAACGATCCGGCCCTGGGCATCACCTGGCCAGGCGATGGCGAACCTGTGCTGTCGGGCAAAGACCAGCTGGGCAAACTGCTGGCGGACGCCGAGGTATTCGCGTGAAAATCCTCGTCACCGGAAAAAATGGCCAGGTCGGCTATGAGCTGGAACGCAGCCTGCAGGGCATCGGTCATATTATCGCTGTCGATCGCAGCGAAATGGACTTGAGCGACCTGGATCAGGTACGCGACGTGATCCGCAAAATCCAGCCAGACCTGATCATCAATCCTGCCGCCTACACGGCTGTCGACAAGGCCGAGACCGACGAGGAACTGGCCATGCGTGTGAACGCGCAGGCGCCGGGCATCATGGCGGAGGAAGCCGCACGGCTGGGCGCAGCCCTCATCCATTACAGCACCGATTATGTGTTTGACGGCACGGCCACGACACCCTATGTGGAAACGGCTGCCACCAATCCGCTCAACGTCTATGGCAAGAGCAAGCTGGCAGGCGAACAAGCCATCGCCGCTTCGGGCGCAGCGCACCTGATCTTGCGTACCAGCTGGGTATATGGCACGCGCGGCAAGAACTTTCTGTTGACCGTGCAACGTCTGGCGCAGGACCGCAGCGAACTGCGCATCGTCGGCGACCAGACTGGTTCGCCCACCTGGTGCCGCACGATTGCCGACGTGACGGCGCACATCGTCAGCCAGTCGCGCACCGGCGACCATGGCTGGTGGCGGGAAAATGGCGGACTGTATCACCTGACGTCGCAAGGCAGCACCTCCTGGGCGGGCTTCACGGAAGAAATCCTGCGCAACACCCCGCCAGCCAAACCGGTACACGTTCAAGCCATCGCCACGGCCGATTATCCCTTGCCCGCCAAGCGCCCCATGTATTCCTTGCTCTCTTGCGCCAAGCTGATCGACCGCTTCGGCCCCTTACCACAATGGGATGCCGCGTTAAGGTTGTGTCAATCCTGATTCTGCCCCTGCCTGCCGCTCGTCGGCACAGCGGCCTCCGGCATCGCATACTCCAATTACTCATATCATGGTTAACCATAGCTATAAAGACAATTTATCCAAAGCAAAGATTCTGGTAGTCGGCGATGTCATGCTCGACCGCTACTGGTTTGGACAAGTCAATCGCATTTCCCCGGAAGCACCGGTTCCCATCGCGAAGATTTCCCATCGCGAAGACCGCGCGGGCGGCGCGGCCAACGTGGCGCGGAATATTTCCAGCCTGGGCGGCCAAGCGACCTTACTTTCGGTCATCGGCCAGGACGAGGCAGGCGATGCCCTGGAAGGCTTACTCAAAGAAAATGGCGTCAATACACAACTATATCGAGATAGCAATATTTCCACGACCGTGAAATTGCGCGTGCTGTCTCGTCAACAGCAATTGCTGCGCATTGATTTCGAGGAAATTCCTACGGACGAGATTTTGACCAACAAGCTCGAGATCTACTCCAAGCTGGTCAGCGAGCATGATCTGGTGATTCTGTCCGACTATGGCAAGGGATGCCTGCGCTATGCGGAAAAAATGATTGTTGCCGCGCGGGCGCTGGGCAAGCCGGTCCTCGTCGATCCCAAGGGTAGCGACTACAGCCATTACAAGGGAGCGACGCTGCTCACGCCTAACCGCATGGAATTCCAGGCCGTGGCGGGCGGCTGGTCCGACGAAGCCGCGCTGACCCAAAAAGCCCAGGCGCTGCGCCAGGAACTCCAGCTCGACGCGCTGCTGGTGACGCGCAGCGAAGAAGGCATGTCCCTCTACCAGAAGGACGAGGTCTTGCACCAGCCCACGGTTGCGCGCCAGGTTTTTGACGTCTCCGGCGCCGGAGATACCGTGATCGGCACGCTTGGCCTGATGCTGGCGGCCGGGTATGACTATGAAGAAGCTATCAGCATCGCCAACCGCGCGGCCGGCATCGTCGTCGGCAAGCTGGGCACGGCCGTGGTAAGCCAAGAAGAACTGTTCTGCTAGGAGAAATTATGTATATCGTTGTAACAGGTGCCGCAGGACTCATTGGTTCCAATATCGTCAAAGCGCTCAATGCACGTGGCCATCGCCAGATCATCGCTGTTGACAACTTGACGCGCGGCGATAAATTCCGCAATCTGGTCGATTGCGATATCAGCGACTACATCGACAAGACTGAGTTCTTGAGCAAACTGGCCAGCCCTGCGTACGCAGGAAAAATCAGCTCCGTCTTCCACCAGGGCGCCTGTTCCGACACCATGGAAACAGACGGCAAATACATGATGGAAAACAATTTCCGTTATTCGCTGGCCTTGCTCGATTATTGCCAAGAAAATAAAATCCCCTTCCTATATGCCTCCAGCGCCTCGGTATATGGCACGGGCAGCATCTTCAAGGAAGAGCGCGAGTTTGAGAAGCCCTTGAATATCTATGGCTATTCGAAATTCCTGTTCGACCAGATCGTACGCGAACGCATGGCCGACCTGACTTCCCAGGTGGTCGGATTCCGCTACTTTAACGTCTATGGTCCCCGCGAAGAGCACAAGCAACGCATGGCATCGGTGGCATTCCACCATTACCATCAATATCGCGAACATGGCAAGGTCAAGCTGTTTGAAGGCCGCGATGGCTATGCCGATGGCGGCCAGTTGCGTGACTTCGTTTCCGTCGAGGATGTCGTCAAGGTGAATCTGTGGTTCCTGGACCACCCGCAACAGTCCGGCATTTTCAATCTGGGCACCGGCCAATCGCAGCCGTTCAATGACATCGCCGTCGCTGCCGTCAACACCTGCCGCGAACTCGATGCGCTGGCGCCACTGACCCGTGAAGAAATGGTGGCGCAAGGCATGCTGGAATACATCAAGTTTCCCGATGCATTGATCGGCAAGTATCAATCCTTTACCCAGGCAGACATCTCGCGCCTGCGGGCAGCCGGCTATGACGCGCCGTTCTACTCCGTCTCGGAGGGAGTGAGCCGGTACATCCGGAACTGGCTGCACGCCCGATGAGATTATCTTGTTAAAGAACATACTAAAAAACTCGATACTCACAGCATTAATACGGGGTGCCTCATTCGGAGTGCGGATATTCGCTCTCCTGATTGCGGCGCGCTATTCGGAACCGGCATATTTTGCCACTATAGCCCTGTTCTTTACGGTTGCCGAAATTGGACGCCTGCTGGCCGATTTCGGCATCGACACGTACACCATGCGCGAGTACGCATCGCATCGCAACAAGGCGGTGCTGCGTCAGACGATAGGTGCGGCGATGAGCGCCAAGCTGATGCTGGGCTTGCTGGTGGCCATCGCCAGCACGGCCGTCATGCTGCATTTACGGCCTGGCGAGCTTGGCTCGACCTTGCCCTTTGCGCTCATGGTCATGTCGCCGCTGCTGATGAACTTGCCGATCAATTTTTTTATCGCCAAGATGCGCGGGCGCCATATCGCGCCGTTCGTGGCCATGGCGGGCTTGTTGTCGCTCGGTGTTTTTTATGGTTTGTTCACGTTTGCCAGCAATCCGGCGCTGGCATTCTTTTCCATTCCCGCGGCCGAAGCCCTAGTTGGCCTGTTCCTGATTGCCAAGGTGCCCGTCATGCGCGGCAGCCTGGCCTGCCTGAATTTCCCAGGCATGCTGAAGCTGCTGAAAATGACCTTGCCGATTGCCGCCGCGACCATCCTGGGCATCACCTATGGACGCATGGATGTGTTTTTCCTGGAGAAATTCCGTAGCGCGGAAGAACTGGGCCTGTATGCGTTTGCCGTGCGTCTGGTGGAACCGTTTCAATTTATTGCGGGCGCATTGGCCGTCAATGCCTATGGTCATATCGCTGCATCGTTGAAAACGTCGGTAGCGGCGGCATCTGCAGTGAATGCCCGTTACCGCAAAGTCATGGCCCTGTACGCCGGCTTGGCCCTGTTGACGGTGCTGGTGTTGGCGAATGTCCTGTTGGTGTATACGTTTAAACAATATGCTGCCGCGCAAGCGATGCTGAATGTGACCGGATGTATCTTGATTTTCAAGTGCGGCAACTTGATCAGTACCGCGGCCATCCAGGCACATGGGAAATATAAATTCATCACCTCGGTCGCGGTCTGGAACTTTACCTTCCTGTCCGTTGCCATGGTGCTGCTGGTGCCCCGATTCGGTGCGTATGGCGCCCTGTTTTCGATACTGGCAATGGAATCGCTGAATTTTCTTATTCAAAATATTCTTTTAAGAAAATTGCAAAAGAGCAACAATAAAGATGATTAAAAACACCGCTATCCGTACTTTCATGGTCTTGAGCGTCCTCCTGGGCCTGCTCTGCGCACGCATCCTGGGGCTGCTGGTGCGCCGGCAGCCCCAGGCAGGCTTGCGCCTGCTCGTCGTGCGCCTGGACCAGACGCTGGGCGACAGTGCCATGAATTCGCCATTGCTGCGCGAACTGAGGCATGCCTATCCGGATGCCGACATCACACTGGTCGTGCATCCGCGCATCCAGGCGATGGTCCAGCATTGCCCGTACGTCAACCATATCGCGACGTACGACTGGGGTAGTTCGCTGCCGAAAAGCCTGCTGGTACGGCACTGGCTGAGCCTCAAGTTCTGCTGGACCCATTTCCGCTTGCAACAGCCTGATATTGCCATCGTCCCGCGCTTTGATGAAGATCATCATGCTGGCTTTATCGCCCTCTTCAGCGGAGCAAAGCGGCGTATCGCCTATACGGAACACGCGACGCAACGCAAGCAGGTGTTCAATGCCGGCTTTGACATGCTGTACACTGAAATCCTGCCTGCGCTGGGCCTGAAGCATGAAGTCGAGCGCAATCTCGATATCGTGCGCCACCTGGGCTTTCAGCCGGCCGATACGGCGCTGGAATTCTGGGGGGCCGCGCCGGACGAGGCCTATGCGCGACAGCTTCTCCAGGAGCACGTTCCCGCTGGCAGCATGCTCATCGGCCTGGGCTTGTCTGGCGGCTATTCCATCCTGAAGCGCTGGCCGCTGCAGTATTATGTGGAACTGGCCGGCCTGTTACAAGAAAAACACAAGGACCGTGAACTCGCCATTTTGCTCGTCGGCGGCAAGGACGACATGGCTTTAGGCGCGCAATTCGAAGCGAATTTCCCGGGTAAAGTCGTCAATATGATCGCCAAGACCAGCATCGCGCAGATGGCGGCCTTGCTCAGGCACTGCGATCGCTTCATTGGCAATGATTCTGGCGCCATGCATATCGCGGCAGCGTCGAACATCAATGTCACGGGCATATTCGGCTCGAGCTGCCATCATCGCTTTAGCGCCTGGGGGCAACGCTGCCAGTCAGTCTCGCTGGAACTGGAATGCGGTCCCTGCGGGCGTGGCCACATAATAGATCGTTGCAATACCTGCATTTATGCTTCACCAAAATGCATGGATGATTTATTGCCGCTGGCGATCATGAAGGCGATATACAAATGATCATTTTCCTGTGCCTGATAAATTATCTACTGATCCTGTTTTCAGTTTATATTTTTTGCGTTAAAAATGGGACCATCAGCCTGAACGGATTTTTCTTCTTTTCCGTCGGCTATGCCTACTATTGGCTGACGCCTTATTTCCTATCCTCTCTGCTAGGTTCGACGCCACCGGAAGAATTGGAGATAGTCATCGAGCGCTTTGTTTCGATCACCGCCGAAACCAGCCTGATATACTTGCTATTGTCTTTCCTGTTTTATGCCATTTTCCTGTTTTTTTATTATGTCAGCTTCAATGGCAAGTCGCCACGCAAGCCGATCAGTCAAAAATCGGAACGGGCGATACGTTTTTGGACAATCATGAGCTGTCTTGGCATTGGCCTGGCAGCGTTGATGGCCATCCCGATCAAGCATTATTTCTTCACAGGCTATGACGCTGCATTATTTGAAAACTACCAGGACGGTGTAGTGCAGGATGCCTTGCCACGTGGAACATTCATCGCGTCAACCTCGATTCTGTTTTCCATGGCATTCATGCGCGCTGTCATGAAGCATGGGCATTTGCAAAAAATATTGCCTGTACTGACCGATCCGTTCATGCTTGCATACTATTTCTTTGCCATCCTGGCGCTCTCCCTGGGAGGTCGCCTGTATTTTGCAACCAATATGCTCACTGTAATTATCTTCTTCTCGACCTATTTTTCCTGGCGAGTCAAGCTCAGCGAATTTTTCGTGCTGGGACTGGCAGGTGTTGGCAGCGCAGCAATGTGGGGTGTATTGAGGGCAGGCAGTGATTTTTCGCTGTTCAACATGGCGCTGAATCTTGCGCAGGAACCGCTGCTGACCTCTATTTCATCCTTTTCATTCTTAACTAGCGGAAAGCTTCCACTAATCAATTTTCCATCGTTTCTGATCAGTGATTTCATTAACTTGATTCCTTCGGTCATTTTTCCGGGGAAAATTAACTACCTGCTCAATCCGCTAGATTTTGGCTATGACTTTGCCATGCCGCTCGGCGGCCTGCATGTTTTTGTATCACTACTGATCAATTTTGGCATCGCTGGCGCTGCCGTTTTTTTTGCGGCGGTTGGCTATTTGATGGGAAATTACCGGAAAACCGTCAGTGTTCAGAAAATCGTAATCTATAGCCTGATCTGTGCCTGCATGACATTCACGTTCAACCGTGATCCATTTTCCGTATCAATCGTGAAGAATATTTTCGAAAATTCTTTCCTGATTCCGTTTATTCTTTATTCAATTCAAAAGAAATTTTTTAAATAAAATGTTACAAAAATTCATAACACAACATATCGAACTATTCCAGCGCCTGCCGCAAATTGAGAATGAAATTGTCAAGATTGCTGACATCTGCAGCACAGCAATCAGCAACAAACGCAAAATCATTTTCTGTGGCAATGGCGGTTCTGCTGCCGACGCGCAGCACATTTCTGCCGAGCTGGTCGGACGTCTGGTGGACGACCGCCGTGCGCTGGCGGCAATTTCGCTGACAACGGATACCTCTGCCCTGACGTGTATCGCCAACGACTATGGCTATGATCACGTATTTTCGCGGCAACTGGCCGGCGTGGGCCAGCCCGGTGATGTGCTGATCGGCATTTCCACGTCGGGGAATTCGCAAAACGTCATGAATGCAATCGACATGGCAAAGACGATGGGCATTGAAACCGTCGGCTGGCTTGGCAAAGATGGCGGCAAACTGGCCAGCATGGTCGATATTCCGATGATCGTGCCAAGCAATGTCACGGCACGCATTCAAGAAGCACATATCTTCATCGGGCACACCATCTGTGCAATGATCGAAAAAAACCTAGGTTACGGCAAATGGGAGTCCGCATGAACAAACATATCTTGATCACCGGTGGCGCCGGTTTTATTGGCACAAATCTCAGCCGCAAATTGCTGGCTGACGGCTATCGCATCTCCGTGCTGGACAATCTGTCGCCGCAAATTCACGGCGCCTATCCGCAACTCGATGAAACCATGCTGCGCGACGGCCGCATCCATTTCATTCGCGCCGATGTACGCCAGTCCGGCGTGCTGGAGCAAGCCTTGCAAACGGTCGACACGGTCGTGCATCTGGCGGCAGAAACCGGCACCGCGCAATCGATGTACCAGATCGCCCACTACAATGAAGTCAATACGCAGGCGACCGCGCAATTGCTCGACATCCTGGCGAACAAGCCCAATACGGTGAAAAAGATCGTCCTCGCTTCGTCGCGCTCGATCTATGGCGAAGGCGCGTACGCCTGCCCGACCCATGGCACGGTGTATCCGGGCGCCCGCAGTGCGGCACAGCTGAAAAACCACCAGTGGGATCCGCTGTGCCCCGCATGCAATGGCCCGTTGCGCGCCATTCCGACGCCGGAAACGGCACGCCCCAGCCCGGCGTCCATCTATGCCGCAACCAAGTACGCGCAGGAAGACCTGATCCGCATCGCTGGCGACTCGCTCGGCATCAGCACCGCCATCCTGCGCTTCCAGAACGTCTACGGCGCAGGCCAGTCGCTGAACAATCCGTACACCGGCATCCTGTCCATTTTCTCGACCCGTATCCGGCGCGGCATGAGCTTGCCGATTTTCGAGGACGGCCTGGAAAGCCGCGATTTCGTGCACGTCAACGACATCGTGCAAGCGATTCAGCTGGCCATGGAAAGCGACGCCGCCAGCGGTGCCACGCTCAACGTTGGCGCCGGCGAGCCGACTTCGGTGCTCAACATCGCCAATCTGCTCGTCGATGCACTGGGCGGCACCGTCCGTCCGGAAGTGACCGGCCAGTATCGCCTGGGCGACATCCGCCATTGCTACGCCGATTTGAGCCAGATCAAGGCGACCTTGAACTTCACGCCGCAGGTATCGCTGGCGCGCGGCATCGAGGAATTCGCTGCCTGGGTCAGCTCCCAGCCCTTGCCGGAAGACGGCCTGGACAAGGCAAATGAAGAGCTGAAAAAACGTAAGATGATGTCATGAGTCTGCGCACCACCTTGTATGCCGATCTGGCCAGGCAATATTTCTATGCCGGCCAGCCGGACCGGCAACCGACTTTCGGACGCCTGCTGCTGACGTCTTTCTCGCCGCGTTTCATGCCGGTGGTGCTGTTTCGCCTGTCTCACTGGTTTTTCCAGAAGCGTTTGTCGCCGCTGGCAAAGCTGGTGTCCCTGATTAATTTCGTCGTCTTCGGTCTGGAAATTGCCGTTCGCTGCGAAATCGGACCAGGCCTGTATTTCCCGCATACGCAGGGCACGGTCATCGGCGCCCTGCGCATCGGCATGAATGCAACGATTTACCATAACGTCACGTTTGGCGCCCGGGAAATCGATATCGGCTACCACGACGCTTCGCGTCCGGTGGTCGGCGACAATGTGATCGTCGGCTCCGGCGCCAAGGTGCTCGGCGCCGTCGTCCTCGGCGACAACGTACGCGTCGGCGCCAACGCGGTGGTCCTCAAGGATGTGGCATCTGGCTTGACCGTGGTCGGCATTCCCGCCGCACCCATCTAAATAATTGATTGATTAAGTACAGTGGAAAATTTTTTCAACGGGAAAAAAATCCTGTTTATCGCCCCGGCTTTCTTTGGGTATGAACGCGAAATAAAGAAGCGGCTCGAAGAGCTGGGCGCGCACGTCGACTATCACGACGATCGTCCGTCCACCAGCGCCTGGTCGAAGTTCGCCATCCGTGTCATGCCACGTACGCAACAGCAGGCGATTCACCGCTATTTTTCCGTTCTGCTCGATGGCAACCACGGTAATTACGACTTTGTGTTCATCATCAAGATGGAATGCATGCCGGCCGACATCCTGCAAGCCTTGCGCGACAAAAATGCGAAGGCCAAGTTCATTTACTATTCGTATGACTCGGTAAAAAACAATGGCAATTTCAGGCAATCCGTGGGGCAGTTCGACAGCGCGTTTACCTTCGATGACCAGGATGCCCAGACGATTCCCGGCATCCGCCTGCGGCCGCTGTTCTTCCTGAACGAATACCGCGATCTGCCGCGCACGGACATCGGCTATAACGTCACCTTTATCGGCACGGCGCACAGCGACCGCTATGCGCTGGTGAAGAAGATCAGCGCCGCGTTGCCTCCCAATGGCAAGCCGAATTTCTTTTTCCTGTTCATTCCCAGCGTCGTGATCTACCGCTTGAAGAAGCTGTTCGTGCCAGCGTTCTTCAAATCGAAAATCTCCGAATTTTCCTTTACGCCGATGAACAAGGCGCAGGTGATGGAAGCCATCGCCAAGTCGAATGTCATTCTTGACTTCCAGCATCCGAATCAGATCGGCCTGACGATGCGCACCATCGAAATGGTGGGCGCCCGGAAGAAATTGATCACGACGAATCAAAATGTCAGGAAGTACGATTTTTATCGGCCGGAAAACATCGCCGTGATCGACAGGGAAACGCCGCAGATCGATCCTGCCTTCCTGACCACGCCGTATGTCGACCTGCCTGCCGCGCTGTATGACAAATACTCGATCGACGGCTGGCTCCGCGATGTTTTTTCGGTGGCGCCATGAGCACCAGCCAAACTATCCTGGTGACCGGCGCCACGGGTTTTGTGGGACGCCGGCTCTGCAGCCACCTGGCCGAGCATGGCCACCGCGTGATCGCCCTGGTGCGTGCCGGCGGCCGCCCCATCCCTGGCGTGGCGCAGGAAGTGTGCATCGCCGATTTCGCCCGCCTCGACGCGCTCGATACGGTGCTGCCGCAGTGCGATGCGGTGATCCACCTGGCTGGCCGCGCCCACGTGATGCGCGACACCGCTGCCGATCCGCTTGGCGAGTTTCGCCGCGTGAATGTCGGGCTGACCAGGAGCTTGCTGGAACGCGCCGCCGATGCGCGCGTCAAGCGCTTTGTCTTTGTCAGTTCGATCGGCGTCAACGGCAACAGCAATATCACGCCATTCTCGGAGCAAGACACGCCGGCGCCGCATGACCTGTATGCCATCAGCAAGCTCGATGCC
Organism: Janthinobacterium sp. SUN026; assembly: GCF_030397625.1. NCBI lineage: Bacteria > Pseudomonadati > Pseudomonadota > Betaproteobacteria > Burkholderiales > Oxalobacteraceae > Janthinobacterium > Janthinobacterium sp. SUN026. Next base: position 552,881 of record NZ_JAPQNU010000001.1, on the reverse strand, counting down.
GAACAGCTGGTGCAGGACATGGCGCAACAGTGTGGCATGGAGTATGCGATCGTACGGCCAGTACTCGTCTTTGGACCAGAAGCCCCCGGCAACTTCGGCACCCTGCTCAAGCTGGCCGCAAAAGGCTGGCCGCTGCCGTTCGGGCGCCTGCGGTCGAAACGCAGCCTGATCAGCGTGTGGAACCTGGCCGATTTCCTGCGCACCTGCGCAACTTGTCCGCAAGCGCTGCACGACGTTTTTCTGGCAGCGGATGCGCAAACGGTCACCCTGCCCGAGATTTTCCGCCATCTGGCCATCGGCATGGGCAAGACCGCGCGCCTGCTGGCCATGCCCAGGTCGCTGCTTGCGCTGGCCTGCACCTTGGTTGGCAAGCGCCAGATGCTTGACAAGCTCGATGCAGGATTGACTGTCGATATCACCAAGGCACAACAGCTGCTGGCATGGCAAGCTCCCTTTACAACGGCCGAAGCCTTGATTAAAACTGGTAAAGAATACACACACACATCATGAAACGACTATTCGACCTCTTGCTGGCCCTGATTGCTACCGTCATCCTCGCATTGCCGCTGCTCATCGTCGCCCTGACAGTACGCTTGACCTCCCCTGGCCCCGTCTTGTACTGGTCGGATCGCGTGGGCCAACGCAACCGTATTTTCAAGATGCCGAAATTTCGCACGATGCGTATCGGCACACCGGCAGTCGCCACCCACCTGCTGCAGAATCCTGCGCAATTTCTCACGCCCGTCGGTTCCTTCCTGCGCAAGTCGAGCCTCGATGAACTGCCGCAACTGTGGAGCATCCTGGTCAACGACATGAGTTTTGTCGGACCGCGGCCTGCCCTGTTCAATCAGGATGACCTGATCGCCTTGCGCACGGAACACGGCGTCGACCAGTTGTTGCCGGGCTTGACGGGCTGGGCCCAGATCAATGGCCGCGACGACTTGCCCATCCCGCAAAAAGTGCAACTCGATGTGGCATACCTGAAACAGCAATCCCTGGCCCTGGATATCAAAATCATCTTTTTGACGTTCCTGAAAGTGATCAAACGCGACGGCGTCACACACTGACACGACCTGCTGCGCCTCTGCGCGGCAGGTGTATTTAACCTAGCTCTCTGTCTACCATGCCTGAATTCGAAAACAAAATCGCCTCCCTGGAACAGCTGAAACAACGCGTTGCAGCCCTTCCCAAGCCAGTCGTCATGACCAACGGCGTGTTCGACATCCTGCACCGCGGGCATGTGACCTACCTGGCGCAGGCACGGGCCCTGGGCGCCTCGCTGGTCGTGGCGGCGAATACCGACGCCTCCGTCAAGCGCCTGAACAAGGGCGATGACCGCCCGCTGAATGCCTGCGCGGACCGCCTGGCAGTGCTGGCTGCGCTCGAATCGGTCAGCCTGGTCGTGGCATTCGATGACGATACCGCGCTACAAGTCGTCTGCGAAGCCCACCCGGATATTTACGTCAAGGGCGGCGATTACCAGATGGATGCCATTCCCGAAGGGCAGGCCGTGCTCGCTTATGGCGGGCAGGCGCTGGCGATCGACTTCCAGCATGACCGCTCGACCTCCAAGCTGCTGGCCAAGGTGCGCAGCCAACTGCCAGGCTAGCAGGCAGGCGCGCCAGATCCTCAGCCATTCCATTAAAATGCACACCGATGCGATTACAAATCCTACAAGAATTTTTCCTTGCCTGGTTTGACAATCAGCATAATTTTTTGAATTTATTCGGTGAAGAATATTCATCGAAAGTTTTTTAACATCAAGGGAATCACATCCCCCCTTTCTTACCTTGATGTTTACATCGATAATACTTCTGACATATGCCATGCGCAGGTATTGCGCAGAAGAAATCAGGCTTATCGAGTCGAATCACAATAATTAATAGCCAAACAATGAAATCCATTCTTGATTTATCTCGGTTCCATAAGCAGATGATCGCGGCAACGGCAGATTTAATTCTTCTGCCGATTACGTTTTGCATCGCCATCCTGCTGCGCTACGATTCGGTCAATACGGCTCTGTTCATGAGTTATCTTTACCTGATCGTCGCCGTGCCGCTCATTTCCCTGCCCATCTTTATACGGCTGGGGCTATACCGCGCGGTGATACGTTTCATCGATCAGAAAATCATTTTCTCGGTCATTCTCGGCGTCACGATTTCAGTAGCCCTGCTGGTCGCGCTGGCGGCCTTCATGACCCACATGAACGGCATGTCGCGCGGCGTGTTCGGAATTTACTGGATCAGCGCCATCGCCTACGTGGTGGCCAGCCGCTTCCTGGCGCGTGGTTTCCTGTTGCATCCAAGCAAACGCCAAGGCATGGTGCGAGTGGCCATCTATGGGGCCGGCAGGGCTGGCACGCAACTGGCCAGCGCCTTGCGTGCCGGCCATGACTACCTGCCGGTGGCCTTCATTGACGACAATAGCGAACTGAATGGCATTACCATTTCTGGCATGAAGGTGTACGGCACTTCCGACCTGTCCGATGTGATCGCCCGTACCAGCATCAGCGAAATCCTGCTGGCCATGCCATCCATTTCGAAAAGCCGGCAGAAGCGCATCCTCGACAAGCTCGAGCCTTTAAAGGTGCATATCAAAGTCACGCCCCCGGTGGAAAGCCTGGTCAGCGGTGAACTGCGCCTCCAGGATATCCGTAACATCGAGATTGAAGACTTGCTGGGACGCGACCAGGTCACGCCCGACGCCGCCTTGATCGCCGCCTGCATTACCGGCAAATGCGTCATGGTGAGCGGTGCGGGGGGCTCCATCGGTTCCGAGCTGTGCCGTCAGATCGTTACCCTGCGCCCGACGCGCCTGATCCTGCTGGAGATGTCGGAATTTGCCCTATATTCCATCAAACAGGAATTGTTGAGTATAAAGGCGGCCCATGGATTGCATTTTGATTTGCTGCCTTTTCTCGGTAGCGTGCTCGATACGGAGAAATGCAAACGAATCATGACGACCTACGTCGTCGATACGGTGTACCACGCGGCCGCCTACAAGCACGTGCCGCTGGTCGAACATAACCCGATCGAAGGCGTACGCAACAATGTGTTCGGGACCTTGAGCATCGCCAAGGCGGCCATTGCCAGCGGCGTCAAATGCTTCGTGCTCATTTCCACGGACAAGGCGGTGCGCCCGACCAATGTCATGGGTTCGACCAAGCGCCTGGCCGAGCTGATTTTGCAGGCATTCGCCCGCAACCAAAAGCACACCCGCTTCTGCATGGTTCGCTTCGGCAACGTCCTGGGATCGTCCGGCTCCGTCGTGCCCCTATTCCGCAAACAGATCGAAGCGGGTGGCCCCATTACATTGACGCATCCTGAGATCACGCGCTACTTCATGACCATCCCTGAAGCGGCCCAGCTGGTATTGCAGGCGGGCGCCATGGGAGAAGGCGGCGATGTCTTCGTGCTGGACATGGGCGAACCGGTCAAGATCATCGACCTTGCGGAACGGATGATCCATCTCAGCGGCCTGGAAGTGCGCAGCAAGGCGGCGCCGGATGGCATTGCCATTGAACATGTAGGTTTGCGCCCAGGTGAAAAACTCTATGAGGAATTGTTGATCGGCGACAATGTCGAAGGAACCAGCCACCCCCTGATCATGCGTGCCCAGGAGTCAGAAATTGCATGGAACGAATTGCACGGCATGCTCGACGACATGGACCGCGCCTGCAGCCAGTTCGACTACGAAGGGGTACGTGCCTCATTACGCACCATCATCAAGGAATACACCCCGCAATGTGGCATTGAAGACTTTATCTGGCTGGAACAGCGTACGCAACAATCTCGTACGCCACAGGAAACTCCTGGCGCATCCGTCATGTTATGACACTGACAACAAAGGCTGGCGCAAACGCCGGATCGCGCCAGCCAGTGCGTCTATACAAACTGTCACAATTAGGCACGGCACGGCAGAATTGAAACGCTATAATGTAGAGAATTGCGCGTTGTTTAGCCGGCATGACAACGCCACTCTCTGCCTGCCAGGCATCGACATAACAAAGGCAAGTTCAGGTGCAATCAGCACCATGCGCCTCGCCCCAGATATAAACCACATACTTGAAACTCCTGCCGCAAGCATTTATTAAAATGAGAAATTATGCATAAAGAAGTAAAAATGATTGAAGGGGATGAGATTGATGAAAACATTCTTCCCGTTACCGATTTGCTGACGACCGTATGGCAAGGACGCCGTACTTTACTGGCGATTACCTTGCTTGCCGTGGCCGCAGGCCTGGCAGGCCGGATGTTATTTTCCGAGTACAAGAGTGAAGGCTTCTTCCAGTTTGGTGGGGCTATTCCCATGGTCAAGAAAACCACTGACAAGGAAAAAGAGAAAGAAAAGGAAAAGGAAGCAAGCCCTGGCATCAAACTGGCCGACTACAAGCGCTATGCGGCGGCGTTCAAGTCGAATGAGCGTTTCACGGACTTCCTGGCTCAGCACAAACTGGAACAAGGCGCCAGCACCGAGTCATTGCGCCGTTCCTTTGCTTCGCGCGAAGGCATTTCAAAGTGGATCGATCCGGTATTTCCATTTACCAAACTTGATGCCAAGGAATTACTGGAAGATCCCAAGGATGGCAACAATAACGTCATTGGCTTACGCATCAGCTATGACGATAAAGATCCGAAAGTAGCACAAAACATCGTTGGACTACTGGGCCGCTATACGATGGATACCATCGTGTATATCATTTACACGGATATCCTGCGCTTCAAGCATGTCGAAATGACAGCCAAGATCACGGCGCTGGAAAACGAAATTATTGTAAATAATGAGCGCCTTGCTTATTTCCGTCGCAGCGGTGATGATTTAAAGAAAATCGTATCGCGCTATCCTGAAATCGCTGGCCAGGCTTCGCGACAGATCGTTTCGGTCAATGATGAAACAGCGCGCTATCTGCCGCCAGTCACGCAATTGATGACCACCGAGGTGCTGGCATCGGAAGCGACCGAAAAAATCCATAAGGCACGCCGCGAGCAACAACAGAACGTGCTGTTGCGCGAGTATTACGACAAGGCAAAAATCTTGGTCGATAATACGAAATCCGGCGAAGATATCTTGCGCGGCCTGGAACCGGTAAAGGTTGAAGTCTTCAAAAACAAGAATATGGAAGACGACACGGTCAAGGAGGTCTTTAATCAGATCACTATCGACAATCAAACGGCGATCAGCCAGTACCTGGAAAAAAGCCGCTTCATTGCAGGTCCTAGCTTGCCAGAAAATCTTTCCTTGCGCCTGTCGGTAACCATTTTGTTCAGCCTGTTTGCAGGTTTGATCCTGTCCCTGGCCGTCATCTTTGGACGCAAAATGTTTAGCAAGACCTGAGTCCGGCATCAAACTGCCCGACCAGCATTCCGAGATGCCGCTCAGTAACAACTGAGCGGCATTTTTTTACAGCAACAACTCCAGATCACCACTTCACTCGCTCGTGCTCGCAGCGCCGGTACGCTGCATGTGCTGCTGAATAAAAAAACGGCCTGATCGCACAAGGCGATCAAGCCGTTCATCGTTACTCCGCATCGGTTTATTTCCGTTCAACAATATCCAGCATTTTCATCCAGGATATTGTCAATGCCCGACGTACAGGCACAATCAGTCATCCACTATTGCTTCAACAAGCCACCCAGCAACGCGGCCACCTTCTGCTTCGGCTTGGCCGCGGCAGGCGCCATGCTGGCGGCAGCCGGGGCTGCTGCCTTGGCGGGCTCATATGGCTTCAGGAACCAGGGATCGGCCTTTTCGCGGCGGGCGCCGGGACCAAAGGCGGGACGCGCACCGCGCTCGGCGGAGCGGCTGTCGCGACTCTCGCCGGCATGGCGGCTCTCGGGTGCGCGCGCAGGACGCGCCTCGCCACCTTCGCTGCGGCGCGGCGGACGGCGCTCGCTGTCGCTGCTGCGGGCAGGAGCCGGATTGAAGCCCGTCAATTCACCGCGCTTGATGCTTTGCTTGATGAGTTTCTCGATATCGGCCAGCAAGCGCTCGTCTTTATCCGAGTAGATCGAAATGGCGTCGCCCGAGGCGCCGGCGCGGCCCGTGCGGCCGATACGGTGCACATAGTCTTCCGCGTTGTACGGCAAGTCGAAGTTGATGACGCAAGGCAAGTCGGAAATATCCAGGCCGCGCGCCGCCACGTCGGTGGCCACCAGCACGTCGATCTCGCCCTTCTTGAACGCTTCCAGCGCCGCCATGCGTTCCTGCTGGCTCTTGTCGCCATGAATCGCCGTGGCGCTCATGCCTTCCTGTTCCAGCACGCGGGCCAGGCGCGAGGCGCCGATCTTGGTATTCGAGAATACGATGACCTGCTTCAGGTCGCGCTGGCGCAGCAGATGGGCGACCAGGGCATGCTTCTGGTCTTCCGTCACCTTGTACACCACTTGCGTGACCTTGTCGGCCGTCTGGTTGCTGCGCGCCACTTCGATCGTCAGCGGATCGTTGAGGAACGTGGCAGCCAGCTTCTTGATTTCTGGCGAGAACGTGGCCGAGAACATCAGGTTCTGGCGCTGTTTCGGCAGCAAGTTGATGATGCGTTGCAAGTCCGGCAAGAAACCCATGTCCAGCATGCGGTCGGCTTCATCCATGACCAGCATCTGCACCTGGCTCAGGCTGATGTTCTTTTGCTCGATATGGTCGAGCAAGCGGCCCGGCGTGGCGATGACGATTTCCACGCCACCACGCAGGATGACGGTTTGCGGCTTCATGTCCATGCCGCCGAAGACGACGGTCGAACGCAGCGGCGTATGCTTGGCGTAAGCCTTGACGTTTTCGGCCACCTGCACCGCCAGTTCACGCGTCGGCGTGAGGATCAGCGCGCGCACCGGGTGGCGCGCCGGCGACATGCTGCTGCTGGCATGCGCCATCAGCAACTGGATGATCGGCAAAGAGAAACCCGCTGTCTTGCCGGTACCCGTCTGCGCGGCACCCATCACATCGCGGCCTTGCAGCACCACGGGGATCGCTTGTTCCTGGATCGGTGTCGGATGGGTGTAACCCTGGTCGGTCAGTGCGCGCTGGATTTCAGGCGCGAGGCCAAAGTCGGCAAAAGTCAGGCTGGGAGCAGCGGATGCGGCAGGTGCTGGTGCAGGCGTAGCGGCGGCGGGCACCGCTTCAGGGGCAATCGCCGGGCTGGGCGTAGGAGTCGATTCGGTTTCAGACATAAATTTTCTGGTGTGCCTCCGCACTGCGGAAGCCATGCTTTCTCAATAAACAACATTTCGGGGCACAGGCAGCTCCGTCTTGCAAGCCATGGATCATTGTTCTTGCGGCACCTCCGTGCTCCGGGACATGCTGTAGGGCGTATGCGGGAGCGTCGAAGAGATGTGCTGCGATGGCGGCGGAGATCGCGCCGGCGGAACATCGCGCGCAGAAGATACAATATCAGTGCTGTAAACGATACCCTAATTCACCGCAACTGTACACGGAAACCGTGATTTTTGAGCAAAAAGCGTTCCAGCAAAGGCCCGCCGGGATGCCGTATGATGGCAACTTCAATGCCAGCTCCGATGCCTCTTCCGCCGCCCCCTGCCCTCACCATGCCCACCCCGCCTCTGCCCCACGATCCGCCACCGCAAGCGCCCAGCAAACCGGGCAATGACGAGTGCTGCCACAGCGGCTGCACCTTTTGCATTCTGGAAATGTACCAGGAAGACCTGGCCGCCTACGAAGAGGCCCTGAGGGCATGGCAACAGCGCCAGCAAGCCGCGGCCGCCCCCGCCACCCAGGGCGTCAGGAAAGCGCGCAAGCGCGCTTAATTTATTACTTAATTAAAAGCTTTCCCACTCATCCACCGGCGCGGCACGTCGCGCCGTGCTGGCCAGTTGACGCGGCGCCGCTGCCAGCGCCACGGCTGCCGGTGCCTTGACGGCGGCGGGCGCGCGCGGCCCGGTTGCAAAGGTGCTGGCCGCGTCGAGTTTGAAGATGCTGACCACGGCGCTCAGGCTGGCGGCCTGCTCCTGCATGGATTCGGCCGCCGCCGCCGCCTCTTCCACCAGGGCAGCATTTTGCTGCGTCACCTGGTCCATCTGGGCAATGGCCTGGTTCACCTGCTCGATACCGGCGCTCTGTTCGCTGCTGGCGGCCGTGATCTCGCTCATGATGTCCGTCACGCGGGTGATGCTGGCAACGATGTCATCCATCGTGCGGCCCGCCTGATCCACCAGTTTCGATCCCGCCTCGACTTTCTCGACCGAATCGCCGATGAGGACCTTGATATCCTTGGCCGCGGCGGCCGAGCGTTGCGCGAGGTTGCGCACTTCCGTGGCGACGACGGCAAAGCCGCGCCCCTGTTCGCCCGCGCGCGCCGCCTCGACAGCCGCATTCAGGGCCAGGATATTGGTTTGGAAAGCAATGCCGTCGATGACGGCGATGATGTCGACGATCTTGCGCGATGAAGCATTGATCGACGCCATCGTGCCCACCACTTCGCCGACCACCTTGCCGCCCTCGATGGCGATGCTCGACGAGGTCAGCGCCATGGTGTTGGCCTGGCGCGCATTGTCTGCATTCTGCTTCACGGTCGACGTCAACTCTTCCATCGACGAGGCTGTTTCTTCCAGCGAACTGGCCTGCTCTTCCGTACGCGACGACAAATCCTGGTTGCCGGCGGCAATCTGGCTCGAGGCCGTGGCGATGGTATCGGTGCCGCTGCGCACCTGGCCCACCAGCGTCTGCAGGCTGGCATTCATGTCTTTCAGGGCCTGCATCAATTGCCCCGTTTCGTCTTGCGATTGCACAACAATATGCGCCGTCAAATCGCCGGCCGCCACCTGGCGCGCCACGCCGACGGCCGCGATCAGCGGACGCGCCACGCTGCGCGCTACCCACAGCGCCAGCAGCATGCCGATGACGACGATGCCTACCAGCAAGCCGATCAGGCTGGCGCGCGAGGCCGCATAGGTTGCGTCGGCGCTGGCGCTCGAGCGCACGCCGCCATCCGTATTGATCGACACCAGTTTATCGAGGACCGTCATCATGTCCGTCATGACCTGGGCCGACGGCCCCACGGCCAGCGCGCGCGCCTCTTCCTTTTTCATCTCGCGCGACAGGCTCAGCATGGTTGCGTGCAGGCGCATGAATTCATCGTTGAGCGCCAGGAAGCGCTCGAACACTTCCTTCTCGCCCGGTTCCGAGATCAGGCTGCGGTACTTGTCGCCGTCCACCTTCAGCTTGGCCTGCGTTTCCGTCATGCGCGTTTCATTCTGCGCCATGTCGGCATCCTGTGCGGCCAGCATGTGCGCCAGTTCCCAGCGGCGGAAATCGCTGACGTCGCTGCGCATGGACATGGCCGCCAGCACGCTGGGCATCCAATTATCAGACAGATCCGTCGACGCGGTATTGATGCGCGCCATGGAAAAGATCGCCGACACGCCCAGCGCGGCCGTCAACAGCAGCACGGCGCCAAACGACAAGATCAGCTTGGTGGCAATTTTCAAATCAAAAAACCATTTCATGCGTTGCTTTCCTTCATAAACGGGTAAACGGGACAAGACCGCGGGACAAGACAGCCGCGCGCTGGCAAAGGCACGGCGCGCGCAGTGAGGGCAGGCTGCGGGAAAGGGAGCAGTGATGAAGAGCAAGTGCAGCAACTCATACCGGCACAAACCAAATTTCCGCAGTGCAACATTTTATCACCGTCGCACCAGACGCAGAGTGGTTTGATCGCGGCATGCGGCCAAAGTTCGCGGATAGCGCGGCGTATTTTTGCCCAAGTGCTGCTGTTTCCACAGGGAAAAATGCAGGAACAGGCGTAGGAGTCGGATGACACGAGGCAATGTTCCTAGCCTACATAAGCGCGTCGGCTCATCCGATGCCCGTGCGCAGCCCCCGGTTCTATAGTGGATACAAGATTCAGCACAACGCTAGCAAGCCAGAAAAGCAGCGCCATCCAACAAAATCAGAAGACGAGGCCCTACCATGTACAAAGCTTATAGCAACCTGACACCAGCAACGAATACCCATGCAGCCGTCCAGCACAACTGGCAAGCCGCTCCCGCCACGCCCATGATCAGCATCACGGGCGCGCAACAGAACGAATTGCTGCGCGCCTTGTCGCGCGCCGATCTGGAGCGCCTGTTTTGCCAACTGGAATTGGTCGCTTTGCCTGCCGGCAAGCACCTGTTCGACTGTGGCGGCAAGATTGAATACACGTACTTCCCCACCAACGCCATCGTTTCCCTGCTGTATGTGATGGAAGACGGCGCCACCACCGAGATCGCCGTCATCGGCCGCGAAGGCGTGGCCGGTGTGGTGCTGTACGAAGCCGAGCGCGCCACCTGCACGGCCATCGTGCAAACGGCCGGCTACGGTTACCGCCTGAAAACAGCCTTCCTGCGTGAAGTGTTCAATGAAGGCGGCGCGCTGGCGCAATTGCTGATGCGCTATACCAGCGCCATGTTTGCGCAAATGGCACAGAACGTGGTGGGCGGCCGTCATTGCAGCATCGAGCAAAAGCTGTGCCGCTGGCTGCTCGACCGCCTCGACCGTTCGCTGTCGAACGAGCTGAAGGTGACGCAAGACACCATGGCCAACATGCTGGGCGTGCGCCGCGAAAGCGTCACCGTCACGGCCCGCAAGCTGCAGGACGAAGGCTTGATCCAGTATCGCCGCGGCACGGTCGAAGTGCTCGACCGCGAAGGCCTGGAAGCGGCCGCCGGCAATTGCTACAAGGCAGCCCGCGCCGGTTTCGAACAATTCCGCAGCGGCATCAGCGCACACAACTAGGCTGAGGAAGTAAACAAATGCAGAGGGTTGCGGCAGGAAAGCAACACCTCGCACCGCCAGACTTGCCTTACAGCATTCCAGACTCTATCATCCTTGAAAAATTACCAATTAGAAACTTTAGTTTCAAATTGGAACATTTATCGCTTGGTTTGACTAACAACTGGAGTCCGTAAGCATGAAACAGCAACACTTGATCGCCGCCCTGCTAGCCGGCATGTTCTGCGCAAGCCAAGCCCAGGCAGAAATGGCCATCGCGGCCGACCTGGGCACGACTGGCGTCGGCGCGCACCTGAGCGTGCCACTGCAATCGAATCTGAATGCCCGTTTTGGCGTCGGCTTCCTGAACTACTCCTACGACTCCAGCACCGATGATGTCGACTACAAGCTGAAACTCAAGCTGCGCACCGTCGACGCCCTGCTCGACTACTTCCCCATGGACGGCGTCTTCCGCGTCAGCGCCGGCGTCGTGTACAACGGCAATAAAATCGATGCCAAAGGCAAGCCGAACAAAAACGGCAGCTACACACTGAACGGCAACACCTATACGGCAGCCAGCGCAGGCCAGCTGGACGGCACCATCGATTTCCGCAAGGTCGCGCCCTACATCGGCATCGGCTGGGGCAATCCGGCAAAGGAAGCGGGCTGGGGCATTTCCAGCGACATCGGTGTCTTGTTCCAGGGTTCGCCGAAAACCTCGCTGCGCAATACCGGCTGCGACCCATTGGTATGCGCCGCCCTGAAAACGGACGTTGCTGCTGAAAACGAAAAACTGGCCGACAAGGTCAAGGATTTCAAGGCTTACCCAGTGCTACGCATCAGCGCCAGCTACCGCTTCTAAGCACGCCGCCAGACACGAAGCCGTCAGGCAAAATACAAGGCACGCTACGGCGTGCCTTTTTCATGTCCTGGGCACCGGACAAGTACCGCAGGCCAGCTAATCAGCCGCAACAGTGGCAGCCGGCCACCAGCCCGGCCTGACATCGTCAAACGCGTGATAGTCGGGCGCAAAGGCCGCCCGGGCAGGATCATCAAAACTGCCCACCAGTAAGGCCACCGTCGGCGCATCGTCGATGGCGCCGATGGAACTGCCGCAGGCGGCGCAAAAGGCCCGGCTGGAATACTCGGAAGAACGGTATGTTGCCGGTGCACCGGCCGCCCCCGTCCAGTGCACTTGATCGCGCGCAAACTCCACCCACGCCACCGTCGGCGCGCCCGTATGCTGCTGGCAATTGCGGCAGGAACAGCTGTGCGGATTGCTGCCCTCGCCGGTCACTTCAAAGCGCACCGCGCCACATAGACAGCCGCCTGTTTGCACCACATTCTCCATCGCTTCTCCTCGTTTGCACCGTTGCGTGCCCTGCCAGCAGATACGTACCCGGTACAATATTGCCATAATCCCCCTGGCGCAGCCCAAAGTGCGTGGCGCCGGCACTATGAAAGAATAAATGGAAGACATCAATTGCGAAGGCTTGCCGCATATCCGCGTATTGGCAGGCGAAAACACCAGCGGTCCCGTGTATGAAACCCTGCCGGCGCGCCAGATCGACGAGCACGTCTACGAACTGCTGGCCTCGCCCGGCCTGACCCTGAACCTGGCACGCGGCGACATCGTCAACATCGCCGATCCGCTCGCCCCCGCCGAAGTACTGAAGCGCGGCGGCAACTTCTGCATCCATATCTACGACGCCGACGACGTGTCGCAAGAGGCAGTGGACCAGCTCGAGCGCGACGTGCAAAGCCAGCTGGGCGGCACCCTGGATGGCCAGTACAAGGGCAACCTCACCTTCAGCGTGCCGGGACACCACGGCATCTACAACGTCAACGGTCCCTTTGACGCCTTCCGTGTAGCGACGGGCGTGGAATGGTACTTTGCCAATATCTACGTCAACCTCGATGACGACGATGATGAAACCTTGCTCAACTGGTGGGTGGATAGGTAATCGCCACTCAAGAATCGGACTGCGGCCCGTCCTCGCCACCCGCCAGCGCCCCATGTGGCCGGCACCAGACGAACTTGCCTGTCACTGGCTGGTACAGCAAGGGACTTTCATCGGCAATGGCCAGCAAGCAAGGCCAGCATGCGGCAAGCGCGGCGGGTGTCAGCGCATAGGCGCGCGCCCGGCTGGCCATGAACAGGACGGGGGCCGCCACGGCAGCGTGAAAGTGGGAAGCGAGAAAGGCGGCCACGCGACCCGCCTGCGCCGGGTGTTCGCTGGAAACAGAGTCAAACTCGGCCAGCCAGTCCGGCCCCGATACCGTTGGCTGCAGGCGGTGTCCATCGCGCAACTGCATCGGGTGCATTTCATCGGGCTGGGCCGACACATGGCGCGCCCACAACTGCGCCGCGGCGTGGGGCGTCAGCGCTTGCACTTGCGCCCGCATCTGTGCGGGGTTGGAGAAATCGGCATCGAAGAACGGCCAGTCCGCTTCAGGTTGCAGCGGCCGGCCAGCATCGTCCTCCAAGACTCCTACGATTGACATATCTCAAGGTAGCGGCCCAGCACCTTGTCCATGCCTAACTCGATGCATTCGACCACCAGCGCGTGGCCGATCGACACTTCCAGGATGCCGGGAATGTCCAGGAAGCGCGCCAGGTTGTGCAAATCGAGGTCATGCCCGGCATTCACGCCCAGTCCCAGCGCCTGCGCCCGCCGCGCCGCCTGCAGATAGGTATCGAATACGGTATCGCCGTGCTCGCTACCATGGCTTTCGGCAAACCGCTCCGTGTACAGCTCGACCCGCGCCGCGCCCACTTCGCGCGCCCATTCCAGCGCCGGGTAGTCGGCATCGACAAACAGGCTGACGCGGATGCCCAGGTCATTCAATTCCGCAATGACGGGACGCAGCAGCGCTGCGTGCTGTTCGATGTCCCAGCCGTGATCGGACGTCAATTGCCCCGGCATGTCCGGCACCAGGGTGCATTGCGCCGGGCGCGCGCTTTTCACTATTTCCAGAAATTCCGCCGTCGGATACCCCTCCACATTCAGCTCGCGCCCCCGCTCCGCGCACAGGCGCTGCAACGGGGCAACATCGTCGTAGCGCGCATGGCGCTGGTCAGGGCGCGGATGCAAGGTGATGCCGGCGGCGCCCAGGTCGAGAAAGCGCGCGGAAAATGCGAGCAGATCCGGGAAGTTGCGGCCGCGCGAATTGCGCAGCAAGGCGATTTTATTGACGTTAACGGAGAGCTGGGTCATGTGCGGAAATGGAATGAAGGTAACAGGTGTGGCAGCGATTGTAGCGGATCGCCCGCGCAGGGCACGACCAACCGAACTCAGCGCTACGTGCTACGATGCAAGATAGATTTCCACGCTTTCAACAACACGCCATGAAATACAAATTATTCCTGTTTGACCTGGACGATACCCTGCTCGACTTCCGGGCGTCCGAAAAACGCTCGTTCCTGCACACCATGCACGAACTGGGCTTGCGCGACGGCATCGACGGCTTGTTTTCCCAATACCAGGCGATCAACGTCGACCTGTGGAAACGTTTCGAAACGGGTGACGTGAGCAAGGATTTCCTGAAGGTGGAGCGCTTCCGCAAGACGTTTGCACTGAACGACATCGCCATCGACCCGGAACTGGCCAGCCGGCTGTATCTGGATTCCCTGCCGGACACGGTCGTGCTCATCGATGGCGCCAAACAAGTGTGCGAAACCTTGTCGCGCATCGGCGAAGTGGGCATCATCACCAACGGCGTCGAGTCCATCCAGAACCGCCGCATCGCCGCCTCCGGCCTGGGCGACTACATTTCCTTCGTCGCCACCTCCGAAGCGTGCGGCCACGCCAAGCCGGATGTGCGTTTCTTCGAATACGCGGCCAACATGGCGCGCGCATGCAGCAAGGATACGACCATCATCATCGGCGACCGGCTGGACGCCGACATCCTGGGCGCCAACCGTTACGGCATCGACAGTTGCTGGTTCAACCCGGACAGCATGGCCAATACCTCGGCCGCCATCCCTACCTATGAAGTGGCCAGCCTGCAAGACATCGTGCCAGCGCTGGACGTGATGCAGATCAACTTGAAACAGGCTTGATCTTCAACAAAGGCTGCACCTGAAATACGTCGGCAGCGGCACGAAAACACGCCGCTGTTCGCGTACCATCATGACTCGTCCATCCTGATGCCAGCCCATGCCTTCCTATACCGTCCTGCTCGCCATTGCGGCCTTGCTCCTGCTCTTTGCCATGCTGGCCGTGCGCGGAAACGCGAAGTCCCGTGCGCCGCTGCGGCTGCACAAAAAACCCGTCATGACGGCGCGCGAGCAGCAGATGTACCACCTGCTGCAAACGGCCTTGCCGGAATGCACGGTGCTGGCGCAAGTGGCGTTTTCCGCGCTAGTGACGGCGAAGGGATGGGCGAACAGAAACCGTTTTGACCGCAAGGTGGCCGATTTTGTTTTGTGCAGCCAGCAACTGAACGTCATCGCCGTGATCGAGCTCGATGACAGCAGCCACAACGGCCGCGAACGCCAGGACAGGGAACGCGACGCCATGCTCAGGCTGGCCGGCTACGTGACCTTGCGCTATGCCAACTTCCCCACGCAGCAAGCGCTGCGCGCCGATGTCGAGCAACTGCTGCTGAAAAAAGCCGGCGTCGTATCGGCCTGATTACATCATCTAGACATCAATCGCGCGTCAGCACTTCCAGCAATTCAATCTCGAAGATCAAATTGGAGTTTGGCGGAATCAAGCCCACCTGCCGCTCGCCATACGCCAGCGCCGCCGGCACCCACAGCTTGCGCGTGCCGCCCACCTGCATGCCCTGCAAACCCAGAATCCAGCCCTGAATCACCTTGTTATTGCTCAACACGCAGCGAAATGGCTCGCCCCGCTTGTGCGACGAATCAAACTCCGTCCCATCTTCCAGCCAGCCCCGATAGTGCGCCGTAATCAGCGCACCGCGCGCCGCCGCCTTGCCGTCACCCACCACAATATCGTCCATCTTCACTTCAGCCGTCATCTCATTTCATCCTTGATAAATCGCAATGCCGCGATTGTACGACAGCACGAAAAAAGCCCCAGCAGTTGCCCGCCGGGGCTTGATCTATTGCTGCAAATTCTGGCGTGCCTCTCGTGAGTCGAACACGGTATCAACGGATTATGAGACACATGCTCTACCACTTACCGCCCAGCCCACACATAATTCCAAAACATTTTCTCAGGTTACACTAACGTTCAGAACTCATCAAGAAAATTAAAGAATTATGCATTGCCCTTCGCTGCCTTCATAAAATTAGTCGCTTGTTCAAACCCTTCAAACATAGAAATCATCTTATCTTCATCCAAAACAATATTTGAAAAAACAACCGCCTCAAATTTACTCAATATATCAGGACTCTTACTTCTAATATCTGTAGCGTAAGTGGCATAGCTTTGTACAAATTCGCACAATGTCTTCCGAAGCTCAATCTGAACAATTTGAGATTTACAAGAATCAGCATTCCTTAAAGAAATTCTAAAAAAATAAACCAACAATAGGGTCATGGACAATGATATTAGCGCAAGACTAGCAACGAACGGAATTTTTGAAAAATCAAAAGAATCAGGATGCAAAGCTATAACACTAAACTCCACAAAAAAAACAAGAAAAACAAGACAGCCAAAAATACGCATATTACACTGATAACCCTCTAAGTCCTTGACCTTCTTATCATACAGAACACTAAATCCCTTGTGCAAACCAACAAAATTAAAAGCATTCTCATACTCATCAAGTTTTCTCTTCAAATTATCAACGGTTGTGACATGAGCATCTAAAGTAGCACTCCAATTAAAAACTTTAGCTTTCACTTCCGATGCGATTTTCGGAACACTCCCCAAATATCCAATCTCTTTAGAATTCAATAAATTCTTAAGTATTGCCGTAGGCATCTTATTCTTAACGAAATCAATATGTGACTGATGATTAACGCCTAATTCACTATAGCAACTTTCAACATAACTTATAAATGAAGTCAACTCCAAAGCAACTTCATCAGGGGTGGAAACCTCCAACTCAGAAACCAATCTATAAAAAAGCACCAGATACAAATCCAAATGTTCCAAACCAACAGGCCGGTTTAAATCCCTCGTTTTTCCACCGATAGAATCACCAAACCATTGTATATTACAAGAGCACCGTAAGCTAAACTGCTCTCTATTGCTAGAAATAAAACCCATTATAGTAAGCAAATGAATCGCCTTATTATAAGAAGGTTGATTTGATTCACTTACATTACGGCAAAAATTCTCCAAACTGGAAAGCTCCAACATAACTTTTTCAGTTCTAAAAAAATCAATTTCACTCATACATCCCCCCAATTTATTTTTATCTAACAATACATGGAAAATTACCAGCATACTGAGCTAAATGAGCAGCCGAGAAATGAGCATATCGCCTTACCATCTGCGCACTCTCCCCCTAAATCTTGTAGTACATTTAGTGGCGTACCATTTTGCACATGCCAACTAGCCCAAGTATGCTGCAAATCATGCCATCGAAAGTCTTCAATTCCACAACGTTTTAACGCCTTATACCACGTAGCAGTTGTGACCTGGGCGACAGGTCCCCCCTTATAGCTAAATACCCGCACAGGATGCCTACCTAACTGCAAAGACAACACCCTTAACGCGTCAACATTCAACGGCACTGCGATCGCTCTCCGCGTTTTAGACTGATCTGGATGAATCAAAGCTACTCGACGAGACAAATCGACCTGCGACCAACACAGTCCAGTAACATTGCTCTTACGAAGACCAGTTGCAAGCGCAAATGCCGTCATTTCTGCAAGATGTGGAGGTAACTGCAAAAGAAGAGACTCAGCCTGAATTTTTGAAAGGTATCTAACTCGCCGTACGGGCTCTCGGAGCAAACGAACTTTAGGAATTATCGGAAGCCATTCCCAGTCTACTGAGGCACGGATCAATATTGAACGAAGCAGCGCGAGCATCCTATTTACCGTACCATTTTCGACACCCGTCGCAATTTTTTTAAGCGCCAACGAATCGACTACCGGCCGGGTGATATCGGCCAAAGGTAGGCCACTCAAATAGCGATCCAACCAACGAATAATGCACTGATCCGACTTCAAAAATGCCTTATCAGCCTTCTCAAGCAACCACCGAGGGGTGACAGGGTCAAATCCGTCATTCAGACACAAGCCCAACCATAGCCACATTGAACAACGATAATGGCCTATCGCGTACGTAATTGCGAATACAAGATCGAACGGTTGACAGAGTGCACGACGCCTCTTATGCACTCCATACCGCTGTAAAGATGAAATTAGTGAGGAAACCAGCTAGCTAATCCGAATGAAAAATCCTTGCGCTGATTGTCATGCGCATAAAAAAAGCCCCGGCAGTCACCCGCCGGGGCTCATTCTATTGCTGCAAATTCTGGTGGGCCTCCCGTGAGTCGAACACGGCACCAACGGATTATGAGTCCGCTGCTCTAACCAAGCATGAGCTAGAGGCCCGGGGACTGCGGCGTGGCGGCGCTGTTGATGCTCGCCTCGCGCGGCCGTTTTGGAAACGGACACGCGAGGATAGGGGTATCAGGGGCGCACGTCAAGCCCTATTGGCTTCTAGTTGCCTTCCAAGAAGCTTTTCAGCTTGTCGGAGCGCGATGGGTGGCGCAGCTTGCGCAGCGCCTTGGCTTCGATCTGGCGGATGCGCTCGCGCGTCACGTCAAATTGCTTGCCCACTTCTTCCAGGGTGTGGTCGGTGGACATCTCGATGCCGAAACGCATGCGCAGCACTTTCGCTTCGCGTGGCGTCAAAGAATCGAGCACGTCCTTGACCACGCCCCGCATGGACGCGTGCAGGGCCGCGTCGGCCGGCGCCAGGGTGTTGTTGTCCTCGATGAAGTCGCCCAGGTGGGAATCGTCGTCGTCGCCGATCGGCGTTTCCATCGAGATCGGTTCCTTGGCGATTTTCATGATCTTGCGGATCTTGTCCTCGGGCATCTCCATCTTGATCGCCAGGGTAGCCGGATCGGGCTCCGCGCCCGTTTCCTGCAGGATTTGGCGGGAAATCCGGTTCATCTTGTTGATCGTCTCGATCATGTGCACGGGAATGCGAATCGTGCGCGCCTGGTCGGCGATCGAGCGCGTGATGGCCTGGCGAATCCACCAGGTCGCATACGTGGAGAACTTGTAACCGCGGCGGTACTCGAACTTGTCGACGGCCTTCATCAGGCCGATATTGCCTTCCTGGATCAAATCGAGGAATTGCAGGCCGCGGTTCGTGTATTTCTTGGCGATCGAAATGACCAGGCGCAAGTTGGCCTCCGTCATTTCGCGTTTGGCCTTGCGCGCCTTCATTTCACCGGCCGCCATCTGGCGGTTGATGTTGCGCAAGTCCGGCAGCGGCAGCACGACCCTCGCCTGCAGGTCGATCAGGCGCTGCTGCAGTTCCTTGACGGTCGGAATGTTACGGCCCAGGATGGCGCTGTACGCGTGTCCTGCGTTGACTTCGCCATCGACCCAGTCCAGGTTGGTTTCATTGCCCGGAAAGACCTTGATGAAGTGGGCGCGCGGCATGCCGCAGCGGTTCACGGCCACGTCGAGGATCTGCTTCTCGATATGCCGCACTTCGTCGACCTGGCCGCGCAGGGTGTCGCACAGCTTTTCCACCACCTTGGCCGTGAAGCGGATGCCCAGCAATTCTTGCGATATGGCTTCCTGCGCCTTGGCGTACGGTTTCGAGTTGTAGCCTTCTTTTTCGAAGGCGCGGCGCATCTTGTCGAATTGCTGAGAAATGACGGCGAATTTTTCCAGCGCCGTGCGTTTCAGGGTTTCCAGCTGTTCCGCGGAGAAACCGGCGGCGCCCGACGCGCTCGCTTCTTCTTCCTCTTCTTCTTCCTCTTCTTCCGCTTCGCCTTCTTCCTCGTCTTCTTCGACGGGAGCGGCCACGACAGGGGCGGCGGCGACCGGCTCGTTTTCATCGACGAGACCGTCGACGATTTCGTCGATCTTGATCTCTTCGTTGGCGATGCGATCGGCGGCGGCGATGATTTCGGCGATCGTCACGGGACAGGCGGAAATGGCCTGGATCATGTCTTTCAAGCCATCTTCGATACGTTTGGCGATCTCGATCTCGCCTTCGCGCGTCAGCAGCTCGACCGAGCCCATTTCGCGCATGTACATGCGCACGGGGTCGGTGGTGCGACCAAAGTCGGAGTCGACGGTCGACAATGCGGCCTCGGCCGCTGCTTCCGCCTCGTCATCGCTGGTGACGACGGCAACGTTATCGGACAGCAACAACGTTTCCGCATCGGGCGCGTGCTCGTAGACGGCGATGCCCATGTCATTGAAGGTACCGATGATGCCTTCGATGGCTTCCGGATCGACGATGTTTTCAGGCAAGTGATCGTTGATTTCCGCGTACGTGAGGAAACCGCGTTCCTTGCCGAACTTGATCAGGGTCTTGAGTTTCTGGCGCCGGCGCTCGAGTTCTTCCTCGCTCGCTTCCGTATCGGACGAGAACGCGTCCTTCAGCAGCGCGCGCTCTTTCGCCTTGCGGTCCTTGGCCTTGGCCTTGTCGACGGCCTTCAGTTCGGCCCGCTCGACGGCGTTCAGGGCGGCGACTTCATCATTTTCTGGCTGGAATTCTTTTGGCTTGCGGCCGCGGCGGCCTGGCACTTTTACCGACGGCAAGACATAACCGGACGTATCGATGGCTGCCAGGGTGGCAGCGTCGGTGGTCTGGCTGACCACGGGCGCGCTGGTAACGCGCGCTTCTGGCCGGTCGAGCGCCTTTTCGGCTTTCGTGGTAACTTTAGTGGGCTTTGCAGCCGCTTTGGATTCGGGTTTCTTGATTGGCACAGGCGCTTTCGATTACACAACGACTTGCTTTACGGTGGATTAGGATAAAGTTTGCTGCCAGTTCCCTGTCTACCTGCGGGAACCACCATCTTCGAACCTGCCGACTACGCAAATTCGACACTGTTACGTTACTTACACCTCATCGGCCACGATCCGCGGGAAGCGCAGCAATTCCTGTCCACCGGCTGTTGCCAGCCGCCTCGGCAAAAATTCCTGCATCGACCGCGTTGGGAGCGAGAGCCTGGCGCGGCTTGCCAGCGTCTGCGAGCCTTGCCCGCAACGCCGAAAACGCCAGTTGGCCCTGGCTGCCGACACGATCCACCGCGCCGATCAAGAGCCTAACTTACTGAAAACAAATACTATTTACGAAACAGAACTAGCTTGCCAAAGCACACAATACTTAGCATTTAATTATAGCACGCGAAAAATGTTTTTCCAGTGCGCGCCATACCCTCAAGGCAAGGTTAGCGATTCACCAACTCGGCATCGCGCTCGCGCTCCAGCGCCCCCTGCTCCTGCATGATTTCGCGGTAGCGTACACCAATTTTCTCGGATGGCAAACCCGACGCAAACAATTGCTGCAATTCCGCCTTCAAGGCATTCAATTTGATCTCGCGGATGGTGCTCACCAGCCACGACAATTCGCTGTCGTAATCGGATTCCGTACCGGCCGCGATCTCGCCAATGATCTCGTCATACTCGCTGCCCAGCTCCTTCAACTGCTGCGCCAGCGCGGCAAAGCTGCCGTGCTCGCCCAGAGCCTGGCCCACGGCCACCAGTTGCCCCAGGCTGTGCGCCGCGTCCGGCCCCAGGTGCTGGAAGGCGGCCAGGGCGGCTTCGTCGATGCGCATCGTCAGGGGCGGATGCGCCACCAGCATGCGCATGATCTTCAATTCCAGGCCGACAGGCACGGGGCGGCCCGATTTCGGCGGCGCGCGGTGCGCCACGGCAACGGGTTTCGCCAGCTCGAACAGGGCTTCGATCTCGGCCGGCGTGGACTGCGTCAGCTGCGCCAGTCCCCGCACGATCTGCAGGCGCAGGGAGGACGGCGCCATCAGCTGCAGCAGCGGCTTGGCGTCGAACTGCACGCGGGCGCGCCCTTCCGGCTCCGACAGATCATGCTCACCCGACACTTCTTTCAGCAAAAACTGCGACAGCGGCATGGCTTCATGCACTTGCTGCTCAAAACCTTCGGCGCCGAATTCGCGGATGTAGCTGTCCGGATCGTGTTCCGACGGCAAGAACAGGAATTTGATGGTCTTGTTGTCCGACACGTGGGCCAGGCTCGCTTCCAGCGCGCGGCGCGCGGCGCGGCGGCCGGCCTTGTCGCCGTCGAAGCTGAAAATCACGTTGTCCGTCTGGCGCAGCAGTTTTTGCACGTGGGTGGGCGTGCACGCCGTGCCCAGGGTCGCCACGGCTTGCGGGAAACCCATCTGCGCCAAGGCAACGACGTCCATATAGCCTTCCGTCACCAGCACATAGCCGGCGTCGCGGATGGCCTGGCGCGCCTCGAACAAGCCATACAGTTCGAAACCCTTGGAA
This sequence comes from Janthinobacterium sp. SUN026, assembly GCF_030397625.1. NCBI lineage: Bacteria > Pseudomonadati > Pseudomonadota > Betaproteobacteria > Burkholderiales > Oxalobacteraceae > Janthinobacterium > Janthinobacterium sp. SUN026. The sequence continues at coordinate 530,803 of NZ_JAPQNU010000001.1, read as the reverse complement.
AACAAGGGGGTTTCCGGCGAGTTCAGGTATTTCGGTTCGCCATGGTCGAGCACGCGGCCGCCAAAGGCGATGACTTGCCCCTTGGTATTGCGAATCGGAAACATGATGCGTTCGCGGAAACGGTCGTAACGCTTGCGATTGTTGCCCTCTTCATCGACCTTGTCGATCACCAGGCCCGCTTCGGCCAGGGCTACCACGTCGTAGTCGGGGAAGACGGAACGCAGATTGTCCCAGCCGCCTGGCGCGAAGCCCATGCCGAAGCGAGCGGCCACTTCGCCCGTCAAGCCCCGGTTCTTGAGGTAGGCGATGGCTTCCGGTGCGTGGCGCAATTGCCCGCGATAATAATCGCACGCCTGCGTCATGGCGTCGGACAGGGCCAGGCTTTGCGCCTGGATCTGCGCGCGCTGGGCTGGCGGGATCTTGTCGTCCGCTTCCGGCACGACCATGCCCACGTTCTGCGCCAGGTCCTTGACGGCGTCGACAAAGCCCATGCCCGAGTACTCGATCAGGAAGCCGATCGAGGTGCCATGCGCACCACAGCCGAAGCAGTGATAGAACTGCTTGGTGGGGCTGACGGTAAAGCTGGGCGATTTTTCACTGTGGAACGGGCACAAGCCCATGAAATTGGCGCCACCTTTTTTCAGTTGCACATAGCGCCCCACGACATCGACGATATCGACGCGGTTGAGCAAATCGGAAATGAAGGATTGAGGTATCACTGGCTAGGGCGGGTCTTGTTATAGGTCAGACTATACTACCGCACGCGGCCTGAGGTTGAGCCAGGTCAACGTGTGGGCTGTTAACAGGCTGCCAGCGCGACGGCTGGCAGCCCTTGCTACTATTGTATGCTTACGCTGCCGGCGTCAAGGCTTTCTTGACCAGGGCGGACACCACCGTCATGTCGGCGCGACCAGCCAGCTTCGGCTTGACGATGGCCATGACCTTGCCCATGTCTTGCGGACCGGCGGCGCCCGAGGCGGCCACGGCGGCAGCCACTTCGGCCGCCACTTCTTCTTCCGACAGGCCGGCAGGCATGTAGCCGATCAGGTGCACCAGCTCGGCTTTTTCAATGTCGGCCAGGTCGGCACGGCCACCGGCTTCGAACTGGGTGATCGAATCCTTGCGCTGCTTGATCATCTTTTCCACGATGGCCGTCACGTGGGCATCCGTCAATTCGATGCGCTCGTCGACTTCCTTGCGCTTGATTTCCGCCAGCAACAGGCGAATCGTGCCCAGCTTGCCCGCTTCCTTGGCGCGCATGGCGTTTTTCATGTCTTCGGTAATTTGTTCTTTCAAGCTCATGGCAATCCTCGTGTTGGTAAGTAGGGCTCGATGCTGATCTGTGCACTCCAAGCAGGCAGCCACAAAAGCGAAAACCCGCTGCGGCGAACCGGAGCGGGTATGCGACTCATCTGAAGTATCACTTCAGGCGAATCAAAACAAAACCCGTGGCGAACAATGCGCCGAACTACCCGGGTTGGTTCTGACTGAACAGTCTTAGAATAATTTTTTCGGCAGTTGTTGGCTGCGGATGCGTTTGTAATGACGCTTGACAGCAGCTGCCAGCTTGCGCTTGCGCTCAGCTGTTGGCTTTTCGTAGAATTCGCGTGCGCGCAATTCGGTCAGCAGACCCGTTTTTTCGATGGTGCGTTTGAAGCGACGCATTGCGACTTCGAACGGCTCGTTTTCTTTAAGGCGAATAGTGGTCATGTAAAATTCAAACCGTTGAGGTGGTGTATAGGAAGAGATAGATAGTAGCAGCTTTTATTCGGAAAGGGAAGCCCCTCCCCCACTTGCGTGCGGCATGCAGCCTGCGGTCGCTGCCGGAATGTGGCGTAAACCACGCACCGGGGTCGGCGCACCGGGCGCCAGAACCCCATCCTACAGACTTGCTTACTGCAAGGCAATACCTGCCGCCACGCCGGAAGCCCAGGCCCACTGGAAGTTGTAACCGCCCAGCCAGCCCGTCACATCGACCGATTCGCCGATGAAATACAGGCCCGGCACCTTATTCGCCATCATGGTCTGCTGCGACAGTTCGCGCGTGTCGATGCCGCCACGCGTCACTTCCGCCTTGCGGTAGCCTTCGGAGCCGTTCGGCACGATGGACCAGGCATTGATGGCCTGGCCCAGCTTGCGCAGCTGCGCGTCGGGCATGTCGGCGATGCGCGCATCCGGCGCCAGGCCGTTGACGGCCAGCAAACAGTCGGCCAGGCGCTGCGGCAGCCATTGCGCGACGATATTGCCCAGCTGCTTCTTCAAGGTGCCCTTACCTTCGATCAAGGTCTGCGCCACGTCCACTTCCGGCAACAGGTTGACGACGATGGGCTCGCCCGGCAGCCAGTAGCTGGAAATTTGCAAGATCGCCGGACCCGACAAGCCGCGGTGCGTGAACAGCAAATCTTCGCGGAAACGCGCGCCCGTGGCCTTGCGGCCTTTCAGGCTGCCCGTTTCCACATCCACTTCCAGCGCGATGCCGGACAATTCCGCGAACGGCGCCCAGCTGGCCGGGTCGAACGTCAGTGGCACCAGGGCCGGACGGGGCTCGACCATCATCAAATCGAATTGTTTGGCGATGCGGTAGGCGAAATCCGTAGCGCCGATCTTCGGGATCGACAGGCCGCCCGTGGCGATGACGATGCTGGCCGTCTCGATGTCGCCGCTATCGGTCTGCAGCACGAAGCCGCCATCTTCTTGCTGGACAACATTGTCGATCTTGCACGGCATGCGCCAGTGCACGCCGCCAGCAGCGCACTCGTCCTTGAGCATCTCGATGATCTGTTCGGCCGATTCATTGCAGAATTGCTGGCCCTTGTGCTTTTCGTGGTAGCCGATCCGGTATTTTTTCACCAGCGCGAGGAAATCCTGCGGCGTGTAGCGCGACAGGACGCTCTTGCAGAAATGCGGATTTTCCGAGAGGAAATTTTGTGGCGTGGCGTTAATATTGGTGAAATTACACCGTCCGCCACCCGAGATGCGGATCTTTTCGGCCAGCTTGGCCGCGTGATCGATCAACACCACGCGCTTGCCTTGCTGGGCGGCAACAGCCGCACACATCATGCCGGCCGCGCCCGCGCCGATCACTGCCACATCAAATTGTTTTGCCATAAGAATTCCGGTCACCGCTGATTACAAAGACGCCATTGTAAACTGCGGCGGCGCGGCTAGCGCGGCCGTGCTGCAATCTGTCGCGACGCCATCAGGCATTGCTCCACCTGCTCGGCGATCGACGGCGGCACGGGCACCTCGCCGCGCAGCACGGCGGCGATCCAGGCGGCCGTGGTGGCTGCATCGCGCTCGGCCGGCAAGTGCGGCAACTCTTCCACCAGCAACTGTTTTTCCACCAGCACCGTGCGTTTGCTCCCGTGAAACCAGTCGATCTGCTGCGCCTTGTTGGCGTTGGCCACCGTTTCGCCTTCCGTGCCGCGCATCAGGAAAGCATCGCCGCGCGCAGGATCTGATGCAGTCAGGAAATATTCACCGAGCATTTCCAGGTATTCCGGGTGCGTGTACGACACCAGGCGCAGGGCGGGACCGGCGAACGGCTGCATGATTTTCACCAGGGTGTGCGTGGAATTGCGCACGCCCAGCACGCGCCGCAGGGACAGCATGTGTGCCAGACGCGGCGCCAGCGCGGCGATGGGCAGGAAGGCGGCTTCCCCGCGCGCCATGGCGGCCTCGGCCTGCGCATGGTCCGGCGAGGCGGGCACGCCCAGCGCGGCCAGCACTTCGGCCGTCGTGATGCGGCCCGGGTCGCTCGTCACGCCATGCACGAGCACGGGCGCCCCCGCGCGCGCCAGCAGCAGCGCCAGCAGGGCCGTCAGGTTGGCCATCTTGCGCGCGCCGTTGTAGCTGGGAATGATGATGGGCGCGAGTTCGCCGGCCGGCGCGGCCAGCGGGACGAATGACGCTTCGGCCGCGTCGAGGAAGCCGGCGATCTCGTCCACGGATTCGCCTTTGATGCGCATCGACAACAAAATGCCGCCCAATTCCAGGTCCGACACGCGGCCCTCGAGCATGGCGCGGTACAGGGCGCGGGCGTCATCGCGCGTCATGCTGCGCGCGCCGTTCTTGCCGCGTCCTATTTCCTTGATGAAACGTGCTGCGGGGAATGGCTCGCCGGCCACATCGGTATGGGGGATGGAAACAGTCGTCATGGCGCCAGTTTACACGGATTCTCCCCCTTGCAGACGGGCTGGAAGCCGCCATGGACGCCAATGCAACAGTCTTTCAAGCTATTTCTTGGATGGAACTGCATCCAAACGCGCCACCGCTGCGTATAAGACTGCACAGGAGGACTCATCATGGAACACGCAAGCAAACAGGAAACGGCCTTCGTCGGCATCGAAACGAGCAAGCTGCTGCTGAAAGCCGTGCTGCTTTCGGGCGGCGAAGTGCTGTGTAAGGTGCTGGAAAACGACATGGCCGGCTACCGCTGGCTGCGCAGCTGGCTGCAAAGGAACGACGTGTCCGTCATGGGCTTGCGCGTCTGCATGCGCGTGAACGAGCCGCACAGCGAGGCGGCCGCCAGCGCGCTGGCCGGCATGGGCATGCTGGTCTGCGATGCCGAGCCCGGCCGGCTGGAAGCGTATGCGCGCGGCTGCGGCCTGCCCGGCGGCGCGGTGCGCGGCGCCGTGGTGCTGGCCAAGTATTGCGCGGCGGCACGCCCTGTCCCCTGGACGCCGCCTTCGCCCGCCTACGTGGAGCTGCGCCAGTGGCTGCGCCGCCTGCAAGCCGTGCGGCAGCTGCGCCAGCAGGAAATGGCGCGCCTGGAAACCCATTTCCATGCGGGCCAGATTGCGCTGCATCAATTGCTGCGCCAGCAGATCGCCTGCCTCGATACGCAGATACGCCAGCACGAAAGCGCCATACTTGCGCATGTGCGGCGCCATCCCGGCCTGTCCCGGCCACCCGAGCTGGCCGGCAACTACCCGCGCATCGCCCGCTACAGCGTTGGCGCCAGCCTGGCCGGCGGCCATTGAGCGCCCGGAAGCAAGGGGCCGGCGGCGTGCCCGCCCTGCCATAAAAACAACTCAGCCATTCCCGTTTTGGCCCCATCCCCGCCGCCAGGCCGCATTTCCGCTACACTATTGCCTCTTAAAGAACGCAATAGCGAAAGCCGAGCCAGAATCATGAATACGCCAGACATCGAAAATATCAACGTCACCTCTTTCGCGCCCATGCCGACACCGGCCGAACTGCACGCCAAGCTGCCCCTGTCGGAAAGCGCCTTCGACACCGTCAGCCGCGGCCGCGAAGCGCTGCGCAACATCATCGACCGCAAGAACCAGCGCCTGTTCGTCGTCGTCGGCCCGTGCTCGATCCACGACCCCGTCGCCGGCCTCGATTACGCGCGCCGCCTGAAAGCGCTGCAAGAGGAAGTCAAGGACACGATGCTGCTGGTGATGCGCGTGTATTTCGAAAAACCGCGTACCACCACGGGCTGGAAGGGCTATATCAACGACCCGTACATGGACGACTCGTTCAAGGTCAACGAAGGCATGGAAAAGGCGCGCCAGTTCCTGCTCGACGTGTGCGAACTGGGCCTGCCCACCGCCACCGAAGCGCTGGACCCCATCTCGCCGCAATACCTGGGCGACCTGATCGCCTGGACGGCCATCGGCGCGCGCACCACGGAATCGCAGACGCACCGCGAAATGTCGTCCGGCCTGTCGACGCCCGTCGGCTTCAAGAACGGCACCGATGGCGACATCAGCATCGCCGTCAACGCCATCCTGTCGTCGGCGCACCCGCACTCCTTCCTGGGCATTAACGGCGAAGGCAATGTGGCCATCGTGCGCACGCGCGGCAACGCGTACGGCCACGTCGTGCTGCGCGGCGGCGACGGCCGCCCGAACTACGATTCCGTGTCGATCGCCATCGCCGAACAGGCGCTGGCCAAGGCCAAGCTGCCCGCCAACCTGGTGGTCGACTGCTCGCACGCGAACAGCTACAAGAAGCCGGAACTGCAACCGCTGGTGATGGCCGACGTGGTCAACCAGATCCGCCAGGGCAACCGCTCGCTGGTGGGCGTGATGATCGAATCGAACATCGTCGGCGGCAACCAGAAGATCCCGCAAGACCTGTCGCAACTGACCTACGGCTGCTCCGTCACCGACGGCTGCATCGACTGGGACACGACGGCGACCATGCTGCGCGACGCGCATGCGCACTTGTTGAACCGCCCGGCGTAAGCCTCTCGCGGAGACCAAAAACGGCGCCCTGTGCGCCGTTTTTTTTCACACTGCCATCTGCACATGCGGCAGCACGGCGAACGATCCCGCCAGCGCCTGTTCCGCCTTGCTGGCCGGGATATTGAGTTCATTGACGTCCAGGTAGATGCGCCCGTCCAGGATGCGCACGGCGTACGTGCGCGCCATGCCCTGCACCGGCGCCACCAGGCGCCCCGAATCGAGCTCGATGATCCAGCTGTTCTTCGGTCCCATCAGGTTTTTCTCCATCAGCACCCCGTGCGCCAGCGGGCCTCCCAGGCAAGGCACCGTGTCGAGCAGCGCGTACACCGTGTCATCCAGGGCGCGAAACAGCGCCACGCCCGGTAAATCCTGCCAGGCCAGGCCCCGCTGCACCATGCGCGCACCCGCCGGCGGCATGTCCTTCAGGCGGCAAATCATTTTCCATTGTTCCGACATCGCTAGCTCCCTTGAGAAAGGCACACGCCTGTCTAAGCAAGAGCGGTGCCAGTGCCGCACGGGCAAAAAATGGCCAACATGCAGGGGGAAACCCCGCCGCCGCGCACTGCGCAAGTGCACACTGCCGCCGAAATGGTGCGCCCGCCGCACGGTGGACCAGCCGGCTTTCCTTTACAATGGCGGATTACTCCTCCCTATTTAGCACCTTCATGATTGTTCTTGGCGTCGAATCCTCCTGTGACGAAACCGGCCTGGCCTTGTACGACACGCAACGCGGCCTGCTGTCGCACGCCCTCTACTCGCAAGTAGCCATGCACGAGCAATATGGGGGCGTGGTGCCGGAACTGGCGTCGCGCGACCATATCCGCCGCGCCATCCCGCTGCTCGAAGAAACCCTGGCCAAGGCCGGCATCACCCTGCCCGAGATCGACGCCATCGCCTACACGCAGGGTCCCGGCCTGGCCGGAGCGCTGCTGGTCGGGTCGTCCGTCGCCTGCAGCCTGGGCCTGGCCATCAACAAGCCGGTGCTGGGCATCCACCACCTGGAAGGCCATCTGCTGTCGCCGCTGCTGGCGTCCGAGCCGCCGGAATTCCCCTTCATCGCCTTGCTGGTGTCCGGCGGCCATACGCAGCTGATGCGCGTCGATGGCGTCGGCCAGTACACGATGCTGGGCGAAACGCTCGATGACGCGGCCGGCGAAGCGTTCGACAAATCGGCCAAGCTGCTGGGACTGGGCTATCCGGGCGGCCCCGCCATTTCGCGCCTGGCCGAATTCGGCGACCCGCTGGCCTACAAGCTGCCGCGCCCGATGCTGCACTCGAAGGATTTCAATTTCAGTTTCTCCGGTTTGAAGACAGCCGTGCTGACGGTGGTCAAGAACCATGAAGAAAAAGTCATCGCGAATATCTGCGAACAGGACAAGGCGAATATCGCGCGCGGCTTCGTCGACGCCATCGTCGACGTGCTGACGGCCAAATGCGTGGCGGCCCTCAAGCACACGGGCTTGAAACGCCTGGTGATCGCCGGCGGCGTGGGCGCCAACGCGCAATTGCGCGCCTCGCTCAACGCGGCCGCCGCCAAGAAGCGCTTCAAGGTGTATTACCCGGAGCTGGAATTCTGTACCGATAACGGCGCCATGATCGCCTTTGCCGGCGCCATGCGCCTGCAAATCAACCCGCAGGCGGCCAAGCACGATTACTCGTTCAACGTGCGCCCGCGCTGGCCGCTGGACGAAATCCGCGAAGTCTGATCACTCCAGCAGGAAATTGCGCGCGCCCGCCAGGGCCGCGCCTTCCGCCACCGTTTCATCCTTCAAGCCCACGCCCGACAGCTGCCGGCTGAACGCCTGCGAAAGCAGATAATGCAGCCGGTACGCGGCCTGCGCATACGCCAGCCCTTCCGGGCGCACGTTCGAGATGCAGTTGCGGCGCTCGTCCAGCAAGCCTGTTTTTGGCGCCCACGTCAGGTACAGGCCCAGACTGTCCGGGGAACTGAGGCCCGGCCGCTCGCCGATCAGCACCAGCACGGCGTGCGCCTTCAGCAACTCCCCTATTTCGTCGCCGATGGCCACCCGTCCCTGCGCCACGATGTGCAGCGGCGACAGCGTCCACGCTTCCAGCGCCAGCCGTTCGCGCAAGGCGACCAGGAACGGCGCCGCGTGGCGCTGCACGGCCAGCGCCGACAGGCCATCGGCCGCCACCAGCGCCAGGTCGACTCCCCTGGCGCCGGCGGCCAGCCGCACGCGTGAAGCGTCGTCGAGGCGGCGGCCCAGGTCGGGCCGCTGCAGGTAGTCGGCACGCGTGGCGGCGGCGCTGTGCAGCTGCACGCTGGCCAGCCCCTGTTCTGTCAGCGTCTGCGCCAGGGCGCCGCCATCGAGCGCCAAGTGCACGGCGTCGCGCGCCTGCGCGTGGGCCAGCTGGAACGCCAGCTGCGCGCTGGTCGGCACGCTCACGCCGCGGCGCCCCAGCGCGATGCGCGCCGCCGTATGCGCGCGCAGCGCCTGCCACGGGCTTTTCTCGTCCATGTATCCTCCCTAGTCGCCCAGGCGCAGCAGGGCCGCCTGGAAGGCGGGCGCCAGCGCCGTGTGCAAAAGGCCCTGCGCATCCGTGATCCGCATGCGCGCCAGCCAGGCCGCGAATTCGGGCGCCGGACGCAGGCCCAGCACGCGGCGCGCATACAGGGCGTCGTGGAACGAGGTGCTCTGGTAGCCAAGCATGATGTCGTCCGCGCCCGGCACGCCCATGATGAAATTGCAGCCGGCCACGCCCAGCATGGTCAGCAAGGCATCCATGTCGTCCTGGTCCGCTTCCGCGTGGTTGGTGTAGCACACGTCGCAGCCCATAGGCAGCCCAAGCAGCTTGGCGCAGAAATGGTCTTCCAGCCCCGCGCGCATGATCTGCTTGCCGTCGTACAGGTATTCGGGGCCGATGAAGCCCACCACGGAATTGACCAGCAGCGGCTGGAAGGCGCGCGCCACCGCATATGCGCGCGCCTCGCACGTCTGCTGGTCCATGCCGTGGTGTGCGCCGGCAGACAGGGCGCTGCCCTGCCCCGTCTCGAAATACATGACGTTGTTGCCCACCGTGCCGCGTCCCAGCGACAGCGCGGCCGCCTGGCCCTCGGCCAGCAGGGACAAGTCGATGCCGAAGCTGCGGTTGGCCGCCTGCGTGCCCGCCACCGACTGGAACACCAAGTCGACGGGCGCGCCGCGGCGTATCGCCTCGAGCGTATTGGTGATGTGCGTGAGCACGCACGACTGTGTGGGAATCTGATATTGATCAATGACGGCATCGAGCAGGTGCAGCAGCGCGACCACCTGCGCCACATTGTCGGTGGCCGGATTGATGCCGATCACGGCGTCGCCGCTGCCCAGCAGCAGGCCATCGAGGATGGAGGCGGCAATGCCCGTGGCGTCGTCCGTCGGGTGATTCGGCTGCAGCCGCGTGGACAGGCGGCCTTCCAGGCCCAGGGTATTGCGAAAGGCCGTGACGACCTTGCACTTGCGGGCCACCAGCACCAGGTCCTGCAGGCGCATGATTTTTGAGACGGCGGCCGCCATTTCCGGCGTGATGCCGGCGGCGACCTGGGACAGCGTTGGCGTATCCGTCGCGTCGTCCAGCAGCCAGTCGCGCAAATCGCCCACGCACAGATGGGAAATCGGCGCCAGGGCGGCGCGCTCGTGGGTGTCGATGATCAGGCGCGTGACTTCATCGTCTTCGTACGGCACCAGCGCCTCATTGAGAAAGGTCAACAAGGGCACGTCCGCCAGCGCCAGCTGCGCCGCCACCCGTTCACGCGCGCTGGCTGCCGCCACGCCGGCCAGCACATCGCCCGAACGGGGCGGCGTGGCCTTCGCCAGCAGCTCCTTCAGGCTGGCGAAGGCATAGGTATGGCTGTCTATCGTATGGCTGAAACGGGGCATGGTTCGGTTCCTCCCATCCCCATCTTACGCCAACTTATAAACTGCGCAGCGCCCCTTCCAGCTGTGGGTAGCGGAAGGCAAAGCCTTCGCCCAGCAGCCGGCGCGGCGCGACCCGCTGGCCTTCCACCAGCAAGTCGGCCTGCTCGCCCAGCATGGCGCGCATGACGAAGGCCGGCGTGGGCAGGAAGCTGGGGCGGTGCAGCACGGCGCCCGCCACTTGGGCGAAGCGGCGCTGCTCGATGGCTTCCGGCGCGCAGAAGTTGTAGGCGCCGCTGACGGTGGCATCTTCGCTGCGGCGCGCCAGGTGGGCGATGCCGCGGATCACGTCGCGCACGTGCACCCACGTAACCCACTGCTTGCCGCTGCCCAGCGGGCCGCCCACGCCAAAGCGGATCGGCAGCAGCATCTGCGGCAGCGAACCCTGGTGGCCGAAGACGAGGCCAAAGCGCATGCAGCCCACCTGCACGCCAAATGCCTCCGCCTGGCGCGCGGCCGCTTCCCATTCCTGGCACAGCTGCGACATGAAGATGGCTTGCGGCGCGCTCTCCTCCGTCAATTCCGTCGCGTCGCCCTGCGGCTGCACGCCGTAATAGCCGATGGCCGACGCCGACAGCAGTACGCGCGGCTTGTGCTGCGCGCGGGCGATCCACGCCACCAGTTCCTGCGTCAGCGCCACCCGGCTGCGGCGCAGCGCCGCCTTGCGCGCCTCCGTCCAGCGCTTTCCGACGATGCGCGCGCCAGCCAGGTTGACCACCATGTCGATGCGCTGCGCATCCGCCAATGCGTCCAGCGAATCGATGCAGCGCACCTGGCCATCGAAGGTCCAGGCGGCCTGTTTCGGCTGGCGCGTCAGCACCGTCACCGCATGCCCATCGGCCAGCAAAGCGCTGACCAGTTGCTGGCCGATGAAACCCGTGGCGCCCGTCACCAGCACGGACTGCGGCGCGGCGGCAAAGCGCAGGTGCTCTTCCTGCTCTTGCTTTTCCTGCACCTTGCGCCGGCCCAGCTGCCACACGGCATACGCGTCGCGCAAGCCGGACAAGCCCACGCCCACGCCGCACAGGGCGAGGAAGACGCTGAGCCAGCCATACGGCTGCCACACGAGGGCCGTCGGCAACGTGGCCCACTCGCTGCTGTTCAGGGCCAGCAAGGCGATGAAGGCGCCCGCGTTAATCGCCAGTACCGTGTGCGTGACCCGCTCCGTGGCGGGCAAGAGGCGGGTCTGGTCTTCCACGACGAAATCCCACAGGGTCAGCACGATTTCCACGCCAAACACAATGACCAGCACCCAGGCCCAGGCGCCATGCCACTCCCAGGCGGCCAGGCCCACGAACAGCAGGCTGTAGATCAGGGCGCGCGTCGCATGGATGGTCAATTCCAGCCGTGCGGAGGCCTTTTGCGGCAGCGCCTCCGTGATTTCATGGTGGTAGATGGTGTCGAAGGCGCCCAGGCAGCCTTGCGCCGCCATCAGTTGCAGGGCCAGCAGATGCGTATTCATAGTGTTTCCTTCATTTCTGGTGCGGCGGATTCGCGAAACACGCCCGCTTGCGTAAAAGTGGTGCCGAACAGCGCGTGGCGAATCTCGATGCGGATGTTGAACTGCTGCGGCGTCTCGTTGCGGTGGCACAGATAGGTCTTGCCGGGCGTGAGCACGCCGGGCAGCGGCATGCGCCAGCCGAACAGGTCCCAAAAATAGCCGTCGCTGGTGAAGTGCAGGTTGCCATCCTCGACGTGGAGCAGCAGCTTCATGCCCAACCCCATGCCCACGTATTCGAGCACTTCGCCCTTCGCGCTTTCGGCCATATAGGAGGTGAAGCGGATCGGCGCGCGCCCGTGCAGGCGGTAGGTGCGCTGCTTGAAGATGAAGGGGCAGCCGGGGCGCGAATAGACTTCGATATCCACGGGGAAGTCGTGGTCGTCATGGGGAATCAGGGCGCCATCGATGAAGGGGCGCGTCAGCCAGCCGAGGAATTTCCCCAGGCGCGAGCTGCTGAGTTCACTGAGTTCACCGCGGTAGTACAGGGGCTGGCCCGGCGCGGGATTTTTCTCGAAGCGGCGGCGGATGTCCGGGTGCAGGGTCAGCCACTGCTCGCCCATCACCTTCCTGAACAATTCTCCTTCCGAGGGGCCGTTCATGATTTCTCGCGCTTGCCCGGTTTGTCTTCCGGGCTGAGGAACTTGGCCACCTTGCCGCCCATCGACAGCATGCGCTGCAGGGTCGCCGGCGGCAGGTTCTTATAGTCGCTGTAGGTGCTGCTGAGCATTTCCAGAAACGCCAGCACTTCGCCCATGCGCTCGAGCGTCGCCGGCGGTATCGCCGCATCGTGCTCGCCCTCGATCGCGCATTCGCGCAGCACCGTCAGGGTGGGGTCGATCTCGCGCCGCTTGCGCTCTTCCATGATGACGCGGAAGATTTCCCACACATCCTGCAAGGCGACGAAATGGTCGCGCCGGTCCCCCATCACGTGCGTAATGCGCGCCAGGCCCCAGCTTTGCAATTCCTTCAGGCTGTTGCTGACGTTGGACCTGGCCACGTTCAGGCTGGCCGCGATGTCTTCCGCCGTCAAGGGTTCGTTGGCCAGGAACAGCAGCGCGTGGATTTGCGCCACCGTGCGGTTGACGCCCCAGCGCGTACCCATTTCCCCCCAATGGAGAATGTATTTTTGCGTGGTCGGACTCAGAACGCCTACCATAATCTACTCCGCGTCGCGCTTTGCGGTCTGCGATGCTCACTGTGCTCAAGCACAGCTGCGCTTCTCGGCCACAAATCACTGCCGCTCGCTACGGTTCTGTTAGGCGTTCTTGATTTCATGATTTTCTCTTATTTCTGTCGTTACAGAAATGTAAGACGGAACAGAAACCGAGTCAAGCACGATTCGTTACAGGCCCCTGCCGGCAGGCGGCTGGCCCATGGCGCGCAGGAATTGCTGCTGCGACGCGTGCAGCTGGCCGTAACCGAGTTCGCGGTACACGAGACCGTGGCGCGGCGCCAGTTCGGCCAGGATGCGCGCCAGCGCCGGGTAGTGGCGGTGGTTCCAGGTGGGGAACAAGTGGTGCGTCAGGTGCAGGTTCAAGCCGCCGAGCCAGTAACCGAGCCAGCGCAGGCGGCGCGGCTGCGGCGTCCAGTCGCAAGCCGTGTAAAACGTGTGCTGGTACCAGTCGTGCGGCAGCGTACCGTCCGCGCCCGGCTGGAAAAACTCGACTTCGGCCCAGTGCGTGCCCAGGATCAGCGCCACCAGCGCGCACGAGGCGATCATCTGGCCCACGAAATACGCGCCCAGCACCACACCCCAGCCGATGCCGTGCTGCTGCAGCACCCACATCGGCAGCGCCAGCACCAGCGCCACATGGCCCAGCTTCCAGCCCAGGAAGGATAGCCAGCCGCGCCATCCCTGCAGCCGGCTGTGCGCCGCCACGGGCGTCTTGCCGAAGCGGTCCAGCCAGTCGCCATACCAGTTCAAATAGGGCAGCGACAGGGCCGCCACCACGGGCCAGTACAGGTATTGATAGCGGTACTGCGGCGACCAGCGTTGGAACGGCGTCTGGCGCAAAAACGGATTCGGTTCCGTGTCGAGGTCATAGCCTTCCACGTTCGCATACGTGTGATGGAAATGCACGTGGCGGATGGTCCAGAAATCCGTATCCACGCCCACGGGCAAGCCCACCAGGCGGATCAGCACGCGGTTCCAGGCTCCCTGGCGGAAGATGGCGCTATGGGCCGCATCGTGCAGGGTATTCATGGCCAAGGTCATGGCCGCGACCAGGCAAGCCACGTAGCTGGCGACAAACGGCCAGGTGCTTTCGGCGCGCAGCGCCAGCGCATACAGCCCCACCGTCAGCGCGGCCAGGAACACGGTTTTCGCATGCAGGCGCGCGTCGCCGAAGCGGTGTTTTCCTTCGTCCGCCAGGTAGGCGTCGGCGCGTGCGCGCAATTCGCGGCGGAAGGCGGAATCGCGTGCGGGCTGGAAGCGCAGCGGCGGCAGCGAAGGTACAGGCTGCGTCACGCGCGCGTCCCCGCCGCTACCGGCCACCACAGGCGGCGCGCGCCGTCGAGGCCATGCGCCAGCAGCGCGGCCAGGAAAACCATGCCCCACGCATCGCGCGCGCCATACCAGCCCAGGTACAGGGCCGGCATGGCCAAGGCGATGGCGACCCAGGCGATGGCGCCCCAGCGTCTCGCATCCGACAGGCCGCCCAGCGCCAGGGTACCGCCGAAGATCAGCGCGAACAGGATGGCTTGCTGCGCGCCCGCCAGCAGCGCTTCATGGTTGACGTAATAGATCACCAAGCCAAACAGGATCACGCCGCCGGTGCCGATGAACAGCTCGGGCACGTGGAAAGTGCCGCGCGACTGCCAGTGGGGGAAACGCGCGCGCAGCCATTTGAATAGTTTGCCATTGCTGGCCAGCAGCGGGTTATGCGTGGGTGTCATGCCCTTCACGCCATAGCGCATTTCCACGCCCTCGAGTTCGGGCTGGAAGCTGCCGAACAGTTTGTCCCAGATCAACAGCGTGCCGCCGAAATTGCGGTTGATGTAGCGTTTATCGGTGCCGTGGTGCACGCGGTGGTGCGACGGCGTGACCATGAAGCTATCGAGGATGCCGGACTTGTTCACCAGCGCATTGTGGTTGTAGAACTGCACCGTGTAATGCAGGGACGAGACGACGAGGAAGATTTCCAGCGGCACGCCCAGCACGGCCAGGATGGCGATGAAGGGGAAATTCGTCAGCGACGAATACCAGGAATTGCGCACGCCCAGCGACAGATTGAAATGCTCGCCCTGGTGGTGCACCACGTGCACGGCCCACAGCAGGGGGATTTTATGATGCAGCCGGTGCATCCAGTAAAAGCACAAATCCCAGGCAAAGAAGGCGAACACCCATTGCGCCGCCACGGGCCACTGGTCGACGACGTGCAGGTTCGCATGGCGCAGCAGCAGGGCGAACGCCGCCACTTCCACCCCGCGGAACACCCACATCAGGATATGGCCGGAGTTGAGGTTGAAGATCACGTCCTTCCACGGCACGGGGGTCTTGCGCACCCATTTGAGGATCAGCAGTTCGGCCAGCACGAAGGCCAGCATGATCAAAAACGACAGGGCAAAGGGATTCATCATGATGCGGTTTTTATGGAAACGGCGCGGCGGGCCGCCAAGGATACCTGCATTTTCGCCAGGATGCCGCCAGCGACGCCAACGGCCAGGCCGGCGGCCAGGTCGATGCTCACGTGCCGGCGCAGGGCGATGATGGCATAGCAGATGGCCACGCCCAGCACCACGGCCAGAGCGGAGCGCAGCAGGTGGCGCCTGCCGCACAAGGCCCACACGCACAGCAATGTCAGAGCGCCGTGCAGCGACGGCAGGCAGTTTTGCGTGGAATCCGCCGCCTGCAGCAGGCGCAGCGCCTGCGTGCTCCAGGCGCTGCCCTCGCCCACGGGCGGATACGCGAGCGTGGTCGGGTACAGCAGGAAGACCACGCCGCAGGCCAGCGCGGAAAGCGCCATGGCGCGCGCCAGCCAGCGCACCTTCGCCGCATCGGCCGCCAGGTAGGCGTAGGGAATAAGGATGAAGAAGGACAGGTACAGCCAGATGGCGGCATCCGTGTAGGGGATGGCGCGGTCGATGGCCGTTTCCGGCAGCAGCACGCCCTGCCCTTGCAGCAGGTCGCTGGAAAAATACACGAGGCCGACGCTGCCCCAGCCGGCCAGCAGGTGCAGCAGGCGGCCGCGTACGGTCATGGAAGTAGGATTCATGCGCTTGCGAGGCGCCGGATGCGGCGCCGTTTCATGGTGGGGTCAAAGGGAGGCAGTTCGCCGCTCACCGTCCAGGCCAGGCCGTCGACGGCCACGCCCAGGCCGCGCAGCACCGCTGCCAGGTGCGCGCGCAAGGCGGCCAGGCCGGCAGCATCCAGGGCCGCGTGCAGCTGCAAGGAGGCGTCGCCCGACTGCACCAGGCGGTAATCGGCGTCCGGCGGCAAGGCTTGCGCAAACGCGCGCGTCAATACGTCGGCAAACACGGCGACGGGGGCGCCGCCGTTCGCCGATGGCACGGATGGCAAGAACAGCATGTCGTCGCAGCGCCCTTCGATGCCGTCGATGGCGCGCGTGGCACGGCCGCACGGGCATGGCGTGGCGCGCGCGAGCAGGATGTCGTCGAGGCGGTAGCGCACGATGGGCTGCGTGATGCGCGTGAAGTCCGTAATCACGGGCACGAAGCGCCTCTGTTCAGCGTCCAGCCACTGCGGCTCGATGTGCACATACTCTTCGTTCAAGTGCAGCACGCCATGCTCGCAGCTGCTGGCGAGGAAACCCTCGGTGGCCTGGTAGATTTCATGCACGGCGCCAAACGCCTGCACGATCAGCGCGCGGTCCTGCGCTTCCAGCACTTCGGCCACCGAAATGATTTTTTTCGGCGCCAGCGCCAGGCTGCCATCGATGACGCGCAAGGCCAGCTGGCGTAGCACCTGGGCCGGCGCGACGATGACGGAAGGTTGATATTGCGCAAGCCGCGCGCACAGGCTGTCGAACGGTTCGAACAAATCGTAGAAGGCAAAGGTCAGCCACGGCGAACGCACGGCCGTGTACAGATTGCTGTTCGCGCGCAGGAACAGCGCCACCCGTTCGCCGGAAAACAGGCCGTCGGGCAGCGCCTTGGCCAGCATCACGCCCGCCCATTGCGCCTTTTCGCGGGGGCTGACGGTAAACACGGCGCGCCGCGACGAGGTGCCCGACGACAGCCCCACGGTGATGTCGCCCACGGCGGGCGTAAAATCGCGGCTATGCTCGGCCGCCATGGCCGCGTCCATCGCCTGCGCCAACGTGATGCCTTGCGTGTTCATGGCGTCGAAATGCTCAAGCATCAGCGCCTTGTTCATCATCGGCCACTGCGCCAGGGGCAGATCGCGGAACGGCGCAAAGTAGGTGCTGCGCGCGCACAGCACCTCGGTGAAGCGCGCCAGTTGCTTGTTCTGGTAGGCGCCCAGCTGCGCGCGGCTTGTGAACCGCAGGCGGCGCGTGCGCCAGTACGACAGCAAGAGCCAGACGATACGCTTCACGGACGGCCCGCCACAGGAACATAGTCCGCCGTGTCTTCATGCGTGATGCGGATGTGCGCATTGCCCGACTGGTGCAGCTGGTGCAGCCGGTTCAGGGTGGCGTAGTACGGCGCGCGCTTGTGCTGGATGAGGAACGACAGTTCGGACGGTCCGCGCAGCTGCTGAAAGCTTTCCGGTACCCAGGCCGCGTCCGACGCCAGCAAGGTCCAGCCACTATCCTGCAGCACGAAGGCGCCCAGATGGCCGATGGCGTGGCCAGGCAGGTCGACGATGTAGATTTCGCCCGTGCCGCTGACGTCGCGCCCATGCGTGAATGGCAGCAAGGCCGCCGGCAAGGCCGTCTCGGGCACGCTTTCCACGAAATCCAGGCGGTCGGCTATGTCATTCGGCAGCAGTTCGGGCACGAAGGCCTGGCGCACGGCGGCCACGCCGGACAGTCCCCGCACGGCGTCCCAGCCCGTTTGGGAGGCCATCAGCCGCGCGCCGGGAAAGTCGCGCAGCCCCGCGATATGGTCGGCGTGGAAGTGCGACAGCAGCAAGGTGTGGATATCGCCGGGCG
The DNA here is from genome assembly GCF_030397625.1 of Janthinobacterium sp. SUN026. Taxonomy (NCBI): domain Bacteria; kingdom Pseudomonadati; phylum Pseudomonadota; class Betaproteobacteria; order Burkholderiales; family Oxalobacteraceae; genus Janthinobacterium; species Janthinobacterium sp. SUN026. Next base: position 513,120 of record NZ_JAPQNU010000001.1, on the reverse strand, counting down.
CCACGCCATGCGCGCGCAACTGGCCCTGCAACGATTCACTCTCATCGAAGGAAATCGGCGTCACCCACGCATACATGCGGTACACGCCCTTCGACGTTGCGGCGCGGAAGTGCTCGGCGTAGCCCGTGTCCCACAGGTACAGGCCCGCGCGCGTTTCGATCAGGTAGGCGCGCGAGGGGAAGCAGCGGCTGGCCAGCCCGCTGCCTTTCAAGACCATGCACGAAGGATGGGTGCAGTGGCCGACGCGAAACGCGGTGATGCTAGCCATTGCGCTCCTTGCCCACCTTGTGCGCCGCCGCTTCCTGGCGCATCCACTGCGCCGTCAGGGCGATGCCTTCCTGCAGGCTGACGATGGGACGGTAGCCGAGCACCTTGCGCGCCTTGGCATTATCGAGCGTCATGTCGAAACTGAGTGCGCCGATGCTGTAGGGCGTGAGCGACGGTTCGCGGCGGGTAAAGCGCGAGGCGAACTGCATCAGGCGCGCGACCAGCGCCAGCACGCGGTAAGGCACGCTGACGATCTCGAACGGCTGCTGCAGATGGTCGCAGAACAGGGTGCGCAAGATGTCGCACAGGCGCGCCGGTTCGCCATTCGTGATGTTGAAGGCGGCGCCGGAAGCGATGGTCTTGTGCACGGTGGCCAGCCACATCGCGTGCACGACATTGTCGACATAGGTGATGTCGATGGTGGCCGCGCCGCCGTTGGGCAGGGGCAGCTTGCCGCCGCGCTCCTGCAGCACCCGCGCCAGGCGCGGGATCAGGACCTGGTCGTGCGGGCCGAAGATGGCGCGCGGGCGCAGGATCACGCACGTCATGCCGCGGTGGCGGTCGACGCAATCCTGCACCAGCTTTTCCGCCATCGCCTTGCTGCGCGCATACGCGTTGACGAAGGCATCGGGGCGGAAGGTTTCCGGCACTTCGAGGTGGTTGCGGTAGTCGAAATAGATGGCCGGGGTGGAGATGTGCACGAAGCGCGCCACGTGCAGGCTGGCCGCCGCGCGCAGCAATTGGCCCGTGGCCGTGACGTTGGCGGCGATGAAGTCGCGTTCCGGCCCCCACGGCGACGACAACGCGGCGCAGTGCCAGACGGTGTCCATGCCGCGCACCAGTTCATCGACCTGGCGTGGCGATGCCTGTGCCAGGTCGAGCGCGACGAATTGCGCGCCCATGCGTTCCAGTTCGCGGCCGACGGCGGCGTTGCGGCCCGTGGCGCGCACTTCCACGCCCTGCGCCAGCAGGGTGCGCACGGCATTGCGCCCCAAGCCGCCCGTCGCTCCCGTGACCAGTATCCGCCTCATCGCACCACCTTCACAGGTCAAGAATCATGCCGCCGATGGTCAAGCCCGCGGCCGTGCCCATCATCAGCAAACGCTGGCCTGCCACGGCCCGCCCCGTCATCACCGCCTCGTGCAGGGCGGTGGGCAAGGACGCGGCCACCTGGTTGCCATGCGTTTCAAAGATCTTGATGATTTTAGCATCGGGAACGTCGAGGATGCGCGCCGCATGCGCGAGCCCCAGCGGGCTGGCCTGGTGCGGCACCACCACGTCGACTTTTTCCAGTCCCGCGCCCGATTCCAGCATTAATTCCGCCAGGAAATCCGGCATCACCTTGACGGCCAGGCGGAACACGGCCTTGCCATCCATGCGGAACAGGTAGTCGCCCGGCTCGCAGCCATTGCGCGGGTTGCGCTCGGTGCCGCCGCCACGGATTTCGCAGTAGCGCCGCCCTTCCGGATACGTGCCCATCTTGTAGGCGCGGATGCCGGCGCTGCCATCGCCGCGCTCGACGATGACGGCGGCGGCGCCGTCGCCAAAGATCATCGACGCTTCCGGCTCGCTCCAGTCGACGCCGCGCGAGGCGAGGTCGGACGAAACGATGGCGATGCGCCGGTAGGCGCTGCCCGCCAGCATGGACGCGGCCACGCGGAAGGCGGCCATGAAGCTGAGGCAGCTGGCGTTGACGTCGAAGCTTTGCGTGCCTGGCGGCAATCCCGCATGTTCGGCCACGAAGCAAGCCGTATTCGGCAACGCTTGCTCGGGCACGCCGTTGGCGCAGATCAACAAGTCGATGTCGGCCGGACGCAGGCTGGCATTCTTCAGCGCGTCGAGCAGGGCGGCGGCGCCCAGCTGGCTTTGCGATTCATCGGGCGCGGCGACAAAGCGCGACAGCACGCCGCTCTTGCGCAGGGTATAGCCAGCCGGATGGCCCAAAGTCAGGTCCAGGCTGGCGGAAGTCACACTCTGCGACGGCACGGCCTTGCCCGTCGCGATCAGGCGAACTGGAATCATGTTGGCCTTAACAAAATAAAATAAATACGGTTGATGAAGGGTCTATGCGCTAATCGCGTGCCAGCGGCGGCAATGCAACACCGCAGTTCTTGCAGAAACTGGCATCGTCATCGAGCCCTTCCTTCAGGCACGTGGGGCAGGTACGCGTGGTGACCAGCTTGGAACTGCGCTGTACCGTCATTTCCGCGCTGATAATGCCGGTAGGCACTGCCAGGATGCCCCAGCCGAGCAACATCATCAGGGAAGCGATGGTGCGCCCGATGTCGGTCCTCGGCGTGATATCGCCGAAACCCACGGTGGTCATGGTGCTGATGGCCCAGTAAATCGACGTGGGGATACTGCTGTAACCGTTCTCAGGTCCTTCCACCACGTACATCACAGTACCCAACAGAAAGACCACCATCATGACAAAAGACAAGAAAATGAGGATTTTGCGCCGGCTGGCCAGCAAGGCCCGCCCCAGCACCGTGTATTCATGCACATACGACGTGAGCTTGAGGATGCGGAACATGCGCAGCAGGCGCAAAATGCGCACGTCGATCAGCACGTGCGCGCCCGGCAGCAGCAAGCCGATGTAGGTCGGCACGATGGCCAGCAAATCGATAATGCCGAAAAAACTCTTGGCATAGCGCACCGGATGCTGCAGGCAAGACAGGCGGGCGAAATATTCGATGGTAAATAAAATGGTGAAAAACCATTCCAGCGCCGTCAGCCAGGTGCCGTAGCGCTCGGCCACGGAGGCGACACTGCTGAGCACGACCACCGTCACGCTGATCAGGATGGCGGCGATCAGCAGCAAATCGAAGGCGCGGCCCGTGCGCGTTTCCGCCTCGAAAATGACGGTGTACACCTGCTCGCGCCAGCCCCGCTCGGGCTTGCCATATTTCTGCTGCGTTTCCTGCGCCGCCAGTTGCTGCGGCGTCAAGGGCGCCGCTCCGCTCTTCGTCGCGGCTTTCATGTGGGTAATGTGCTCATATACTATTATTGTATAGATAATTTACAAAGCACGGCGACACGCACGGTTGCGCTATAGGTTTCCCCACAACAACACTACGACAGCTTTTTCGCCAGCAGCACGGCATTGCGCCGGTCGCGCTCGGCTTGCACGATGTCCGCCGTGCGCGCTTCCGACAGGCCCACCGTGTGCAGCACGGTGGCCGTCAGCTGCAGCGCCGATTCCAGCGCCTCGGGCACGACCAGGGTGGCGCCCGCCTGTATCAGGGCCACGGCATGCGCCTCGTCGCGCGCCCGCGCATACACGGGCAGCTGCGGATATTCGCGGCGGATCGATTTCACGGCATGCAGCACGGAGGCCGCATGGTCCATCGTCAGCACCACGGCGGCGGCCCGGTCCGCATTGACCTTTTGCAACAATTCCGCGCGCGACGCATCGCCGAAATACACGGGGAAGCCGCGCGGATGCAGGGTCGTCACCAGGCGCGCATCATTTTCAATCGCCACATACGCGATATCCTGCTCCGTCAGCACCTTGGCCAGCAACTGCCCCACCCGGCCAAACCCGGCGATGATGACGGTGCTGCCCTGCGGCGGCGGCGCGCCGTGCGCCAGGTCGGCCAGCTGATGGTGGTGGCGCTGCTCCCACCAGTTGCCGAAAGCGCGCGCCGCCTTGGCCAGCGCCGGCGTGGCAAACAGGCTCAGGCCCACCACCAGCATGACGAACTGCGCCACCTGTGGGCCGATCAGCTTGGTACCCAGCGCATACGCGACGACGATGAAGGCGAATTCGCCGCCCTGCCCCAGCAGCACGCCCGTTTCCACGGCGCGCCCCCAATGAAAGCCGCCGATGCGGAAAATCACGCTGATGACGAGGGTTTTCAGCGCAAACAGGCTCAGCACGGCCAACGGGATCAACACCGGCGACTTGAGGATTTCGCGCACGTCGATCTGCATGCCCACGGACATGAAGAACAAGCCCATCAGCAAGCCCTTGAAGGGCTCGATCGTCACTTCCACTTCGTGGCGGAATTCCGTTTCCGCCAGCAGCAGGCCGGCCAGCAAGGCGCCCAGCGCCATCGACAGGCCCGCCAGGTAAGTCAAGCCCGCGATGCCCAGGGTGCTGAGCAGGGTCAAGGCCATGAACACGTCGGGCTGGCGTTTCTTGACGAAAAACTGGAACAGCGGACGAATCACGCGGCGCCCCAGCAGATAGATGAGCAGGATGGCGCCGGCCGATTTCACGGCCGCAAAGCTGAGCAGATACGCGAGATCGTCGCTGCGCCCGCTGGCGAACACGTCGATCAGGATGAACAGCGGCACCACCATCAAATCCTGGAACATCAAAATGGAAAAGCCCGCCTGGCCGGCCGGCGTCTGCAGCGAACGCTGGTCGGTCAGCAGCTGCATCACCACGGCCGTCGACGACAGCGACAGCACCAGGCCCAGCACGATGGACGCTTCCAGCGACAGGCCAAAGTAATACGCGACGCCGCCGATCAGGCAGGCGCTGACGGCCACCTGCCCCACGCCCGCGCCGAATACCCAGCGCCGCAGCGCCCACAGCCGTTCCGTCGACAGTTCCAGGCCGATCATGAACATCAAAAACATCACGCCCAGCTCGGCCAGGCCGCTGACCTGTTCGGCACGCACGAACGAGAAATACGTCAGCCACGTGAAGTCGCCCGCCCACAGGCCGAAGCCGAACGGGCCGAACAGGGCGCCGACGGCCAGGAAACCGAGGACCTGGTTGACTTTCAGGCGTTGCAATAACGGAATAAAAATCCCGGCCAGGGCGAGAAACAGCAGGGTTTCCCGCAAATACGGTAAGGCGTGTTGCTCTTCCAAAATAATCCTAACTAAATATCATTCATGCTGAATTGGTCGTGTCGCATGCGCGGCCATGGCAAAGTAAGTGCACACACGATATTTTGCCACAAGGCAACAAATTCGCTACGGACGTACCTCTTGCGGCGGCGCCAGCATGTCCGCGCGGGGGCGGCCCCAGCCCGGCACGTAGGCGGGACACGGCCGGTTGCGGAACTGCTGCAGTTCGACGGTCGTGAAATTAGGCAACATGCCGGGGTTGAAGCGCACGTCCGTCAGCTTGTCCGCATTCAACCTGGGCATGCGGGCAAAGCGGAACCAGGCGTCGACATAGCAATTGTCTTCCTGCAAGGCACGCAAGGCGGCCAGGCTACCCTCCGCCTTGGCCGACACGGCGATGCCGGGCGCCAGCTGCTGGCCTTGCTTACCCGTTTCCACCAGGCCGGCCGGGCAGGCGGCGGGCGCCAGCGCATCCGGCAGCAGGCTCAGGGTGCCGCGCCGCAAGGTGTACACGTCCGTCTTGCTGTCGAGCGAGACATAGATCCAGCACAGCGGGTTGCTGGGGAAGGCCGTCATCGCCACGTCCCACACGCGCGTGCCGGGATCGAGGCGCTGCACGGCCGCCTCGATGCGCGCACGGCCGAGGGCCGACGCCACACCCTGCGTGCCGATGAACGTGGCGGCCAGCGCGAAGGCCAGCAGCAGCGGTCCGCGCCCCCGCTCGCCAGCCCGCCCCTGCAGCACGGCCAGGACCACGCCCAGCCCCAGCAGGATGAGCAGCGAAGCGGGCGCCAGATAGGTTTTATAGGTGAAGAAACACAGGGCCGCCGTCAACCCCGCCAGCAGCACGCTTTTGACGATGCCGTAGTGCAAGGACATGATCACGGGCACGCCCAGCAGCACCCAGAACATGGGCTCGACAATGAAGACCATGTCGCCATACAGCCAGCGGCTGTCAAACGGATAGAACGGGTGCAAGCCATAGGAATTGAGGAAATCCATGCCCATGTGCAGGCAAAAGCCCAGCAGCAGGCAAGCGGCCAGGCCGATGCGGGCGGGTACGCTGCTTTTCAGCAGCCGGCGCGCGCCGGGCCACAGCAGCCACAGCAAGGCCAGCAACAGCAGCGCCTGCGGCAAGGCCAGCAGCAAGGTATGCGTATGGCCGCGGTGGTGCAACATGTAGCCGAACGGGCGCGGCAACAGCCTGGTCAGCACCAAGTCCAGGTCGGGCGCGTTGCTCGCAAACCATGCCGAAAATAAAAACAGCGCGCGCCGGGTGCGCTGTGCGGGGGCCTGCGGCTCGGGCGGCAGGCTGCGGTGTACCAGTTCGCCGACCCCGAGGCCGATGACCGAATGCGTAATATTATCCATAGGGCAATTTTACAGGATGCCCGCCCTGGCGTGCTCTTGCACGACTGCCTGCGCGACAAAGCTACAGCTTCTCCAGCTCCGGGCCACGCATGCCCACCAGCAAGGCGCGGCCGTCGGGCAGCACGCGGAACTCGCCATAGCGGGCCTTTTCCCAGCGCGCCGCCTCGCCTTCCTTGAAGAACCAGGCATCGCTGACGAGCACCCAGTTCCCATCCTTCGGCGTCAGTTCGAGCAGGAATTCGCCGGGCGCCAGCGCCTCTTGGGTGTACGGGCGCAGCAATTCCGCCACGCCGCGCGCATCGCGCATCGCCACCACGAGGGGCCTGCCAGGCGCCCGGTCCACGCTGGCCAGGGTGGACAGGACGCCCAGGTTGACGAAATTGAGGCGCATGTAGTCGCCCTGCATCAGCGAGCGGGGATCGACGGGTTCCAGCGCCACGAAGATCGCTTGTCCTTTGGCAATCAGCTGCTCTTTTTGCCAAATGCCGCCATTGGCGACCAGCAACACCAGCAGCAAGCCCCCCAGCACGCCCAGGCGCGCGGCGCGGTGTTCAAGAACCACGCCCGCCGGTTTGCTTTCCACCAAATGCAGCACGGCGCCGCGCGTGGCCAGCCACGACAGGGCGCACAACAGCGCGCCGGCCATGGCCAGCAGCGCCGCCTTGCTGGCCAGCGGCCAGGCCAGCTGGTAATAAAAGCTGCCGAGTATCCACGCCGCCGCCAGCGCGGCCGCCACGGCCACGCGCGAACGCCCGCTCGTCAAACAATACGCGAGGATCAGCAGCACGGGCCCCAGCGCCGGCATGAACCACGCCAGCACGATCAGCACCAGCGCCACGCCGATGGCGGGCAACTGGCGCAGCGCCGGCCAGCGCCATCCCGCCCAGGCGGCAGCCGCCGTGGCCAGCACGAGCGATACCCCATTCAACACTTGCGCATACCAGGCAACGGCCTGGTGCCGGGTCGCTTCGCGCGCCACGTCGCCGACAATACCGCCGCCCAGCGCGCCGCCCAGCATGAAGGTCATGCCGGACCAGAAGACCAGCCCCAGCAAGATTGCCAGGACCCACCCCGTCGACAGCGATTCCAGGAAGGCGGCGATGGACGCGCCGCGGCCATCGTTGAAGGCCTGCTTTTGCAGCCAGTGGGCGCCCAGCCAGAATGCCAGGGCCAGCATCCAAGCGCTGTACAGCTGCGTGGGGTCGTTCTCGAAAATCCAGTCGCGCGTGCTATCGATGATGCCCAGCCCCAGCAAGCCGCAGGCGACCAGTCCCAGCAGCACGCGCAGCCAGTCGCGCGGCAAGGCGGCGGCCGTCAGCAGGCACGCCAGGCACATCAGCAGCGACGCCGTCTGCGTGGCATAGTCGCGGAACAGGGCATAGCCGAGCAGGCTGCCGCCCACCAGCAGGCATGGCACGGCCAGTTGCTCGACAAACAAGGCCACGCCGCGCGTGCGGATCAGCAGCACGGCCACCACCAGCACGATGGCGGCCACGACATACGCGCCGGGGCCGTGGCGCACGACGCTTTCCAGTCCCGCGCCTAGCGCCAGGACCAGGGGGATGGCGGCCAGCCAGGCGCCGAGGGCCGTCATCAGTACCAGCGGCCACGGCCGCACATCCTGCACGGGACGGGCGGCGCCGGACGGCAACAGGCCGGCGCGCGTGGCGTCGTCGATCAGGGTGGCGAGCGCATCGGCTCGCTGACTATTGATATGGCTCATGCCGCCTCCCGGCGCGTGCGCCACAAAATGCCTTGCACGGTGAGCGCCAGCAGCACGGCCGCGAACAAGCCCAGCATCACCAGCCTGCCGATGCCATCGCCATTGCCGCCGCCATGGAACAGCACGTGCCCCAGTCCCCACACCAGCAAGGTGTTCAGGCCCAGCGCGACGGCGCTCAGGCCGAACACGTCAAAGAACTGGCGCGTGGCCAGCAGGACGCCGGCGACGGCCAGCAAGCCGAGACCGGCCCAGTACGGCGATTCGATCTCGCTGCCGAACAGGGCGCTGACGGCCGTGCCCGTGATGAGGAAGGTGGCCAGCACCAGGCCCAGACGCAAGGCCCAGTTGCCCGCGCCCGTCCAGCGCGCCAGCAGGGGCGAGACGAACGCACAGCCAGCCAGCACGGCCAGCCAGCCGCCGATGAAAATGGGCAGATCGGCCGAATCGACGCGCCAGCTGTTGTGCGCATGCGCCTGCATCCACAGGGTGGCGGCCGTCGACAGTATCAGCATCCACGGCGTCCACAGCACGTCGCTGCGGGCCACCAGGCACAGCGGCAAGGCCAGCGCGGCCCACAGGGCGAACAGCTGCCACGGATCGGCGCCCGTCTGGTACGTTTGGCCGAAATACGCGAACAGGCCGCCGATGGCCAGCAAGGCCAGCAGCAGCAAGGGTACGCGCGCTTTCGGCACGGCAAACGCACCCACGCAGGCGGCCGCCAGCACGCCTTGCAGCAGGGCAAAGCGGCCCATGCGGCCCAGGTCTTCCCAGTTGGCGGCCACCCAGCAGATCAAGCCCATGCCCAGCAGCACGGCGCCCAGCACGGCCACGCCACGCGGCAGCCAGTAGGCCAGGCGCGCCGGTTCGCGCTGGAAGCCGGCCACTTCCTGCAGCTGCCGGGTTTGTTGAGCATCGAGCGCATAGTCCGAGGCGAGTTGGTACACGGCGAGGCGTAAATCCATCGTCTGCTTTCAGGTTGATTGGTCGTAAGAAAGCGTCAGCGCTCGACGCTGACGCCGCGCCAGAAGGCGACGTGGCCGGCAATTTGCTTGGCGGCATCCTTGGGCTGGGGGTAATACCAGGCCGCGTTGGCATTCGTCTGGCCATCGACGACGAGATCGTAATAGCTGGCCGTGCCCTTCCATGGGCAGATGCTCGTGTGGCTGCTGGGACGCAGGTATTCCTGCGTCACGGTAGCTAAAGGAAAATACACATTGTTTTCAACGACTTGCACCTGCGCATCGGTGGCTTGCGCGATGACGGCGCCATTCCAGCTGGCTGTTGGCATTTGACTATCCTCCTTCTGCGCCGAGTGTAGCGCAAAAAGTCCGCCATGGCGCGCGCCATTGGCGCCCCGCTCAAGCGCCGGCGATGATCTGGCGCAAGGCTTGTTCGAACACTTCGGGAGGTTGGCCGCCGGAAATCAGGTGACGCTCGTTGATGATGACGGCGGGCACCGAATTGATGCCGTTCTGCTGGTAGAACTGTTCCTGCGCGCGCACCTCGTCCGCATACGCGCCGGAGGCCAGCACCTCGGCCGCTTTCACGCCATCGAGCCCCACCTTGCCGGCCACGGCCAGCAGCACCGCGTGCGAGGACGGATCCTGTCCCTGCGTGAAATACGCATCGAACAGCGCCATTTTCAATGCCTTCTGGCGCCCTTCCAGTCCGGCCCAGTGCAGCAGACGGTGCGCGTCAAACGTGTTGTAGATGCGGCCGCGCTTGTCCATGGCAAAGGTAAAGCCCAGCTGTTCGCCGCGCGCGCGAATGGCTTCGCGCGATTGCGCCATCTGTTCCGGGGTGGAGCCGTATTTGCGGGCGATGTGTTCGCCGACATCCTCGCCTTCGGGCGGCATGTTGGCGTTCAGCTCGAAGGGCTGGAAGTGGATGTCGGCCTGGACGGTGCCTTGCAGCGTGTCCAGTGCCTGCTCCAGCGATTTCAGGCCGACCACGCACCAGGGGCAGGAAACGTCGGAAACGAAATCGATACGGATGGGGGTAGGTGTGGCGGAAGAGGTGGAGACAGTCATGGTGGGCAGCCTTTGCGCGAGTCGGTGGCGGCCGCACCGCGCGGCGCCGCAAGCACAGCATATGCGTGCGGCCCGCGGGAAATCAAGCGCTTACTTTTTCTTGGCGGGCGCCTTGGCCCCATCCTTCTTGCCGCCGATCTTGCTTTCCTTGCCAGAGAGCAAGTTCGCGATGTTCTGGCTGTGGCGGTAAGCGAGCAACACGCTCATGACGATGACGGCCAGCAAGATGGGATCGACGCCGAACAGCAAGCCATAATAAAACGGCGCGAACAGGGCCGCCACCAGGGCTGCCAGCGAGGAATAGCGGAAGGCATAGGCGATGATCAGCCAGGTGGCCAGGGTCGCCAGGCCCAGCCAGGGATTGATGCCCAGCAACACGCCGAGGGCCGTGGCCACGCCCTTGCCGCCGACGAAGCGGAAGAACACGGGCCACAGATGGCCGAGGAAGACGGCGATGGCGACCAGGGCCACGGCCGTGTCGCCCACGCCCAGCGCAGTGGCAAAATGGTCGGCCAGGAACACGGCCAGCCAACCCTTGGCGCCATCGCCCAGCAGGGTCATGATGGCAGCGCCCTTGTTGCCGCTACGCAGCACGTTGGTGGCGCCCGGATTTTTCGAGCCATAGGTGCGCGGATCGGCAATGCCGTAGACCTTGCTCATCACCACGGCAAACGATATCGAGCCGAGCAAGTAAGCGGCCACTGTCATTGCCACGGTTGTGATTACTGGATTCATTTCTTCCCTTTATTGTGTTTATTGCACCAGCATCGAGGCTGGCGCAGCAGAATATACACCAGCGCCCCGTCCAGGGACAGGGCGGAGCCCCGCTTTCTTGCTCTCTTAATCCTGCAAGGCGCACTGCACCGGTTTGGCTTGCAACAAATCAACGAGCACCTGCGGCGCCAGCGAGACGAGGAAACCGCGCCGCCCGCCATTGATATAGATGCGCTCGAGCGCCAGGATGGATTGCTCCACGTACACGGGCATGGCCTTCTTCGTGCCGAAGGGCGAGGTGCCGCCGATCATGTAGCCGGAATGGCGCTGCGCCACTTCGGGCTTGCATGGCTCGACGGACTTGCAGCCAATGCCACGCGCCAGATTCTTGGTCGACACCTTGCAATCGCCATGCATGAGCACGATCATCGGCTTGGCCGCCTCATCCTGCATCACCAGGGTCTTGATCACCGCGTGTTCGGGCACGTTCAATTCGCGCGCCGAGACGCTGGTGCCGCCGTGCTCCTCGTAGGGATACGGATGTTCTTCGAAGGAAACTTGATGCTTGCGCAGCAACTGCGTCGCCTGGGTTTCGGAAATATGCTCTTTTTTAGCCATGCGTGATACGCTGATCGTTCAGTGAGGAGTGCTAATTATGCAGGAAGAAATCCGCTTTGCCACATTCAATGTCTGCAACCTTGCCCCCGCCGGGGCGAAATTGTATGACAACCTGGAACCGTTGAGCCCGGCGCAATACGAAGCCAAGGCGGAATGGACGGCGCGGCAAATCGACCTGCTCGACGCCGACGTGATCGGTTTCCAGGAAATTTTCTCGCAAGCTGCCCTGCGCGACGTGCTGTCGCGCACGCGCCATTACCGCGCAGCCACCCTGGCCGGCTACGATGCCATCGATGCCGCCGGACGCATGCTGCCCACGGTGGCGCTCGTGTCGCGGCTGCCGCTGGCTGGCGCCGGTGTTGCCTGGGCGAATTTTCCCGCCGGCGTGAGCGTGCCTGCCGAAGACGATGCTGGCCGCTTCGCCCGCGCGCCGCTGCATGTCCAGGTCATCTTGCCTGGCGGACAACTCACGGACGTGGTCGTGGTGCATTTGAAATCGCGCCGCCCCGACTACCGCCATGGCGACGGCAACGATGCCACCGCCTACGCGCTGGCCAACCTGCGCTCGCTGCAGCGGCGCGGCGCGGAAGCCGTGGCCCTGCGCGTGCTGGCAAGCGAACTTGGCCACAGCGGCCGTCCCCGCATCGTGCTGGGCGACTTCAACGACATCGCCAATGCCGTCACCACGGCCATCGTCATGGGCGCGGGCGCACCGTGCGAAGCGGGTGCCGAGATGCGCGAACGCCTGTACGACGCCAACGCCATCCAGCAGCGCCAGGACGCCCTGCGCCACGTGGGCTACACGAATATCCACGACAGCGCCTACATGACGATCGACCACATCCTCGTTTCCGAACATTTTCATCCCGCCTCGCCGCGCGCCATCGGCGTGCTGCAGGAAGTGACTTATCTCAACGACCATCTGCTGCTGGGCTTGCGGCACGCCTCCGACCATGGCCAGGTGCTGGCACGCATCAAGCTGCTGGGAAATATTGACTAAATCAACTGCTAATTAAGCAACTTCGCCAGCGCGCTGCCCTCCACTTGCGCGCTGGCATAGCGCCCCTGGTATTGCTGGCAGCCCTGCCCCCGCAGATACGCCAGCTGCTGCGCCGTCTCCACGCCTTCGGCGATCACCGTCAATTGCAGCTCGCGCGCCATGGCGATGATGGTGGCGGCCACGGCCGTGTCGGACTCGCCCGCCGCGCCGTCCGCCGCGGCGGGCAGGAACGAGGGGTCGATCTTGAGTTTATCCACCGGGTAATGGCGCAGATTGGCCAGGCGCGAATAGCCGGTGCCGAAGTCGTCGATGGCCAGCCTGGCGCCCAGCGCGCGCAGTTGCGCCAGCACGCCGGCCAGGCGCGCGCCGCCCTTCATCAGCAAGGACTCCGTCACTTCCAGTTCCAGGCAGCCGGCAGGCAAGCCCGACACGGCCAGCGCCTCTTGTACGCTGAGCAACAAGTTATTGTGCAGACATTGCGCCGGCGACAGATTCACGGCCACGCGCCAGGCATGGCCCGCGTCGTGCCAGGCGCGCGCGCGCAGGCAGGCGTGGCGCAGCACCCAGTTGCCTATCGACACCATCAAGCCGCACTCCTCGGCCACGGCGATGAAGCGCTCGGGCGGCAGCACGCCCAGTTGCGGGTGGCGCCAGCGCAACAGCGCTTCGGCGCCGACGATCTGCCCGCTTGCGACATCGAGCGCAGGCTGGAATTCCAGCACGAATTCCTCGCGACCCAGCGCCTCGCGCAAGCCTTGCTCCAGGCTGGCCCGCTCGACGATCTGCGCATTCATCTCGGCATTGAAAAACTGGAAATTGTTACGCCCGCTTTCCTTGGCGTGGTACATGGCGATGTCGGCGTTATGCACGAGGCTATCGATGCTGTCGCCATCGCTGGGAAAGATGGCCACGCCGATCGAGGTGGACACATGCAATTCGTATTCACCCAGCTGATAGGGCTGCGTGACGGCATGCAGCAAGCTGGACGCCACGTGGGCCACCTGGTCGATGCCGCCCACCTCGGCCAGGATGATGACGAACTCGTCGCCGCCATGCCGGCTGACCGTATCGACGCCGCGCACGCAGCGCACCAGGCGCCGCGCCACTTCCTTGAGCAGCAAGTCGCCCACGTGGTGGCCCATGCTGTCGTTGATGTGCTTGAAGTGGTCGAGGTCCAGGTACAAAATGGCCAGCATGCTCAGCTTGCGCCGCGCGGCCGCCAGCGCCAGCGACAGCCGGTCCAGCAACAGCACCCGGTTCGGCAAGTCGGTGAGGAAATCGTGCTCGGCCAGGTGGCGCGTGTGCTCCTCGTTTTTCTTGCGCTCGCTGATATCGCTGAGGATGGCCAGATAATTGCTCAATTGCCCCTGCGAATCGCGAATGGCCGTCAGTGACAGCCAGGCCGGGTAGCGCCCGCCCGCCTTGCGCTGGCCCACGATGTCTCCTTGCCAATATCCGTTATCTCCGACTTCGTCCCACACGTGGTCGAAAAACGCCGGCGCGTCCGGTTCCGCGCCGTGCAGGACGAAGGGCTTGCCCAGCATGTCGTCCAGGCTGTAGCCGCTGATCTCGCTGTACGCAGGATTCATGCTGACCACGCGCTGCTGCGGGTCCAGCACGACGATGGCTTCGCGCGCATGCTCGACCACCTGCGCCGACAGGTACAGGGCCCGCTCGGCAAGTTTGCGCGAGGAAATATCCCGTATCACGGCGTAAAACAGATAGGTGTGGTCGAGCGTGACGGAAGTGAGCAGCACTTCGCCCCAGAACAGCTCGCCCGCGCACGTCTGGTAGCGCCAGTCATAGCGGCAATTGCCGTCCGCGTGGGCCTGCGCCGCCAGTTGCGTGCCCCGCAACGCTGACAATTCGCCATCGGGCTGGCGCAAGGGCGAAAAATCGCTGAGGCGGCGCCCCAGCAGCCGTGGCCGGTCCTCGCATTGAAACAGGACGATGGCGGCCGGATTGGCGTCGGCGATATGCTCGTCACGCAGCAGCAGGATGGCATCGGCGGATTTCTCGTACAACTGGCAGAAATTGTCACCCATCAGCAACAAGGCGCCCTGCGCGGCGGCGCCATCCTGGCCGCTGGCCGTGATGTCGACGTCGATGCAGACCACTTGCCGCACTCGCCCGGACTGGATGACAGGAAACACGGTGGAACAGATGCAGCGCGGCGCGGCCCCATCGGCGCCGAGCTTCCACAGGCGCGTGCTGCGCGCCTTGCCGCTTTCCCACACGGCCGCCAGTTCGCCGGCAACCTCCTCGGCCAGGGTGGCATCCGGCAGCGAGGCGGCCACCCTGGCCCACGGCTGGCCCAGCGCCAGCTCGGCCGTCACGCCATACAGGCGCGCCGCACCCAAGCTCCAGTAGCGCACGATGCCATCGCGGTCGATGCCGCGCACGGCCAGGCCCGGTGCCTGCTCGACGGCGGCAACGATGATGGACAGCAAATCGAGCGCCTTGCCGGCCGCTCCCGCCTGCGGTTCGGCAGCGGCCAGCAAACGGCCCGGCGACGGGGCGGCTCCGGCAATCCGTTCAGACATCAGCCCCCCGTGGCGCGGCCGCACGGCAACCGGCGGGCGAATGGCCTGTCCGGTGGCGCAACCATCCCACCCATTCTTGCGCGCCGGCGAATCGGCTTCTTGAGGATGCGCAAGCATCGTGACGTGCAAGGCGTCGATGCCGGCAGTGTCTTTGGTCGCCGTTTTTTGCATTCCAGCCCCGATTTTGTGCAATCTGTCGCACGGCGATGGCGGCCGGGCTGGATTCTTCCTAAAGTGGCAACATGCGCATCGCCGTGAACGGCTGCAGCGGCAGGCGTGTTGTCTGCGGCCGCCACGGTGATACGCTACCCGAATTCCCCCGGCCAGCGACAGGCCGGGTCCGCACCGAGACCTGGCGCCGAACCCCTGCGCCGCTCCTGACCAAAAATACCTATGAAAAACGAGACCCTGCCCCCCGCCTCTCCCCTTGCAGCCACGCGCCGCCGGCGCTGGCGCACCCCCGTGCTGATCCTGGTCGTGCTGGGCCTGGCCGGCGGCGGCTGGACGGTGATGCAATCGAAGCAACAAGCCGCCAAGGCGGCCGAACTGCAAGCGAGCAAGAAGAAGGAGCAGGCCAAGGCGCCCGTGCATGAACTGGCGCAGGGCGACGTGGCAGCCATCGCGGCGCGCGCGCTCAGCATCAGCTTGCCCCTGTCCGGCTCGCTGGCCCCCGTGACCCAGGCCACCATCAAGGCCAAGGTTTCCGGCGTGATCCAGGAAACGACCTTGCAGGAAGGGCAGCAAGTGGCGAATGGGCAAATCCTCGTGCGCCTGGACGCGGCCGACCTGCGCGCCCGCCTGACGCAGCAGCAAGCCATGCTCGACGAAGCGCAGGCGCGCTTGTCGATGGCCAGCAAGAATGAAGCGAACAGCCAGGCCTTGCTCAAGCAAAAATACATTTCGCAGACGGCGTACGACACGACGCAAAACTCGGTCGACCTGGCGCGCGCCAACGTCAAGTCCGCCGCCGCCATGGTCGATATCGCCCGCATCGCGCTGGCCGATGCGGTGATCCGCGCGCCGATGGCCGGCATCGTCAGCAAGCGCCACCTGCAGGCCGGGGAAAAAGTCTCGCCCGACATGCCCGTCTACACCATCGTCAACCTGGCGCAGCTGACCCTGGAAGCGCCCGTGCCCAGCGCGGAAATCCCCCGCATCAAACTGGGCCAGGACGTGCACTTCAAGGTCGACGGCTTCGGCGCACGCGACTTCGCCGGCAAGGTCACGCGCATCAACCCCACCACCGAGAGCGGCTCGCGCGCCATGCTGGTCTACATCGCCGTCGACAATGGCGACGGCGCGCTGCGCGGCGGCATGTTCGCCAAGGGCAGCATCGTCACCGAACGGTCAAACGTGGCGCCGCTGGTGCCGTTGACGGCCGTGCGCAATGAAAAGCAGGGCCCCGTCGTGTATGCGCTGGTGAACAACAAGGTGGTCGCCCAGCCAGTTACCCTGGGCCTGCGCAACGAAGATGAAGGCTATGCGGAAGTGACGTCCGGCCTAGTGCCGGGCGCGAAAGTCATCATCGCCAGGCTCGATGGCGTCAAGCCGGGCCATGGCGTGACCTTCGCCGCACCGGCCGCCGCCCCTGCCGCGCCGGCAGCCGTGCTGGCACGGAAGGATTAAGCCATGTGGATGACCAAAGTCAGCATCCAGAACCCCGTCTTCGCCACCATGGTCATGGTAGCGCTGGTGGTGCTGGGCATCTTCTCCTACCGGGGCCTGGGCGTGGAAAGCATGCCCAGCGTGCAGTTCCCGTTCGCCGCCATTGAAGTGAACTATCCGGGCGCCTCGCCCGAAGCCGTGGAAAACGACATCACGCGCCCCATCGAGGACGCCGTCAACACCGTCAGCGGCATCAAGACCATCCGCGCCAACTCGTGGGAAGGACGCGCCGGCGTCTACCTGGAATTCGAGCTGTCGACGAACATGGACAAGGCCATGCAGGACTTGCGCGACAAGGTGGCCCTGGTGCGCCCCCGCTTCCCGAAGGAAGCCAAGGACCCGTTCATCGCCCGCGCCGAGGGCGACAACGAGCGCCCCATCGCCACCATCGTGCTGACGTCCACCGGGCATGACCTGCGCTCGCTGTCGACCATGACGGAGCAGATCATCAGCAAGCGCTTCCAGGGCGTGGCCGGCGTGGGGCAAGTCAAGCTGCGCGGCCTGCGCGCGCGCCAGATCCTCATCAGCATGAAGCCGATCGAACTCAATGCCCAGGGCATCGGCGTCGATGAAGTGATCCGCGCCATCCAGGCCACGAATACCAATTTGCCGGCCGGTTCCATCAGCCATGGCGCGGCCGAACAGCTGGTGCGCGTGGAAGGCAAGATCAAGGATGCGCGCGAATTCGGCAAGATCATCGTCGCGCGCCGCGCCGTCGGTCCCGTCTACCTGGACCAGGTGGCCACCGTCGTCGACGG
Source organism: Janthinobacterium sp. SUN026 (assembly GCF_030397625.1). Classification (NCBI taxonomy): domain Bacteria; kingdom Pseudomonadati; phylum Pseudomonadota; class Betaproteobacteria; order Burkholderiales; family Oxalobacteraceae; genus Janthinobacterium; species Janthinobacterium sp. SUN026. The sequence continues at coordinate 495,628 of NZ_JAPQNU010000001.1, read as the reverse complement.
CGAACAGGAAGAACTGTCGATCTCGCGCATGAACGGCCAGCAGGCCGTGACCATGGAAATCACCAAGGTGCAGGACGCCAACGTGGTCGAAGTGGGCACCGGCATCCTGAAAGTGGCGGCGGACCTGCAAAAAACGCTGCCGCCCGATATCACCCTGCGCGTGCTGGACGACGAATCGGAGCGCGTGCAAAGCCAGCTCGATAACGTCAAGCGCACCATCATCGAAGGCGCCGTGCTGACCATGGTGATCGTCTTCCTGTTCCTGCACTCGTGGCGCTCGACCATCATCACGGGCTTGACCCTGCCGATCTCCGTGCTGGCCAGCTTCATCGCCATGAAAGCCTTCGGCTTCACCCTGAACTTCCTCACCTTGATGGCGCTGTCGCTGTGCATCGGCCTGTTGATCGATGACGCCATCGTCGTGCGCGAAAACATCGTGCGCCACCTGGGCATGGGCAAGAACCACTACAAGGCGGCCAACGACGGCACCAATGAAATCGGACTGGCCGTGATGGCCACCACGTTCGCCATCGTCGCCGTGTTCGTCCCCGTCGCCTTCATGGACGGCATCATCGGCCGCTTCTTCCTGCAGTTCGGCATCACCGTAGCCGTCGCCGTTCTCGTCTCCCTGTTCGTCAGCTTCACGCTCGACCCCATGCTGTCGTCCGTCTGGCGCGACCCCGTCAAGGACCGCTTCAAGTACGCGCCGTGGCTGGGCCGCTTCATGGCCTGGATCGAGACGGGCATTGACCGCCTGCATGTATGGTATGGCAAGGTGCTGGCTGTCGCTTTGCGCTGGCGCAAGACAACCCTGGCCACGGCCGTCGCCCTGTTCGCGGGCAGCCTGATGCTCGTGCCGATGATCGGCGGCGAGATGTTCCCGGAAACGGACCAGGGCTGGGTCAACCTGCGCTTCAAGACGCCCGTCGGCTCCAGCCTCGAATACACGGATACCAAGGTGCGCCAGATCGAAACGGCCCTGAAGGAATTTCCTGAAATCGACAGCCTGGTGGCCAATGTCGGCACGCAGGACGGGCGCAACACGGCCGAGGTGAATCTGAAGCTGACGGACATCAAGAAGCACAAACGCCGCTCGCAGCAGGAGCTGGAAAAGCTGATCCGCGAACGCCTGGCGCCGATCGCCGGCATCACCCTGTCCGTCGGCCAGCGCCCCATCTTCATCGCCATTTTGGGCACGGACGAAGGCAAGCTCGATGCGGTGGCGCATACCCTGATGGACAAGATGCGCGGCATCAAGGGCCTGGCCGACATGGAATACAGCCAGGAAGGCGCCAATCCATCGACCACCGTGAAGATCAATAACGAACTGGCCAGCGACCTGGGATTGTCGGTGCAGCAGATCGGCAATGCCCTGCGTCCGTTCGTGGCGGGCGACACGGTCAGCCACTGGCTGGCCAGCGACGGGCAAAACTACGACGTCAACGTGCAGCTGCCCAAGTCGGGCCGGCAAAAGGTGGCCGACCTGGCCGACCTGTCGCTGGCCTCGAGCAAGCTTGACGCGAACGGCAAGCCCGTCATGATCCCGCTGCGCCAGGTGGTCGACTTCGTGCCGTCATCGAGCCCGCAGGTGCTGAAGCGCCAGGCCTTGCAGCGCCGGGTCGCCATCTATGCAGGCACGCAGGGCCGCCCTGCCGGCGACGTCGACGCCGACGTGCAGAAAGCCATCAAGTCCATCGACCTGCCGCCCGGCGTGCGCTTCGACGTGGCCGGCAATGCGCAGCAGATGGCCGAAACCATGGGCGGCGCGATGATGGCGCTGGGGATCGCCGTGATCTTCATCTACCTGGTGCTGGCGTCGCAATTCGGCAGCTTTTTGCAGCCGATCGCCATCATGGTGTCACTGCCACTGTCGCTGATCGGCGTGCTGGCAGCCCTGCTCATTACGGGCAGCACCCTGAACATTTTCTCCGTGATCGGCTTCATCATGCTGATGGGCTTAGTCACCAAAAATGCGATTCTGCTGGTGGACTTCACCAACCAGCGCCAGCGCGAAGGCCTGGGCCAGTTTGAGGCGCTGATGGAAGCGGGGCAAGTGCGCTTGCGCCCCATCCTGATGACGACACTGGCCATGGTCTTCGGCATGCTGCCGATGGCCATCGGCATGGGCGACGGCGGCGAATCGCAGGCGCCGATGGGCCGCGCCGTCATCGGGGGCGTGATCACTTCGACCCTGTTGACCTTGGTGGTGGTGCCCGTCGCCTACACCTACCTCGACAGCCTGGGCAAGCGCGCCGCGCGATTTTTCGGCGGCAGCGGCGAGCACGCCGACTCCGCCGACGACGGCAAAGCACACGCCCACTGATTGACCGGTCGCCTTCACCGTCCCCGCATTGGCGGGGACGACGCGGCGGCTTCCTGAAGAGAGCTTCAGTTGACCAAAGCAGCCCCACTGGCTAGACTGTCCCCGTTATCAATGATATGGAGTGACTCGTGGGTGCTTGTTCCAGTGACAGTAGTCGATTGACCATCGGCGATCGGCCTTAGGCAAGACGCGCGCATTCCGCCCGCCCTGCCCATGGCAAGGTGCGGTTTTATCAGCGGCAGTATTCTCTCGCCGCCACTTCCCTCCTCATCGTTCCACCGTTATCGTCTGCTGCCCCCTTTCGGGGCGAATTGTCTTCGCCCCTGCACTCGCCTGTTCCTCCCCAGCCGGGAGAAACTGATGGTGGTATTTGACTTTGCGCTGCGCGTTGCCGCGGCATTGACCCTGGGCGCCATGATCGGCGCCGAACGCCAGCTGCGCCAGCGCATGGCGGGCCTGCGCACGAACGCGCTGGTCTCCGTCGGCGCCTCGCTGTTCGTGATGGTTTCCGTGCTCGAAGGCGATAGCGCCGGCCATATGCGCATCGCCGCGCAGGTGGTCTCCGGCATCGGCTTCCTGGGCGCCGGCGTCATCATGCGCGAAGGCATGACGGTGCGCGGCCTGAATACGGCCGCCACCCTGTGGTGCTCGGCCGCCATCGGCATCCTGTGCGGCCTGGGGTTTGCACTGGAAGCGGCCATCGGCACGGGATTTGTACTGGTGGCCAACCTGGTGCTGCGCCACCTGGCGCAACGCATCAACGCGCACGGCAGCGAAGCGGGCATCGAGACGGAAAGCATCTACCGCGTGACGGCCGTGTGCGAGGCGGAGCAGGAAATCCTCGTGCGCAACCTGATGCTGCGCATGATCAGCGGCATGCCGGCCCTGATGCTGCAATCCTTGCACAGCGAGGATGCCGCGCACGCCGGACGCATCGAAGTGCGGGCCGACCTGCTCACGCCCCTGTCCAGCCTGGGATTGCTGGAGCAGATCGTCAGCCAGGTCAGCCTGGAAGGCAGCGTCTCGGCCGTGCGCTGGGCGCTGGTGAACAACGCGGAATTTGTCGCCGAACGGGGAGTGTGATGATGAAAAAATGGATGCTGTGGTTTGTCAAACGTGGTCCGGCTGTCGCCACCTACCGCCTGACCGTCACCTGCCCCGCGGCGCAGGCCGACCATGTGGTGCGTCTGCTGCTGGCCGAACTCAAGGGCGCGGGCCTGGCGCCGTCGCAGATCGTGCGCAACTGGGAAGAAGGCAGGCAAAGCGTGCGCCTGATCGCCACGGTGCTGTGCCAGGCCGTGCAGCGCGCCGTGCTGGTGCGCTTCGTCAACCGCGCGGGCGCCTGGCCGCAAGTGCGGCAAGTGCGCTGGGAAGGCGTCGCGCCTTCAGCTTGAGGCGGGCAGGCGCATGAGGAACAGCGCGCCGCCTTGCGGGCGGTTCTGCGCCTCGATGCTGCCGCCATACGCGTGCACGATGGCTTGCGACAGGGCCAGGCCCAGGCCGAAACCGGGCGCCTCGCCCGCGCGCGCCTGGGCGCCCCGGTAGAAACGCTCGAACAGGTGCGGCAAGTCTTCCACGCCGATGCCCGGTCCGGCATCGCTCACGCCAACGATCGCATGCGCGCCATCGCGCGCCACGTGCACGCTGATGACGCTGTCGGGCGGCGAGAACTTCACGGCGTTATCCAGCAAATTGGCCAGCACCAGGTCGACCGGGCCGGCCGCCACCCTGGCCTGCACGTCGACACTTGCATCGAAGACGATGCGGATGCCGCGCTGCGCTGCCGCCTTTTCCAGGCGCTGCGCCGCCGCCCGCACGAGCGGATTGAGTTCGATGGTTTCCACCGCGTTGCGCTCCTGGCCCACGTCCAGGCGCGTGAGCATCAAGAGCTCTTCCACCAGGGTCGTCAGGCGCTGCACTTCATCGAGGCAGGAGGCCAGCGCATCGACATATTCGGGCGACTCGCGCGGGCGGCGTAGGGTGATTTCGATTTCCGTGCGCAGGCGCGACAGGGGCGAGCGCAATTCGTGCGAAGCGTCAGCCGTGAAGCGGCGCTGCGCATCGTAGCCGTGCTCCAGGCGGTCCAGCATGGCGTTCAGGGTATCGACCAGGCGGCCGATCTCGTCTTGCGTGCCGGGATGGGGCAGGCGCTGGTGCAAACTGGCTTCGCCGATCGAATGCGCCTGGTCCACCACGTCGTCGATGGCGCCCAGCACGCGGCGCGTGAGCATTTCGCCGGCCAGGCCCACGGCCGCCAGCAAGGCCAGCGCCATGGCGCCAAACAGCACGGTGGCCGCGGCCAGCACGTGATTGGTGTCGTCGAGCGAACCGGCCACCTGCACCGCCAGGCGCGCACCGGACGAAGGCACGGGAATCGAGACCATGCGCAGCGGCTCTTCGCCGAACTTCGGCAGGGTCTCGAAAATGGTCTCGCCGGCCGCCAGGCGCGCCAGCAAGGCCGGTGGCGCCGGCAATTGCGCTGCCTCCAGGTTGCGGCTGCGCGCCAGCACGCGGCCTTCGCCATCGATGATCTGCACCAGGCGGTCGAGCCGCGTCAATGACGGCGGCGCCTGGCCCGGCGCCACCTCGTGCACCTGCACGGGCTGGCGCGGCGCGGCGGGCAGCATGGCCATTTCCGTCTCGGCCAGCGCCAGCAGGGCCGCATCGAGCTGGCCGTGCACGGCGCGCGACAGCCCCCAGTAACCGGCCAGCGCCGTGAAGGCGACGATGGCGAGGATGACGGCCAGGTGCACCAGCAGCAGGCGCTTGCGAAAGCTAGCCTCCATTGTTTTCCGCCAGGCGGAAGCCGCGTCCGCGCACCGTGTGTATCAATGGCGGTAAGCCCGGCGCATCCACTTTCCCCCGCAGGTTGCGCACGTGGACGTCGATCAGGTTGTCAATGCCGATCAGGTCCGCCTGCCAGATCTGCTCGGCCAGGCGCGCGCGGCTGACCACTTCGCCCGCCTGGCGCAGCAGGATCAACAGGATCGCGTATTCCTTGGGCGTGAGCACCAGCGGCGTGCCAGCCCGCGTCGCCTGGTGGCTGACGGGATCGAGCGTCAGGTCGGCCAGCGCCAGCACCAGCGGGCGGCTGATATCGGAGCGGCGCAGCAAGGCGCGGATGCGCGCCAGCAGCTCCTCGAATTCGAACGGCTTGGTCAGGTAATCGTCAGCGCCCGTGTTCAGGCCCGCCACCCGGTCAGCCGTGGCGTCGCGCGCCGTGAGCATCAGCACGGGCGTCTGGATGCCGCGCGCGCGCAAGTCGCGGCAAAAATCGATGCCCTGCTTGCCCGGCAACATCCAGTCCAGCACGATTGCGTCATAGTCGACGGCGTAGCTTTCGTCCTCGCCCTCTTCCGCGCTGTGCGCCACGTCGACGACAAAGCCTTCTTCCTGCAAGCCGCGCGCCAGCAGGCGCGCCGCCTTGCGGTCATCTTCCACCAGGAGGATTCTCATGCCTGCCTTTCGCATTGCGCCGTGTTTTCCATGCTGGCATTTTACCGCGCCGCACCGTGCGCGCACGGGACCTGAAGAATGATTCAGGCGTTCTTGGGCGCTTCTTCAGGACCACATTGCTATGCTTTCCCGGCGCTGTAGTGACGCTGCTCTTGTCACGCTACCGGCGCCCCCTCTGACCGCCCGCCTGGGCACGGCATCCATGCATGCCCCTTCACCATCAATAACAAGGAAACACGGGATGAACACGACCACCCGCAACGCCCTGGGCGCCAGCTGCGCCCTCGCTCTCGCCTGCTCGGCCCTGGCCGGCTGCGCCAAGCCGACGGCGGCAGCCACGCCGCCCGTCCAAGCGATGCATCTGGACGACGGCAGCATCGCCGTCGACAAGATGTCGCCGCTGCGCCAGCGCCTGCAGGTCGCCGCCGTGCTGGAACAGGACATCGCTACGCAGACGGAAGCGCCGGGCAGCATCGAAGCCATGCCGGAAAAGCTGGTGAAGATCACGCCGCCCCTGGCCGGGCGCATCACGCGCTTGCAGCGCGCCCTGGGCGACAGCGTGAAGGCGGGCGACCCGCTGTTCACCCTGGACTCGGCGGAACTGAGCGCCGCCTACGCGGACGACAGCAAAGCGAAATCCGCCCTGCTGCAGGCGCGCCAGGAACTGGAACGCCAGAAAACCCTGTTCGAGGCGGAAATCACCGCGCGCAAGGAGTACGAATCGGCGCAGGCCACTTTTGCGCAGGCCGGCAGCGACGCCCAGACCAGCGCCGACAAGCTGGCGCAGTACGGCGCCGGCGCGCGCGGGTCGCGCCGCGACTATGTGCTGCGTTCGCCGATCGCCGGCACCGTGATCGCCATGGAAGGCGCCCAGGGCGGCTACTGGAACGATATCAACGCACCCGTCATGACGGTGGCCGACCTGTCCACCGTCTGGCTGTCGGCCAACGTGGCCGAAAGGGACCTGGCGCAGGTGGCCGTGGGACAAACGACCAGCATCACCGTCGACGCCTGGCCCGGCAAGGCTTTCGAAGGCAAGGTCGCGTATGTGGGCGCCGTGCTCGACCCCGAGACGCGCACGGTGAAGGTGCGCGTGGCCATCGACAACCGCAGCGGCGCCTTCAAGCCCGGCATGTTCGCCCACGCGGGGTTCGCCGGAGCCAGCCGCCGCGCCCTCCTCGTGCCCGCGTCCGCCCTGCTGCAAAGCGGACCATCGACGCGTGTGATGGTCGAACGCAGCGCGCTGGTGTTCTCGCCGCGCGCGGTGGAAGTGGGCGCCAGCCATGGCGACCAGGTGGAAATCGTCTCGGGCTTGCGCGCGGGCGAACGCATCGTCGTCAAGGAAGGAGTGCTACTCAATGATTGACCGTTTCATCGCCACCTGCTGCCAGCGGCGCGGCATCGTCTGGCTGGTACTGCTGTTCGTCGCCGCCTATGGCGTCTACTGCTGGAAGCAGCTGCCCATCGAAGCGTATCCCGACATCGCCGACGTCACCTCGCAAATCGTCACGCAGGTGCCGGGCCTGGGCGCCGAGGAAATCGAGCAGCAGATCACCATTCCGCTCGAACGCGCGCTGCTCGGCACGCCCGGCATGCACGTGCTGCGCACGCGCAGCCTGTTCGCCCTGTCGCTGATCACGGTGGTGTTCGAGGATGGCAGCGACGGCTATTTCACGCGCGAGCGGCTGCAGGAGCGCCTCGCCAGCGTCAACCTGCCGTATGAGGCCAAGCCGGGACTCGATCCCTATACCTCGCCGACGGGCGAGATCTACCGCTACACCTTGGAATCGAAGTCGCGCAGCTTGCGCGAACTGTCCGAGCTGCAGTTCTGGACCGTGATACCGCGCCTGCAGCAGGTGCGCGGCGTGGCCGATGTGAGCAATTTCGGCGGACTCACGACGCAGTTCATGCTGGAACTCGACCCCGCAAAACTCGACAGCTACGGCTTCTCGCTGGCGCAGGTCAAGGACGCCATCAACGCCAACAACATCAGCGGCGGCGGCAGCGTCATCGACCGCGGCCAGCAATCGTACGTGGTGCGCGGCGTAGGCTTGCTGCACTCGCTCGACGACATGGGCAACGTCGTCGTCAGCAGCAAGAACGGCGTGCCCGTGCTGGTGAAGGACCTGGGCAAGCTCGCCTACGGCAACGTGGAGCGGCGCGGCATCCTCGGTAAGGACGACAACCCCGACACCATCGAAGGCATCACCCTGCTGCTGAAGGATTTCAACCCGTCCGAGGCGCTGGCCGGCATCCATGCGGCCGTCGACGACCTGAATGCCAATGTGCTGCCGAAGGATGTGAAAGTGGTGCCCTACCTGGACCGCAGCTCGCTGATCGACGCCACCTTGCACACGGTCAGTTACACCCTGGGCGAAGGCATGCTGCTCGTCGCCCTCGTGCTGCTGCTGTATCTGGGCAGCCCGCGCGCGGCCGCCATCGTCGCGCTGACGATTCCGCTGGCCCTGCTGATCGCCTTCATCTTCATGCACCATTTTAAAATTCCCGCCAACCTGCTGTCGCTGGGGGCCATCGACTTCGGCATCCTCGTCGACGGTTCCGTGGTGGTGCTGGAAAACATGCTGCGCCGCCGCGAACGGGAACAGGAACGGCCTCTCACCCTGCAGGACGCCATCGATGCGACCCTGCAGGTGGCGCGCCCCATCATGTTCGGCATGGCCGTCATCATCGCCGCTTATTTACCCCTGTTCGCCTTCCAGCGCATCGAATACAAGCTGTTCTCGCCGATGGCGTATGCGGTGGGCGCGGCGCTGGTGGGCGCGCTGGTGGTGGCGCTGGTGCTGATCCCGGGCCTGGCCTGGCTGGCCTTGCGCAAGCCGCGCCGCACCTTCCATAACCGCGCGCTGGACAAGCTGGCGGGCGCGTACGGCCGTTTCCTCGAACGCATGGTGGGCAAGAAGCGCTGGGTGGCGATGGTGTGCGCCGCCTCGCTGGCGTGCCTGGCGCTGCTGGGCGGCAGCATCGGGCGCGACTTCCTGCCCTACCTCGATGAAGGCTCCTTGTGGTTGCAGGTACAGATGCCACCCGGGATCACGCTGGACAAGGCGTCCGAGATGGCCAGCGAACTGCGGCACGCCGCGCTGGAGTTTCCCGAAGTGTCGACCATCGTCACGCAGACGGGGCGCAACGACGACGGCACCGATTACTGGACGCCGTCGCACATCGAGGCGAGCGTGGGCCTGCATCCGTACAAGAGCTGGAAGTCGGGCATGAGCAAGCAGCAGTTGATCGCCAAAATGAACGCGCGCTTCGCCAGCATGCCCGGTGTCACCGTGGCTTTCATGCAGCCGATGATCGACGGCGTGCAGGATAAATTGTCGGGCGCGCACAGCGACCTGACGGTGAAAATCTTCGGCAATGACCTCGACGAAGTACGCGGCATCGCCGGCAAGGTGGCAAATGTCCTGAAGACTATCCCTGGCGCCTCCGACGTGGCGGTGGACGTGGAGCCGCCGCTGCCCAACCTGAAGGTGGAACTGGACAGGGCAAAGGCGGCCCGCTACGGCATCAACGCGGCAGACGTGGCCGACCTGATTGCCACCGGCATCGGCGGCGCGCCCATCGGCCAGGTGTACGTGGGCGAGAAAAGCTACGACATCGCCGTGCGCTTCCCGCCGGCCACGCGTTCCAGCCCGGACGCCATCGCCAACTTGAAGCTCAACGCCGCCAACGGAGCGAGGATTCCGCTGGCGCAGGTGGCCACCATCAGCACCACCTCGGGCGAAAGCGTGATCGTGCGCGAAATGGGACGGCGCCACATCATCGTGCGCCTGAATGCCCGCGGGCGCGACCTGGCGAGCTTCCTGGCCGAAGCGCGCCCGCTGGTGGCGCAAGCCGTGGCCGATGAACACCAGCGCATCAGCGTCGAATGGGGCGGCCAGTTCGAAAACCTGCAGCGCGCGCAAAGCCGGCTGGCGCTGATCCTGCCGATGACCCTGGGCGCCATGTTCCTGCTGCTGTTTGGCCAGTTCCGCAACCTGCGCCAGCCCGCGCTGGTCTTGCTGGCCGTGCCGCTGGCCATGCTCGGTGGCCTGGCCGCGCTGCACCTGCGCGGCATGACCTTGAACGTGTCGAGCGCCGTCGGCTTCATCGCCCTGTTCGGCGTGGCCGTCCTGAATGCCGTCCTGATGCTGGCGCAGATCAACCGCTTGCGCAGCGACGAGGGAAAAAGCTTGCGCGAGGCCGTGCTGGAAGGCGCGCGCGACCGCATGCGTCCCGTACTGATGACGGCCACGGTGGCCGCCCTGGGGCTGACGCCGGCCATGCTGGCGACGGGCCTGGGCAGCGACGTGCAACGCCCGCTGGCCACCGTGGTGGTGGGCGGTCTGGTGACGGCGACCGCGCTCACCCTGCTGCTGTTGCCGGCCCTGTATTACCTGATCGAGGCGCACCTGCAACAACGCCGGATCGACACCGAAGGAGAGACTCATGACACGTTTTAATGTGCTGCTGACGGCCTGGCTGCTGGCCCCCTGCGCCTTCGCCGCGCCCTTGAGCTTTGAAACCTATCTGTCCGCCGTGGAAAGCCACAGTCTGGAACTGCAGGCGCAGCAGGAAGGCATCACCTCGGCCAGGGCCGGCATCGGCATCGCCGGCCTGCGTCCCGACCCGGAATTCACGCTGGGCGCCACGCGCGAAACCGTGCGCAGCGTCGAACACCGTCCCGTCACGTGGAATCCGGCCATCAGCATGGCCATCGAGACGGGCGGCAAGCGCGCCGCGCGCTTGAAGGCGGCGCACAGCAATGTCGCGCTGGCAGAGGAAACGGTGGCCGGTTTCAGGAGCGAACTGTATGGCACGGCCGCCGCCGCGTTCACGGAAGCGTGCCGCACGCGCGAGGTCCTCGCGCGCAAGGAACAGACCATGGCGGCCCTGTCGAAGGTAGTCGAAGCGAATACCGTGCGGCGCAAGGCGGGCGACGTGGGCGGCATCGAGCTGCTGCAGTCGCGCGTGGAACGCGACCAGTTCCAGGCCGACCTGGCGCAGGCGCGCAGCGAGGCCGATGGCGCCATGCTGGCCCTGTCGCCGCCGCTGGGACGCCAGTTCGATGGCCTGTTTCCGCAGGCGCAGCTGGCGTGCGACTTCGCCGCGTACGAGGGCGGCGACGCCGGCGTGCTGGTGCCGCAGGCGCTCGAGGCCCGCAACGACGTGCGCATCGCCCGCGCCACGCTGGACAACCTGCGCGACGGTGCGGCGCTGGTGCGCGCCAACCGCGCCGTCGACCCGACCGTGACCGTAGGCCTGGCCGCCGCGCGCGGCTACCATGACGGCATCGACGCCAGCGGCAATCCCGTCGATGGCGCGCCCCGCTCCCGTGCGCTGTCCATCTCGCTGGCCATCCCGATCCCCCTGTCGCGGCGCGACAAGGGCGACGTGGTGCAAGCCGAAGCAGGGGTCACGCAAGCGATGCTGGCCCTGCGCCAGGCCGAATTACAGGCAGAGACGCAAGTGCGCACGGCGCAGCGGCAGCTGCATGCGGCGCAGGACAGGCTGGCGCGCTACCGCGAAGGCGTGCTGGTCGATGCGCAAAAGGTAGTCGACGGCATGCGCCTGTCTTACTTCAGCGGCAATGCCTCGCTGCTGGAATGGCTGGCGGCGCAGCGCTCGGCCGATGACGCGTACCAGGGCTATGTGCAGGCGCGCGCCGATGCGGCCATGGCCAGCACGCAGCTGCAACTGGCGCTTGGCCAGCGGCCGCGCTTGTAGCGGGGGAAGGGAGAACGAGGGGATACCGGCGCGGCGATGCCGCACCGGTCGTCAGGAACGGGAAATTACTGGGGCTGGGCGGGTGCGTCGCCTTCGGCGGCCGGATCTGCGTCGACGTCGGCGTCGTCCGCGTCCGGCTCATCGCCTTCGCTGCCATCGGCCGGTTTCGGATTGTTCTTCGCTTCCAGCTTGCGTCTGGCTTTTTCCTCGGCTTTCTTCTTCTTTTCCAGCTCTTTTTGCCGTTTTTCGTATTGGAAATTTGTCTTGGCCATTTACTACCTCTTTAGTTTTTTATTGTTACAGATAAGCACATAGGGCACATTATGACGCAGTTGGAGCAAATACAAAATTTTTAGCCGCGCGGATGATGCTGCGCATGCAGCAGTTTCAGCCGTTCGCGGGCCACATGCGTGTAAATCTGCGTGGTGGAAATATCGGAGTGCCCCAGTAACAATTGCACAACACGCAAGTCCGCGCCATGGTTGAGCAAATGCGTGGCGAACGCATGGCGCAAGGTGTGCGGCGACAGGGGTGCCGTGATGCCGGCGCTCAGCGCGTGTTTCTTGATGATGACCCAGAACATTTGCCGCGTCATGGCGCCGCCGCGCCGCGTGACGAACAGCGCATCGTCCATCTGCCCATCGAGGATGACGCCGCGCGCTTCCTTCAGGTAGCGCTCGATCCACAGCCGCGCCTGCTCGCCGAACGGCACCAGGCGCGTCTTGCTGCCCTTGCCCGTGATGCGCAGCACGCCATCGTTCAGGCTCAATTCCACCGATTTCAAATCCACCAGTTCCGACACGCGCAAGCCGCTCGCATACATGAGCTCCAGCATCGTGCGTTCGCGCAGGCCCAGCGGCGTGCTGACGTCGGGCGCCGCCAGCAAGGCTTCCACCTGCGCTTCGCTCAAGGTGTGCACGAAGCGCGCCGGCTGCTTGGCCGAGACCATCTTCAGGCACGGATCGGCCGCGATATGCTTGTGCCGCAAGGCCAGCTGGTAAAAGCGCTTGAGCACGGACAAGCGCCGGTTCGACGACGTCGCCTTGCTCTCGTCGTGGCGGGCCGCGAAATACGCGTCGATGTCGGCCGTGGATACTTCGTACAGGCCCTCGCGCCCGGGCCGGTTCACTTCCAGCCAGCGCGCGAACAGGCGCATGTCGCGCCGGTAGGCGTCCAGCGAGTTCTTCGACAGGCCGTCTTCCAGCCACAGGCTGTCGCAAAATTCATCGATCAGGGTAGTGTTGTCGGGCGCCAGCAGGCTGTTCATCATCGTTTGGACCATCCCATGCCCTCGACACCTTCATGCGCCAGCAGCCAGCGCTTGACACCCAGGTGGAAGCCCGTCGCATCGTCGTGGTGGGCAAAGCCGCCCAGGCCGCCAGCGGCCGTGACCCGGTGGCACGGTATGACCACGGGAAACCAGTTGGCGCCGCAGGCCTGGCCCACGGCGCGCGGGGCTGAGCCGATCAGGCGCGCCACGTCGCCATACGTGCGCACCTGGCCGCGCGGAATGCCGGCAATCGCTGCCCATACCCGTTGCTGGTAGGCGCTGCCCGCGTCTGCCAGCGGCAGGTCAAAGACATAATCGGGATCAAGGAAATAACGCGCCAGTTGCCGGCACGCCCGCTCGGAGACGGCATCCTGCGCGTCTTTTTCCGCAAAGTGCGGCGGCAGGTAGACCAGTTCGCGCAGCTGGCCATCCTGCGTGCGCACGCCCATGGCGCCGAACGGCGCGGCCACGATGGCGCTGAACAGTTCACTGCCCTGTTGTTTTTTCATCTGCTGATCAAATTTCAAGTGTGGCATATATACAACCTGCCGGCGCATCTGGCTGCGCCCCGGTGATTATGCACCGACTTTGGGCGTGCCGGCGGACGTTTCCCCCGCACGAAAAAAAAGCGCACCAGTCGGTGCGCTTCAAATATTGCTTCACGTTCCCGGTCGTTTGGGTCCGCCGGTGCCGGCTTGTGGCCGCAGACAGCTATGACTCAACAACTTCTGTGAAACGTGTGTCTCCTCAATATATCCCCGGTATCAATACCGTTTTTATAGACCACTCCCCCACTAACCTTGTTACCAATTCTGTCTTTCAGCCTTGCTACCAGGGCGTATATGCATATACGTGTTTCCCCTTAAGGCTGCCCATCATAGCGCATTTATTCGGCCGGATCGACTTTTTTTGCACCATGACGGGGACAACTGTTTTAGTTGTAAATTAAATTTGGCAACCACAGCGAGATTTGTGGTACGTAGGTAATCAGCACGAGGAAGCCCAGCATCGTCAGCAGCCACGGCATCACGGCCACGGTCAGCTCCGAGATGCCCATCTTCGTGATGCCGGACGCCACGTACAGGTTCAGGCCCACGGGCGGATGGCACATGCCGACCTCCATATTGACCACGATCAAGATGCCGAAGTGCACAGGGTCGATGCCCAGCTTCATGGCCACGGGGAACAGAATCGGTGCCATGATCAGCACGATGGACGACGGTTCCATGACGTTACCAGCCAACAACAGCAGCACGTTGACTACCAACAAGAAGCTGATCACGCCCAGGCCCTTGCCTGTGATCCATTCGGCCATCGCTTGCGGGATGTTTTCGCTGGTCATCAGGAACGAGAACAGCACGGCATTCGTGATGATGTACAACAGCATCGCCGACATGGCGGCCGAATCGAGCAAGACCTTGCCCACTTGCTTGATCTTCAAGTCCTTGTAGACGAAGACGGCGATGATGAAGGCGTACACGGCGGCCATGGCGGCCGCTTCCGTCGGCGTGAAGGCGCCCGAATAGATGCCGCCCATGACGATGACGATCAAGAGCAGGCCCCAGGCGCTCTTCTTGAACGTCACGAAGCGCTCGCCCCAGCTGGCCTTCTGCATGCGCGGATAATTGTGCTTGCGCGCCAAGAACCACGTGGTCAGGCCCAGCAGCATGGCCAGCATCATGCCGGGAATCACGCCCGCCATGAACAGTTTGCCCACGGAGGTATTCGTGCTGACGGAATACATCACCATCACGATCGATGGCGGTATCAAGATGCCCAGGGCGCCCGAGGTGGTGATGACGCCGGCGCCGAAACCGCGCGGATAGCCCTGCTTGACCATGGCCGGCAGGATGATGGAACCGATCGCCACCACGGTGGCGGGGCTGGAACCGGAGACGGCGGCAAACAGCGCGCACGCCATCACGCCGGCCAGCGCCAGGCCGCCATGCCAGTGGCCCACCATGGAGCTGGCGAAGTTGATCATGCGCCGCGCCACCCCGCCATGCGTGAGGAAGTTGCCCGCCAAAATGAAGAACGGGATGGCCATGATTTCGAATTTTTCGATGCCCGTGAAAATTTTCAGGGCCACCGATTCGATGGGCACGCTGGTCATGGTAAACAGGAACGTCAGTACCGTCAGGCCCAGCGAAATGGAAATGGGCATGCCGGTCAGCATCAGCGCCAGCAGCAATACAAAGATGATCAGCGCGTTCATGCCTTGGCTCCTTTTTCTTCAGCCGTCAATTCATCTTCCAGCCCCTCGACATGCGAGTGGTCGTGTTTCGGCAAGGCACCCGTCTTGATGAAATGCACCATCACCTGCAGGAAACGGAAGCACATCAGGTAGGAACCGAGCGGGACGGCCAAGTAGACCAGCCACATCGGCACTTCCATGTCGGCCGACGTCTGGTCCGTGTGGCCGATCGACCACACGAAGCTGGCGCCCAGCGTGCCCACGACGCCCGTAAACAGGGCGCCGGCCCCCAGGCCGAAGACGATGAAACGGTCGCGCCAGCGGGGATTCATGCGGTTGATCAAGACGTCGACGCCCACGTGGATGCCAGTGCGCACGCCGTACGCAGCGCCGAACTTGGCCATCCAGACGAACATGTAGATGCACAGTTCCTGGGCCCAGCTGGTATTGATTTGAATCAGAAAGTCTTGCACGACCGGTATCGGCAAGCCCGCCAGGTAGCGGTGCACGACCGCGACGAAGATGATGAAGGTGGCGGCGCCCATCAGGGACGCGATCAGCCACTCTTCCAGGTGATCCAGAAATTTCATGGTGGACTTTCAAAGAATGCGGGTACACGCACTCCCGCGCAGGACGCGCAGGAGTCGTTCAAACGGACTGGCAGGGTGCCCTGCCTGCCGCGCCAGGCGGCGCGGCGCGCTACAGCCTGCGGCTTACTTCGCGCTTTCCTTGTTGATGGCCGAGATCAGATCTTTGCCGATGCGCGCTTCCATGGCCTTCTGCACGGGCGCCAGCGCCTTGCGCCACTCGGCCTGCTCCTGCACCGTCAAGGTATAGATCTGCGTCCTGCCCGCCTTCTTGATGGCGTCGAGGGCCTGGTCATTGTCGCGCTGGGCGATGGCTTTTTCAAACGTGGTCGCCTCGCGCATGGCTTTTTCCAGCTGGCCGCGGATTTCGGGCGGCAAGCCATCCCAGAATTTCTTGTTGACAATGACGGCATAGCCCAGGTAACCGTGGTTCGACACGGTCACGTGCTTTTGCACTTCATGCATCTTTTGCGTGTACATATTCGATGGCGGATTTTCCGTACCGTCGACCACGCCCGTCTGCAGCGCCTGATACACTTCCGAGAAGGCCAGCACCTGCGGGTTGGCGCCCAGCGCGCGCATCTGTGCGTCGAGCACCTTCGACGACTGGATGCGCATTTTCAGGCCCTTGAAGTCGGCCGGCGTATGCAGCGGCTTGTTGGCCGACATCACCTTGAAGCCGTTATCCCAGTAGGCCAGGCCCGTGATACCCTTGGGTTCCAGTTTTTTCAGCAGGCTCTTGCCGATTTCGCCTTCGGTGACGTTGTACAACGCCGTCTTGGTGGGGAAGATGTAGGGCAGGTCGAACGCTTCGAATTCCTTTACGCCCAGGGGGCCGAACTTGGCCAGCGACGGCGCCAGCATCTGCACGGCGCCCAGCTGCAGGGCTTCGAGTTCTTCCTTGTCCTTGTACAGCTGGCTGTTCGGGTAGAGTTCGACCTTGACCTTGCCATTCGTGGCTTTCTCGGCCAGCTGCTTGAAGCGCTCGGCGGCCTGGCCTTTCGGCGTATCGGTGGCCACGACGTGGCTGAATTTGATGACGATGGGCGCTTGCGCGTAGGCGTGGACGCCGGCGGTGGCGCCGATGGCAGCGCACAGTGCGACGAACAGGGTTTTCATTGGCGGCAGTTGCATTTTTGTCTCCTGAGTGGTTTTTTAAAAAACTTTATTTTTTGTCTACTTGGATATTGTGCCAAAGAAACTACTCCGGCTATTGTGGTTAACCACAATAGCCGGCTCCCGATAAGCCGCTACCCTGCCAGCCATGCCGACTTCCCCCACCTTTGCGCGCCGTTTCAAGCTATCGAGCCCGATGCGCTGGCTGCTGCCCGTCATCCTGCTGCTGCTGTTCCTGTCCATCCTGTTCTGGCTGCCCTGGCAGGCGCGCCAGATGGAAAGCAACGAACGCCAGGAGCAGCTGATCGCCGACACCCTGTGGGTCGAGCAAACCATCCGCTTCCAGCTGGCGCGCAACGAGGAAAGCCTGTTCAACCTGGGCGTGGACATCGCCAGCGCCTCGCTGGGCGCAGAAAAAGTGCACGAACGGCTGCAGCAGATGCTGCGCAATGGCCGCGAATTGCAGCGCGTGCTGTGGCTCGACACCAGCGGCAAGGTGCTGGCCACCAGCGACAACAGCCTGCCGCATGCGTTGTCGTTTTCGCCAGCCTCGCTGACGGCGGCCGACAATGCGCGCCGCCTGCACCGGGGCCAATATGCCCAGCCTTCGCAGCAAAGCGGCTTTCCCGACGCGCCGCCGGGCGCCATGCTGATGGATTACCACCAGCCCCTGTTCGACGGCCAGCGCTATGTCGGCAGCCTGGTGGCCACCTACCAGATCAGCAGCCTGCTCGATGAAATGGTGCCGTGGTGGTTTGCGCAGGATAACCAGATTTCGCTGATCGACCGCGACGACAAGGTGCTGGCGCGGCGCGCCGCCGCCGGTCCCGGCCACGGCGTGTACACGCACAAGCGCGCGCTCGACGTGCCCGGCGCCACCATCACCCTGTTTACCGACAGCGTGAAAAGCCAGCCCAAGCTGCTGCCCAATCTGCTGGTCGGCTCCGTCATCGCCCTCTCGCTGGGTTTATTATGGAGCCTGCTGGCCCTGTGGCGGCATATTTCGCGCCGCCTGGTGGCCGAGGGCGCGCTGCGCCAGCAGATGCTGTTTCGCACGGCGATGGAAAACTCGCTGGTGACGGGCATGCGCGCACGCGACCTCGAAGGAAGAGTCACGTATGTGAATCCCGCGTTTTGCCAGATCGTCGGCTATCCGCCCGAGGAAATCCTGGGCCGCCTGCCGCCCATGCCCTACTGGGTGCCCGAGGCGCTGGAGGAATACCAGCAGCGCTTCGTCAAGGCCCTGGCCGGCAATCCCACGCCGCAGTTCGAAACCTATTTCCAGCGCCCCGACGGCACGCGCGTGGCGGTGCTGATCTTCGAAGCGCCGCTGGTGGACAAGAACGGCCAGCAGACGGGCTGGATGGGTTCCGTGCTCGATATCTCGGACCGCAAGCGGGTCGAGGAACTGAATCGCCAGCAGCAGGAAAAACTGCAAACGAGTTCGCGCCTGGCCACCATGGGCGAGCTGGCGTCGATGCTGGCGCACGAATTAAATCAGCCGCTGGCGGCCATTTCCAGCTACACCACGGGGGCGCTGAACCTGATCCGCCGCGCCATCGAGCATGACGCCCCCGTCGATCCGGGCACCTTGAAACCGGCGCTGGAGCAGGCCAGCGCGCAGGCGCAGCGGGCCGGCCAGATCATCCGCAGCGTGCACGATTTCGTGCGCAAGAGCGAGCCGCAGCGCCAGGATATCGCCATCCGCACCCTGATCGACGGCATCCGCGCGCTGATCGACCTGCAGGCGCGCAAATACTATGTCACCATCCAGGAAGAGCTGCCGCCGGACCTGCCGCTGCTGCGTGCCGATCCCGTGATGATCGAGCAAGTGCTGCTGAACCTGACGCGCAACGCCATCGAAGCCATGCAGGATGCGGCGCCGGGACGGCGTATCATGCGCCTGCGGGCCAGCCACGACGCGCAGCAGGGCATGGTGACGGTGGACGTGATCGACCATGGCCACGGCATCCCGCAGAACGTGGCCG
The DNA here is from genome assembly GCF_030397625.1 of Janthinobacterium sp. SUN026. NCBI lineage: Bacteria > Pseudomonadati > Pseudomonadota > Betaproteobacteria > Burkholderiales > Oxalobacteraceae > Janthinobacterium > Janthinobacterium sp. SUN026. Next base: position 476,967 of record NZ_JAPQNU010000001.1, on the reverse strand, counting down.
AGCGGCTGTTTTCGCCGTTTTTCTCGACCAAGTCCGAAGGCATGGGCATGGGGCTGAACATCTGCCGCACCGCCATCGAATTTCACGGCGGCGCGCTGACCTTCGGCGCCAACCCCGCTGGCGGTACGATCTTTACATTCAGCGTGCCGGCCGCGCCGCGCGCGCCGCACTCGCCTTAACGAATAACGCATAACGACAATCCGGAGACACCATGCTGCACATCATTGACGACGAAGAGGTCGTACGCGACTCCCTGTCCTGGCTGGCTGCCTCGCGCAGCATCGAGGCGCGCAACTACGCCAGCGCCCAGCAATTCCTCGATAGCCTGGACGGCAGTTTCGACGCCGCCGGCGACTGCGTGCTGCTCGACGTGCGCATGCCCGACATGAACGGCATCGCCCTGTTCGACCAGCTGGTCAAGCGCGACCTGACGGCGCGCCTGCCCGTGATTTTCCTCACCGGCCACGGCGACGTGCCGATGGCCGTCGACAGCCTGAAACGGGGCGCCTTCGACTTCTTTGAAAAGCCGTTCAACGACAACGACCTGATGGACCGCGTGCAGCAGGGCCTGGCCAACTCGCGCCAGGCGGGCGAACTGGCCGCCGTGCACGCGCGCCTGGCCACCCTGTCGACGCGCGAACGCGAAGTGCTGGACCTGATTTTGGCGGGGAAGATGAACAAGGTGGTGGCCGACAAGCTGGGCATCAGCATGCGCACCGTGGAAGTCCACCGCGCGCATATCTTCGACAAGATGCAGGTCAAGACGGCGGTGGAGCTTGCGGGGTTGTTGAAGTAGACTGAAATCCGGCGTCAGACCCCGGATCGAGGTTTCAAGTATCTAATCAGTCGTCGTGATGCTCATGGTGCTCTTCCACGCCATGCTTCCAGTAGCTGGCCACGTGCAGATGCTGCTTCGGCACCCCGGCGTCGATGAAATGCCCGCGCAAGCCCTGCACCTGCGCATGCTCGCACGCCACCCACACGTAGCCATCGCCATCCTGCGGCAAGGCGACCTGCGCCAATTCCTCCAGCAGCAGCGGTCCCTTGCGGCCATGGCGCGCCACCCAGCGCACGTCCAGCTGCGCCGCGCACTCCAACGCGATCTGTTCGCCGTTTTCGACGATCTCGATCACGGCCGTCGCGCGCGCCGTGGCCGGCAGCTGCTCCAGGCGGCGGGCAATGGCCGGCAAGGCCGTCTGGTCGCCCACCAGCACATACCAGTCGAAATCAAGCGGCACCAGCATCGAGCCGCGCGGTCCGCCCACGCCCAGGGTCTGGCCGGGTGCAGCTTGCGCCGCCCAGCTGGCTGCGGGGCCGTCGCCATGCAGCACGAAGTCGATTTCCAGCTCGCGCCGCGCCGCGTCGTAGCGGCGCGGCGTGTAGTTGCGAGCGATGGGACGCGCGCCTTCCGCGTACTGGATGGGATTCGAACCATTGCCCAGCACGGGAAACACGGGAGTGGTCTCGCCGGAGGCGGGGAAGAACAGTTTCACGTGGTCGTCGTGCGCCGGCGAGACAAATCCCTCCAGGTCGTCGCCGGCCAGGGTGATGCGGCGCATGTGCGGCGTCAGCTGCTCGGTGCGCACGACGGTGAGCACGCGCAGTTTCAAGTCATGCCGCACGCGCTCGATGGCATGCGGACGTGGTGCGGCAGTTGAGTCAGTAGTCATTGCTTATCCTTGTAAAGTAGGCTCAGTGGCCATCGACGATGGCGTTGGCCGCCTGTTCCAGCACGGCCGAGACGCGCTCGGCTTCCGCGTCGCTCCAGCTGCTCTTGTTCAGCAAGAGCGCATGCTTGAGGGTGTGCATGGCCTGACGCACGCGCTCGGGCAAGGCGTTGCGCGCCTGGACGCGGGCAAACATGTCGAGGCGGGCCAGGATGCCGTCCACCTGGGCGCGGTTCTCGTCGAGGTAGGCGCGGCCCAGGTCCGTGATCGTGTAGAGCTTCTTGCCGCTGGCGCTTTCGGAGGACGTCACGTGGTCCTGCTCTTCCAGCAGGGTCAGGGTCGGATACACGGCGCCCGGGCTGGGGGCATAGGCGCCGCCGCAACGCTCTTCGATGGCCTTGATGATTTCATAGCCGTGGCGGGGGCTGATCTCGATCAGCGCCAGCACGATCAGCGGGAGGTCGCCGCGGCCGAAGACGCGCTCGGCCCGTTCGCCGCGCCCACCCCTGCCACCGGGGCCGCCAGGGCCCATGCCGTCGCCGCGCTCGTCGAAGCCGCGCGGACCGCGGCCATGCATGGCGTATTCGCCGCGGTGCTCGTGGCGGTGGTCGTGACGGTGCTCGCCGTGATGGTGGTGATGATGTTGGCCGCAATGGCCATGTTCTGCGTGGTGTGAGTTTCTCATGTTTTCTCTTTAAAGATATATCGTTAGTAGGTATCGCCATTTTATAACGATATATCGATAAGTCAAGGAGAAATTTGTTATGCTCGTCTTTCTCCAATCGACACGCCCCTGCCATGCCTGACAAAACTGTCCTAGAAAAAATGTATGTGAAAAATGCCACGGCCCTGGCCGTGCTCAATGACGGCGGCGAGCATGGGGAATTGCTGGCGCAGTTGCCGCCAGAGCGGCTTGTGCGGGAAGGTGAAAATGCCGACTGGATCGTGCTGTTCGCGCGCAGCCGCGCGGAACTGGAACAGTTCCTGCCGGTGGCGCAGGCGCGCTTGGCGCCCGGCGGCGCGGTCTGGGTGGCGTACCGCAAGGGTGGCGTGAAGGCGGGCAGCGACATCCACCGCGACGATATCCGCAATTTTGCGCAAACCATGGGACTCGACAGCGTGGCAATGATCGCCATCGACGCAAACTGGTCGGCGCTGCGCCTGAAGCAGGCTTGAGAGGGGGTTAAACGACGCCGTGCAAGGCCAGCGCCCACTCGACGTGCTCGCGCACGATGGCCGACGGGTGCTCGCGGCGCGACAGCAGGGCCGCGACGATGTCGGCCTGGCCCCGGGCCTTGGCGGCCGCGTTGCCCATGCCGACGGCCAGGTTGCGCAGCCAGCGTTCGTGGCCGATGCGGCGAATCGCGCTGCCTTCCATGCGGCGGTTGAATTCTTCTTCCGTCCAGGCGAACAGCTCCACCATACCGGCGCTGCCCAGGCTGTGGCGCTCGTCGAAATCGGGCACCACGGCGCGCTGAGCGAACTTGTTCCACGGGCAGACGGTCTGGCAATCGTCGCAGCCGTACACCTTGTTGCCGATCAAAGGCCGCATCTCGACGGGAATGGCGCCCTTCAATTCGATGGTCAGGTAGGAGATGCAGCGGCGCGCGTCGAGCTTGTGCGGCGCCAGGATGGCTTGCGTCGGGCACACCGTGATGCATGCCGAGCACTGGCCGCAGCGCGGCGTTTCCGGCGGGTCGACCGGCAGCGGCACGTCGATGAGGATCTCGCCAAGGAAAAAGAAGGAGCCGCCCTGGCGGTTGATCAGCAAGGTGTGCTTGCCGCGCCAGCCCAAGCCCCCTTTTTGCGCCAGCTCGACTTCCATCACGGGCGCCGAATCGCTGAAGACGCGGTAGCCGAAGTCGCCGATCTCGCCCTTGATGCGCTCGGCCAGCTGCTGCAGGCGCGAACGCATCACCTTGTGATAGTCGCGGCCCCGCGCATACACGGAGATCACGGCCGCCGCAGGATCAGCATCGCGCGCCGCCTCGCGTTCGCGCCAGTCGGGCCCCAGCGCCGGCGGCAGATAATTCATGCGCGCGCTGATGGCGCGCACCGTGCCTGGCACCAGTTCGGCCGGGCGGGCGCGCTTCATGCCGTGGCTGGCCATGTAATCCATTTCGCCGTGATACCCTGCATCGAGCCAGGCCTGCAAGGGCGCTTCCATGTGCGACAGGTCCACGTCGGCGATGCGCACCTCGGCAAAACCCAGCTCGCGCCCCCATTCTTTAATGGTACGCGCTAGAAAGGCGAGATCGGTGACGGTGGCGGACATAGGGGACTTTACGGAAAACGGCAGGCGCGCGGGCGGTTACAATGACAGCAGCCTCCATTTTATGCGATACAGAAGATAATGACCGAACACTTCAAAGCCCACCTCCACGACGAAGCCGGTACCGCCGCGCTGGGCGCCGCGCTGGCGCGCGCGCTGGCGCCGGGCCTGGCCATCTACCTGCACGGCGACCTGGGCGCCGGCAAGACGGCCCTTACCCGCGCCCTGCTGCACGCGGCCGGCCATGCTGGACACGTGAAAAGCCCCACCTACACCTTGTCCGAACCGTACACGGTGCGGCTCGATGGCCAGAGCGTCAACGTCATCCACTTCGACCTGTACCGCATGGGCAGCGCCGAGGAGTTCCTCGACGCCGGTTTTCGCGAAGACTTCGACGGCCGCAATATCTGCATCGTCGAATGGCCGGAGAAAGCCGAACCGGTGCTGCCGCCGGCGGACCTGAATATTTATTTGAACGTTGCGGGTACAGGACGTGATGTAGAATTGCAAGCGTCTTCTGAATTGGGTCTGTCATGCCTTCACCGTCTCAAATTCGCCCCGAACCTTTGATCTCCTCGCCCATCACCCGGCGCACGGTGCTCAAGGCCGGCGGCACCCTGCTGTTGTCCGTGTTCGCGCCCATGTCGGCGATGGCGGCGCAAATTCTCGCCGTGCGCGTCTGGCCGGCCGAGGACTACACCCGCGTCACCCTGGAAAATGACAGCATCCTCAAGGCGACCCACTTCATCGTCAAGGACCCGGAACGGCTGGTGGTCGACATCGAAGGGCTGGAACTCAATCCCACCCTGAAGGGCCTGGTGGCGAAGATCCAGTCGAACGACCCGTACATCAAGCAGGTGCGCGTGGGCCAGAACCGGCCCAACGTCGTGCGCCTGGTGTTCGACCTGAAAGAGGAAGTCACGCCGCAGCTGTTTACCCTGCCGCCGGCCGGCTCCTATAACCACCGTTTGATCTTCGACCTGTATCCCGTGCGCGAGCCGGACCTGATCGCGCAGATGATCGAAAAGGGCGACTGGTCGAGCGACCCGGCCAAGCCGCCCATGGCCGGCACGCATACGCCGCCGCCCGCGCTGCCCCTGCCCGAGAGCGGCAAGCCGCCCGTGGCCGCCGTGGCGCCGCCGGTAGCGCCCATCGTGCCGCCCGTACCCGACGTCCGTCCGGAACAGCGCCCCGAAGCGCGCCCGCTGCCAGGCCAGAAAGTGGTGCGCATGATTACCATCGCGCTCGATCCCGGCCACGGCGGCGAAGACCCGGGCGCCATGGGCAGCAGGGGCAGTCGCGAAAAAGACGTGGTGCTGGCCATCGCCAAGCGCCTCAAGACCAAGCTGGAACTGCAGCCGAACATGCGCGTCATGCTCACGCGCGACGCCGATTTCTTCGTCCCGCTGGGCATGCGCGTGGAAAAGGCGCGCAAGGTGCAGGCCGATTTGTTCGTCTCCATCCACGCCGACGCCTTCATCCAGCCGACGGCGCGCGGCTCGTCCGTCTTCGTGCTGTCCGAAAAGGGCGCCACTTCGACGGCCGCGCGCTGGCTGGCCAACAAGGAAAACCAGGCCGACCTGATCGGCGGCGTCAACGTGAAGAACCACGACAAGCAGCTGGCCAGCGTGCTGCTCGACCTGTCGACGACGGCACAGATCAATGACAGCATGAAGCTGGGCAAGGCCGTGCTGCGCGAAATCGGCGGCATCAACCGCCTGCACAAAGGTTCCGTCGAGCAGGCCGGCTTCGCCGTGCTGAAGGCGCCCGACATTCCCTCCATCCTGATCGAGACGGCGTTCATCTCGAATCCGGAAGAAGAAGCCAAGCTGACCGACAACGGCTACCAGGACCAGATGGCCGACGCCATCGTCACGGGCATCAAGAATTACTTTGCCAAGAATCCGCCGCTGGCGAAAAGCCGCCTGACCTGACATGAAAGCCTAGCATGAGCAACAGCACTTTTGGCCAGCTGCCGGCCGTGACCATCCGCGCCGCAGACGGCGCGCAGGCGACCGTCACCCTGTACGGCGGCCACCTGGTCTCGTGGCAGACCAGCGATGGCCAGGAGCGCCTGTTCTGCAGCCGCGCATCGAGCCTCGATGGCAGCCGCGCCATCCGTGGCGGCGTGCCCGTGATCTTCCCCCAGTTCGGCGCGCGCGGCACGGGCATGCGCCACGGCTTTGCGCGCGTGGCGACGTGGCAGCTGGAATCGACGGGCGACGCCGATGGCGCAGCCTGGGCGCAATTTGTCCTGACCCAGGCTGACTTGCCGGAAGCTATCGCCGCCGCCTGGCCTTATGCCTTCACCCTGCGCCTGCGCGTGGCCGTCAAGGCGCAATCGCTGGAACTGCACCTGTCCGTGCACAACACGGGCGAACAGGCGTTTCCGTTCTCGGCCGCCCTGCACAGCTATTTTGCGATTGATCAATTGAGCGAGGCGCGCATTGGCGGCTTGCAGCGCGTGCGCTATTCGGACGAGACGCCGCAAGACGCCTTGCAGGCGGAAGAGGTGCTGCAATTCGAGGACAAGCTGGACCGCATCTACTACCAGTTGCCGGGCGCCTTGAGCCTGCAATCCGGCAGCCATACCCTGCGCCTGGAACAGCAGGGCTTTACGGATGCCGTCGTGTGGAATCCCGGTGCGCAAGACGCGGCCGCCCTGTCCGACCTGGCCGACGACGAGTACCAGCGCTTCCTCTGCATCGAGCCAGCCCTGATCCAGCCCGATACGCTGGCTGCCGGCGCCGAATGGACCGGCCGCCAGCGCCTTGAATTTATATAAGAGTGACTGAAAAAGTCCAGGGCTAGGCGCCTCGCCGAAGACAGTACGCATGTACGACGAGGCGGGGTAACAACGCCATGGGCTTTGCTCAGGCGCTCTTAATTCGACTCCTTGATGATGCGGCCGTTGGCAGGCTGAATCGGGCGCGCATTCAAGGGATACAAACGGCTGAACAGCGCCATCTGCGCCGGCGAAGCCTGCACCGGCTGCTTCATCACCATCCACAACACGCCTTCGCTGCAAGGCGGCTCCGTCATCGATCCCATGTAGGTGTAGTAATCGCGCCGCGTCGGCAGCATCTCGGCCGGGTCGAGCAGGATGGTCGGCTGCATGGTCTCGAATTTTTCCAGCGGCAGGTTATTCCACACGGTCTGGATGGTCGCCTGCGGCGCGCCCCGCTCCAGCAGCAACGCCAGCACGGCTTGCCGGCCTTCCGCATCGCGGTGCACCAGATGCACCACCATCTCGAAAGCCTTGCCATTGATGCGCTCTTCGGACGGCCGGTGAAAATGGAATTGCTGCAGTTCGAACATGCGGTTCTGCACCGTGATGTAATTGCCGCCGCTGACGCCCACCTGCACCGTGTGGCCATTGTCGACCACATTGAACGACGACGGGTGGTAGTCAAAGCTGATCTGTTCAAGCTCCACCTTCATGCCATCGCGGATATCGATCGGCGACTGGCGGCTGCCATTGCCGCACTTGGCCCAGTCGACATTGATCTTGCTCCAGTTGGACGGGCCGCTGTCGCCCTCGTACGACCAGTGCGTGCCGCGCGGCACGGGTGGCGGTGGCGGCGGCGCGGCCTTCACCACGGCGGCGCGCTTGGCGCGGGCGGCGGCGCGGGCCGCCTGGGTGGCGCGCATTTCCGCCAGGCGCGCCGCGATGCGTTCGGACAGGTCGACTTCGGCCGCTTCTTCCTTCTCGCGCGCCGTCGGCGCGACGACGACAGGCGCCTTGGCCTCCTTGCCCTTCACCGATTCGGTCAGGGTTTTCATGGCGGCCGCACGCGCCGACGCCGACATGGGCGCGGATGCAGCGGCGCTCGCCGAAGCGGGGGCATCTTTGGCGCTTGCCATGGCCGCCATCGCGGCAAGGCTGCAAGCTAACAGGGCGCTCAAATGTCGCATGGAAATCCAGAAAGTGAGAATACCCTCTGGTTTACGGCTGGAAAGCAACAAAACTTGAATCAGGGCGGGAGTAAAACAGAAACAAGACAGAGAAAAACGGGATCCGGGGCCGGCTGCGGGCTGTGCCGCAGCGCGCTTGCCCCGGATCCATGCGGCCTTACGCCGACTTGCCGACCATGCGCTTGTAGAGTTTCCACATGCCGCCCAGTACCACCGGCACGACGGCGGCGCCGACTCCGATCAGCACGATCAAGGTCAGGTGGTCGCGGATCCATGGGATATTGCCGAAGAAGTAACCGGCCGTCACCAGACCGACCACCCACAACAGGGCGCCCGTCACGTTGTACATCTGGAAGCGCGCATGCGTCATGTCGGAAATGCCAGCCACGAACGGCGCGAAGGTGCGCACCACCGGTACGAAACGGGCCAGGATGATGGTCTTGCCGCCGTGCTTTTCAAAGAATTCATGCGTGCGGCGCATGGCATCCTTGTTGATCCAGCGGTAATCGTGGGTAAACACCCTTTGCCCGATGGCCTCGCCTATCCAGTAATTGAGCGTGTTGCCCGTGACGGCGGCCGTCACCAGCAAGGCTATCAGCAAGCCCAGGTGCATCTGTCCCGTCGCGCAAAACGCGCCGGCGATAAACAATAAGGTATCCCCAGGGAAGAAAAACAGCACCACGAGGCCTGTCTCGCAAAAAATAATGGCAAACAGCACCGCATACACGAGGGTACCGTACTGCTCGATCAAGAGACCCAGCGTCTTGTCGACATGCACGATCATGTCGAGGAATTGCACAAAATCCATATATTTTTCCCTAAAGGTAGCGGCGGAATCATACACCACCCAGCCAGCGCAACGGCAGTCCCCAGGCCGATATTTCGTGATTAATTCGGCAGCGCCCTTGGCGGCGTGGCATTTTAAGTAAAGGTTAAGGAAACGCCTTATCGGCAGGCAACTGTCAGGATTGCCATATGCAATGTTTTTCCAACGAAATATTGGCATTCCGGTATACACTTTCTGCACGGCGCAACCCGCGTCGACCAGGAGAAAACATGTATCGACACCCACTGAGCGGCCTGACCATGGCCACCGTACTGGGCCTTGCACATCTGACTGCCCACGCGGCGCCCGTCCAGATCAAGGCGCCCGCCGAACTGCCCGCCAAGGCGACCTTGGCCGACGTGATCAAGGCTTCGAAGCCGTCCGACTGGCGTGCGCTGGACCCGGACAACACCCTGTACCTGGACATTCCCGCCGGCCGCGTGGTGATCGAACTGGCGCCGGACTTCGCGCCGAAACACGTGGCCAACATCAAGGCCCTGGTGGCCGAGCAGTATTACGACGGCCTGGCCATCACGCGCGCGCAGGACAACTGGGTGGCGCAGTGGGGCGATCCGAACGAGAAAAATCCAAAACCGATCCAGCATGCCCGGCGCACCCTGCCCGGCGAATTTACGGTACCTTTGACAAACGTCAAGAGCTTCACGCGCCTGCCGGACGTCGACGGCTATGCGCCGCAAGTCGGCCATTCGAACGGTTTCCCGTCCGCGCGCGATCAGAAAACCGGCACGGCCTGGCTCACGCATTGCTATGCCACCGTGGGCGTGGGGCGCGACAGCGCCAGCGACAGCGGTGGCGGCACGGAGCTGTACGCCGTCATCGGCCAGTCGCCGCGCCACCTGGACCGCGACATCACCGTCGTCGGCAGAGTCGTCTCCGGCATGCCATTGCTGTCCACCCTGCCCCGCGGCACGGGCCCCATGGGCTTTTATGACAGCCCCGAGAAAAACGTGCCGATCAAGGCCATCCGCCTGGCTGCCAGCGTGCCTTTGGCGCAGCGCAGCAACCTGGAAGTGATGCGCACCGACAGCGCCGCCTACCAGGCCGTGCTGGAAGCCCAGCGCCACCGCGGCGGCCCGTGGAGCAAGGTCACGGCCGGCCATGTCGACGTGTGCAATGCGCCGATACCGGTGCGGGAGGTGGCGAAGTAGCCGGTGCCCGGCAATTCGCAACCCGTTATAATCAGGGGATGAACGCTCCCATCACGCCCCACCGTCCGATCCAGGCCCTGCCTGACCAGTTGATTTCGCAAATCGCCGCCGGCGAGGTGGTCGAACGGCCATCCGCCGTCGTCAAGGAGCTGCTGGAAAACGCGCTCGACTCGGGCGCCACGCAGATCACGGTACGGCTGGAAGAAGGGGGCGTGAAACGCATCGCGATTACCGATAACGGGCGCGGCATCGATAAAGATCAGCTGCCGCTGGCCCTGGCACGCCACGCCACGTCGAAGATCGCGTCCCTGCACGACCTGGAAAACGTGGGTACCCTGGGCTTTCGCGGCGAAGCACTGGCCTCGATCGCTTCGGTCGCCGCCGTCACCGTGACGTCGCGCACGGCCGACGCGGCCCACGCCTGGGAAATCGTCGGCTCGCACAATGGCAGCGTCTCTCCGTCGTCAGGCGCGCACGGCACCACGGTCGACGTGCAAGACCTGTATTTCAACACGCCCGCGCGGCGCAAATTCCTCAAATCGGAACAGACGGAGTATGGCCACTGCGCCGAAGTCGTGCGCCGCATCGCCCTGGCGCGGCCGGACGTATCGTTCTCGCTGTCGCACAACGGCCGCACCATCGACCAGTGGAATATCAGCGAACTGGCCAAGCGCAGCGCCCACATCCTGGGCAATGACTTCGCCGAAGCCCGCCTGGCGCTGGACGAATCGGCCGGCACCTTGCGCATCCACGGCTTTGCCGGCTTGCCAACGGCGTCCAAGGCGCGCGCCGACGGCCAGTTCTTTTATGTCAACGGGCGCTTCGTGCGCGACAAGCTGCTGGTGCACGCCGTGCGCATGGCCTACCAAGACGTGCTGCACGGCGACCGCTTTCCCTCCTACGTGCTGGCGCTCGACCTCGACCCGGCCCTGGTCGACGTCAACGTGCACCCGTCGAAGATCGAAGTGCGCTTCCGCGACAGCCGCTCCGTGCACCAATTCGTTTTCCACGCCGTGCAGCGCGCGCTGGCGCAAACGTCGGCCACGGCCTTCGGCAGCGTGCCGGCGCCCCTGCCGGCCGCCTCCAGCCTCGGCGGTGATACCGCGGGCGCGGGTTTGGGTGGACCTGGCATCTGGCGCCGCGAACAGACGCAAACCTCGTTCGGCGCGCAATTTACGAATACCTTCGCGCCCGCCTCGCCCGGCGCGGCCCGCCCCTTCTTTGCCGACGCGCCAGGCGTGGCCCAGGACACGGCGGCCTACGGCGCCCTGTTCGGCGGCGCCGCATCCTCGCCGATCACGCAGGCGGAGCCCTACATCGCCTCGCCCGAAGCGATGGCGCGCGAAGAATATCCGCTGGGCTTTGCCCTGGCCCAGCTGCACGGTATTTATATATTGGCGCAAAATACCAAGGGCCTGGTGCTGGTCGACATGCACGCCGCGCACGAGCGCATCCTCTATGAACAGCTGAAAAACGCGCTGCAGGCGCAGGTGTCCGGGCAGGACATGCAAGTGCAATCCTTGCTGATCCCCGTGACCTTTTATGCGGACGCCATCGAAGTGTCGACGGCGAATGAAAACCAGGACACCTTGAAGGCGCTGGGCTTCGACATCGCTGCCCTGTCGCCCACCACCCTGGCCGTGCGTTCCGTGCCGACCCTGCTGAAAAACGCCGATGCGCAAACGCTGGCGCGCGACGTACTGCGCGACGTGCGCGAATACGGAGGCTCGCGCGTGCTGATCGAGCGCCAGAACGAATTGCTGGGCACCCTGGCCTGCCACACCGCCGTGCGCGCCAACCGCATCCTGTCGGTGCAGGAAATGAACGCCCTGCTGCGCCAGATGGAGAGCACGGAACGCGCCGACCAGTGCAACCATGGCCGGCCGACGTGGGTGCAGGTCGAAATCAACGCGCTCGATAAACTGTTCCTGCGCGGCCAATAAAAGAGCCTGAAAAACGTCCATGGCGGCGTTGCACTGCTTCGCCCTGAACGTTTTTCCAGTCGCTCTTGCACCACATCATACAAAACTAACATGCAAAACACCCCACACCTCCCCCTGGCCGTCGCCATCATGGGCCCCACGGCCAGCGGCAAGACGGCCAGTGCGCTGGCCATCGCGCAAGCCATCCCGTCCGAGATCATCTCGGTCGATTCCGCCCTCGTCTACCGGGGCATGGATATCGGCACGGCCAAGCCGTCGAAGGAAGAACTGGCCCAGGTACCGCATCATTTGATCGACATCATCGACCCGCTCGACGCGTATTCGGTGGCGCAGTTCCGCAACGATACCCTGCGCCTGGTGACGGAAATCTCCGCGCGCGGCAAGCTGCCGCTGCTCGTCGGCGGCACCATGTTGTACTTCAAGGGCCTGGCCGATGGCCTCGACGACTTGCCCGGCGCCGATCCTGCCTTGCGCGCCCAGCTGGAAGAGGACGCGGCCGCCATCGGCTGGCCCGCCATGCATGCGCGCCTGGCGCAGCAAGACCCGGTCACAGCCGCGCGCCTGGCGCCGCAGGACGCGCAGCGCATCGGCCGCGCGCTGGAAATCATCGCCCTGTCCGGCCAGCCCATGTCGGCCCTGCTGGACCGGCGCGAAAAAACCGTGCTGCCATTTCAATTGCAATCGTTCGCGCTGGAACCGTCGGACCGCGCCGTGCTGCACGCGCGCATCGCCACGCGCTTCGACCTCATGCTGAAAAACGACGCCTTGCTCGATGAAGTGGAGCAGCTGCGCCGCCGCGGCGACCTGCATCCGGGCTTGCCCTCGATGCGCTGCGTGGGCTACCGCCAGGCCTGGGATTACCTGGACGGCCGCATCGACCGCGCCGCCTTGCGCGAGACGGGCATCATCGCCACGCGTCAGCTGGCCAAGCGCCAGCTGACGTGGCTGCGCTCGATGCCGGAACGTACCGTCATCGATTGCCTGGGCGCTGATCCGGCCAGCGCCATGCTGGCGCAAATCGTCCCTTTGCTGACATAAGCGTCGCCACACAACAACTGACCAAGCGCTAGGCGCGACTTAGGCTGCGCTCCATGCCGGAACGCATCGTCATCGATTGCCTGGGCCCCGATCCGGCCGCGGCCATGCTGGCGCAAATCCAGCCTTTGCTGACGGTGTTACAAAAATAATCACGCCAGCGCCGGCGCGTGAAAAAAACGCACATTTTTTTGCGCTGGCATTGACAAGAAAAAGGGAAGACTGGATAATGCTCGGCTGTTGGGTGATATAGCTCAGTTGGTTAGAGCACAGCATTCATAATGCTGGGGTCGGTGGTTCAAGTCCACCTATCACCACCAAAGAACATCGATCAGGTTTCCCCTGGTCAAAACGAGCATCCGGTTTGACCGGTCTGTTTGGTGATATAGCTCAGTTGGTTAGAGCACAGCATTCATAATGCTGGGGTCGGTGGTTCAAGTCCACCTATCACCACCAAGAATTTGCAGTATTGAACAACCCGCCCCTGCCCCGTGCAGCGGCGGGTTTTTTCATTTCCGGCGCCGCCTCGCGTGCAGCCTGTACGCAACACCAGCCCCATCCACATGCAATCGGGGATTGTGGCAATCCGCCGCTGGCGCTTACAATGAGAATAATTCTCATTTATATTATTCATCGCCCATGTCCTCTATCCAGCCCAGCCTGCAACAGCAAGTGCAGTCGCTCTACAGCGAGCATCACGGCTGGCTGGTCGGCTGGCTGCGCAAAAAACTCAGTTGCCCGCATGGTGCGGCCGACGTGGCGCAAGATACATTTGTGCGCATCATCGCCTCGCGCGACGCGCTGTTCGGCATGCGCGAGCCGCGCGCCTACCTGTCGACGACGGCAAAGCGCTTGCTGCTCGACCGCGCACGCCGCCAGATACTCGAGCGCAGCTACCTGGCGGAACTGGCCCTGCTGGCCGACAGCCTGCCCGGCGCACCCTCGCCGGATGAAGTCCTGATGGCCGTGCAGGCGCTCGAGCAGATCGCCACGGCGCTGGCCGCCTTGTCCGCCAAGGCGCGCGATGCCTTTTTGCTGCACTACCTGGAAGAGCAGCCGCAGGCCGCCGTCGCCGCACAACTGAACGTCTCCACGCGCATGGTGCAAAAATACCTGGTGCAAGCCTTGCTGGCCTGCCGCCACGCCTGCCCGGCCCTGGCGGCATGAATAGCCCCCGCACGGATATCGCCGCCGAACAGGCCGCACGGTGGATCGTGCGCCTGAGCGCCGACGACCCGGCCGAGCGAGACTCCGCGCAGGCCGGTTTCGCAGCATGGAAGGCCGCCGATCCGCTGCACGCGACGGCGGCCGCTGGCATGGAAAACCTGCTGCGTCAATTGAACGCCGTGCGCGAGCCGGCCGGCGGCGACCATCGCCCCGCGCGCGCCGCCCTGGCCGCCATCGCACCCAAGCCCCGCCAGCGTCTGCGCCAGCTGGCCGCGGCCAGCGCCGTGGCCGTGCTGACGCTGACCGGGGCGCTGGCCTTCAACGAACGCCCCGCCTACCTGCTGGCCGACCTGCGCAGCCCCACGGGACAATGGTCCACGCACACCCTGGCCGATGGCAGCCGGATCACCCTGGCCGGCAACAGCGCCGTCAACGTGCACTTCAATGCGGGCGAACGGCATGTGGAACTGGTGCAGGGCGACATTCTCGTCGACGTGGCCAAGGATGCGCAGCGCCCCTTCATCGTCGACAGCCGACAGGCGGCGATCCGCGCCCTGGGCACGCGTTTCAGCGTGCGCAGGGAAGACGGCGCCACCATCTTGAGCATGCTGGAGTCCAAAGTGCTGGCGCAAGTGCCGCAACATCCGGCCGTCGTGGTGCAGGCGGGCCAACGCACGCGCATCACGGACGATGGAGTGGGGCCGATCACGGCCATCGATGCGGCCAGCGTGCAGGAAGCGTGGCGCGCGCACCAGTTGGTGGTCGACGACCTGCCGCTGGCCGAGGTGCTCGACGAGCTGGCGCGCCACCGTCCCGGCCAGCTGCATTACGACCGCGCGCAGATCGCCGGCATCCGCGTGGCCGCCGTGCTGCCGCTGGACGACACCGACAAGGCGCTGCAGCTGTTGATCGACAATTTCCCGCAACTGCGCATCCGCATGCTGACGCGCTACCTGGTGATGGTCGATGTCCCCGCCAGCGGCTCCGCAAAAAATAAGTAAGAAATTGTGCGTTCGCGGTTCCACTTTGCGCATCTCGTGCGTCAAGGCAGCTGAGATCATTCAAAAAAGGCTGTCACCATGTACGCTCAAGTCGTTGCCGTTTCCTCCCCGAACACCCTGCGCACGCGCCTGCGTCCGCTCGCCCTGGCGGCCATGCTGCTGGCAAGCGCCGGCCTGCACGCCCAGGCAGTCGCCCAGGCTGCCCCGGCTGTCGCCAGCTACGCCATCCCCGCCGGCCCGCTGGCCAGCGCCCTGAACCGCTATGCGCAGCAGGCGGGCGTGTCCATCGTCATCGATGCATCCCGGGTGCAGGGCTTGACCAGTGCAGGCTTGCAAGGCAGCTACGCCATCGATGACGGTTTCGCCGTCCTGCTGCGCGGCAGCGGCTACGCCATCGGCAAGACGCCGACCGGCTATGTGCTGGTGGCCGCGCCGGCGTCCCCGCCCACGGCGGCGATCGGCGCTGCTTCAGCGGCCGAACGCACCATGCCCTCGATTACCATCGTTGGCCAGGCCGAGCAAGGCGCCATCACGGAAGGCAGCGGCTCCTACACGGCGCGCAAGCTCACCATCGGCAAGGGCGAGCAATCGATGAAGGACATCCCCCAATCCGTGAGCGTGCTGACGCGCCAGCGCCTGGACGACCAGGGCATCACGGACTTGCGCGAAGCCGTCAACAACGTCACCGGCGTAGTGGGCGTGCATGGCGTGGGACCGGGCGTGGTGATCACGGCGCGCGGCTTCCAGATCGATCAATGGCAATACGATGGCGTGCCCATCGACCGCAACACCTATGCGCTGGGCAACTGGGGCCAGGAAAACATGGTCATCTACGACCGCCTGGAAGTACTGCGCGGCGCCTCGGGCATGCTGGTCGGCACGGGCAGTCCCGGCGGCTCCGTCAGCCTGGTGCGCAAGCGCCCGACCGCCGCGCGCAGTGTCAGCATGACGGCGCGCGCCGGCTCGTGGGACCATTACGGCGCCCAGCTCGACGTCAGCATGCCCCTGAATGCGGACGGCAGCCTGCGCGGACGCGCCATCGTCGATGAAGACGATACCCATTCCTTCGTCGACCAGGTGTGGAGCCAGAACCGTACCCTGTACGCGGCGCTCGACTACGACCTGGGACCGGCCACCACCCTGGGCCTGGCCATCAGCAACGTCAACGACCATGGCCGCCCGACCTTCATCGGTCTGCCCCGCTACGCGGACGGCAGCGCGCTGAACCTGCCCCGCTCCACCTTCACGGGCGCAGACTGGAACCGCAGCGAAGCCAAACAAACCAACGTGTATCTCGATCTGGAACACCATTTCAACAGCCAGTGGAGCCTGAAGGCATCCGCCGTGAACATAAAGGAAAACACCGGCTCCGTGCACCAGCGCGTGGCCTTGCCCATCAATCCCGACGGCAGCGGCGCGAGCTATGCCGACTTTGGCATGGATTTCGACAACCGCAAGCGCGGCATCGATACCTACGTGCGCGGCAAATTCGACGGCCTGGGCATCGCGCAGGAAGTCCTCGTGGGCGCCAGCTATGTCACGATGGCGTCGGACGACGTCTACGCCCGCGCCTGGGAATCTGGTGCGGACGTCTTCAACATCAGGCACAACCGCCCATGGCAAGACCTCGACAGCATCGCCGCGCGCCCGAAGGGCGTGCGTCCCGTCAGCACCTACGAAATACGCCAGAAAGGCCTGTATGGCAGCTGGAACGGCCAGCTGACCCGCAAGCTGAAAGCCGTGCTGGGTGGACGCTTCAGCTGGTACGACTTCGTGTATGCGACACCCGAAGGTCCTGAAGAGCAACTCAACGCCACCGCCAAGTTCACGCCATCGGCGGCACTGATCTACGCGCTCGATCCGCAATGGTCGGCCTACGCCAGCTATGCCGACATCTTCACGCCGCAAAGTATCCGCGATGCGCAAGACAAGGTCCTCAAGCCCATCACGGGCACCAACTACGAGGCGGGCATCAAGGGTGAGCTGATGGATGGCAAGCTCAACACCTCGCTGGCCGTGTTCCGCTACGACCACAAGAACCGTGCCGTGTTCGACTATGACGCGGGCATGGTGTGCGATAACGAGTACTGCTCGCGCGCCTCGGGCAAGGTGCGAAGCCAGGGCCTGGAAGCGGAAGTGTCGGGCGAAGTGGCGCGCGGCTTGCAGCTGTCGGCCGGCTACGCCTATACGACGACGACCTATCTGAACGACCCGGACAACCAGGGCAAGGTCTTTTCCACCTGGACGCCCAAGCACATGCTGCGCGTGTGGTCCAGCTACACGCTGCCCGGCGCCTGGGACAAATTCAGCGTGGGCGCCGGCGTCAACACGCAAAGCCATACGCTCGATACCAATAGCACCTTCAAGGTTGCCGGCGTCTCGATCTGGAATGCACGCATGGCCTGGCAAGCCACGCCGCAAGTGGCCCTGTCGCTCAATGTCAACAACGTCTTCGACAAGAGCTACATCATCCCGGCCTACAATACCACCGGGTCGAATAACTACTATGGCGACCCGCGCAACGTGCAGTTCACCCTGAAGTACACGCCGAAGTGGTAAGGCGATCGAGAGGCTGAGGGCCGGCACGCTGGCCATGGCGCGGAACTGGCATTCAGTTCGCGCCGCGGCCGGGATTTTCGGCTAAGATGATGGCGCGGCATTGCGCCGCACCGCATCGTGCATCGGCCTCTCATTCATCTACACCGTCAATGGAACAAAAAGACAAGTCTTGGGTCACTTCGGTGGACGTCGCCAAACGGGCCGGCGTCTCCCGCTCCGCCGTCTCGCGCACGTTCACGCCCGGCGCCAGCGTGGCGCCCGAAACGCGGGCCCGCGTGATGGAAGCCGCACAATCGCTGGGCTACCAGGTCAACATCCTGGCGCGCAGCATGAACCAGGGACAAAGCAACCTGGTAGGCGTCGTCATCACGGGCTTCACGGACCCGTTCCGCGTGGCCCTGCTGGGCGAAGTCACGCGCAGCCTGAGCGAACATGCGCTGGTGCCGCTGCTGATGAATGCGGAAGACCCCGAGCGCCTCAGCGAATTGCTGCGCATCCTCCTCAGCTACAAGATTTCCGGCGTCATCATGACGTCCGGCTCGCCGCCGTCCGCCGTCGCCACGGAATACCTGCAGCGGCAAGTGCCAGTGGCCATGATCAACCGCGCGCGCGACCTGAAAGGCGTGGACGTGGTCAACAGTGACAACCGCCACGGCGGCGAACTGGCGGCCAGCACCCTGCTCGACAGCGGCGCCAAACGGCTGGCCTTCATCAACACGCGCGCCAGCAGTTTCAGCGGCATCGCGCGCGGCCAGGCCTTCCTCGACCACCTGGCGCCGGCCTTGGCGAAGAAGCGCTGCACGGCCGGCGAATACCTGGCCGACGCCATCGGCTACCAGGCGGGCCAGGAAGCGGCCGACGCCCTGCTCGCCTCGGGCAAGCTGCCTGACGGCGTCTTTTGCGCCACCGACCTGATCGCCTGCGGCTTCATCGACGCGGCGCGCAGCAAGTATGGCATCGACGTGCCCGCGCAACTGCAGGTGATCGGCTTCGACGACATTCCCATGGCCGCGCTGGATGCCTACCAGCTGACCACCATCCGCCAGGACGCGGGCGAACTGGCGCGCCGCGCCGTCAAGAGCCTGGTCGAGCGCATGGAAAAATTTGCCATGCCGGGCCGATTGAAGGAAGTGCCCGTCACCCTGGTGCGGCGCGGCACGACGCGCTAAATCATTCGATGCGGCAGATGGCGCAACGCCGTCTGCCCGCCCGCCACCGCCCGCCGTTCCCCGTTTTCCACACTTTTTCGTCCCCCGCCTGTACTTGTTGACATCAAAAAAAATCCGGGTTACTGTTTGCACACGCGTGCTGCACACGTGTGCAATTTCTTCAAACAAGCCAGTTCTGGCCACACCACTAAAAAAAGCGCCCCGTCCACGGAGGCGCGTCAAGGAGACTGTTATGTTGAACCACGTTCTAAGAATCGCCCTGTTCGGCGCCGGGGCCATCGGTCTGGCAGCCTGCACCACCCAAGTCGGCACGCAGCGCAATATGGCCGCAGCAGTCGCCGCCGATCCGAAGCTGGCGAAGATCGGTCAGATCGTTGTCGTGTACATGGAAAACCGCAGCTTCGACCACCTGTTCGGCACCTTCCCCGGTGCCGACGGCATCGCCAATGGCCACTCGCCCGACACCACCACGCAGACCGGCCCCGATGGCAAGCCCTATGCCATGCTGCCCGCCGTGGCACTCGACAAGGGCGGCCTGGACCAGCGCTTCAAGGCCGACATCGCCAACGCGCCCTTCCGCATGGAGCCGAGCGTCTCGCTTGGCGACAAGACGGCCAGTCCCGTGCACGCGTTCTGGACGCACAAGCGCCAGATCAACGACGGCAAGAATGACCGCTTCGTCGTCGAGGGCAATACGGGCGCCCTGCCCATGGGCTATTTCGACGGCAGCAAGCTCAAACTATGGGCGCTGGCACAGCGCTACACCTTGGCCGACCGCTTCTTCCAGTCCGCCTACGGCGGCTCCTTCCTCAACCACATGTGGCTGACCTGCGCCTGCACGCCCGTGTTCCCGAACGCGCCCAAGTCCATCGTCTCCCAGGATGAGCGCGGCACGGGCCACAAGAAGGGCGAGGAAGCGGAAGTGACGCAGGACGGCTACGCCGTCAACACCATGCAGGGCCCGCTGCTGTTCGATCCGACAAAAAAACAGACGTTCCTGCCGCCGCAAACCATGCCCACCATCGGCGACCGCCTGACGGACAAGGGCATCTCCTGGGTCTATTATGCGGACGGCTACGACATCGCCGTCGCCTCGACCAAGTCAGGCAAGAAGGCCGACGATTTCTCGTATCACCACCAGCCGTTCACCTACTTCAAGCGCTTCATCGACAGCCCGCAGCAGCGCGCCACGCACCTGAAGGACCGCTCCGACATGCTCGCCGACGTCCAGGCAGGCAAGCTGCCGCCCGTCTCGTTCTACAAACCCATGGGCAAGAAGAACATGCATCCGGGGATGGATAAATCGAGCGTGGCGGCCGGCGACGACGAAGGCGTGGCCATCATCAGCGCCATCATGGAAGGCCCGCAATGGAAGGACACCGTCATCATCGTCACCACCGATGAAAACGGCGGTTTCTGGGACCACGTGGCGCCACCGAAAGGCGACCGCTTCGGCCCGGCCACGCGCATCCCCGCACTGGTCATCTCGCCCTTCAGCGAAGGCGGGCATATCGACCATACCGAGTATGAAACCGTGTCGATCCTGAAGTTCATCGAGGAACGCCATGGCCTGGCGCCCTTGAGCGAGCGCGATGCGCGCGCCAACAGCCTGGCCAAAGCCCTCAAGCTGTAATACCCATTCCCCTGCCTGTCTGTCCTGGGTGCGCCATCTGCACGGCGCGCCTGGGCTAACCACACCTGAAGGAAACACCATGCTGCGCGCACGCCATCTCCCCCTGTCCCTCCTGATGCTTTCCCTGGCCGCCTGTGGCGGCGGCGACGATACACCGCCTGTCCCCGTCACGCCCCCGGTAACGCCGCCCGTGACGCCGGCCGCCCCCGCCACCTACTACCAGACCAAGACGCCCTACACGCCGCAGCAGGATGCGGCCACGTATGAAGCGGCACCTGCCGGCTACGCGCCCGTGTTCACCGAACTGGTGGCCCGCCACGGTTCGCGCGGCCTGTCGAGCATGAAATATGACGCCGCCTTCTACAACGTCTGGCAACGGGCTGCAGCCGACGATGCGCTCACGCCCCTGGGGCAAAAGCTGGGCGCCGACATCCTGAAACTGATGAAGGCCAACGCGCTGCTCGGCTACGGCGTGGACGGCATCAGGGCGCCAGGCTACGGCAACCTGTCGCAGACGGGCATCAATGAACACAAGCAGTTGGCCGTGCGCATGCTGGCGCGCCTGCCTGCCCTGTTCACG
This sequence comes from Janthinobacterium sp. SUN026, assembly GCF_030397625.1. Lineage (NCBI taxonomy): Bacteria > Pseudomonadati > Pseudomonadota > Betaproteobacteria > Burkholderiales > Oxalobacteraceae > Janthinobacterium > Janthinobacterium sp. SUN026. The sequence goes on along the minus strand of NZ_JAPQNU010000001.1, from coordinate 456,031 downwards.
CAACTGGGTAGCAATGCCGCCAGCGCACCGCGCCAGATCGTCACCATCAGCTCCGGCGTGGACCGCGCCAAGGACAGCGCCGCGTACTTTGCGCAGTCGCTGGCCGCCACGGCACCAAACGTCGCGCCGCTGATTACCCTGCCGCCCGCCCCGACCGGCTATCCGGCCGGCAAGCCCGTGGCGCAGCCCGATGGCACCAACCGCTTCCTGCTGTATGCGCACAAGCTGGTGCCGAAGACGGATCTGGTCACCGACACCCTCGACCGCCATTACCAGACTTACCAGGATAGCCAGGCCTATCAGGCCTACCTGGAAAGCCCCGGCTTCCTGGCCAAATACACGGCCATCGACACGGATGCCACGGCGCGTACCCTGGGCCGCGAAGTACTGGAACGCTTGTTCACCAAGGCCTTCGTCGACAAGATCGACAACGGCACTTACCGCTTCGCCAACACGGGTACCTACAGTTTTACCAGCGACGACGGCAAGTTCACCAACACCGTCACGGGCGACGGTGGCACCACCATCAAGGGCCTGGCAGATGCCGCCTCGGTGCTGTACAACCTGTACGCCATCATGGCCGGCATGACGAACGAAGTGAAAGCCGATTTCGTGCAATACATGCCGTCGGACGCGGCCAAGTACCAGGCATTCGTGCAGGATTACCAGGATTTTTACAACAAGGGCCCCGGTACCACGGAAAGCGCCGGCATCACCTGGAACTACGTGCGCGCGCTGCGCGACGACTTTTTCACGGAAGTGGACGCCATCGCGCGCGGCGACCTGTCGCACGGCGCCAAACTGCGCTTCACGCATGCGGAAGCCATCATTCCGCTGGCCACTGCCATGGGCCTGAAGAACGTCGTCGGCGCGCTGCCGACGGCGCAGACCTACAGCTATGACAACAGCAGCTGGCGCGGCCTGTACGTGGCGCCGATGGCGGCCAACATGCAGTGGGATGTGTACCGCGACGCCGGCGGCAATGTGCTCGTGAAAATGCTGTACAACGAAAAGGAAACGGACTTCCAGGCCGCCTGCGATGGCGCCCGCTTTGCCGCCGGCAGCCATTTCTATGTGTATGCGAAGCTGAAGACCTGCTACGGCCACGTGGCGCAGTAAGTACGAATGCAGGCGGGCAGCCGTGCCCGCCTGTTGGACGTTTGCTGCTAGGCTTGCACATAAGAACCAATCACGTCACCTACGGATAGCCATGCCCCCACCGCTCCCCTTGCCCAGCATGCTGCTGGCCCTCACCATCTGCGCCGCTCCCGCCCAGGCCGCGGAAGGCCATTACCAGACCAAGGCGCCGTATGCGCCGCAGCAGGACCCGGCCACCTATGCCGCGCCACCGGCCGGTTTCCAGCCCATCTACACACAACTGGTGGCGCGCCACGGTGCTCGCGGATTGACCGGCATGAAGAGCGACGCAGCCCTGTATGCGATGTGGCGGCAGGCCGCCGCGCAGGATGCGCTCACGCCCTTGGGGCGCGAACTGGGTCCCGACATCCTGGCCCTGATGCAGGCGAACGCCTTGCTCGGTTACGGTGTGGCCGGCATCGAGCGGCCCGGCTACGGCAATCTGTCGCAGACGGGCATCGAGGAACACCGGCAACTGGCCGTGCGCATACTGGCGCGCCTGCCCACCCTGTTCGCGCAAGTGGGCCAAGACGCCGCGACGGCGCCGCGCCAGCTCGTCACCATCCATTCCGGAGTGGACCGCGCGCGCGACAGTGCACGCTTTTTTACGCAGTCGCTGCTGGAGCACGCGCCCGCGCTGGCGCCCTTGCTATACCTGCCGCCCGCGCCGGCGCAGTATCCGCAGGGACGCAAGGCAGTGGCGCAGTCCGATGGTGTTAACCGCTTCCTGCTGTATGCGCACAAGCTGGCGCCGCAGACGGATTTTGTCGCCGATCGCGCCAACCCGCATTACGCCACCTATGCCGCCAGCCAGGCCTACCAGTACTATGAAAGAACCAAGCAGCTGCACGCCCTGATGGATGCCCCGGCCAGAAAACCGGAAGCGGCCGCGCATGCGCGCCACGTGCTCGAACGGCTGTTTGCACCCGCCTTCCTCGACCAGCTTGAGCGCGGCGCCGCCAGTTTTGCGGATACGGGCAGCTACACTTTCACCAGCGCGGACGGCCAGCTCACGCGCACCATGACGGGCAGCGGAAAGACCATCATCCGCAGCCTGAATGCGGCCGCCACGAAACTGTATGAGCTGTACGCGATCGCCGCCGGCATGCGCCATGAAATGCCGGCCGATTTCAGCCGCTACATGCCCGCCGAGGATGCGCGCTACTATGCTTATATCGCCGACCACGAGGATTTTTACCAGAAAGGGCCGGCCACCACGGAAAGCAGCGGCGTGACCTGGCGCTTCGCGCTGGCCCTGCGCGACGATTTTTTCAAGGAAGTCGATGCGCTGGCCAGGGGAGATTTGCGCCACGCGGCCAAGCTGCGCTTCACGCACGCCGAGATGATCATTCCGCTCGCTTCGGCCATGGGCTTGCAACAGGCGCTGGCGCCGCTGCCGGCATCGACGCCCTACAGCTATGCCAACAATCCATGGCGCGGCCAGAACGTCTCGCCGCTGGCGGCCAACATGCAATGGGATGTGTACCGCAACGACACAGGCCAGCTGATCGTGCGCCTGCTGTACAACGAAAAGGAAACGGACTTCCAGGCCAGTTGCGACGGCGCCCGCATCGCGCCGGGCAGCGTCTTCTACGACTATGCAAAACTGAAAACCTGCTACGGCCACGTGGCGGCGCGCTGACGCGCTGATGCTGCGCGCCGCCATCGCACCTTACTTCAAGGTCGGCATGGCAAACTCCGCTCCCGCCGCCGTCGAGGCCGGCCAGCGCTGCGTGACGGCCTTCTGTTTCGTGTAGAAGCGCACGGATTCCGGGCCATGCGCGTGGTGGTCGCCGAACAGGCTGCGCTTCCAGCCGCCGAAGCTGTGGAAGGCCATCGGCACGGGAATCGGCACGTTCACGCCCACCATGCCCACCTGCACCCGGTGCGTGTATTCGCGCGCCGTATTGCCGTCGCGCGTATAAATCGCCGTGCCGTTGCCGTATTCGTGCGCGTTGACGAGGTCCAGCGCGGTCGTAAAATCGGGCACGCGCACGATGCACAGTACGGGGCCGAAGATTTCCTCTTTATAGATCGTCATCTCCGGCGTCACATGGTCGAACAGGCTGCCACCGAGGAAAAAGCCCTTTTCGTGGCAGGGCAAGACGAAGCCGCGCCCGTCACTGACCAGCTTGGCGCCTTCCTTGACGCCCGTGGCGATATAGCCAGCTATTTTGTCCTTGTGCACTTGCGTGACCACCGGGCCCATTTCCGCCTGTAAATCCATGCCTTGCGTAATCTTCAGGGCCGCGATGCGCGGCACCAAGGCTTCCACCAGCTGGTCCGCGACATTGCCCACCGCCACGACGACGGAAATGGCCATGCAGCGCTCGCCCGCCGAACCAAACGCGGCGCCCATCAGGGCGTCGACCGTCTGGGGAATGTCGGCGTCCGGCATGACGACCATGTGGTTTTTTGCGCCGCCCAGCGCTTGCACGCGCTTGCCCTGCGCGCAGCCGGTGGCGTAGATGTACTCGGCAATCGGCGTGGAACCGACGAAACTGACGGCGCGCACGTCCGGGTGGTGCAGCAAGCCGTCCACGGCTTCTTTATCTCCCTGTACCACGTTGAAGACGCCGTCCGGCAAACCGGCGTCCGTCAACAGCTGCGCCAGCAGCAGGCTCGCCGACGGGTCGCGCTCGGACGGTTTCAAGACGAAGGTATTGCCGCAGGCAATCGCCATCGGGAACATCCACATCGGCACCATCACGGGGAAATTGAACGGCGTGATGCCGACGCAGACGCCCAATGCCTGGCGGATCGACCAGGCGTCGATGCCGCCGGCCACTTGCTCCGAATATTCTCCCTTCATCATTTGCGGGATGCCGCAGGCAAATTCCACCACTTCGATGCCGCGCGTCACTTCCCCTTTCGCATCCGTGAACACCTTGCCGTGCTCAGCCGTGATCAGGGCCGCCAATTGATCCGCATGTTCTTCCAGCAATTCCTTGAACTTGAACATGACGCGGGCGCGACGCAGGGGCGAGGTTTGCGACCAGGCAGGAAAGGCCGCATGGGCGGCGGCCACGGCCGCATTCAGCTCGGAAGGCGTCGCCAGCGATACTTTCGCCGTGACGGCGCCCGTGGCGGGGTTGAAGACGTCGCTGGTGCGCTCGGAGCGCGACGCCATGGGGTTGCCACCAATAAAGTGGCCGATCATCGGGGTAGTCATTGTCTTGTCCTTGTTATTTCGTCATCAGCCAGTCATGGGCCGGGTCGTTTTTAAAGTGCCACACGCGTTTCGGGCCGGCCATCACATTCAGGTAATAGCCATCGTAGCCATACGGCACGGTGACGGGGTGGTAACCCCTGGGCACCATCACCACGTCGTGGTTTTCCACGGCCATGGCTTCGTCGATGCTGCGGTCGTCCGTGTAGACGCGTTGGTACGCAAAGCCCTGCTCGGGATTGAGGCGGTGGTAGTACGTTTCTTCCAACGAACTTTCCAGCGGGATATTGTCGCTATCGTGCTTGTGCGGCGGATAGCTGGACGAATGGCCGGACGGCGTGACCACCTCGACCACCAGCAAGCCATCGGCCTCGGCCGTCTGCGGCAAGATGTCGCACACATAGCGCGTGTTCGCCCCCTTGCCGCGCACGGAACGCATCATCGACTGCGGGTCGATCAGGCGCGCCGGGCGATGGGTCGTGGCCGGTGCGCTGCACAGCGCCACTTCCGCGGCGCTCACGGCCGTGATGCCGACCGTGGTTTCCAGCGGCACATACACGGCGTAGGGCGAGACATCTTCAAACACGCTCTGGCGATTGCCGATGGCTTCCCAGGTCTGCCCGCCCGCCTGCACCGTCACCGTGCCCGTCAGCACGACGAGGCACAGTTCGCGGCTACCCGTCTCCAACGTCAGCTGTTCGCCTGCCGCCAGACGGTGCGCGGCGAAGCCCACGTGCGTCCAGCCGGCCGACTCTGGCGTCACTTCGACGATGGCCGAACCGGCCCTAGCCTTGACCAGCAGCGGGCTCATGCCGCCTCCCGTTTCAATCGCGGAATCGCGTCGACCAGGCGTGCCAGGTAATCGTGGCCCATCTTGGCATACTGATAACTGGGGGCCACGGCCGGATCTTGCTCCGCTTCCACCACCAGCCAGCCCTCGTAGCCGTGCAAATACAGGCGCGTGAGGATGGCAGGAAAGTCGATGCTGCCGTCGCCCGGCACGCTGAAGGCGCCATTGATGACGGCCTGCAGGAAACTCCAGTGGCCATTTCTCGCCAGTTTCACCACGTTGGGGCGCACGTCCTTGCAATGCACGTGGCAGATGCGATCGATGTGCTTGTTCAAGACTGCCAGCGCGTCGCCGCCGGCAAAGGTGATGTGGCCCGTGTCGAACAGCAAACCCACTTGCGGCCCCGTCAAGGCCATCAACTGGTCCACGTCGGCCGGGGTTTCCACGTAGGCGCCCATGTGGTGGTGGTAGGCGAGGCGCACGCCGTGGTCGAGCAAGTGTTTCGCAAACGCCGTCAATTTGTCGGCGTACGCCTGCCATTGCTGCGGCGACTGAAAGCGCGGACGTTTATACAACGGGCGGGCTTCGCCCTGGATGGCGTCCGCCACTTCGCCGTAGACCATGACGGTGGCGCCGCTGTCGGCCAGCAGACGTAAATGCGAGGCTACGGCGGCGATTTCCTCCTCGACCGAGCGATGGGCCAGCCGTCCCGAATACCAGCCGGACACGCAGGCGAGATTATATTTGCCCAGCACGGCGTTCAGGGCGGGGGCATCCTTGGGAAACTTGTTGCCCAGCTCAAAACCCACGTAGCCGATCTCGGCGCCTTCCTTGAGGGCTGTTTCCAGCAGCGTTTCGCCGCCCAGGCTGGGTAAATCGTCGTTCATCCACGAGATCGGGTTGATGCCGATCGTCACATTCCATGTAGTCATTTTTGTTGTCCTTGGCGGTCAAGTTCATAACGGGCGCGCGCCGCTTGCACGCCGGCTTGTGTCGAGACTTCGGGTACGGCCACTTCCCACCAGCAACCGCCCTCCGCGGTCGTGCGCGTAGCGTCCGTATTGATGCAGATCAAGTAGGTGCGGCTGGCGGCGCGGGCGCGCAGCATCGCCTGTTCCAGTTCGGCAATGTTGGCCACGTGTTCGGACAGCGCGCCCAGCGACCGGGCGTGCAGGGCGAAGTCGATGGCGGGTGCGCTGTCGGGCAACATATTGTTGAATGACGCGTTGCCGCACGCCTGCTGCAGGCGGTTGATGCAGCCGTAACCCCGGTTGTCGAGCACGACGATGATGAGTTTTTTATCCAGCATGACGGAGGTGGCGATTTCCGAATTCATCATCAGATAACTGCCGTCGCCTACCATGACGATGACCTCGGCATCCGGTTTCGCCATCTTGACGCCCAGGCCGCCGGCGATTTCATAGCCCATGCACGAATAGCCGTATTCCATGTGGTAGCCGCCGGGTGTACTCGTGCGCCACAGTTTGTGCAACTCGGCCGGCAGCGTCCCCGCCGCGCAAACGACGATGTCGCGCACAGTAGAATCCGGTGAAGAGCGCTGCACGGCGCCGATGACTTCGCCGTCATACGGCAAGCCGGCCACGTCGCGCAGACCCGTAATCGTGGCTACCGTCGCGCGCCAGGCTTGGCCCGCCTGCTGCGCGCGGTCCAGCCAGTGGCCCGCGCTGTTCCAATTAGGCAAGTACCGCGACAAGCCCTGCAAGCCAAGTGTCGCGTCCGCCTGCACGCCCAGGCCACGGCGTTTCAGCGCATCGAAAGCGTTGACGTTCAGGCTGACCAATTGCGCTTGCGCAAACAACGAATTCGAGCCCGTCGTGAAATCCTGCAAGCGCGTGCCGACAGCCAGCACCACGTCCGCCTGCGCCGCCAGCGCGTTCGCGGCAGGCGAACCCGTCACGCCGATGGCGCCCAGCTGCAGCGGATGGTCCCACGGCAAGGCGCTCTTGCCGGCCTGGGTTTCCGCCACGGGGATGCCGTGGCGCTCGGCAAACGCCTGCAAGGCGGCGCCAGCCTTGCCGTACAGCACGCCGCCGCCGGCCACGATCAGCGGCTGTTTCGCATGTTTCAGCAAGGCGGCCGCCTCTTCCAGTTCCTGCTCCACGGGCGGCACGGCGCGGAAACGCACGGTGCGCGGAGTAAAGAAATCGGCCGGATAGTCATACGCCATCGTTTGCACATCTTGCGGCAGAGATAACGTGACGGGACCGCAGGCGGCCGGGTCCGTCAAGGCGGCGATGGCGCGCGGCAAGGCCGTCAGCAATTGCTCCGGATACACGATGCGGTCGAAATAGCGCGATAAAGGTTTAAAGGCATCATTCACCGACACGCTGCCGTCGCTGGCGTCTTCCAGCTGCTGCAATACGGGGTCCGGCGCGCGCGAGACGAACACGTCGCCGGGCAACAGCAAGACCGGCAAGCGATTCACGTGGGCCAGCGCGGCGGCCGTCAGCAAATTGGTGGCGCCGGGGCCGATGGAACTGGTGACGGCCAGCATGCGCCGGCGCATGTGGGCTTTCGCATAGGCAATGGCAGAGTGTGCCATCGCCTGCTCGTTGTGGGCGCGGTACGTGGGGAAGCTGTCGCGGTACTGGTACAGCGCCTCGCCCAGGCCCGCCACGTTGCCGTGGCCAAAGATGGCGAAGGCGCCACCGAACAGGGGGATCAAGGAACCATCGCCCTCTTCCGTGCGCAGGGCGGCCAGGTAGCAGACTAAAGCCTGCGCCATGGTCAAGCGGATCGTCGTCTTCATGCGGCACGCTCCAGGCGGTTGCGCGTGCGCTGCCACAGGGCAATGAGCTGCTCGAAGTTGGCACGCACTGCGGCGATCAGGCCCGCATCGTCGAGTTCGCCCGCCAGCCAGCGGCGGCTCGGCTCCTGGAAGATGGTGCGTCCCACCATGAAGCCGCGGCACGTCGTGCTGGCACTGGCTTGCTCAAAACTGGCGGCCAGGGCGGCAATCGGCGCGTTCAAGCCCAGCAGGACGACGCCGCGGCAATACGGATCGCGCTCGTGCACGAGGGCATCGATGGCTTGCCATTGCTGGGCCGACATGCTTTCCAGCTTCCACCATTCCGGGTAAATGCCCAGGTTGTACAGCCGTTTCACCGCGCGGTACACGGTATCGTCGTGCTGCGGCAAGGACTTCGCAGGAATAATTTCCAGCAGCAACTCATGGCCCGTGATTTGCGCCGCGTCGTACAAGCCCTTGATCTGCGCTTCCTGTTCCAGGCGGTTTTCCGGCGTATCGTCGGGGTGCAACTGCACCAGGCACTTGATCACGTGTTCCTTGGGCCACTGCGTCAGGCGCGACGCCAGCGAGCGGCCCCAGTCGAATTGCAGCGGGTTCGATCCCGGCATCTCGACAGGACGGCCGATCCACCAGCCGCGCCCGGTCGCATCGTTGAGCGCATCGACGCCATAACGGTCATCGATCAGCACGCCCGTGCCGCCCTGCAAGCCACGCGCCGCTTCCGTCTGGCCCACGGCTTGCACGAACAGTTGCTTCAGCGTTGAAATCCGCGCTTCATCACTAACGCCCTGTTGCGCCAGCTCAAAGAATTGCGTGCGATGATCAAACGCGAACACGCACAGCTCGTCCCACTGCGAGCGCGCCACCGTCGTGCGGTGCAGGCGCGACAAGGTGGCGTCCTGGTCCGGTTGCGTCAGTTTCGCCGCATTGGCGAGGAAATAATCGAGCTCCACAGGCGACGGCATGGCCGGCGCGCAACCGTGGCGCGACACGACGAGGGCGCCGCAGCCATTTGCATAGCGGCAGCACGCCTCGTAATCCTCGCCGCGCAGCCAGCCTTTCAAAAAGCCCGAGAGAAACGCGTCCCCGGCGCCCAGCACGTTCAGCACTTCGACGCGCACGCCCTGATAGTTGAAAGCCACATCGAGACTGGCTGGAATGGCCGCGTCGATGACGGCGCAGCCCAGCGGCCCCCGCTTGACGACCAGCGTGGCACCGCTCACGGCCCGCACGGCGCGCAAGGACGCCATGATGTCGGCGCCACCGCCGGCGATCATGAATTCCTCTTCCGTGCCGACGATCAAATCAAATTGCGGCAGGATCGCCTGCAGGTGGCGCGTCACACCGTCGTTCGAGACGAAACGCGTTTCGCCGTCCGCCTTGCCCGATAAACCCCACAGCACGGGCCGGTAATCGATGTCGAGCACGGTGCGCACGTTGTTGGCGCGCGCCAATTTCAGGGCCTGCGTGCTGACGGCGTGCATGGCAGCCGTGGAGAAGTGCGTGCCGGTGATCAACAGCGCCTTGCTGGAGGCGATAAAGGCGGCGTCGACGGCGGATGACTCGATGGCCATGTCGGCGCAGTTTTCACGGTAGAAAATCAGGGGAAACGTGTTTTTATCCTTGATGCCCAGCATCACCAGCGCCGTCAAACGGTCGTGGTCGATGCCGACATGGCTGACGTCGCAACCCTCTTTCGATAACGTATCCTTCAAGAAACGCCCCATGTGGTCGTCGCCCACTTTCGACAGCATGGCGGACTTCAAACCCAAACGGGCCGTGCCGAAGGCGATATTCGCCGACGAGCCGCCCAGGTACTTGGCGAAACTGGTCGCGTCTTCCAGGGTGCTGCCGATCTGCTGCGCGTACAGATCCACCGCCAGGCGGCCCAGGCAGATCACGTCCAGCGCGCGTCCCTGGGCAAATTCAGTCGTATTCTTCATCACATGCATTCCTTATGACAATTGCACGATGCGCTGTTCGCGCCATGACACGGTGGCCGCCTCGGCCAGTTCCAGTGCCTTCAAGCCATCGTGGACGGTGGTGCGCAAGGGCGCGCCATGGGCAAAGGCCTCGAAAAAGTGCGCCATTTCGCTGGCGTAGGCGGCGCGGTAGCGTTCCAGGAAGAAATCTTCCGGCTTGTCCACGCTGACGTTCACCGAACCATAGGCCGTCACTTCCGTCGGCTTGTGGTTGCCTGCCTGCAGCATGCCGGCGCTGCCCAGCACTTCGAAGCGCTGGTCGTAACCGTAGGCGGCGCGGCGAGAGGCATTGATCTGGCACAAACGTCCCTTGGCCGTACGGATGGTGACGACGGCCGTGTCCAGGTCGCCGGCCTCGCCGATGGCGGGGTCGACGAGGCAGCTTCCCGTGGCGTGCACGCTGACGGCTTCATCGTCGAGTATCCAGCGGAAAATGTCGAAATCGTGGATCAGCATATCCTTGAAGATGCCGCCCGATACCTTGATGTAGCTGACGGGCGGCGGGCCGGGATCGCGGCTGGTGACCACCAGCAACTCCGGCGCGCCGATCTCGCCCGCTGCGATGCGCTGCCTGACGGCGGCAAACGTGGGGTCGTAGCGGCGCTGGAAGCCGATCATGCACAGCACGCCAGCATCCTTGACGGCAACGGCGGCGGCGCGCGCACGCTCCAGCGTCAGGTCGACGGGTTTTTCGCAAAAGATGGCCTTGCCGGCAGCCGCTGCGCGCACGATCAGGTCCGCATGCGTATCCGTGCTCGACGCGATCAGCACGGCCTTGACTTCAGGGTCGGCCAGCACCGCTTCCACGCTGGCGACGCTGGCGCCATGCAGGGCCGCCACTTCCGCCGCCGCGCCCGCATGCACGTCGACCACGTATTTCAGGCGCACGCCAAGCTGGCGCACCAGATTGCCGGCGTGAATGCGGCCGATGCGCCCGGCGCCGAACAATGCCACTTGAATCATTTCCATCTCCTTGATAGTCGGGATAATGCCGCCCGGAAATGCACACGTGTGCAAATCCGGGCAAAAAAGGTTAAAACAGGTGGATGACGCCCAGCATCACACCGCTGAGCTTGGCACCCTTCTTGGTGGCGGCGAAGGCATTGCCGCCAAACGTGTAGTTGGCGTTCCTGTCGTTATTCGTTTGCGTATAGTAGGCATAGACGGTGCTGCGCTTGGACAGGTAATACTCGTAGCCCAGGGTGGCCTGCTTGGCACCGCTGTCGTCGCCGCGCACCAGGGTGGTCGCCTTGATGGTCACGCTGCTGCCGTTGGGCGCGCTGCCGGACACGTCGCCTGCCACGCCGAACCGGCCGATGAAGGAACCGCCGCCCGCCTTGTAGGCGCCCGTGATGGTGAAGTAGTCGCGCTGCAAGTCGCCGCCGGCCACGTCATACACCATGCGGTTCCAGGCCACGCCCACGTCGCCGCCGCCGAAGTTGTAATTGCCCAAGGCGCGGAACATCTTTTCGCTGAAGCCGGGACGCAAGTCCTTGTGCTTTTCATAGCCGACGGCGCCCTTGATGGGGCCGTTCACGTATTGCACGATGCCCGAATAGATGCGGTCGCCGTTCGATGCCTCGTTTTCGCTGGCGCGGTAAATCGTGGCGCTGAAGCCTTGCAGCACGGGCGTGCGGTAGCTGACGGCGTTCGAACTGCGGCGGTTGAAGCCTTCGCCGCCCAGCTGGGAGATGTTGGCGTCATCCTGGATGCCTTCGCCCACGAAACGGTTGGTGTAGCCGTTGATCTGGCGAATCGGCGTGGCAAAGCGGCCCAGCGCGATGCGGCCATAGGCGGGATTTTCCAGCCCGACAAAGGTATCCTTGCTATTGATGGCGCCCGTTCCATCGTCCAGCTTGGCATTGCCCTCGATCTGGAAGAAGGCCGTGTTGCCATTGCCCAAGTCTTCCCTTCCCCGGAAGCCGATCTTCGAGGAATTGTCCGATACGCGAGAAATGGATTCGCCATTCGGCGCCGTGGCCGAGCTTGACGTTTCGATACGGTCGAAGCCCGCATGGATGCGCCCGTACACGACGACGCTCGATTCAGCCAGCACGCAGCCTGGCACGGCCAGCAAGAATACGGCGGCGATCTTGTTCAACTGCATGGTATTCATCTCGTTTTTCATCCCGTTTTTCATTTTGTCTCCTGCTTGTTTTTATGGTGGTGGATTACTCATGATGCTCAACAGTGTGTTGCCACTACGCGCGCCCCTCGCCGGACGCCTGTCCTCCCTTTCAATAAAATGTGCTCAGGCACAGCGCGGCAAGGCCAGCGCTGCCAGTTGCGGATACAGGCGGGGGCCGCCCACCAGGATGGGATTGCCCTTTTCCAGGCCGTTATCGGCCAGGAAATCATTGCAGCGCCCGCCCGCCTCGTTGACGAGCACGATGCCGGCCAGGCAATCCCAGGAATTGATGTGCGGCTCGAAATAACCGATCAGGCGTCCGGCCGCCACATAGGCGATCATCAGCGCGCCGGAACCGTTGCGGATGAACATGCCGCCCTCTTCCAGCACGTCGAGCAGGAACGGTAAAAAAGTATCGGTGCCCACGCGGTGCGAAAAACCCACGCCCAGCACGCCGCCCTGCAAACTGGCCACGTCGTTGACGCGCAGCCGCGTTTCGCCGGCCTTCGCCGCCACGTAGGCGCCCTGCCCCTGGCAGGCGTGGAACAGCTCGTCCGCATTCGGGTCGTACACGGCGCCGATGGCCGGCTTGCCGTCGACCAGCACGCCGATCGACACGCACCAGGCCAGCATGCCGTTGACGAAACAGGCCGTGCCGTCGATGGGATCGATGACCCACACGCAGCGCGCGTCCGACGCCCCGCCGCCCCGCTCCTCGCCCACCACGGCGTCGTCAGGAAAACGCGCGGCGATTTGCGCGCGCACATAGTCTTCCACCATGCGATCGGCGATACTGACCATGTCCTGCAAGCCTTTTTCCTCGATCACCAGTTCCGTGCGGCGGTGAAACATGCCCAGCGCAATCTCGCCCGCCTGGCGGATGATGTGCCGGGCGTAGGCATAGCGCTCCAGGGTGGCCGCGTCGGCCAGTACCGCTGCCTGTGTCATATCTGTCATGCTTGTCCTCCAATGATGGCTGCGCCATGTTCGTGTACGGTCATGGCGACCGATGTGCCTTGCGTGAAAACCTGGCTCAAGTCGTGCGAGACGGCAAACAGTTCGCCGACCGGCGTGTCGAGCGTGTATTGCATTTCGCGCCCCAGGTAGGTGGCGCGCGCCACGCGCACCACCATGGCGCTGTCGGGCTGCGCGGGCGACAGCAGGATCGCTTCCGGACGCACGGCGAAACTCGCTTCGCCGCTGCGCTGGCTGCGGCATGGCAGACGCAGCCGCAACTTGCCCATGACGCAGGTGGCCTTGCCGTCGGCCACCGCTTCGATCACGCCATCGACGATGTTCGCGTTACAGATGAAGTCGGCGACGAATTTGTCGGCCGGCGATTCAAACAGCTCGTGCGGCGTGCCCTTTTGCGCGATCACTTGCCGGTTCATCACGATGATCTGGTCAGAAATAGCCAGCGCCTCTTCCTGGTCATGCGTGACATACACGGCCGTCAAGCCCAGCTTGACCTGGATGTCGCGGATCTCGTCGCGCACGCGGCGGCGCAGTTTCGTGTCGAGGTTCGACAGCGGTTCGTCCAGCAGCAGCACCTTGGGCTGCAGCACCAGCGAACGGGCCACGGCCACGCGCTGCTGCTGGCCGCCCGACAACTCGTTCGGGAAGCGCGCGGCAAAATCGGCCAGGCCCACCAGGCGCAAGCTTTCCTGCGCCCGTTCCACGGCGCGCGGCTTGGTTTCACCGGACACGATGAGGCCGTAGCACACGTTGTCGAGCACCGTCATGTGCGGAAACAGGGCGTAGGACTGGAACACCATGCTGACGTCGCGCTCGGCGGCCGAGGTCAAGGTGACGTCCTCGCCGGCCAGCAGGATGCGTCCGGCGCTGACGCGTTCCAGGCCGGCGATCAGGCGCAGGGTCGAGGTCTTGCCACAGCCGCTGGGACCCAGCAGGGTGACCATGGTGTGCGGCGCGATGGTGAACGACACATCGTTCACGGCCAGGGCCTTGCCGTAGCGCTTGGTGACGCCATCGAATTCCAGCGCGGCAATCTCTGTTTCGTGGGTAGTAAAGTGGTTCATGCGTAGCTCTTTTCCAGGTTGGGAACGGCGGCCGGCAGCGTTTTTTCGGCGCTGACGCGGCGAAGGCGGCGCTTGCCGACCAGCAAATGAATCAATTGGATGCACAGCAGGATGACGACGATCAAGACCGTGGCGTAGGCAATCGCCGTGCCGTAGTTGCCGTTCGACACCAGGCCGATGATGTAGGACGTGGCCATGTCGTAATCGGCGCTGACGAGGAAGACGACAGCCGAGATCGACGTGATCGAGCGCACGAAGCCATACACGAGGGCCGAGGCAATGGCCGGGCGCAACAGCGGCAGGATGACCTTGCGCATGGTGGTCCAGCTGCTGGCGCCCAGAGTGATCGAGGCCTCGTCCAGGCTGCCGTCGAGCTGGCGCATGGCGGCGATGCCCGTACGCAATCCCATCGGCATGTTGCGGAAGACAAAGCACAGGATCAAAATCGTGGCCGTGCCCGTCAACTCGATGGGCGCCGAGTTGAACGCCAGAATGTAGCTGATGCCGATGACGGTGCCGGGAATGGCAAAGCTGAGCATGGTGCCGAACTCGAACGCGCTTTTCAGGGCGAATTGCTGGCGCACCAGCAGCCAGGCCGACAGGATGCCGACAAAGGCCGTCAAGGGCGCGGCGATGGCCGAAATCATCAAGGTGGTGAACAGCGACGGCCAGGCCTGGCCCGTCCAGTGCCAGCCGGAAGCGCCCGCCGTGATGCCGAAGGCGTCGATGTAGTGGCGCAAGGTGAAGGCATTGTCCTGGCCCCAGTTATTCACGAAGCCGCCCGCCACCACCGTGCCGTAGATCAGGGCCGTAAAGGCGAACCATGGCAGGGCGATGGTCCACAGCGTGGTTTTCAGGCGCGGGTTGAGCGAGGCGTGGCCGCCGTGGTCGGCCTTGCCCGTCACCGTCACATACGATTTCTTGCCCAGCCACAGGTTCTGGATGAAGAAGGCGCCCACGGCAAAAGTCAGCAGCACGATGGCCAGGGTGGCGGCGCGGCCCTGGTCGTTCGAGGCGCCCACCACGGAAAAGAAGATTTCCGTCGATAGCACGTGGAAGTTGCCACCCAGCACCATCGGGTTGCCGAAGTCGGCCATGCTTTCGATAAAGCACAGCAAAAAGGCATTGGCGATGCCGGGACGCATCAAGGGCAGCGACACCTTGACGAAGGTTTGCCAGCTGCTGGCGCCCAGGGTGCCCGACGCTTCTTCCAGCGAGGGGCTGACGCCTTCCACCACACCAATTAATGTCATGAAGGCAATTGGCGCAAAGGCCAGCATCTGCGACAGCCACACGCCCGTCATGCCGTACAGCCAGCGGCTCTGCTCGATACCGAACAGGTCGCCGACGAGGCCCGTGATGGCACCGTTGCGGCCGAACAGCAGGATCAGGGCCAGGCCCAGCACGAAAGGCGGTGTGACGATGGGGAGTATCGTAATGGCGCGCATCGGGCGTACCCAGCGGCCATTGGTGCGCGTCACCAAGAGGGCGAACACGAGACCGAGGAAGGTGGCCGACACGCCCGTCAGCAGCGCCAGCGCCAGCGTATTCCAGGCCACGCCGCAGCGGCCGGGGCCGGACACGCAATTGAGGCTCCAGATGCCGGGGTCCGCCAGGCGGCGCACCAGGGCCGCGGCACCCGTGCCGCCATCATCCATGGGCTGGCCGGCGCTGACAAGGATCAGCGCGACGGGGAACAGCACGAACAGGGAAATCAGGCAAATGATGAGGCCGATGGCGCCGGCCACGAAGGCGTCGCCGCGGCACACGCCGCAGGCGGCCGCGCCCGAGGTGAGAAGGAACAGCAGGCACAGCGCCAGCAGCAGCGCGCCGAAGCCCAGGCCCGTGCCGGCGGCCAGCGGCCCCCAGCCCAGCCATGCCAGCCACAGCATGCCGGCGCCGCCGATGGCGATCTGGCCCAGGCCCAGGGTCTTGCGGTGGGGATTGCCGGCCACCAGCGCGGCGCTGGCGGCGATCAGGGCGAAGAACACGCCCAGCGGCCAGGCGCCGAACGACAGCAGGTGCAGCACGGCCGGTGCGCCACGGTCACTGAAGAACTGGCCGTCGCGCAACCATTCGCCGGCAAACAATCCCGCTTCCTGTTGCTGCCAGGGCAACAGGCACAACGCTGCCAGGGCGGCCAGCAGCCAGCCGTAAAATATCTTTTTCATGAGGTCTCTATCCAGCTAAGTAGACCCGCCGGCATGGCCATTGCGGCATGCGGCAGGTTCGGTACGATGACAGTCTTTACGCCTTAATTGCCAGCCGAATAAATCTGTGTCGTCCAGCGTTGCAGCAAACGCTTGCGCGTGTCCGAGGCGCCATACTTGGCGAAGTCGTAGTTGATGGTCTTGATGTTTTCCAGGCGGGGCGAGGCGGCGGGAATGGTGGCGGCCACGTTGGACGGGATCTGGAACGCCAGCGCTTTCACCGCTTCGCTCTGCACGTCCGGGCGCAGGGCGAATTCATAGAATTTCTTTGCCTGCTCCATGTTTTTCGCGCCCTTGACGATGCTCATCGAGCCGATCTCGTAACCCGTGCCTTCGCAGGGCGGCAAGACTTTCACGGGAAAGCCGGCCACGGTGAGTTTCATCAGGTCATGCATGAAACCGATGGCCACGCCCGCTTCGCCGCGGCCCACGTCCTCGCCGGGCGCCACGCCCGCGTTCGGATACTTGCTGACGTTCTGGCCCATTTTCGCCAGGAAATCGAAGGCTTCCTCTTCGCCGAACAGCTGCACCACGGTGGCCAGCGCGTTGTAGGCGGCGCCCGAGGAGTTCGGGTTGGCCATCTCGATCTCGCCCTTGTAGGCGGGCTTGACGAGGTCTTTCCAGCATTGCGGCGGCGGCAGGTTTTTCTTCTTCAGCACGTTTTCGTTGTAGGCCAGGCCCAGGATGCCGATGTAGATGCCGACGGTGCGGTACTTGGCCGTCTCGGCCTGCTTGAGCGCCCACGGCTGCAGCTTGGGCAAGGTGGGCGACTTGTATTCTTCCGTATAGCCTTCGGCGGCCGCTTGCAGATGCGGGTCGCCCGTGCCGCCCCACCAGATGTCCGATTTCGGGTTCGACGCTTCGGCGCGGATCTTCGCATACGCCTCGCCGGCGCTCTTCCTGATCATCGATACCTTGATCTTGCTTTCCGCCTCGAAGCGGTTCTTCATCAGCTGGCACCACTCCATGTCGGCCGAACACAGCACGGACAGGCGTTCCTCGGCGGCCATGGCCGTCATCGGCAGGGCCAGGCTTATAGCAATCGCAACATTGCGCATCTTCATCGTCTCACTCCAAGTTTGTTGTCGTTGTGGTACTTCAGACCGCACCGCTATCTTGCGGTGTCACTGTCCAGGGATGTGCTTTTTCAAGACTTGCACTGCATTGCACACGTGTGCACACCTTACCACCAGCCGATTTTGACTGTCAACAAGAATCTCGGCAGGCGGGCGGCGTGGTGTTTTACCGACAAAAAAAGCCGCCAGCGTTGCAGCTGGCGGCTTTCGGGACCGGTGGGGTCAGAGGGGTGTTACTGCCAGGCTTCCTTGCCCTCGCGTGGCTTGCCTACCATCAGCAGCGCGCCCAGGGTCAGCACGGCTGCCAGCGACAGGTAATAGCCCACGTACTGCAAGCCATAGTTCGTGGCCAGCCAGGTAGCGATGTACGGCGCCAGCGAGGCGCCCAGGATGCCGGCCAGGTTGAACGTCAGCGACGCGCCCGTGTAGCGCACTTCGGGCGGGAACAGTTCGGACAACATCGTGCCCAGCGGTCCGTAGGTCATGCCCATCAGGCCCAGGCCGACAGCCATGAAGACCGTCACTTCCCACGTCACGCCCGAACCGAACATGGGCGCGAGCACCAGGCCGAAGATGGCGATGGCGACGGAGACCCAGATCAGGGTGGCGCGGCGGCCGCGGCGGTCGGCCAGCACGGCCGAGAATGGAATCGTCAGGGCGAAGAACAGCACGGCAAACAGCTGCACGACGAGGAATTCCTTGCGCGTGAAACCCAGCTTGGTCGTACCCCAGCTCAGCGCGAACACCGTCATCAGGTAGAACAGCACGAAAGTGGCCAGGGCGATGATGGTGCCCAGGAACAACATGCGGCCATGCTGGCGGAACACGGTGGCCACCGGCAGTTTGACGACCTCGTTCTTGTCGATGACTTTCTGGAAGTCCGGCGTTTCCGTGATCTTCAAACGCACGTACAGGCCGACGATGACCAGCAGCGCGCTGGCGAGGAACGGGATGCGCCAGCCGTAGCTGAAGAATTGCTCATCGGTCATGGTTTCGCTCAGCAGCAGGAAGATGCCGCCCGACAGGAAGAAGCCGATCGGCGCGCCCAGCTGCGGGAACATGCCGTACCAGGCGCGCTTGCCCGGTGGCGCGTTTTCCGTGGCCAGCAGCACCGCGCCGCCCCACTCGCCGCCCAGGCCCAGGCCCTGGCCGAAACGGCACAGCGCCAGCAGCAGCGGCGCCAGGGTGCCGATGGCGGCATACGTCGGCAGCAAGCCGATGATGACGGTGGAGATACCCATCGTCAGCAAGGCGGCCACGAGGGTCGCCTTGCGGCCGATGCGGTCGCCGAAGTGGCCGAACACGGCCGAACCGATGGGACGGGCGAAGAAGGCGATGGCGAACGTGGCCAGCGACTGCAGCACGGCGGCCGACGGGTCGCCGGCGGGGAAGAACAGTTTCGGGAACACCAGCACGGCGGCGGTGGCGTAGATATAAAAGTCAAAGAACTCGATGGTGGTGCCGATCAGGCTGGCGAACAGCACCGTGCCGGGGGAATTTTTCTTGGGGGGGGTGCTCATTTACTGCGCTCCTTGGGGAGGGTGTCTAAAGGCCATTCTCTGGATGTTTTTTCAGGCAGCAGCACAGCACGTTGTCTAGGCGCGCGGTTCACATATCATAGCCGTGCGCGGACGTATTTGCTGTGAATTTGCTATTAAATTCGCAAACAAATTCCACGCAGCAACACGCCGTTGTTAACGGCAGGCAACGGTGAACAAACGCGCGCTATCGCGCTGCGATCAGTGCTGATCAGAGAAACAACGGTCGTGCGCCATCCGGTTACCCGGGGCACGGCAGGAAAGGCGTCAGGGGATGGGCGACGTGTATCAGGCCCGGCGTATCGCCAGGCATTCCGTACCAGACCCGCGCGTCGGCATCGCGGCATCGGTCATTTGTGGTGAATCCTTGCCTGCGGCCCCTCCGGGTGGAGCGGGCCGGCGATGATCGCGCCTGCATCACGAAGGATGCGGTTGATCTTGCTGTAAGCGGCTTATGATACGCGCAGTGGTGCGGTGCGGCAAGAAATGATGGAAACCGCCTACGCGTCGATCAGGGCGAACGCCTTGGCGATCTCCGCGCTGTCGAGCGGGCGCACGAGGCGCGCCACTTCCTGGCCATCCTTGAGGAAAATCAAGGTCGGCCACAGTTTCACCCGGAACGAGCGTCCCAGGGCGCGGCCGGGGCCGTCTTCCACGCGCAGGTGCGGCACCTCGGGGTGCTGCGCAAAGGCGGCGGCCAGCGGCGCCTGGGTGGCGCGGCAGTGGCCGCACCAGCCCGTGCCGAATTCCAGCAGGGCCGGCCCTGCCAGGGCGTCGATCCCGGCCCGCGTGGGTTGCGCCACAGCATACGTGTCATTCATCATGCCAGTCTCCTTGACAACTTAGACCACTTTCACGCGCAAGGTCTCCAGGCCATCGATGGCCCCCACCAGCTCGTCGCCGCGCTGCACGGCCGCCACGCCGGCCGGCGTTCCCGTGTAGATCAGGTCGCCTGGCTGCAGGGTAAAGTAGGTCGACAGGTCGGCGATGGTTTCCGCCACATTCCAGATCAGCATGTCGATGCTGCTGCTTTGCCGCGGCTCGCCATTCACGTGCAGGGTGATGGCGGCATGGCTGACGTCGCCCGCCTGCGCGGCCGGCGTGATGGAACCGATGGGCGCCGAGTGCTCGAACGCCTTGCCCGTTTCCCACGGACGGCCCTGCTTTTTCGCCGCACCCTGCACGTCGCGGCGCGTCATGTCCAGGCCGATCGCATAGCCCCACACGTGGCTCAGCGCATCGGCCACGCCGATATCGCTGCCGCCCTTGCCGATGGCTACCACCAGTTCCATCTCGTGCTGGAAATCCTGCGTCTGCGCCGGATACGGCAACTCGCCCGTCGTGCCGGCAGGCACGGGCAGCACGGCGTCGGCAGGCTTCATGAAGAAAAACGGCGCCTCGCGGCCCGTGTGGCCCATTTCCTTGGCATGGTCGACATAGTTGCGGCCCACGCAATAGATGCGGTGGACGGGGAAAGTATCAACGCTGCCGCTGACGGGAACGCTGGGCTGGATGGCTGCGGCAATGACATACGACATGGAAACTCCTGATCGGCACGATAAAAAGGCGGTGATGAAAAAGGGGACACCGCAGTGTCCCCTTATTTTACGGCAAGCTTACTTCAGCAGTCCCGAGCGGCTCGGGTCCGGCATGCGGATGGCCACGATGAAGGAAATCAGGCACATGATGGTCACATACCAATAGAAATACTCTTCCACGTGCCAGGCCTTGAACTGCAGCGCCACGTATTCGGCCGAACCGCCGAACATGGCGTTGGCGACCGCATACGACAGGCCCACGCCCAGCGCGCGCACTTCGACGGGGAACATTTCCGCCTTGATCAAGCCGCTGATCGACGTATAGAAGCTGATGATGGCCAGCGCGATGATGATCAGGCCAAACGCCGCGTACGGGCTGGTGATGTCTTTCAAGGCATGCATGATCGGCAACACGCACAGGGTGGCCAGGCCGCCGAAGAACAGCATCGAGGTGCGGCGGCCGATGCGGTCCGACAAGGCGCCGAACACCGGCTGCAAAATCATGTAGACGAGCAAGGCGCACGTCATGACAGCGCTGGCCGTCTTGGTATCCATGCCGGCCGTGTTGACCAGGTATTTCTGCATGTAGGTGGTGAACGTGTAGAACACGAGCGAGCCGCCGGCCGTAAAGCCAAGTACCGTGATGAAGGCGCGCTTATGCTTGAGCAAACCGCGCAGACTGCCCGCGTCCTTGTCCTTGCGCTCGCTGGCGGTGGTCGTTTCCGTCAGGGATTTACGCAGGTTCAGCGACACGAGGGCCGCCAGGGCGCCGAAGACGAACGGGATGCGCCAGCCCCAGGCACGCAATTCTTCCAGGGTCAGCAATTGCTGCAAGACCACCAGCACCAGCAAGGCCAGCAACTGGCCGCCGATCAGGGTCACGTACTGGAACGAGGCGAAGAAACCGCGCTTGCCCGATTCCGACACTTCGCTCATATAGGTGGCGCTGGTACCGTATTCGCCGCCCACGGACAAGCCCTGGAACAGGCGCGCCACCAGCAGCAGGAACGGGGCGAAAGCGCCGATGGTTTCATACGTGGGCAGCACGGCGATCATCAGCGAGCCGCCGCACATCATCAGCACGGAAATCATCATCGACTGGCGGCGGCCGTATTTGTCGGCGATGCGGCCGAACAGCCAGCCGCCCACGGGACGCATGAGGAAGCCGGCGGCAAAGATGCCGGCCGTCTGCAGCAGCTGCGTCGTCGGGTTACCGGAAGGGAAGAAGGCGTGCGAGAAGTACAGCGCGCAGAACGAGTAAATATAGAAGTCGAACCATTCGACCAGGTTACCGGAGGAAGCGCCAATGATGGCCTTGATGCGCTGCTGGGATGTCAGCTGCGCAACGTCATGCGGAGTATCGTGGGATGTCATATCAGTCTTCTTGTTCGTGTGAAAAAGCCAACGCCAGCCGGGTTGCCCGGGCTGGTTTTGCATCATACGCCCTTGATCAGGGTCAAAAAGCCGCCCGGCATACGCGTTAATACGTATCGCCGGCAACTTTTTTCACCTGCGGGCGGGCGGAATCAGACCCGTTCCAGCACCAGCGCGATACCCTGGCCGATGCCGATGCCGCATCTTGTGTCAGTGCACAGTGCATGGTGCCTGCCCGGACGCGCTGGAGGTCAGACCCGTTCCAGCACCAGCGCGATGCCCTGGCCCACGCCGATGCACATGGTGCAGAGTGCATAGCGCCCGCCCGTGCGGTGCAGCTGGTTGACGGCCGTCATGGCCAGGCGCGCGCCCGACGCGCCCAGCGGGTGGCCCAGGGCGATGGCGCCGCCATTCGGGTTCACGCGCGGGTCGTCGTCGGGCAAGCCCAGCTGGCGCAGCACGGCCAGGCCCTGCGCGGCAAACGCTTCGTTGAGTTCGATGACGTCGAAGTCGGCCAGGGTCAAGCCCGTCATGGCCAGCACTTTCAAGGTGGCGGGCGCGGGCCCGATGCCCATGATGCGGGGCGCTACGCCGGCCGTCGCCATGGCCACGACCCGCGCGCGCGGCGTCAGGCCAAAGCGGGCCGCGTTCGCCTCGTCGGCCAGCAGCAGGGCCGCCGCGCCATCGTTGACGCCGGACGCGTTGCCGGCCGTGATCGTGCCGTCCGCGCGCACGACGGGCTTGAGTTTCGTCAAGGTTTCCAGCGTGGTGGCGCGCGGATGCTCGTCGCGGACGACGACGACGGGCTCGCCCTTCTTCTGGGCGATGCTGACGGGGCAGATTTCACTGTCGAACACGCCCGCCTGCTGCGCCGCCAGCGCTTTCACCTGGCTGGCCAGGGCGAACGCATCCTGATCAAGACGGCTGATGCCGAAGTCCGACGCCACGTTTTCCGCCGTTTCCGGCATCGAATCGACGCCGTACTGCGCCTTCATCAAGGGATTGATGAAGCGCCAGCCGATGGTCGTGTCTTCCATTTTCATGCCGCGCGAAAAGGCGCTGTCCGCCTTGCCCATGACAAACGGCGCGCGGCTCATGCTTTCCACGCCGCCGGCGATCAGCAAGCCCGCTTCGCCGCTCTTGATGAAGCGGGCGGCGCTGCCGATGGCGTCCAGGCCCGAGCCGCACAGGCGGTTCAGGGTGGCGCCCGGCACGCTGTCGGGCAAGCCCGCCAGCAGGGCCGCCATGCGCGCCACGTTGCGGTTGTCCTCGCCCGCCTGGTTGGCGCAGCCGTACAGCACGTCGGTGACGGCGTTCCAGTCCACATTCGGGTTGCGCGCCATCAAGGCGCGGATGGGCACAGCGCCCAGGTCGTCGGCGCGCACGCCGGCGAGTCCGCCGCCATAGCGGCCAAACGGCGTGCGCTGCGCGTCGCAAATGTAAGCATGGGTCATGTTCTTTCCTCCAAGAAAGTGTATTGAATGGGCGGTGAATTAACGTCCGTCCGCCAGCGGCACGGCCGTCAACGCTTGCAACTGCTCGAAACTCAAGCCATCCACCAGTTCGACGACCGTGGCGCCGGCGGGCGACAGGTCGAGCACGGCCAGGTCGCTGTAGATGCGGCTGACGCAGGCGATGCCCGTCAGCGGATACGTGCATGCCTGCACCAGCTTGCTTTCACCCGTCTTGGTCAGCAATTCCATCATGACCCAGGTTTTTTTCGCGCCGATGGCCAGGTCCATGGCCCCGCCCACGGCGGGAATGGCGTCGGACGCGCCCGTGTGCCAATTGGCCAGGTCGCCCGTGGCGGAGACTTGAAACGCGCCCAGCACGCAGATGTCCAGGTGGCCGCCGCGCATCATGGCGAAGCTGTCGGCGTGGTGGAAGTAACTGCCGCCCGCCAGCAGGGTGACGGGCTGCTTGCCCGCATTGATCAGGTCGTAGTCTTCTTCGCCCGGCGCGGGCGCGGGGCCCATGCCGATCACGCCGTTTTCGCTGTGCAAGATGATGTCCGCGCCGGCCGGCAAGTGGTTCGCCACCAGGGTCGGCAAGCCGATGCCCAGGTTGACGACATTGCCTTCATGGATGTCCGCCGCCACGCGGGCCGCCATTTGATCTCGATTCCATTTATTCACTTGATATTCCTCAGGCAGCTTTGAAGCCGGCGGGGCCGGTGGCCGTGCGCGGCACTTGCACCAGGCGCTGCACGAACAGGCCCGGCGTGATGACGTGCTCGGGATCGATGCTGCCCAGTTCAGCAACTTCATGCACGGAAGCAATGCTGACTTTCGCGGCCATGGCCATGATGGGGCCGAAGTTGCGCGCCGTCTTGCGGTAAGTCAGGTTGCCCCAGCGGTCGCCCTGCTCCGCCTTGATCAGCGCGAAGTCGGCGTGAATCGGTGACTCGAACACATACATGCGGCCGTCGATCTCGCGCGTCTCCTTGCCCTTCGCCAAATCCGTACCGTAACCCGTGGGCGTGAAAAAGCCGCCGATGCCGGCGCCGGCGGCGCGGATGCGCTCGGCCAGATTGCCCTGCGGCACCAATTCCAGCTCCAGCTTGCCCGCGCGGTACAGCGCGTCGAACACGTGGGAATCGGCCTGTCGGGGGAACGAGCAGATGATCTTGCGCACTTGCCCGTTTTTCAGCAGGGCGGCCAGGCCCGTGTCGCCATTGCCCGCATTGTTGTTGACGATGACGAGGTCGCGCGCGCCCTGGGCGATCAAGCCATCGATCAGCTCGGCCGGCTGGCCCGCGCCGCCGAAGCCGCCAATCATGACGGTGGCGCCATCGTGGATATCGGCCAGCGCATCAAGCACGCTGGAACGCAGTTTGTCGATCATTGCCTGTCTCCTCCCAATCAAACTCATCAGACATTTGTTCGTATAACGAACAAATATTCGTATTTAGAACTTATTCGTGAGAATATGCCTGATCGGGGCGCTTGTCAATTTGCCGTTTTCGCCGGCCCCATGGCTATAATTGCCACCTTGACCAATTGGAATCGCCATGACCGCACGCAGCAGCACGCCCCTTTCCTCCGAAGAAACCCTCGATGCCGACGGCGCGCCGCGTCCCGGCGACAGCTATGTGCAATCGTTCGCGCGGGGCCTGGCCGTGCTGCGCAGTTTTGGCGCGGACGCGCCGCAACAGACCCTGAGCGAAGTGGCGGAGCGGACGCAGCTGACGCGCGCGGGCGCGCGGCGCATCCTGCACACCTTGTTGCATCTTGGCTACGTGGAAGCGGATGGGCGGCTGTTCCGCCTGACGCCGAAGGTGCTCGACCTCGGCTATGCCTATTTGTCGTCGCTGCCCGTGTGGACGCAGGCGCAGCCGCTGCTGGAAGAATTGATGCAGACCTTGCGCCAGTCGTGCTCGGCCACCGTGCTCGACGGCGACGACATCGTGTATGTGGTGCGCCTGTCCGCGCACCGCACCATGTCGATCAACCTGGGCATCGGCAGCCGCCTGCCCGCCTACTGCACCTCGATGGGACGGGTTTTACTGTCGGGCCTGGCGCCCGAGGTGCTGCGCGAACGGCTGTCGAAGATGGCGCTGCTGAAAATCACGCCGGCGACCAAGGTCGATATCGACCTCTTGATGGAAGAGATTGCGCAAGTGCGGCGCCAGGGCTGGTGCCTGGTGCAGGAAGAGCTGGAACAGGGCTTGATCGCCCTGGCCGCGCCCGTGTTCGACCGGGCCGGCAAGGTGGTGGCGGCCATCAACGTCAGCGGCCAGACGGCGGGGCCGTCCGTCGCGCACCTGCTGGAACACAGCTTGCCGAAACTGCTCGATACGGCAAGCCGGGTCAGCGCCCTGGTGCGGGTGCAGCAGTAGCGCTTATTGCTTGAACCTTATTTCTTGAATTTGGCGCACGGGTCCGGGCGCGGTTGCGCCGGCATCGATTGCGTCAGGTCAAACGTGCCCTTGTAGCCGCTGCCGCCCTGCTCCAGATAGCCGATGCTGCGCACGTTCAGCTGCGGGTCGGCCAGCTTCAGCCAGCGGGGCACGCCGATATCCTTGCGCACGTGGTCGTTGCCGGCGATCAACACCACGTCGCGCGGCGCCTGGTCGCGGATCAGCTTGGCCATCCAGATATCGCGCGCCACCTGGGCGTTGACGACACCTTTGATCATCATGTCGGGCAGCATATTGCAGCGGGCCGCCTGGACTTCCTTCTCTTGCCCGTCCAGGATATCGGCCGGTACGGGCGCGGCCAGGTACGTGGCCACCATCGCGGGCGGCATGGCCCACTGGATGCCGTCGCGCACGATGCGCGAGGCATCGGCGGGCGACAGGTTGCCGGCGACCAGGCTCAGCTGGTAGCTGATGACGAGGTCCAGCACGGGCCGGTACAAGCTCCAGTCCCAGCGCGGCTGTTCCATCACGCGGATGATGCAGTCGGGATCGGCGCAATCGCGCGCGGCGCGCGTCAGCAAGGCCTGGTTTTCGCGGTCGAACTGTTCCATGACAATCACGGGACGCCAGCCGGTCGCCAGGCGGCGGCGCAATTCCTCGACGCGCAGGCGCTGGCCTTGTGCATTGTCATGGACTTCGCCCAGCAGCAACACTTGCGGATTGGGCAAGGTGTCAGCCACGGGCACGGGAGCGGGCGGAGCGTCTTTCTTCAGCAAGCTGCCGCAGGCGGCCAGCGCCAGCACGCTGCACAACAGGGCGGCGCGCGCGCCGGCGCGGAAAATCACGGTTTTCATGTCAGGCGGGTATCTTCAAGTGGCGATGCGCCAGATTGTACCGTCTCAGGCCGGCGCCGGCAGCTTGCGGCGCTCCAGCACTTCAAAGACAAGCATGCCGGCCAGCATGGCGCCGGCAAACAGCCACGCCTTCGGCTGGCCCGCCAGCAAGGAGACGAGGGCGGGGCCGGGACAGAAACCGGCGATGCCCCAGCCCGCGCCAAACGCCAGGCTGCCCAGCAGCAGGCGCCGGTCGATGCGCCGCGATACTGGCAATTGCATGGGTTCGCCCAGCAACGCCGTGCTGCGCCGCCGCGCCAGCCAGAAGGCGGGCAGGGCCACGCCGATGGCGCCGCCCATCACCAGCGCCAGCGACGGGTCCCAGGCGCCGGCCAGGTCGAGGAAGCCGAGCACCTTGGCCGGGTTGCCCATGCCGGAAACGATCAGGCCCAGGCCAAAGACGAGGCCGCTCAACAGGGAAAGGATCAGCTTGCTCATAAGCTTGCTCATAAGCTTGCTCACAGATGGCGCAACAGATAGACGGTGAGGAAACCGGCCGCCATGAAGGCGATGGTGGCCGCCAGCGAACGGGGAGACAGGCGCGACAGGCCGCACACGCCGTGGCCGCTGGTGCAGCCGGCGCCATAGCGCACGCCCACGCCCACCAGCAAACCCGCCACGATCAGGGCGGGCGTGCCCGCATCGATCTGCACGGGCGGCAAGACTTGCCACAGCGAATACAGCAAGGGCGTACCGACCAGGCCGGCAAGAAAGGCGATGCGCCAGCCCAGGTCGCCACGGCGCGGCCGCAGCAAGCCGCCGACGATGCCGCTGATGCCGGCGATGCGGCCATTGAACAGGATCAGCAGGGCCGCGGCCAGGCCGATCAGCATGCCGCCGGCCAGCGAGGCCCACGGCGTGAAATGCTGCCAGTCGATGTGCATGGAAATACTCAGTCCGCTTCGTCGTTGAACGTGGGGCGTGGCGCGCAAAATTGCGCGTACAACACTTGCAGCACGGCCAGCACGGGCGCGCTGGCGACGCGGTAATAGATCTGCTTGCCGTCGCGCCGCGTGGCCACCAGCATCTCTTCGCGCAGCACGCCCAGCTGCTGCGACAGGGTCGGCTGGCCGATGCCCACTTTTTGCTCGAGGTCGCTGACGCAATGCTCGCCCTGCGATAGCTGGCACAGCAGCATCAATCGGTCGGCATTGCCCATGGCCTTGAGCAGCGAGCTGGCCTTGTAGGCCGAGCCACGCATGGCGTCGAGGTTGTATTCGGCGTGTTGTGTTGCGACTGTCTCCATCGTGCCCTCCCACAGGCGGTCATATTGATCATCATGCGATAAACAATATACTAATCAATATACTGTTTTCCTGCTGGCGATTCGCACAAAAAAACAACAGTGTTTTTCGGCGATAGCGTGCTCATGCGAAGTGTGCGGCAGCGATAGCCATCAAGCTATCAAAATGATAAATATTCGTAATTTAAAGTAAATAAGCGTAGCAAAATTGCCACGATTTGTGCTGTAATAAGAGCTCTTCAGAAAAATCGTGATACGCCCCCGTACAGGCGCATTGTCCGTCTTGGCGCAGGCCGGTTTTCGACCGCACCGCACGGTGAACCAGGGAGTCAAAGATGAAGTTACTTCAGCCGCTAGGCATGGCCATGCTGGCGCTGTCGGCGTGCGCCGGCAGTGCGGCGGCCAGCACCCCGCCCACGACACACGCCCAGGTCGTGAGCGACGACAGTCTCGGTTTCACCAGCACTGCCGACAATCCCGGCTGGGACACACCGGACTTGCCGTATGCGCGCCTGCTGGCGCAGGGCACCATGCTCAACGCGGCCCCGCGCTGGAGCAGCACCGGTGCGCGCCACGGCGCACTGCCTCCGTCCGCAGCCGCCACGGCCCCGGCCGTGCAGCAAACGAACGTGCCGCCGCCCGTGCCCGAAGCGAGCATGGTCTCGATGCTGCTGGTGGGACTGGGCTTGCTGGCCTTTAGCATGCACGGTGAAAAACAGGAAAAATTCGATAGCTGACCCTATTCCGGCAGCCGCTGCCGCTGCCTTAAAAAAAATTCCGCCTTGCGCGGAATTTTTTTGCCTGCCGTGCCTGGGTTGATGCTCACTTGATGCTCACTTGTCCAGCAAGCGGCAAACCCGTTCGATATTGCCCACAGGAATGCCCGACTTCAGGGCGCGCGCAATGCAGGCCGCCTTGTCCGTGCCCGAGGCGGAAATCAGCACAAAGGCCGTGCCCAGGACGCTGACGGCGACCAGCAATATCAGCACGCCCTTGACGATCTCCCAGTTCATGGCGCGTCAGCAATCTCATACGTGAAAGCATAGTAATGCTTGCCCTCTTCGATGCGGATGGCCAGGCTGCCCGACAGGCCTTGCAATTGCTCCGTCCCCGTATCGGGCACCACCGTCACCGACAAGGCGGGCGCGCCGCGCGTCATCGTGCCGCTGTGCTGCAAATAAAAACTGCCGTGACGCCCATCCAGCGTGCCTTCCACCCGCTCCAGCGCCACATAGCCTGCCGAGCCGGCCACGCTGGCGCGCGCGCTGAGCATCTCGCCCCGCGCACTGGCGTCGAGGGCGCCGTGGTAGCGCTTGTCGAGCGACAGGCGTCCCAGCCCCGATTGCGCGGCCGTGTCCGACAAGGTTTCCGGGGTGATGGTGACGTCGAATGTACCGTGAATGGAAGGCATCAGTACTCCTTGGAAAATGAAGAGGTGGCGGCCGCCTCCGGCCCGTTCAGCAGCACATGCAATTTTTGCATGGTGGCCCAGTTGCGCGAGGTGACGCCATCGCCGAGCAGCACGCCCAGCGCCGCCACCACCTTGCTGGCCAACACGCCATCGGGACACCAGGCATACGCGGCCCAGCGCCCCAGGACCAGCGCTTCCGGCTGCCACGGCCGCTGCGCCAGGGGCGCCAGGCGCAGCATGTCGGCCGGATTGTTCAGCACCAAGGTCAGCAGACGGGCCGCATCGGCCGCCGGCGCCAGGGTGTTTTGTTCGATCAGTTCGGCAAACTGGCTGGCCGACAGCACCGTCACCCGGGCCGCCACGCCCAGTTTCAGCACCAGCGCTTCCTCAATGCGGGCAGCGGCGTCGGCCGGCGCGACCTTGCCTCCGTCATACACGACGTTGCCGCTGTTGAGCACGGTGCGCACCTGCGCAAAACCCAAGTCGCCCAGCAGCTTGCGCAGGTCGGCCATGGCCACGCGCTTGGCGCGGCCCACATTGATCCCGCGCAAAAGCGCCACTTGCTGACTATTTTCCATCTGTGCCATGTGTTGTCTCCTTGCCTATGCCTGGCCGGCCGGAACGCTGGCGGCGCCTTCCGGCAATGGCGTCACCTTGGGCAGGCGCAGCAGGAACGTCGCGCCCTGACCCAAGGTGCTGCTGACCGTGATGGTGCCGCCAAACTGCTTGGCAATCAAGTTGAATACGATATTCAAGCCCAGGCCCGTGCCGCCCTGTCCGCGCCGCGTGGTGACAAACGGGTCGAACACGCGGTCGAGCATGTCGGGCGCGATGCCGCGGCCATTGTCGCGCACCTGCATGGCGATCCAGTCGTTGTCGCCGTGCACGCCGATATGGATGTGGCCGTCCGTGTCCGCATCGAAGGCGTGCTCGACGCAGTTCAGGACCAGGTTGGTCAGCACCTGTGCCAGCGCGCCCGGATAGCTGTCGAGCATGATGCCGGGCGGGCAATCGATATCGATGCGGATGCGGGTCTTTTTCAAGGTCGGCTGCAGGCTCGAGATGACTTCGCCGATATAGTCGCGCAATTCGAACAAACGGCGCGCTTCGCTGACCTGGTCGACGGCGATCTGCTTGAAGCTGTGGATCAGGTGCGCGGCGCGGTAGGCATTGTTCATGATAAGGCGCGCGCTTTCGCCGGCCGTTTCCAGGTAGCGCACGATATCGGTCTTCTTCACGCTGCCGCCCGCCACCGCCGCGCTGATGCCATCGGTGGCTTCCTTCAGCACCGAGGCGCTGGTCAGCGCGATGCCGACCGGGGTATTGATTTCATGCGCCACGCCCGCCACCAGGCTGCCCAGCGAGGCCAGGCGTTCCGACTGCAGCAACGATTCCTGCGCGCGGCGCAACTCGTCCATGGCCTGCGCCGTCTCCTGCTGCGAGCGGCGCGCCATGTCTTCCGCCTCGCGGCTGCCCTCGATGATGGACTTGAGCTTGCGCTGCACGGCATTGAAGCCGCGGATCACGTCGCCCAGCTCGTCGCGCCGGTTTTCCGGCAGCTCTTCGACATCATCGCTGCCGCGCGTGGCCAGGTCGAACAAGCCGTCGCGCAACTGTTTCAAGGGGCCGAAGACGATGCGCAGGCTCAGCGCCAGGGCGCCCACCAAAATGATGTCAAGTAGCAACACTTCCAGCACCTTGCGCCGCACTTCGCCGCGCAGGGCTGCATCGATCTGGGCACGGCTGAAATTGACGATGACCTTGCCGACGATCACCGGCTTGCCGCCCGTGGCCGCGGCTACGGCGTCGCGGAACACCAGCGGCGCCTCGACGGGCGTGCCGCCCATGGCCACGTCGGAGGTCAAAGGCACCAGGGTGCCGGCCGCGTCGCGTACTTCGCCCGCGAACAGGCCGACGGAGGCGTCGTAGACGCGGATGCCGACCAGTTCCGGCGGCAGCATTTCGGCCGCGACGATGCTGTCGACCTTGGATTTGTCGAGGTCCCACAGGGCGGACGGCAAGCTGGTCTGCAAGCGCGTCAGCACGCCGCTGCGCAGGCGCGCGCTGCCCGATTCGAGTTCCTTGCTCAAGGTATATTGGGTATAGCTACCCGAAATGCCCAGCACCAGGGTGACGATCACGACAAAAAGCAGGGTCAGCCGGACTTGGATACTCACCATCAATCAACACTCCCCGGGCCAGGCCGCCAGCCCGCGGCGCGGGCGCAGTGACGTCAGCGGACAACAGCCTGAATCAAATGTACGGTATGACATGCTTATTGGCAAGATTTACAGCAATGCCGTTTTCCACCAGGCCTTGATACAGGTTGAGACATTGCGCCATGGCAATGGTAATATCCCGCAATCATCTAAGGAGTCGTCATGGCGGTCATGCATCAACATCTACCCCTGGAACAAGTTCGTCCTGGCATGGTCTTGTCGGATGTCTTGCTCGATGCGCATGGACAAGTGCTGTTGCCGCAAGGCGCGGTATTGACGGAAAACATGCTGGCCCTGATGCCGCGCCACAACATCGACATGCTGCCGATCCAGGCGCCGCCCCCCTCGCCCGAAGAAATCGCCGCGCAACAGGCGGCCGACAGCGAACGACTGGCCTACCTGTTCCGCAAGCATGACCCCGAGGATCCCCTGGATGCGGCCACCACCTTGCTGCGCAGCTATGTCACGGCTTACCGCCTGGGCACGGGAGAGGCAGCATGAGCACCCAGTTGACGCTCGACGATATCGTCGCCCACCTCGACGACCTGCCATCGCTGCCCGCCGTCGTCATGGAACTATTGAACAGCATCGACCAGGAAGACGTCGATATTTCCGTGCTGGCCAAAAAAGTATCGTACGACCAGGCGCTGACGGCGAAAACCCTGCGCCTGGCCAACTCCTCGCAATATGGCTTGCAGGTGAAAGCCACCACCATCCAGCAGGCGATCACTTACCTGGGCTTCCAGACCACGCGCAGCCTGATCACGTCGGCGGCCATCACGGGTTGCTTCCCGGAAGGACGCTGCCCCGGTTTCGACGACAAGGCCTTCTGGCGCCATTCGGTGGCGACGGCCGCCTGCGCCAAGGTGCTGGCGCGGCAAATCCGCTTCAACCAGGATTACGCGTTCACGGCCGGCTTGCTGCACAACATCGGCCGCCTGGTGCTGGTCAGCAGTTTTCCCGCGCACTATGCGCAAGTCATCGCGCACCAGGCGGCGCACGATTGCAGCCTGCTCGAAGCGGAGCAAGCCGTACTGGGCGTGGATCACGTGCAAGCTGGCGTGGCGCTGGCCGAACACTGGAATTTTTCCGACACGATGCGCCTGGCGCTGGGTAACTATCTGCAGCCGGACACGCCGGGAGCAGGCTTCCTCGCGTCGCTGATCCACGTGGCCAATGCCGTCGTCTGCGCGCTCGACCTGGCGCAGGCGGGCGACGACATGGTGCCGCGCGTCTCGCCGGTAGCCTGGGATGCGCTGGGCCTGGGCGAAGACACGTATCTGCAGCTGTTCCGCGAGACGGAACTGCGCTATGACGAAATCACCTCGGCACTGCTGAGCTAGACATGGCCGCAAACGCAAACGGCTCTCGCTGCGAAGCGAAAGCCGTCAAGGGTATTGCGGTGTGTCCATGCTGCCCGCTCCACGCCGGCCTGTTGCCGCCAGCAGTTACGCAAGCGGCACAGTCAGCGCGCCACCGCCGCATCAGTGCGCGTAATTCGATTCTTGCGCATCGCCGCGGTCTTCCGCTTTTGGACGGCCCTGGGCATCGGACAGACGATACTTGGTGCGGCGGTCGCCCATCAAGTCGCGCAGGTCACGGATGCTCATGCCCGTCACTTCGTGCATGCGGATCAGCAGCGAGGCGCCGACCGGCAAGCGGTGATGGCGGATCTTGCTGATGACGGGTGGCGCCACTTCGAGCAGACGCGACAGGGCTGCATCGTTTTTCAGCTGCATCTTGCTCAGCAGAATATCCAGCAGGTGGTTCGGGTTGTAACTCTCTTGCGATGCTAATGCATGATGTGCCATGATTTTTCCTCGTCTGGTGAATGTAGAAAATAATGCCGATACGAACTTAAGGCTGGCTTAGAGTGTTCAAATAAACGTCTGTCATCGGATTCAGCCCTCCCCCGCCTTTCCTCCGTATCGCACTGCCTGCACAGGACTCGCACAGCCACGCCCAGCCAACGTACGCAATTTGCCGCGTGAGTAAAAGCACGTGCAATTCACTGAAATGAATTGCATATAAGGCAATATACTAGCCCAAACACGCGGCATCTGCGCCTCGCGCAAACTTCCTGATTGTTAAATATCAATCAAGCTGCTGGTTGGCTTGGCAACGATGCTATTTCAACACATTAGGATGCCAGCGGGCGCACACAAGGCTTTGCAGCAACTTGTTACAAATCAATGGTGTCACACGGCAATAAATGCTTTTGGGCATCACGACGCAGGGCCACATATACAGGCGACAACCTTGTCGGCAAGGTAAGCACAACATGGCCCGCCCCGGCGATTTACGCTAAACTATGGCCTGAACTTGCAGCGAGCCTGCCGCCGGGCAGCTAGAGGCTGCCCGGCCGGTCATCCGCCGCCTCCCGCCCCGAGCGGCGCACAGCGCAAGCCCCCTGCCCAGCTTATTTGCAGCCACACTGATTTGCTCCATTATTTGTCCCACTTATTTGCCGCCACATTTACCGATAAGCACCCGACGCCATGCAGAAAAAAGTATTCATTAAAACCTTCGGCTGCCAGATGAACGAGTACGACTCGGACAAGATGGCCGACGTGCTGGGCGCCTCCGATGGCCTGGTGCGCACCGACACGCCGGAAGATGCCGATGTGATCCTGCTCAATACCTGCTCCGTGCGCGAAAAGGCGCAGGAAAAAGTGTTTTCCGACCTGGGCCGCCTGCGCGAGCTGAAACTGGCCAAGCCGCACCTGCTGATCGGCGTGGGCGGCTGCGTGGCGTCGCAGGAAGGCGACGCCATCGTCAAGCGCGCGCCGTATGTCGACATGGTCTTCGGCCCGCAAACCCTGCACCGCCTGCCGCAGATGATCGAACTGCGCCGCGCCAGCGGCGACGCGCAAGTGGATATCAGCTTCCCGGAAATCGAAAAGTTCGACCACATGCCGCCAGCCAAGGTGGAAGGCGCCTCGGCGTTCGTGTCCATCATGGAAGGCTGCAGCAAATATTGCAGCTACTGCGTCGTGCCCTACACGCGCGGCGAGGAAGTGTCGCGCCGCTTCGAGGACGTGCTGACGGAAGTGGCGGGCCTGGCCGCCCAGGGCGTCAAGGAAATCACCCTGCTGGGGCAAAACGTCAACGCCTACCGTGGCGCGATGGAAGGCGGAGACATTGCCGACTTCGCCCTGCTGCTCGAATACGTGGCCGACATCCCCGGCATCGCGCGCATGCGCTTCGTCACCAGCCACCCGAAAGAATTCACGCAGCGCCTGATCGACGCCTATGCGAAGATCCCGCAGCTGGTCGACCACCTGTATTTGCCCGCGCAGCACGGTTCCGACAAGGTACTGGGCGCCATGAAGCGCGGCTACACGGGCCTCGAATACAAATCCATCATCCGCCGCATCCGCGCCGTGCGCCCGAACATGGCCATTTCGTCCGACTTCATCGTCGGTTTCCCCGGCGAGACCCAGGCCGACTTCGACGCGATGATGAAGCTGATCGCCGACGTGGGCTTCGACAACAGCTACAGCTTCATCTTCAGCAAGCGCCCCGGCACGCCGGCCGCCAGCCTGGAAGACGACACGCCGCATGAAGTCAAGCTGGCCCGGCTGCAGCAATTGCAGACGGCCATCGACGCCAACACGCGCAAATACAGCCTGTCCATGGTCGGCACCGTGCAAACCATCCTCGTCGAAGGCCGCTCGAAGAAGGATACCAATGACAGCGAACTGCAAGGCCGCACGGAAAACAACCGCGTGGTCAATTTTGACGCCGGCCCTGACGGTTTGCAACTGATCGGCCAGCTGGTCGACGTGCGCATCACCGAAAGCCATTCCTACACCCTGCGCGGCGAACTCGTCGCCAGCGCACCCGCATTGAAAAGAGCCAGTTGAAAACCAAAGCCCCGATACAGCCGCATTACTTCATCCCCGAGCCGCTCGACAACACGCGCCTGGCGCACCTGTGCGGCCCCCTCGATGAAAACCTGCGCCAGATTTCCGCCGCCCTCGACGTGACGATCTTCCGCCGCGGCGAGAAATTCATTGTCGGCGGCAGCAATGCCGAACGCGCCGTGGAAATCCTCGAACAGTTCTACGCCATCGCCAACAAGGTCGTGCCGCTGGAAGAAGTGCAGCTGGCCCTGGTAGAACAGCGCGCGGGCCTGTCCGCCGCCTCGGAACACCACGCCAACGCACCCGTCAGCACCTTCGTCGAGCCGGATATCGCCAGCCCCGTGCTGAAAACGCGGCGCGCCGACCTGCGCGGGCGCACGCCGCACCAGATCGCCTACCTGCGCGACATCCTCGAGCACGACATCAGCTTTGGCGTCGGCCCGGCGGGCACGGGCAAAACCTACCTGGCCGTCGCCTGCGCCGTCGACGCGCTCGAACGCGACGCCGTCAAGCGCATCATCTTGACGCGCCCCGCCGTCGAAGCGGGCGAACGCCTGGGCTTCCTGCCGGGCGACCTGGCGCAAAAGGTCGACCCGTATCTGCGTCCCCTCTACGATGCGCTGTATGATTTGCTGGGCTTTGACCGCACGCAAAAACTGTTTGAAAAACAGGTGATCGAGATCGCCCCGCTGGCCTACATGCGCGGACGCACCCTGAACCACGCCTTCGTCATCCTTGACGAGGCGCAAAACACCACCGTCGAACAGATGAAGATGTTTTTGACGCGCATCGGCTTCGGCAGCAAGGCCGTGGTGACGGGCGACGTCACGCAAGTCGACCTGCACAAGAGCCAGACGAGCGGCCTGATCGACGCCGTGCACGTATTGAAAGACGTGCGCGGCATCGGCTTCACGCAATTTAACAGCACCGACGTGGTGCGCCATCCACTCGTCGCGCGCATCGTCGACGCCTATGAAACGGCGCAGGCGGCCAACGCCGACGCCGCTCAGTTACTCCCCTTGTTGAAACCAGCTGCCGCCAAAAATGTCCGAAAAAAATAAACTGTCCCTGTCCGTGCAATACCCGGACGCCCGCCTGGAAACCCTGATCACGCGCCCGAAAGTGCGCCGCTGGGTCAAGGCGGCCCTGTTCGCCCCCGCCGAATTCACCATCCGCTTCGTCGACGCGGAAGAAGGCCGTACCTTGAACCGCGATTACCGCGAAAAGGACTACGCCACCAACGTGCTGACGTTCGCCTACAACGAAGGCGAAGAGTTAAGCGACGACGAGCCGACGCGCGCCGACATCATCCTGTGCACCGACGTGCTGGAAAAGGAAGCGGCGGAACAGAAGAAAAGCGTGGAAGAGCATACGGCCCATCTGATCGTGCACGGCGTGCTGCATGCGCAGGGCTACGACCACATGGATGACGAAGAAGCGGCCGAAATGGAGGGACTAGAAACGGACATCCTGGCCAAGCTCGGCATCACCGACCCGTACAAGGAGTAAGCAGATGGGAACCTGGGCCACTGACGCCTTCGGCAACGACTACGCCATGGATTGGGCGCAGGACTTGCACGAATATAAAACCCTGGAACTGGTCGAGACGACGCTCGACAACGTCATCGACAGCCAGGAAGCGGAGCTGGAAGCGCCGTTCGCCGCCGAAGCGCTGGCCGCGCTGGAAGTGATCGCGCGCCTCTTGGGCAAGCCGGGCGAGGACGATCCGGCCACGGCGGAAGTGGACGAGTGGGTGGCCGCCTGCAAGAAGAAGGTGACGCCGCCGCTGCTGGACAAGGCGCGCCTGGCCTTCGAGCGCATCACGGCGGAATCGTCGGAACTGCGCCAGCTGTGGCAGGACAGCGAGCATTTCGCCGACTGGCAAGCCGACGTGGCGGCCTTGCGCGCACGCGTGCTGGGCCCGGACGCCGCGTAAAACATCGGGCAACGGCGCACTTCAACGTATTAAATTTGCATCAAAAGCGGGGAAATCCGGTATTCCCCCACTTTTGGTGTATCCTATATCCCTTCGCAACAACGGCTCACGCCTCCTATGCCCGAGCACCCTAGTGGCGTCAGAACTGACGTCAAGCCCCACCGGTCACTGTTTGAACGCCTGACCGCACTCATTTCCCCCGAGCCAGAGAACCGTGCAGAATTGCTCGATGTTCTACACGATGCGCATGAACGCAAGCTGATCGATGCCGACGCCCTGTCGATGATCGAAGGCGTGTTTCAGGTATCGGATCTCTGTGCGCGCGACATCATGATTCCCCGTTCGCAAATGGATGTCATCGACATCAGCAAGCCGATCGAGGAATGGATGCCGGAAGTCCTGTCCACCGCCCACTCGCGCTTCCCCGCGATCGAAGGCGAGCGCGACAAGGTCATCGGCATCCTGCTGGCGAAAGACTTGCTGCGTTATTACGCAGAAGAAACTTTCGACGTCCGCGACATGCTGCGCCCCGCCATCTTCATCCCCGAATCGAAACGCCTGAATGTGCTGCTGCGCGATTTCCGCGCCAACCACAATCACATGGCCATCGTCGTCGATGAATACAGCGGCGTCGCCGGCCTGATCACCATCGAAGACGTGCTGGAACAGATCGTCGGCGATATCGAGGACGAATACGACTTCGACGAAGCCGAGGACAATATCCTCTCGCTGAAGGAAGGCCAGTTCGGCCCCCGCTGGCGCGTCAAGGCGCTGACCGAGATCGAACAATTCAACGAAGAAGTGGGCAGCCACCTGGTGGACGACGACGTCGACACCATCGGCGGCCTCGTGTCGAAGTACCTGGGCCGCATGGCGCACAAGGGCGATATTTTCGACCTGGGCAACCTGCGCTTCGAGGTGCTGCGCGCCGATGCGCGCCAGGTGCACGTGCTGCTCGTCGAGCGCCTGCCCAACGTGCCGGAACTGGAACTCTGACATGCGCGTCCTGTAAATGCGTTTCAGACGCGCCGACCCCAACGCCCCCGCCAAACCGCCCCGCAGCACCTGGGCGCGCATGCTGACTGCCGCCATCGCCGGCGCCGTCGCCGTGCTGGCGTTCGCCCCTTTCGGCTACTGGCCGCTGCAAATCCTCAGCCTGGGCATGCTGTTCTACCAGGTGCTGCGTTCGTCCAGCGTCAAGGGCGGCGCGCTGATCGGCTGGGCCTACGGCTTCGGCTGGTGCGCGGCCGGCACGCACTGGCTGTACATCTCCATGCACCGCTATGGCGACATGGCCGCGCCGATTGCCGCCGTCGCCGTGGCCCTGCTGGCCCTGTTGATGGCCATTTACGTGGCCCTGGCCATGGGCGCTGCCGCCTGGCTGCGCCAGCGCTGGGTGCTGTCCCTGCCCGCCATGACCCTGCTGGTGCTGCCCGCGACCTGGACCCTGTTCGAATGGACGCGAGGCTGGCTGTTTACGGGTTTCCCATGGCTGGCCACCGGTTACGCCCACAATGCCAGCCCGCTGGCCGGCTTCGCCCCCATCGTTGGGTCATATGGCCTGGGCTGGCTGGCGGCGCTGTCGGCCGGCGCCCTGCTCTTGCTCACGCACCGTACGCGCTGGTTCGCGCTGGGCGGCCTGATCACGCTGTACGCGGCCGGCATCGGCTTGCAGTACGTGGCGTGGACGCACCCGGTCGGACGTCCGATCACGGTGCGCCTGCTGCAGGGCAATGTGCCGCAGCAGCAGAAATTCGACCCCGGCTTCGTGCTGGGCGCCCTGCAGATGTACCAAAGCGCCATCACCAGCGCGCCGGCCGACCTAATCGCCACGCCGGAAACGG
This sequence comes from Janthinobacterium sp. SUN026, assembly GCF_030397625.1. Taxonomy (NCBI): domain Bacteria; kingdom Pseudomonadati; phylum Pseudomonadota; class Betaproteobacteria; order Burkholderiales; family Oxalobacteraceae; genus Janthinobacterium; species Janthinobacterium sp. SUN026. The sequence goes on along the minus strand of NZ_JAPQNU010000001.1, from coordinate 417,009 downwards.
CCGTCACCGTGCTGCCGCACCAGCTGCCGCCCGGTTATCTGGATAGCCTGGCGACGTATGCGCGGCAGACGGGCAGCTCGATTTTGGTCGGCATGCCCGTGCTCGACGAGCAGCAGCGCTTCTACAATGCGGCCGTGGGGATCACGCCCAACGGCACGCCGGGACCGTACTACCAGTACCGCAAGCACCACCTGGTGCCATTCGGCGAATTCGTGCCGCCCGGTCTGCACTGGTTTGTCGCCATGATGGCCATCCCGCTGGGCGACATGGGCCGCGGCGCCGAGGTGCAAGCGCCTTTGGCCGTGCGCGACCAGCTGGTGCTGCCGAATATCTGCTATGAAGACTTGTTTGGCGAGGAAATCGCCGGCCAGCTGGCCAGCGCCCACCGCAGCGGCAAGCAGTCAGCGTCCGTGCTGCTGAATATCTCGAACCTGGCCTGGTTTGGCGACTCGATCGCCATCCCGCAGCATCTGCAGATCTCGCAGATGCGCAGCCTGGAAACGGGCCGCCCGATGCTGCGCTCGACGAATACGGGCGCCACCGCCGTCATCGACGGCAAGGGCGTGGTGCAAAGCCTGCTGCAGCCGGAACAGCAAGCCACCCTGGCGGCCAAGGTGCAAGGCATGGGCGGCATGACGCCATACATTCTTTACGGCAACAAACTGGTGCTGGCCCTGGCCGCGCTGGCCCTGCTGACGGCCTTCCTGCTGTCGCGCGCCGCCCGCCGTGGCCGCGCCGCGCAGCAATAAGCGGCCGATATTGCCCGAAGAGTCACAGTGGGCCCGTAAAAACCGCTAAAATTAGCAAAACTCCGGCCCGGACGCGCTGCCAAGCATGCGTCCGGGCTTCAAGCAAACCTTAACAAAGCGCAGCCTCCCGCGCGGCGAACTCATACGATGCTCACATTTCAACAAATTATCCTGACCTTGCAAACCTATTGGGACAAGCAAGGTTGCGCCCTGCTCCAGCCTTACGACATGGAAGTCGGCGCCGGCACCTTCCACACCGGCACCTTCCTGCGCGCGATCGGCCCGGAGCCTTGGCGCGCCGCGTATGTGCAGCCTTCGCGCCGCCCGAAGGATGGCCGCTATGGCGAAAACCCGAACCGCATGCAGCACTATTACCAGTATCAGGTGGTGCTCAAGCCCGCGCCGGAAAACATCCTCGACCTGTATCTGGGTTCGCTGGCCGCGCTGGGCCTGGATTTGAAGCAGAATGACGTGCGCTTCGTCGAAGACGACTGGGAAAGCCCGACCCTGGGCGCCTGGGGCCTGGGCTGGGAAGTCTGGCTGAACGGCATGGAAGTGACCCAATTTACCTACTTCCAGCAAGTGGGCGGCCTCGATTGCAAGCCCGTGCTGGGCGAAATCACCTACGGCATCGAACGCCTGGCCATGTATCTGCAAGGCGTGGAAAACGTGTATGACCTGGTGTGGACCGAGTGGGAAGAGAACGGGGTCACGAAAAAACTGACCTATGGCGACGTCTTCCACCAGAACGAAGTGGAGCAATCGACCTACAACTTCGAGCACGCGAATACGGACCTGCTGTTCGAACAGTTCGGCAACTACGAAGCGGAAGCGAAACGCCTGATCGAGCTGCAACTGACCCTGCCCGCCTACGAAAAGATCATGAAGGCTTCGCACAGCTTCAATATGTTAGATGCGCGTGGCGCCATCTCGGTGACGGAACGCGCCGCCTACATCGGCCGCGTGCGCACCCTGTCGCGCCTGGTGGCGCAAGCGTATTACGACTCGCGCGAGCGCCTCGGTTTCCCGATGCTGCCCGCCGCAAACCAACCCGCCGCCGCTTGATTGCCTAGCTCATACACCGCCGTACCAGACAAGAACACCATGAACCAAACACTGCTCATCGAACTGCTGACCGAAGAACTGCCGCCGAAAGCGCTGGCCAAACTGGGCGCCGCCTTCACGGCCGGCATCGTCAACGGACTGAAAGCGCGCGACTTCCTGGAAGCCGACAGCGTCGCCACCAGCTACGCCTCGCCGCGCCGCCTGGCCGTCTCCATCACCAACGTGCGCGAAGTCTCGCCCGATAAATCGATCCGCGAAAAAGTCTTGCCCGTCTCCGTGGCGCTGGACGCGAACGGCAACGGCACCCCGCCGCTGGCCAAGAAACTGGCCGCGCTGGGCTTCCCCGACCTGACGGTGGCCGAGCTGGAACGCGCCGCCGACGGCAAGGCTGAAAGCTTCTTCTACACCTACACGGCACCCGGCAGCCAGCTCGCCACGGGCGCGCAAGCTGCCCTGGCCGAGTCGGCCGCCAAGCTGCCGATTCCAAAACTGATGAGCTATCAGCGCCCGGATGGCAGCACCGTGCAATTCGTGCGCCCGGCCCACAGCCTGATCGCCCTGCACGGCATCAATATCCTGCCGTTGACCTTGCTGGGCTTGACGGCCGGCCGCACCACCCTGGGCCACCGCTTCCTCACCGACGGCGCGCCGATCACCATTGCGCACGCGGAAAACTATGCACCGTCGCTGATCCTCAACGCCAGCGTCATCGCCAGCAACGAAGAACGCAAGGAGCGCATCCGCGCCCAGCTGCTGGACAAGGCCGGCGCCGACCAGGTGCTGATGCCCGAAGCGCTGCTCGATGAAGTCACGGCCCTGGTCGAATGGCCGGTCGTGTATGAGTGCCACTTCGAGGAAGAATTCCTGGCCGTGCCGCAGGAATGCCTGATCCTCACCATGCAGACGAACCAGAAATACTTCGCCTTGACGGACAGCGAAGGCAAGCTGCGCTCGCGCTTCCTGATCGTGTCGAACATCGAAACGGACACGCCCGAACACATCATCGGCGGCAACGAGCGCGTCGTGCGCCCGCGCCTGTCGGACGCCAAGTTCTTCTTCGAGCAAGACAAGAAGAAGACCCTGGCATCGCGCCTGCCGCTGCTGGCCAACGTCGTCTACCACAACAAGCTGGGCACGCAAGCTGCCCGCACAGAAAGAGTAAAAGCATTAGCCGGCGCCATCGCCGCCAAGCTGCAATATGACGTGCCCCTGGCCGAACGTGGCGCCCTGCTGGCCAAGGCCGATCTGCTGACCGACATGGTAGGCGAATTCCCCGAGCTGCAAGGCATCATGGGCACGTACTACGCGCGCCATGACGGCGAAGCCGAGGAAGTGGCGCTGGCCGCGTCCGAGCATTACCAGCCGCGCTTTGCCGGCGACAGCCTGCCATCGACCGCCACCGGCACGGCCGTGGCGCTGGCCGACAAGCTCGAAACCCTGGTCGGCATCTGGGCCATCGGCCTGGCGCCGACGGGCGACAAGGACCCGTTCGCACTGCGCCGCCATGCCTTGGGCGTGCTGCGCATGCTGCTGGAAAAACGCCTGCCATTGTCGATCCAGGGCTTGCTGGCCGACGCCGCAGCGCAGTTCGCAGCCGTTCCCGGCTTCAAGGACCCGGTGGCCGACGTGACCACCTTCATGCTCGACCGCCTGCGCGGCATCCTGCGCGAGCGCGGTTTTTCGCCGAATGAAATCGAAGCCGTCGTGGCGCAAAACCCGGACCGCCTGGACGACATCGTGCAGCGCCTGGAAGCCGTGCAGGCGTTTGCCGCCCTGCCAGAAAGCGCCTCGCTGGCCGCCGCCAACAAGCGCATCACGAACATCCTGAAAAAGAACGAAGAAGCCGTGAGCCAGGTCGCCGCCGGCGGCGTCAACGTGGCGCTGCTGCAGGACGAGGCGGAGAAAAAACTGGCCGCCGCCGTCTCGCGCGTGCAGCCGGAAGTCGACGCGGCCTTCGCCAAGGGCGACTTCACCAGCACCCTGCAAACGCTGGCGCAGCTGCGCGACGATGTCGATGGCTTCTTCAACGACGTGATGGTGATGGCCGAGGATGTCGCCCTGCGCAACAACCGCCTGGCCTTGCTGTCGTCGCTGCACGGCATGATGAACCGCGTGGCAGACATTTCGAAGCTGGCGGCATAATGGGCACGCCGGCGCTGAAGCTGATTATTCTCGACCGCGACGGTGTCATTAACCATGACTCGCCGGACTTCATCAAGTCGCCGGCCGAATGGCTGCCGATCCCCGGTTCGCTCGAAGCGATCGCCCGCCTGAACCAGGCCGGCTATCGCGTCGTCATCGCCTCGAACCAGTCGGGCATCGCGCGCGAATATTTCGACATGACGGTCTTGAACGCGATCCACCAGAAAATGCATACATTGGCGCAGCAGGTAGGCGCCGATATCGATGCCATCTTCTTTTGCCCGCATGCGGGCGCGGACAATTGCGATTGCCGCAAGCCGAAACCGGGCATGTTCCATGAAATATCGCAGCGCTACAACACCAGCCTGAAAGGCGTGCCCACGGTCGGTGATTCGCTGCGCGACCTGCAGGCAGGCTTCATCAGCGGCTGCGTGCCCTACCTGGTCTTGACGGGCAAAGGCGAAAAGACCAATGAAACGGGCGGCTTGCCGCCTGGCACCCAGGTCTTCCCCGACCTGGCCGCCGTCGTCAGCCACCTGCTCAAGGCGCCGGCGGCAGCGGCGCCCACAGTGGCATTCAGTATCTAATCTTCGGAGAACCGCATTGCGTAATATTTCCCTGTTCCTGCGATCCCTGCTGTTCATGATCATCATGATCGTGGCAACCATCGTCTGGGCCTGCGTGTGCTTTTTTGCCGCGCCATTGAGCTATAACAAGCGCTATTGGGTCACCTCGCGCTGGAACGTGTTTATCCTGTGGTGTGCCAAGGTCATTTGCGGCATCCGCTATGAAGTCAAGGGTGCCGAGAACTTCCCCGATGCGCCGGCCATCGTGCTCTCGAAGCACCAGTCGGCCTGGGAAACCATCTTTTTGCTTCCCAGCCTGCCACGCCCGCTCGTATATGTGTTCAAGAAGGAGATTTTGTACATCCCCTTCTTCGGCTGGGCCATGGCGCTGCTGCGCATGATCCCCATCGACCGCAAGCAGGGCAAGCATGCGTTCAAGAGCGTCGTCGCGCATGGCAAGCGCCGCCTGGCAGATGGCCAATGGATTATCATGTTCCCTGAAGGTACCCGCATTCCCGTGGGCCAGGCGGGCAAGTACAAGAGCGGCGGCACGCGTTTGGCTATCGCCACGGGCGCCGTGGTGGTGCCGATTGCGCATAATTCAGGCGAGTGCTGGCCCAAGCAATCGTTCCTCAAACGCCCGGGACTGATCACCGTCTCGATAGGCAAACCGATTTCGCCGGAAGGGCAAACCCCGGACAGCATGATGCAACAGGTGGAAAATTGGATAGAATCAGAAATGCGCGTCATTTCGCCTCACGCCTACAACGCTGGCTAGACGGCATCAGCGCGGTCATCCAGGAGCCGACACTGCGCCAGCAGATGAAGACCATCAGGGTCGGCGACCAGCAACTGGATTTGTTCGCGCATGACGTCTCGACCAGCACGCCCCCGGCGGTGCGCCCCACGGCACCGCCAGCGCCGCCCGTGGCGCCACCGCTAGTGGCACCCGCGCCCCCCATCACTCGTCCTGCCCCGCCTCCTCTGCCTTCCCCGCCACGCACCGCCGATGGCCCGCCACTGCGCCAGCTGCAACTGGGCAGCCACCTCGTCGAATTTGCCCTGCGCCGTTCCACGCGCCGTTCCATCGGCTTCATGATCGACGATAACGGCTTGCGCGTCACGGCGCCCAAGCGCGTCACCCTGGCCGAAATCGACAACGCCATCCGCGCCAAGCAAGGCTGGATCGTCTCGAAACTGCTGGAACGGGGCGAGCGCAAGGTGCAGCGCCAGCAGCGCCCGCCCGTGGCATGGATCGACGGCGCCGTGCTGCCCTACCTCGGCGGCGACATCACCTTGCGGTTGCACCAGGCACCGCGCCACCGCGCCAGCTTCCAGCGCGAGACGAATGAGCTGCACGTTTGGGTCACGCCCACGGGCAGCGAACAGCAGTTGAAGGAAAAAGTGAAGGGATGGTTCCAGCACGAAGCGCGCCAGCTGTTCGAGGCGCGCCTGGACGTGTATGCGGACAAGCTGGGCGTGCAGTACGATTCACTGTCGCTATCATCGGCCGGCACGCGCTGGGGCAGCTGCACCATCGAGCGCAAGATCCGCCTGAACTGGCGCCTGATCCATTTCGCCCTGCCGCTGATCGACTACGTGGTGGCGCACGAACTGTCGCATCTGCTGGAAATGAACCACAGCCCCCGCTTCTGGGCCACCGTGGAATCGATCTATCCCGATTACGATGGGGCCAAGCAGGCGCTCAGAAAACGCTCGCAGGAATTACCAGTCCTGTTCAATTAAGCTGGCAGCAAAGGCTGGATCGCAGCGATCGTGCGCGGCGTGGCGCCCCGATGCTGGCTGGCAAACGCCAGCGCTTTTTCTCCCATGGCCGCCAGGCGCGCGGGATCCTGCAGCAGGGCCGCCGCCTGCGCCATCAGCGCGTCGGCGTCCGCCACCAGCGCGGCGCCGCCGGCGGCAATCGCCTGCTCGGTCACCAGCGCAAAATTGAAGGTGTGGGGGCCGATCAGCACGGGCTTGCCCAGGGCCGCCGGCTCGATCAGGTTTTGCCCGCCCAGCGGCAGCAGGCTGCCGCCCACGAAAGCACAATCGCAGGCTGCATAGTACGCAAACATCTCGCCCATCGAGTCGCCCAGCAGCACCTGCGTGCCCGCAGCCACGACGCCATCCTGGCCCAGGCCGGACCTGCGCTGCATGGCCAGGCCTTGCGCCAGCACCAATTTTTCCACCTCGTCGAAGCGCTGCGGATGACGCGGCACGATCAAGAGCAGTGCATTCGCGGGCAGGCTGGCGCGGGTCAAGGCGTCGAGAATCAATTGTTCTTCCCCTTCGCGCGTGCTGGCGCACAACAGCACGGGACGTGTGCCGATGGCGCCGCGCAGCCAGGCGCCTGTCGCCAGCGCCGCCTCGGGCACGACGACGTCGAACTTGATGCTGCCTGTGACCACCACGTCCTGCACGCCCAGCTGACGCACCCGATCGGCATCGTCCTGCGTCTGCGCCGCCACCAGGGTGATGCCGCGCGCCGCATCAGCAATCAATTTGCCCAGGCGCTGCGCCTTGCCCAGCGATCGCTGCGACAGGCGCGCATTGGCCAGCACCACGGGCACTTTGTAGCGATTGCATTGGTGGATCAGGTTTGGCCACACTTCCGTCTCCATCAGGATGCAGATGCGCGGCGCGAAATGGCGGATGAAACGGGCCGGCATGGCGCCCGTGTCATACGGCAGGTAGCTTTGCACCAGGCGCGCCCCGTGTCTGGCGAACAGGGATTTCCCCGTGGCGCGCCCCGTCGGCGTCATGTGCGTGAGGACGATGCGGCACGCGGGCCATGCGGCCAGCAGCGCATCGATCAACGGCTCGGCCGCGCGCGTCTCGCCGACGGAGACGGCGTGCAGCCAGATGGTGTCGGTAGCGGATGTCGGCCGACGTCCATAAAAGCCCAGACGCTCGCCCCAATGCTGGCGATAGCCGGGTTCCTGGCGTCCGCGCAGCCACAGCCGCGCCAGCACCAGGGGCAAGGCCAGCCACCAGGCAAGGGTATAAAGAAGTCGCATGTTTGTTTGATGTTGAAGTCAGGCGGTTGAAGTCAGGCGGGAGGGTGGTCGGCCAGCAGGCGCCGCGCCGCGGCCAGCACTTCCGGCACGCCGGGCGGCGCGCCCTTGTCGCCCAGGTTGATGATTTTCGGCGACCAGTTGCCTTCCGTTTTCCACAGCGGCGAATCGGCATAGATTTCCACCGTCGGACGTACAAAGGCGGCGGCGATATGCGTCAGGCCCGTGTCGACGCCGATCACCAGCGCCGCATGGCGCGCCAGCAGGGTGGCGTCTTCCATCGATAGCTTCGGCAGCAGGCACGCGTTGGGCAGGCTGGCCGCCAGTTGTTCGGCTTCCGCCTTTTCCTTGGGCGAACCCCAGGGCAGCAAAATCGGCATGGGAGCGAGCGCGTGGCCCAGGGCGATCCAGTTCTCCGGCGCCCATTTCTTGGCGTCACGCGCCGTGCCGTGGAAATACACGCAGTAGGGCGCCTCGCCCATCCAGTCCGGACGCGCTTCGCTGGCCGATATGTCCGGCAAGCCGAAATCGGCCGGCGTATCGACCGTATAGCCGAGCGCCGCGCCGGCCACCAGGCGACCGCGCGCTACCGCATGTGTACGCGGATCGAGCGGAATGCTTTTCGTATGAAAAATGCGCGAGATACCTTCGTAGCCGGAGCCTTCGCTGCCATTGGCCAGGCCGACTTTCTGTCCGCCCGGCGCCAGGCGCGCGGCACCCATGATGATGCCCGTCTTGAGCAAGCCCTGGGTATCGAACACATAATCGTAGCGCGTCTGCCGCAGGCTGCGGAAGAAGGCAGCGATTTCCGCGCGCGTTTCTTTCTTGCCCAGGCTCTTGCGCCAGCGCCGCAGCGCGAACGGGAAGATGGTGCCCACGCGCGGATTCAGGCACACCAGGCTGACATAACCCTCTTCGACCACCCAGTCGATGGTCGCATCCGGATAATGGCGGGCGATATCCGCCACCATCGGCAGGTTATGCAGTACGTCGCCCAGCGAGGACACCCGCACCAGCAGGATTTTCAAGGGCGCCTGTGCGCCAGCTTGGCCGGCCATGCTGTCAGAACGGCAGCACAGCGTCTGGCTTGGCGGCCAGGATCACGCTCTTGAACTGTCCCTGGATGCGCGCCAGCGCTGCCGGCGTTTCCGCTTCGAAGCGCATGACGATCACCGGCGTGGTGTTCGACGAGCGGGCCAGGCCGAAACCATCCGCATACTCCACGCGCAAGCCGTCGATGGTGATGATCTGCTCATTGCCGGGGAAGACGGCGTCGCGGCGCAGCATGTCCATCAGCGCGACATTCTCGCCTTCCTTCAGCTCCAGGTGCAGTTCGGGCGTGCTGTCGGACTGCGGCAGAGAGTTCAGCAAGGCCGATGGATCGGCTTCGCGCGTGAGGATTTCCAGCAGGCGCGCAGCCGAATACAGGCCGTCGTCGAAACCGTACCAGCGGTCCTTGAAGAAGATATGGCCGCTCATTTCGCCACCCAGCGGCGCACCCGTCTCGCGCAGCTTGGCTTTTACCAGCGAGTGGCCCGTCTTGTACATCAGCGGCACGCCGCCATGCTTGGTGATGTAAGGCGCCAGGTGGCGCGTGCATTTGACGTCGTACAGGATTTGCGCGCCAGGATGGCGGGTCAGCACATCGGCGGCGAACAGCATCATCTGGCGGTCAGGGTAGATGATCTGGCCATCCTTGGTGACCACGCCCAGGCGGTCGCCGTCGCCGTCGAAGGCGATGCCGATTTCGGCATCCGTCTCGGCCAAGCAGCGGATCAGGTCTTGCAGGTTTTCCGGATGCGCCGGGTCCGGGTGGTGGTTCGGGAAATTGCCATCGACTTCGCAGAACAGTTCAATGACTTCGCAGCCCATGCCGCGGAACAGGTCGCCCGCGAATGCGCCGGCCACGCCATTGCCGCAGTCGACGGCGATCTTGATCGGACGCGCCAGCTTGACGTCGCCCAGGATGCGCTCCAAATAGGCGGCGCGGATATCGTGCGTGGCATAGCTGCCTGGCGTGCTGCTGGCGCTGCCGTCGTGCGCGACGATGCTGTGGTACAGGGCCTGGATCGCTTCGCCGTGAATGGCTTCACCGGCCAGCACCATCTTGAAGCCGTTGTAGTCGGGCGGATTGTGGCTGCCCGTGACCATGATGCCGGAACGCGTGTCGAGCACATTCGTGCCGAAGTAGACCATCGGCGTGGCCACCACGCCCAGGTCGATCACGTCGACGCCTGCAGCTTGCAAGCCCTGCGCCAGCGCCGCCGTCAATTCCGGCCCCGACAGGCGGCCATCGCGGCCGATCACGACCCGCTGCTCGCCCTTGGCCAGAGCGGCCTGGCCAAATGCCTGACCGATCTTGTGGGCCACGCTGGCATCGAGGGTTTTAGCGATGATGCCGCGAATATCGTAGGCCTTGAAGATCGTTCTGGACAATGGAAGCATGGTGTGGGCGGTATAAAGAGGGTCAAATAGGGTGCCTGGCAAGGTGCAGCGCGGGGCTGACAGCTTGCTACTGCGCCAAGAGTATACCGAATTATACGCGCAGCAGATCGATCGACTTGCCCGATTCCACCCATTGCCTGACCCACAGCGGCTGGCGACCACGGCCTGTCCATTGTTCGGTCGCATTGTCAGGATGGCGGTAACGCACCGCGACTTTGCCCGTGCGCGGGTGCAAGCCGTCGAGTATCAGTTGTTTCAGCGGAATGCCCGCCTGCTGCGCGATGGCCATGATCTGTTCGCGCGCCTTGTTCAAATCTTCACGTTCGCGGCCGTTCAATTCCTGCTTGATATTATCTTCCAGCTTGCGCAATTCCAGCATCGTCATCGTAGACAGATCCATCCCGTACATCCTTTATATTAATTTAAATAATAAAATAAGCGTGAAATATACTACATTGCATAAACATCTGCGTAGCGTTGCATAATTCATCGCCTATTGAATCACGGCTATCGGCTTATTTATCTGCTCCACATTAAGATTCAATGAAAAATATGCCGAAAGTACGCGTAGAAAATAAATAAACATGGATGAGTGGCATTCCGGCTTCCTGCGCAGGCCGCTTGCAAGACCAGCTTGGCGCGGCTATCCATTCCGATAAACGCGCTGGCGGATGATTATCGATATACGCCAGCGGGAAATGCCGCCCCATTAAATCTCCGGCAGCATAATCGGCATCCGCTTTTCTTCCCGCCAGCAGTGCGCGCAATCGGGTACCGACCAGGAATGCACCCAACACCAAAGGGCAGGCATGCTTATAATGCAGGCGCGTAGTTCACTTCACCCTGGCACATATGAAAACTTACTTTATCGGCGATCTGCAAGGCTGCCATGCACAAACCATCGAACTGATCGAACGGATCCAGGCGGCGGCGAATGGCCCGTACCGCCTGCTGTTCGCGGGCGACCTGATCAACCGCGGCCCGGCCTCGCTGGCCACGCTGCGCCACGTGCACGCGCTAGCGCAGCAGGGCCTGGCCGACAGCGTCCTGGGCAACCATGACTTGCACCTGCTGGCCGTGGCCAACGGCATCCGCCCCGAGCATGCGTCCGATACGCTGGCCGAGATCCTCGACGCACCCGACCGCGACGAGTTGATCAACTGGCTGCGCCAGCGGCCGTTGGCACTGGAGCACGACGGCCACGTGCTCGTGCATGCGGGCTTGCTGCCGCAATGGAGTGCGGCCCAAGCCCTGTCCCTGAGCGGGGAAGTGTCCGCGATGCTGCGCAGCGACGGCTGGGTGGCCTTTCTGCGCACCATGTACGGCAACGAGCCGGCCGCCTGGCGCGACGACCTGCAGGGCGCCGACCGGCTGCGCTGCATCGTCAACGCCATGACGCGGCTGCGCTTTTGCACGCCGGAAGGCGTGATGGACTTCAAGATGAAGGAGAGCGGCAGCCCGCCGCCGGGTTCCGGCCTGCTGCCGTGGTTCGACGTGCCGGGACGGCGCAGCGCCGGCGACACCATCGTCTTCGGCCACTGGTCGGCGCTGGGACTGCAGCTGCGGGAGCACCTGATCGGCCTCGATAGCGGCTGCGTCTGGGGTGGAAAACTGTCGTCCGTGTGCCTGGAAGACCGCTCGCTGCTGCAAGTCGCCTGCCCCGCCTTCCAGCAGCACAGCGGCAAGCGCTAAATGGCAAGCATGGCGCGCATATGCTTAGTCGAAATCGGTCGTTGGCCTTGCCGCGCGCAGCCCGTATGATGCAGCTTTTGCCTTTGCGATCCCATGCATCCTGATACCGACAGACTGGCGCGCTGGCTGCTCGGCAGCCTGGAACTCGACACCGCCGTCCTGCATGTGGGCCAGTACTGCGGCCGCTGGCGCGCCTCCACGGCGGGCCGGGAACTGGGCAGCTTTCACCTGGTGCTCGATGGCCACTGCTATCTGCACCTCGACGGGACGGCTCCGATTGCGCTCGGCCCGCGCGACGGCGTCTTCCTGCTGCGCGACTTGCCGCACTTCCTCAGCCCGCACAGCGACCCGCTGCAGGCGGTCAGCGCGCAAGCCATGCTGCCGCTGCAGTCGTCCACGGACCAGCCGGCGACGGCGCTGGCCTGCGGCTTCTTTCAATTTCGCGGCGCCCTCTCCGCGCTGATCGTCGACTCCTTCCCGCCGTACCTGCTGATACGCGGCGACGCGCCCGCCTTCAGCGCCGCTGCCGCGCTGTTCGACCTGATCCTGGCGGAAGCCGGCGGCGACCCGGAACAACCGTCGCCGCTCATCGCGCGCCTGGTCGAACTGCTGTTCTTTTACCTGATACGCCATGTGGCGCAGGGCGAGCAGGTGGCGGCCGGCCTGCTGTCGCTGCTGCACCAGCCCGCATTTTCGCCGCTGCTCGAACGCATGCTCGACGCCCCCGCCGACGACTGGTCGATCGAGAACATGGCCAAGGCCGCGTGCATGTCGCGCGCCAGCTTCTGCAAGCATTTCGCCAGCGCCAGCGGCCACTCGCCGGCCCAGTTCCTGCTCCTGCTGCGCATGAAGATCGCCGCACGGCGCCTGCACGATGGCGTCTCCGTCGAACGCGCGGCCGAACTGGTGGGCTACCGCTCGCACGCGGCCTTTACGCGCGCCTTCAAGCGAGTCACGGGCGAACAGCCAGGCGCCTACCGGCGCGACCAGCGCCAGCGCCAACTGGCCAGCTGAAATCAAGGATCGCACAATCGCAGACGAACGAGCACAAAAGGACGACGCTGACGTCTGTTACCTGCACGGCATGGCCGATATAATGCATGAGTGACTTACCAACTTAGCAAGGTACCCCATGTCCCGTCTGACGCTGCACACTCTCGATACCGCCCCGGCCGATAGCCGCCCCTTCGTGGAAAAGGCCATCGCCAACAATGGCTTCCTGCCCAACCTGATCGGCGTGCTGGCCAATGCCCCGCTGGCCCTGGAAACCTATCTGACCGTCTCCGGCATCAATGCGCGCGCCAGCCTGACGTTAATGGAACGCGAAGTGGTGCAAATCACGGCCGCGCGCATCCACGGCTGCGATTTCTGCATCGCCGGCCATAGCGCCATCTCGCTGAAAAAAGCGGGCCAGACACCGGACACCGTGCGCGCGCTGCAGCATGGCCAGCCGACGGGCGATACAAAGCTGGACGCCGTCGCCGCCTTCGCCACGGCCGTCATCGCCACGCGCGGCGCCGTCAGCGACGCCGAATACCAAGCCTTCCTGGCCGCCGGCTACAACGAACAGCAGGCGCTGGAAGTGGTGCTGGGCATCAGCCTGGCGACGCTGTGCAATTTCTCCAACAGCCTGGCCGGCACGCCCGTCAATCCGCAATTGACGCCCTACCTGCCTGGCGCCGTCTGACATGGGCCACCTCAATCACTGGCTGCACACGCATGCCGACCAGTTGGACCAATCGTCGGACCTGGCTGAAACCATTTTGCCGGCTCTCGCTGGCGACCAGTTGCTGGCCATCGGCGTGCCGCAGGAACACGGCGGCGCGGGCGGCGACGTACGCGACGCCATCGACGCCATCGCCAACGTGGCCGAACAATCGGTGACGGCCGCCTTTGTTTTCTGGGGCCAGCGCTGCTTCATCGAATTCCTGCTGCAAAGCGACAACCACGCCCTGGCCGAGCACCGCTTGCCTGGCCTGCTGGCAGGCTCGCAGGCTGGTGCCAGCGGCCTGTCGAACGCCATGAAATTCTTGTCCGGCATCGAGCAACTGCAAATCACGGGCGCGCGCCACGACGACGGCTTGCTGGTCGACGGCGGCCTGGCCTGGGTGACGAACTTGCGCAAGGCGGGCTTTGTCGCCGCCGCCGCCGTGGCGCCGAACGACGGCGCGCCACCCGTCATCGTTGCCTTCGACAGCAGCACGGCAGGCGTGCAGCGCAGCGACGACCTGGACCTGATCGCCTTACGCGGCAGCAATACCGCTTCCGTCAGGCTGACGCAGGTGCACATCCCCGCCGCGGACATCATCAGCGACAACGCGCCGGCCTGGCTGCCGCAGGTGCGCCCATCGTTCCTCGGCATGCAGTGCGGCCTGTCGATCGGCCTGGCGCGCGCCAGCCTGGCCAAAGCGGCGCAAATTTCTGCCGGCTCGCGCAACCAGCTCACGCCGCGCATCGAAGCGCTGCAAACCACCCTGCAGGCCGCCGTCGCAACCTTGCTGGCCGGCGTTCACGATGGCCGCTTCAAGACGCAGGCGCCGGCCATGTTCCGCCTGCGCATACAGCTGGCCGACGTGCTGCAGCAGGCGCTGATGCTGGAATTGCAAGCCATGGGCGGGCGTGCCTATCTGAACGCCGAGCAGCAGGGCTTTGCCCGCCGCTGGCGCGAATCGTCGTTCATCCCCATCGTCACCCCCAGCCTGACGCAGTTGCAGGCGGCCTTGCAGCTATTCGATAGCCAGCAGGCGGCCAAGGCGGCGGGAGCGCCGGCATGACGGCAGCGGTGGAAACGCAAGACTGGGCGCTGCAGGCGCAGGACCTGAGCTATGCCTATCCGGGCACGGCGCCCGTGTTCCAGCACGTCTCGCTGGGCGTGCGCAAGCGCGAAATCGTCTGCCTGTTGGGCGGCAGCGGCTGCGGCAAATCGAGCCTGCTGCGCGTGCTGGCCGGCTTGCAGCCGCCGTCCACGGGCGAGATTCAATTCCTCGACGCCCCCATGCGCGAGCCGGACCCGCGCAGCGCCCTCGTCTTCCAGCAAGCCAGCCTGCTGCCCTGGCTGAACGTCACGGGCAATGCAGGCTTCGGCCTGGACTTCAAGCACCAGCCGCAGTTGACGCGCGAAGCGCACCAGGCGCGCGTGGCGCAAGCTATCGAGGCGGTGGGATTGAAGGGACGCGAAAAGCTGTATCCATCCGCCCTCTCCGGCGGCATGGCGCAGCGCGTGGCGCTGGCCCGTGCGCTGGCACGCGAACCGGAACTGCTGTTCGCCGATGAACCGTTTTCCGCGCTCGACGCCATCACGCGCGCCGAGATGCAGTCGCTGCTGGTCGACGTGGTGCACCGCTGGCACACGGCCGTGCTGCTCGTCACGCATGATATCGATGAAGCGATCCTCGTGGCCGACCGCATCCTGCTGATGGGCGGCAAGCCGGGCAACATCGTGCGCGAATGGCCCGTCGCCATCGCCCAGCCCAGAATCGGCCACAGCGCCGACGTGATCGCCCTCAAGATGGACATTCTCGAGGCCCTGCAGGCGCTGCAAAAGCAGGATCAAACGCCCGCCTTCGCTCCCAATTAATCGACCGGAACTTTCCCATGACATTCGAAGATCAAAACAAACCCCTGCATATCTGCGCCTCGTCCGATTGCGACTGCGGCCTGACGCGGCGCGACTTCCTGCGCATGTCGGCCCTGGCCACGGCCAGCGTGGCTTCTCCCCTGCTGTTCGCCGGTGACGCCATGGCCCAACAAGGCCCGAAAGGCGACGACCAGCCCGTGAAAATCGGCTACCTGCCGATTACCGACGCCACCCCGCTGCTGGTCGCCCACGCGCGCAAGCTGTTCGAAGCGGAAGGCTTGCAGGCCGAGACGCCGCGTTTGTTCCGCAGCTGGGCGCAGATCATCGAAGCGTTTGTCGCCGGCCAGGTCAACGTCATCCATTTGCTGTCGCCAGCCACCCTGTGGGTGCGCTACGGCGCCAAGTTCCCCGCGAAAGTCGTCGCCTGGAACCACGTCAACGGTTCCGCGCTGACGGTGGCCAACGAGATCAACAAGGTCTCCGACCTGGGCGGACGCACGGTCGCCATCCCGTTCTGGTACTCGATCCACAACATCCTGCTGCAGCAGATCCTGTCCTCGAATGGCCTGACCCCGGTCACGCGGGCGCGCAATGCGGCCATCAAACCGAATGAAGTCAACCTGATCGTGCTGGCGCCGGCCGAAATGGTCTCGGCACTGGCAAGCAAGTCCATCGCCGGTTACATCGTGGCCGAACCGTTCAACGCGGCGGCGGAAAACGCCGGCATCGGCAAGATCCTGCGCTTCTCGGGCGACGTGTGGAAAAACCATGCATGCTGCGTCACCTTCCTTTCCGAGCGAGACATCAATACGCGCCCCGAATGGGCGCAGAAGGTCACCAACGCCATCGTCAAGGCCCAGCTGTGGACGCGCTCGAACCAGGTCGACACGGCCAAGCTGCTGTCGAACGTGGGCGAGCACCGCTACACGCCGCATCCGCTGCAAGTACTGACCAAAGTGCTGGCCACCACCGATTACGCCGGCTATGAAAAGCAGGGCCTGATCGTGCACAAGAACTGGCAGCAGCGCCGCATCGACTTCCAGCCGTATCCGTTTGCCTCGTACACGGAAGAACTGGTGCGCGCCATCGGCCGTACCAAGGTCGAAGGCGATACGCGCTTCCTGGCCAACCTCGATCCGAAGTTCGCCGCGCGCGACCTGGTCGATGACCGCTTCGTGCGCAAGGCCATCACGGCAGTCGGCGGCCCGGCCGCCTTCGGCTTGCCGGCCAACCTGCTGCGCAGCGAAACCGTGGCGGTCTGACGATGGCAAGCAAGTTGTTCACGAAGTTCGGCCTGCCCCTGGTGGGGCTGGCCTGTGCCTTGCTGCTGTGGTCCATGGGCGTGACGGCGCTGGAGAAATCCACGCCCATCGCCACCGCCTTCGCGCCCTTGCCCACGGCGCTGGCATTCAAGGAGATGGTGGGCGGTGCGGATATCTGGCTGCACGTGGTATTGAGCCTGCAACGGGTGGCCGTGGGCCTGGGACTGGCGATCGTCATCGGCGTGCCGCTGGGCGTGCTGGTGGCCATGTCGAAGAGCTTTTCCGGCGCCGCCATGCCGCTGTTCCAGCTGCTGCGCATGATTTCGCCGCTGTCGTGGATGCCGATCGCCGTGATGGTGCTGGGCGTCGGCGACGCGCCCGTGTACTTCCTGCTGGCGTTTGCGGCAGTCTGGCCGATTTTGCTCAATACGGCGGCCGGCGTGGCGCGGCTCGACCCGAACTGGCTGCTGCTGGCGCGCAGCCTATCGGCCACGCGCAGCGAGATCGTGTTTAAAGTGATTTTGCCGGGCATCACGGCCGACATCCTGACGGGCGTGCGCCTGGCCATCGGCATCATCTGGATCGTGCTGGTACCGGCGGAAATGCTTGGCGTGTCGGCCGGTCTCGGTTACTTCATCCTCGATACGCGCGACCGCCTCGCGTATTCGGAGCTGATGGCCGCCATCGTACTGATCGGCATACTTGGATTTATCCTCGACTACCTGGCACGCGCAGCGCATGCGCACTGGCTGCACGTCAAAAACTAGACGGTCTTTTCCAGCGGCAGCGCGGCGGCCACCGCCGCCTGCGTTGCCGTCGCCAGTTCGCGCCGGTGCGCATCGAGCGTCGCCACTGGTCCCAGACAAGTCAGGCGCGCCGTGATGGGCGGGCCGCTCAGGATTGCCACCATGCTTTGCGCAAAACTCATCTCGCCGATAAAGTCGACGGCGTGGTGCAGTGCTCCCTTGTCATCCACATACACGAGCGCGAACGGCTGCACCGGCACTTGCGCATCGATGGCCGCCTCGAACAGGTTGGCGTGAAACGGCAGTATCTGTCCCTGCGCGGCGGTCGTGCCTTCGGGGAAGAACGCGATGCGCTCGCCCGCCGTCAATTTATCCACTAGGCCCTGGAAGATCAGGCGCAAATCGCGCTTGCTGCCGCGCGAAATGAAGATGGTGCCGGCGCGCCCCGCCAGCCAGCCCAGGATGGGCCAGGCGCGGATTTCCGCCTTGGCGACGAAACGGCAGGGGTGCACGGCATTGATGACGAAGATATCGAGCCACGACACGTGGTTCGCCACCACCATCGCATGGTCGAGCGCCGGCACGCTGTCCGCCGGCTGCGCCACGTGCACGCCGCAGATGTCGAGCAGCTGCGTCGACCAGCGGCGGATGCGCCGGTTGCGGCCCTCCAGGTCCAGCCAGGGAAAGAGCACGGCGCTCTTGGCCATGCCGCAGCTCAGGTGAATGGCGATGCGCGCGAGGCGGTAGGTAAGCAGAAGTTTCAAATCACACCAACAAATAAACCAGAACCGAAATCCGGGAGCAGACAAGGGATGCCGGGGCAGCGTGCCCCGGTCCACGGATCTGATTTTTTAACGCTGAAACGCCACCTGTCCGGCGACGATGGTCGCCTTGACGATGCCGCTCAGCTCATAGCCGAGGAAAGGCGTGTGCTTGCCCTGGCTGGCCAGCGACGCCGACGACACGGTCCAGCGCGCGGCGGGGTCGAAGACGCAGATGTCGGCAGCTTCGCCCACGGCCAGGCTGCCGGCAGGGATGCCGGCGACACGGGCCGCATCGGACGTGACCTTGGCTACGGCGCGCGCCAGCGGACGGGCGCCCGCCTGCGGTTGCGCCAGCGCATAGTCGTCGGCCCATTTCAGGGCCAGCGACAGCAGCAGTTCGAGGCCAGTGGCGCCGGGCGACGCTTCGCCGAACGGCAGCAGTTTCTCATCGTCGTCGACGGGCGTATGGTCCGAGCACATGGCGTCGACCGTACCGTCGAGCAAGCCGGCGCGGATCGCATCGCGGTCGCGCTGACTGCGGAACGGTGGCGTGACCCTCGCGTTCGGGTCGAAGAAACCGATATCGGCGTCCGTCAGGTGCACATGGTGCACGCCCACGTCGCAGGTGACAGGCAAGCCTTCGGCCTTGGCCGCGCGGATCAGTTCCAGGCCCGCCGCCGACGAAATGCGGCACAGGTGCACGCGCGCGCGGCTGGCGCGCATCAGCTCAAAGATCGTGTGCAGCGCGATGGTTTCGGACATCACGGGCACGCCGGACAGGCCCAGGCGCGATGCCAGCGGGCCGCTGTGGGCGATGCCGCCGCGGCCGATGTGCGGGTCTTGCGGGCGCAGCCAGACCGTGTAGCCGAAGGTGTTCGCGTACTGCATCGCACGCAGCAGCACGGTGGTGTCTTCGATCGGCTCTTCCGCCTGCGCAAAGCCGATACAGCCCGCTTCCGTCAATTCGGCCATCTCCGTCAGCGACTTGCCCTTCAAGCCCATGGTCAGTGCGCCCAGCGGATGCACGTGCGCCTTGTTCTGCGTCTTGGCGCGGTATTTCAGCATTTCCACCAGACCCGGCTCGTCGAGCACGGGATCGGTGTCGGGCGGGCAGACCAGGCTCGTGACGCCGCCCTGAAGGGCTGCCTGCAACTCCGATTCCAGCGTTGCCTTGTATTCGTAGCCCGGCTCGCGCAGGCGCGCGGACAGGTCGACCAGGCCGGGGGAAACCACCAGGCCGGCCGCGTCAAAGGTGGTGTCGGCGGTGAAACCGGCCGGGGCGCTGCCCACGGCCAGCACCTTGCCGTCGGCGATAAACAGGTCTTGCAAGCCATCGATGCCGTTGGCAGGGTCGATCAGGTGGCCATTCTTGATATGTAGTGTCGTCATGCTCGCTTACTCGTCCTTGGGCTATCAGCCCTGATTACCAGCCAAAATACTCATCACCGCCATGCGCACGGCGATACCGAACGTCACCTGCGGCAGGATCACCGCCTGCGGACCGTCGGCCACAGCCGAATCGATCTCCACGCCGCGGTTCATCGGGCCCGGATGCATGACGATGGCGTCCGGTTTCGCCAGCGCCAGGCGCTCGGGCGTCAAGCCATAGCTCTTGAAATATTCCTGCGCCGACGGCAGCAGCGCACCGCTCATGCGTTCATTCTGCAGGCGCAGCATGATGATCACGTCCACGCCTTTGAGGCCTTCATCCATGTTGGTGAAGGTGCGCACACCCATCTGTTCCAGGCCGCCCGGCAGCAGGGTGTGCGGGCCAATGGCGCGCACTTCCGGCACGCCCAGGGTGGTCAGCGCGTGGATGTCGGAACGGGCCACGCGGCTATGCAGGATATCGCCCACGATGGCCACCGTCAGGTTGGTGAAATCCTTCTTGTAGTGGCGAATCGTGTACATGTCGAGCAAGCCCTGGGTCGGATGCGCATGGCGCCCGTCGCCCGCGTTGACCACGTGGACGTGCGGCTGCTTCGTGTCGATCAGGTGCTTGGCGATCAGGTAGGGCGCGCCCGACTGCGCATGGCGCACGACGAACATGTCGGCATGCATGGCCGACAGGTTGTCGATGGTGTCGAGCAGGGACTCGCCCTTGCTGGCCGACGACGCCTGGATGTTCAGGTTGATGACGTCGGCCGACAGCCTTTTTGACGCGATCTCGAAGGTGGTGCGGGTGCGCGTGGAGTTTTCAAAGAACAGGTTGAAAACGCTCTTGCCGCGCATCAGCGGCACCTTTTTCACATCGCGGTCGGAAATGCCGACGAACGAGGAAGCGGTATCGAGGATGTGGTTGACGATAGACTTCGGCAAGCCTTCAATCGTCAGCAGATGTTGCAGTTCGCCGTGTTTATTCAGTTGCGGATTAAGCATGGTGGGTATCTATGGTGAGCGTGAATTTTCCATCGTCGGCTTGCTTCAGGACCAGGGCCTGGCCCGGCGGCACGGCTGTGAAGGCGGCCACGAAATCGGCGGCCACAGGCAACTGGCGTTCGCCGCGGTCGACCAGGGCGGCCAGCATGATCTTGGCCGGGCGGCCATAGTCGAACAATTCGTTGATGGCCGCGCGCGTGGTGCGGCCCGTGTACAGCACATCGTCGACCAGCAGGATGGTGGCGCCGGCCACGTCAAAGCTGATTTGCGTCGGCTTGACGTCGGCATGCAGGCCCTTCTGGGCGAAGTCGTCGCGGTAGAACGAGACATCGAGCACGCCCAGGCGGTCGAGCAGGTTCAGGTCGCGCGCCAGGCGTTCAGCCAGCCAGGCGCCGCCCGAATGGATGCCGACGATGGCCACGTTGGGGATGCCCGCCAGGCCGCTCTGCACCTGTTGCAGCAAGACCGCGTACAGGGCCTCGGCGTCGAGTTGGGAAGGATTCGTAGGATGCGGCATAGGGTTCTTGATCATTCAGGAATGGGTCAAAGGTCAGATTAATAATTCGCGTCGAAATACTGTTGCAGGATGATGGCGGCGGCGCGGTCATCGATGACTTCACCGCGCTTGGCGGCGATGACGGCCGATGAATAACGCTCGTCGACCAGTTCCACCGGCAGGTTGAAGCGGCCGTGCACCTGGTTGGCGAAACGGCGGCAGCGCGCGCTCATTTCGTGTTCCGTGCCATCGGGATGGCTGGGTAAACCCACCACGATGCGGCTCGCGCCCCACTCCCTGATCAGGCTATCGATGGCGGCAAACTTCGGCTCATTCGCCGTGGCCGTGATCACGCTGAGCGGCTTGGCCTGGCAAATCATGGTATTGCCGATGGCCACACCGATGCGTTTCAAGCCGAAATCGAAGGCGAGGATGGTGTCGATGGCGTCGCCGCTCATGCGTGGCCAGCCTCGCTGGCGAGCATGAGCGGATCGATACCCAGCAATTTGATGGCCGCCACGTAGCGCTGCTCGATGGGGAAATCGAACAGGATGTCGGCCGAGGCGCCCACCGTCAGCCAGCCGTTGCGGCCGATCTCGTCTTCCAGCTGGCCCGGACTCCAGCCCGAGTAGCCGATCGAGACCAGCATGCGCTCGGGGCCATCGCCCTTGGCGACGGCTTCGAGCACGTCGATCGAGGTGGTAAACGCCACTTCATCGGTCACCGTCAGCGACGAGGAATAGCGCGCGCCCGGCGTATGCAGCACGAAGCCGCGGTCGTCCTGCACGGGGCCGCCGAACATGATCGGTTCGTTGATGATGGGCGTGTCGCTGCCGGCCGCCAGTTTCAGGTCGATGCGGTCGAACAGCACTTCCATGGTCATGTCGGTGGGCTTGTTGATGACGACGCCCAGCACGCCGTTTTCATTATGTTCACACACGTACACGACCGTGCCGCCGAAGATCGGATCTTGCATGGCCGGCATCGCAATGAGGAAATGGTTGG
The DNA here is from genome assembly GCF_030397625.1 of Janthinobacterium sp. SUN026. NCBI lineage: Bacteria > Pseudomonadati > Pseudomonadota > Betaproteobacteria > Burkholderiales > Oxalobacteraceae > Janthinobacterium > Janthinobacterium sp. SUN026. The sequence goes on along the minus strand of NZ_JAPQNU010000001.1, from coordinate 395,104 downwards.
CCAGATTCAGGGTGGAGGAACCGGTCGCGGCCGGCTCTCCCACACCCTGCATCAAACGATGTCCTGGTAGAGTCTGGTCGATTTTACTCTTTTTCATACGCGATGCTCTCTCTGTGGGCTTGCTGGCAAGTCTCGCTTACCCCGCTATCGTACGCCTGGCACCTCCTGCCGCGAATGCTGGGCGGCGGGAACCGTGTTGCCAGGCGCTATTCTTGTTATGTTATAAATTAGTTATCAATTCGCTGTGCCATGCGGCGACATCCTGCACGCTGAGTGACTTGCTTGATAGGAAACGTCGCTTTCCCTGCAAGCGCATTTCAATGCCAATTGTAAAATTGATTGCAAAATCGCTGTCGCACATAAAGCACCACGAACATACCCGGTAGTTTACACTGAATTGCCGCAGCAGCGACGCCAAAGGCGCGACCCGAGCGGCGATAAAGCCCCGTTGGCGGCAAAAAATGGCCTATCTTTGACCCTGAACACGCGAAATAATGACAATCAAGACTTCCCTGGTGTGGTTCCGGCGCGATCTGCGCGCGTTTGATCATGCTGCACTGCATCACGCCCTGCGCCAGAGCCAGGCCGTGCATTGCGTCTTCGTGTACGACACCGCCATCCTGGCGGCCCTGCCGCGCCGCGACCGGCGGGTCGACTTCATCCATGCCAGCGTGGCCGAGCTGGCTGGCGAGCTGCGCCAGCTGGGCGGCGACCTGATCGTGCTGCACGCGGACGCGGCCGAGGCCATCCCGCGCCTGGCCGCCGAATTGAACGCCGACGCCGTCTTTGCCAACCACGACTACGAACCGCAAGCCATCGCGCGCGACGCCACGGTGGCCGCCGCGCTCACGCGCGACACGCGCCTGTGGTTCAGTTTCAAGGACCAGGTGATCTTTGAAAAGGACGAAGTGCTGACGCTCTCGGCCAAGCCGTATACCGTCTACACGCCGTACAAGAATGCCTGGCTGAAGAAAATGCGCGCGGAACCCGCCTGCCTGGCACCATTCGCTATCGAGCCGCATGCGGCCAGCCTGGCGCCGCCGCTCGCCGGCGCGCCGGTGCCCCTGCCCACCTTGGGCGAGCTGGATTTCGAACCGAGCAACCTGGCCGAGCTGGCCATTCCCACCGGTATGTCGGGCGCCAGCACGCTGTTCGAGGATTTCCTGCCGCGTGTGGCCCGCTACGGCGTGGCGCGCGATTTTCCCGCCTTGAAGGGGCCGTCCTACCTGTCCATGCATCTGCGCTTCGGCACCGTGTCGCTGCGCTACCTGGTGCGCACCGTGGTCGACCTGATGGACCGGGGCGGCGGCGGCGATGGCGCGCCCGTGTGGCTAGCCGAACTGATCTGGCGCGATTTCTACGCCATGATTTTGTACCAGAACCCGCACGTGGAAGGCGGCGCCTTCAAGCCAGCCTACGACGCCATCGCCTGGGAAACGGGTCCCGAAGCCGACGCCGCCTTTGCCGCCTGGTGCGAGGGGCGCACCGGCTATCCGCTGGTGGACGCGGCGATGGCGCAGCTGAACCAGACGGGCTATATGCACAACCGCCTGCGCATGGTCACGGCCTGCTTCCTGATCAAGGACCTGGGTATCGACTGGCGCCGCGGCGAAGCGTATTTCGCGCTGCACCTCAATGACTTCGACCTGGCGTCGAACAACGGCGGCTGGCAATGGGCTTCGTCGTCCGGCTGCGACGCCCAGCCCTACTTCCGCATCTTCAATCCGATCACGCAATCGGAAAAATTCGATGCCAGCGGGCGCTTCATCCGCCGCTACCTGCCGCAGCTGAAGGCGCTGGGCGACAAGGAAATCCACGCGCCCTGGCTGGTGCCGCGCATGCTGCTCGAGCAAAAAAACATCGTGCTGGGACGCGACTATCCGGAACCGCTGGTACAGCACGACGAGGCGCGCAAGGAGACCCTGGAGCGTTATGCCGTGGTGAAGGTGGTGGCGTAGGTCAAGATTCGGTCAACAAGCGCCCCACTTCCGCCAGCAATTCCTCTTCCTGGAACGGCTTGCCGAAATACGCATTCACGCCCAGCTCGAACGCATGTGCGCGGTGTTTGTCGGCGCTGCGCGAAGTGATCATGATGACGGGGATGGCGCGCGTCTTGTCGTCGCTGCGCACATTGCGCGTCAAGTCAAAACCATCCATGCGCGGCATCTCCACGTCGACCAGCAGCAGGGCCGGCATGGCAGCCGGCTCCAGCGCATGCAACTGCTCCAGCGCATCGACGCCATCCTTGGCCAGCAGCACCTGGTAGCCTTCGCGCTCGAACAGGCGCTGCATCACGCGGCGCACCGTCAGCGAATCGTCGACCACCATCACGCACACGACCGGCGCGGCCAGCGCGCTGGCAACGGCATGCTGCTCGCGGCTGGCCAGCGCATATTGCGACAGCAGTTCCGGATGGTGCTCGAGGTGCTGCGCCAGCGCCACGGGGTTCAGGATCAGCACGATGTCGCCCGTGCCCAGCACCGTGGCACCGGCAATGCCCGGCATGCGCGCCAGTTGCGGACCCACGTGCTTGACCACGACTTCGCGGTTACCCAGCACGTCATCGACCTGCAAGGCCAGCCTGTCATTGCCATTTCTCAGCAACAGCACGGGCGCATAGCGCTGCGTGGCCTGCGCCGCCTGCGTCTCGCCCAGCATGGCCGACAGGTGGTGCAGCGCCAGCGACTGCCCGTGCGACTCGACGCGCCCGGCCGCCCGCACCTGCTCCAGCTGCTCGCCTTTCAGGTGCAGCACCTGCTCCACCAGCACCGATGGCAAGGCATACGTCTTGCCGTTCGCCGCCAGCAGCACCACCTGGGTGACGGCCAGGGTCAGCGGCAGGTGGATGGTGAAGCGCATGCCCAGGCCCGCCTGCGTCAGCGTTTCCACGCGCCCGCCCAGCGCCAGCGCTTCGGAGCGCACGATGTCCATGCCAAAACCGCGTCCAGCCAGTTCCGTCAGGCTGTCGGCGGTGGAAAAACCGGGTGTGAAAATCAGCTCGGCCGCCTGCGCGTCGGTCAATGGCGCGTCCGTCGCCACCAGGCCGGCGCCGTGCGCCTTGGCGCGGATGCGTTCCAGGTCCAGCCCCGCGCCATCGTCGGAAAAGGCGATCGCCACTTCGTTGCCCTGCTGACTGACCTGCACCAGCAACTCGCCCGTTTCGCTCTTGCCCGCAACCAGGCGCGCGTCGCGCGGCTCGACTCCGTGCACGATGGCGTTACGCAGCAGGTGTTCGAACGGCGCAGCCATGCGTTCGAGCACGCTGCGGTCGATTTCCACGCCGCCGCCGCGGATGTCGAGATTGACGCGCTTGTCGACTTCCTTGGCGCTTTGCCGCGCCACGCGGAACAGGCGTTCGGCGATGCTGGCAAACGGCACCATGCGGATCTGCATCAGGTCGCGCTGCAGCTCGCGCGTCAGCCGCGCCTGCAGCACCAGGTCGTCCGTCACCGCGTCGACGCTGTGGCTGAGGTTTTCATGGAAGGAGGCCACGTCGTTGACGCTTTCGGCCATCATGCGCGTGAGTTCCTGCAAGCGCGTAAAGCGGTCGAATTCGAGCGGATCGAAATCGCGCTCGCTGCCGACGGCCATGCGCGAGGCAATCTGCGATTCGGCCTGCATTTCTACTTCGCGTAGCTGGCGCCGCAAGCGCGCCAGGTTATCGGAAAACTCGGACAGCGAGGCGCCCAGCACGCCGACTTCATTTTCCATCTTCGAGCGCGTGATCGACACTTCGCCAGCCTGGTTGACCAGGCGGTCGAGAATATCGGCGCGCACGCGCACCAGGGCCGCCTTCGGTTCGGCGACCGGCGTGTCTTCCATCCCCGGCAAGGGCAGCAAGGGCTGCTGCAACTGCTCGAACAGGTGCAACGCATGGTCGTAATGGGCCAGCAATTCCTCGAAAGCCTGCGGCGTGGCGGTGCCCGCATGCAGCATGTTTTCAATATGCGTCTCGATTTCATGCGCATGCTGGCCCAGGCGCATGGCGCCAGCCATGCGCGCGCTGCCCTTGACCGTATGCAGGGTGCGCAACAGCATCTGCGCCTGGCCGCTGTCGTGCGCCTGCTGCTGCCAGCTGCGCAGCGCTTCGCCGATCTGCGGCAGCAGGTCGGCGCCCTCTTCCAGGAAAACGGACAATAAATCGAGGTCAAGTTCATCGCTGATGCCGGCGCTGGCCGCCAACAGCGCGGACGCATCGGCTGGCATGATGGCGGGCGCAGGCGCTTCCGGCGCCGCGTGCTCCAATGGCGGCGCATGTTCGAAACCGGCGTCGAACAGGTCGTCGCTGGCGCCGCTGTCCTGCACCGGCGTCGGCACCGGTGCAGGCACTTCGGCAGCAGCCGGCTGCAGCGCGTCGGCGACGATGCTGGCATACGTCGCCTCGAACAGGGTCTCGAGCTGCGGCACAGGGACCTCGGCCAGCGCGTCGGGCAGCGCTTCCGCAGGGTGCGCCGGTGTGCCGACGATGCTGGCGTAAGTGGCCGCAAACAGGGCGTCTAGCCGCTCTGCCTTGCTCTCGCCGGGCGCCGCCGTCAGGGCGCGCCACAGGGTGTTGAGCGCTTCGATCATGTCCGGCTGCGTTGGCGCCAGGTCGCCCAGCGCAAACGCCTGCAGCATTTGCCCGACGCGCTGCGTGGCCTGCTCCAGCACATCGTGCTGTTCGGCGCGCAGGCCGGCCAGCGGCGGCACCACCGTTTCGATCACCGTCTCGAGCGCGTGCGCCAGGTCGCGCAGGGACTGGAAGCCGACCGTGCCCGACGTCCCCGCCAGGGTATGCACGGCTTGCAGCGCTTCCGCGCTGACGGCGCGCTGCTCGTGACGCCATTCGCCGAAGTCGCGCGTGAGCACGCGCAGCAATTCATCCGTCTCGGCCAGGTAGATGTTGTACAAGGGAAGGCTGATACGCAGTTCGCCCACGTGCTTGAGGTGATCGTCCGGCGCTTCGTGGAGCGCGGGCGCCGTTGCCAGGGGAAGTCCGATCACATTGCCATTGCCGGCCACGGGCGCGGCCGGGCGCGGCTTGCGCAATTCGAACGGGCCGCCTTCGCGCACGCGCTCGGCCGCCGCCAGCAGCATGCCGGCCTCGCGCTCTCGCCCTGCGCCGCCTTCCAGTTCCGCCACCCATTCGCTGAGCTGGTACCAGCCGTAATTCAGCAGGGTAAACAGATCGTCGCTGACGGGTCGCGCTTCGGCCAGCCAGGTATTCATGACGCGCTCGATGGCGCCGGCCGCTTCGGCAAACTGCGCCAGGCCGATCATGCGGCTGCTGCCCTTCAGAGTGTGGAACGAGCGGCGCAGCATGGCCAGGTGGTCGCCGCTGGCGGCCTGCTCGCGCGGCAGGGCCAGCGTGGTGTCGACAAAAGCCAGCACTTCGCGCGCTTCGGCCATAAAAATGTCGAGCATCTCCGCATTGACATCGGTCACTGCCGGCACGGCATCCATGCCGGCAGGCGCGGCGGGCGCCAGGGCCTGGTCGAGCAAGGGTACGGGCACGGCGCCGGCGGCGGCGACTTTTTCAAATGGCAGGGCGCGGAAGGCGCCGGCGGCCGCGTCGAAATGGAAACGCCCGCTGGCCGCCTGCGCGTTACGGCCCAGCATATCGACAAAAAATCCCAGCGCGCTGATATTTTGTGCGATCTCGTCGAGCGCCTCCGCCTTGGCGTCCGCATTGGCGTCGCCATCGGCCAGCTGCCGCACGGCCGCATCGACCTGCAGCACGGCGGCGCGCGCCTCTTCCTGTTCCAGCCCGGCCAACTGCTGCTGCAACTGCTCCAGCAAGGGCGCGACGCCATCGAGTGCCTCCGCCTTCGCCCCCGCTGCATCCGCGTAATACGCGTTGATCACCTTTTCCACCTGGCGCAGGCCCGTCTTCATTTCCTCGGCCAACGCGGCCACCGTCTGCCCCTGTTCGATCTGGCGCGACAGCTCGCCCGCTGTGACGGGCGGCGGCGCTTCGCCAGCCAGCAGCGCCTGCAGACGCGCGGCGATGGTTTCCGCATTGCCGGCGAAATCGTCGGGCAGGCGGCGCACCTGCTCCAGGCCCGTGTCGGCAAACAGCAGCGCCATGCCGATTTCATTTTCCAGGGCCGCACTGCGTCCGCTGGCCACGGCTTGCCGCGCCACGGCCGCGCATTCGCGCAACAGGCTGGCCAGGGCCGGCTGCTTCAGGGACTCCGCATGCGCGGCCACCTGTTGCAGCGAGGCGTCAAAATCCGTGCCCAGGGCAGGATCGAGGTCGGCTTGCGCCAAGCGGCTCCAGCTGGCACGCGCCTGCGCCAGTGCCGTGCGGGCGCCTTGCAGGGCCTCCTGGTCGACCTGGCCGTAGCGCCGCGTTTCCAGATCGGCGGGCACTTGCCCGTCCAAGGCGAAGGCGGCACGCAGCTGGCGCGCCTCCGGCGTCGGTTCGGTGGCGGCGGCAATGAAGAACAGGGCGTCGCGCAGCATCGCTTCGGGCAGGCTGGCCGTGCCCTGCGCCAGGCGGCGCAACTGCAGATTGATCAGGCCGAACAACTGTTTGACGTTGAGCGTACCCATGCCCTCGCCGCTGGCCGCCAGCCCGGCAAACGCCTGCATGGCGAACCAGAAGGTGCGCGCCGGCACTTCCTGCTGCGCATCGGCCACCAGCGTCAGGGTGGCGTGCAAGTCGCTCGCATGCTGACGCCGCGCCGCGTCAGCATGCGCCTTCAGGAACGGCAGCAGGGACTTTTCAAAGCGTCCGCGCCAGGCCGGATAATCGGCTACCGGGGGCGCGTCCGCCAGCGCGATCGCATGCCCTTCCAGCACCGACGCCGGCGGAAAGAACAGGTCGGCCGGGTGACTGCGCTCGGTGCCCAGCATGGTTTGCAGGTCACGGTAGTAGGGGAACAAGCGCGTCGGCTGCGGCGGCGTGCCGGCCACCAGGTCTTCCAGGTATTCCGTCAAGGCCTGATACAGTTCGGCGACGACTTGCGCATGGTCCAGGGTGTATTCGAGGCTGCCGTCGCGAAAGCGCGAAAGCGCCTGCTCCGCGCCGTCCGTCAGCAGGCTGGCGCCGGCCACGTCGACCATCACTAGTGCGCCATGCGCCTGGTGCAGATGCGAGCGCGCATGCTGCAGGGCCGTGGCGCGTTCCTCGCGCTCGCGGCCACCCGCCTCGAACAAAGCTGTTTTCGAGCGGCCCAGCGCTTCGCGGATTTCCACCATTACCCACGACAAAGGTTCGCTGTCGAACGGCTTGGACTGCAGTGGACTATCAGGTGTGCTCATGCATGCCTCGGTAAGGAAATCGCCTGGACTGGCGCGGCGTTCAGGCGGCGACGCGGAAGCGCGACACCGAATTTTTCAGTTCCTGCGCCAGCATCGACAGTTTATGGATCGATTGCGCCGTTTGCTGCGTGCCATCCTGGGTCTGCTCCGTCACGCTCAGGATATGCTGGATATTCAAGGCCACGCCGCTTGCCGAACCGGCCTGCGTGCCGGTGGCGAACGAGATGCCCTGGATCAGTTCAGCCAGGTGTTTCGACACCTGGCTGATATCGTTCAAGGCCGCGCCGGCCGCGTCGGACAGGCGCGCGCCCTCGACTACGCCCTGCGTGGACGTTTCCATCGCCCGCGTCGCATCCTGGGTATCGGCCTGGATGGTGCGCACCAGCGCGCCGATCTGCTTGGCGGCGGCGGCCGAGCGTTCGGCCAGGCGCTGCACTTCCTCGGCGACGACGGAAAAGCCGCGCCCCGCCTCGCCGGCCGAGGCAGCCTGGATGGCGGCGTTCAGCGCCAGCACGTTGGTCTGCTCGGTGATGTCGGAAATGAGCTCGGTGATTTCGCCGATTTCCTGCGACGATTCGCCCAGGCGCTTGATGCGCTTGGAGGTATCCTGGATCTGCTCGCGGATTTCATGCATGCCCTTGATGGCGTTTTCCACCGCCGTCGAACCCTGCTGCGCCGCCGCCACCGACTGGCGCGCCACGTCAGCCGAGACGCTGGCTGATTTCGACACGTCGGTAATCGCATTGGCCATCTTGACCACGGTGGCGCTGACGCCCTGGATTTCGCGCGACTGCTGCTGCGACGCGATCAACAGCTTGCTGGAGATGCTCTGCGCCTGCGTCGAGGCGCGATTGACCTGTTCGGCCGTTGCCGTCACCCGCCCCACCAGGCCGCGCAATTCCTCGACCGTGTAATTGACGGAATCGGCGATGGCGCCCGTGATGTCTTCCGAGACGGTCGCCTGCACCGTCAGGTCGCCGTCGGCGACCTTCTGCAATTCGTTCATCAGGCGCAGGATGGCCGCCTGGTTCTGCTCATTCTTGGCCTTGGCCTGCTCTTCCTTTTCCTGCGACAGCAAGCGCTGGATTTCCGCTTCCTGGCGCCGCCGCTCGGCGTCGCGCGTGCGGTTGACGGAGTCCTGCAGCAGCACGCGGCCGATGCCGGCCGCCGCGATCAGGGTCAGCAACACGCCGCCGACCATCATCCAGAAGGCGACGCCCAGGGTTTCCTGGTTCACGTGGTACATCTGCTGCAGCAGGGTCAAACGCTGGCGCAGGTCTTCGTTCTCGTTGAAAATCAGCTGTTCGGCGCTTTTCGCCGAGCTGAATTTATCGAGCCGGTCGAGTATCGACGAAACCAGCTTCTGGTAAATGTCGAAGCTGGCTTTCAGCGCCACCAGCCGGTCGCGCAGTTCGGCGTCGCGCGTGGGCGCCAATTGCAGCGACACGCTGCCATTGAGCAAGCCTTCGACGGCGGTGCGGAAATACGTCGTGTCGCGTCCCAGCGAAAACGCCGTTTCCGAGCTGATGCTGCCCGACGACAGGAACTCGCTGGCGCTGCGGCTCATGCGCTGGCTCAACATCATCAGGCGGCCGATGACGGCCAGGTCGCGCGCATTGCCGCCACGCTGCACCTTGAGCGCAGCAATTTCCTCGGTCTGCGCCAGCAGCGCCGGCGACAGCGCATTCAATTGCTGCAAGGTCTTGTCGAATTCGCCCAGTTCCAGTTTCAGGCGCAAGATGGTGCTGGCCGCGCGGTCGCTGCTGGCCCACTTCTTGCGCGCGTCGGCCACCGCAGCCAACAGGGCGGAACGCGACTCGCCGATATCGCGCCCGCGATACGTCCCGCCGCGCAGCATCAGGCGGAAATCCTGATTCAGTTCATTGCGGCTTTCCTCGAGCTGGCGGAAGGCTTCCGGATTGCCTTGCACGGCGTTCGGCGCAGCCTTGCCGATGCGCTGCGAATGCATCAGCGCATCGCTGGCCAGCTGCGTCTGCGCCGAGGCGATATTGCCGCTGCGCGTATTCAGCCCGACGAACAGCAGGCTGGCGGCCAGGCTCAGTGCCATCACCGTCGACAGGATGCTCAATTGTTTTTGCAGCGGAAAATGGCCGATCAGCGGCAGCTTCCAGTCCCCGGCAGGCGCGCTGGCCAGCGACTTGCGCCGTCCCAGCGCGTCGCGCAGGCGCAGCGGCAGGTCGGCCGTCGATGCCGGCGCTTCCGGAGCGTGCTGCGCTTCGGGTATGCCGGCCGCCAAGATCGGGGAATGGGCACCCATCAGCAAATATCCTTGTGGTCAGGGAGGCCATCAAAGCCGGCATCGAGGAAGCGTGCCGACTGCGCCAGCTGCGCCAGGTCCAGGCGCAGCCACTGCTGCCCTTCGCTGTCGCGCAGCGCCTGTGCCGCCCACGATGGGAGCACGCCCTGCGCCGTATCCTGCACGTGCTGCATCGCGCGCAACTGGCGCAAACCCAGCACGCGTTCGACCAGCAGTGCGCAATTGAGGCCCAGGCGGGGAGAAAAGGTGATGATGCGGCAGTGATTGCCGGGCGCGCAAGCCGCTTCGCCCATGTAGCGGGCCAGGTCGACGACCCCCGTCAAACGCCCGCGCATGGCCGCCAGGCCCAGATACCAGTCCTGCGCCAGCGGCACACCCTGGATCTGCACACCGGCGGCAATGACGATTTCGCCAAGCTGCGTCAGGTCAAGCAGGCACGGCCGGCCACCGAGCATCACGCCCAGTTCCTTGCGCGCCGCCAGCGCGCCGCTGCGCGCGGCCTGTATCCGCTCGATCAATTGCAGCTGATACTGGCGCAAGCGCCCCTGCCGCGCACCCGTCTCGAAAGATGGCATGGCGGCGGACGGGTAAGCCGCGGTGGATACGCCGTGACCTGGCATCGTCTGCATGCTCAGGAAATCGCGGCGATCTTGGCCAGCAACTCGGCTTCGACCACCGGCTTGACCAGGTAATCGCGCGCGCCCTGGCGCAAGCCCCAGATGCGGTCCGTTTCCTGGCTCTTGCTGGAGCAGATAATCACCGGCACGTCCTGCAGTTCGGGATCGCGCGCGATGGCGCGCGTGATCTGGAAGCCATTCGCACCGGGCATCACTACGTCCATCAGGATCAGGTCGGGCCTGGCCTGCTTGAGTTGCGCCAGCGCGTCGGCGCCATCCTGCGCCGTGAGGACGGCGTAGCCGGCACGCACCAGGATCTCGCTCAGGTAATAGCGTTCTGTCGGCGAGTCGTCGACGATCAGAATTGTGTGTATGGCCATCTGCTTCCTTGCTGCGTTGTCAATCAATAAAACCACTTACTCAAAATGCCCGGCCAGGTGCAGCCACACGGCCTCCAGCAGCGCCTCGCGCGCCAGCGGCTTGGCCAGGCAGGCGCTGGCGCCTGCCATGGCGCCGCGCGCGCGGTCGAACAGCCCCTCCTTCGACGACAGCATCAGCACCGGCGTGGCGTGATGCGCCGCGCTGGCCTTGATCAGCGCGCAGGTGCGGTAGCCGTCCAGGCGCGGCATCACAATGTCGCACACGATCAGCGCCGGCCGGCAGTCGGCAATTTTTGCCAGGGCCTCGAAGCCGTTTTCCGCCACCACCACGCGATAACCGGCCTCGCCCAGGATCTTCGCGGCCGCGCTGCGTATCGTCGCGCTGTCGTCGATGACGAGTATCGTGATGCCGGTGCATGCAGCATCAGCCGGCGCCTCGGGCAAAAAGGGACGCGTCATGTGATTATTCGACAATCTTTCATACCATAGCACAGGCTGCCGCGATACCTGCTTGCGGCAACGGCATCCCATGGACTGCGATCAATTACAGCGCCACCATCTCGAAATCATCCTTGCGCGCACCGCATTCAGGGCAGGTCCAGTTCATCGGAACATCGGCCCAACGCGTGCCCGGAGCGATGTCTTCGTCCGGCAGGCCGGCCGCTTCATCATAAACCCAGCCGCAAATAAGACACATCCACGTTTGGAATTGCTGCGTTGTTTCGTTGCTACTCACGTTCTGCCACCCTTCAATCAAGTAAAATGCTGAATTAGGTATCTTAATCTACCCGCCGTGCAAAACCAAACTTCTCCCCTCATATTAAGCTTCGGCGTGTCCGATCCGGTCGGCGCGATCGGTATCCAGGCCGACCTGGCCACGTTTTCAGCCTTCGGCTGCCATGGACTGTCCGTCACCACGGGCCTGCTGATCAGCGATACGGCGCGCGTGGAAGACGTGCAGGCGGTCGATCCTGACTGGGTTTCCGACCAGGCGCGCGTGCTGCTGGAAGACATGTCCGTGGCCGCCATCAAGATCGGCGCGCTGGGCAGCGTGGAAAACGTCACGGCCATCGCCGAAATCGTCTCCGACTATCCGAACGTGCCGCTGATCCTCGATCCCTTCATTTCGGCGCTGCCGGAACAGGGTATGGACGACGAAGACATCCTCACGGCCGTGCGCCAGCTCTTGATCCCGCAAACGACCCTGCTGGTGCTCTCGCCGGTGGAGCTGGAACGCCTGGCCGAGACCTGGCGCGACGCCGATCCGGACGACACCCTGCAAAACGACGTCGACTATCTGGTGGCCCTGGGCTGCGAATACGTGCTCGTCACCGGCATGCCGGCCGACCCCAGCAAATCCGGCACGGCCGAAGGCAAGCTGCGCGCCAATACCCTGTTCGGCGAGGACGGCGTGGTGCGCCACGACGAATGGCAGCACCTGCCCGGCATCTTCAACGGCGCCGGCAGCACCCTGTCGGCCGCGGCCACCGCCCTGCTGGCCCTGGCGGAAAACGAAGACGATGTGCCGCAGGTGGTCGTGGCGGCGCAGGAATTCACCACCGGCGCACTGGCCCACGCGCAGCGCCACGGCATGGGCAAGCTGGTGCCGAACCGGCTGTTCCGGCAGCAGCGCCCGCGCGGCGGCCAATAAACACTGACCAGACGACACAGACAACGATCCACTTTCAAGGCACGATTATCATGACGACGACTTCACAGAACGACATCCTGTTTGCCCGCGCACAAAAAACCACGCCAGGCGGCGTCAATTCGCCCGTGCGCGCCTTCCGCTCCGTGGGCGGCACGCCGCGCTTCATCACGCGCGCCGAAGGCCCGTACTTCTGGGACGCGGATGGCAAGCGCTATATCGACTACATCGGCTCCTGGGGTCCGGCCATCGTCGGCCATGCCCATCCTGAAGTAGTGAAAGCGGTGCAGGATGCCGCCGCGCTGGGCCTGTCGTTCGGCGCGCCGACCGAGGGCGAAGTGCTGATGGCCGAGGAAATCACGCGCCTGGTGCCGTCGATCGAGCAAGTACGCCTGGTGTCGTCGGGCACGGAAGCGACCATGAGCGCCCTGCGCCTGGCGCGCGGCGCCACGGGACGCGACAAGATCGTCAAGTTCGAAGGCTGCTACCACGGCCACGCCGATTCGCTGCTGGTAAAGGCGGGCAGCGGCCTGCTCACCTTCGGCAACCCGACGTCGGCCGGCGTGCCGGAAGATTTCGTGAAACACACGCTGGTCCTCGACTATAACAACGTGGAACAGCTGAAGGACGCCTTCGACAGCTTCGGCGCGGAAATCGCCTGCGTCATCGTCGAACCCGTGGCCGGCAACATGAACCTGGTGAAAGCCACCCCCACATTCCTGCAGGCGATGCGCGAACTGTGCACGCAGCACGGCGCCCTGCTCATTTTCGATGAAGTCATGTGCGGCCTGCGCGTGGCCCTGGGCGGCGCGCAGGCACTGTACGGCATCCAGCCGGACCTCACGGCGCTGGGCAAGGTGATCGGCGGCGGCATGCCGGTGGCGGCCTTCGGCGGCAGCGCGGCGCTGATGCACCATATGGCGCCGCTGGGCGCCGTCTACCAGGCCGGTACCTTGTCCGGCAACCCCGTCGCCGTGGCGGCCGGCATGGCCACCTTGAAACTGATCCAGCAGCCTGGCTTCTACGAGCAGCTGGGCGCCACGGCCAAGCGCCTGGCCGAAGGCCTGACGGCCGCCGCCAAGGAAGCGGGCGTGGTCTTCTGCGCCGACTATATCGGCGGCATGTTCGGCATTTATTTCAGCGCCACCCCACCGACCAGCTACGCGGAAATGATGGCGGGCGACCGCAGCAAGTTCAACGCCTTCTTCCACGCCATGCTGGACGAAGGCGTGTACTTCGCGCCAGCCGCCTTCGAGGCAGGCTTCGTCTCGGCGCAGCACGACGATGCCGTCATCGACGCCACCATCGCTGCCGCACGCAAGGTGTTTGCCAAGCTCGCGTAAAGTTACACTGCCGCGGTGTCCATCACCGCAGCCACCAGCGCCGGCAGGCTGGCCATGTCGCTGAACACGACATGCGCGCCAGCCGCCTTCAGGCGCGCTTCCTGGCCGGCGGCGATATGCCCGCCGCCAATGAATCCCAATACCGTCATGCCCGCCGCCACGGCGGCCGTCACGCCCGTGACGCTGTCTTCCAGCACCAGGCACTGGCCAGGCGGCACGCCGAAAGCAGCCGCCGCTGCCAAGTACAGGCCCGGATGCGGCTTGGCGTGACCCACCAGGTCCGGCGTGAAGACGCGCTTGTCGAACAGCGGCGCCATGCTAGTCCGCTCGAGCGATGACAGCACGCGCGCGCTGACGCTGTTCGAGGCCACAGCCTTGGGCAGGGGAATGGCGGCCAGCGCCTGCGCCACGCCGGGCACGGCGCGCAGCTGCGCATCGCAGGCCACATCGACGGCGTTGCCGATGGCCATGATCTCGTCGGCCGGCAATTGCGGCAAGCCCAGCTCCTTGTAGATATCCTGCATCAGCGGCACCAGGCGCTGGCCCAGGCGCGGCTCGATCAAACCCTGCAGGGTGACGCCCTCGGGCAGGTTGGGCAGGCGCGGCCCCAGCAATTCCAGCAGCGCTTGCAGGGCCACGGCCTCGCTGTCGACCAGCACGCCGTCGCAGTCGCTGATCAGGTGGGTAAAGCGCGTTGGGATGGTGGCGGTATCAGGCATGGACTCTCCAGAAGGCAACAGTGACGGGAAATGCGGCGGCCAGCCGGCCAAGGCTGGCATCGCAACGATCATAGGTGGAACAGGCGGACGCTACCACGCAGAAAACGTCTGAATGACGATACTTTTCTGCCAAAGGCAGCCAACGGGGAAAGAATCGGGCGTCAGGCAAGCGGCTACGCGCAAATACCAATTCAATACCACGCAATACCAGTGATTATCGCTGATTTTTGAAATTGCTGCGCTCGCATTGAAATCCGGACAAGATCCGGTGGTAGCGCCGGGGCGCGGACGCGTCCCGGCGCCAAGGGCTTATTTCAGCCAGCCGCGGTGGCGGAAGTACAGGAAAGGGGCGATGGCGCTGGTAACCATCAGGCCCCAGGCCCACGGATAGCCGAACGACCATTCCAGTTCCGGCATCAGCTTGAAGTTCATGCCGTACACGCTGGCGATCAGGGTAGGCGGCAGGAAGGCCACGCTGGCCACCGAGAAGATCTTGATGATCTTGTTCTGGTTGATGTTGATGAAACCGACGGTGGCATCCATCAGGAAGTTAATCTTATCAAACAGGAAAGACGTGTGGCCGTCCAGCGATTCGATGTCGCGCAAAATCTGCCGCGCTTCCTCGAACTGCTCGGAATTGAGCAAGCGGCCGCGCATCAAAAAGCTCACGGCGCGGCGTGTATCCATCATGTTGCGGCGGATGCGGCCATTCAAATCTTCCTCGTGGGCAATGGCATTCAGCGCTTCGGCCGCGTGCGCATCCGTAAATTCCTTTTGCAGCACGCGCGTGCTGACTTCTTCCAGGTTCTGGTAGATGCCTTCGAGCACGTCGGCCGAATATTCGGCATCGGTGGCGTACAGGTCGAGCAGCACGTCCATGTAGTCGGCAATCGAGCCTGGCCGCGAACGGGCGCGCATGCGCACCAGGCGGAACACGGGCAAGTCGTCCGTATGCATGGAAAACAGTATCTTGCGGGCAAGAATGAAGGCTACCGTGATGACGCGCGACGGGCCGTCGTCTTCTTCGCGCAAGAAGTCCGTGCGCAGATGCAAGTCGCCGTTTTCCGCTTCGTAATAGCGGGCCGACGCTTCAATATCCTTGACTTCGTCTTCGCCCGGCAGGGTGACGTTGTAGATGGCCTTGACCCAGGCCCGTTCATCATCGGTGGGGTCGGTCAGGTCGACCCACACCGGTTCGGCATTTTCGAGGTCTGCGCGGCTGTCGATCGGCACCTGGTTGAGCCGGCCATTCTGTAATACAAAGACATTGATCATGCGCGCTCTCAGCCGGATGTTGGGTTATCGTGATGTGCTGGCGCTGGCGCCAAAAATGAAAACAGCGCAAGTGTACCCGCAAAGGCCTTTTCACGACCACCCCCGGCACCGCTTTTTCACGGAAAAAGTGCGGCGTTGCACCAACCGGGCCGATTAAGATGCTGCGCCGCAATAATGCCAATCAGGCAGCCTTGATTTTATGCAAAGAAATTCCACTATCCTCAAGGCAATTCCGCCGCCCCCATGCGGCGCAGGATGACACTGGTACGCCGGTTCAGGTAGCCCGTATCGCGGTGACGGTCATAATAGCGGGGATTCGGCAGCATCACGGCCAGTTTCGCCGCCTGTCCCGCACTCAGGCCGGCCGCGCTGACCCGGTAATAGTGGCGCGCGGCCGCTTCGGCGCCAAAGGTGCCCGTGCCAAATTCCACCACGTTCAGATAAATCTCGAAAATGCGCTGCTTTTCCATCAGATTTTCCAGCATATACGTGATAATCAGCTCCTGGCCCTTGCGCACATAGCTGCGCGAACCGGACAGGAACAGATTCTTCGCCAGCTGCTGCGTGATGGTGGAGCCGCCCGCCACGACCTTCTGCTTCTTGCTGTTTTTTTCATATGCCTTTTGCAAGGCATCCCAGTCCACGCCTTCGTGCTCGGAAAAATTCGCGTCTTCCGAGGCGATGATGGCCCGCTTCAGGTTGTTCGAGATGCGGTTGTAAGGCACCCACGTCTGCTTGATCGTGGCATTCGGATTCTTGTCCTGCAAGACAGACAACTGTTCGCGCATGAAAGCCGTGCTGGACGGGTTGTGGTCGACCCACCACCAGATTTGCAGGAAGAAATACAGTTGCACGACGATAAAGGCCAGCACGGGCACGATGAAGACCCACTTGATCCAGCCGTAGCGGCTGCGGCGCGCCCCCTTCTTGCCGCCGCTCACAGGCTGCCCCGCAATTGCGCCAGCAAGTCCTGCGTCTGCGGCCGCACGCCGCGCCACACGTAAAACGCTTCGGCCGCCTGCTCCACCAGCATGCCCAGGCCGTCGCGGACCTGCGCGCCATGCTGGGCGGCAAAGTCCATGAAGACGGTGGGCTGGGCGCCGTACATCATGTCCAGCGCCAGGGTGTGGCGGCCGAAAATACCCGGCGGCACGGGCGGCAAGTCGCCCGCCAGGCTGGCCGAGGTGGCATTGATGACGATATCGAACTGGCCATCGGGCTGCGCGAAACCGCCGGCGCGCAGCTGCCCGGGGTGCGCCAGCGCGTCGGCAAACTGCGCCACCAGCGCCTCGGCCGTGGCCACGGTGCGGTTGGCAATGAACATTTCCTGCGGCCCCTGCTCCAGCAAGGGCAGCACGACGCCGCGCGCCGCGCCGCCGGCGCCCAGCAGCAGGATGCGCTTGCCCGCGACGCTCACGCCCGCGTTGCGCACAATGTCCGCCACCAGGCCCGCGCCATCGGTATTGTCGCCAAGAATGGTTTCATTATCGAAACGCAGGGTATTGACGGCGCCGGCCGCTTGCGCACGCGGCGTCAGCTCGGTGGCCAGCGCGCACGCGTCCAGTTTAAAGGGCACCGTCACGTTCGCGCCCTTGCCGCCCTCGGCGGCAAACGTACGGGCCGCCAGCGCAAAACCGTCGAGCGGCGCCAGCCGGCGATCGTAGACCATGGCTTGCCCTGTCTGCAAGGCAAACGCGGCGTGAATCAAGGGGGACTTGCTGTGGGCGACAGGATTGCCGAAGACGCAATATTGATCTGGATTCATTTCATTCTTGTTCAATTGCTGCCGCCAGTCAGGTTAGCTTCCATTTTTTCTTCGCGCGTAAATTTGAAGCGGGTGATGACGACCCACAGGTCATCCTTGTCACTCGACAACATATTCGGTGGAAAACGACCATACGGCGCCGCGCGGCGCACGATGGCCAGAGCCGCCGCATCCAGCGCCGGGTTGCCCGAGCTTTTTTCCACGCGGGCGCCGCCTTCCTTCTGGTAAATCGTGCCGTCCTGGAAGATGGGGATATAAACGACCAGTTCGCCATACATCTTGCGGCCATTCTTTTGCGGGAAATTCAGGGTGCCGATTTCCTCGATGCGCTTTTGCAGGGTCTTGTAATACATGGCATAGCCGACTTCCTGCGTGCTGGGCGTAATAAAAGTCTTGCGCGGACGTTTATTCTGGTCTTCCACGGTCTGGCTGATCTCGGCCGCCATGCGCGCGATGGCCTTGCTGCTTTCCATCAAGTCCGAGCCGCTGGCCAGGGGATTGGGCTTGTCCTTTTCCGTGACGGGCGCGGCGCTGTACGGCGTCGGCTTGGCCGCCTGCGTCAGCAATTCCTGCTGTTTTTGTTCCAGTTCGGCAATGCGCCGGGCGCTGGCCTTGACGCTGTCGCCCTCTTCCACCTTGCGCATGTCGGGCAAGGGCGACTTGGCGCGCCCCTTATCGGCCTGTCCACCACCGTCGAGGTTGGCTTGCGCCAGCGCCTCGGCCTTCAGCGGCTTGTTCGCATGCTTGGCATTGACCAGGATCACTTCCAGGCCAGGATCGGTAGCCACGGCCCGCTGCGGCGCCGGGGCGACAAAATGCATCGCCAGCAAGGCGCCGTGCGCCAGCAGCGATACCGCCACGGCTATCATCAGGAAACGATTCTCTCGGAAAGACTTCACGCGCAACCCAGTTCGCAACAAGCACAAGATACAAGATGGCTGAATTCTACGTCAAAGGGCGGTGCCGGCAACAGTTTTCAGCACCGCCTCATGGCCTGACGGACGCCTTACTTGACCCCGGGTTCGCTGACCACGTCTTCGCTGGCCAGTTCCGCCACTTCCGCATCGGCGTCGCTGACCTGGTTGGCCGCTTCCGGCGACGCTTCCGGCGCCACATCGCCCTCGTCGGCGCCGTCGTCGCCCGCTTCTTCCTCGTAGTCGAGTTCGGCATCGGCCGCCGCATCGGGCACGGCGGCGATTTCCAGCAGGCGCGCTTCGATGCTCAGGTCGACTTCATCCCAGCGCAGCAAGTCCAGTTTCACCTGGGCGCCGCGCGCCACCGATGGCATGCCCGGCAGCTTGATGACCAGCGGAATGTCGACCAGGCGCAAGATTTCATCCTTCAAGACGACGGCATCGACCTGACGCGCGTTTTCCTGGTGCAGCCAGCGCAAGCACCAGTAGCGTTCCATGTTCGACTGGAAATCGCCATACGCGGCATACGCGGCGTCGAAGGCCGAGACGATGGCGAACAAATTCGCATCGCGCGGCTTGAACGGCGCCACCAGCGGCGCCGTCACGCCATGCTCGGCGCAGGCGATGATTTGCCACTGATTCACCAGGTCCGTGTAGCGGCGCAAGGGCGAGGTGCTCCACGCGTATTGATCCACGCCCAGGCCCTGGTGCGGCGCAGCATGGGTGACCATGCGCACCTGCATCTTTGCCGCCCAGCTATTGCCACTGCCGCCGCCCTGGCTGCGGTAGATGCCGGGCACGCCATGGTCGTGCAGCATCTTGCCCCAGGTACTGTTGGCAAAAATCATCAATTCGGCAACGATCTTGTCCAGCGGCGCGCCACGCTTGCGGCGCGCCACGGTGACGATGTCATTTTCTACATAGAAATTGAAATCGACGCGGTTATTCTGTTCCGGCTTCAAGCCAAACGCTTCGCGCTTTTTCATGCGGCCCTGTTCCAGCTGCTGCGCCCATTGCCACAACACGGCAAAATCGGCCTTGTGCGGATACTCGCCTTCACCGCTGGCCAGGGTTTCCTCGTTGACCAGGTCGTCCAGCTGGTTATGGCGCAAATTGCTGGCGATCGGCACCAGTTCCGCGCGCGTGTGCGTGCTGACAACTGCCCAGTCCGCTTTCGGGTCCAGCGTGGCGTACAGCGACAGGGCCGGGCACGTCGTGCCTTCGGCCAGGGTGAACGCATTGACGATTTCATCCGGCAGCATGGTGATCTTGTCCCCCGGCATGTAGACGGTCGACATGCGCTGGCGCGCCATCTTGTCGATCACGTCTTCCGGGCGGATGCCCAGGCCCGGCGCGGCGATGTGGATACCGACCTTGACCGTGCCATCCGGCAACGGTTGCACTGAGAAAGCATCGTCGATCTCGGTCGTGGTCACGTCGTCGATCGAGAAGGCGGCCACGTCGGCCAGCGGCAGCTTGGCCGTCACGGATGGCACGGGTACGCTCGGGAAGCCGGCGCCTTTCGGGAAATTTTCGAAGAGGAATTTCGACAGGTGCAAGTCTTTCGGCGAAGCAATACCACCGACGGCCAGCATCAGGCGCGGCGGCGTCGTGTGCAATTCCGTGCACGCCGCTTCCAGTGCCTTGTATTCGATCGTGTTCTTGTCCGGCTTGAACAGCAGTTGCAGCACCATCGGCTGCATCGAGGCAGGCAAGCGGTTCTGTTTCAGTTCTTCCACATAGCTTGCCTGCACCAGCGCCTGCTGTTTTTTCTTTTCGATGCCGGCCAGGGCCGCCTTCAGGGACGCTTCCGGCGCCGCCTTGTAGCGGCCACGGCCCTTCTTGTAGAAATACACGGGCGCCGAATGCAGGGCCAGGATCAGGCCGGCAGCTTCCGGCGGCAATGGTGCGTGACCGAAATACTCGGCGCCCAGCTCGGCAAATCCGAACTCGTCTTCGCCCGCCACTTCCCACAGGAAATCAAGGTCGATCTCGGCAGCAACAGTCTTGGCTTGCTCGAGCAACTCGGCCGGGGACGGTTTTTCATACTGCAGCAGCACATCCTTGACCTTGACCTTGGTGCGCTTGCCGCTGGCCATTTCGACCTGGTACGCTTCACCCGCTTGCGACAGGACCGTGCCGACCTTGAAATCGCCGGATTCTTCAAAAAATAGATTCATTGTTATGCTTTGTTTATTAATGTGTCGGTTGCAACGGTGCGAGTGACGGACGTCAACTCCAGCACCGCCGGCAAAAATACTTCGGTTACCAGCAGCAATCCCTGGTGACGCTGGTACAAGCAGCGGCGGGCAAAAAACAGCGACTTGTCATCGACGCGCTGCCCTTCCCCTGCCAGCGCCGCCTGCGCCCGCTGCACCAGCGGGTGCCCGGCGCGCAAGCGGGCAAATTCCAGTTCACCGCGCCGTACCATGCGGTCGCCAAACAGGGTCGTACCCAGCGAACGCTCGCCCAGCGCGGAAAACAAAGGCCAGTCCGTGGCCGTCGCCTGCATGGGCACGACGGTATGGCCAAACACGGCCGGTTTGTTATCACAGCGCAACAGCACTTCGCGTTCCCACACCCGACCCGCACGGTGCAAACCGATGATGGCGGCCTCGTCGGTCAAACAGCGCGATGTTTCCTGATGCAAACATTGCACGCGGAACGCGCTGCTATGCGCTTTCAGCTTGGCCGTCAGCGAACCGCCGCCCGTCAGCCAGTGGCGCAAGGCCGGCGGCGCATTGACGGCATTCACGTGCGCATGCCATTGCGCCTGGCGCAGCGAACCCGGCCTCACCGGGCAGAGTCCGCGTCGATGCCGCAAAAGGCCAGCACGGGCGCCAGGTATGCGGCAAATTCGCTGATGCCATGGTCGCTGCCATCGATGACGCACTGCTGCGCCCCCTGATAATGCGCCACCATGTCGCGGTAGTCGAGCACTTCATCGCCCGTGGCGGCAATCAGGAAATAGCGTTGCGGCTGCGTAATTTTCTCTACGGCAAACGTGCGTAGCTCATCGATGTATTCGCGCTTGAACTCGAATGGCTTGTCCGAATGGAATTCGGTCGTCACGCCCACATGTTGTTCCAGGTCAATAAGGGGAACAATCGCCGGATTGAGCAGCACGGCGCGGCAACCGAGCTGTTCGGCCAGCCAGGTGGCGTAATAGCCGCCCAGCGAGGAGCCGATAATCGTCAGGTCGGCCGGCGCCACCTCCTTGACCAGCGACAAGGCCAGCTCGATGGCCAGCTTGGGCGAGGCCGGCAATTGCGGGCACAGCCATTCTGCTTCGCGGCCCAGCGCCTGCATCTGCGCGGCCAGCAGGCGCGACTTCATCGACAGGGGCGACGAGCGAAATCCATGCAGGTACAGAATCATCGGCCCAGCGCCTCCAGCAACTTCTGGTGCACGCCGCCAAAGCCGCCGTTGCTCATGACCACGATCTGGTCGCCGGGACGGGCGGCAGCTGCCACGGCCGCTACCAGTGCATCGATGTCTTCATAGGCGCTGGCAATCTGGCCCAGCGGCGCCAGCGCGTCGCCCAAGCTCCAGCCCAACGCGGCATGGCTGCCGAAACCGAAGACCAGGTCGGCATCCTTCAGGCTGCCGGGCAGCGCATCTTTCATGGCGCCCAGCTTCATGGTGTTCGAACGCGGTTCCAGCACGGCCAGGATGCGGCCGCTGCTGCCGATGGTTTGGCTCATTTTTTGGCGCAGGCCGCCCACGGTGGTGGCAATGGCCGTCGGGTGATGCGCGAAATCGTCGTACACGGTAATGCCGTTGACCACGCCGCGCACTTCCATGCGGCGCTTGACGCTCTCGAACGTGGCCAGCGAGGCGCACGCCTGGGCAATCGGCACACCCACGTGGCGCGCGGCGGCGATGGCCGCCAGCGCATTGCTGCGGTTATGCTTGCCCGTGAGCGCCCACGCCACATGGCCTTCCTGCTGGCCATTGAAGTACACGTCGAAGCTGCCTTCGGCCTGCTCTTGCAGTTGCCAGTTAGCATCTTGGCCGAAACTTTCTTTTTCGCTCCAGCAACCGCGCGCCAGCACGCGCTGCAGCGACGCTTCGTCGCCGTTGAACACGAGGCGACCGATGCCGGGCACGGTGCGTACCAGATGGTGGAATTGCGTCTCGATCGCGTGCAGATCGGGGAAGATGTCGGCGTGATCATATTCCAGGTTATTCATGATGGCCGTCTTCGCGTGGTAATGCACGAACTTGCTGCGCTTGTCGAAGAAGGCCGTGTCGTATTCATCGGCTTCGATGACGAAGAAGTCCGAATCGGCGCTTTTGCCGTCGATCTTGCCGCTGAGGCGGGCGGAAATGCCAAAGTTCATCGGCACGCCGCCGATCAGGAAGCCCGGCGCGTAGCCCGCGTCTTCGAGTATCCAGGCCAGCATGGCCGACGTTGTCGTCTTGCCATGCGTGCCGGCCACGGCCAGCACCCACTTGTTGCGCAAGATGTGTTCGCCTATCCACTGGGGGCCGGACACATACGGCAGGCTGCGGTTGAGGATTTCTTCCACCAGCGGGTTGCCGCGCGAGACCACATTGCCAATCACATACAAATCCGGGTTCAGCTTGGTTTGTTCCGGATCAAAGCCCTGGATCAGTTCGATTCCCTGCGATTCCAGCTGGGTGCTCATCGGCGGATACACGTTGGCATCGCAACCAGTGACTTTATGGCCGGCTTCCTTGGCCAGGACAGCCAGGCCGCCCATGAAGGTACCGCAAATGCCGAGAATATGAATATGCATGTGATCAGTGCGAAAGGTGCACGCTTAAGTAAGTAAGACGGTGAGATAAAAAACAGCAAGTGCAGGATTTTACCTGACGCCATGACTTTTTCCGCTTCGGAGTATCATCTCGTTCATGACGAACGATGCATTTGACGATAGCGCGCAGTTGCGCCTGGAAATCGCCGCCGCTGCCGCGCGCCTCGTGGCGCAGGATGGCGCCGACTATGGCAGCGCCAAGCGCAAGGCGGCGCGGCAAGTCCTGGGCGACGCGCCGAACCGCCCCAATATCTTGCCGGACAACGACATGATCGAAGAACAGGTGCGGCAATACAATGCCCTGTTCCTGGCCGACAGCCAGCCGGCGCGATTGTTCCAGCTGCGCACGATTGCGCTGCAGGTGATGGAAGCGTTGCAACAATTTCATCCCCTGCTCAGCGGCCCCGTGCTCAATGGCACGGCCGGCCCCCACGACGAGATCTATTTGCAGCTGTTTGCCGAGAGCGCCAAGGACATCCACATCTTCTTGCTGAATAAAAATGTCGTGCTCGACATGTCGGAAAGCCCGCATTTCAAGGGAGCGCGTTATGATGCGGTCGAGACAGCCAGTTTCTTGTGGAAAAACGAAGGCGTGCACGCGGCCATGTATGAGCTCGACGATATGCGCGGCGCGCTGAAAGCCAAGGCGGATGGAAAAGTGCTGCGCACCGACATCGCCGGGTTGCGCAGCCTGCTGGCCGCCAGCCTCGCCGACGGCGTACCGACTGCCGACTAACATTGATATAGATAAAGTTATGACAAAAAAGAATTGGATCGCCTGCGCCATCGTGGCGCTGATGTTCGGCGGCATGGGTGCTTACGTCGGTTTGAGCAAGGAAAAAGCGAAAGAAGCGGGGAAAGAAGCGGGACCGCAGACGACCGCCATCGCGCCAGGCGCGAAGGGTCCCGTCAACGAACTGTATGCGCTGTCCCTGCCGGACGCGGCGGGCGTCACGCAGGCGTTATCGCAATGGAAAGGAAAAAACCTGCTGGTGAATTTCTGGGCGCCGTGGTGCCCGCCTTGCGTGGAAGAAATGCCAGAGTTATCCGAAGTGCAAAACCATTACGGGGCGAAAAACCTGCAGGTGATCGGCATCGGTATCGATTCGGCCAGTAATATTGCCACTTTTGCCAGCAAGGTCAAGATCGCCTATCCCGTGTATGTATCCGGCATGAGCGGCACCGACCTGTCGCGTCATTTTGGCAATGCCACGGGCGGTTTGCCCTTTACGGTACTGATCGGCGCCGATGGCGAAGTCAAAAAGACCTATCTGGGCCGCTTGAAATTTGATCAGTTGCGCGCCGATCTGGATAAATTGTAAATTCGGAGCGTGCTTTTTTCTCTTGCCAATGCGTATCTTTGGCGGCAAAATGCGGAACTTTCGCTAAAACGGTCTTCCATACATGGCAAAAAACCTCCTTCTGCTCAACGGTCCCAACCTGAATTTGCTGGGAACGCGCGAGCCTGAGGTCTACGGCGCCAGCACCTTGGCCGATATCGAGCAGGCAGCAATGGCGCAAGCCATGGCGGCCGGTGCCGACCTGGTTTGCTTTCAAAGCAACCATGAAGGCGCGCTGATCGACCGCATCCATGCCGCGCGAGCGGAAGGGATCGATGCCATCGTCATCAATCCGGGCGGCCTGACCCATACCAGCGTTGCCTTGCGCGATGCGCTGGCCGGGGTCGCCATCCCGTTCGTGGAAGTCCATATCTCGAATATTTATCAACGCGAAACGTTTCGACATCACTCATTTCTCAGCGCGATCGCGCAGGGGACGATCTGCGGCCTGGGTATCGATGGATATCGGTTTGCCATCGACTTTGCGCTTAAAAAACGTTAATCTACGCGATCTGCACGCATTTAGCGCGGCGATAGGTTCTTGGACATCACCGCATCACTCATAAAACAAACTACATTCCTAGGGGTTTTACATGGATCTACGAAAACTCAAGACCTTGATCGACCTGGTCGCCGAATCGGATATCGCAGAGCTGGAAGTTACCGAAGGCGAAAGCAAGGTTCGCATCGTCAAATCGTCGGCCATGCCGCAAAACCAGATGGTCATGATGCAGCCGCAAGGCATGCCAGCCCAATACCAGCCAGCCGCGCCAGCCGCCGCTCCCGCTGCGGCAGCCGCCGTCGTGGTCGCCGCCGAGCCAACGGGCTATGTGGTCAAGTCGCCGATGGTCGGTACCTTCTACCGCTCTTCCGCTCCTGGCAGCGCCGCCTATGTTGAAGTGGGCTCGACCGTCAAGGAAGGTGATACCCTGTGCATCATCGAAGCGATGAAGCTCCTGAATGAAATCGACTCCGATAAAGCCGGTGTCGTGACCCAGATCCTGGTCGAAAACGGCCAACCGGTCGAATTCGGTCAACCCTTGTTTGTGATCGGCTAAAACCCAGTCCACACGGCCGGCAACGGCCGTTTGCAGTTTTAGCCCCTCACACTTGTTGTTTCGCCGGCTCGCCGGCTCTCACAGACATACGCGAACCTACCATGTTTGAAAAAATCCTGATTGCCAACCGTGGTGAAATTGCCCTCCGTATTCAGCGCGCCTGCCGCGAAATGGGCATTAAAACGGTTGTAGTCCACTCCGAAGCCGACAAGGACGCGAAATACGTCAAGCTGGCCGACGAATCCGTTTGTATCGGCCCGGCCCAGTCGTCCCTGAGCTACCTGAACATGCCCGCCATCATCAGCGCCGCTGAAGTGACGGATGCGCAAGCGATTCACCCAGGCTATGGCTTCCTGTCGGAAAACGCCGACTTTGCCGAACGCGTCGAGAAATCGGGCTTCGTCTTCATCGGCCCTCGCTCGGAATCGATCCGTTTGATGGGCGACAAAGTGTCGGCCAAGCAAACCATGATCAAGGCTGGCGTACCGTGCGTCCCCGGCTCGGAAGGCGCGTTGCCGGACGATCCGAAAGCGATCGTGCAAATTGCCCGCAAGATCGGCTACCCGGTCATCATCAAGGCCGCCGGTGGCGGTGGCGGACGCGGCATGCGCGTGGTGCACACGGAAGCGGCCCTGATCAACGCCGTGGCGATGACCAAGACGGAAGCCGGCACGGCCTTCGGCAACCCTGAAGTGTATATGGAGAAGTACCTGGAAAATCCGCGCCACGTGGAAATCCAGATCCTCGCCGACGAACACAAGAACGCAGTCTGGCTGGGCGAGCGCGACTGCTCCATGCAGCGCCGCCACCAGAAAGTGATCGAAGAGGCACCAGCGCCGGGCATCCCGCGCAAGCTGATCGAGAAAATTGGCGACCGTTGCGCCGAAGCGTGCCGCAAGATCGGCTACCGCGGCGCCGGCACGTTCGAATTCCTGTACGAAAACGGCGAGTTCTATTTCATTGAAATGAATACCCGTGTGCAAGTGGAGCATCCGGTCACCGAGATGATCACCGGCATCGACATCGTGCAAGAGCAGATCCGCATCGCCGCCGGTGAAAAACTGCGTTTCCGCCAGCGCGACGTCCTGCTGTCGGGCCACGCCATCGAGTGCCGCATCAACGCCGAAGATCCGTTCAAGTTCACGCCATCGCCAGGCAAGATCGTCTCGTGGCATGCACCGGGCGGCCCCGGCATCCGCGTCGACTCGCACGCCTACGCCGGCTACTACGTTCCGCCGCACTACGACTCGATGATCGGCAAAGTGATCGCTTACGGCGCCACGCGCGAGCAAGCGATCCGCCGCATGCAGATCGCCCTGTCCGAAATGGTGGTCGAAGGCATCAACACGAATATCGCCCTGCACCGCGAACTGATGATCGACGCGCGCTTCATCGAAGGCGGCACCAACATTCACTATCTGGAACAGAAACTGGCCGATATGCCGGACCTGGGCAAGAACCTGAATAGCGGCAGCCCCAGCATCGCCAAGAAATCCGAAATCAAGGCGGGCGCATGAGCTGGACGGAAATCGTCATCGAAATCGCCCGTGACAACGCCGAGGCCATGTCCGACGCGTTGATGGAAGCGGGCGCCCTGTCGGTGTCGGTGGAAGACGCCGATGAAGGCACGGATGCCGAGCAGCCCTTGTTTGGCGAGCCCGGCATGGAACCGAAGGAAGCGGCGTGGGAACGCAGCCGCGTGGTGGCGCTGACGGACGTCGACGCCGACCAAGCCGCCATCGTGGCCGCCGCCGCCCAAGCGGTCGGCATGATGGACGTACCTGCCTTTACCATGCGTCCCGTGGAGGAGCAGGACTGGGTACGCCTGACGCAGTCGCAATTCGCACCGATTCACATCGGCAAGAATATCTGGGTCGTGCCCAGCTGGCACGAGGCACCGGATCCTGACGGCCTGATCCTGGAACTGGACCCGGGCCTGGCTTTCGGCACGGGCAGCCACCCGACCACGCGCCTGTGCATGGAATGGCTGGAAGCAAACCCTGCTCCCGGCAAGACCGTGCTCGACTACGGTTGCGGTTCCGGCATCCTGGCCATGGTGGCCAAGAAGCTCGGCGCGCAAACGGTGGCCGGCGTCGATATCGACCCGCAGGCGATCGAATCGGCGCGCGACAATGCCGAACGCAACCAGTGCGAGATCGAATATTTCTTGCCAGACACGTTTGCCACCTCGGCACACGCCACGGCCAAGTTCGACATCGTTGTCGCCAACATCCTGTCGAGCCCATTGAAACTGATGGCGCCGATGCTGTCGGGCCGCGTTGCCGACGGCGGCGCCCTGATCCTGTCCGGCGTGCTGGCACATCAGGCGGAAGAAGTGGCCGCTGCCTACGCACCGTTCATCCAGCTGGGTGTATGGGCCGAGCAAGACGGCTGGGTGGCCCTGCATGGCCGCCTGGGCAGCACGCAAGCACCTGCGCCCCGCGCGGAAGGTGCATAAGCACAGCAATGGCCCTCGCCACCAAATGCCCCCATTGCAACACGATATTTCGGGTCGCTGCTGACCAGTTGAAGTTACGTGGGGGCATCGTGCGCTGCGGCACGTGCAGGGAAGTGTTTGACGGCAATGCCGCGCTGGTCGATCCAGCTGCGGCATCGCCGTTTTTAACATCCGGCCCCGGCACTGCCGCCCCCCTGTCGACTAGTTACCCGGTCGACAACAGCCTGCCGTCCGCCACGGACGACGAACCCATTTATTCCCTCGACTTCGATACCTCGTTCGACCCGTTCGGCATCTTGCCGGAAACGGCGCAGCTCAAGGACGATGCAGACGATGGCGAGCACATCGAGCTGGACCTCGACGTGGCCCTGCCCGACGAGGCGCTGAACCACGTGCCGGCCGCCGCACCACTCGATATACCTGAAGCAACACCAGTAGAAACACCGGCAGAACTGCCCGAACCACCGTTGCCCCAGCCAATGGCGCCCTTCAAGCGCCGCCAGGTCGATGAGGCGCCCGCCTTCGCCACGTATTTGCGCGATAGCCGCCGCGAACCGAACCTGGAAACGGGTGCCGTACCGGCATTGCCTGCCGCCGAAAAAGTCAACCTGGACAAGCCCCTGCCTGCGGCGTCTGCCGCAGCCAGCCCCGCGCGCCGGGAACCCACGCTGGCCGACCCGCTGCCCGCCGCCCCGATTGCGCCGGATGCCGCCGAAGAGCAGGAAGAACCCGTCCAGCCGCCGGCCGACGACGAGCCGGCCTTTGTGACCTTGGGCCGGCGCCGCGAACAGAGCGGCAAGGCCTTGCGCGTGGCCATGGCCCTCGGCTCGGTGGTACTGCTGCTATTATTATTACTGCAAGTGATGACCACTTTCCGCAATCCGCTGGCGGCGCAATTTCCCCAGTGGAAACCGACCCTGGTAGCGCTGTGCAAGCTCAGTGGCTGCCAAGTCGACTTGCCGGCGCAGATCGAGGCGCTGTCCATCGAGCAAGGCGAGTTGCAAACTTTGAAGGACCAAACCTTTTCCTACGTCTCGCTGCTGCGCAACCAGGGCCGCAGCGTGCAAGCCTGGCCCAGCATCGAACTGATCCTCAACGACGCCAACGACAAACCGGTCTTGCGCCGCGTGATCGCGCCGCGCGACTACCTGCCGGCCACGATCGACGTGAGCACGGGGTTTGCGCCGCGCTCGGAACAAACCATCAAACTGTACTTTGCATTAGACCAACTCACGGCGTCTGGCTACCATATCGCCATCTTTTACCCTTAACAGACACTATCATGACCAAAACATCGCTGATCTGCGGCTCGCTTGCCACCGACACCATCATGCAATTCCCCGGCCGCTTCGGCGAATCCCTGCTGGCCGACCAGTTGCACAAGGTAAACGTCTCCTTCCTCGTGCCCACCATGCGCACGGAGTTCGGCGGCTGCTCGGGCAACATCGCCTACAGCCTGAAAATGCTGGGCGGCGACCCGCGCATCGTCGGCGTCATGGGGCAAGATAGCGCCGCCTACCTGGAGCGTCTGCAAAAGCTGGGTATTTCCACCGCCAACATCCTGATCAAGGCCGACAGCTACAACGCGCAGTGCTTCGTCACGGCCGATGCGGACAATAACCAGATCAACGCCTTCCACCCGGGCGCCATGTCGTTTGCGCATGAAAACCCGATCGCCAATGCGGGGCCGGCCAAGGTCGCCATCATTTCGCCGGATGGCGACCAGGGCATGCTCAAGCACGCCGCCGACCTGGCCGAGCTGGGCATTCCCTTCATGTTCGACCCGGGCCAGCAGTTGCCACGCTTCAACGGCGAACAGTTGATCGACTTCATCAACAAAGCCACGTATGTGTCGGCCAACGACTATGAAATGGAGATGTTGATGGAGCGCACGGGCCTGACTCTGCCGGACATCGCCAGCCGCCTGGAAGCGCTGATCGTCACGCGTGGCGAAAAAGGATCGGAAATCTACACGGACGGCAAGCGCATCGACATTCCTGTCGTGGCCGCCAAGGAAGTGCTGGATCCGACCGGTTGCGGCGACGCCTACCGTGCTGGCTTGCTGTTCGGCATCACCAACGACCTGGGCTGGGAAACCAGCGGCCGCCTGGCCAGCCTGCTGGGCGCCATCAAGATCGCCACCCAGGGCGCGCAAAACCACGTGTTTACGCCGGAAAGCATCGCCGACCAGTTCGAAGCGGCGTTCGGTTACCGCTATTAATATGTAGTCCGGTCGGCTTGTGCGCTAGCGCCAGGCCGACCTCCTCGTTTTACCTCAATACAATAATCATCCCCACCAGCACTTGCGCAATCTGCAGCAAGATCAACGCCACCAGCAAAGACAGGTCCAGGCTGCCGACCAGCGGCACGACCTTGCGGATCGGACGCAGCAGCGGCTCGTTCAGGGCCCGTACGAACGGCGCCAGCGGCGCATGCGGGTTGACCCAGCTGAAGATGGCTTCAATGATCAGCAAGGCCATGAAACCGTAGAGTATCCATTGCAGGAAGCGTTGCAGCGACTTGAGCAGTACCACCTCGACGGGATAGCCGGAAATAAACAGCACCGAGCTGGCCAGCAGCACGATCAGGAAGGCGCCGATCAGGCTGGCCCAGTCATACCCGCCCACGCCCGGCACCACGCGGCGCAGGGGGCGCACCAGCCAGTCGGACAATTGAAACGTGAATTGCGCCACCGACGAGGGCGGCCGCACGCGCACCGCCTGCATCCAGAAGCGCAGCAGCAACACGCCGCCCAGCAAGGTGGCGATGGTATCAACGATCAATGTAAGGATAACGATCAGCACGACTAATTCTCCAAAAAAAAACCGCTGTGTGATTGAGTCACACAGCGGCGTGTTGCCTCATCCAGGCACCCGTATCGCAGGAATTACGATGGGCGGGTGCTGGTTGGGAATGGCCAGGCTGCAGCCGGTGCCAACACGGTTTTTGCTACAGGTGCGATAGGCGCCGATGGCTTGGCGACAGGAGCTGCCTTCTTCGGTGCGGCCTTTTTAGGCGCGGCCTTCTTGGCTGCTGGCTTGGCTGCCACGGCGGCTGGTGCCGCTGGAGCTGCTGCCGGCGCTGCGGCTGGTGCGGCTGCCACGACTGGCGCTGCAGCTGGCTTGGCGGCAGGTTTCGCTGCGGCTTTCGCTGCCGGCTTGGCGGCAGCTTTTGCTGCTGGCTTCGCTGCTACCTTGGCTGCTGGCTTGGCTGCAGGTTTTGCTGCTACCTTGGCGGCAGGTTTCGCTGCTGCTTTGGCTGCCGGCTTGGCTGCGACTTTCGCTGCTGGCTTGGCTGCTACCTTGGCTGCTGGCTTCGCTGCCACCTTGGCCGCTGGCTTGGCTGCCGCTTTCGCTGCTGGCTTCGCTGCTACCTTGGCCGCTGGCTTGGCTGCAGCTTTTGCTGCTGGCTTCGCTACTGCCTTGGCTGCTGGCTTGGCTGCTGCTTTGGCCGCTGGCTTGGCTGCTGCTTTGGCGGCCGGCTTTGCTGCTGCCTTGGCGACGACTTTTTTCGCTGCTGGCTTGGCTGCCGCCTTGGCGGCCGGTTTCGCTGCTGCCTTGGCTGCAGGTTTCGCTGCGGCTTTTTTCACTGCTGGCTTGGCTGCTGCTTTTGCTGCTGGCTTCGCTGCTGCTTTTGCCGCTGGCTTGGCTGCTGCTTTTGCTGCAGGTTTCGCTGCGGCTTTGGCGGCCGGCTTGGCTGCTGCCTTGGCGACGACTTTTTTCGCTGCTGGCTTGGCTGCTGCCTTGGCTACAGGTTTCGCTGCAGCTTTTTTCACCGCTGGCTTGGCTGCTGCCTTGGCCGCTGGTTTTGCTGCGGCTTTTGCTGCTGGCTTGGCGGCCGGTTTGGCTGCGGCTTTTTTCGCGACCGGCTTGGCTGCTGCCTTGGCTGCAGGTTTCGCTGCGGCTTTCGCTGCCGGCTTGGCGGCCGGTTTTGCTGCTGCCTTGGCCGCTGGTTTCGCTGCGGCTTTTGCTACTGGCTTGGCAGCCACTTTTGCTGCAGGCTTGGCTGCGGCTTTGGCGACTAGTTTGGCGGCTGGTTTCGCTGCGGCTTTGGCAGCTGGTTTAGCGGCAACCGTCTTCGCTGCGGCTGCCGGCTTCTTCGCGGCAGGAGCAGCCTTGGCGGCTGGTTTCTTTACTTCTGATTTCTTAGCGGCTGTTGCCATTTGTCTCTCCTTCATCTGAGATGAGAAATTTAAGCTACAAGATTTAAACCCGTCCGACCCACCACAGGGATAGGCCAGGCGAATTATTCATCGGCACAAACGGTCGTTTGCGCTAATGAATTCGGCACCAGCTGAACTGCTGCAACTCCTCACGTTTGCAGCACTTCAGCCATCGTCGGTGCCACCCTGCTTTATCTCGCAGCTGGTGGCAAAGTCTGAATTCGGTCATTCGTTTTCGATGCCGTGCGTTTTTTCGCTCCTCGCATCGCGCTCGCCACAACACCCATCCGTCAAATAAAAAACCGCCATGCCTGAAAAAATTCGGGCACGGCGGCAGACGAAAACGGTGTGGTTTTGTGCATATCCGTGTAAATCTGTATCCCTGTTTTGCGAGGTTTTTTCGCTACCGCGCTGGTTAAAAAACCCCGCATTCTAACGCTCGCATTTGCAATCTCATAAAGTACACGAAAACCTTGTCAATGCGCAACCGGCACGACACGTTTTCGCCCGCTTTTTTGCACGTTACGCGTGCTATCGCACAATCGCGCGGCAAATGCCGCCGCCAGCGTCACCGGAAATGATTTTTGGGGCCCGCGATGCGGCCATTCGCGACAGCCGAAAATCCTGGTGCAAACCTCATCGCATGACGCGATGAGGCACGCATTTTTCCGCCGCCATGCTGACGAAAAAAAAGCGCCGTCTCGATGACGGCGCTTTTGGGCGTTGACTGAAAAAGGGTTACTCCCAGTTCAGCGCACCACCGGTTTGATACTCGGTCACGCGCGTTTCGAAGAAGTTACGTTCCTTCTTCATGTCGATCATTTCGCTCATCCACGGGAACGGATTTTCTTCCTGGGCGAACAGTGGCTCGATGCCGATCTGCTGCGCGCGGCGGTTGGCGATGAAGCGCAGGTAGCCCTTGAACATCGGCGCATTCAGACCCAGCACGCCGCGCGGCATGGTGTCTTCCGCGTACGCGTATTCCAGTTCCACGGCTTTCATGAACAAGTCCTTGATCTCTTCGCGGAAAGCGGCCGTCCACAGCTGCGGGTTTTCCATCTTGATCGTGTTGATCAAGTCGATGCCGAAGTTGCAGTGCATCGATTCGTCGCGCAGGATGTACTGGTACTGCTCGGCCGCGCCCATCATCTTGTTCTGGCGGCCCAGCGCCAGGATCTGCGTGAAGCCGACGTAGAAGAACAGGCCTTCCATCAAGCAGGCAAAGACGATCAGGGATTTGAGCAGCTTCTGGTCGTTTTCCACCGTGCCGGTGACAAACGCCGGGTCGGTCAGGGTGTTGATGAACGGAATCAGGAATTCATCCTTGTCGCGGATCGACTTGACTTCGTTGTAGGCGTTGAAGATCTCGCCTTCGTCCAGGCCCAGGGATTCGACGATGTACTGGTAAGCGTGCGTGTGAATCGCTTCCTCGAACGCCTGGCGCAGCAGGTACTGGCGGCATTCCGGCGCCGTGATGTGGCGGTAGGTGCCCAGCACGATGTTGTTGGCGGCCAGCGAGTCGGCCGTCACGAAGAAGCCCAGGTTGCGCTTGACCAGGCGGCGCTCGTCGTCCGTCAGGCCGTTCGGGTTTTTCCACAGCTCGATATCGCGCTGCATGTTCACTTCCTGCGGCATCCAGTGGTTGGCGCAGCCGGCCAGGTATTTGTCCCACGCCCACTTGTACTTGAACGGCACTAGCTGGTTGACGTCCGTCTTGCCGTTGATGATGCGCTTGTCGTCGGCATTCACGCGGCGCGCGACTTGCTCGGCGTTCGCTTCGGACGGCTCGGCACCGGCCGGCAGGTTCAATTCGGTATTACCCAGTGGCGCTTGCTGCGCCGGACGCGGCGCAGCTGCCGACGTGGTTTCATCATCCCATGACAACGACATATTCTTCTTCCTTTCCATGCCGGCGAGCCGGCGATCCGCAACAGGCCCGTTGTATCGGACAATGCGGACATTGACAACATTGAATCAGCCCGACCGTGCCGGGCTGACAACTAAAATTTTACTGGCAGGCTTCGCATTCCTCAAAGCCATCGTCACCCGGACGCAGGTAGCAGGCTTCGCCATCGGCGTCGTCCGCTGCCGCTGCCACTACCGGCGCCACGGCCACTGCTGCTGCCGCCACGACCGCCGCCTGGGCGCTCTGCGCGCTGGCCGACATGCCGCCATCGACTGCCACGGCGTTCAGGGCGCCCGTCTTGGAGGTCGACTTCTCCATGTGGGTAGCGGCGATGGTACGCAGGTAATAGGTGGTTTTCAGGCCACGCAGCCATGCCAGCTTGTAGGTCTCGTCCAGTTTCTTGCCCGATGCGCCAGCCATGTAGATGTTCAGCGACTGGGCCTGGTCGATCCACTTCTGGCGGCGCGAAGCCGCTTCCACCAGCCAGCTTGGCGACACTTCAAAGGCGGTGGCGTAGATATCGCGCAGGTCTTGCGGGATGCGGTCGATCTTCACCAGCGAGCCGTCGAAGTACTTCAGGTCGGAGATCATGACTTCATCCCACAGGTCGCGCGCCTTCAGGTCGCGCACCAGGTAGCCGTTGATCTCGGTGAATTCGCCCGACAGGTTCGATTTCACGTACAGGTTCTGGAACGTCGGCTCGATACAGGCCGAGACGCCGATGATGTTCGAAATCGTCGCCGTCGGGGCGATCGCCACGCAGTTCGAGTTACGCATGCCGAACTTGGCAATGCGTTCGCGCACCGGTGTCCAGTCCATGGCCGACGAGGAATCGACTTCCAGGTAGCCGCCGCGCTCTTCAGCCAGCAGCTTGACCGAGTCCTGTGGCAGGATGCCACGGTCCCACAGCGAGCCGGCATACGATTCATAGCGGCCGCGCTCTTCGGCCAGTTCCGTCGACGCCAGGTAGGCGTAGTAGCAGACGGCTTCCATCGAGGTGTCGGCAAACGACACGGCGGCGTCCGAGGCGAACGGGATACGCATCATGTGCAGGCAGTCCTGGAAGCCCATCACGCCCATGCCGACCGGACGGTGGCGCATGTTCGAATTGCGCGCCTTGTCGACGGCGTAGTAATTGATGTCGATGACGTTGTCGAGCATGCGCATGGCGGTGCGCACGGTCTTGGCCAGCTTGACGTGATCGAGCTTGCCTTCCTTCATGTGCGCCGGCATGTTCACGGAACCGAGGTTGCAGACGGCGATTTCATCGCTGCTGGTGTTCAGGGTGATTTCCGTGCACAGGTTCGAGCTGTGGACGACGCCAACGTGCGACTGCGGGCTGCGGATGTTGCAAGGGTCCTTGAACGTGATCCATGGGTGGCCCGTTTCAAACAGCATCGACAGCATCTTGCGCCACAGGTCCAGCGCGGCGATCTTCTTGAAGACGCGTATTTCGCCAGCGGCGGCCTTGGCTTCGTAGCCCACGTAAGCCTGTTCGAAAGCCTTGCCGACCTTGTCGTGCAAATCTGGCGTGTCCGACGGCGAGAACAGGGTCCATTCGCCTTTTTCCATGACGCGCTTCATGAACATGTCGGGAATCCAGTTTGCCGTGTTCATGTCGTGCGTGCGGCGGCGGTCGTCGCCCGTGTTCTTGCGCAGGTCGAGGAACTCCTCGATATCCATGTGCCAGGTTTCCAGGTAGGCGCAGACGGCGCCCTTGCGCTTGCCGCCCTGGTTGACTGCCACGGCCGTGTCATTCACCACTTTCAGGAACGGCACGACGCCTTGCGACTTGCCATTGGTGCCCTTGATGTGGGCACCCAGGGCGCGCACTGGCGTCCAGTCGTTACCCAGACCGCCTGCGAACTTGGCCAGCAGCGCGTTGTCCTTGATGGCGTCGTAGATGCCTTCCAGGTCATCCGAGACGGTGCTCAGGTAGCACGACGACAACTGCGAACGCAAGGTGCCCGAGTTGAACAGGGTCGGGGTCGAGCTCATGAAGTCGAACGAGGACAGCAGGCTGTAGAACTCGATGGCGCGCGCTTCGCGGTCCGCCTCGTTCAGTGCCAGGCCCATGGCCACGCGCATGTAGAACGCCTGCGGCATTTCGATGCGCACGTCCTGGATGTGCAGGAAGTAGCGGTCATACAGGGTTTGCAGGCCGATGTAGCCGAATTGCAAGTCTCGGTCGGCCACGATGGCTTTGGCCAGGCGTTCCAGGTCGAAGCTGGCGAGTACCGGGTTCAGCAGCTCGGCGGCGATGCCCTTGGCGATGTATTGCGGGAAATACGTCAGGTATTCGGCGGCAGCGGCCGCTTGTGGCACTTCCTTGCCGAACACTTCCTTGCGCACCGTGTGCAGCAGGATGCGGGCCGTGACCTGGCTGTAGGCCGGGTCTTTTTCCATCAGCGCGCGCGCTGCCAGGATGGCCGACTTGTGCAGTTCTTCCACCGGCACGCCGTCATACAGGTTTTTCACCGTTTCAGCCAGGATGGCGTCGGCATCGACGTGCTTTTCCAGGCCGGCGCAGGCGGCATTGATCAGGTCGCGTACTTCCTGCATGTCCAGCAGGCGGCGCACGCCGTTGTCGGTCACGTTCAGTTGTGGTGCGGAAACTTGCGCGGACGCGCCTTGCGCTTCCTTCTGCAGGCGGCGCTCTTCCATGTGTTTGGCGCGGTACAGCACGTAGGCACGCGCCACGTCGTGCTCGCCCGAACGCATCAGCGACAGTTCCACCTGGTCTTGCACGTCTTCGATATGGAAGGTGCCGCCGCCCGGGTGGCGGCGCACCAGCGCAGCGACCACGCCGTCGGTCAATTGTTCCACCAGTTCGCGGATGCGTGCCGAGGCTGCGCCCTGGCCGCCGTTAACGGCCAAAAACGCCTTGGTCATGGCGATGGCGATCTTCGAAGGCTCAAATGCCACCACCGCGCCGTTGCGGCGGATGATGCGATAGTCGCCCAATGCCGCGCCCGTGCTCGCCACGCTGTTGGCCGCGCCTGGCGCTGGCGATACTGGCGTTGGATGGATGGAAATATCTTGTGGTGATTGCATTGAAGCTCCCGTTGTCAGCTAAAGTCAGCCTGCAGTTTTGCTGCCGCGTGTGTTGTTGAATAGAACGCCCGATGGTCAGGGTTTCTTCAGGTATTTGTTGCTAAATAGTAAATTAATAGTACATAAAACAGCTCAGTATCCATCTCGCCACACCGCACTGCCCGGCTGGCGCAAAACACGATCAAGGGTGATAAACCGCCAGTTCCAGTGCTTTATCAGCAATCCGGGTAGCTTTGACAATAATTCTGAAAACGTCTGTGATGGCACTACATATAGTCTTTACATCCAACTTCTGCACTAATTGTAGTACCCATCGAAGGGCGATGCAATAGTTTTCCGGCATCCGTCGGCGTAATTTTTTGTATTTTCATATACGATTTCGGTTGACTTTTCAGGGCATGGCTGGGAAGCCCAATCCCCGCGAAGTAAGCGCTAACGCAGCTTGTCCGTTAAGGGTTTCCAGCCAGCATTCTTGATAAAAATGCCAGTCAAAAAACGGCCCCGGATCCGTCTTCCTGCCCGGCGCGATATGCTCGTGGCCGCGCACCTGGGACAGCCCGTAGCGCGCCACCAGCGCCGCCGTCAGCGCCGCCAGCACATGATATTGCCGCCGCTGGAACGGCACATCGTCCGCGCCTTCCATTTCGATACCGATAGAATAGCCATTGCACTGCGGGCGTCCTTCGAAGGCGGACGCGCCCGCATGCCAGGCACGTTGATCAGCAGAAACATATTGCAACAGCGCACCATCGCGCCGCACAAAAAAGTGCGCCGACACCTGCAAGCCACGCAGGTCGGCGAAAGAAGGATCGGCATTATAATCTACCCGGCCCGTAAACAAGTCCGACACATGCGGCCCGCCAAAGCGGCCACCCGGCAAACTGATGTTATGGATCACCAGCAAATCGACTTGCGCACCGTCCGGGCGCGCATCCCAGTACGGCGAGTCGTAGCGCAGCGCGCCGTCGCACCAGCCGTCTTCATCTATCGTCCATGCGCTCATCAAATAGGGCTTCCTGTATCATCAATTTCTGCATGCGGTAACGCAACTGGCGCACGCTCAGGCCCAGCTGGCGCGCCGCCCGTGCGCGGTGGTAGCGCGCCTGCACCAGCGCCAGCATGATCATGTCGCGCTCGGCCTGGCGCAAATACACGTCCAGCGGCAAGACCTTGGCCACGCCATACGCCGCCATGCCAGGCAGACACTGTTGCCGCCCCGACACAGCCGGCATGGCCGACGCCACCCGCAAGGGCACGTTGCCCGCCGCGGAGGGCAAGGCCAGCCCGTCAAGCGCGATCACGCCGCCATCGGCAAAGGCCAGCGCCCGTTCCAGCACGTTTTCCAGTTCGCGCACATTGCCGGGAAACGCATATGCGGCCAGGGCCGCCAGCACCGGCGGCGCCAGGCTCACGGCCCGGTGCGGCGACAGGCGTGCGAGGATCACCTCACATAATACCTGCAGATCGCCGCGCCGTTCGCGCAGCGGCGGCAACGCCAGCTCGATCACATTCAGGCGGTAAAACAGGTCCTGGCGAAACGTCCCGGCCGCCACGCCGCGCGTCAGGCCATGCTGGCTGGCGCACAGGATGCGCACGTCGACGGCTTCGTCAGTACTGCCGCCCAGCTTGCGCACGCGGTGCTCTTGCAGCACGCGCAACAGTTTCACCTGCATGGCCAGCGGCAGATCGTCGACTTCGTCGAGCAGCAAGCTGCCGCCATGGGCCGCCTGGAACAGGCCCTGGCGCTCGTGCAGCGCACCCGTATAGGCGCCCGGGCGGCAGCCGAAGAATTCCGCTTCCATCAGCGCTTCGGGAATGGCGCCGCAGTTGACGGCGATAAACGGAAAGCTGGCGCGCGCGCCCTGCGCATGGATGGCGCGCGCCGCCAGTTCCTTGCCCGTGCCCGATTCGCCGCGGATGGCCACCGGCGCGCCGCAGCGGGCGATGCGGCCGATCTGCGCGCGCAGCGCCTGCATGGGCAGCGAGTTGCCGCTCAGTTGCGGCGCCGGCGGCATGCCGGCGACGGTCTGCGGGATGGAGCGGGGGCTGGGACGGGGCATGGTGAGCGCGCCTTTCTGCAATGGCGGCGACGAACCGCCTGCTGCAGATGCTACGCCGGACGGATGCCGGAGGACGTTACGATACGGATGAGCAACGCACGCGGGCCTGCGGACCGCCCCTTACAACGTGGCGTGCGCGTGGCTGCAGTAGTCGTGGCCCTTGGCCTGCACGTTTTCCGAGGCCGGGTAGTACACGCCGCAATGGGCGCAGCACAGCATCAGTTCGGCATCCGGCAACTCCTGCGGCCGCACCGGCGGCGTAAACGGATTCGGCTGCTGTTGCTGTTGCGCGCGGGCCCGCTGTTGCATGCCACGGATCTTGCTGCGGATAGCGAACAGCACCAGGAACACCAGCGCCAGCCAAAATAAAACACGTGTCATGCGAATCCTCGGTGTAAAACCACTTCCAGTACAAAACGGCTGCCGACATAGGCCAGCAGCAAGGTGGCGAAACCGGCCAGCGTAAAACTCAGGGCCGTCTTGCCGCGCCAGCCGCGGAAGCGGCGGCCTGCCAGCAGCGAGGCAAACAGCAGCCACGACAGCATGGTAAACACGGATTTGTGATCC
This sequence comes from Janthinobacterium sp. SUN026, assembly GCF_030397625.1. Lineage (NCBI taxonomy): Bacteria > Pseudomonadati > Pseudomonadota > Betaproteobacteria > Burkholderiales > Oxalobacteraceae > Janthinobacterium > Janthinobacterium sp. SUN026. The sequence goes on along the minus strand of NZ_JAPQNU010000001.1, from coordinate 355,534 downwards.
CAGTTGAGCGCCTTGCCAAATAATTGCTCGGAAAACACGATGCCCGACAGCACGGTCAGGCTGAGCAAAATAAACCCCAGGCCGATCATGCGGAACAGCAACTTTTCCATCGTCAGCAGGGCTGGCAACTGATCCAGAGCGCTGCCGATGAAGCCGCGGCTTTCGCTGCGCGTGTGCAAGCGCGATTCCTGCAGCGCCATCAGCACGGCGTGAAACGCGGCAATCGTCAGGGTGCTGTAGGCGAGCACGGCCACGGCAATATGCCAGCCGAAGACGGCCGACTTGCCTTCCATGCTGACCTGGCTGCCGGGGAAGGCCCAGGCCAGGCCAATGGCGAGGACGGCGCTGGGCATGACCATGCGGCGCAGTCCGTCCAGGCTGAAATTGCGGTTTTCTATCCAGTAGGCGCCTACCGAGACCCACAGCGCGGCCGACAGCATGGCGGAAAAACCGAAGCGCAAGGTGCCCGGCGCCATCAGGTCGAACCACAGGGTGGCGGCGTGCGCCAGCCAGGCGACGCCGGTCAGGCCGGCAATAAGCCGGGCACGGGACGAGGGAAGCACCGCGCACACCGCATACAACAGGGCGGCGATGAAAAAGAAATAGATCTGCATAGTTTAAGTTTACACCATAGCCGACAAGCGCGATTCAGGCGACAGCCCGGGTGACAGGCACGACGCCGTCATCCAATGCCGCAAGCCTGCCATGATATCGCGCCTGAGGCATGACGGGGTGGCGCACCCTCAAGATTTCGGCAATCTTTCCTGCGACACACTGTCGCCGCGCTGCGGGTATGTTGCCACCCTGATTAGCCAGTCCTATAATTATGTCCACAAAGCAATATTTATCCACCCTGACGCCACCGCCCCCCGCCATGTCTTTTCTAAAATTGTCCTGGACCTGTCTCTTGCTGGCCGCCTGTACTATATTAGGCGGCTGCATGAAAGATGCACCTTCCCAATCCACGTACGAGGAATACTTCCGTACGTCCATTCAAAGCTATGATCTGTACAAACAGTACTTCGACATCGCGAAGCTGGAAAAGCTCAATGGCTGGAAAGAGAACGAACAGTACGAAATCAAGGGCTCGGCCGTGCTGCGCGCCAAGGTGGGCTACCTGGAATTGCTGGCCGACGTGGCCGACAGGCTCGAAACAGAGGCCAAGACGGATGGCTCCGTGGGCATGACCATGGGCCTGGGCCTGATGGCGCGCGGCATGGGCGGTGAAAACAAGGTTTTCCGCGAATTCTGGGCGCAGCAGCAGGAAAAGAAGGCGATCCCCGCGCCGCTGCTGGCGCGCCAGGCGGCGATGACGGCCGAACGTTTCGAGAACCTGCTGCAATGGTCGGACCAGATCGTGCAAGACAATTACGGCGCCATCATCAGCCGCCAGCTCAAGAAAGGCGACGAGCTGACCCGCATCTACACGCTGAGCTTCCGCCAGACGGAGAAAGGCTGGATGGGTTTTAACGCCCGCTAAAGGCAACCCACCCCAAGCTCCGCACCAGCACTGGCGCGGAGGTATTTTTCATGGTTTCCTGATTTACTTCACATTCAGGCTCTTTTTCGCCTGCTCCAGCAAGTCCGTCTTGACCCAGTCCCTGGCCACGGGCGGCTTCGTCATGCGGCCCACGCCCGTTTTTACCATCACGTCCGTCGTGATCTGGATGTGTTCGGGCGAGATGTCATACGAATACGGCGAATTGCTGATCGCATCGTCGAAGTCATCCTTCGTGATCTGGCCGCGGAACACCACTTCGCGCACATACTTTTCCGCCGTCGCCTTGTTGTCGATAAAGGTCTTGGTGGCTTCGACGAAGCAGCGCATGAATTTTTCCGCCACGGGACGGCGTTCCTTGTAAAACTTTTCCGTCATCACCATGGTGCGCACGGGTTCGCCGATCGGCGTGTCGTACGGTTTGATGACTTCGGTGCCGAAACCCTTGTTGATCGCCTGCGACGATTGCGGCTCCGACTGCATCATGGCGTCGATATTCTTGCCCATCAGCGCCTGGTTCAAGTCGGCGTAAGCCAGGAACACCAGTTGCACATCCTTGCCCTTGGTTTCGGAATACGTCAGGCCCACCTGCGACAGCTCCGCCAGCAGCAGCACTTCCTGGATGCCGCCGCGCGTCACGCCCACGCGCTTGCCCTTGAGTTCCTTGACGCTGGCGATCTTTTGCCCGGCACCCGCCACCAGGCGCGCGCCGCCTTTGGCAAAGCCTGCCACCACATAGATGGGGGCACCGCCGGCGCGGCCGGAAATGGCGGCTTCGGAGGCCGTCGCCCCCACGTCCAGCTCGCCCGCGATAATCGCCTGCATCACGTCGAGGCCCTTGGCGAAGACATGCTCTTCGACCTTGATACCGCACTTGGGTGCGATTTCCTTGATGTACGACACGGCGCCGTAATGGGCGAACTTCAAATTGCCCAGGCGCACGACTTCCTGCGCCTGTGCCTGGACAGCGCCCATGCCGAAGGCCAGCATGAGGGCGGCGGCAATACCGGTCTTCAAAGTTGATTTTTTCTGCATCGGGTTCTCCTGTGGTGGTTGGTATGTGCCCGCATGGGCATAAAACACGGCGCTTTTATTATGAGGAGATAGTACCGTGTGTTGGAGCCAGGGCAACATTTTTTTTGCCGGCAGCCACGCTGCCGGCGTTGTCACTACTGCCCCGCCAGCGCCACCACCGGATCGAGCCCCGACGCCTTGCGCGCCGGCATGAAGCCAAACACCAGCCCCGTCACCACGGCGCAGGCAAAGGCGCCGCCGACGGCGCTCAGCGAAAAGATCACCGGCACGTCCCATACCAGCAGCAGGGCCGCCACCGTCACGCCAACCACGATGCCGGCCATACCGCCCACCACCGACACCAGCACGGCTTCGGTAAGGAACTGGCGCAGGATGTCGCGCCGGCGCGCGCCCGTCGCCATGCGGATGCCGATTTCGCGCGTGCGCTCGCGCACCGTCATCAGCATCACGTTCATGACGCCGATGCCGCCCACCACCAGGGAGACTGCGGCGATCAGGCTGAGCATCACGGTCATGTTGTCCTGCGTCTTGGCTTCGGCCGCGATCGATGCGGCCGCGTTGCTGATGCCGTAGTCGCGGATCCGGTGGCGCTCGAACATGGTGGCGTCGACCGCCGCCTCCACCTCCGTCACGCGCTTGACGTCGGCCACCGCCATGACGGTGTACGTCGGCTCGCGCTGGCCGAAAACGCGGATGCCGGCCGTGGAAAACGGCAGCAGCAGCACGTCGTCTTCATCCTTTTCGCCCGTCAGCGCGCCCTTCGCGCTCATCACGCCGATCACCTGGAACGGCACATTGCCGATCAGGATGCTCTGCCCCACGGGATTGGCCACGTCGGGCATCAGCTTTTCCGCCAGATGCGCACCCAGCACGGCCACGGTGGCCATCTCGCGCTCGTCCTCCTCGGTAAAGAAGCCGCCCTTGGCCACCGGCCAGGTCTGGATCTGCGGCAGGGCCGGCCCCGTGCCGCGCACATAGGTCTGCACATCGAGGTTGCCATGGCGGATCACCTTGTTGCCCGTGACATTCGGCAGCACGTGGGTGATGCCCGGCACGTCCTTGAGCGCATCGAGGTCGGCCAGGGTGATGCTGCGCCCGGGGATGCGCGAGCTTTCGCCGCGCGACGCCATGTACAGCAAATTCGAACCGAACGCGCCCAGCTGCGCCATCACCTGCTGGCGCGTGCCCAGGCCGATGGCCAGCATGACGATCACGGAAGCGACGCCGATGACGATGCCGAGCAGGGTCAGGCCCGTGCGGAAGCGGTTGATCCACAGCACGCGCCAGGCGGCGCGCGCCGCGTCGAGCAATTCCGTGCCCAGCGACGCGCCCGTGTCGTGGGCGGCGCGCGACATGTCCAGCGGCGGCAGGGCCGTCGACGTGGACGGAATGGTAACGGCGCCCGAGTCTTCGACGATTTCGCCATCGCTGATCTCGATCACGCGGCGCGCCTGGGCCGCCACCTTGCGGTCATGCGTAATCAGAATGATGGTGTGGCCCGCGTCGGCCAGTTCGCCCAGCAGGGCCATGACTTCGGCGCCGCTGCTGCTGTCGAGCGCCCCCGTCGGTTCATCGGCGAGGATGATGCGCCCGCCATTCATCAGGGCGCGGGCGATCGACACGCGCTGCTGCTGCCCGCCGGACAACTGGTTTGGCCGGTGATCGAGCCGCTCGCCGAGGCCCAGGCGCTTAAGCAGCGCTTCCGAGCGGGCGTGGCGGGCGCTGGCGGGCATGCCCGCGTACAGGGCCGGCACTTCCACGTTTTCGCGCGCCGATTCGGTGGCGATCAGGTGATAACCCTGGAAGACGAAGCCGAACGCTTCGCGCCGCAGCCACGCCAGTTCATCGGGATTCAGGCTGGCCACGTCCTGGCCGGCGAAGCGATAGGTGCCGTCGCTGGGCCGGTCAAGACAGCCCAGCAAATGCATCAGGGTCGATTTGCCGGAACCGGAGGCGCCGACGATGGCGACGAATTCGCCGGCACCGATCGACAAGGTCAGGCCGCGCAGCACTTCCACGGCCGGCGCGCCGTCATGGCCACCGTAGCGCTTGCGGATGCCCTGCAGTTCAATCAGGGGAACCGGCTGGCCAGGTTCCCCTGGCTGCCCCAGCGACCTGGCCTCGCTCATGGCGCTCACAGTTGGAACCTGCTGCTGCCGCTGCCGGCCGGCTGCTCGCCCGTGACCAGCAACTCGCCTTCGCGCAAGCCTTGCAGCACTTCCGCGCTGAGGCGGTTGCGCACGCCCACGGTGATGGTGCGCGTATCGACCTTGCCGTCCGCATCCATCACGCGGGCCGTAAACTGCCCCGGCTTGGCACCCTCTTCCTTCGATGGTTTCAGGGCCGGCAAGGGCACGGCCAGCACATTGTTCGCCGCCGCCGTGACGAACACCACCTGCGCCGTCATCTGCGGCATCAGCTCGCCGTCCGCGTTATCCACGTCGAACAGCACTGTATACAAGATCACCTTGCTGGTCGACGGCGCCAGGGCCGTGCCGGCGGCGGAACCACCGGGTACGGGCGGGGCCGGCAGCACTTGCCGCACCTTGCCGCTCCAGCGCCGCTGGTCGCCGCCCAGGGTGGTGAAATACACGGGCATGTCCGGGCGCACGCGGCGCACGTCCGCTTCCGACACTTCCGTCCACACGGTCATGGCCGACAGGTCGGCGATGCGCAGGATATTCGGCGTCTGGTAGGTGGCGTTCAGGGTTTGCCCTTCCTTCGCGTCCAGGCCCACCACCTTGCCCGCCATGGGCGCATAAATGCGCGTATAGCCGAGGCGCGCCTCGTCCGCCTTCAGGCTGGCCTGGGTCTGGTCGATCTGCGCCTTCAAGTGGTCGATCTTGGCGCCGGCCGAGGCCAGCGTGGCTTCGGCCGTTTCCAGGTCGGCCAGCGGCGTGGAATCGAACTTGGCCATCTGTTTCTGCCGCACGTGCTGCTGGCCCGCCAGGCGGTGCTGCGCCTGCTGGTCGGCCAGCTGCGCGCGCAAGCCCGCCAGGGCGGCGCGGCCCGCATCGACCGTGGCTTGCTGCACGCTGGGGTCGATCTCGGCCAGCAACTGGCCTTTTTCCACGGCGCTGCCCGGCTGCACGTGCAGGCGCGTGATCTGGCCCGACACCTGCGCGCCCACGTCGACATAGGTTTGCGGCTGCAGGGTGCCGATGGCCGTGACGCTGGCTTCGATATTGCCGCGCTTGACGGGGGCCGTGTCGAACACGGTTGCCGGGCCGCGCGTGGCCCACAATGCGCCGGCGCCGAACAGCGCCAGCAAGACCACGCCGCCCAGGATACGGGCACGGCGGGAAGGCAGGCGGGCCGCCATCAGGCTGCCGCCTTGGATGCAGTCAAAACGAAATTACAAACGTCAAACGGTGTCGCCAGGCGTGAAAAGTACATCGGTCTATCCTTGAAAATGGCGGTGAACATCACCGCAGGAACGTCACAAGACCTGCCAGCGCGGCGACGGCTGCCAGCAGGGAACTACGAAACAGCAAGCGGGGGGCATACGGCAGCAGCAGGGCCACCAGCAGCGCGCCCACCCCGATGAATCCGAGCCAGGCGACCACGCCGACGGTGGCGCTCCAGCCGGCCACGCAAGGCCAGATGGCCAGCGCCAGCAACAGAGCGCCGGCCAGTTGCAGCGCGCGCCGCACGTTCGGCGCCGCGTCCCGGCCCCAGACCTGGCCATGGTGGCGGTCCATCGCCAGGGACAGGCTGGCCATGCCCGCATACGACAGGCCCAGCGCGCACAGGATGGTATTGATCATGATTGTCCCTCCGTATTGACTTGCAGGCTGGCCGAGGGTGCAGCGCTTTCCCTGGCGGCAGCCTTTTTCACTGGCTTTTCCTTGCGCTTGTGGACTTTCCACGCGCCCCAGGCGGCCAGCAGGCCGAAGGCCATGCTGCCCAGTTCCACGCCGGCGCTTTCCCAGTCGCCGCGCGCGATCTGCGCCGCCAGGTTGTCACCCGTGCTCAGGATATTCAATACGGGCAGCAGCAGGCACAGGGCCGCCAGCAAGCCCAATTGCTCGATCCACGCGCGTTTTTCCGCGCGCAGGCAGGCGTGCACCAGCATCAGGAACCAGACGCCAAAGAAGGCGCGCACTTCCCAGCCGGCGCGCTGCTCGATGCCGACGGGGATCAAACGATTGGCCCACAGGAAGCCCACGCAGGCGATCGCCAGGCCGGCGATGGCCGCCACGTTCAGGCATGCGATGACGCGGTACACGCGCTGCGTGTAGGCGCCGAACTCGCCGCCGGACTTCTGGCGGCGCTTGACCATGAACAGGATGGCACCCGTGCCCATCATGGCCGTGCCGGCCAGGCCGCAGAAGAAGTACAGCCAGCGCATGGGCGTGCCGCCGAAGCCGACCATGTGCAGGTTCGACATGACGGAACGCGTCAGGCCGGCGCCGCCCGTGTCCGACTTGCCCGGCAGGCGCACGGCGACCTGTTCGCCCGTGGCCAGCGCATAACAGGCCCTGCCCGAATTGGCGCTGAGGCGCGTGAGCAGTTCCGTGTCCTCATTCCAGCCGTACATGCACACGCGCATGGAGGCATCGTTCGGATTGTCCAGCACCACGGCGCGGATTTCCTGGCCGATGGCCTGTTCGGCGCGCAGCGCGAACGATTCCAGCGCGGGAATGGCCAGCGGCTGGCCCGACCGCGCAGGCTTGCCCGCATCGTTCCAGTCGGCCAGGAAGGCTTTCTTGGGATTCTCCATGCCGTATTGCGCCGCCACGGGGGCCGGTACATAGTCGTCGCTGAAGAATGCCAGGCCCGTGTAGGCGATCATGAACTGGAACGGCAACGTCAGCACGGCCACCGCGTTGTGCGCATCGAGCCACGAGCGCTGGCCCTTGGCCGGGCGGAAAGTGAAGAAATCCTTGAAGATGCGCTTGTGCGTGATCACGCCGCTCACCAGCGCCACCAGCATGATCATGGTGGTGATGGCGACGATCCACACGCCGATGCGGCCCGCGTGCAGTTCGTAGTGGAAATCGACGAAATGGTGGCCGCCGATGGTTTCCCGTTCCGTTGCCTCGCGCGCAGGCTCGATGACGGCGCCCGTCAACGGATCGAGGTCCGCCGAGCCATAGCCGCCGCTGGGCTGGAACCAGTAGGCGGACAGGCCCTGGCCGGGACGCTGCACGGGCCAGATTTCCCACATGTCCGCCTTCGGGTGTTCCTTCCCCATGAAGTCGAGCGCCAGCTCCAGGCGGTGCGCGCGGTCCGTGACTTTCGGCAGCGGCGGATCGTTCGCGTGCGCCGCCTCGGCCAAAGCGTGCTCGGGCGTCATCCAGTGGCCGATCGGATCGTCGAAGACGGCCAGGGAACCGGTCAGGAAGATGGCGAACAGCAGCCAGGAAATCCACAGGCCGCTCCACGTGTGCAGCCATGCCATGGCCTGGCGCAAGCCGCCCTGCTGCGGCGTTTTCACCACTTTGCCTGCCTTGACGGCGTTCATGCGGCACCTCGCGACAGCAGCATGCCGATGCCGCCGCAGACGATGGCCGGCAGCAGCATGCCGAGCCAGGCGCGGCGCAGGTCTTGCACGGCAAAGACCCAGATCACGGCGCAAGTGTAGACGACGAAGGCGCTCAGGGTCGCCGTCAGCACGGCTTCGGCGCGCGACAGCGGCAGCACGGCCGACAGCAGCACGGCCACGCCGGACGTGAGCGCATAGCCGCCAAAGATGGCGGCGAGCACGCGCGAGAACAACATCATGTGGGCCGATTTCATCATCGCGGCGCTCCCCGTGCCATACGCGGGTTCACGCCATTGCTGGCGTGGGCCAGATTCAACTGCACATCCATAAGCCATGCATCCTTCATCAAGATAAGTCGTTCAAAAGTGATTATTTACAGCTTGTAGTTCAAGGTCAGCATCAGGTTGCGCGGCGCACCCACCAGGTTGCCGAAGACATCGGAATAAATGCTCTGGTAATAGTGCTTGTCGAGCGCATTGTTGACGTTCAGGCGCAGCTCGGCGCGGCTGTCGATCTGCCAGGCCGCGTTCAAGCCGAGGATCGCGTAGCGGCCCTGGTGCAGGCGGGCCTCGCCGTCCGCCGATTCCGTCGCGCCCTGCCCGTACACCGAGGCGCCGACGCGCCAGCCCTGCGCCGCGCCGGAGAGGCGGTAGCTGGTGGCCAGCTTGAGCTGCTGGCGCGGATAGCGGCTGTTGAAATCCTTGCCGATATTGGCCGGATCGCTGTCGCGCGTAAATTGCGCCTTGACATAAGTAAAACCGGCCGACAGCTGCCAGTCGGGTGTCAGCGCACCCGCCACGTCCAGCTCCACGCCTTCGCTGCGCACTTCGCCCGACGCACGCTGGCAATAGCCCCAGGTGCTGCCGGGGCAAGGATTCGGGCCTGCCAGGTCGTCCACGCCGCGGTTTTGCTGGCGGATCTGGAACACGGCCGCGCTGGCATTGAGGGCGCCGCCGAAGTATTCGCCCTTCACGCCCGCTTCATAGTTGGTGCCGCTGATTGGCTTCAAGGGTTGTGCATTGGCGTCGGTGGACGCCTGCGGCTGGAAGATCTCGGTCCAGCTGGCGTACACGGAGTGCTGCTTGTCGAGGTCATACACGACGCCGGCGTAGGGCGTGAATTCGTGCGCCACCGAGTAGCCGGCGTCGTCCTTGTACCAGCTCACGCGCCCGCCCAGCACCAGCGACAGCGGATCGGCCAGGCGCATGCGCGTACCCGCATACACGCCGCTTTGCTCGGTGATGCTGGCCGTGCCCCACTGCGCGTAATCGATGACGGGGCGCGCGACGCTGCCCGCATCCCAGTTGAAAGGATCGATCACCGGCGCGCTCTCTTGCCTGCTGTACGACGCCCAGCCGCCATAGCTGTTTTTCGACGAGCGGCGGTGGCTGGCGCCGACCGTCAGCTCATGTTCGCGGCCGAACAAGCTGTAGCTGCCGCTGGCATACGCGTCATAGCTGGTGTTGGCCAGTTCGGCGCGGTAGCTTTGCGAATTGAAGCGCAGGGTGTCGTCGCGGCGGTTGATGCCGGAAAACGTCGTGTCGATCTCGGGCGTCTTGCGCGTGGCCGCCAGCTTGGCCTTCCAGCCGTTGCCGAAGCGGTGTTCCAGTTCGGCGAAGATAGTCTTGTCCGTCTGGCGCCAGTCGTCAAAGTCGGCGCCCAGGTAAGTCGAGCGGGGCAAATTCAAAAAGCGGCCGTCGGCTGCCGTCACCACGCCTGTCGTGACGCCGTCGTTATCGGTCTTACGGTAATGCGCGCCCAGGGTCACCGTGGTGTCGGGGCGCAGGTCGGCTTCGATGATGCCGTACAGCTGGTGGTTGCGGCCATGCAGCACGTCGACAAAATCCTTCTTGTCCTGCACCGTCGCGACGATGCGCCCGCGCAGGGTCTTCGCTTCGTTGAGCGCGTTGGCCGCATCGGCTTCCAGGCGGTAGTTGCTCCAGCTGCCGATGCTGGCCGAGAACGACGCTTGCGGCGTGGCCGTCGGGCGCTTGCGCACCATGTTGATGGCCGCGCTGGGCGTGCCGCTGCCCGTCATCAAGCCCGTGGCGCCGCGTACCACTTCGATGCGGTCATAGATGGCCAGGTCGTCATTGTCGCCATTGAAGGTGCCGTTCGCGCCCAGGCTGGTGGGCAAGCCATCGAACAGGATGTTGTCGATTGGAAAACCACGTGCGCTGAAACTGCCCGAATCGCCCGTAAAGTTGCCCTTCTGCATGACCAACCCCGTGATCGACTGCACGGCGTCGTCCAGAGTCGTGATGCCCAGGTCATCGATCTGCTGGCGCGTCAGCACGCTGACCGATTGCGGCGTCTCGCGCAGCGACAGGTTCAGCTTGGTTGCCGTATTGCTCACACCCGTCGTATAGGAGCCGCTGCCTTCCGTCGTCGCATCGCGCCCTGCCGTGACGGATACGCCGAGCATGGTTTGCTCGGTGGTGGAGGAAGCAGGAATAGCAGGCGCGGCCTGCTGCGCCAGCGCCGGCAGGCTGGCGGCCAGGCACAGGGCCGCGGCCGCTTGCGCCAGCGGGCGCAGCGCGGAGTGAGACGATGGCAAACTGACAAAAGGCAAAGCGTGCGACATGAAAGTTCCTGATGGTGGCGTCATGGGACGGTAAAAAACAGGCGCCCTACTCTGTAGGTGCCGCGAAAACGAAAAACGGGCAGTCCGGCTGCAAATATATTTTGCGGGGACTACGGCGCCGGTTCGACGCTGACCCAATACCGCGTGCGGCTGCGCACCTGCACGGGCAGCGAGTTGGGCAGCATGTTCAGGATGCGTTGGGTGTCGGACAGCGGGAACACGCCCGACAGGCGCAGCTGGGCGACTTCCGGCGCGCAATGAATCACGCCGGGGCGGTAGCGGGCCAGGTCGGCCAGGAAATCGCCCAGGGTCACGTCGTCGACGATCAGCTGCCCGTGCGACCAGGCGTGCGCATGCGCATCGATGGCGTGCGGCGCATCCGGCGCATGGCGGGAAAATGCCGTGCCGCGCCCGGCCCCCAGCAACAAGGGCGCGCCGATATCGTCGCGGGGACGGATTTCAACGGCGCTTTCAAACACGTCCACGGTGCTGTAGCCATCCTGCTGGCGCACGGCAAAGCGTGTGCCCAGCGCGCGCACCCGGCCTTCGCGCGTGACCACCACCAAAGGCGCGTCGCTGCCGGCGCCGTGGCCGCTGGTGACGAGGATCTCGCCGGCCAGCAACTCGATCAGGCGGCGGCTGGCGTCGAAACGCACGTTCACGGCCGATCCCGTATTCAGGCTGAGCACGCTGCCGTCGGCCAGCGCCACCACGCGCCGCTCGCCCGTGGCCGTGCGATAGTCGGCACGCAGGGCGCGCACGCCATCCCAGGCGCCCGTCTGCGCGGCCAGCATGCCGCCGCCTGCCACCACGCCCAGCCACGCCAGCAACTGGCGCCGCTTGCCGTTGACGGCTTTCTGCTCCGTGCCGGCCAGCGCCTGCGCCGCCGCGCCGCGGTGCAAGCCGCTGAAGCGCCGCGACACCGCCTCGATATGCCGCCAGGCCCGTTCGTGTTCCGGATCGGCCCCGCGCCAGCGCTGCCAGGCCGCGTGTTCCGCCTTGCTGGCCTGCTCCGACATCAGCACCGTCAGCCACTCGGCCGCCTGCTGCTGCACCTCTTCGCGGATGGCTGCCGCGGCTGCGGGTTCTGCCACCGTGCTCATGCTGGCAGGGAGAAAAACACCTGGCGGTTGGCCCGCGTCAGATATTGCTTGACCGAGCTGGCCGACACGTTCAGGCGCGCGGCGATCTCGGCATAGCTGAGGCCTTCCAGTTGCGCCAGCAAGAACGCCGTGCGCACGGGCGCAGGCAAGCCGTCGAGGGCCTGGTCGATTTCCTGCAAGGCTTCCAGCGCCAGCAGCCGCTCCTCGGGCGCGGGCGCCACATCGGGCGGCAGGCAGGCGAGCGCCTCCAGATAGGCGTCTTCCAGCACTTGCCGGCGGTAGCGGTGCGCCACCAGGCGGCGCGCGATGGTGGCCAGAAAAGGGCGCGCTTCGCGGATCTGCGGCGCGGCATCGGCCGTCAGCACGCTGATGAAGGTGTCTTGCGCCAGGTCCGCCGCGTCGCCCGCATTGCCCAGCTTATGCCGCAGCCAGCCCTGCAGCCAGCCGTGATGGCTGCTGTAGAGCGCGTGCAGGTCTTGTTGCTGTGCAAAATCGGCAGCCGACATGGCATCCCTTTCCGCTCAGGCGTGCGGTGCCCGAGAATGTAAATAAGAATTATTCTCATTTTAACCGCGCAATGCCTTTCATGCAATCGCGGCATTGCCAGAAATACCAACTAATTCAAAAGCAGGCCAACCGCCAGGCGATGCAGCGCAGGACCGCCAGCCACCCACGATAAGGTAAAATGACGGCCATCGTCCGGCTTGCGCCGCCCACTCCCAAGCTTTTCATTGCAGGTTCATCATGCTAGATAATCTCACCCAACGGCTTGCCAAAGTCGTCAAGACCATGCGCGGCGAGGCGCGCCTGACCGAAGCGAACACCGCCGACATGCTGCGCGAAGTGCGCCTGGCGCTGCTTGAAGCCGACGTCGCCCTACCCGCCGTGCGCGAATTCATCGCCAAAGTCAAAGAAAAAGCCATGGGCGAGGATGTCATTTCCTCGCTCACGCCAGGCCAGGCCCTGGTTGGCGTGGTGCAGCGCGAGCTGGCCGCCCTGATGGGCGCCGACCTGGGGCCGGAAGCGTCGCAGATCAGTTTTGCGCAGCAGCCGCCCGCCATCATCCTGATGGCCGGTTTGCAGGGTGTGGGTAAAACCACCACCGTCGGCAAGCTGGCGAAGTACCTGAAGGAAGAAAAGAAGAAGAAAGTGCTGACCGTCTCGGCCGACGTGTACCGTCCCGCTGCGATCGCCCAGCTGCAATCGGTCACCGCCCAGGTGGGTGCCGACTTCTTCCCGTCCACCAGCACGGACAAGCCGGTCGATATCGCCCTGGCCGCGCTGGACTGGGCGAAAAAGCATTACCACGACGTGCTGATCATCGATACGGCGGGTCGCCTCGGTATCGACGAAGAGATGATGCGAGAAATCGCCGCCGTCCACGGCGCCGTGAAACCGATCGAAACCCTGTTTGTCGTCGACGCCATGCTGGGCCAGGACGCCATCAACACGGCAAAAGCCTTCAACGATGCGCTGCCGCTGACCGGTATCGTGCTGACCAAGCTCGACGGTGACGCGCGCGGCGGTGCGGCCCTGTCGGTGCGTCACATCACGGGCAAACCGATCAAGTTTGCCGGCGTCTCGGAAAAACTCGACGGCCTGGAAGCGTTCGACCCGACCCGCATGGCCAACCGCATCCTCGGCATGGGCGACATCCTCGCCCTGGTGGAAGAGGCGCGCAAGGGCGTCGACAGCAAGGCCGCGGCCGACCTGGCGCAAAAAATCAAGGTCGGCGGCAAGTTCGACATGAACGACTTCAAGGCGCAACTGGGTCAGATGAAGAAAATGGGCGGCATGGCCAACCTGATGGACAAGCTGCCGGCCCAGTTCCAGCAGGCGGCAGGCGGCAAGAACATGGATCAAGCCGACAAGCAGGTACGCCGCATGTGCGGCATCATCGACTCCATGACGCCGCAGGAACGCGCCAAGCCTGAACTGATCAAGGCCACGCGCAAGCGCCGCATCGCCGCCGGCGCCGGCGTGCAGGTGCAGGAAGTGAACCGCATGCTGACGCAATTCGAGCAAATGCAGACGATGATGAAGAAATTGTCGGGTGGCGGCATGATGAAGATGATGCGCTCCATGAAGGGCATGATGCCCGGCATGAGGTAGTGGAAGGCTTCAAAATCCGCTGCGCGGGGCGCTTTGCGGCCGGCGATGCTCACCGTACTTCAGTACGGTTGCGCTTCTCGGCCACAAATCATCCCCGCTCGCTGTAATTTTGAAGGCCTTTTTTACGCCGCGTGAGACGTAGTTCAAGTCAAGAAACACCGTTATAAAATCATGCCGGATTGCATTTTCATGTGTCCGGCATCATTACTTCCCTCCCCCGCAGTCCCCCTCCCCGCACAGCCAGCAACCATGCCATTTACGGGCAAAAACGCCGTTCTGCGCTCCCAAGCGGTGCGCCCGGGCGACAGCATTGCCATTTCCCTGCTTTTTCCTCGTGAAAACGTGAAAAACACTTGCATACAAGGTAAATCCACACCAATATTAGCCGTGCGATTAATTGCGCAATTTCCCATGTGTTTGTTAAGGAGGCTCGAAGATGGCAACAGCCAAAAAAACCCCAGTAGCAGCGCCAGCCAAAGCAGCAGCAGCCAAGCCTGCAGCCGCCAAGAAAGCAGCACCCGCAGCCAAGGCAGCAGCTAAACCAGCAGCGGCGAAGAAAGCGGCAGCACCGGCAACACCACGCAAGCCAAACGCAGCATTCATGAAAGCAATGACGCCATCGAAAGATCTGGCCGCCGTTGTTGGCGCAGCACCACTGCCGCGCACGGAAGTGACCAAAAAGGTATGGGATTACATCAAAAAACTCGATCTGCAAGATCCGGCCAACCGCCGCATGATCAATGCGGACGACAAGCTGAAAGCAGTTTTCGGCGGCAAAGCCCAAGTCTCCATGTTTGAAATGACGAAACTGATCTCCGATCATTTGAAATAAATCAGATACGCGCCGGCTTCAACAGCCGAGCGAGTGCCCCGCCGCATCACTGCGAGCGGGGCATTTTTTTGCCTGCGGTTCAACTGGCCGGCTTGAATTCCCACTGCCGCCACGCCGCCCGCACGGCATTCGGGTACTCGGCCCGCCCCCGGCTGCCGTTGTAGCGCCCCAGCGCCAGGTATAAATCGCCCTTTTCCATGTCCAGGTACATGCGCAGGATCGCGCAGCCATAGCGCAGATTCGTCTGCATGTGGAACAGCTTGCTGCGGTCGCTGTCGCCGATGACGCCCGTCCAGAACGGCATCACCTGCATGTAGCCGCGCGCGCCGGCCAGCGAGACGGCATATTTGCGGTAGGCCGACTCCACCTGGATCAGGCCCAGCACCAGGGCCGGTTCCAGGCCCGCGCGGCGCGCTTCATACCAGACCGTTTCCAGGAATTCCGTGCGCAGCTGCGCATCCGGCAGCTTGCGTTGCAGGCGTTGCGACATCTGCGCCAGCCATTGCTGGTAGCGCTGCAAGTCGGCGGGAGTGGCAAATTTGGGTTGCGGCGGGCGTTCGTCGCGGATCGCGTGCGACAGCGCCAGGCGGACGGAGTCGGCCAGCGCCTCCTCCTTCTGGTTGCCGGCCTGCGCCGGAGAGACGCAGGCCAGGCAGGCGGCCAGCGCGAGCGCGCCGGCCGTTTTACTTACTGATATGCGCTTCACTGCGCCATTTTGCCCTGGATGAAGGCGACGATCTCGTCCGGCGCCACGCCGGTCGCTTCCGCATCGCGGCGGCCCTGGTATTCCAGCTTGCCTTCTTTCAGGCCGCGCTCGCCGATGACGATGCGGTGCGGCACGCCAATCAGTTCCCAGTCAGCAAACATGGCGCCAGGGCGCAAGCCGCGGTCGTCGACGATGACATCGACGCCAGCGCCTTGCAGGGCCGCGTACAGCTTCTCCGTCTCTTCCTTGACCAGTTCGCTGCGGTCCATGCCCATCGGGCACAGCACGACCTCGAATGGCGCGATGGAGGCAGGCCAGATGATGCCCTTGTCGTCGAAGTTCTGCTCGATGGCGGCGCCCAGGATGCGCGTCACGCCGATGCCGTAGCACCCCATCTGCAGCGGCGCAGGCTTGCCGTTTTCGTCGAGGAAGGTGGCTTTCATGCTTTCCGAGTACGCCGTACCCAGCTGGAACACGTGGCCCACTTCGATGCCGCGCTCGATGGCGAGCGTGCCCTGGCCGTCCGGCGAAGCGTCGCCGGCGACGACATTGCGCAAATCGGCCACGATGGCAGGCTCGGCCACGTCGCGGCCCCAGTTGGCGCCCGTGTAGTGGAAACCGGCGTCATTCGCGCCGCAAACGAAGTCGCTCATGTGGGCAACCGTGCGGTCCGCCACCACGGTGACGGGCGCTTGCGTGCCGATCGGGCCCAGGTAGCCAGGAATCGTGCCGTAGACTTCCAGGATTTCCGCTTCCGTCGAGAAACGGTGGCCGGCCAGGCCGGCAACCTTGCCCACCTTGATGTCGTTCAATTCATGGTCGCCGCGCAGCAGCAGCATGAAATGCTGTTTCGTGACTTTTTCATCCTTGCCAACGGTTTCCACCGTCAGGGCGATGGTTTTCACGGTCTGAGCCAAGTCGATACCCAGCAAGGCAGCCACGGTTTCGCACTTGACGGTGTCCGGCGTGGCCGTTTTCGTCAGCGCCTGGCTTGCTGCCGGGCGCTCGCCCGCTGGCGGCAGCGCTTCGGCCGCTTCCATGTTGGCCGCGTAATCGGAGGTCGGGCAGTACACGAGCGCGTCTTCCCCGGTGTGGGCGATGACGTGGAATTCATGCGAACCGGAACCGCCGATGGCGCCGTTATCGGCTGCCACGGCGCGGAATTGCAGGCCAAAGCGCGTGAAGATACGCGTGTAGGCGTCAAACATGACCTTGTACGACGCTTGCATGCCGGCCAGGTCGCGGTCGAACGAGTAGGCGTCCTTCATGGTGAATTCGCGGCCGCGCATCAGGCCGAAGCGTGGGCGGCGCTCGTCGCGGAACTTCGTCTGGATGTGATAAAAGTTCAACGGCAACTGGCGGTAAGACTTGATTTCCGTGCGCACGACGTCCGTGATGACTTCTTCCGATGTCGGCTGGATCGCGTATTCGCGGCCGTGGCGGTCTTTCACGCGCATCAGTTCGTCGCCCATCTTGGTCCAGCGGCCCGTCTCTTGCCACAGTTCGGCCGGCTGCACGAGCGGCATCAGCAGTTCGATACCGGCGGCTTTGTTCATCTCGTCACGGATGATGGCTTCCACCTTGCGGATCACGCGCAAGCCCATCGGCATGTAGGTATAGATGCCGGAACCGAGGCGTTTGATCATGCCTGCACGCATCATCAATTGGTGGCTGACGATTTCCGCGTCAGAAGGTGCATCTTTAAGTGTGGAAATAAAAAAACGGGAGGCGCGCATAACGGTGAATTCTTTTTAAAAAGAGAGGGTTATAATCAACCTAATTTTAAAGGATTAGCTGGCTGATGCGTCCATACTTTACACAAATGCGCTCAATTGGTGCGATTCCGGCGCTTTTCGCACCCCGAAAAGGTCACCGGCTTGCGAAGTTGTGGGTAATTATGTAAAAAAGGATGCACTGTCGCAGAAAGTTTGAGGTGCATTATGCTCGACCGTGAAGGGTTTCGGCCCAACGTCGGCATCATCCTGCTAAACGCCCAGAACGAGGTGTGGTGGGGCAAGCGGGTGCGCGAGCACTCATGGCAGTTTCCGCAAGGCGGTATCAAATATGGCGAAACACCGGAACAAGCCATGTTTCGCGAACTTGAAGAGGAAATCGGACTCAGACAGGAACACGTCAAAATTGTCGGCCGCACCCGCGACTGGCTGCGCTATGAAGTGCCAGACCACTTCATCAAGCGCGAGATTCGCGGCCATTACCGTGGCCAGAAGCAGATTTGGTTTCTGCTGAGAATGTGCGCGCGCGATAACGACGTCAATCTGCGCCTGACCGACCATCCGGAGTTCGACGCCTGGCGCTGGCATGAATACTGGGTCCCGCTCGATGTCGTCATTGAATTTAAACGCGATGTCTACCAGCGCGCCTTGCAGGAGCTGTCCCGCTTCCTGACCTGGCCCGTGCATGGCAACGCACAGCAAGCGCACCGCCACACGTCGCGCTACCTGCGCCAGCCCCATGCGCCACGGGCACAGGATGGGGCGGCACTGGCCAAGCCTTGCGACGGCATTGCCGCCGAAGGGTGTACGCCGGAGTTGATCTTGCCGGGCAAGGGGTAGTCCACCGCAATGAACGCACTCTCCCACGCAAAAGGGGCAGCCTGAACAGGCTGCCCCTTTTTTCATTCCGGCAGGAAACTCCCCTGCCGGCAAGGCTGACTTAGTTTGCTGCCGGCGCTGGCGCAGCGGCTGGCACGTCGAGCGTGATCGCCTTCAAGCCCAGGATGTTGCTGCTGTAGTGGCGGATCTTGTTGGCCAGGGCTGGGTCATTGTTCAGCTTTTGACCGTACGACGGCACCATTTCCACCATCTTGGCTTGCCATTCCGGCGTTGCCAGGCGGCTCTTGAATGCCGTTTGCAGCACCTTGATCATGATCGGCGGCGCGGTCGAGGCGCCTGGCGATGCACCCAGCAGGGCAACGATGCTGCCATCGGCGGCGCCGACGACTTCCGTGCCGAACTGCAGCAAACCGCCTTTGACGGGGTCATCCTTGACGATTTGCACGCGCTGGCCCGCGTTTTGCAGGGTCCAGTCTTCCATCTTGGCATTCGGCAAGTACTCGCGCAAAGTCTTCAGGCGGTCTTCCGGTGTGTTCATGACCTGTTCGACCAGGTATTTCGTCAGCGGAATATTGTCGTAACCGGCTTGCAGCATGGGTTTCACATTGCCAGTGCCGATCGAGGCAGGCAAGTCGATCCACGAACCGTTTTTCAGGAACTTGGTCGAGAAGGTGGCAAACGGGCCAAACAGCAGGGCTTTCTTGCCGTCGATGATGCGCGTGTCCAGGTGCGGCACGGACATCGGCGGCGAACCGACGGACGCCTTGCCGTAGACCTTGGCCGCATGCGCCGCCACCAGTTCCGGATTGGTGGTGACCAGCCATTGGCCGCCCACCGGCACGCCGCCGTAGCCCTTGGCTTCCGGAATGCCCGATTTTTCCAGCAGCGGCAGCGAACCGCCGCCGGCGCCGATGAAGACAAACTTGGCGCGCATGGTCTTTTCCTTGCCGGCGTTCAAGTCTTTCACCGTCACGTTCCATACGCCGTCGGCGCCGCGCTGGATGTTTTCCACCTGGTGGCGCAGGTGCAGGACCATGCCGTGGCTATCCGTCAGGTACTTGACCAGGCCGCGCGTGAGGTTGCCGAAATTGACGTCGGTACCGATTTCCATGCGCGTCGCGGCCACTTTCTGGCCCTTGTCACGGCCTTGCATGACCAGCGGCGCCCATTGCTCGATCTGCGCCTGGTCTTCCGAGAACAACATGCCCTTGAACAAGTTTTCCTTTTGCAGCGCGGCGTAGCGCTTCTTCAAAAAGGCAATATTGTCATCGCCCCACACAAAGGCCATGTGCGGCACGTTATTGATGAAGGTTTGCGGCGCGCCCAGGTGCTTGTTAGCAACCTGATAAGCCCAGAATTGCTTGGAAATTTCGAATTGCTCGTTGATGGCAACGGCTTTCTTGGTCTCGATGCTGCCGTCGGCCGCTTCGGGCGTGTAGTTCAGTTCAGCAAACGCCGAGTGGCCCGTGCCTGCGTTGTTCATCGCATCCGAGCTTTCGGCGGCCACGGAATCGAGGCGCTCAACCATTTCCATCGTCAGCGACGGATCGAGTTCCTTGAGCATGCTGCCCAGGGTGGCGCTCATGGTGCCGGCGCCGATCAGCAGCACGTCGACCGGTTTTTCGGACGAGGCCGGAGGGGTCTTGTCACATGCCGCCAGGATCAGGCACGACATCAAAAGTAATAGCGATTTACGCATACGTAACTCCGTTTATGAATACTGAAGGATGATTCTTGCGCGCCACCGTGGCGGCACCATCGCCGTATTGAATGAAAAACAACTAGCCAGCCGGAACGCCAGGGCGGCCGGACAGGTCAATGTCGATGGTGATAGGCATGCTGCCGCGCTCCGGGATATCCCAAGAGCATGATCTGGTGGCAAAGGTGCGGGCAATGGACAGCGCGGACCTCGTTGTCGGCTGAAAAACCGGCAATGAAATCGCCGTCATGTCCAGTGCAAATATCAAGAGCGGCGATTTTATCACCGTTATTTGGCGCCGCCGGGCCGTGGCGGTAGTGGATAATACTTACTGCAGGGTATTAAATGACGGTGACTATCGGGTCATGCATGCGGCCGCCAGACGGCAAAAAGGGCATCCTCGATGCCCTTTATTTATGTACGCGGTACAATGCCGACTGCCCTTTAGCCATAGTCCTTCAGCCATGTTCAACCCCTCTTCCGACGATGTGCGCCGTTTCTTTTGCGAAACATTGCGCAAGCACCGCGCCCATGAAATCCTCACGCCGATGGAAGCCATTGCGCTCGACTGGATCCTCGAACACCCCGAGTATGAAAACGAGCTCTCCGACGTCGAAGCGGCGCTGGCGCGCGACTATTCCGTCGAAGGGGGACAAGCCAATCCTTTCTTGCACCTGTCCATGCATCTGTCGATCACGGAACAGGTGCAGGTGGATCAGCCGCGCGGCATCCGCCCGGCCGTCCAGCAGCTCACCCAGCGCCTCGATTCGGCCCATGCCGCCCAGCACGAAGTGATGGAATGCCTGGGCCAGATGATCTGGGCATCGCAGCGCTCGGGCTTGCCGCCAGACACGGACGCCTATATCGACTGCGTACGTAGACGTTAACCTGGCCGTACGGCCTGCGGCTGCAGTACCGGCGCCTTCGGCGCCTTGCCCATCAATCCCAGCACCACCTGCAGCGCCATGGCGATGGCGCCGACGATGAAGACCACGTCGCCGAAGGTACGTATCCAGCGCAGGTTCTGCAACAGCGGCTGCTGCATGAACGCTTCGCTGCGCGCATACCACAGGCCTTCCGTCACGCTGGCGTGGAACTGGATGATGCCAATCGGCAGCAAACTGGTAAAGATCATCAGCACCAGGCCCGCGTTCAAGCCCCAGAACGCCGTCTTCATCAACGCAGGGCTGAAACGGTAGTCGGGCCGCAGATAGCGCAGCACCAGCAAGGTAAAGCCCAGTGCCAGGAAGCCGTACACGCCGAACAGCGCCGCATGCGCATGCACGGGGGTCGTGTTCAAGCCCTGGATGTAGTACAGCGCGACAGGCGGATTGATCATGAAGCCCAGCACGCCCGCACCCAGCATGTTCCAGAAGGCGACGGCGACAAAGCACATCATGGGCCAACGCAGGTTTTCCATCCATGGCGCACGTTCCTTCAGGCGCCAGTTTTCCCACGCTTCATGCCCCAGTACGATCAGCGGCACCACTTCCAGCGCGCTGAAGCTCGCGCCGATGGCCATCACGGGCGTGGTGGTGCCGGCAAAGTACAGATGGTGGAAAGTGCCGGGTATCCCGCCCAACATGAACAGCGAGGCCGACGCCAGGCTGGCCGTCGTGGCCATGCGCACCGACACCAGGCCCAGGGTCGAGAAGATGAAGGCCAGCGCCGTCGTGGCGAACACTTCAAAGAAGCCTTCCACCCACAGATGCACCACCCACCAGCGCCAGTATTCCATCACCGATAAATGCGTGCGTTCGCCGTAGAACAGGCCGGCGCCATAGAACAGGCCGATGGCGCCCACGGATGCGGTCAGGAGCGCCAGCAAGTTCTTGTCGCCGCCCTTCTGGCACAGGGCCGGTATGACGCCGCGCAACATCAGCACCAGCCACAGCAGGATTCCGACGAATTTGCCGATCTGCCACAAGCGCCCCAGGTCCACATATTCATACCCCTGATGGCCGAGCCAGAAATTCCACTCGGGCGGCATCACTTGCGCGATGGCCAGGTAATTGCCGATGAAAGAGCCGACGACGACCGCGACCAGGGCCCAGAACAGCACGTCGACGCCCAGGCGCTGCCACCTGGGATCCTTGCCGCCATTGATCAGGGGCGCCAGGAACAGGCCGGCGGCCAGGAAGCCCGTGGCGATCCAGAACAGCGCGGCCTGGATATGCCAGGTGCGCGTGAGCGCATACGGGAACCAGCGCGACACGTCGATGCCGTAGAACTGCTGTCCCTCCACCGTGTAGTGCGCCGTGAAGCCGCCGATGAAGACCTGGAAGATGAACAGGGCCACCACCAGGAACAGGTATTTTCCCAGTCCCCGCTGCGAAGGCGTCAGGGCGAAAGTGGTGAGCGGATCGCGCGGACCGGCCGCCGGCAGCGCTTCGTCGTGGTCGCGCAGGAAGGCCCAGCCCCAGACGAGGAAGCCCACGCCGGCCAGCAGCACCACCACGCTGGCGACCGACCAGACGAGGTTTTCGCCGCTGGGCTGATTGCCGATCAGAGGTTCATGCGGCCAGTTGTTCGTATAGGTCACTTTCTGGCCCGGACGCTCGGTGGCGGCGGCCCACGCCGTCCAGAAGAAGAACTGCGTCATCTGCGCGCGCCGCTCGGCGCTGGGCAAGGTGTTTTCCTTCATGGCGAAATGCTCGCGGCTGGCGTGCAGCGCAGGCGCGTCGGAGAACAACTGGTCGTAGTAGTACGCCGTGCTGGCGATGGCTTGCACGCGGCGCGGCGACAGGCGCAGCACCTGCGCCTCATCGACCCGGTTGCCGCGGTATTCCAGCTTGAGCGCTTCGCGCAGCGCCGCCTGCGCAGGGCCGTCGAGCGCCGCGTAGGCCTTGCCATGCTGCTCTTGCGCGGCCAGTTCCAGCCAGGCCGTCAGTTCGCGGTGCAGCCAGTCTGCAGTCCAGTCGGGCGCCTGGTAGGCGCCGTGGCCCCAGATGGAACCGAGCTGCATGCCGCCGACGGATTGCCAGGCCGTCTGGCCGTCGAGGATGCCCTCGCGGTCGAACAGTTGCCGGCCATCTTGCGCCAGCACTTGCGCGGGGATAGGCGGCGCCTGCCGGTAGACTTCCGTGCCGTAGTAGCCGAGCAGCGAAAACGTCACGATCAGCACACCGATCAGGGTGAACCAGAGTTTTTTGTACGGACCCATGGGTCATTCCTTTGTCAGTGCACCGCGGCCGGCGCAAAGCGCTCGAACAGGATATTGTTTTCGGTATGGATGTGCGCCATCAGGTCTGCACGGAAGGTGCGCAAGCCCGTGTACAGCGCGCGCCAGGTGGTACAGGCGCCGCCAGGTGCGGTGATATCGTTCGTCATTGCCTCCATCGCGCGCAAGGCCACGCCATGGTCGTCGTGCTCCATGCGCATGACGTTGATGGGCGCGCCGGCCCGCGGGCCCTGGCCGCGCACGATCATCGGGAACAACACGTCTTCTTCCTTGCGCATATGGCTTTCCAGCTCCTGCGCCATGGCCGACAGGTGTTCCGCCAGCCCGTGCGGACAGTCCGCGCGGTCGCCATGCACCTGCTCGACCTTGCGTGCCAGGCGTATCAGCTCGGGCAGCTGCTCGCGGTGCACGGCGTGGTAGCGCGCCAGGATATGCTCCACCAGCTCGGTGGCCGAGGCGTCCTGCCAGTCACGCTCGCCGCTGGCGTCAATCCGACCTGCCAGCAGTTTCAGCTCCTCGACGATGGGCGCCGTGTCCACGCCGGCCGCTTCGGCTGCCGCGCGCAGGGTCTTGTTGCCGCCGCAGCAGAAATCCAGGCGGTGCGCATCGAACAGGCGCGTGGCGCCGGGGATGCGGCGGGCCAGCTGGCCCAGGGATAGCTCGATCATTTCCATAACAGTTCCTTGAGGATGAATAGGTAGATTTATTGCACCGCGCCTGCGTGGTAGACGCCGGGCACGGGTTCGCCAGTCACTTCCAGCACGCCCACGGCGCCCTTGCCTGCGCGCGACAGCGCATGGTCGACCAGCAGGTAGCTGCCCGGGTGCTGTACCTTGAGTTCGACGATGGTCGCGCCGCCCGGTGCCACCAGGGTGGTTTGCACGTCGTGTTTCGGGCTGCTGATCGAGCCTTCGCTGTACACCTTGTCGAAGATCTCGCCGATGATGTGGAACGATGAGATCTTGTTCGGGCCGCCGACGCCGAAATAGATGCGCACCGTCTCGCCCACTTTCGCCTGCAATTTGTGCGTCTTGCTCAAGGCGCCCACTTCGCCATTGAAGACGTAGTAGTCGGGCAGCTCATTGGCCATTTTTTCCAGGTTCGGTTCCTGGTGCACGGGCGCGCCGTGCGGACGGCCCGTGTACATCTCGCCCTGCATCACGTAATACTCGCGGTCCACCTTCGACAGGCCACCTTCCGGTTCGACCAGGATCATGCCGTACATGCCGGCCGCGATATGCTGCGGCACCAGGGGCGTGGCGCAGTGGTAGACGAACAGGCCCGGATTGAGCGCCTTGAAGGTCACCGTTTTTTCCTGTCCCGGCGCCACCTGCGTGTGCTGTCCGCCGCCATGGCCGCCCGTCACGGCGTGCAGGTCGATCGAGTGGATCATCTTGCTGTCCCTGGCGTTGAACAGGGTCAGTTCGACCGTGTCGCCCACCTTCGCGCGCAGCATCGGACCGGGCACTTGCCGGTTGAAGGTCCAGTAGGTAAAGCTGGTGCCGTCATCGAGCTTGCCCGGCAATTCCACCGTCTCCATGCGGTACTTGAGCAACTGCGGCGCGCGCGCGCCGATGGCGGCTGGCACGGAGGCAGGATTGGCCGCCACGCTGACGGCCGATGGGTCGGGACCGCGCATCGGCGATGGCGCGGGCGTGTACAGGGCCAGCGCGGCGGCCTGGCTCGATTCGCTGGCCGCGCTGCCGGCGCCGGCAGCCTTCGGTGCTCCCGCTTCGGCCAGCGAAGTGCCGCTCACGACCAGCTTGCCTTCCATGCCGATCTGGCGGTGGCCGGGAATCGAGCAGTAATAGGTGAACGTGCCGGCGCGCGTGATCTTGAAGCGCACGGTGGTGCTGCCGCTATTGGCGCTGAATTTGCTTGAAGCCACGTTCAGCTCGGGAATCAGCAGGTCGTGTTCGGCGCCTTCGCCGCTTTTCAGAACGAGTTCGACCGTTTCCCCCACCTTGGCCGCCAGCACGGGGTTGACCTGGCCCTTGGCGTCGATGAATACCATCTTGCCGTCGACGATATTGGTTTGCAGTTCATAGCGCTTGACCGCGGCGGTGGCAGGTTTGGCGGCAGTGGCGGCAGCGCTGGCAGGCAGGCCCGCCTGGGCCTGCACGGACAGGGGCATGGCCAGGACACAGACGGCCGCGGCAATGGCGCGGAGGGAGGGAGTCGTTTTCATCAAGCTTTCCTTGGTCTTGTATGCCGGTTTGGCACTCATACCTAGGCAAACCGTGTGCCAGGAAAAACTTGTTTTAAATCAACGTTTTGAAAAACACAGGGTCGTAATGACCCTTGTTTGCCGTGGTTCGTTGTACCCTGCATGGTACTTATGACCACCACTGCCATCCACCTGCTGCTGCTCACCGACCTGGTCGCCGACCTGCCCGTGGCAGTGCGACTGCAGCGCCTGGTCGGCAGCCTGCGCGCGCACTTCGGCTGCGAAGCCGTGGCCTTGCTCAAGCTCGATGGCGAGCACTTGCGCCCCGTGGCGATGGCCGGCCTGGCCAGCGACGCGCTGGGGCGTCGCTTCGCCGTCGCCGACCATCCGCGCCTGGCCGCCATCCTGCAACGGCGCGGCGTGCTGTGCTTCCATCACGACAGCTCCCTGCCCGATCCCTACGATGGCCTGATCGCCGAGCGGGCCGGCGAGCCGCTGCCCGTGCACGACTGCATGGGCATGGCGCTGGACCTGGAGGGCGAACGCTGGGGCGTGATCACGCTCGACGCCCTGCAAGTAGGCACCTTCGATACGCAAGCGCAGCGCGACTTGGGGGAACTGGCTTGCGCCATCGAGGCGGCCGTGCGCGTGACCCGCCTGGAAACGGAAATCCGCGCCCTGCGCCTGTCGGGCGGCGCCATGCTGGCCGATGCGCAAGCGCCGCGCGAGGAACACGATTTCGTCGGCCAGAGCAGCGCCATCACGCACTTGCTGCACGAATTGCAAGTGGTCGCCGATTCCGAACTGCCCGTGCTGCTGCTGGGAGAGACGGGCGTCGGCAAGGAATTGTGCGCGCACCGCCTGCACCGGCTGTCGCGCCGCGCAGGCAAGCCCTTGATCCATGTCAATTGCGCAGCCTTGCCCGAGTCCCTGGCCGAGAGCGAATTGTTCGGCCATGTACGCGGCGCGTTTTCCGGCGCCGTCAGCGACCGGCCCGGGCGTTTCGAGGCGGCCGAAGGGGGCACCCTGTTTCTCGATGAAGTGGGGGAATTGCCGCTGTCGATACAGGCCAAGCTGCTGCGCACCTTGCAAAATGGCGAAATCCAGCGCCTGGGCGCAGACCGGCCGCGCCGGGTCAACGTGCGCGTGATCGCCGCCACCAACCGCAGCCTGCGCGAACATGTGCGCGACGGCACCTTCCGCGCCGACCTGTATCACCGCCTGTCCGTGTATCCCGTGCCGATTCCGCCGCTGCGCGAGCGGGGCAATGACGTGCTGCTGCTGGCCGGTGGTTTTCTTGAGCTCAACCGCGCGCGCCTGGGCTTGCGCAGCCTGCGCCTGTCCGCCGCGGCGGAAAATGCCCTGTGCCACTACCGCTGGCCGGGCAATGTGCGCGAACTGGAACATGTGATCAGCCGGGCCGCGCTGAAAGCCGTGATCCGCGGCGCGGACCGCAAGGACATCGTGACCCTGGAAACGGATATGCTCGACCTCGATGCGCTGGAGGCGCCAGCCGGTGCGAACGCGTCGCTGCCTGCGCCGGCTGCGTGCGGAGCGCCAGCGGCGCCGCTGCTGTCCATGCATCAGATCGTGGAAGCGAGCCAGCGCCAGGCCATCCGGCAAGCGCTGGTGCTACATCAGGATAACTGGGCCGCTGCCGCGCGCCAACTGGGGCTGGACGCCAGCAATCTGCACAAGCTGGCGCGCCGGGTGGGGCTGAAGAACACCTAACCAAACCTACTGCGCGTCGGTATAGGCAACCTGCGATGCTCACTGTGCTTCAGCACAGTTCCGCGTCTCGGCCGCCTCTCCCTTCCGCTCGCTACGGTTTTGTCAGATGTCAGAACAACTAATAACCCCTGCGATACCGCTCAGCGGTGAATGACCAGGGTAGTCGGCAGGCTGTGCAGGTAGGCGGCCAGGTCCTTGATGTCCTGGTTGCTCAGCGGTTTCACCTGGCCCGTCATGATGGCGTTGTTGCGGCCATTGGCCTTGTCGCCCCGCTTATACGCCGTCAAGGCGTGTTCCAGGTAATCCTTGTGCTGGCCCGCCAATTTCGGATAAGACGGGTCGATGGGCGAACCGTAATCCTTGCCGTGGCAGGTGGCGCAGCTGTATTTTTCGGCCAGGGCCTTGCCCGTGTTGATATTGCCGGCGGCGCTGGCGGACAACGAGACGGTGGCGCAAACGAGGGCGGCGAGTAGTGTTTTCATCATCTGGCTGGTCCTCAGTTCGGCTTGGCTTGTTGCGCATAATACGCGGCGACATCGGCGATATCCTGGTCCGACAGGCTGCTGGCGATGCCCTTCATGCTCGGGTGCTTGCGATCGCCCTTCTTGTAGGCTTGCAGCGCATTCTCGATATATTTTGCCGGCTGGCCGCCGATCATCGGCACCTGGAACACTTCGGGGAAGGTTGCCTTGTAACCGGGGATGCCATGGCAGCCGATACACATTTCCACCTTGGCAGCCGCTGCCTTGGCGTTTCCTACAATGTCAGCCGCTGTGACGGCATTTGCTATGCCGGCAAGCACGAGAAGTGCAAATATTTTTTTCATAGTGGCAATGTGAACAAAGGTAATCGGAGAAACGCCAGAGCTGGTTTTTATTGATTTTATGTGTTGACAATTAAGGTTGACAATTAATCTGCTGCTTGCCGATTCTAGCCAAGATATTCTTGCAAGTCCACCTATAAAACCCGCATTGTAGGCAGGCAGGCACAGGCCGTCCGCGTGGCAGTGCGCCACAGTTCTGTTTATACTCACCATTTCCCTACTTTGGCAGACCGCTCATGCAAGCACAGCACACCCAGCAAGGCCAACGCTTCGAAGGTTCCGACAGCTATGTCGCCACCGCCGACCTGAAACTGGCCGTGAATGCGGCGCTGACCCTGCAACGCCCGCTGCTGATCAAGGGCGAACCGGGCACGGGCAAGACCATGCTGGCCGAGGAAGTGGCCGCCGCGCTGAACATGCCGCTGATGCAATGGCATATCAAATCGACCACCAAGGCGCAGCAGGGCCTGTACGAATACGACGCCGTCTCGCGCCTGCGCGATTCGCAGCTGGGCGACGAGCGCGTGCGCGACATCCAGAACTACATCGTCAAGGGCGTGCTGTGGCAGGCGTTCACGGCGCCCGAACCGGTGGTGCTCTTGATCGATGAAATCGACAAGGCCGACATCGAATTCCCGAACGACCTGCTGCGCGAACTGGACCGGATGGAATTCTATGTCTACGAAACGCGCGAAATGGTCACTGCGCGCCATCGCCCGCTCGTCATCATCACCTCGAACAACGAGAAGGAATTGCCGGACGCCTTCCTGCGCCGCTGCTTCTTCCATTACATCAAATTCCCGGACAAGGACACGATGGAGCAGATCGTCGCCGTCCACTACCCGCACCTGAAACAGGAATTGCTGGCGCAGGCGCTGCAAACCTTCTATGAAGTGCGCGACGTGCCGGGCCTGAAGAAAAAACCGTCGACATCGGAATTCCTCGACTGGCTCAAGCTCCTGCTGGCCGAAGGCATCCCCTTTGACGCGCTGCGCAGCAAGGACAACAAGGCCGTCGTGCCGCCGCTGCACGGCGCGCTGCTGAAAAACGAGCAGGACGTGCACCTGTTCGAGCGCCTGATGTTCATGTCGCGCACCAACCGCTAAGGAGCGCCGGTGAACGACATCAGCCCGGACAAGGTCTTCGTCCCCCTGGAACTGCACGGCATCCGCCTCGAAGCGCTGGCGCCGCACCACGCGCCTGGCCTGCGCGCGGCGGCCACAGACGGCGAGCTGTGGAACCTGCGCGTCACCTCCGTGCCCGAGCCGGACCAGGTGGACCAGTACATTTTCAAGGGTATCGAGATGCGCCCTTCGCGCTTCGCCTTTGCCGTCATCGACGTGGCCAGCGGCGAGGTGCTCGGCACCACCAGCTACCACGACGTGGTGCCAGCCATCGGACGCCTGGAAATCGGCTACACCTGGTATGCGAAGCGCTGCCAGCGCAGCCACGTCAACACCACCTGCAAATTGCTGCTGCTGGCGCACGCCTTCGACACACTCGGCTGCGCGCTGGTGGGTCTGCGCACCGATAATTTCAACCACGCTTCGCAGGCGGCCATCGAACGCCTGGGCGCGAAAAAGGATGGCGTGCTGCGCCACCATGCGCTGCGCCGCGACGGCACCGTGCGCGACACGGTCATGTACAGCATCACGCGCGGCGAATGGCCGGAAATCGCCGCCCATCTGCGCTACAAGCTGGCGCAGCGCCCGATCGCCGCACTGCCTCGCGCAGGCGACGCCGGGGCAGAGGAAGCGCCATGCTGATCGATTTCTTCTTCACGCTCAAGGATGCGAAGATTCCCGTCTCGATCAAGGAATTTTTGACCCTGCTCGAAGCGCTGCAAAAGAACGTCATCGACGCCTCGATGGACGATTTTTACTATCTGGCGCGCCTGACCCTGGTCAAGGACGAAGCCCATTTCGACAAGTTCGACCGCGCGTTTGCCCAGTACTTCAAGGGCGTCAACGCTGCCTTCGACACGAATGCGGCGATTCCCCTCGACTGGCTGCTAAAGCGCATGCAGCGCGAGCTGTCCGAGGAGCAGAAGGCGCAGCTGGAAAAATTCGGCTACGACAAGCTGATGGACCGCCTGAACGAGCTGCTGAAGGAGCAGAAGGAGCGCCACGAGGGCGGCAGCAAGTGGATCGGCACGGGCGGCACGTCGCCGTTCGGCAATGGCGGCACGAACCCGGAAGGCATCCGCATCGGCGGCAAGGGCGGCAACCGCACGGCAGTGAAAGTGTGGGAAGCGCGCAGCTACAAGGATTACGACGGCGAGCGAGAACTGGGCACGCGCAACATCAAGGTGGCCTTGCGCCGCCTGCGCAAGTTCGCGCGCGAAGGCGCGGAAGATGAACTGGCGCTCGACGCCACCATCGCCGCCACAGCCAATAACGCCGGCTATCTGGATATCAAAATGCGGCCCGAGCGCAAGAACCGCATCAAGGTGCTGATGTTGCTCGACGTCGGTGGCAGCATGGACGACCATATCGAGCGCACCGAGGAACTGTTTTCGGCGGCGAAGACGGAATTCAAGAACATGGAGTTCTTTTACTTCCATAACTGCGTCTACGACTACCTGTGGAAGAACAACCGGCGCCGCAACGCCGAACGCTTTCCCACCTGGGACGTGCTGCGCAAGTACCCGCCCGACACCAAGCTGATTTTCGTCGGCGACGCCACCATGAGCCCCTATGAAATCCTGCAGCCGGGCGGCAGCGTCGAATACAACAACGAGGAAGCGGGATCTACGTGGCTGGCGCGCTTTACCCAGGCGTTCCCGAAATTCATCTGGCTCAATCCCGAATCGGAGGGACTATGGCAGTACCGCCAGTCGATCGGCGTGATGCGGCAGTTGATGAACAACCGCATGTTCCCCCTGTCGATCGACGGGCTGGAACGGGGCATGCGTCTGCTCAGTAAATAAAAGCACGCAACAAAAAGTCCATGGCGGCAGGGGGCCGCCATGCCGTACACTGCGACACGGCACTACCGTGCGGAGCCTCTCCGCTGCGGGCGGGTACCATACGCTGATACCAGCCCTGCCCAACCTGCTGCATCCTGTGCGCGGCCGCCATGGCCGCGACACTGTTCGATTGCGCACATCGTGCGCGCCTTCTGCTCCGGTAGAATCGGCGCATCGCTCTGCGCAAACTATGCACCATCGCTGCACCACGACATTGCCGCGCCAGCCCCCGTGCTGCCGGCCGGTGCCAGCGCCATTTTCAAAGGAATGAGCATGCAAAGTCTGATCTCGATCGCCGCCGACCTGTCCTGGCCGTTCGCCATCACCCTGGCCTGGGTGGTGGGCGAATTCGGTCACCGCTGGACTGGCCTGCCGCGTATCAGTTTTTACGGCGTGATCGGTTTCGTCCTCGCGCAGACGCAGGTGGGCATCCTGCCGCAGACGGACGCGGGCCCGATGCTGGTGCTGGCCGACGTGGCCTTCGGCCTGATCCTGTTCGAAGTCGGCTACCGGATCAACCTGCGCTGGCTGAAGAACAATCCGTGGATCGCCGTCACGGGCTTGGTCGAATCCTTGCTGACCTTTGCCGTCGTCTACTTCATCGGCATCGAATTCGGTTCCACCTCGATGACGGCGCTGCTGCTGGCGTCCCTGGCCATGTCCACCTCGCCGGCCACCATCATGCGCGTCATCAACGAGGAGCGCAGTTCGGGCCAGGTCACGGAACGCATCGTCCACCTCACCGCCCTCAATTGCGTGCTGGCCGTCTTCACGTTCAACATCATCGTCGGCTTCTGGATGTTCCAGAGCTCCACCGACCTGATCGAAGCCAGCAGCAGCAGCGCCGCCGTGCTGGCCGCCTCGGTGGCCGCCGGTACCGTTTTCGGCATCGTCGTGCCGGCCATGCTGCGCCGCCTGGGCAATATGGCGCAGGATGCCACCGTCGCCTTTGCGCTGTCGGTGATGCTGCTCGTCGCCCTCACCTACACCACCAGCCTGTCGCCGCTGCTGGCCACCCTCACCTTCGGCCTGGTGGCACGCCACCGCCGTGTCGCCTTCAGCCAGGCGCAGCGCAATTTCGGCGCCCTGGGCGAGCTGCTGACGGTGCTGCTGTTCGTGTATGCCGCCTCGACCCTGGAATGGGCCAGCGTGGCTGCCGGCGCGGGCCTGGCCCTGGCCGTCGTCGGCGGGCGATTGCTGACGAAAGTCGTCGGTGTGGCCGCTTTCTCGCATGTCAGCGGCATTTCCTGGCGCAAGGGCGTGCTGACGGGCGTGGCGCTGACGCCCGTCTCCGTCTTCATCATCCTGCTGCTGGAACACGCGCGCCAGCACGGCGTGAACTTCGGCGACGAATTGAACGCCCTGGCCGCCATCACCCTGGGCCTGGAACTGGTCGGCCCCGTGCTGGTGCAGCGCGTGCTGATGCTGGCCAAAGAAACCCACGAAATCAAGGAGCGCTAAATGCCGCTGGAACCCTTTGGCCAATCGGCCGCGCTGACCTTCGGCGTCGAACTCGAACTGCAACTGGTGAACCTGTCGGACTATGACTTGACGGCCGCCAGCCCCGACCTGCTGCATCTGCTGAACAAAAAACCGTTTCCCGGCAACGTCACGCCGGAAATCACCGAGAGCATGATCGAGATCAACTCGAGCGTGCACACGCATCACGGCCCCCTGCTGGAGCAGCTGCAGGAAATCCGCGACACCTTGATCACGGCCGGCGACAAGCTCAATATCGGCATCGCAGGCGGCGGCACGCACCCGTTCCAGCAATGGTCGTCGCAAAAGATCTTTTCCAAGCCACGCTTCCAGGAGATTTCGGAACTGTACGGCTACCTGGCCAAGCAATTCACCATCTTCGGCCAGCACGTGCACATCGGCTGCGCCTCGGGCGACGACGCCATGTTCCTGCTGCATTCGCTGAACCGCTACATCCCCCACTTCATCGCCCTATCGGCGTCCTCGCCCTACGTGCAGGGACGCGACACCCTGTTCGATTCGGCCCGCCTGAACTCCGTGTTCGCGTTTCCCATGAGCGGGCGCGCACCGTTCACCCTCAGCTGGGACCAGTTCTCCAACGAGTATTTCGCCAAGATGGAGAACACGGGCATCATCAAGAGCATGAAGGATTTTTACTGGGATATCCGTCCCAAGCCGGAATTCGGCACCATCGAACTGCGCGTGTGCGACACGCCGCTGACGGTGGAACGGGCCGCCGCGCTGGCCGCCTACCTGCAAGCGCTGTGCCGTTACCTGCTCGAACGCCGCGAAACCCCGCCGGTGGAAGACGATTACCTCGTATATAACTACAACCGCTTCCAGGCTTGCCGCTTCGGCCTCGACGGCGCCATCACGCATCCGAAAACCTACGAAACGATGTCGCTGCGCGAAGACATCATGACCACCCTGCGCAAGATGGAACCGCACGCCGAGGCGCTGGGCAGCACGCCGGCCCTGAAACACCTGTCGGACGTGGCCAAGCAGTGGAGCGATGCACAATACCTGCGCAAGCAGCATAGCTTGCAGGGCAGCGCCGAGGGCATGGTTGATTCGGCGATCAGATGTTTTCGCGGTGAACCGATGAATTATTGAAGATGCCTGGCCAATCCTGCTGCGCGTCGAAATAGGCGGCCTGCGATGCTCACCGTATCTTCGTACGGTTGCGCTTCTTG
This sequence comes from Janthinobacterium sp. SUN026, assembly GCF_030397625.1. Taxonomy (NCBI): domain Bacteria; kingdom Pseudomonadati; phylum Pseudomonadota; class Betaproteobacteria; order Burkholderiales; family Oxalobacteraceae; genus Janthinobacterium; species Janthinobacterium sp. SUN026. Next base: position 322,362 of record NZ_JAPQNU010000001.1, on the reverse strand, counting down.
GCCGCCTTTCCCTTCCGCTCGCGACGGTTTTGCCGGTCATCGTGACTTTTAGCCCAACAACGCAAACCCAAAAAACCACACCGCGCCTCCCCGTCATTTACAGCCGCCGCCACCGCTTGTTACAATAAGTGAGAATGATTCTTATTATTATTTAAAAACGCCAGCCCACTCGGGCCGGCCATGCAAGGGGAATGCGATGCCGCTGGCAGAGCCGCTACAACGCCAGGACATCGCGACACTGTATGCCGACCACCACGGCTGGCTGCAAGGCTGGCTGCGCAAGAAGCTGGGCAGCACGGCATGCGCAGCCGATGTGGCGCACGACACCTTCATGCGCCTGCTCGACCGCGAAGACGCCGTCGCCGCGCGCGAGCCGCGCGCCTTTCTCGCCACCGTCGCGCAGCGCGTGCTGTTCAACCACTACCGCCGTCAGAAACTCGAAGAGGCTTACCTCGACGTGCTGGCGCAACTGCCGCCCCGGCATGCGCCATCGCCAGAGGAGCGGGCACTGCTGCTGGCGACCGTGTTTGAACTCGACCGCATGCTTGACGGCTTGCCGCCTCCCGTGAAACGGGCTTTTTTACTACGCCAGCTCGACGAGCTGCCGCAGGAAGACATCGCGCACCAGCTCGGCATCTCGCTGGCCACGGTGAAACGCCACCTGCAGCGGGCCGGCAGCGCCACGCAGGCGTGGCAGCAGTTGCAAACGCAGCATGAACGCCTGCCGCCCGCCATGCACGCCACCCTGCTGCGCGCCTGCATGCAAGCGAATGCGCCGCGCCGCCATGCCGTCAAGACCCTGGCCCTGCTGCTGGCCTGCGGCGCCTCGCTGTATGCGTTTGAGCGCCGCAGCCCATGGCGCGGCTGGATGGCCGATTACCGCACGGCAGTCAACCAGCGCCGCGTGGTGACCCTGGACGATGGCACCCAGCTCACGCTCAACACCAGCAGCGCCGTGAACATCGCTTACGACGGCGAGCGGCGCAGCATCGAACTGCTGGCCGGCGAAATCTTCATCGCCACCGGCAAGGATGCGGCACGGCGCCCCTTCTTCGTCGCCACACCGCATGGCAGCCTGCAGGCACTGGGCACGCGCTTCACCGTGCGCCTGCACGATGACTATGCCAGCGCCGGCGTGCTCGACGGGGCCGTCGCCGTACTGGCCAGCGACGGCGCCCAGCGCCTGGTGCTGCGTCCCGGCGAAGGCGCCCATTTCGACAGCAGCAGCCATCATCGCCAGGCGCTGGCGCCATATGGCGGCGCCTGGCTCGATGGCATGCTGGTGGCGCGCGACATGCGCCTGGCCGATTTCCTCGCCGAGCTGGCGCGCTACAGCGAGCATCCGCTGGCCTGCACGCCCGCCATCGCCGACCTGCGCGTCTCCGGTTCCTACCCGCTGGCCGATGTCGGCGCCATCCTCGACGCCGTCAGCGCCAGCCTGCAATTGCGGCGCAATACCGTCACGCGCTTCTGGGGCAATCAAGTCGTCAGGATCGAACTGGCGGCCCGCTGAATTAAATTTTCTGCAAAGTGAGCTGTTTCTGCGTGCTCGCGTGACTTGGAAGATAGGTAGTCTCCATCTTGCGCATCCACGAAAGGTTTTATTCCATGCACCACGCTTCGCGTTCCCTCCTTACCCGCACCGTCCTGGCCTGTGCCCTGTCGCAGATCGGCATGGCTCTCACCCTGCCGGCGCTGGCCCAGGCACAAAGTCAGCAAGTGCGCGTCTACAGCATTCCCGCCGGCGCCCTGGGCGATGTGCTGACACGCTTCGGCAGCGACAGCGCCATTCTATTGTCGTTCTCCAGCGATGCCACGCAAGGCTTGCGCAGCGCCGGCCTGCAAGGCAGCTATGGCGTGCACGATGGTTTCCGCGTGCTGCTGGCCGGCAGCGGCCTGCAAGCCGTGCCGCAATCGAACGGCGGCTACCTGCTGCAAAAGATCGCCGCCAGCGCCGGCGCCCCTTCGGCGGACAGTCGCGGCGTGGCCGTCATGAGCGGAGTCACGGTGGTGGCGGCCGCCGAGCGCAGCGCCGCCACCAGCGGCACGGGCAGCTATACGGGCGGCCCCGCCAGCGGCGCCACGGGACTGGCGTTGACGCAACGCGAAACGCCGCAGTCGCTGACCATCGTCACGCGCCAGCAGATGGATGACCAGAACAGCAATGCCGTCTCCGATGTCATGAAGAACGTCAATGGCGTGAGCGTGCAAAACTACGACAGTGACCGCTGGAGCTTCCAGGCGCGTGGCTTTGCCGTCACCAATTTCCAGTACGACGGCGTGTCGGCCATCTATGACGGCGTTTACGACTGGGGCACGACCAATAGCGACATGGCCATCTATGACCGCATCGAAGTGCTGAAAGGCGCGACGGGCCTGATGAGTGGCTCGGGCGACCCGTCGGCCACCGTCAACATGGTGCGCAAGCGCCCCACTGCCCACTTCGAGGGTTCGGCCACCCTGGGCGCGGGATCGTGGGACAACTATCGCGGCGAAGCCGATGTTTCCAGCCCCCTGAACGACAGCCGCACGGTGCGCGGCCGCCTGGTGGGCGCCTACCAGGACAAGCACTCGTACCTCGACCGCTACACGCAGCAGAAATCCGTCGCCTACGGCATCATCGAAGCGGACCTGACGCCCGTCACTCTGCTGACGGCCGGCTTTACGCACCAGGATTACAAGCCGCGCGGCTCGACCTGGACGGGTTTCCCCGTGCTGCTGTCTGATGGCACCCGCACGGATTTCCCCACTTCGTGGAACCCGGCCACGGACTGGAGCCGCCGCGACATGCAGAACACCACGCTGTTCACGTCGCTGGAACATACGCTCGCCAACGAGTGGAAACTGAAATTGAGCGCGAACCAGCTGCGCAGCAAGCATGACAGCGTGCTCGGTTCGGCCAGCGGCGGCAATCCCCACCCTGTCACGGGCGCAGGCACATTTTTCTTCATGGGCAAATACAAGGGCGACCGCCGCCAGACGACCGTCAACGTGGACGCCAGCGGCCCGTTTACAGCTTTTGGCCGCCGGCATGAAGCGATGATCGGCTACTCCACCTCGACGGCAAAGCAGGATGGCCCCGTCTATGATTCGATCTATCCGACCCTCGACAGCAGCTACTTCGACTGGCGCGGCCAGTATGCGGAACCGGCGTTTGCGCGCAAGGGTAACGACAACGACAGCACGCGCCAGAGCGGCCTGTATGGCGCCGTGCGCCTGCATCCCGTCGATGCGCTGTCGATAATTCTCGGCGCGCGCGTCAGCAACTATAGGCAGGAACAGGACCGCACCTTCTTCGACGCCGACACCGCGCGCATCACCTCGCGCATCGAGGAAACCAACGTCGTCACGCCATATGCGGGTGTCGTGTATGACCTCGACAAGACCTATTCCGTGTTCGGCAGCTACACCAGCATCTTCGCGCCGCAGAGCAACCGCGACGTGAACCGCAACTTTCTGTCGCCCGTGCGCGGCAAGGGCGTGGAAGCGGGGGTGAAGGCAGAATATTTGGACGGCAAGGTCAATGCCAGCGCGTCCCTGTTCCAGATCCGTCAAAGCAATGTGGCCGGCCCTGCGGGCCAAGTCAACGGTGAGGCGGTGTTCAAGGCCATCGATGGCGTCACCAGCCGTGGCGTGGAAATGGAAGTGACGGGTGAAGTGATGAAAGATGTGAAGCTGAGCGCCGGCTACACCTACACCCACGTGCGCGATGCGGATGACAAGGATGTCTTTTCCACCATGCTGAAAACGACGCAGCCTGCCCACCTGGTGCGCGTGCAAGGCACGTGGCGCCTGCCGGCCAGCCTGGACAAGCTGACCGTCGGCGGCGGCATCAACTGGCAAAGCAGCTACGACGGCAATATCTGGAACCCAGCCATCGACGACTATTCGCGCATCAAGCAAGGCAGCTACGCGCTGGTCAACCTGCTGGCCCGCTACGAAATCAGCAAGGACATCACGGCCAGCATCAATGTCAACAACCTGATGGACAAGAAGTACTTCACGGGTCTGGGCCTGTTCGAAACGGGCTTCTACGGCGAGCCGCGCAATGTGATGTTCACCGTGCGCACGAAGTTTTAATCAGCTCCCATACAACGCCAACGCCCAGGCTGGCGGGCGCAATTCCAGCGCCAGCGGCAGGTAAGCGGGATCAAAGCGCGCCGCCAGCAGGTACACACTGGCGGCGCCTTTGGGCTCCCAATTCCCCGTAAAGCCTTTTTCACCGGCAGCCACGCGCTTGCGGTCGAACGGCACGGCGCTCTTGGCGAACTCCTCGTGCGTCTTTCTCCCCAGCGCGTACGGCGCCAGCCAGGCCAGCGCCTCGGCCAGGCGCCGCGCTTCCGGCGCGCCATACCAGTCGTCGCCATGCGCCTGCGCCATCAGGGCGGTCGTCAGCAACGGCTCCAGGCTGTAGGTGGTGTAATGCAGGGCGTCGCGCTGTTCAAAGTCGAAGGGCACGCCGCCGGCGCCGATATTGCGCGGCACGTGCGCCAGGAAGCGTTCCTTCGCCCGCGCGATCAGCAAAGCGTCGCCCGTGACATACGCGGCGGCCGTGCCGATCTTGATGCGGTGGCTGTGCCAGTTGTTGCGCGCCGTGGACGGGCCACCCACCTTGATGGGGTCACTCAGATATCCGTGCGCCAGGGTGCGGCAAAACGCCTGCACCTGCTCGCGCTCGACGCCGTTCAGGCGTTCCTGCACCAGGTCAAAGCCTATCAGGAGGCTGGCCAGCTCCGTCTCGTCGACGGGACTGAACGACGGCTGGTAGGCGCCGCTCCAGGCCAGCAGCAGCTGGCGCGCCGCCTCGAAATGCGCCATCTCGCCCGATAATCTCCAGGCCAGCGCCTGCAGGCGCGCCTGGCGCCAGTCTTCCTGCGCCTGCTGGCTGGTCTCACGCCCGCCTTCGCCCTTCAGCAAGCCGCCCGTGCGCACTTCGGCCATCAGGTGCACGGGGCGCGCCGCATCCTTGCGCGCCGCCTTGACCACTTGTTCCGCAATGGCCGGCGCCACTCGCGCCTTGAGCGTGCGCGCGCGCGCGGCGGACGTCAGCGCAAACGGCAGCGCGCCTTCATGCGGGCGCGGCGCCGCGCGCAAGCCAGCCAGGGGCAGCGCCAGCAGGCCGGCCAGCACAGCGCGCCGGCGCATCAGGTGCGTACTCAAAACCGCGTCTCCCGCGCCGCGCGCAAAAAGTTATCGAGGATGGGCGTGCAATCGAGCAACTCGACGCCGCCCGCCGAATGGAATTCCGGGTGCCACTGCAAGCCCATGACGAAACGGGCCCGCTGGTAGCGGATGGCTTCGACGATGTTGTCACCCTGCGAATACGCTTCCACCGTGATGTCGCGCCCCAGATCCTTCACCGACTGATGGTGGATGGAATTGACGAGTGCCTCGCCCGTCTTCGGGAACAGGCCCGCCAAGGACGAGCCTTTCGGGAAGACGATCGTGTGGCGATGGCGGTCATACAGGTCGTTGACGTGCGAGGTGGCGCCTTCCACGTCCGAGGCGATGTCCTGGTACAGGGTGCCGCCAAAGCCCACGTTGATCAGTTGGCAGCCGCGGCATATGCCCAGTACGGGCTTGCCCGCGTCGACGAATTCGTGCAGCAGCTCCAGCTCGTACAGGTCGCGCGCGCGGTCGCCATTCCATTCGGGTCGCGTGGCCGCCTCGGAATACGTCTGCGGCGAGACGTCGGCGCCGCCTTGCAGCACCAGACCGTCCAGGTGGCGCGCATAGTGGCGCAGGGTGATGTTGCTCGGGTGGAGCTGGCCGCTGGTATTGACCGTCGGGATCATGAACACCAGCACGTCGCGCGACATCACCCACTGCGCAATCGACTCTTCCAGGTATTGCAGGTTCTTGCTACGCAGGCCAGTGGCGCCCGGTTCGGGGTGAAAAATGCGCGCAGAGATACCGATGCGCAAAGTACGCCGCATGAAATCGCGGCTGGCCTTGTCGCGCATGGAGCGGTAGCGCGACGAGATCACCCGCCATGCCAGCGCCAGCGGCGTGTCGTTGTCCTTCAGGTAGCGGGGTGCTGCATCGCGCGCGCGGTGCTCATCATCGGGCGCCCTGCCTACCCGGTCGGGCCGCGCCGAAGCTGGCGCTGACGCCGCGGGATCGGTGGAAGGGGAAAGCTGGGGATCTTTTTCGTCTGACATGGCGGGGCTGACTGAAAGCGGAGACGTTTTCAATATAAACCCCTGCCCCGGAAAGCACGATTCAATTTTGTAACAAAAGCCCACGCGCGGGGCATCCACGCAACACGTCCACGTCCGATGCATACAGTCCGTTTACGCTGGCGGCCCCGCTTTTTAGAGAATCTTTACGCCCCCGCTGCTAATCTTGAACGTACCTCAACCACCGCTGCAAAGCCACCATGGAACCCCATTCACGCCTGCAAACGCATCAAGCGCATCAAGCCCTGCCCCACCGCCATCCCCGCCTGCCCACCTTTCTCATGCATATCACGGTCGACAAAGCCTGCCTGGCCGAACTGCGCCAGCTGGTCGTGCGGACCTGCGGCGGCATGCTGTCATTTATGCGCGTCGAGGCGGTCGACCACGCCGAACGCATGAAAGTCTGGCTGTGCGTGACGGAACCGGCCCTGCGCCTGACCATGGATGCCGTCATGCGCCTGCTGCCGGCGGCGGAGTTTGGCCGCATCAGCCAGGGGAAATCGCTATGAAGCAGTATGCCTGCGAACAGGCGATGTCTTCCTCGCGCATCACTGCGCACTTCCAGGGCATCTGGGTGCCGATGGTCACGCCATTCCTTGATGTCGATGGTGAAATCGACTTCGACGCCGCCCAGCAACTGGCGTGCGAACTAGCCGCCAGCGGCATCGATGGCCTGGTGGTGTGCGGCACCACGGGCGAAGCGGCCATGCTGAGCGCCGCGGAACAGACCATGCTGCTCGACAGCGTGCTCGAAGCCGTCGGCCCCCGTTTCCCCGTCGTGATGGGGATCGGCGGCAGCGATACGCGCGGCGTCGTCGCCACGGTGCAACGCTACAACGACCATCCGCTGGCCGGCCTGCTGGTCTCCGCGCCCGCGTACGTGCGCCCGTCGCAGGACGGCATCGTGCACCACTTCCAGGCCATCGCCGCCGCCACCGACCAATCCATTGTGCTGTACAACGTGCCGGCGCGCACGGGCGTCAATATCGAACCGCAGACGGCCGCGCTGCTGGCGCGCGACTCGCACTTCGTCGCCATCAAGGAAGCGGGCGGCAAGCTTCAGCAACTGGGCGAACTGCTGCTCGACACGCGCCTGGACGTCCTGTGTGGCGACGATGCGCTGCTGCTGGCCAGCCTGTCCATGGGCGGCCACGGCGCCATGTCGGCCGCCGCCCAGGTCCGGCCCGATCTGTATGCGCAGTTATATCACCTGGTCAAGCAGGGCCGCCACGGCGCCGCCGGCGCCCTGTTCAAAATCATGCTGCCCGTCATCCGCCTGCTATTTGCCGAACCGAATCCCGCTCCCGTCAAAGCCGCGCTGGCCATGCAAGGCAAGGTGCGCGACGCGTTGCGCCTGCCGATGACGCCCATGTCCGCCGCCGGCCAGGCCGCCCTGGCCGCGGCGCTCGAACCCCTGATGGAACTGCCCGCATGGACCGCCAGCGACAGGGATGCGCCGCGCGAAGGTTGTCTGCTGCAGCTGGTTTCCCACGCCAACATCATGCCAGCTGTGCGCCAAGATGATCATCGCCATCACGGATGAACGCGGGGGGATGGAGAAATCCATCCTGGCCGGACGGCTGGCCGCCTCGCGCGCGCTGGCCGGACGCAAGGTATTGCTGCTCGATGCCGATCCGCGCCAGGGCGCCATGGCGCAAGCCAGGAACCTGCACGACGGCGCCATGCACGGCAGCCTGACGCGGCCGCGCCTGATGGCGCGCGCCATCAGCGCCAAGGGCTTGCAGCCGGAGCTCGAGCACCTGGTGCACTGCTACCACGACATCGTCATCGACAGCGAAGGCCGCGACTCCATGGGCAGCCGTTCGGCCCTGATCGCCGCGCGCGTGCTGGTGGTGCCGCTCGACGGTGTCATCGATGGCGCCGCGCAGGCGGGCCTGGCGCGCCGCATCGCGCACGCGCGCAGCGTCAATCCGGGCTTGCGCGTCTTGCTGGCAACGGACGCGCAAGCGGCGCCCACCCATGCGCTGGCCGCGCAGATCCCGTCCGCCCGCGTGGTGGGGCTGGGGCAGCTGTACTGCGCCGTTTTCAACCTGCCAGCGTAAGTACGCAAAAAAGGCGGCGCATGCGCCGCCTCTCCTTTCAGTCAACTCAGTCCATTAAAACGTCTTGCTGACCGTCAGCTGCAGCGCCGTCTTGCCCATGAATTTGCCATTCACGGGCGAGGCATAGGCCGACTTGCCCGCGTTCGTGCCGATCACGGCCAGCGCGCCCGTCACCACGCCGAAGTCGCGCGTGACGCCCACCTTCCAATCCGTGTAGCTCGACGCGTCATTGTTCCTGACCTTCTGGTGGCCCGCGTGCAGGTTGCCGGTCCAGCCGTTCGTCAGGTCGATAGTCGCGCCAATATCCAGATAGCCGCTGTTCTTGCTGTTGACGATGCCGAACAGGTTGGAGACGGCGTGCGAAAATTTGACGTAAACGGGACCATACGACAGCTGACCGTAGACTTCCTGCGTGTCCGCATCGGCCAGGCCGGCGACGTGCTTCAAGCCGTTATCCGCGTACACGTAAGCGAGCACGCCCACGTCATAGCCGACATCACCGGTCAGCTGGCCGCGCTTGCCCGCATACAGGTCCACTTCCACGTCGCCGCTGCCGCCCGCGTCCTTGGTCCACTTGATGGTGGAAGCCCATACGCCCGCATACAGGCCCGTCGGGTTGTTGACGTAATCGACGCCGCCCTGCAGCGCCGGTTTCAAACGCGTCTGCGAAATGCCGCGGTAGCGATAGTCGGACACGCCGGCCACATTGAAACTGACTTCATTGTCGGGCTTGGCCTCTTCCGCGTGGGCCAGGCTGCCTGTAAAGGCGGTGGCGACGGCAAGTGCAAGTAGCATTTTATTCATGGTTTTTTCTTCTTCATGGGTGGTATGGGCCTTTGCCAACATGGCGCAGCTGGCCCGCCGCTGCAAAAAAATGGGTAAAGCGCCCCCCTGGCGCGCGCGGCGCCTGTTTTCAAACAGGGGGTTGACAGGTGTTAGAGCGGCAGCAGCAGCCGGTAGCCGACGGCCGTTTCCGTCAGCAGGTACTGCGGCTGGGCCGGATCGGCTTCCAGCTTCTGGCGCAGATGGCCCATGTAGATGCGCAGATAGTGGCCGTTTTCGCTGTTCGACGGCCCCCACACTTCGCGCAGCAGCTGCGGATTGGTGACCACCCTGCCGGCATTCTTAACGAGTACCGACAGCAGGCGAAATTCCGTCGGCGTCATGTGCACCAGCTGCTTGTTGCGCGTCACCAGGCGGTCCTTCAAATCGACGCGCACGTCGCCAAACTGCACCACGCCATCGTCGCTGGCGGCAGGCTGGCGCTGGCGGCGCAGGGTGGCGCGCACGCGGGCCAGCAGTTCGCCCACGCCAAACGGCTTGGTGAGATAGTCGTCGGCGCCCGCATCGAGCGCGCGGATCTTGTCCTGCTCGTCGACCCGCGCCGACAGCACGATGATGGGCACGGCCGACCATTTGCGGATGTCGGCGATGAAATCGATGCCGTCGCCATCGGGCAGCCCCAGGTCCAGCACGATCAGGTCGGGCCGGCGCGTACCGGCATCGATCAAGCCCCGCTGCATGGTGGCGGATTCGAAAATCTGCCAGCCCTCGTCCTCCAGCGCGGCGCGCACGAAGCGGCGGATTTGCGGTTCATCCTCGACCAGCAGGGCGGTGGCGGAAGGTTCGTTCATGTTGGTTTTCCTGTTTCATGGTCGTTGGCGTCATCGAGCTCGATCTCCGGCGGCGCCGGAGGCGTGCCCAGCGGCAGGCTGAAGACGATGGCAGCGCCCTGTCCCGGCGCGTGCGGCTGCGCATGGATGGTGCCGCCGTGGGCTTCGACGATGGCGCGGCAAATGGCCAGCCCCAGCCCGACGCCCGGCTTGTTCGATTCGCGCTCGCCGCGCGTAAATTTCTCAAAGATGGCTTCCTCGCGGCCGGGCGGCAAGCCCAGGCCATCATCAGCCACCGTCACCTGCAGGAACTGGCCGTGCACCCCGGCCGCGACCGTGATGGTGCTGCCGGGCGGCGTGTACTTGGCCGCGTTTTCCAGCAGGTTGCACAGTACGCGCTCGATCAGCACGGCGTCGTAGCGCACCAGCGGCAAGTCCGGCGCCAGCTGCGTCTGCACAGCATGTTGCTGCAATTGGGGGCCGCTGGCGCGCAGCGCGCTGCCCACCACTTCTTCCAGCGCCTGCCATTGCAGGTTCAGGCGCACTTGCCCGCTTTCGATGCGCGCCATGTCCAGCAAGTTCGCCACCAGGGCGCTCATGCGCACGGTTTCGGATTGCAGCGAGCGCGCCATGTCCAGCTGCGCGGGCGACAAGGCTGGCCGCGATAGGGCCAGCGATTCGGCCAGGCCCACCAGCGACGTCAACGGCGTGCGCAAGTCGTGCGACAGGGCCGCCAGCAGCGAATTGCGCAGCCGCTCGGACTCCATCTGCAGCAGCGCGCCCTGGGCCACGTCGATGTAATGCACGCGTTCGAGGGCGATGGCCGCCAGCGCGGCAAAGGTGTCAAGGTGCTGGCGCTGTTCCGGCACCAGCAGCCAGCGCCCGCGGTGTGCGCCCTCGAGCGGCAGCAGTGCCAGCACGCCCCGTGTGCGCATCGGTGCGATCAGCGGCAGGTAGAAAATGGGCGACGCCGGCAAGGTATCCGTGCCCGTCCCCGCCGCCTGCGCATGGTCGAAGGCCCACTGCGCGATGCCGATATCGAGCGGCTCGCCGCCGTTCGGGGCTTGCAAGCTGCCATCGTCATCAGGTAAAAGCAAGGTGGCGCGCGCGCGGAAAGCCCGTTCGATGGCGCTTTTCGTGATGTCGAAAATCTGTTCCGTCTGCAGCACGCCGGACAGCTCGCGTGAGAATTCGTACAGGGCGCGGGCGCGCGCTTCGCGGTGCGAGGCCACGCGCGCCTGGAAACGCAGGCCTGCCGTCAGGTGGCCCGTGATCAGTCCCACGGCCAGCATCACGCCAAAGGTGATCACATACTGGAAATCGCCCACGGCAAACGAAAAACGCGGCGGCACGAAGACGAAATCGAAGCAAGCCACGCCCACCAGGCTGGCCAGCGCCGCCGGCCCGCGCCCCAGGCGCACGGCCACCAGCACCACCGTCAGCAAGGACAGCATGGCGATATTGGCCAGGTCCAGATAGGGTTGCAGGGGGACCGAGGCGAGGGCCGTGGCCAAGCTGGCGCCGGCAGCCAGGATGTAACGCCAATGGCGCGAGGACCGGCGCGGCGCCTCTGCGTCTTCGCCAGCAGCGCGCCGGGGCGCAGCATCGGCTGGCGGCAAGCCCACTTCGACCAGGTCGATATCGGGCGCCAGGCTGGCCATGCGCGCGGCCGGCGACGCATGCCACAGGCGCGCCAGCGCACCGGTACGGCTACGTCCCACGATGACTTTCGAGATATTCGCGCTGCGTGCATACTCGACCACGGCGCCGGCGATGTCGGCGGACGGATTGACGGCCGTGCGCGCGCCCAGGTCCTGCGCCAATTTCAGGGTTTTCAGGATGCGCTCGCGCTGGCCCGCCGGCAGGCGCTGCAAACGGGGCGTTTCCACGTACAGCGCATGCCATTCCGCATTCAGCTGGCTGGCCAGGCGCGCCGTGCTGCGGATCACGTGTTCGCCCCCCGCGTGCGGCCCCACGCAGGCCAGCAGCGCGGCGCCCGTCTTCCATACGGGATTGATCGATTTTTCGACGCGGTAGGCCTGCACGTCGTCCTGCACCCGGTCCGCCGTGCGGCGCAAGGCCAGTTCGCGCAGGGCGATCAGATTACCCTTGCGGAAAAAATGCTGGGACGCCCGCTCGGCCTGCTGCGGCTGATACACCTTGCCCTGTTTCAGGCGGTGCAGCAGTTCATCGGCGGGGATATCGACCAGCACCACTTCGTCGGCGCGGTCGAACACCGTGTCGGGCAAGGTTTCGGCCACGCGCACGCCCGTGATCCCGCCCACCACGTCGTTCAGGCTTTCCAGGTGCTGCACGTTGACGGTCGACAGCACGTCGATGCCGGCCGCCAGCAATTCCTCGACATCCTGCCAGCGCTTCGGATGGCGCGAACCGGCCACGTTCGAATGGGCCAGTTCATCCATCAGTATCAGCGCCGGCGCGCACCGCAGCGCTTCGTCCAAGTCGAACTCGAACAAGGTCTTGCCCCGGTATTCGATGGCCTTCAGGGGCAGCACGGGCAAGCCATCAAGCTGGGCCGCCGTATCCTGGCGCCCATGCGTCTCCACCACGCCCACCAGCAAGTCCTGGCCATCGGCCAGCAATTTGCGGGCGGCGGCCAGCATCGCATAGGTCTTGCCGACGCCGGCCGAGGCGCCAAAGTAAATGCGCAGCCGGCCGCGCGCGGCTTTCTTTTCCTGCGCCTGCACTTGCGCCAGCAGGGCATCAGGGTCGGGGCGTTGGCTGTCGTTGGGGAGCATGGGCATCTTTTAATGTCAAAACCAGGGGCAAAACCGGCGGCTCTGCCCCTGCATCATCTTACTTCGCGGCCGCATCCAGCGCCAGATTCAGTTCCAGCACATTGACCCGCGGTTCGCCGAAAAAGCCGATATACGCGGTTTTCTGCACCTTGGCGATGGCGTTTTCCACCTGCGCCAGCGGCACGGCGCGCACGCGGGCCACGCGCGGCGCCTGGTACAAGGCGCCCGCCAGGCTGATTTCCGGATCCAGGCCACTGCTCGACGCCGTCACCAGGTCGACAGGGATCGGGTTGCGATTGCCCGGATCGGCTGCCTGCAGGGCAGCGATGCGCGCCTTGACGGCGTCCACCAGGGCCGGGTTGCTCGGCCCCTGGTTGGAGCCGCCCGAACCGGCGCCGTTGTTCGCCATCGGCGCGGTGGCCGATGGCCGGCCCCAGAAATACTTGGGCGAGGTGAAGGACTGGCCGATCAGCATCGAGCCGACAGGCTTGCCACCGCGCTCGACGATGCTGCCGTTGACTTCATCGTTGAAAGCGAGCTGCCCGATACCGGCCGTGGCAAACGGATAGACGACGCCGCAGATCACGGTCAGCGCGGCAAACAGGACCAGGGCGGGACGTACGATAGTGCTCATGATGGTTCCTTTAGACTAAATTGAGTGCGGACAGCAGCATGTCGATCAGCTTGATGCCGATGAAGGGCAGGACGATGCCGCCCAAGCCGTAGATCAGCAGGTTGCGGCGCAACAGGCTGGCCGCACCGATGGCCCGGTACTGCACGCCTTTCAGCGCCAATGGAATCAGCACGACGATGATCAAGGCATTGAAGATCACGGCCGACATGATGGCCGACGCAGGGCTGGCCAGGTGCATGATGTCCAGCGCCTTCAATTGCGGATAGGTGCCCACGAAGGCGGCCGGGATGATGGCAAAGTACTTGGCGATGTCGTTCGAAATCGAGAACGTCGTCAGCGAACCGCGCGTCATCAGCATCTGCTTGCCGATTTCGACGATTTCCAGCAGCTTGGTCGGGTTCGAGTCCAGGTCGACCATATTGCCCGCCTCCTTAGCCGCCTGCGTGCCTGAATTCATGGCCACGGCCACGTCGGCCTGCGCCAGCGCCGGTGCGTCGTTGGTGCCGTCGCCCGTCATCGCAACGAGGCGGCCTTCGGACTGGTAGCTGCGGATGAGTTTCAGCTTGTCTTCCGGCGTCGCCTCGGCGAGGAAATCGTCCACGCCCGCTTCGGCGGCAATCGCCGCCGCCGTCAGCTTGTTGTCACCCGTGATCATGACGGTCTTGATGCCCATGCGGCGCAGTTCCGCGAAACGCTCCTTGATGCCGCCCTTGACGATATCCTTCAATTCCACGGCGCCCATGACGCGTCCATCGTCGACCACCACCAGCGGCGTGCTGCCGCGGCGCGCGATGTCGTCGACGGCGCGCCCCACCTCCGCCGGATACGGCTGGCCCAGCGCTTCAACATATTTTTTCATAGAATCGGCCGCGCCCTTGCGCAGCTGGCGCACCTGCTGTTCACCAGGAATGTCCACGCCGCTCATGCGCGTTTGGGCCGTGAACGGTACGAAGGTGGCGTGCAGGCTGGCCATCTCGCGTTCGCGGATATTGAACTTCTGCTTGGCCAGCACGACGATGCTGCGCCCTTCCGGCGTTTCATCGGCCAGGGAGGCCAGTTGCGCCGCATCGGCCAGCTGCTGCTCCGTTACGCCGGGTGCTGGTACAAAACTCGACGCCTGGCGATTGCCCAGGGTGATGGTGCCCGTTTTATCCAGCAGCAGCACGTCCACGTCGCCGGCGGCTTCCACGGCGCGGCCCGACGTGGCGATCACATTGGCCTGCATCATGCGGCTCATGCCGGCCACGCCGATGGCGGACAACAGACCGCCGATGGTGGTCGGGATCAGGCACACCAGCAACGCGATCAGCACGGTGATGGTCACCGGCGTGCCACTGCCGGCCGCCGCCACGGAAAACAGCGAATACGGCAGCAGGGTCACGGTGACGATCAGGAAGACGATCGACAGGGCGACGAGCAAAATCGTCAGGGCGATCTCATTCGGCGTTTTCTGGCGCTTGGCGCCTTCGACCATGGCGATCATGCGGTCGATGAAGGCTTCGCCCGGATTGACGGAAACGCGCACCAGCAGCCAGTCCGACAGCACGCGGGTGCCGCCCGTCACGGCGGAAAAATCGCCGCCCGACTCGCGGATGACGGGCGCCGATTCGCCCGTGATGGCGCTCTCGTCGACGGAGGCCACGCCGGCCGTCACTTCGCCGTCTGCGGGAATGACGTCGCCCGCCTCGACCAGCACCGTCATGCCCTTGCGCAGGTCAGTGGCCGGCGTGGGCAGCCAGGAAGTGCCGTATTTCGGCGTCTGCATTTTCTTTGCCATCACCGTTTGCTTGAGGGCGCGCAGGGACGCCGCCTGCGCCTTGCTGCGGCCTTCGGCCAGCGCTTCGGCGAAGTTCGCGAACAGCACGGTAAACCACAGCCACACGGCGACGGCGACGATGAAGCCGAATGGCGCTTCACCCTGGCCGTTCAGGGCCTGGATGGCCAGCAGGGTCGTGATGATGCTGCCCACGTAGACGACGAACATCACGGGGCTGCGCCACTGCGTGCGGGGGTCGAGTTTTTTGAACGCATCGACGACGGCGGGGCCGATCAGTGCGGAATCGAACAAAGTCAGGCTTGTGCGTGACATGGTAGCCTCTTATTTGATGAAAAGTTGCAGGTGTTCGACGATCGGGCCCAGGGCCAGCGCGGGAACGTAATTCAATACGCCGACCAGCACGACAACGCCGATCAGCAAGCCGATGAACATGGGGCCGTGCGTGGGCATGGTGCCGGCATTGGCCGACAGGCGCTGCTTGGCCGCCAGCGAACCGGCCACCGCCAGCACGGGCACGATCACGCCGAAGCGGCCGAACCACATGGCAATCGCCAGCATCACGTTGTAGAACGGCGTGTTGGCGGACAGGCCAGCAAACGCGCTGCCGTTGTTGTTGGCCGCCGACGTGAAGGCGTAGAGGATTTCCGAGAAGCCGTGCGCGCCCGGATTGGCCACGCCCACCGTACCCGGTTCGACCATCACGGCGATCGCCGTGCCCGTCAATACGAGGGCTGGCGTAATCAGGATGGCCAGCGACACCATCTTCATTTCATACGCCTGGATTTTCTTGCCCAGGTATTCGGGCGTGCGGCCTATCATCAGGCCGGCGATGAAGACGGCCAGGATGGCGAACATCAGCATGCCGTACAGGCCCGTGCCCACGCCGCCGAAGATCACTTCGCCGAACTGCATCAGCAGCAGCGGCACCATGCCGCCCAGGGGCATGTAGGAGTCGTGCATGGAATTGACGGCGCCGCACGAAGCGGCCGTCGTCACCGCCGCGAACAGGGTCGATGAGCTGATGCCGAAGCGCGTTTCCTTGCCCTCCATATTGCCACCCGACTGCAAGCTGCTGGCCTGCTGGTCCACGCCCAGCGCCTGCAGGGCAGGATTGGCTTGCTGCTCGGCGCTCATCACGCCGGCCGTCATGACGACAAAGATCAGGGTCATCGCGGCCAGCACGGCCCAGCCCTGGCGCATGTCGCCCACCATGCGGCCGAACGTGAAACACAGGCCGGCGGGAATGATGAAGATGGCCAGCATCTGCAGGAAGTTCGACAGCACGGTGGGATTTTCGTACGGGTGCGAGGAATTGGCATTGAAGAAGCCGCCGCCGTTCGTACCCAGCAGCTTGATCGATTCCTGCGACGCGACGGGCCCCATGGCGATCGTCTGCGTGGTCGCCACTTGCGCTTCCATCACGGGCTTGCCGGCCGCATCCAGCACGGGCTGGCCATCGGCCGTCACTTTCGGCGTTTCATACGCCACGTGGTCGAGCAAAGTTACTTCCTTGTAGGCGGAAAAATTCTGGATCATGCCTTCGCCCATGAAGACGACGGACAGGGCCAGGGACAGCGGCAGCAGGATGTACAGGGTCGAGCGCACCAGGTCGACCCAGAAGTTACCGATCGATTTGCCTGAGCGCGAGGCGAAGCCGCGCACCAGCGCGAAGATCACGGCGATGCCGGTGGCCGCCGAAAAGAAGTTCTGGCATGCCATACCCAGCATCTGTGTCAGGTAGCTCATGGTCTGTTCACCGCCGTAGCCCTGCCAGTTGGTATTAGCGACGAAGCTGACGGTGGTATTGAACGAGGAATCGGGGCTGACGGCGCCGAGACCCTGGGGATTCAAGGGCAAGAAGCCCTGCAGGCGCTGCAGGCCGTAGACGAAGACGGCGCCCACGGTATTGAAGACGATCAGGGCGATGGCATAGCTTTTCCAGCCCATGGCCTTGTCGGCGGGCAGGCCGGACCAGCGGTACAGCAGATTTTCCAGCTTTTGCAGCCAGCCCAGGCCGCGCACGGGGCCATCGCCGGCCACCCTGGCCATATACAGGCCCAGCGGATAGCCCGCGGCCAGCAGAACGGCCAGGAAAGCCACCAATAACAGTATCGATTGCGTCGTCATCACAGTTCCTCCGCCTTCAGCAGCGCCACCAGCAGGTACACGAGCAGGCCAGCCGACACGACGGCGCCCAGCACATAAAACGCGTTCATTTGACGCTCCCTAATTTGTCGCAGGCGACGGCAAAGCCGGCCGCCAGGACGAAAAACACGGCAATCAAGCCGAGATACACGAGATCCATTCCCACCCTCATTCAGGTTTGTTTTGATAGTGAGCAGATTAGCCAAAAGGGTCTAAAAAATTCGTAAAGACTGGGGAGGCAGCTGTAAACAAGATGTAAAAACGGGCGCTTTACCGCATAAAATCCTTCACAATGGGCGCCAAACCACGCGCGCGGCGCACTGTTGTTGCCTTGGAGTAGCGCTATTGCTCGCGGGACAAGATAGAATGCGCGAGCGTCCGCACAAGGACGCCAAGCCTGCCGCACTGCCCTCCCTCAGTGACGCTGGACGGGATATACTGTATATTCATACAGTTATCGCCGCCGCTGTCACTGCGCCACGCAGTGCCCTGGCCTGGCGTTCCAACCACTGTCTTTACTTAGCTTGAACACGTATGGCCACTAAAAAACCAGCATCCGACTACAGCGAATCATCCATCCGTGTCCTGAAAGGACTGGAACCCGTCAAGCAGCGCCCGGGGATGTACACCCGCACTGAAAATCCGCTGCACATCATTCAGGAAGTGATCGACAATGCCTCCGACGAGGCGCTGGGCGGTCATTGCACGCATATCGCCGTGACGCAAAACACGGATGGCAGCATCACCGTCGAAGACAATGGCCGCGGCATTCCCGTCGGCCTGCACCCGGAAGAAGGCGTGCCGACGGTGGAAATCGTGTTTACGCGGCTGCACGCAGGCGGCAAGTTCGACAAGGGTTCGGGCGGCGCCTATGCGTTCTCGGGCGGCCTGCATGGCGTCGGCGTGTCCGTCACCAATGCGCTGTCGACGCGCCTGGAAATCACCGTCTGGCGCAAGGAAAGCGACGGCAACGGCTTGCACCACATGGTGTTTGCCAACGGCGACGTGATCGAGCCCCTGAGCTCCCGCCCCGCACCGCGCGACGGCAAGAAGTCGGGTACACGCGTCACCGCCTGGCCCGATGCCAAATACTTTGATTCGCCGAACATCTCGCAAACCGAGCTGCAACGCCTGCTGCGCTCGAAAGCCGTGCTGCTGCCGGGCGTCACCGTCACCCTCACCAACGCGAAAACGGGCGATACGCAAACCTGGCAGTACGCGGAAGGCTTGCGCGGCTACCTGACCGAAACGCTGGCACAGGTCTCGAATGGCGAAACCCTGATTCCCCTGTTCGAAGGCGCGCAGTATGCGGGCCCGGACTCGGAAGGCTTTGCCGAGGGCGAAGGCGCGGCCTGGGTCGTGGCGTGGACGGAAGAAGGCGCCATCGTGCGCGAATCGTATGTCAACCTGATTCCCACCTCGAATGGCGGCACGCACGAATCGGGCTTGCGCGACGGCCTGTTCGGCGCCGTCAAAAACTTCGTCGAAATGCACTCGCTGCTGCCGAAAGGCGTCAAATTGCTGCCGGAAGACGTGTTCGCGCGCGCTTCCTTCGTGCTGTCGGCCAAGGTGCTGGACCCGCAATTCCAGGGCCAGATCAAGGAACGCCTGAACTCGCGCGACGCCGTGCGCCTCGTGTCGACCTTCACCAAGCCGCCGCTGGAACTGTGGCTGAACCAGCACGTCGACTACGGCAAGAAGCTGGCCGAATTGGTGATCAAGCAGGCGCAATCGCGCCAGCGCTCGCTGCAAAAAGTGGAAAAGAAAAAATCCTCGGGCGTCGCCGTCCTGCCGGGCAAGCTGACCGACTGCGAATCGTCGGACATCACGCGCAATGAACTGTTCCTCGTCGAGGGCGACTCGGCGGGCGGCTCGGCCAAGATGGGCCGCGACAAGGAATTCCAGGCGATCCTGCCCCTGCGCGGCAAGGTGTTGAATTCGTGGGAAACGGACCGCGACCGCCTGTTCGCGAATAACGAGATCCACGACATCGCGGTGGCCATCGGCGTCGATCCGCACAGCGTGGGCGACTCGCCCGACCTGTCCGGCCTGCGCTACGGCAAGATCTGTATCCTGTCCGATGCAGACGTGGACGGCTCGCACATCCAGGTACTGCTGCTGACGCTCTTCTTCAAGCACTTCCCGGCGCTGATCAACAAGGGCCACATCTGCATCGCCCGCCCGCCGTTGTATCGCGTGGATGCGCCCGCGCGCGGCAAGAAACCGATGCAGAAGATCTATGCGCTCGACGACGGCGAACTGCTCGCCATCGAGGACAAGCTGCGCAAGGAAGGCGTGAAACAGGGCGCCTGGTCGATCTCGCGCTTCAAGGGCCTGGGCGAGATGAACGCCGAGCAGCTGTGGGAAACGACGATGAACCCGGACACGCGCCGCCTGCTGCCCGTCAAGCTCGGTGAAGTCGACCACATGGCCTCGGCCTCCCGCTTCAATATGTTGATGGGCAAAGGCGAAGCAGCTGGACGCCGCGCCTGGATCGAAGAACACGGCAATGAAGCGGAGGCGGATATCTGATGATCATCGGCATCGACCTGGGCACCACCAACAGCCTGGTCGCCATCTGGCGCGACGGCAAGGCTTCCATCATCCCGAATGCGCTCGGTGAACACCTGACGCCGTCGTGCGTGAGCATCGATGACGACGGCACCGTGCTGGTGGGCCGCGCCGCGCGCGAGCGCCTGCAGACGCACCCGCAGCTGACGGCGGCCGTCTTCAAGCGCTACATGGGCAGCGAAAAGAAGATCACCCTCGGCACGCAGCAATTCCGTCCGGAAGAGCTGTCGTCGATGGTGCTGCGCGCGCTGAAGGAAGATGCCGAAGCCTTCCTGGGCCACAAGGTCGAGGAAGCCATCATCACCGTGCCCGCGTATTTCAGCGATGCGCAGCGCAAGGCCACGCGCATCGCCGGCCAACTGGCGGGCTTGCGCGTGGAGCGCCTGCTGAACGAGCCGACGGCCGCCGCGCTGGCTTACGGTATCCGCGACAAGGAGCAGGAAAGCAAATTCCTCGTCTTCGACCTGGGCGGCGGCACGTTTGACGTGTCGATCCTGGAGCTGTTCGAAGGCGTGATGGAAGTGCGCGCCTCGGCCGGCGATAATTTTTTAGGGGGCGAAGACTTCGTCACCGTGCTGGTCGACGCCTTCCTGGAAGGCAGCGGCTTGCGCGACGCGGCCGGCAGCCGCCTGTTCGATCCGCGCCAGCAGCAACTGCTGCGCGATGAAGCCGAGCGCGTCAAGCGCCTGCTGTCGGACCAGCCGTCCGTGCGCATGGCCACGCGCTACCAGGAGAAGGAATACAGCTGGGAGATCAGCGAAGACAAACTGGCGCAGCTATGCGAACCGCTGCTGGCGCGCTTGCGCCTGCCCGTGGAGCGGGCGCTGCGCGACGCCACCATCCGCGCCGCGGAATTGAATGAAGTGGTGCTGGCCGGCGGCGCCACGCGCATGCCGCTGGTGCGTAAACTCGTCTCGCGTATGTTCGGCCGCTTCCCCGCCATCCACCTGGACCCGGACGAAGCCGTGGCACTGGGAGCCGCCGTGCAGGCAGGCCTCAAGATGCGCGACTCTGCCCTCGATGAAGTGGTGATGACGGACGTGGCGCCGTACTCGCTGGGCATTTCGATTTCGCGCCAGGTCGGCGCGAACCAGTATGAAGGCGGGCATTACCTGCCCATCATCGAGCGCAATTCCGTGGTGCCTGTCTCGCGCACGGAAAACATCACCACCATCTACGACAACCAGAAAGAAATCAACGTGGCGATCTTCCAGGGCGAGTCGCGCCTGGTGGCCGACAACGTCTTCCTCGGCAAGATCAGCTTCCCGATTCCCGCGAAAAAGGCGGGCGAGATCGGCATCGACGTGCGCTTCACCTATGACGTCAGCGGCGTGCTGGAAGCGGAAGTGACGGTGCTGGCCACGCAGGAAAAGCACAAGATGGTCATCAGCGACAATGCGGGCGTGATGACGCCGGAACAGATCGAGCAGCGCTTTGCGGAACTAGCCGACCTGAAGATCCACCCCCGCGAGCAGATGGAAAACCGCACCCTGGTCACGCGCGCCGACCGATTGTACGAACAGTCGCTGGGCGACGTGCGCCAGTACCTGGCGGCGCACACGGCCAATTTCCAGGCGGCGCTGGAAACGCAGGACCCGAACACCATCCGCAAGGCGCGCCAGGCGCTCGACGAGGTGTTGCGCCAGGTCGAGAGCGAGAGCTTCCTGTAAATGGACGGCGGCATGCACAACGGGCAGCGCAGCCTGTGGGATATCCTGGACACGGAGCCGACGGGCGACGAGCGCGCCCTCAAGCGCGCGTATGCGAAGCGCCTGA
This sequence comes from Janthinobacterium sp. SUN026, assembly GCF_030397625.1. Lineage (NCBI taxonomy): Bacteria > Pseudomonadati > Pseudomonadota > Betaproteobacteria > Burkholderiales > Oxalobacteraceae > Janthinobacterium > Janthinobacterium sp. SUN026. The sequence goes on along the minus strand of NZ_JAPQNU010000001.1, from coordinate 300,845 downwards.
AGGTGACGCGTCCCGAAGACGATCCGGCCGCCTTCCAGGAGCTGCGCGAGGCGTATGAATACGCGCTGCGCCATGCGCACCTGTTTGCCGAGGAATTTCCGGAACCGCAAGCGGCCGAAGCGGCAGCAGCGGAAGCGCCAGAAGCGCCGCCCATGGAACCGGCAGACCTGTGGGGCGTCATCGACGAGGCGGTGCAGGAAGCGCCTGCGGAACTGTGGGGCATCATCGCCCAGGAACAGCCCCCTCCCCCGGAACAATGGGGCATGGTCGCCATCGACCCGGCGCAGGAAGCGGCTAATCTGTGGCAAGGCTGCCTGGAGCTGACGCGGCATGCGGATGCCGGCGACGTGCTGGCCGGCATGCTGCAGGACGACGCCATGCTGAACCTCGACGTGCGCGAGGAATTCGACCTGTGCGCGCTGCGCTATTGCGCCAGCGCCGGCTATGACCTGGCGCTGCGCCAGGCCCTGTTCGAGCAGCTGGGCTGGGACCGCGACTTTTCCTACCTGGCGCGCAGCCATGCGGACCTGGTGCGCGGCGCCGTGCAGCGCTACCGGGCAGACCGCTCGTTCGCCCATTTCAGCGACAACCGCGACAGCTACCCCGGCCTGGACTGCATCATGTCGCAGCAGCCGCCAAGCGCCTACGCGCGCCAGCTGTTCGACCAAAAATTCACGCTGCAGCTGCGCGAACTGCTGCACGCGATACGCTGGCAGCACAGCGAGATGCTGGCCTGCAAGCTCGATACAGACCTGTTCGAGCAGTGGGAACACGCCGTCCATGCCAAACGCTACTTCAAACAGACGGCGCTGGCCTCGGGCGGCCTGGGTTTCGTGCTGCACTTCATGCTCGCGGGTGTGCTCGATGCGGCCGGCTTCAAGCTCGGCGACACGGCTGCCTATGCCAGCCTGCTGGGCTTCCAGGCGCTCGCCTTTTCCCTGCTGGCCATGCATGCCTTGCGCTGGCCGGCGCCCCTGTTCGCGCGCCTGGAAACGCTGCAGGAACGTCTGCCCGTGCTGTGGCAGCGGCCCGGCTTGCGGCAACTGGGCTGGATCGTGCCCTATCTGCTGCTGGCGCTAATGCTGTTCCTGCCCGAACGCAGCGAGACCATGCGCCTCGTTACTGCGGCCGGCCTGTGCGCGTCGGCCCTGCTCGCGTATGCGATGAACCGCCAACTGCTGCATGGCATGCTGCTGTTCCTGTGCCTGGGCCTGTCGCTATTCGCGGCCATGTTCATGAGCGGCAAAGGTCCGGCGGCGCTGGCCATCGGCGATGCCATGCCATTGATGTTTTGCCTGGCGGCGCTGGCCCTGCGTAGCGCCACCGGCCTATATGGCGATTGCGGCTGGCCAGAGGCGCTCTTGCCCCGCCTGCGCGCGGCATGGCTGATCGGCTGCGCGGGCTTGCTGCTGCAACTGTACTTGCAACTGCTGCCGGCCGCCTTCGTCGGCGCCGCGCTGTATGTCTGGTCGTGTGCCGGCTTGCTGTTTTCCCCCAGCGATTTCAAATGGAAGACGATCTGGCCGGTGGTGCTGGTGCCGTCCATCGCCACTTTCGTGCTGGCCAACCTGGCCCCGGCGATGGGGGCGCGCCCCATCATGCATCACAGCGTCGAAGTAGCCCTGGCCGTGCTGTATCTCACCCTGCGCTATATGTATCAGACTTACCGGCTGTCGTCAGCCAAACCCGGGCTGTCATAATCTGCCCCACGAATTCAACCGCAACCACTTCACACCGAAACAAGCGCCATGTCCACACAAACCAATTTATTTGACGATGCCCAGCCTGAGCCGATCGAGCCGGATGAACCGGTATTCGACGGCGAAGCGCTGACCCTCTCCACTTTCGCCGAGCGCGCCTATCTCGATTACGCCATCTCCGTCGTCAAGGGCCGCGCCCTGCCCGACGTGTGCGACGGCCAGAAACCCGTGCAGCGCCGCATCCTGTATGCGATGAATGAGCTGGGCTTGAACTCCACCGCGAAGCCGCGCAAATCGGCGGCCGTGGTCGGCGACGTGCTGGGTAAATTGCATCCGCACGGCGACCAGTCCGTGTACGACGCGCTGGTGCGCATGGCGCAGGATTTCTCGCTGCGCTACCCGCTGATCGATGGCCAGGGCAACTTCGGCTCGCGCGATGGCGACGGCGCCGCGGCCATGCGTTACACGGAAGCGCGCCTGACGCCGATCGCCAAGCTGCTGATGGATGAAATCGGCATGGGCACGGTGGACTTCCAGCCCAACTACGACGGCTCGACGGAAGAACCGAAGCTGCTGCCGGCGCGCCTGCCGATGGTGCTGCTCAACGGCGCCTCCGGCATCGCCGTGGGCTTGGCGACGGAAATCCCGTCGCACAACCTGGCGGAAGTGGCGAAGGCAGCTGTCGCCATGATCCGCGATCCGAAGATGACGCACGCCGAGCTGATGGCCATCATTCCTGGCCCGGACTTCCCCGGCGGCGGCCAGATCATCACGCCGCCCTCGCAAATCCAAGACATGTACGCGAGCGGCCGTGGCAGCATGAAGGTGCGCGCGCGCTGGAAGATCGAAGAGCTGGCGCGCGGCCAGTGGCAAGCCGTCGTGACGGAACTGCCGCCCGGTACCTCGTCGCAAAAGGTGCTGGAAGAAATCGAAGAACTGACTAATCCGAAGATCAAGCTGGGCAAGAAGGCGCTGTCGCCGGACCAGGTGGCCCTGAAGGCGCTGATCCTCAATTCGCTCGACACCATCCGCGACGAATCGGGCCGCGCCGCGCCCGTGCGCCTGGTATTGGAGCCGAAGTCGAAGAACCAGGACCAGACGGAATTCATGCTGATGCTGCTGGCGCACACCTCGCTGGAGTCGTCGACCTCGATCAACTTGGTGATGATCGGCGGCGATGGCCGTCCGCGCCAGAAAGGGCTGGGCGACATCCTGCGCGAATGGATCGACTTCCGCTTCGAGACCGTTACGCGCCGCACCGGCTACAAACTGGGCAAGGTCAAGGACCGCATCCATATCCTGGAAGGGCGCGAAGCGATCCTGCTCAATATCGACAAGGTGATCCAGATCATCCGCAATTCGGATGAGCCGAAGGCGGCCCTGATCGAGGCGTTCAAACTGTCCGAACGTCAGGCTGACGATATCCTGGAAATCCGCTTGCGCCAACTGGCGCGCCTGGAAACGATCAAGATCCAGCAGGAACTGGCCGAGCTGCGCAAGGAAGAAAAGTCCTTGCAAGACCTGCTCGACAACCCGGGCTCGATGAAGCGCGCCGTCATCCGCGAGATCGAAGCGGACGCCAAGCAGTTCGGCGACGCGCGCCGCACCCTGATCGAGGAAGCACAGAAAGCCGTGGCGGAACAGAAGGTGGTCGATGAACCGGTCACCGTCATCATTTCGGAAAAAGGCTGGGTGCGCGCGCGCACCGGCATCGGCCACGATGCGGCGCAATTCACGTTCAAGGCGGGCGACAGCCTGCATGGCGCGTTCGAGTGCCGCACGGTCGACACCCTGCTGGGCTTTGGCAACAACGGCAAGATTTACTCGGTTCCCGTCTCGGCGCTACCCAACGCACGCGGCGACGGCGTGCCGATCACGACCCTGTGTGACCTGAGCGGCGGCACGCCCGGCAACGCCGTGCGCATCCTCCATTACTTTGCGGGCAATGGCGCCACGAATTTGCTGCTGGCGTCGAGCGCCGGCTACGGCTTCATCGCCAAGGCCGGCGACATGACGAGCCGCCTGAAAGGCGGCAAGGCCTTCATCACCCTGGACGACGGCGACGTGCCTCTGGCGCCCAAAGTCATTCCCGAGGCGGCCAGCGCCCTGGCCTGCCTGACGGAAGGCGCGCGCCTGCTGGTGTTCGGCCTCGATGAAATGAAAACCCTGTCCAAAGGCGGCACGGGCGTCAAGCTGATCGACCTCGATGCCAAGGACAAGCTGCTGGCCGTGCAGCCGATCACCCAGCGCGGCGTGGTGGTCTCGGGCATCGGCCGGGCCTCGAAGCCGCAGGATGCGTCGCTGGGCGCCACGGCCCTGGCCGAGCATTTCGGCAAGCGCGCGAAGAAGGGCAAGGCGCTGGCGGCCAAGCTGAAACCGGTCTCCATGGCGGCCATCGGCTGATCGCCACCCGGCCATACGAAAAGACAGGTTCGCCTGTCTTTTTTTTCGCCCATCGCCCGTAGCGGCCGCAGGGAAAATAGTCGTACAGATAATTTTACAGATACGTCCCGCGTTCCCGTTATCCCTGCAGGCATGCCCCCGGCATGCCGCACACGGACAGGAGAACAAGGATGACAAACAACGTTTCAGGCAGGATTCCATGCAGCGCCTGACCCCGGCCGAACGGCTGGTGGCGGCGCTGGCGGCCGAAGGCTTGCCGTATAAAAGCATCGCCAGGGAACTGGGCAAGTCGCCAGCCACCGTACGCAACCAGTTGCATGCGATTTACCAGAAGCTGGGCGTGGGCAACCGCACGGCGCTCGCGTACAAGCTGCGCGGCACGCCTTAACGCCGCGACAGGCGCAGCACCTCGGGCGTCGCTTCAACGATGTCGATCACCTCCTGCGCCCCGCTAGCATCACCCACGGCATAGCGGCCCATGCCCAGGGGATGCAGCCGGGTCACGGGGCCGGCGCGGGGCCGGTCATCGGGGCCGGGCGTCATGGACGTCAAGGCCGCCTCCCCTTGTGCCATGGCGCCGGCGGGCGCGCCGAACTCGAGCACCTTGCGCCCCTTGCGGCTGGGAGGAAAGGCGAACGTGGCCGTGGGCCGGTACACCTCGACACCGTCTGCATCCTCCTCGAAGGAATGCGTCCAGCTACCGCTGGGCAAAGCCATCGTCATGCCGTGCATGCCGCCTCCTGTTGAACAAATTGTCATCAGAAACACGATACCACGCCGCCCAGGTTTTCATAGCCGCTCACCGAGGGCGACCAGGCCGACCCGTTCCACGCCTTGTGGAACAGGGCGCCATTCGTGCCCGTGACGAATACGTCGAGGCGGTTCGGCGCCCAGGCCGTAGCGCGCGGACGCGAAGTGCAGATACCGCCCAGGTTTTCAAATCCCGTCAGCGACGGACTCCAGGCGCTGCCGTTCCATGCCTTGTGGTACAGGGCGCTGTCCGTGCCGATGACGAAGACATCGAGCCGGTTCGGCGCCCACGACACGGCTTCCACCTCGCCCATGCAAATGCCGCCCAGTCGTTCAAAACCATCGTTGGAAGGCCCCCATTTCGCGCCATCCCACCACTTGTGGTACAGCGCGCCATCGGTACCCGTGACGAACACGTCGAGGCGGTTCGGTCCCCACGCCACCGCCTTCGGCGACGAGGTGCAGATGCCGCCCAGGCGCTCATAGCCCGTCGGCGACGGTCCCCAGGCCGTGCCGTTCCACCACTTGTGGTACAGGGCCCGATCCGTGCCGATGACGAAGACATCGAGGCGGTTCGGCCCCCACGCCACGGCTTCCGGCTGGCCCAGACAGATGCCGCCCATGGCTTCGTAACCGGTCAGCGATGGCCCCCAGGCGGCGCCATTCCACCATTTGTGATACAGGCCCCGGTCCGTGCCGACGACAAACACGTCGAGGCGGTTCGGCCCCCAGGCCACGGCGCGCGGGTCGCCCACGCACAAGCCGCCCATGGCTTCATAGCCGGTCAGGGACGGTCCCCAGGCCGTGCCGTTCCACCATTTGTGGAACAAACCGCTGTCGGTGCCCGTGACGAACACGTCGAGCCGGTTCGGCGCCCACGACACCACCTGCGGCGCACTGGTACAGATGCCTCCCTGCCCTTCATAGCCGGTGACGGACGGCGCCCAGGCCGAGCCATTCCAGGCCTTGTGGTACAGCGCGTGGTCCGTGCCCAGCACGAAGACGTCGAGGCGGTTCGCCCCCCAGGCCACGACGGGAGAAGAACTCTGGCGCGGCGTGGCGCCTGCCCCCGTGCCTCCTGTGCCGATACTGGCGCGCGGCCCATCGAGACAGGCCTGCATGCGCGCCACCTGGCCCGTCGTAAACATGAACATGGCGGGATCATCGACATAATCCATGTAGTTCATGAACATGTCGCCATTCGGCCCGTTGCTGCAGGAAACGTGGGGGAACGAAGGCTGGCCCGTGTTCGGCCCGCCCTGGTTCGGCGTATCGGCTACGTTGTCCGTGCCCGAGCACCCGGTGCCGTCGTCGCCCCAGATATGGTTCAGGTTCAGCCAGTGGCCGATTTCATGCGTGGCCGTGCGCCCCAGGTGGAACGGCGGCGCGGCCGTGCCGATCGTGCCGAAGGCCGATTGCAGGATCACCACGCCGTCGGTGGCCGCCGGGCCGCCGGGGAACTGAGCGTAGCCCAGCAAGCCGCCACCCAGCTGGCACACCCAGATATTCAGGTAGCTGTCGGCCGGCCAGGCATCCATGCCGCCCGTCGCCTGCGACTTGACGGCATCGTCCGCGCCAAACGAGGCGACCGTTGTCTGGCGCCGCTCGATGCCGCTGGTGGCCGCGCCATGCGGATCGGTCGTGGCCAGCGCAAACTCGACGCGCGCATCGGCCGTCAGCGGCAAAAATGGCGCCGGCGTGCTGTTCACATCCGGGTTGACGTGCCGGAAGTCGCGATTGAGGACATCGATCTGGCTGGCGATCTGGGCATCCGAAATATTCTGCGCGGCCGTATTCCACACCACGTGCACCACCACCGGTATCTGCGTCACGCCGGAACGTCCGGCAATGCTGCTGTCGCCCTCGTATAGTCCGGCCAGGTTTTCGATATCGGCGCGCACGTTCGCATAGGATGGGTCTTCGGTCAGCAGGCGGCGATGCACATCCATCGTGGCGCAGGTGCGCGTCTGCGGCGTACCGCCACCCTGCCCCCCGTCACCGCCGTTGCCACCGCCACCATCGCCGCCCATGCCGCCACCACCGATCTGCATGCAGCTGGTGCCCGCCATGCCTTGCGGCGCCTGTTGCATGCCGCCGCCCGGCATAGCGCCGGCATCCGCGGCGGCGGCGCCCTGAATGAGCGCCGCCTGGGCCGCGTACGACACACCGAGGCGCGGCCCCGGCATGGCGTCGCCGCCCGCCGCATCAGCATCGGCCTGCATGTCGCCCTCGACCGGCATCGCCTGCATGGAAGACATGGCGGACATGCCTTCAGCCGAACCGGTGGCCGGTGTTTTTTTCGTTTTAGCGGTGCTCATGATGTCTCCCTTCGTCTGTTTGCCAGATCACTATGGCACGGCGAAAAGAGGAGCATTTGCGCCAGATCAAGACTGGCAAGCGGCGCCAAGGAAAAGTGGCGGACGAAAAAAAAAAGACAGCCGAAGCTGTCTTTGGGGTTTGCAGGCCGAGGCCCGCAAACGGTGGATTACTTGGCGGCGGCGGCCTTGACTTCAGCGTCGGCCTTGGCCTTCACTTCTTCCGTCTTGGTGGCGGCGATGGCTTTGTCGGCGTTCGCTTCCACTTTTTCCTTGGCGACCTTGGCATCCGCTTTCACGGCGGTTTTACCCGCTTTCGCATCGGCCTTGGCGGCAGCCTTGTCAGCCTTGGCTTGCGCCTTCATCTTGTCTTCCGGATCGGCATCGGTCACTTTATCGTGGGCCTTGGCCTTGGTTTTGTTCGCCTTGTGCTGGGCGTCGGCTTTCTTTTCGTCGGCCTTCATTTCTGCCTTGACGACATTCGCGTCAGCCTTGGCATCGACTTTGGCTTCCTTGTTGGCAGCCTTGTTGATGTCATGCTGCGCAGACGCCTGGGCGCTGGCAACGGCTGGGGTCACTGGCGACGTTTGCGCGATGGCAGCGGTAGCAAACAGGGTGGCGATCAGAGCGGCGAGTAATTTGTTCATGATGAGACCTTTCAATATGGTTTAATTTTATTCTTACTAAAGGCGGGCAAAATGTTCAAAATTTGCCAGGCATCGCGCTGTTTCTTGATGTAGCGCAATGGCATGACTTCATAGTAAAGATAACGGGCAAACCACACAGTGCGTTAGCGCACTCAACGGAAAATATGTGCATTTCGGCAAATTTCCCATTGAGCACGCTGCCGGCGTTCAGGACCTCATGCGCACACGGCCAATGCCGCGTGGCGCGCCGCCACCCACTCCTCATTGGCCGGCTCCACGCCCACCACGATGCGGCTGGCATCGCTGGAAATACGGCGGGCATTGCGCGCGTTCGCCTCCGCATCGAGCACGGGGCCAATAAAACCCAGCTCGGCGCAAATGCGCTGGCGCAGCTCCGCGCTGTGCTCGCCGATACCGGCCGTAAACACCAGCATGTCCAGCCCACCCAGCACGGCCGTCAGGGCGCCGATCTCACGCACGATGCGGCGGATATATAAAGCCAGCGCGGCGCGGATACGCTCGCCCGTGGCATCCTGCCGGTCCTGCTGCGCCAGCAGCACGGGTGGGTCGGCCGATACGCCCGACACGCCCAGCAAACCCGATTCGTGGTACAGCACATGCGCCACTTTTTCCAGCGACAGTTTTTCGATCTCCATCAGGTAGATGACGGCGCCCGGATCGAGCGAACCGCAGCGCGTGCCCATCATCAGGCCGTCGAGCGCGGAAAAACCCATGGTGGTGGCCACGCTGTGCAAATTCTCCATGGCGCACAGGCTGGCGCCGCTGCCCAGGTGGGCCACGATGACCTTGCCGCGCGCGACGGTACCAAAACGCTGCTCCAGCACCAGCGACTGGTATTCGTACGACAGGCCGTGGAAGCCATAGCGGCGCAAGCCACGCTCCCACGCATCGTACGGCAGGGCCAGCATCTGCTCGACCTGCGGCACCGTGTGGTGGAAGGCCGTATCGAAGCACGCCACCTGGGCGATGTCGGGACGCGATTCGAGCAGCACCTCGATCGCCTCCAGGGCGAACGGCTGGTGCAGGGGCGCGAGCGGCACAAAGCTTTTCAGGTCCGCCAGCACGGTGAAGTCGATGCGCACGGGGGCGAAATACTTGCTGCCGCCATGCACCACGCGGTGCGCCACGGCGCGCAAGGAACGCCCGTCCAGCTGCGCCACCACTTGCGCGCGGATATATTCGAGGGCCGCGTGATGGGGCTGCTCCGGGTCCAGCTGCAAGGCGACTGCCGGCAGTCCGCCAGCGCGGTAAGTGGCGTTTTCGCGGCCGATGCCTTCGACCTTGCCGCTCCATTGCGCCTGCTGCGGCAGCACGCCGCCCGCTTGCTCGAACAGGGCGAACTTGATGCTCGACGAGCCGCAATTGAGCACCAGGATCAGGGTGCCATCGGCATGTTGGACTGCTGCGTTCATGGCGGCGTGCTCCGGTAATGGTTGGCCAACATCACGGCGATAGCGCACGAGGCGATGCGGCTGGCGCGCGAGTCGGCGCGGCTGGTCAGGATGACGGGGATCTTCGCGCCCAGCACGATGCCGGCGCTGTCCGCGTCGCCCATGTATTCGAGCTGCTTGGCCAGCATGTTGCCGCTTTCCAGGTCGGGCACCAGCAAGATATCGGCGCGGCCCGCCACCTCGGAGACGATGCCCTTGACGGTGGCGGCGGCGATCGAGACGGCGTTGTCAAAAGCCAGCGGGCCGTCGAGGATCGCGCCCGTGATCTGCCCGCGGTCGGCCATCTTGCACAGGGCGGCGGCATCGAGCGTGGCGGGCATGTCCGCGTTCACCGTTTCCACGGCGGCCAGGATGGCCACGCGCGGCCTGGCCACGCCGATCACGTGCGCCAGGTCGATGGCGTTGCGCACGATGTCGGCCTTCATGGCCAGGTTGGGCGCGATATTGATGGCCGCGTCCGTGATGATGAAGGGACGCGGATACGCGGGCGTCTGCATCAGGAAGCAGTGGCTGATGCGGCGCTTGGTGCGCAGGCCGGCGCTGGCCGACAGCACGGCCGACATCAGTTCATCCGTGTGCAGGCTGCCCTTCATCAAGGCTTCCACTTCTCCCTTGCCCGCCAGTTCGGCGCCGCGCGCAGCTGCCGCATGGCTATGCTCGACGTCCTCGATGGCGATGCCGGCCAAGCTCAGGCCAGCTTCCAGCGCCACCGCTTCCAGGCGCGCGCGCGGCGCCACCAGCACGGGCGTGATCAGGCCGGCCGCATGCGCGTCGAGCGCGCCCGACAGGCTCAGTTCATCGCATGGATGGATCACGGCCACCTTGATGGGGCCCAGGGTGCGCGCGTGTTCCAGCAGGCGCCGCGTGCCGTCGCCGTTATGCAGGCGTACCTCGGGCAGGGTGGCGCGCTGGCGTTCGATCTGCTCGGCGGGCGCGATCACCTGCGCCTCGCCGTCGAGCACCACGGCGCCATGCTGGTTGACGCAGCGGCACGCCAGGGTCACGTGGCGGCTGCGCGGATCGAGGGCCGTGACGGTGACGCTGATGGCCAGCGTATCGCCCACGCGCACGGGCTGCAAAAAGCGCAGGGTCTGGCCCGTGTAGACGGTGCCGGCGCCGGGCAGGCGCGTGCCCAGCACGGCGGAAATGAGGGCCGCGCCCCACATGCCGTGGGCGATCACGCCCTGGTAGCGGCTGGCGGCGGCAAATTCGGCATCAAGGTGCTGCGGGTTGTCATCGCCCGACATCACCGCGAACAGGGCGATATCGTCCATGCTCAGGGTGCGCGTGATGCTGGCGCTGTCGCCGATGGCGATCTGGTCGAAGGTGCGGTTACGTACGATATTCAAGTCATCGTCTTGGGGAGTAGTCATCGTGGTCTTCTATACAGGGGTAATGTGTTTGGCCGGCTTGGCTTTTGGCCCGGCAGGGGATGAGCGCGCATCCGACGGCAACGCCTTCGCTTGCGTCTTGATCGCGCGCTCGAAGACGTCCAGCATCTGCTGCAGGCTCGCTTCCTCGTCCGGCGTCGGCGCTTCGGGCACTTGCAGCACTTGCTGCAGCCATTCGGACAGCGCGCCGATGTCGTCCGGGCTGGCGCGCGACAGCAGGACCGGCAAGGCGGCGATGGCGGCATCGAAATCATGCAGCATCAAACGCGCCTGCTGGCGCACGATGCCGCGGAATTCCTCCATATTGACATCCTGCCGGTACTGCGGCTTGATCAATTTCAGGGCCAGGTTGACCCTGCGCTCGTCAGCGATCATGCGGAAGCGGTAGATGTAGAACAGCGCGCGCACGGCCGCTTCCACCAGGCCGCCCCGCTGCATGTCCTCGTCCATCTTGCGCGTTTCGCAGCGCACGTATTCGCAATGCTCGGGCGAGATGCCGGGATGGGGACGTGGCGGCGTAGTGTCGCCGATGGCTTGCCCCGTCAGCGCCTGCACCAGGGGCGAGCCGTACACCAGGTCGAAGGTGGTTTCCTGCACTGTGTCGCGCCAGTCGCGCCAGCCGTTCAAGCCAGCCGTGATGGCGCCGGAAATGGCTTCCTGCATGGCCAGCAGCGGATTGTCGGGCGCCACCGGTTGGCGGTGGGCACGTACTTTTTCCGCCTCCTTGGCCACCAGCCTGGCCAGCGGATTGTGGTCCGTCCAGCGTTCGTACGACACGCGCAGCGGATGCGCGAGCTGCAGGAAGCGCGCCGACTGCGGCGTGACCATGGCGCGTACCCACGGCTGCGCAAACGTGCGGTACAAGGCCAGATTCACTTCGGACACGCGCGCAGCGGCGGCGAACTTGCGGTCGTTTTCCACGCTTGGCTGCACGATGGCGCGCACATCCTCGATGCCGCGGTGCTCGACCTGCAGCACATAGTCGCCGCTGGCCAGGTCCGCGTTCGGCGTGTCGGGCGTCTTGTCGACGATCCGCGCCTCGTAGATACCCGCCGGCAGCAGGTTGATCAGGTCGATATTGCTGGCGAATTTCTGGTGTTCCTTGTGGCCCACCTTGGCCGAGACGAAAATACCCAGGTGGCCGATGCTGTCATGCACGGCATACACGATGGTCTGGTCGTGCATCAGCACATCCTTGTCATCGCGGTACAGGTCCGTGATCCAGCCCAGCGCCTGCGGCGGCGGCGTGATGTTGTCGCCGTTCGAGCAAAAGACGACGATGGGCGAACGGATATTGCGCAAGTCCAGGCGCACGCCATCGGACGTGATCAACTCCGCCGTGGCCAGACGGTTGCCGATGAACAGATTGTCGACGATGTACTGCATCTCGACGTCGTTCAGGAAGACGTGGCCGCCCCAGTATTTTTCAAATTCCAGGTAACGGGGCGCTTCCGTGTCGATGTTCGCATACAGGTTGTACTGTTTGCTCCACAGGGTGTTGGCCGGGTTGAGCTTCTCGAAATTCTGCACCAGGCTGGCGCCGTCGAAGCGGCCGTTGCCCAGGTCGCCCGCCAGCGCCGTGGCCCAGCTGCCGCCCATCAGACCGCCCGCGTAGCGCATCGGATTGCGGCCATGCCAGCCGGCCCAGTACGACACGGGTGCGCCGGCCACGATGATGGGGCCGAACAATTCCGGGCGCATGGCCGCCGTCATGAGGATTTGCCAGCCAGCCTGGCAATTGCCGATGACGACGGGCTTGCCCTCGCTGAGCGGGTGCAGGGCGATGACTTTTTCCAGGAAGGCCGCCTCGGCGTGCATCACGTCTTCCACCGTCTGTCCCGGCACGGGATCGGGCAGGAAGCCGATGAAGTAGCACGGGTGGCCGGCGCGCAGGGCCACGCCGATCTCGCTCTCGGCCTTGAAGCCGCCGATGCCGGGACCGTGTCCCGCGCGCGGATCGACGACGACGAAGGGCCGCTTCGACGGATCGGGTTCCGGTGCATCGGGCGTCAATATGCGCGCCAGGCCGTAGTTGACGGGGCGCGCCAGCTCCAGGCCGGACATCACCAGTTCGGCGGGGAAGTCCAGCACGTTCGGCACTTCCTCGGCCATGTGCTCCTGGTACTGGTTGCCGCGCCGGCGCATCACGTCCGCGTACAGCACGATGCGCTGCCACGAGTCGCGTGCATAGTCGCCCAGCACGCCCAGCGACGGCAAGCCGCCGGTGGAGAAAAATGGTGCAGCTTCGATCTTCATGGCTATCCTTTTCATGCAAAAAACGCCGGACCATTCCGGCGCGGGGGCTACGCCATCTGGCTGATGGTCTTGCGAAAGCGCGCCAGCGCGAAGGTAAACAGGGCCGTGCCGATGGCCAGCAGGGCCAGGAACGGCTTCCACACCACGTCGATGCCGGCGCCCCGGTACAAAATCGCCTGGCTCAATTCGACGAAATGCGTGGTCGGGGCGATCAGCATGATGTTTTGCACCAACTGGGGCATGCTTTCGCGCGGCGTGCTTCCGCCCGACAGCATCTGCAGCGGCAGCAGCACGAGGATCAGCAGCATGCCGAACTGCGGCATGCTGCGCGCCACGGTGGCGAGGAAAATACCCATCGACGTGGTGGCAAACAGGTGCAGCGCCGCGCCGCACAGGAACAGCGCGATCGAGCCTTCGATGGGCACATGCAGCATGCCGCGCACCACCAGGTTCAGCGACAGGGCGGCGGCCAGCAGCACCACCAGGCCCATCGACCAGACCTTGCCCAGCATGATTTCGGCCGGCGTCACGGGCATCACCAGCAGATGCTCGATGGTGCCGTGTTCGCGTTCGCGTATCAGGGCCGCGCCCGTGAGGATGATCGACAGCATCGTCACCTGGTTGATGATTTCCATCAGCGAGCCAAACCACGCCTGGCTCAGCGAAGGATTGAAGCGCGCGCGCATCACCAGTTCCACGGGCGAGACGGTCGCGCCCCGGTAGCGCTTGGCGAATTCGGCCACTTCGCCGGCGACAATCTGCTGGATGTAGCCGCTGCCGCTGAAGGCCTGGCTCATGCGCGTCGCATCCACGTTCAGCTGCAGCTCCGCCTGGCGCCCGCCCAGCACGTCGGCCTGCAGCTTGGGCGGGATCGTCAGCACGAAGGTGTACTGGCCCGCGTCCAGACCCGCATCGACCTGGCTCTGGTTGATCATGGCCGGCGGCGTGAACTGGGGCGGGAAGAAGGCCGAGGCGATGCGCCCGGACAGGGGCGAGCCGTCCTCGTCGACGATGGCGATCGAGGCCATGTGCAGCGTTTCCGGCTTGGCCGTGGCAGCCACATAGATGGCCAAGGTGAACGTGTACAAGATCAGGATCAGCATCATCGGGTCGCGGATCAGGCTCCAGATTTCCTTCACGCCCAGGCGGTAGATATTTTCAAGATGCCGCATATCAGCTCTCCTGTTTCTTCAGCAGCGCCACCGTCACGCCGAGGATCACGGGAATGGCGATGATCAATGGCCAGAACGAGGCGTGCAGGTCGCCAAAGCCCAGCGCCTTGTTGAACACCCCCCGGCTGATATTGAGCATATGCGTGGCCGGGTACATCAGGCCGATCGCCTTGCCCACGCCTTCCATCGACGAGACGGGATTGAGCAGGCCGGAAAACTGGATGGCCGGGATCATGGTACCGATCATGGTCACGAACAGGGCGGCGATCTGGCTGCGCGTAAAGGTCGACGCGAACAGGCCGATGCCGGTGGCGCAGATATTGAAGATGAAGGTGGCACCGATCAGGGTCGGCAAGCTGCCCTTGATCGGCACGCCAAAGGCGGTGACCGCCAGCAGCGCCATGAGCACGAAGTTGAGCATGGCCAGCAGCACGTACGGCACCTGCTTGCCGAGCAAGAATTCCAGGCGCGTGACGGGCGTCACGTACAGATTGATGATGGAACCGAGTTCCTTTTCGCGCACCACGGACAGCGCCGCCAGCATGGCCGGCAGCATCAGCAGCAGCAGGGGAATCACGGCCGGCACCATCGCCGGCAGGCTTTTCACGTCCGGGTTGTAGCGGTAGCGCGTCTGGATGGCGACGGGGTTGTTCATCGTGATGCCATAGCGGTGCAAGGCCTGGTCGGCCAGCCACAGCTGATGCATGCCCTGCACGTAGCCCTGCACGGTCTCGGCGCGCATCGGCATGGCGCCGTCGATCCACGCGCCCACCTGGGCCGGCGCGCCGCGCTGCACGTCGCGCGCAAAGCCGGGCGGAATTTCTATGGCCAGCGACAGTTCTCCGCTGCGCATGCGCTTGTCAATATCGGCATAGTCGCGCAGGGGCGGACGTTCGATGAAGTAGCGCGAGCCGGCCAGGTTGTTCGTGTAATTCTGACTCAAAGTCGTCTGGTCGTGGTCGAGTACCGCGTAGCTCAAGTCTTCGACGTCCAGGCTGATGCCGAAGCCGATGACGAACAGCAGCAGCACGGAGCCGCCCAGCGCCAGGGTCAGGCGCACGGGGTCGCGGCGCAATTCCAGCGTCTCGCGCCACATGTAGCTGAGCATGCGGCTCAGGCTGAAACGGCTGCGCCGGTGCTGCGGCGCTGGTGCCTGCACTGCCGCTTCCTGCGCGGGCGCCTCGCTTTCCTGCGCCGTCGGCGCCGTGCCGCCGCCCGCCTCTTCCAGGTAGGCGATGAAAGCCGCTTCCAGCGATGGCGCGCCCTTCTTGCGCACCAGTTCGGCCGGCGCATCGCTGACCAGCACTTTCCCCGCATGCATCAGCGAAATGCGGTCGCAGCGCTCGGCCTCGTTCATGAAGTGGGTGGAGATGAAAATGGTGACGCGGTCGCGCCGCGCCAGCTCGATCATCAGGCGCCAGAAATTGTCGCGCGCGATGGGGTCGACGCCGGACGTCGGCTCGTCGAGGATCAGCATTTCCGGCTTGTGCACCATGGCCACGGCCAGCGACAGCCGCTGGCGTATGCCCAGCGGCAGGCTGTCGGGCAGGTCATCCATCACTGCGCGCAAGTCGAAGCGCTGCGCCATCTCGTCGATGCGTGCGGCGATTTCAGCTTCCGGGACGTGGAACAGGCGCGCGTGCAGCACCAGGTTCTGGCGCACCGTCAGTTCGCTGTACAGAGAGAAGGCCTGCGACATGTAGCCGACCCTGCGGCGCGTGTCGATATCGTTGGAATCGACCTCCTTGCCGAACAGCCAGGCCTTGCCTTCCGTCGCCGGCAAGAGGCCCGTGAGCATCTTCATGGTGGTCGACTTGCCGCAGCCGTTCGATCCCAGAAAGCCGAAAATCTCGCCGCGGCCGATGCGGAAATTCACGTGATCGACGGCCGTGAAATCGCCGAAGCGCATGGTCAGGTCTTTGGCCTCGATGGCCACGTCCTGCGCGCTGGCCGCATCCAGCGGCGTGATTACCACGGGCTGGTGGCCGGCGCGCTTGGCGTCGGGCAGCAGCTTGATGAAGGCCGCTTCCAGGTTGCCGCTGTCCGTGCGCGCCAGCAGTTCGGCCGGCGTGCCCGTATCGAGCACCTTGCCGTCATCCATGGCCACCAGCCAATCGAAACGCTGCGCCTCGTCCATGTAGGCGGTGGCCACCATCACGCTCATTTGCGGGCGCTGCACGCGGATGCCGGCGATCAGGTCCCAGAACTGGGCCCGCGCCAGCGGATCGACGCCGGTGGTCGGTTCATCGAGAATGAGCAGGTCGGGATCATGGATCAACGCGCAGCACAGGCCCAGCTTCTGCTTCATGCCGCCCGACAGCTTGCCCGCCGGGCGCGCCAGGAAGGGCTGCAAACCCGTGCTGCGGGTCAGCTGGTCGATGCGGCGGCGGCGTTCCGCAGCGTCATGGCCGAACAGGCGCGCGAAAAACTGCAGGTTTTCCTCGACCGACAGGGTCGGATACAGATTCTTGCCCAGGCCTTGCGGCATGTAGGCGATACGGGGACAGACGTCGTCGCGGTGGCGCGCATCGCGCATGTCGCCGCCCAGCGCCATCACGCTGCCCTGCTGCACGGCGCGCGCACCGGCCACCAGCGACAGCAGGCTCGATTTGCCCACGCCATCGGGTCCGATCAAGCCCACCATGCGGCCGGCCGGCACGTCCAGGTCGATGGCGTCGAGCGCCACCGTCTTGCCGTAATGCTGGCTGACGCCCTTGATGCGGACGACAAAGGAGTTCACGTCCATGCTCACTGCGGAACCTTGGCAGTCAGTTCAGCGGGCCATGCCTGCTTCGCGTCGAGACGCACCCAGGCCACGCCAGGCAAGCCCACTTTCACCAGCGCCAGATGCTTTTGCAGCAGCTCGCGGCTGATCTGCGCCTTCACGCGGAACATCAGCTTCTGGCGCTCGCTGGCCGTTTCCACCGTCTTCGGCGTGAACTGCGCGCTGGCCGCGACGAACGAGATCGTCGCCGGAATCACGTAATTGGGCGCCGCGTCGAGGATGATGCGCACCTCGCCGCCCAGCGCCACCTTGCCGGCCGCCGTCTCGGGCAGGAAGAAGGTCATGTAGACGTCCGACAGGTCGACCAGGTTGAGCACCTTGCCGCCGCCCGCCAGCACTTCGCCCTGCTGCGCCACCAGGTATTGCACGCGGCCGTCGCGCGGCGCCGCCAGCTGGCCATCGGCCAGGTCGGAATCGATGCGCGCCGTCGTCGCCTCGGCGGCAACCACGGCGGAGCGCGAGCCCACCACCTGCGCCTTTGCCGCGTCGATGGCCGCCTGCGCCGCCGTCACTTGCGCCTTGGCCGCGTTCAATGCTGCTGCCACGCTGCGCACGCGGGCGCGGTCGTCGTCGAGTTCCTGCACCGAGGAAGCACCCTCTTTCGACAGGGTTTCGGAACGGGCCAGGCGGCGCTTGGCCGCATCGAGTTCGCTTTCGCGCTGCGCCACCATGGCCAGCGCGGCCGCCTTGTCGCTCTCGCGCACGGCCACTTGCGCCTGCGCGCCCACCACCGCGTCGGACGCCTGCTGCTGGCGCGCGCGCGCCTCGTCGCGCTGGGCCATCAGGGAGTCGACCTGCATGGTGGCCAGCGGCTGGCCCGACTTGACGAAGTCGCCCTCGCGCACGAGGATCTCCTTGACCCGGCCCGCCAGCTTGGTGGCGACGTCGATTTCCGTCGCTTCGATTCGGCCATTGCCGCTGACGAAACCTTCGCCTGGGCCCGTGGGACGCATTTTTTGCCAGGCCACATAGCCCAGCACGAGGACGGCCACGACCAGCGCGGCGGGAATGAGTTTTTTCTTCAGTTGTGGAGTCATGGTATCGGGGCGATCAAATTAGTGGGTGGAAGCGGCGGCGGAAGTGGCTGGCGCGCCACCGCCCAACGCCGCATACAGGCTGACCTGACTGGACAGCAGCGCGCGGCGCGTCTGCACCAGCTGCTGCTCGACCGTCAGCAAGTCGCGCTGCGCGTCGAGCACTTCCAGGTAGGGCGCGGCGCCATTGTCGTAGCGCAGCTTGGCCAGGCGCGCCCGTTCGCTCTGCGCGGCCAGGGTCGTCTTGCCGATATCGACCTGCAGCGCCAGCCAGCGCCGGTTCGACAGCGCGTCGGCCACTTCGCGGAAGGCGCCCTGCACGCTTTTTTCGTAATTGGCCACGGCCATGTCGCGGCGCACTTCGGCCAGTTCCATATTCGCGCGCAGGCGGCCCGCGTCAAAGATCGGCAGCACCAGGCGCGGCGCGAAATTCCACGCGCCGCTGCCCGAATCGAACAAGCCGCTCAATTCCGCGCTGGCCGTGCCGTAGGCTGCCGTCAAGGAAATCGTCGGGAAGAAGGCGGCGCGCGCGGCGCCGATATTGGCTTGCGCAGCGCGCAGCTGGTGCTCGGCCGCCACCAGGTCGGGACGCTGCGTGAGCAAGGCCGAGGGCAAGCCCGCATGCAGCGGCTGCAGCACGCTGGCGTCGTCGAAGCGACGCACCTCACCAGCCACCGGCGTCAGGTCGATGGGGCCGCCCACCAGTTGGGCCAGCGCGTGCGCCTGCACGGCACGCGCCTGTTCCAGCTGCGCCGACAGCGACAAGGCCTGGCTGAGCAAGGTTTCCACCTGTGTCAGGTCCAGCTTGGAAATCGACCCGACTTCAAAGCGGCGCGTGAAGATGCGCAGCGATTCGGCGCGGCTGTCCACCGTGGCGCGCGCCAGTTCCACGCGTTCATCGAGTTCGCGCAAGCCCAGGTAGCCATTGGCCACCTGCGCCACCAGGGCCACGCCGACGGCACGGCGCGCCTCGTCGCTGGCCAGCAGGGTTTGCAGGGCGCTGTCCTTCAGGCTGCGCACGCGGCCCCAGAAGTCGAGTTCCCAGGCGCTCACGTTCAAGCCTGTCTGGTACTGCGCGCTCGTCATGGGACGGCCCGTCACGCTCAGGTCACCGGGCACGCGCGCGCGGCTGCCCGAAGCGCCCAGCGCGATAGTGGGAAACTGCTCCGCGCGCTGAATGCCATACGCGGCGCGCGCCTCTTCCACGCGCAGGGCGGCGATGCGGATGTCACGGTTGCTGGCCAGCGCCTGCGCAATCAGCGCCTGCAGGCGCGCGTCGGCAAAGTAGGCTTGCCAGGCGACGTCGGGCGCGTGCGCGCCGGCGGAATCGGTTTCCGGATACTGCGCCGCCACGGGCAACGGCGGTGGCGCATACGGCGGCACCATCGAGGCGCAGCCGGCCAGGGCCAGCGCGGTGGCCAGCGCGGCCATCCTGGCGCGGTTGGGCAAAGTAGGAACAGCCATGGTCATCTTCTTCCAGTCAATTCAGAATGTTGTAGCCGCCATCGACATACAGGGTGCCGCCCGTGATGGCGCGCGCGCCGTCGCCGG
Organism: Janthinobacterium sp. SUN026; assembly: GCF_030397625.1. Taxonomy (NCBI): domain Bacteria; kingdom Pseudomonadati; phylum Pseudomonadota; class Betaproteobacteria; order Burkholderiales; family Oxalobacteraceae; genus Janthinobacterium; species Janthinobacterium sp. SUN026. The sequence continues at coordinate 281,369 of NZ_JAPQNU010000001.1, read as the reverse complement.
CGAGGAAGGCGCACAGCGCGCCCACGTCCTCGATGGTGGCCAGGCGCCGCATGGGCGAGCGTTCGATGGCGTCGGCCATCAGGCGGTCGAAATGGGCGATGCCGGAAGCGGCCCGCGTCTCCAGTGGTCCCGGCGAAATGGCGTTGACGCGGATGCCTTGCGGGCCCAGTTCGGACGCCAGGTAGCGCACCGACGCTTCCAGCGCCGCCTTCACGGGGCCCATCAGGCCATAGTCGGCGATGACTTCCTCCGCGCCCAAATAGCTCATGGAGGTCAAGCTGCCGCCGTCCGGCATCAGCGGTTCGGCCAGTTTCGCCATGCGCATGAAGGAGTGGCAGGAGATATCCATCGCCTGCGCAAAACCGTCGGCAGAACTGTCCGTCACTCGGCCATGCAAGTCCTGTTTCGGCGCATAGGCAATGGAATGGACGACGAAATCGAGCCGCCCCCATTGCCGTTCGATCTGCGCGAACAGCGCTTCGAGCTGGCCCGGCACGGCCACGTCGAGCGGCGCCATGATGGCCGCCTGCACCTGCTGCGCCAGCGGTTCCACGTATGGACGGGCCTTGTCATTGAGCCAGGTCACGGCCAGTTCGGCACCGGCCGCGCGCAGTGCGCTGGCGCAGCCCCAGGCGATGCTTTGCGTGTTGGCGATACCCACCACCAGGCCCCGCTTGCCCTGCAAAGGCAAGGGCTGCAAGTCGGCCGTCATGCCTGGACTGGACGCAGGGCGGGCCACGGCGTGGCCGCATGCACGCATCGCACCGCGCCGGCGCGCATGGCGGCGGCGCAAGTGGCCAGCGTCACGCCGCCGGCACGCGCATACGGCAAGGCAATGGGAGTGTGGGGGTGTAAGGTACTGCACGCGTCAGGCGCGGGGGTCTGCATCTTCATGAATCGGCTTCCGTCACTGAAATTCGAGGCACGCACCAGTGCATTTTCGGGGAACTGGTACGGGGCGAAATTACTCTACAGCATTTAGACGCGTGATTCGTGATGAGTCCGATCCGCATTCCATGACGCTTTGAGCTAGGTCAACTATAAGTGCGATTGCGGCAATGCAACATTGATGTAAATCAAATTTTACCTCAATATTATCTAAATGAAATATTTTTCAGGCAAGCGTGCGGACGTGTTGATTTGATAATATCACTGGGCTAGCGAGAAGAAAAGCGCGCAGGTGAGCGACAATTGGTATTGCCTGGAAAACAAGCAGCGCTGGGCAGGGGCAGAAGGCAGGCGGTGGGGAGAAGCAGAAAGGGGGCCATGCTATTGCGATGCAACATGACCCCCATGCATTACGGAAGCGGCAAGAGCGGCATTATTTGCCCGGCGCCGCGGCGGGACGCGAATACAGGTCGATGATGGTGCTGATGCCATCCTGACACACGGAGCAGAACGTCTCGCTGCGGTCGAACATGATGCACTGCATCTCGGGCCGGTAGTAGCCGGACGACTCGTAGTTCGCGCCTTCGAAGGCGCCCACCGCATGGCGCTGCGGCGCCTTCGAGAACAGCTGCTGCGTGTACGCCAGGTCGGCCTTGAACAAGTCGCTCATCTCGCTTTCCGGGCGGTTGGCCGCGCGCAGGGCCGCGCGCTGCTTCTGGTATTCGCGCGCATGGCTGTCGTATGCTTCCTTCGGCCATGGCGTCGGCAGCGGCGTGCCGGCCTTGACGTGATTCTTCCATTTCAGCCTGGCCGGATCGCGCAGCGCCGTGGCGTTCGGCTCCCACGGTTCCTGCCGCTCGCCATTCGACTGATAGGCCACGGGCGAGGTGTAGTACTCGTCGGCCAGGCCGGCGAAATGGTGGCCGAATTCATGCACGAACAGGTAGTTGGCCCAATCGTTATTGGCCGCCGCCGTGCTGAACTGGCCGAAGATGCCGCCGCCGCCGTAGGTATCGTTGTTGACGAGGATTTCGATGAATTCATACGGCGCGTACTGCGCCAGGTCGCGCAGCGCGCGGTTATCCGTCGTCAGCACATAGCGCTCGCTGCCGAAGATATCGTAGCGCGTGCCCAGCGGCGACGCGTGATGCACGCCCGTCGAGGGACGCGACACGCCCGACTCCTGGGTCGGCGCGGCCATGGCCCACACGTTGAAATCCTTGGCCCGCTCGCGAAATGGCGAGACGGTGAAAAGATGCTCAGCCAGCTTGCGCGCCGTCGCTTCGAACTTGCCCATTTCGGCGGCCGTATAGCCGTCGCCCATGATCAGCAGGTCGACCTTGTCGGGCGATGGCCCGCTGATGCGGATCGGGATCGGCTTGACGGGCGCCGGCGGCTGCTTGCGGATCACGTCCTGCGCGGCAGGGTCGACATCGGTGCTCCATACAACGGAAAACAGGCCGCGCTCGTCGCGCTTGAGGATGCGCACGCGCACGGGGTGTTCGGGCTGCGGAAAGCGCACGGATTCCTGGAAGGCGCGCGTGGTGGTCTTCGCTTCATCGGTGCTGGCCCATTCGCCGAAGATGGTGGAAAAACCGCGCGAGTACAGCACCTTGCCCGACTTGATGTCGACCACTTCCAGCAGGTTGTTGCCGCGGTTGCTGTCGTCGATGGGACGCGCCGGGTTGCCCGGCCATGGCAGGGGCTCGACCAGCACGCGCTCGACCGCATAGTGCTCACCCAGCGCATTGCCGCTGTGCTGGTAATCGAGGCGCATGGTAGCCGGCGGCGGCGCATTATCCGCCTGCGCGGCAGGGACGATGCCGGCGGCCAGCGCCAGCGCGCAGAGGAAGGATCGAATCGGAGTCTGCTGCATGTCATTCCTAAAACGGTAGAAAAACAGGTGAAGGGAACGGTTTTCCAAACAATCGGCGGGCTTGCCGGCAGGCGCGGGAAAAACCGCTGCGGCACATTGTAGCGACAGGAAGCAAGCGTGCAAAGCGCCCATTTCACGCGATTCGCTTGACCATGCGATAGAATCGATTTATATTAGACTGACTAGTCGATTAATTAAAGGAAAGAGCCATGCGCACCATCGATCCCGGCAAACACGCGGCCCGCCGCGACGCCATTCTCGCCGCCGCGCGCCACTGCTTTGCGCGCAAGGGCTTTCACCAGACCAGCACCGCCGTCATCTGCGCGCAGGCGGGCATGAGTCCCGGCAACCTGTTTCACTACTTCCCCACCAAGCAAGCCATCATCGCCGCCATCGTCGACGAGGAAGGCAGCGAGACGGCCGCCTATTTCGCCGGCGTGCAAGGCAGCGCCGATGCCTACGGCGCCCTGCTCGGCTTCATGGACCTGGTGCTGGCGCTGGCGGCCGATGACGACTTTGCGGGGCTGGCGCTGGAAATATCCGCCGAGGCGATGCGCGACACGGATATCGCGGCCAGGGTGGCGCGCAACGATGCCAGCCTGCGCCGCGGCTTGCAAGCCTTGCTGGAAGAGGCGGCATCAGGGGGCCAGGTCGACGCCGCGCTGGACGCCGCGCAAACGGCCAGCTGGATCGCCGCGCTGATCGACGGCATCTTCAACCGGGTCGCAGTCGATCCCGATTATGCACCGCTGGCGCAACGCGCCAGCCTGCACCTGCTGCTGGCGCGCTTCCTGCGCCCTGCCCTGGCATGAACGCCGCCATGCAAGCCCAGCCCACACGCATCGCCGACGTCGACGCCCTGCGCGGCTGCGCCCTGTTCGGCATTTTGGTCGTCAATATCGGCGCCTTCGCCACACCCTGGTTCGGCCTGGGATTGACCGATCCCGCCTTTCACGGCGGCGTGGACCGCGCCACGCACTTTATCGTCGCCCTGCTGTTCGAGACCAAGTTCTACCTGCTGTTTTCCTTCCTGTTCGGCTACAGCTTCACCTTGCAGATGCAGGCGGCCGCGCGCGCCGACGCGCCGTTCGTGCCGCGCATGCTGCGCCGACAAGCGGGCCTGTGGCTGATCGGCGCCCTGCATGCCGTCTTCCTGTTCCATGGCGACATACTCACGACCTACGCTCTGCTGGGCATCGTGCTGCTGGCGCTGCACCGCTGCGGCGAGCGCCAGGCACTGTCCCTGGCGTTGATACTCGTCGCCGTCTGCGTGGCATTCTGGGCAGGCATGGCCTGGCTGCAAAGCCTGCAGCCGGCGGGCGACGCCGCGGACAACGCCGTGGCGATGGCGCAAAAGGCGGCAAGCGCGCTGGCCGCCTACCACGCCACGCCAGTCGCCGTCGTCAATCAGCACCTGCGCGAACTGGGTGAAATCTGGATCGTCCTGCTGCTGGTGCAGGCACCGTGCGCGCTGGCCATGTTCCTGTGCGGCCTGGCCGCCGGCAAGCGCGAGATGCTGCTGCACGCAAGCGATTACCTGCCGCTGCGCCGCCGCCTGCTGTGGGCCGGAGCGCTGGCGGGATTGCCCGGCGCCGCCTTCTACGCGTGGACCTCCGTGTATGGCGATAGCCAGGCATGGCAGGTGGCGGGACTGGCCGTGGGCCTGGCGAGCGCGCCACTGCTGGCGGGCGCCTACCTGGCGCTGGCGCTGGCCCTGTTCGAGCGCCTGCGCGACGGCACGCTGTTTGCGCTGCTGGCGGACACGGGCCGCATGGCCCTGTCGAACTACCTGCTGCAGTCGGCCATCTGCGCCGTGCTGTTCCTCGCGTATGGCGCGCGGCTGATGGGCAGCGTGTCGCCGCTGGGCGCGCTGGCGCTAGCAGCTATCATCTTCGGCCTGCAGCTGCCATTGAGCCGCTGGTGGCTGCGCGGCCACGCGTATGGCCCCGTCGAGTGGCTGCTCAGGGCCTTGACGATCGCCGCGTGGCCGCGCTGGCGGCGCACCGCTTACTTGTAGCGATACAGGGGCTGGCGCAGCTGGATGGGGCGGATGTCGAGGCGCAGTTTCAGTACCGAATACGCTTCCGCCTCGGTCGAGCTGTAGCCGACGCTGTTGACCGTTTTACTGAAGCGGAACTCGAAGCCCAGGTCCGGATATGGGTCGCGCGGGTTGCCGAAGGCGATGCCGATGGCTTCCTGCTGCGCGTTATCGATCAAATTACCCATCAGGTCGAGCACGGCGTTATTGCCGAGGATATCATTGGTGAACACAGGTTCGCGCATGTCTGGCTGGTTCGGATCGAGCTTGTTGTCGGCCTTGTCCGGCGAGGGCGTAAACACGCGCGTGACGAGGTTGAATTTGTCGCCCCGATCCAGGTAGCTGATGGCCGCATTGCTGATATTGAAATTTTTCACGCCGCGGTCGCTGATGGCGCCCGACAGGTCGATCAGCAGGGCTCCGCTGTAGCCGATGACTTCCACGTCGCGCATGGCGTCGACCACCATGGCGCTGTTTTCATCGATGCCCAGCCCGAGGTGATAGCCTTTTTTCAGCATCACGGGAATCATGCGCGCAAAGCGCCCGCGCACCAGCAGATGCTGGTCCACAAAAACATCGCTGCCGATGAAGCCCAGGCCCGGCGCGATCTCGCGGCCATCCGTCACGCCCATCTTGAGCATGTCGAGCACGGGTTTGGCGTCGTAGAACATGGTGGTGCTCATGATGGCGGCACCGGCGCTGGAACCGGCGATCACGCCGCCATTGCGATAGACCGACCAGATGGCTTCCAGCGCGGCCGTGCGGCTGCCGTCCGGCCGCAGCAAGGCTTGCGTGATGCGCCCCTGGTCGCCGCCGGCAAAATAGATGCCGCTGGCCGACTTGATCTGCGTGACGATGGCCGGGTCTTCGGCGGCCTTGCGGTAATCCCTGTTCGGCAGCTTGACGGCCAGCGGCACGAAAAAGGCATCGGCGCCATATTGGTTCAGCTTTTTGATGATGCTTTCGCCCGATTTTTCCGGGTTCATCGCGGCCGAGGCCAGCACGGCGATACGCGCGCCTGGCCCGCCCGACAACTTGACGATGCGCTGCCAGACTTCGGCATTGTCGGCGCGCAGGCCGCCGCCGATGATGACGAGCGTCCCCTGCGGCGCACTGCCGATGGCGCTGCCGCCGGGCGCCGCCACGGCTTGGACACTGCACAATGCCAGCGCGAACAGCAGCGCGGCGCACAATTGTTGATACAGGCTTGAAGATGATTTCATGATGCCTTTCGAATACAAGGAAAGTGGCGCATATTTGTTGATACAGGCACGCGCCCTTGCTGCCAAAACTGCTGCTTGCAATCCAACGCCATCGCACTACGATACTACTTGCTGCATATGACAGCGTTGTTGCGGTATCTCCAATTTTTTACTTAAAACTGTAATTGGCGCTGGCATAAAAGCGCCGGCCGCGCGGATCCGTATAGGTCGGGTCATAGCCGGACAGGAAAAAGTAGGCCTGGTTCGAGTATGGCGGGCTGGTATTAAACAAATTCTGTATGCCTGCGCGCAGCTTGAACTGCTTGCTGACGGCATACGCGCCCGACATGTCCCACAGCGTGTAGGCCTTGACCCGATTCGGCTTGACGACGCTGCCGTCATCCGTGTTGATGGCCGAGTTCTGGTCATCGTAGCTGCTCGAATAGGTGTTCGACAGGCTGGCCGAATACGGGCCATGGTCCCAGTCGAGGGTAATCGTATGGCGCCAGCGCTGCACCACGCCGTCCGTGACGAATTTATTCAGGTTGCTGATAAAGGCATCGCCGGGGCTCGTCTGGATTTTCGAATCGAGCACGTAGGTGCCGCTCAGGTGGGCGCCGAAACGTCCCCAGGCCGTCTTTACGCCATGCAGGTCGGCCGTAATATCGATGCCCGTAGCCTTTTGCGCGCCGCGGTTTTCCTTGCGCAGCTCGATGTAGTCGATTTCATTGTCCTCGTTGCGATGTACGAGGTCGCCGTACTTGGCCAGGTTGCCGAGGATGATGTCGTCGCCAATTTCGCTGATCAGGTCCGTGCGCTTGATGTTCCAGTAATCGAAGCTGAAGGTCCAGTGCTGGCTCGGCTCGAGCACCACACCGGCCGTGAACTGGCGGCTGCGCTCCGGCTTCAGCTTGTCGTTGCTGTAGCGGCGCGTATCCCAGTTTTGCGCGCAATCGGCGTAGTTATTCTCCACAGTGGCGCATAACACGGGATCGGGCAGGGTCGCCGTACTGCTGTAGACGGTGGGTCGGTGCAAGTCCGACATCGAAGGAGCGCGGAAACCCTTGCCGGTGGACGCCCGCATCAGCACCTGCTTGCTGGGCATGTAAGTCAGGCCCACCTTGGGGCTCAGGGCGCCACCCACCTGCTGGTAATGGTCGTAACGGCCAGATAACTGCGCCTGCCACTGCTTGGTGAACGGCAGCAGCAGTTCGCTGTAAATGGCTTGCACAGTGCGGCTGTCGCTGGTGTCCTTGCCGCCTTCCGGCGCCGAATCGTCATTGATATTATTACTCATCAGTAATTTGGAAAGACGGAACTGCGTACGTTCGCGGCGCACCTCTCCGCCAACGGCAAGCGCCATGTCGCCGCCACCCATGGCCATCAGCGCGCGTGACGCCTTGAAATCAAGCGCATCCATGACGCCGCGCGCGTGGCGCACTTCATCGTTGACCTGGATGCTCTCAATCAGTGCCAGGCCCTCGGCACTGGAAGGCCCGAAGGGATTGATGCTGCCATCGGCGATACCTGCGCGCAGCTTGTCCTTCAGCAGATAGCCTTTGGTATCACGGTCCCTGACGGTATTGACGCTATGATTCAAACCCACGTCATAATCCCATCCCGCCACTGTACCGGTCGCCCCCACCACGAAGCGCTGGCTTTCACTGGTCAACTCACTGGTGCGGTTGCCCGCCTCCTTCAATCGCATGCGCACTTCCAGTTCGCGCTCCACCTGCTTGCCATCGTCATCCAATATGGTATCAAAACCGGTATTGGCCAATTGCGGCACCTTGCTGTAATCCAGGTAACCGATCACCCGTGTCGACGACGCGACATAATTGGTACGCGAACGGCTCAACGCCACCTCCGCATATAGCTGATGGTCCGGGTTCAGCTTCAACACGCCCCGCGAAAGAAAATTCTGCTTCTCCGACTTCGGATACAACTCCGTATCGCGCATGTAATCGTAGGTACAGCCGTCGACGCCGCCAGTGCCGTTGGGCAGGTACAAATTGGCGGGTGGATTGCAGTCCGGGATGGACAGGTTGATTTGCCGGTTGGTGATCGGCTTGCCGTTCAACAGGAAGCCGATCTCCTGCAGGTGATCGCGCTGGGCGCCCGACAGGCGGATATTCGCCGGGCTGGTAAAACTCGACAGCAAATGGCCAAGGCGCTCGGGCACGCTCAGGTTCGGGATGAACTTGCGCTGCGAGGTGCTGAGGCGGTCCGTCTGCTGCGCGTCGAACACGGCGAAGATATTGTAGCCATCCGTGGCCAGGTCGCCCGTACCGGCCGTGATGCTGACCGTGCGCTTGCCGGCGCCGCCTTCCTGCGTGCCGCTGCCGTAGGCATTCAGCTCCACGCCCTGGTAATCCTTGCGCGTAATGAAATTGATGACGCCGCCGATGGCGTCCGTGCCGTACAGGGCCGAGGCGCCGTCGAGCAGCACTTCCACGCGCTGCAGCGCGGCGGCAGGAATATTATTCAGGTCCACGCCCGCATCGTCGCCGGGCGAGGCAAAGTTGGCCATGCGCCGGCCATTGAGCAGCACCAGGGTCGATGACGTTCCGACGCCCCGCAGATTTGCGCTGTTGAAGCCGCGCTGGTCGCCGCCGATATTGATGCTGGCGCCATCGGTCAGGCCACCCACGTTGGCCGACACGCGCGCCATCAGCTCGGCCGCCGTCGTCACGCCCGCCTTTTCGATCTCGGCGCGCGTGATGATCTGCACCGGCAGCGCCGTTTCCGATTCCAGCCGCTTGATTGCCGACCCCGTGATTTCCACGCGCTGCATTTTTTTCGGCGCCGCGTCTCCGTCCTGTTCCTGCGCCAGCGCGCCGTTGCCCAGCATGCCCAGCGCCGCCGTCACGCTCAAGGCGCCCAGCGCCAGGCGCACGGCATGCGCCAGTGCCGCTTCACGTGGCAGTGCAGGCCCGCCCTGTTGTTTTTCCCTATGCATTCCAACTCTCCCCAATGGTATTGACCCTGCTTTTTATAATGACTGCTTTTTATGGACTGCCTTGCGCCGCTGTGCTGCTGTTTTCCTGGGACCCTGCACCCCATGCTCGCCGCCATACAGGTAGGCGGCGATCACTTCGCTCAGGCGTGCAGCCTTGTCGACGTTATCCTTGTTCGACACCATCAGCGCCACGGCCAGCGCCTCGATCATGGCCAGCGCCGTGCTGGCGCTGCTGGGCAGGACGGGATGCGTGCTTTGCGCATACAACACGTGATCGGCCAGCTCGGCCAGCGGCGAGGCAGGCGAATCGGTGAGCGCCACGATGCAGGCGCCGCGGTCGCGCGCGAAGCTGGCCAGGCCGATGCAATCGAGCGTATAGCGGGGAAACGAAATCACCACCAGCACGTCCTGCGCCGTCAGGTTGACCAGGTGCCCGGCCGCCACTTCCGAGCCGCCGATGCCCACCACTTCCACCACATGCGGGCAAAACGGCTGCAGATGCTGCACCAGCATGCCGGCCAGGTTGGCCGACAGGCCAAAACCCATCACATACACCACCTTGGCGCGCGTCAGGCGCCGCACCACGGTATGCATGTCGGGCAGCGACAGGGCGGCGGACGTGGCGGCGATGTTCACGGCCGCATATTCCAGGCTTTCCGTGACGGGCGAGGTGGCGCGCGCGCGCCGCTCTATCGTATGGCGCAGCTTGTCGACGGGCTGCAGCAGCGATTGCAGGGTTTCGGCCATGGCGCCGCGCATGGCCGAATAATTCTTCTGGCCGATGTCGCGCGCGAAGCGGCTGATGGTGGCCGTCGACACCTGGCAGTTGTCGGCCAGTTCCTCGATGCCCAGCGCAATGACGCGCATCTGGTTGCGCAGCAGGTAATCGGCGATCTGCCGCTGCGAAGCCGAACCGCTGGCCAGCACGTGCATCAGCGCCTGTCCCAGCGGAGACTGCGCGAACGCGGCATCGGGCGACGACAGCGCGGCGGCAGGTGGCGTGCGGGCGCTGCTTCTGGCAGGACTGGCGGATGCTTTCATATCACTGGCGGCCTGTGTTCTTGGATGCTGCGGATGAAGGGCGGAAAGGCGAAATCGGGTCGCTGAAACTTACTGTACTCATATCAAAAAGAAAACTCAACAAATATTTGTAAAAGGATTTTCATTGATTTACTTCGTGAAAATAATGCTACATAATCGACCGAAATCCATCAACCGCGCCCCGTTTTGGGGCGAATTCACCATGCAAGTACAACAGCATCCCATCTCCACCGCGCACGCCAGCGTGTCCAGCCAATTGAGCAGCTTCCACTTCGGCAGTGCGGCCGCCGCTAGCCGCAGCGGCAAGAAGGTGTACATCCAGGCGGCGCTGCATGCGGATGAAGTGCCGGGCATGCTGGTGTCGCAATTTTTGCGTCGCGAACTGCTGGCGCTGGAAGCGGCGGGTAAGATCCACGGCGAAATCATCCTGGTGCCGGCCGCCAACCCGATCGGCCTGGCGCAAGCCATCCATGGCGCGCCGTTCGGGCGCTTCGACCTGACCACCGGCATCAACTTCAACCGCGCCTACCGCCACGTGGCCGATGAACTGAAAACCACGCTCGATGGCCTGCTGGGACAGGATGCGCAAGCCAACGTGGCGCTGATACGCGAACATGCGCGCGCCGCCGTCGCCGCCTGGCGGCCGGGCACGGATGCGGAAACGTTGAAGAAAACCCTGCTGGGCATGGCCATCGACGCCGACATCGTGCTCGACCTGCATTGCGACAACGAGGCGGCCCTGCACATTTATACGGGCACGCCGCTGGCGGCGCAGATCGCCCCCCTGTCCGCGTTGCTGGGCGCGCGCGCCGTGCTGCTGGAACTGGCGGCCGGAGAAGAACCGTTCGACGAAGCCTGCAGCCGATTGTGGTGGGATCTCGACGCGCACTTCCAGGGCCGCTATCCGATTCCTGCCGCCTGCCTGTCGACCACCGTCGAGTTGCGCGGCGAAGTGGAAGTAAGCTACGCCCTGGCCGAACGCGACGCCACCGCCCTGCTGCGTTTTCTCGCCATCGAGGGCGTGCTGGACATCCCCGGTGCCGGCGACGACCTGCCCGCGCCGCAATGCAAGCCGACGCCGCTGGCCGGGGTAGAGCCGATCCTCGCGCCACATCACGGCGTGCTGGTCTACCTGCGCGAAATGGGTGAGGTGCTGGCCGCTGGCGATGCGGTGGCCGACCTGATCGACCCGGTCAGCGGCGAAACGACGACCTTGCGCTGCACCGTCGCCGGCGTCTTCTTTGCGCGCAGCGCCCACCGCCACGTGCTGCGCGGCATGAACGTCGGCAAGGTCGCCGGCAAGGTCGCTTTCCGCGGCGGCAGCCTGCTGAGCCAATAAATGTCACAAAAAAGCGCCATGAGAAAATTCAAGCTCCCCAATACCTTCGTCCTGCTGTGCGGCATCCTGGCCATGATCGCCCTGGCGACGTGGCTGGTGCCAGGCGGGAAATTCGACACGCAGCTGGTGAACGGCAAGCAGCTGATCATCCCCGGTACGTTTCACTACGTGGACAACAAGCCGCAGGGCCTGGCCGCACTGATGATGGCGCCCATCAAGGGCTTCGTCGACGCCAGTCTGATCATCGGCTTCGTGCTGATCGTCGGCGGCGCCTTCGCCGTGCTGCAAAAAACGGAAGCCTTCGATTCCCTGATCAAGGCAATCGCCAAGGCGCACACCAGTTCGCGCTTCGTGCGCGCCGCCATCATCCCCGTCTTCTTCACCATGTTTTCCTTGGGCGGCGCCACCTTCGGCATGAACGAGGAAGCCATCCCCTTCATCCTGATCTTCGTGCCACTGGCGCTGGCCCTGGGCTATGACACCATCACGGGCGTATCGATTCCCTTCATCGGCTCGCAGGTGGGCTTTTCCGCCGCCTTCCTGAATCCGTTCAATGTCGGCATCGCGCAAGGCATCGCCGGCGTGCCGATCTTTTCCGGCATCGGCTATCGCCTGATCGTGTGGGCCATCGCCACGGCGGTCAGCATCGTGTTTCTGATGTGGTACGCGGCGCGCATCAAGCGCCATCCGGAAAAAAGCCCGACCTACCTGCTCGACATCGAAAAGCGCGGTGAGCACTCGATGGACCTCGACAGCTTTGGCGGCATGACGCGCACGCACCGCGCCGTGCTGTGGATTTTCATGGCGACCTTGCTGACGATGGTCGTCGGCGTCGTCAAGTACGATTGGTTCATTGATGAAATCGCCGCCCTGTTCCTGGTGATGGCCATCGTCGTCGGCCTGGTTGGCCGGCTCGACATGGACAGCCTGGTGGCGTCTTTCGTGCAGGGCGCACGCGACATGGTCAGCGTGGCGCTGGTCATCGCGCTAGCGCGCGGCACCATGATCCTGGCGCGCGACGCGCAGATCATCGACACCATGTTGCATGCGCTCACGCCCTTGGTAGCCTCGTCGAGTCCCGTCTTCGCCGCGCAAAAGATGTTCTTCATGCAGTCGGTGATCAACTTCTTCATCCATTCCGGCAGCGGCCAGGCCGCGCTGACCATGCCCATCATGGCGCCGCTGGCCGACCTGGTGGGCGTGACGCGCCAGACGGCCATTCTGGCCTTCCAGTTCGGCGAGTTCACCACGCCGATGATTCCCACGTCCGGCATCACCGTCGGCGTGCTGGCGCTGGCGCGCGTGCCCTGGATTACGTGGGCCAAGTGGATGATCCCGCTGCAGCTGATTTACCTGGTACTGGCGCTGCTGCTCCTGATTCCCCCCTGTCTGATGCACTGGCAGTAAGCACGGCGAGGCAGCGTCGCCGTGGCTTTATTTGCGATACGCCTGTCCATACGCGCCGTCGGCGCCGCCCTTCGCCCAGTCGGCCATCAGGTCGTAAAACCCGGGCGTGATGACGGTGGGCTTGCGCGTTCCATCGGGCGCCTGAACGTAGCTGCGCATGCCGTGATCGGCCTGCGGGAAGAGGTAGATGGAGATGGCCTGGCCCTGGCTGCGCAACGCCGCCAGGCGCTCCACGCTGACAGCCGGCGGCGCCTGGCGGTCGTCCTCCGCCAATGCCCATAGCTGCGGCACCGCGACCTGGCGCAATGCCTGCACGGGATCTTGCGACCAGTCGACACCGAGCTTGTCGAACTGCGGTATACCGTGCTTGCGCAATTCCTCGGCCGGCATGCCCAGCAACACGCCTGTGTAGCCGCCCTTGATGAGGGAAAACCACGGCTCCTTGCCAAACTGCCACTGGAATGCCGACAGGTCGTCCAGTCCATCCTGGTAGCCAGATTTGACGATTCTTGCCGTGATATCCGTCCCCATCCTGGCCTTGGCGACGACGTCGCCGCCATAGCCCTTGTCCTGCAGTTCCCTGGCAACCTGCGCCGCATCCTGCTCCGTGATATCGACCGCCAGGCCATAGCCAATGCCGAGAAAGTCCGCCTTGGCGCGCACCTGCGCCAGTGGAGCGATCCAGCTGCCCTGGCTTACCCCTATCAGGCCAAAGCGGCCGTAGCGGCCTTGTGCCAGCCGCCTGGCTTCGCGCGACGCGGCCACCAGGTCATCGGCCAGGCGCGGAAAATCTGCGTGTATTCGCCTTCGGACAGCCCGGTACCGCGCTTGTCATACACGAAAACGGATACACCCCGTCCCACCATCTGATAAGAGTCGCGCGCGCGGTCGATCCAGCCGCTGCTTTCGGAACCATGGGCATACACGACCAGTGGCGTCTCCTTGCCGGCGCCCGGCGCTTCCAGCAGGCGGCCCGCGAGCATAACGCCGTTCGATGCAAAGCGCGTATCTGTTTCGACCAAAGCCACTTTCGGCCAGCGCTCCTTGCCATTGACAAGCACGGCGTCCTTTCCGCACGCGATCAGTGCGCCGGCATCCTGCGTGCTGCCAACGGTCCCGTCGCTGAAGGTGTAGCCGTAGCCTTTGCCCCCCTTGGTGAGGGCGACGAAGCCCGTCTGGTCCTGGCGAAAAATACCCGTCTCGCAAGGCGCAGGGCTGAATTCCTCCGGCATGGGCGCAGCAGTCGCCGAGAACGATACGGCAAGCAGAGGCCAGAGAAAGGAAGAGGTCATGGAGTCATGGGTCCGGTAGGGGGATCAATACAATGGAAATGGCAGGGCAGGACCGGGGCCGCGCGCAAACCGCGCCAGCCGTTCAACGCCGGTACATATCCGGAAAATACCGCTCCATCAGCGTCTCCGGCCGGAGCGGCGCCGTAAAGCCGTGGCGCGCATACAAGCCATGCGCCGTGCTGGTGGCCAGCATGAAACGGCGCAAGCCCTGCAAGTCGGGATGTGTCATCACGGCCTCCATCAGGCGCTTGCTGTAGCCGCGGCCGCGGTACTCTTCCAGTACATACACGTCGACCAGATAGGCAAACGTGGCGTAGTCGCTGACCACGCGGGCGAACGCCACCTGGCGGCCGTCCAGCGTGCCGCCGAAGCAGAGCGAATGGTCGATCGCGCGCTGTACGGTGGCCAGTGGGATGCCGCTGGCCCATGCCGATTGCGTGCTGAGAAAATGGTGAATGGCTGGAACGTCGAGTTCCGCCTTGTCGCTGCTGATCTTCAAATGTGACATCACGCTGTCCGCCTATCGTGGAAAAAACCGATCATCGGCGATTTGCGCGCTGCTGTCACCTGGGCAGGAAAGAACCGGGGGCGCCGCCCGTCCTGATTGCCGGTGATGGGTGCTGCCTGCATTGCATAGGCCCGCTTACAGTGCGGCTTTTTCTTCGGCGCTCAGGCGCTTGGCGCTGACGTACACGGTGTGCATGGTGACTTGCTCGGCGCTGGCCGCAACGGGTGCCGGCGCGGCGCGGAACTTCGGCACGGCGGCGGTGGCCAGGCTTGTGGCGGCGGCGATGGCGATGATGGCAACGAAGATGGCTTCCATGTTTTTAGCGATGTTCATGATGGTTCCTTTGGGTGGCTGGTTGTGTGCTGCGATGATTGAACTGTAGGCCGATCCCCACTGAACCGCCATCGGATTGCGACCAAACGCACGATTCGCGGGACAGAATACAAAAAGCCCGGATGGAACGCACAACGTGCCCGCGCCGTGGCATTTGAGGCTTGCCAGCCCCATTCCTGGCCATTTCAGCGCCCTGCAAGCCCCTAAAAGCCCTACCGCCGGCCAACCTTGTTTATAATCGCCCTACACTAAAGGACTTCTTTCATGACTGATCAATTCTCCAAAAAGGGCGAAGCCTGGTCGGCCCGGTTTTCCGAACCGGTCTCGGACCTCGTCAAGCGCTACACAGCTTCTGTATTTTTTGACAAGCGCCTGGCGCTGTTCGACATCGAAGGTTCGCTGGCCCATGCGGAAATGCTGCATGCGCAAGCCATCATCAGCCCGGCCGACTACGCGGAAATCCAGCGCGGCATGGCGCAAATCTCGCAGGAAATCGCCGCCGGCCAGTTCGAATGGCTGCTGGACCTGGAAGATGTCCACCTGAATATTGAAAAGCGCCTGACCGAACTGGTAGGCGATGCGGGCAAGCGCTTGCACACGGGCCGTTCGCGCAACGACCAGGTGGCGACCGACATTCGCCTGTACGTGCGCTCCGCCATCGACGACATCACCGCCCTGCTGGCGACGTTCCGCAGCGCGCTGACGGACCTGGCCGAACAGCATGCCGACACCATCATGCCGGGCTTTACCCACATGCAGGTGGCCCAGCCGATCACCTTCGGCCACCACATGCTGGCGTATGTCGAGATGTTCGGCCGCGACGCCGAGCGCATGGCCGACTGCCGCAAGCGCGTCAACCGCCTGCCGCTGGGCGCCGCCGCCCTGGCCGGCACCACCTTCCCCATCGACCGCCTGCGCGTGGCCAAGACGCTGGGCTTTGACGACGTCTGCCACAACTCGCTCGACGCCGTGTCGGACCGCGATTTCGCCATCGAATTTTGCGCCGCCTCCGCCGTGCTGATGATGCACGTGTCGCGCATGGCCGAAGAACTGGTGATCTGGATGAGCCCACGCATCGGCTTCATCGACATCGCCGACCGCTTCTGCACCGGCTCGTCGATCATGCCGCAAAAGAAAAACCCGGACGTGCCGGAACTGGCGCGTGGCAAGACGGGTCGCGTGTATGGCCACCTGACTGGCCTGCTGACCCTGATGAAAGGCCAGCCGCTGGCCTACAACAAGGACAACCAGGAAGACAAGGAACCGCTGTTCGACACCGTCGACACCGTCATCGACACCCTGCGCATCTTCGCCGACATGGCTGGCGGCATCACGGTGAAACCGGAAGCGATGCGTGCGGCAGCCCTGCAGGGTTATGCCACGGCGACCGACCTGGCCGACTACTTGGTCAAGAAAGGCTTGCCGTTCCGCGACGCCCATGAAGCGGTGGCCCTGGCCGTGCGCGCCTGCGTCGATGCCGGCTGCGACCTGGCCGACCTGTCTTTGGAGCAGTTGCGCGCGTTTTCCCCGCTGACGGATGAAGACGTGTTTGCCGTGCTGACCCTGGAAGGCTCTGTCGCCGCGCGCGACCACGTGGGCGGCACCGCTCCCCGCCAGGTACGCGCCGCGATCGCCCGCGTGCGTACGCAGCTGGAAAAATAAACGGGCTGCGTCCCGCCAGCGCCCCGCTGCATCGCTGCAGCGGGGCGTTTTTCATTGGGCGACGATTTTCGACAGTACGGCAAAGGCGGCCCCCGTCTGCGATGCCTCCAGCAGCAAGGTCAGCTCCGTGTAAGTGCAGATGATGTTGATCAGATTGATGCGCTCCCACGCCAGGCGCTTGAGGATGGCGTGATACACGCCCGGCGTATAGCAGGTTTCGGGCGCCAGGTGCAAGGTCACGGCCGTCACGCGTTCGAGGCGCGCCAGCTCCTGCTCTTCGCCGAAAACCTCTTCCACCAGCGCATGCAGGCTGCGGCTGCAGATCACCATCACCTCGTTGACGCCGCGCGTGACGGTAATGAACGTGCCCCGCTGGGGCGCGGCCAGCGCCAGCAACTGGCGCTGGCAGGCATAGGTCTGGTCGGAGTAACGGTAGGTAAAAATCATCAGTTCGCTGCGCGTGGACAGTTCGCCCGCGCGGTGCGCCAGCACGATCTCGCCGCTTTTCTGCTGCGGCATCCGTTCGGCCAGGCGGCGCAGCGCCATTACCACGGCGGCCTGGCCCACCGGTTTCCATAAATCGCTCTGCAATTGCGGCTGCAGCTGGCGCGCCAGTTCCGACAGGTTGAGCAAGCCCCGGCCCAGTCCCTCGCTGAGAAAGGCCGATTCCATCACGATCTGTTCCACTTTGGTCGCTATCGAAAGCATAGTTCGTCGGGCCGGTGATTCCGGTGCACGCACCAGGAGCCGGCAACCCTTCCTGAAAAAAGGATGCACTGCGCCAGCGGCCGCACCGGGCGGCGCGGTCGGACTCGCTGAAAAGCCCCCCTCGCGGGGGAAGGGCCGGTTAACGGCGGCTAGGAAGGCGGATGCAGCATGAATGCCGCTCCAGAGGGGAAATGGCTGAAACCAACAGCAGAAAACAGAACTGACGTCATGTGAAACTCCCGATTTTTTTCCCGATGCGCTGTATCTGGACGCGGTCATTGCCGCGTGCGCTTTTTTTGTCTTCGCGTGATCCGCTGGGGACCACATGAAGAGCTAGTGTAGATCGCAACATTTAAAAAATGCAACAGTGTTTTTCCAACAGAGCGCTCCATTAGGGGAAGTAGTCCAAAACAAAAGTTGCAGCTTGTGGTAGATCAAACTTTCCAACGATACAGCGCTGATAAATGTTCAATTCTTAACAAAAATTCGCGTAGTGACCCATTTCTTGAATTTTTTGACATGGCGATCTCGACAAGTTTAGTGTCCCCCTACCCGGCGTCATGCCACCACAAAACGGCAGGCTATCCGCCCGCCGCCAGGCACGCTGGGGTGGCCATCAGGCATCGCGGCCAGCTCATTCACCATTTCCTTAACCGATACCATGGAGCAGAAATGAATTTACGTTTGACGATAGTTGCCGCATCCATCGCCGCCCTGCCGCTGATGGCCACCACGGCAGATGCCGCCTCGCCGCTGCCACAGACCCTGATGGCCGCCCCGGTCAGCCTGGCCTCTCCACAAGAGAACGCCAGCCTGGTCAACAAGCTGGCCGCGCAGGCACGCAGCCGCGGCCTGAATACCGAGCATGGCTTTGCCGTCGGCGCCCAGCATCCTGGCGTCAGCGGCACGCGTGTGAGCCGCGTACAGCACACCTACAAGGGCTTGCCCGTCTTCGGTTCCGAGACGGTCGTGGTCAGCAACAACGCCGGCGACATCGTCAGCGAATCCGTGTCGGACCGCGCTTCCGGCCTCGGTAGCGGCGGCGTCAATTCCGTCACCCGCAGCGCCACCACCGATATCGACACCACGCCGGCCGTCAGCGCCGCCGCCGCCATC
This sequence comes from Janthinobacterium sp. SUN026, assembly GCF_030397625.1. NCBI lineage: Bacteria > Pseudomonadati > Pseudomonadota > Betaproteobacteria > Burkholderiales > Oxalobacteraceae > Janthinobacterium > Janthinobacterium sp. SUN026. Next base: position 263,000 of record NZ_JAPQNU010000001.1, on the reverse strand, counting down.
GCCGCCGCCGTAAAAAGCATCGGCGTGCCGGCCGTCGACCACGTGCCGCCGCAGGCGCAACTGCTGATCTACCCCGTGATGAAAACGGTGCGCGTGGCCGGCGCCGAGAACAAGTCGGAAGCCGCGCTGAACGCCCTCGACGTGCAGGACGTGGTCGACCACTACGAGCTGGCCTACCTGGTGCAGACGCGCATGATCAGCGGTAACAAGCCCGTCTACTACGACACCGTCGTCAGCGCCAAGGATGGCCGCATCCTGCGCCAGTGGAAAGCCCTGAAAACCGTGGCCGGCATCGGCAACAGCCAGTACAACGGCCAGGTACCGCTCAACACCACGCTCACGGGCAGCACCTACACCATGAAAGACCCCAGCCGCGGCACGGGCGGCAGCTTCGGCGGCATGGCCATCACGAATGCCAACCACGGCACCACCTCGGGCAGCGTGTACAGCAGCACCAGCAATACCTGGGGCGACGGCCAGCAATACATCAACGGCGGCAGCACCACCAACGCCAACGGCCAGACGGCGGCCGTGAACGCGATGTGGGGCCTGATGAACACCTACGACACGCACAAGAATGTGCTGGGCTGGTCCAGCCTGGACGGCAACAACACGGCCACCCACATCGCCGCCCACGTCAACACGGCCTACGACAACGCCTACTACGACAGCAGCTGCAAGTGCATGTACATCGGCGACGGCGGCAGCTCGTTCAACAACCTCGGTTCCATCGACGTGATCGGCCACGAAATGGGCCACGGCATCACGGACGCCACCTCGGGCCTGATCTACTCGCAAGAGTCGGGCGGCTTGAACGAATCGAGCTCCGACATCGCCGGCGAAATGGTGGAAGCCTATGCGCGCGCCGGCGGCACGGGCACCAGCATCCCCAACACGGGCAACGATTGGATGACGGGCAAGGAAATCGCCAAGAATGGCCAGCCGCTGCGTTGGCTGTACAAGCCAAGCAAGGATGGCAGCAGCCCGAATGCGTGGAGCAGCACCATCAAGAACCTCGACGTCCACTACAGCAGCGGCCCGAACAACCGCATGTTCTACTTCCTGTCGCAAGGTTCGAACTCCACGTCCAGCAGCGACTACTACAGCTCGTACCTGAACAAAAGCCCGCTGGCCATGACCGGCATCGGCAGCGACAAGGCTTACCGCATCTGGTTCAAGGCCGCCACCACCAAGTTCACCTCATCGACCAACTACGCCGATGCGCGCAACAAAGTGCTGCAGGCAGCCGAGGAACTGTATGGCGTGGGCAGCGCCGAGGCTATCGCCGTCAAGCGCGCGTATGCGGCCATCAACGTGGGCGCCGACGTCGATGAATCGACCACGGGCGGCGCGGTGAGCATCACCAGCCAGCCGGCCAGCATCACCGTCGCACCGGGCGCCACCGCCTCGTTCGCCGTGGGCGCAGGCGGCGGCACGGCACCGTACACCTACAAGTGGTACCGCAACGGCGCCGTGATCAGCGGCGCCACGTCGCCCGCCTACAGCTTCACGGCTGCGGCGGCCGACAACGGTGCCGTGTTCAAGGCCACGGTGACGGATTCGTCCTCGCCCGCCGTGACGGCCACGTCGAACAACGCCACGCTGACGGTGGGCACGAGCAGCGCCACCGAACGCGTGACGAACGGCGGCTTCGAGTCCGGCGCCACGGGCTGGAGCGGCACCACGGGCGCCATCGGCACCTTCACGGGCCAGGTGGCGTATGAAGGCACGCAGTACGCCTGGCTGGGCGGCAATGGCGCCACGGCCAGCGAATCGCTGACGCAAAGCGTGGCCATTCCGGCCGCCGCCACGTCCGCCAGCCTGACCTTTGCGCTGCACATCGACACGGCGGAAACGGGCAATACCGTGTACGACAAGCTGGTCGTCACCGTGAAGAACAGCGCCGGCACGGTGCTGGGCACCCTGGCCACGTATTCGAACGTGAACAAGGCAGCCGGCTACCAGATCCGTACGTTTGACCTGATCGCCTACAAGGGCCAGACCGTGCAGATCTCGTTCGCCGCGACCGAGGACGCATCGCTGCAAACCTCGTTCGTGATCGACAAGGTCAGCCTGGTTACCCAGTAAGCGGCTGAACCTGCGGGCAAGCCATCGATGCAAGGCTTGCCCGCACAGCACGATTGATTTTCTGGCAATTACAGTCTACCCTGAGGCAGTGATTGCATCTTGCCTGCTGCCGGTACCCGCGACGAATTGAACTTTTTTTTGGATTGTTCCTGACCGATGCCTACTTCGACCTTGTCCGCACGCGCTTTCTCCCATTCCAGCCTGTCCATTTTTACGCCTGCCACCATGCTCGCCTGACGCGGCCATGCAGTTCCACCTCCAGGTGCAGGGCCCGGCGGGCAGCCAGGCGCTGGCCATCGACGCCGCCAGCGAGGCCGAGGCGATCCGCGCGGCCGTGCGCGGCGGCTGGCGCGTGCTGGCCGTCGACGATGGCGCGGCGCAGGAGGCTGGCGTCGCGCCGCGCCTGGGCAAGCAGGGCTTGCCCCTGCTGCAATTCAGCCAGGAGCTGCTGGCCCTGCTCGAAGCGGGCCTGAACCTGGGCGAGGCCATGGCCACCCTGCACAACAAGGAAACGCGCGCGGGCGCCAAGGCCACCCTGGCCGCCATCGTGCTCACCCTGCAGCAAGGGCAAAGCTTTTCCGACACCCTGGCCGGTTTCCCCGACATCTTCCCCGACATTTACATCGCCACCGTGCATGCGGCCGAACGCTCGGGCAACCTGCCCGAGGCGCTGGCGCGCTTCGTCGGCTACCAGCTGCAGTTCGACGCCATCCGTAAAAAACTCATTTCCGCCGCCATCTACCCGTGCATGCTGCTCGTCGTCGGCGGTCTAGTGACCCTGTTCCTGCTCGGCTACGTGGTGCCGAAGTTCAGCGTCGTCTACGAAAGCTCGGGCCGCGAAATCCCGTGGATGTCGCAAATGCTGCTGGGTTTTGGCCAGACCCTGGCCGCGCATCCGCTGCTGTGCGCCACGGCGCTCGCCGCCGCCGTTGGCGCCGTGGTCTTCGGCATCGCCAATGCCGGTGCGCGCCAGGCCCTCGTCTTGCGCCTCTTGTGCCTGCCCGTGCTGACCGGGAAGGCGGCGGAGTTCCGCCTGGCGCGCTTCTATCGCGCTCTGAGCCTGCTGCTGCACGCCGGCATCCCGCTGCACAAGGCGCTGGCCATGGTGGCCCCCATGCTGCTGCCGGCGCAGCAGGAGCAGTTGGCGCAGGCGCGCCGCGCGGTGCAGGAGGGCATGCCGTTTTCCACCGCGCTGGAACAGGCCGGCATGGCCACGCCCGTGGCGCAATCGCTGCTGAAAGTGGGAGAAAACACGGGCCGCCTGGGCGACATGCTGGAACGCTCGGCCAAGTTCCACGACGAGGAATTCGCCCGCTGGGTGGACTGGGCTTCGCGCCTGCTCGAGCCGCTCTTGATGACCGTCATCGGCGTCGTCATCGGCGGCGTGGTGGTGCTGATGTACATGCCGATCTTTGAACTGGCCGGGAGCTTATCGTGAACGTTATCGTGAAGGTCATGCCATGAACGCACGCGACGAAGAACGGGCCGTGCTCGATGCGGCCATGCTGCGCCGCGCCCACGCCAGCGCACTGGAACAGGGCCGCCCGCAGATGGCCGTGCTGCAGGAAACGGCGGCCCTGCCGCCCGAAGTCTTCCTGCGCCAGCTGGCCGCCCTGTTCCGCTATCCGGCCTGGACGATGGCAGAGCTGCAAGCCGCCCTGCCCGCCTTTGCCCTGCTGCCCTACACGGATTGCGCGCAGCGCGACTGCGTGCTGCTGCAGCCAGACGCCCCCGGCGCGCCGCCCGTACTCGTCATCGGCAACCCGTTTGCCGAAGACTTGCTGCAGTGGGCCGACTTCGCCCTGTCCACGCCCTTCACGGTGGCGCTGGCGCATCCGGACGACCTGGCCGCCTACCTGCAGCAGCAGGAAAGCGTGCAGCAGGCGATGCAGGAAATGCAGCACGGCGACGACGTGCCGGGCCTCGACCAGAGCATCGAGGACATCTCGCTCATTCGCATCAGCGAAGACAGCAGCCCGGTGGTGAAACTGGTGAACTCCACCATCTACGACGCCCTGAAATTCCAGGCCAGCGACATCCACCTCGAATGCGACGTGGCCAGCCTGGTCATCAAATACCGCGTCGACGGCGTGCTGGTGCAGGCGGGCCAGGTGCAGGGACTGGCGATGGCGGAACAGATCATCTCGCGCATCAAGGTGATGGCCGACCTCGACATCGCCGAGCGCCGCATCCCGCAGGATGGCCGCTTCAAGGTGCGCGTGAAAGGGGCGGAGATCGATTTTCGCGTTTCCATCATGCCCAATATCTTTGGCGAGGACGCCGTGCTGCGCCTGCTGGACCGGCGCGCGCTGACGGAAGCGGCGCAGGCGCTGCGCCTGGAAAGCCTGGGCCTGAACGAGGACGCCATCGAACAGATACGGCGCCTGGCCGCCAAGCCGCACGGCATGCTGCTGGTGACGGGTCCCACGGGTTCCGGCAAGACCACCACCTTGTACGCGGCCATCACGGAAATCAATACGGGGCGCGACAAGATCGTCACCATCGAGGACCCCGTCGAATACCGCCTGCCGCGCGTGCTGCAGATTCCCGTCAACGAAAAAAAGGGGCTGACGTTCGCGCGCGGCCTGCGCTCCATCCTGCGCCATGATCCCGACAAGATCATGATCGGCGAAATCCGCGACGACGAGACGGCGCAGATCGCCGTGCAGGCGGCGCTGACGGGCCACCTGGTGTTTACCACCGTGCATGCGAATAACGTCTTTGATGTGGTCGGCCGCTTCCTGCACATGGGCGTCGACGCCTACAGCTTTGCGGCGGCCCTGAACGGCATCGTGGCGCAGCGCCTGCTGCGCCTCAATTGCGCCCATTGCGCCGTCGACGCCAGCGCCGAGGTGCTGGCCGATGCGCAGCAGCTGCGCGACAGCGGCCTGGCCCTGCACCAGGTGCAGGACTGGCAATTCATGGCCGGCAAGGGCTGCGGCCACTGCCGCGGCACCGGCTACAAGGGGCGCAAGGCCGTCGCCGAGGTCCTGATGCTCAGCGATGCGATGCGCGAAATGATCTGCACGCGCGCGCCCCTGAGCCAGATGAAGGAAGAGGCGGCGCGCAACGGTTTTCGCCTGGCGCGCGAAGCGGGCCTGGACCTGGTGCGGCGCGGCGAAACCACTTTAGCGGAGCTCAATCGTGTCACTTATTGAACGCCTTACCCGCGCCACCCTGTGCCTGCACGTGGCGCCGCACGGATTGGACGGCGTGCTGCGCCGCGCCGGCCGTCCCGTAACGGACAGTGCTTTTCACGTGCCCATCCTGAACCCCGACGCCAGCTGGGAAGTGGCGCTGGCAAGCTTGCGCGGCTGGCTAGAACAGCACAATGAAAAAAAACTGCCGCTGGCCGTCAGCCTGGCCAGCCGCTGGTGCGCCATGCTGATGGTGCCGTGGAGCGGCGCCCTGCTCGACGCGGCCAGCGCACAGCGCTTCCTGCACAGCCAGTTCGCAGCCGTCTACGGCGATGGCGCACGGGCCTGGCGCCTGGCTGCCGACGATGCACCGTACGGCAAGCCGCGCCTGGCCTGCGGCGTCGATGCGGCCCTGCTGCAAGGGGTGCAGGATGCAGCCGCCGCGCATGGCCGGCGCTGCCTGTCCATCGAACCCATCGTGGGGCCGGCCTGGCGCAGCATGGCCGGCAACAAGCCTGCCGCCTTCGCCCTGGTGGAAGGGGGGCGGCTGCTGCTGGCAACGACGAGCAGCGGGCGCATCACGGCCCTGCATAGTCAGTCTTGCGCCGCCGCCTGGGGCGACGAACTGGATCGGGCGTGGCGGCGCTGGAACTTGCGCGCGCCGCAGCTCGACGCCATCGAGCACGTGGTGCTGCTCGACCTGAGCGGCGAACTGCAGGATGCGCTGCCGGCGCGTTTCCAGCCCGTTGCCGTGGCCAGCGCCGCGCACCTGATGCGGGAGGCCGCATGGGCCTGAGCCGCCTGGAATTGCTGGCGCCCGGTACAGTGCAGACATTCAGCGGCTGGCGCCTGGCCCTGTGCCTGACGGGTGCCATGCTGCTGCTGCCGGCCGCCGTGTACTGGCTGGTGCAGGCGCAGGAAACGCGGCGCCTGGAAGCGCAACTGGCCCAGCTGCAGCCCCCGCGTCCCGTGCGCGCCCCCCTCTCGGCGACCCAGCAGCGCGAACGCGACAGCGAACTGAAACAGGTGGCCGTCGCCGTGCGCCAGCTCAACCTGCCCGTCACGCGCCTGGTCAAAACGGTGCAGGCACCGCGCGACGTGCGCGTGGCCCTGCTGGGACTGGACCTGAACACGCAACAGGGACAAGATGGCGCCAGCGTCCTGAAAATCGCCGCCGAGGCGGAAACGCCGCAGGACATGCTCAATTACCTGGCTTTCCTGAACCAGCAGCCCATGTTCAGTTCCGTGTATCTGCTCAAACACGAGATGAATGCGAACGCTCCCGAACACCCATACCGTTTTCAGCTGGAGGCGCAATGGCGGCAATAAAATCCGTGCTGAAAGCCAGCACGCCCGTGGCCCGTCCACGCCTGCAACTGCGCCTGCCGCCGCGCCTGCGGTGGGAAGCGCAACGGCTGTGGCGTACCCTGAGCTGGCCAAGCGCCATCGGCGCGGCTTGCCTGGCGCTGGCCACTTTCGCCATGCAGCAGGGCGATGCGCTGGCCGCGCGCCAGCAGCAACTGGCGGCGCAACTGGCCGCTGCGGCCAGACAGTCGGCGCTGCCGCCGGCGACGGCCATCTCGCTCGATGCCGATGCCGATAGCCTGGCCGCCTTTCACGCCTACCTGCCCGCGCACGACAGCATTCCCGAGCAGCTGAAAACCTTGCTGGACGTGGCGCAAAAGAGCGGCGTCACCTTGGCCAAGGCCGACTACAAGCCACAGGAAGACGGTAACACGGCCTTTTTGCGCTACCAGATCACCCTGCCCGTGAAGGCCGAATACGCGCAGCTGCAAACGTTCATCGTCGATGCCTTGCAGGAGATGCCCACCCTGACGCTCGACTCCGTGCTCTTCAAGCGCGAGCAGATCGAGGCGGGCGAGATCGACGCGCGCATCCAGTTCATCCTGCTGGTGAAAAAGGCGGAGGTGCGCCGATGAAGAAAGTCGTACTGGGAGGCGCCGCCGTGGCGACCTTGCTGGCAGCCCTCTTCGCGCCCGAGGATGAAGGCAGCATCGTGGGACCGGCCACGGCCACCACGCGCCAGGTGGAACGGGTGGCGCCAGCAACCGTGCTTCCCGATACAGCCGCGCCGGCGCCTGGCCGCCCGCTGGCGATCCATCCGCGGCGCGCGCTCGACGATGACGAGGCGGCCACCCTTTTTGCCAAGCAAAGCTGGCAGCCCGATACGCCGAAAAAGATCATGCTCGACCAGCAGGCCGCCCAGGCTGCGCTGCCTGCTGCCCGCGCCGATACGAACGCGCCGCCACCGCTGCCCTTTCAATTCCTCGGCCGTTTCGTCGACGAAGGCAAGGCTGCCTATTTCCTGCAAGCGGGCGAACGCAACGTGGTCGCGCGCCCCGGCGACACGCTCGAGGAGCGTTACCGCTTCGACGGTGTGGTGCAGGGCGCACTGCAATTTACCTATCTGCCGCTCAACCTGAAACAGACACTCGCCGTAGGGGACCTCAATTGAAACGACGCACACCACGTACCAGCATCACCCTGCTGCCGATGCTGTTCCTGTTGGCCGCCTGCGCCGGCAACCAGGCCTACAACGACGGCCAGGCCATGCTGGGCGCCGGTCGCACGGAACAGGGCCTGGCCCTGCTGGAACAGGCGGCGCAAGCCGAGCCGACCAACGCCAAGTACCGCATCGCCGTCACCAATGGCAGGATGCGCGCGCTGAACAACCTGAATGGCCGCGCCGAGGCGCTGCGCCAGCAGGGCAAGCTGCCCGAGGCGCAAGCGCTGTACCAGCAGGCGCTGGCGCTGGACGCCAGCAACGACGTGGCGCAGCGTGGCCTGGAGGGCGTGGCGCAGGATGAGCGGCATCGCAAGCTGGTGCAGGAAGCGCAGGCCAGCTACCAGCGCGGCGGCGAAGCGAATGTCGCGCAGGCGCAGGAAGCCTTGCGCCAGGTGCTGCAGGAACGCCCCGCACAGCGCGAGGCGCTGGCCCTGAAAAGCCGCATCGGCGACGAACAGGCGAAGGCGCGGCCGGCCGGCGGCAAGCTGGCGGCCGCCTACCGCAAACCCGTGACCCTGGAATTTCGCGACGCGCCGCTGCGCTCCGTGTTCGATCTTCTCAGCAAGGTGTCGGGCCTGAACTTCGTCTTCGACAAGGAGGTCGACCCGGCCCTGCGCGCCACCATCTCCGTGCGCGACACCAGCATCGAAGAGGCGATCGCCATGCTGCTGGGCGCGAACCAGCTGGAACAAAGCGTCACCAGCGACAAGTCGATCACGATTTACCCGAACACGCCGCAAAAGGTGAAGGATTACCAGCAGCTCGTGGTGCGCACCTTCTTTCTCGCCAATGCCGATGTCAAGACGGTGGCGTTTTCCATCAAAACCCTGCTCAAGGCCAAGGACGTCGTCACGGATGAACGCCTGGGCATCATCATGCTGCGCGATACACCGGAAATGGTACGCATGGCCGAACGCATCATCAACGTGCAGGACCTGGCCGACCCGGAAGTGATGCTGGAGGTGGAAGTGCTGGAGGTGAAGCGCACGCGCCTGATGGAGTTGGGCGTGCGCTGGCCCGACCAGGCCAGCCTGACACTGGCCGGCGTCGCAGGTAGCACAGGAGGCCTGGGCGGCCTGAAAGTGGCGGACCTGCACCGCATCAATGGCGACAACATCAACCTGGGCATCGGCGGCGTGACGCTCAACGCCAACAAGACGGACAGCGACAGCAATATCCTGGCCAATCCGCGCATCCGCGTGCGCAACAAGGAAAAGGCCAAGATCCTCATCGGCGACCGCGTGCCCGTCATTACCGTCACGACGAATAACGGCGTCAGTTCCGACAGCGTCAACTACATCGATGTGGGCCTGAAGCTCGACGTCGAACCGAACGTCTACCTGGACGACGAAGTGGCCATCAAGATCAACCTGGAAGTGTCGAATGTCGTCAAGGAAGTCATCAGCAAGACGGGCACGCAGGCTTACCAGATCGGCACGCGCAGCGCCTCGACGGTGCTGCGCCTGAAGGATGGCGAAACGCAGGTGCTGGCAGGCCTGATCAGCGACGAGGACCGGGGCACGGCCAACAAGGTGCCGGGCGTGGGCGAACTGCCCGTGCTGAACCGCCTGTTCGGCAGCCAAAAGGACGACGCCATGCGCAGCGAGATCGTGCTGTCGATCACGCCGCGCCTGCTGCGCAGCATCCGCCGCCCGGACCTGATGACGGCCGAATTCAACTCCGGCACCGAGGCATCCGTGGGCGGCCGTGCCAGCGTGGGTGGCAGCCCCGAAGCCGTCGCCGCGCCCGAGCAGGCCGCCCCACGCAGCGGCTCGCCCATGACGGGCGGCGACGAGGCGCCAGCGGCAGGCGACAAGGCCACTGTCAAGGGTGGCCAGTGAGGTGGCCAGTGAAACAGCGGGGCTTTACCTTCATCGAGCTGATGATCACCCTGGCGATCATGGCCACCCTGGCCACGGTCGCCGTGCCGATGGCGCAAGTGGCGCAGCAAAGGGCGAAGGAACAGGAGTTGCGCAGCGCCCTGATCGAGATACGCGAAGCGATCGATACCTACAAGCGCGCCTCGGACAATAGCCGCATCAAGCTGTCGCTGGGAGGATCCGGCTATCCGAAAAAACTCGAGGAACTGGTCGAGGGCGTGCCCGACCAGCGCAGTCCCTCGAAACAGAACATCTATTTTTTGCGCCGCCTGCCGCGCGACCCGTTCCAGCCCAGGGAAGAAGGCAGCGCGGCCGACAGCTGGAGCAAGCGCGCCTACGCCTCGCCGCCCGACAATCCCAGCGAAGGCGAAGACGTGTTCGACGTCGCCTCGCGCTCGACCAAGGTGGGCCTGAACGGCGTGCCGCTCAAGGAATGGTGATTTCGATGCCCTGCTCACATCCGCGCCGCGGTTTTACGCTGGTCGAACTGCTGGTGGTACTGGCGATCATCTCGCTGCTGCTGACGATCGCCATTCCCCGCTATTTCGGCTCGGTGGAAAAATCGAAGGAGGTCGCGCTGAAGGAAAACCTGCAGGTGCTCAGGAGCGGCCTGGATAAATACTATGCCGACAAGGGCGAGTATCCGGCCGCACTGGCCGACCTGGTGACCCACCATTACTTCCGCAGCGTACCGCTGGACCCCGTCACGGAGTCCGCCGCCACCTGGCAATTGATCCCTTCACCGAATGGCGAGATCGGCGGCGTGGCGGACGTGCGCAGCGGCGCCAAAGGCAAGACGCGCGAGGGCATCCCCTTTGAGCAGCTCTAGTTTCCAGCGCCGCGCACGGGGTTTCGCGTATATCTGGACCCTGATGCTGGTAGCCTTCATGGGCGTGGGTTTGGTGCTGGCCAGCGAATTGCATGCCACGGCCGCGCGGCGCGACAAGGAGCGCGAGCTGCTGTTCATCGGCCATGAATTTCGCAATGCGCTGGGCCGCTACTACGACAGCACGCCGGGCGACGGACGGCCCCGCTATCCATTGACCTTGCAGGAACTGCTGCGCGACCCGCGCTTCGCCAACGCCCGGCGGCATTTGCGCCGCCTGTATGCGGACCCCGTCACGGGCAAGACGGAATGGGGCGTGCTGCGGCAGGAGGGCCGCATCGTCGGCATCCATTCGCTGTCGCCGCAACTGCCCATCAAGCAGGACAATTTTCTCGACGAAGACGCCAGCCTGCGCCGCAAGCAACGCTACGCGGACTGGCACTTCACCTATCCGCACGACCTGGTACTGGCCCCGCCCGATGCCGCCGGCGGCGCGCCCGGGCTCAAGCCGAAAGGCGCGAACTGATATCATGCCCGCATTCCATATTCAGCATCGAACAAAGGAGCAGGCATGAGCATAGGTGGCACTTCCATCGAACAAGCATTGGCATCGCTGTCGGACATGACGTCCGGCATGGTCGCCATCGGCAAGGACGAACATGCGCAGCGCATCGCCAAGGCGCAGGCCTTCATGCGCAAACAGGGCATCGCCGCGATCTACCTGAACGCGGGCGCCAACCTCACCTATTTCACGGGCACCAAGTGGTATGCCAGCGAACGCATGGTGGGCGCCATCCTGCCGGCCAGCGGAGAGCTCGAGTACATCGCCCCTGCCTTCGAAGAAAGCACCCTGACGGGTTTCATGGTCATCGAGGGCAAGGTCAATTGCTGGGAAGAGCATGAAAGCCCGTACCAGCTGTTCGTCGACGCGCTGGCGCGCATGGACATAGCCCAGGATGCGGCCGCGCCGCCGCGCGTGGGCATCTGCGAAAGCGCCGCCTTCTTCATCTACGACGGCATCAAACCGCTGGCCCCCGGCTACGCGCTGGAAAATGCGCGCGCCGTGACGGCATACTGCCGCAGCCGCAAGTCGCCGGCCGAAATCGCCTTGATGCAGCGCGTGATGGACATGACCCTGGCCGTGCACGTAGCCACAGCCAGCATGCTGTATGAAGGCATCACGACGGTGGAAGTGGAAGAATTCATCCAGCGCGCGCACCGCAAGGTGGGCGCGCCCCGCTCGTATTTCTGCATCGTGCTGTTCGGCGAAGCGACGGCCTATCCGCATGGCGTGAACTACGTGCAGACCCTGAAAGCGGGCGACACGGTGCTGATCGACACGGGCTGCCAGGTGATGAACTACATCTCCGACATCACGCGCACCTATGTGTTTGGCACCGTCAGCGAACGCCAGCGCAGCGTGTGGAACAGCGAAAAGGCGGCGCAGGCAGCCGCATTCGCCGCCGCACAGCTGGGCGTACCCTGCGGCGACGTGGACCGCGCCGCGCGCGTCTCGCTGGAAGCGGACGGCTTCGGCCCCGGCTACAAGCTGCCCGGTCTGCCGCACCGTACGGGCCACGGCATCGGCCTCGACATCCACGAGTGGCCTTACCTGGTGGGCAATGACACAACGCCGCTGGACGTGGGCATGTGCTTCTCGAACGAGCCGATGATCTGCATCCCCGGCGAATTCGGCATCCGCCACGAAGACCATTTTTACATGACGGAAAACGGCCCGCGCTGGTTCACCGAACCAGCGCACAGCATCGACGATCCGTTCGGGCTGAAGGTTTAAGCCGCCTTCGTCAACGCCAGCCGCCGTGCCGCTGGCACGGTGCTGATCGCCGGCGCGCTTCCCTGCGCCAGCTTGAACACGGCCAGCGCCGTGCCCAGTTGCACGGCCTGTTCCTGCAGCGATTCGGCCGCCGCCGATGCTTCTTCCACCAGCGCGGAATTTTGCTGCGTCATTTGATCCATGCTGCCGATGGCCACGCCGATATCGCCGATGCCGGCGCTTTGCGCCTGGCTGGCTGCGCTGATCTCGGCCATGATGTCGGCCACCTTTTTCACGGAATCGACGATCTGCCCCATGGTCAATCCCGCCTCGTCGACCAGCTTCGAGCCGACATTCACCTTGGCCACCGAATCGCCGATCAATTGCTTGATCTCGCGCGCCGCCGCCGCGCTGCGCTGCGCCAGGTTGCGCACTTCGGACGCCACCACGGCAAAGCCGCGTCCCTGTTCGCCTGCGCGCGCCGCTTCCACGGCCGCATTCAGGGCCAGGATATTCGTCTGGAAGGCGATGCCGTCGATGACGCCGATGATATCGACGATGCGCCTGGATGAATCGTTGATCTCGCCCATGGTGGTGACCACCTGGCTGACCACTTGCCCCCCCTTCACGGCAACCGACGATGCCGACACCACCAGTTCATGCGCCTGGCCCGCATTGGCGGCGTTGTCGCGCACGGTGGCGGTCAGGCTGTCCATGCTGCGCGCTGTCTGATCCAGGCTGCCCGCCTGCGATTCCGTGCGCGCGGCCAGGTCCGCATTGCCCTGGGCAATCTCGGCACTGGCCACCTGGATGGTTTCAGCCGACGCCTTGATGTCCGAGACCATGCCGCCGAGCTTGGCGCGCATGTCCTTCAGCGCCGCCAGCAAGCTGCTCTGGTCGCCCGCCTCGGTCACGATGTTCATCGAGAGGTCGCCATCGGCCACGGCGCGCGCGATCTGGCGCGCGTATTCGGGTTCACCGCCCAGCTGCTGCCAGATGGCGCGCACGACGAAACGCGACACGGCCACCAGGCAGACGATGACGGCCAGCGCCACGGCGATACTGGTATTGAGCGCATTGCGCACATTGGCCGCGCTGCGTTCGATGCCCTGCTTGAACTGTATTTGCGCCTGTTCGTTGGTTTTTGCCAGGTCCGTGTTGAGCACCGCCAGCGCGCCCTGCATGCGCGCCACCGTCGCTTGCGGGTCGCCCTCCTCCATTTCCAGCATGATGCGCGCAGCGCTCAGCGCCGGCGCATAGTAGGCATCGAATTCCCTGGCCAGGCGCTGGCCCTGTTCGCGCTGGCCGGGGATCGCCGCAAAGGCCGCCAGCTTGGCGCGCAGCTTGACGGCCTGGCCGCCGACTTGCCCGATACGCTCCTTGTCACCTTCGCTGACGGCATCGCGCAGGGCGTCGCCGACGGCGGCCACGTCCAGGGTCAGCGACTTGGCCATGTCAAGCACGGGATAGTCGGCGCTTTCGGTGGCGTGGATGGAATTGAGCGTGGCCGTGGACAGATAGGCGCTGACGGCCAGCCCCAGCCCGAAAATCACGGCCGAGACGACAGGCAGCGCCCATATCTTGCGTTTGATGCTCATTGCTGTCTCCTGATTTTGATGAATTATCGGGCCGCCGCATGGCGTGCGGCCCGAACCGGCTTTATGGCGCCGTCAGCACCACTTTGACGGTGCCGTCGACGGCACTCTTTTCGATATAGCCGATGGCTTTCGGATCGGCGGCGACAGCCTTCTTCACGTCGGCGCTATTGGCCACTTCCTTCGGCAAGGTCGCCTTGCCCGTGAAGACCAGCTTGGACCACAGGGCCTTCGCCTGCGACGGCTCCTTGTCCGTCACCTTCTTGTAGAACTCGGCGCGCACGGGGGCGCTTTCCGGCTGGTCGATCGGCGTCATGGCCGTCGATTTGCCGAGAAAGAATTGCGCCACCTGTTCATTCGTCATGGCGCCGGCGGCGCTCTTCGGATTGACCACCACGACCACTTCGGCCATGGCGGGAATGGCGGTCGACAGCGCCAGCAAGGCAGCCACATTTGCAATAAATGGTTTCATGCGGCGCTCCTCAGAAAACGAAATCGATGGCGGCGGCAGCCACCGTGACGGGACCATGGAAGCCTGGCTTGGCTTGCACGAACAGGCCCGGGCCATTCTTCGGCTTGATGCGGTCGATCTGCACCTTCAGGGCGGCCGAACGGTGGAAGTCCCAGCGCACGCCGATGCTGTCCGTCGATTGCTCCAGCTGGTTGCGCATATAGGCCAGGGTGTCGACGCCGGCCGACAGGGCGCGCAGGGTCGGCGTGCAGGCGGCCGGATAGCCGGCTGGGCAGGCGGCAGGCACGGTGTTGTTCACGCGGCCATCGGCCTTCAGGCTGGCGTGGCTGTAGTACGGAAGAAAAGCGCCGATGCGATAGCCGCCCATCACGTACCACGAAGTGCTGTCGCTGACATAGCTGTCCGTCTTGCGCTTCGCATATTCGGACTGCACCAAGACATTGTTCCAGTCCAGGCCCAGGCCCACGGAAGTGAACGACGCCTTCTTGTCCTTGACTTCCAGCGCATCGGCCAGGGCACCCAGCTGGGCGATCCGGTAGCCGCTGCCGGCCGCGCGCAAGCTGCCCATCAAGGTGTTCAGGCTCGGTGAATCGTTGATCGTCAACTTGGTTTCGGCACGGCCGAAGCGCACGGTGACGGGGCCATGCTCGGCCACCACGTTAAGGGCAACGATGGACTTGCCTTCCACCTGCACGGTCGAATCGGGACCCGTGGCCAGGGTGGCCTTGGTGCGGCCCAGCGCCAGCTGCGTGGTGATGCTGGTATCGCCCGCGCTGAACTGATAGGTACCGTCGACGCCATCGATGCTGTTCAGGGGAACCTGCGAATACATTTCGCCGGGCGGGCGCAGCATGGTGTTGGCATAGCCCACGTTGCGATAATCGGAAATCATGAAGACGGGCAGGCCCATGCGACCGACGCGCACGCTGAAGCTGTCCGACACCTTGGCCTTGGCAAAGGCCCAGGCCAGTTCGGCGCCGAAATCGTCCTCACCATCCTTGCGCGCCAGGCCCTGCACGGTGGCCGACAACCAGGGATTGACGGTGGCATTGGCTTGCAGTCCCAGGTTGGAATCGACACCCGTGCGGGCCGTGCGGCCAGCGCCGGCAGCCTGGTTCGGGCGCGCAAACTGCGCATTATCGGTATCGGCCATGGTCAGGGCAGCAGTGCCGTAACCGCTGATCTTGACGGCGGGACCGGTGACCTCTTCGGCATAGGCATGGCTGATGGCCAGGGGCATGGCCAACAGGAAAATCAGGACATGTTTATTCATAGTAATCAAATACCCGTAGCGGTGAACATTAATCGTGGAGTGGACTCGAGGTCGATGGCTCACCGGCCGTAAAAGGCCGAGTCCGTTTTTTTCGCGCCGCCATCGCGTCGTTGAGCGTGCTTGGCGGCGTGACCAGTAAGTAAAACCATGCTACAGAGAAAAGGTTTTACGTTGGAAAGTTTTCTTGAGGCAATGGACGAATTCGCCCATTTTCAAGGAAAAAGCACGCGTTCTAGAGGTGTTTATCTAAATAGCACGCTGTGCAAAACCACACTTAGCCTATATTTTTCATACACTTATGGATAATTCAAGAGGAAAAGAATCCGAATAAAAAAACGCCACCCGCATAAAGATCGCGGGTGGCGCCGGTCAATGCCGTGCTGCAGGAACGCTTACTCGCGCTTCGATACCAGGGTCAGAATATCGTAGCTGGCCACCAGTTCCTCGTTCTGGTTCGTCACCTGCACGTCCCACGCGACCACGCCCTGTCCCACGCCAAACACGTCCTTGCGGTTGCGGTCGACCTTGCGCTTGCAGGTCAGGCGCGCGCGGATGGTGTCGCCGATGGCGACAGGAGCGACGAAACGCAGGTTGTCCAGGCCGTAGTTGGCCAGCACGGGGCCCACGCCGGGCGAGACGAACAGGCCGGCAGCGGCCGACAGCACGAAGTAGCCGTGGGCGATGCGCTTGCCGAATTGCGACTCCTTGGCGGCGATTTCGTCGAAGTGCATGTAGAAGAAGTCGCCCGAGATGCCGCCGAAGGCGACGATGTCCGCTTCGCTGACGGTGCGGCGGTGCGTGAGCAGCGAGTCGCCCGTCTTCAAATCCTCGAAATGCTTGCGGAACGGGTGGATCGGGCTTTCATTGACGTCCGCGCCACGCACGTATTCACCCGTGATGGCCGCCAGCATGGTCGGTGAGCCTTGCACTGCCGCCCGTTGCAGGTAATGGCGCACGGCACGCACGCCGCCCAGCTCTTCGCCGCCGCCCGCGCGGCCAGGACCGCCGTGCTTCAACTGCGGCAGGGGCGAGCCATGGCCCGTCGAATCGACGGAAGCCACGCGCTCGAGCACGTGCACGCGGCCATGCGTGGCCGCCACTTGCGGCACCACGCGCGCGGCGGTCTTCGGATCGCGCGTCACCAGGGTGCTCACCAGGCTGCCCTTGCCGCGCGCGGCCAGGACCAACGCCTCGTCGATCTCCTTGTAGCCCATCATGGTACTGACGGGGCCGAACGCTTCCACGTCATGCACGGCGTCGTTGCCGAAGGCGTCGCGGCACAGCAGCAGAGTCGGCGAGAAGAAACTGCCATCCTGCGCACCATCACCGAGCGGATTGAAACCGTCGGCCGCGCCGAACACCACCTCGTTACCCTGCGACAGGGTGGCAACACGCTCGGCCACATCATTCTGCTGCTCTTTCGACGCCAACGCGCCCATGCGCACACCGTCGATGGACGGGTCGCCCACCACCACCTTGGCCAGGCGCTCGCGCAAGCGCGTGCCGACGGCGTCCATCAGGTGCTCGGGCACGATGATGCGGCGGATGGCCGTGCACTTCTGGCCCGACTTGCCCGTCATCTCGCGCACGACTTCCTTGACGAAGAGGTCGAATTCCACATCGTCCGGCGTGACGTCTGGCGCCAGGATAGCGCAGTTGAGCGAATCGGCTTCGCCGTTGAACGGCACGGACTGGGCGATCAGGTTCGGATTGGTGCGCAGCTTGGCGGCCGTGGCGGCCGATCCCGTGAAGGTAACAAAATCCTGGCCATTCAGGCGGTCCAGCAGGTCGCCCGTGGAACCGATCACCAATTGCAGGCTGCCAGCAGGCAGCAAACCCGATTCGTGCATCATGCGCACGACGGCCTGCGTCAGGTAGCTCGTCGCCGTGGCCGGCTTGGCGATGCAGGGCATGGCCGCCAGGAAGCTCGGGGCGAATTTTTCCAGCAAGCCCCAGATAGGGAAGTTGAAGGCGTTGATGTGCACGGCCAGGCCGCCGCGCGGCACCAGGATGTGCGTACCGGCGAAACCACCCTTCTTGCCCAGCGCGATAGCCGGGCCTTCGTGCAGCACGTTCGACGACGGCAGCTCGTTGCTTCCCATGCTGGCGTAGGCGAACAGGGTGCCCGTGCCGCCTTCGATATCGACCCAGCTGTCGGCGCGCGTGGCGCCCGACAGGTGCGAGATCGCGTACAGCTCTTCCTTGCGCTCGACCAAGTACAGCGCCAGTGCCTTCAGGCGTGCGGCGCGCTGCTGGAAGTCCAGCGCCATCAGACCAGGCACACCCGTCTTGCGCGCATACGTGACGGCTTCGTCGAAGTCGATCTTTTCCGCATGCGTGTGATAGATGACGCGGTTGTTCAAGGCGCTGTGCAGGGGCACGGCGGCGCTTTCGCCCAGCCAGCGGCCGGCGATCAGGCTTTGCAGAGTGGATATGTGAGCCATGTGGTTTACTCCTATGTTGGTTTACTGCGTGCTTACTGCGCTGCGGCGTTCTTGTGCAAATGCAGCGGCAAGGCCGATTCGAAATTCAGGCGTTGGCGGTTCGCTTCGACTTCCGTCAGAGCTTCCACTTCACGCATCGTGTGCATCGAGCGCACGGCCAGTTCGTGATACTGGCCCGTGCCCGAGCTTTTCCATTTGATTTCATCGTCGGTCAGCGCGCGGATGATCTTGGCCGGCGTGCCCACCACCATGCTGCGCGGCGCGACGATCATGCCCGCCTTGACGAAACTCATGGCGGCGACGATGGACTCCTCGCCGATGATGGCGTTATCCATCACCACCGCGTTCATGCCGACGAGCGCATTGCGGCCGATGCGGCAGCCATGCAGCACGGCGCCATGGCCGATATGGCCGTCGACTTCGACCACCGTGTCGCAGCCAGGAAAGCCGTGCATGACGCAGGTATCCTGCAAGTTCGCGCCCTCTTCCAGGATCAAGCGGCCGAAGTCCCCGCGGATCGAGGCCAGCGGGCCGATATAGCAGCGCGGGCCGACGATCACATCGCCGATCAGCACGGCCGACGGGTGCACATAGGCGCTGGGATGGACGACGGGGGTGACGCCGTTTATTTCATACACTTTGACCATACATACTCCTTACATGCCCAGATAGGCGCTTTGTACTTGCTCGTTATGCAGCAATTCAGGGCCGGGACCGGACAGCGTGATGGCGCCCGTCTCGATCACATAGCCCACGTCGGCGATCGACAGGGCGGCGTGCGCGTTCTGCTCGACGAGGAAGATGGTGATGCCCTGGTCGCGCAATTCGGCCACGATGCGGAAGATTTCCGCGATCAGCAAAGGCGCCAGCCCCATGCTCGGTTCATCGAGCAGCAGCAATTGCGGGCGGCCCATCAGCGCGCGCGCCATGGCCAGCATCTGCTGCTGTCCGCCGGAGAGCGTTCCGGCCAACAGCAAACGCTTTTCCTTCAGGATCGGGAACAGGCCATACATGCGCTCCATGTCGCCCGCCACGTCCTGCGGGGGGCGCGTGAAGGCGCCCAGGCGCAGATTGTCTTCCACCGTCATGGGGCCGAACACTTGCCGCCCTTCCGGCACCTGGCAAATGCCGCTGCGCACGCGCTTGTCCGCACTCATGCGGCTCACATCCTGGCCGGCGAAGGCGATACTACCGGCGCTGATCGGCTGCACGCCGGAGATGGCACGCAGCAGGGTCGTCTTGCCGGCGCCATTGGCGCCCACCAGCGCCACCAGCTGGCCCTGGCGCACCTGCAGGTCGATGCCGTGCAGGGCCTGGATGCGGCCATAGTGGCTGGTCAATCCCTGGATGTCGAGCACCAGCGGAGCCTGAATTTCATTTTGCATCATGCCGCCACTCCCAGATATGCCGCCACCACGTCGGGATTCGCGCGCACTTCGGCGGCAGTCCCTTCGGCCAGCTTCTTGCCATAGTCGAGCACCAGGATATGGTCCGACAGATTCATCACCAGTTTCATGTCATGCTCGACCAGCACCACCGTCACCCCCGATTGCGCCACCTTGCGGATCAGGGCTTCGATTTCGCCCGTTTCCGTGTGGTTCAGGCCCGCGGCCGGTTCATCGAGCAACAGCACTTTCGGCTTGGCCGCCAGCGCGCGCGCGATTTCCAGGCGTTTCAAGGCGCCATACGACATCTGCCCTGCCTCGTCGTCGATATGCCGGCCCACGCCGACAAACTCCATCAGGCCGGCTGCCTCGTCGCGGCAAGCCGCGTCCGCGCGGCGCACGGACGGCAGGCGCAGCATGGAGGCGAACAGGTTCTGGTTCAGGCGCAAATGCGCACCCACCATCACGTTGTCGATGGCTGTCATGTTCATGCACACTTGCAGATTCTGGAAGGTGCGGCTCATGCCGCGCCGCGCCAGCGCATCGGGCGGCATGGCAGCCACGTTCTCGCCATTGAGCAATATCTCGCCCTTGCTCGGCGTGTAGACGCCCGTGATCAGGTTGAACAGGGTCGTCTTGCCGGCGCCATTCGGCCCGATCACGGAGTGGATATTGCCTTCCTTGACCGTGAAACTGACATCCTGCACCGCGTGCACGCCACCGAAGCTTTTGCTCAAGTTCTTAATCGTCAGCATCTCACACCTCCTGCGCGGATTTGACGGGCGCCTTCGGCATGGCTGCCCGCTTGCGCGAACGGCTGGCCAGGCTGGGTACCAGGCCTTTTGGCATGAAGATCATGGTCGCCATCAGGATCACGCCAAACACCACCGTTTCCCAGCCTTCAAAACTGGACAGCAATTGCGGCAAGATGGTCAGCAACGCTGCGCCGATGATGGAACCGAAGATCGATGCCATGCCGCCCACCACCACCATCGTCACCAGTTCGATCGAGTGGAAGAAACCGGCCAGGTTGGGGGTGATGAAACCGATGTAGTGGGCACTGATGCTGCCCGCGATGCTGGCAATCACCGCCGACAGCACGAACACGCGCACCTTGAAGCGCGTCGTGTCGACGCCGACCACACGGGCCGCCACTTCCGAGCCGTGAATGGCCTGCAACGCTCGGCCGACGGGAGAATCGATCAGGTTCAGGGCCAGCCACGTCACCAGCAACAGCAGCACGGCGCACACCAGGTACCACGATTTCTCGCCGGCGATTTCCAGGCCGGCCACCGTGAAGGCGGAGACGCCGATACCGTCCGGGCCGCCCGTCCACTGCGTCTCGTTGTTGATAACGATGGAAATGATGATGCCCAGTCCCAGGGTCGCCATGGCCAGGGTATGGCCCTTGAGTTTCAGCACGGGACGGGCCAGCAGCAGCGCCAGCAAACCCGTGGCGACGGCGCCCGCCGCCAGCGCGGCCAGCGGCGGCCAGTTGTAGTGCGTGGTCAGCACGGCCGACGCATACGCGCCCAGGCCATAGAAACCCGCGTGGCCCAGGCTGATCTGGCCCGTGTAGCCCATCAGGAGGTTCAGGCCAATGACGACGATGGCGTTCAGGGCGATGCGGATCGCCACGTCATAATAGAACGCGTTGCTCAGGAACAGGGGCAGGATGGCCAGCACCAGGGCCAGCACCAGCAAGCCTCCGTGGCGCGAGCGTGTGAAAAAGTTGGTCATACACGCTCCGAATTTTTAGCGCCAAACAAGCCTTGCGGCAGGAAGAACAGGATCAATAAAATCAGCACAAAGGGCACCGCGTCCTTGTAGGCCGACGAGATGTAGCCGGCCGTCATGGCTTCGGCGATGCCGAGGATCAGGCCACCGGCAATCGCACCGGCGCCGCCGCCCAGGCCACCGAGGACAGCGGCGACAAAGCCTTTCAGGCCCAGCATGATGCCAGCGTCATATGAGGTGTAGGTGATCGGTGCAACGAGGATGCCGCCGGCAGCACCCAGCAAGGCCGACAGGCCGAACGAGAACAGCAGCACCTTGCGCGTGTTGATGCCCACCAGTTGTGCCGCCAGCTTGTTGTGCGAAGTGGCCAGCATGGCCTTGCCCATCAGGGTGCGGCCAAAAAACCAGCCCAGCACCAGCACGATGACCACCGTGACGCCCAGCACCCACAGGCTTTGCGGCAGCAGGCTGGCGCCCAGGAATTCGATCGGCGCATCGCCGGAAAACGCCGGCAGCGAGTGCGTATCCTTGCCCAGCCAGATTTGCACCAGGCCGCGCAGCACGAGGGAGGCGCCGATGGTGATGATCAGGAGCGTGATGACCTGTGCATTTTGCGCCGGTTCGATCACGGTTTTTTCCATCAACAGGCCAACGATACCGGTGGCGACGACGGCCAGGATGATGGCCAGCGGCAGCGGCACGCCGGCGGCCGACATCACGGCGGCCAGCATCCCGCCCAGCATGATGAATTCGCCCTGGGCGAAATTGATCACGCCGCTGGTGTTGTAGATGATGGTAAAGCCCAGCGCCGCCAGCGCGTAGGCGGAACCGACCGTCATCCCGGAATACAGAAATTGTAGAAATTGAGCGACTTCCATGGTGTCTCCATTATGTTCGGCTGCGCGCGAACCGCCTTCAAGGGCGGCCCGCGCGGGTACTTCCGGCTTACCTTCTCGAACTTATTTAGACAATTGCCATTCGCCGTTCTTCACTTCGACCATGCGGAACGCCGACAGGTCCAGGCCCATGTGGTCTTTGGCCGACATGTTGAAGACACCGGTGGTGCCGACAAAACCCTTGGTCGATTCCAGCGCCGTGCGCACTTTTTCGCGGTCCGTGCCGCCGGCGCGCTTGATGGCGTCTACCGACAGGTTCAGGGCGTCGAGCACATAGCCGCCAAAGGTCGACGGGTCGATCTTGTAGCGGTCTTTATACGTCTTGTCGTAACCGACGACGACGGCCTTTTGCGCGTCGCTGTCAGGCAGCATGGCGCCGATTAACAGCGCTGGCGTCGGCAGGCGCACGCCTTCGGCGGCCTTGCCCGACAGCTTCAGGTATTCGTCCGACGCCACGCCGTGCGACTGGTACAGCGGCAGCGCAGCCATGCCCAGTTGGCCATAATTTTTGGTAACCACGGCAGGACCCTGGCCCAGTCCGAACACGAATACGGCTTGCACGCCGCTTGTATTCTTGATGCGCGTGAGCTGCGCCGTGATATCCGTGTCTTTCGGGCCGTAAGTTTCATCAGCCACCAGGGTGATGCCATATTTGGAGGCGACGATTTGCGATTCCTTGCGGCCCGAGGCGCCAAAGCCGCTCGTTTCCGACAGCAGGCCCACCTTGCTGATGCCGCGCTTCTTCATGTCCTCGAACACCTTCTCGGCCGCCATGCGGTCCGTATGCGGCGTCTTGAACACCCATTTCTTGACCGGATCGATGATGACAACGGCACCGGCCAGCGAAATGAACGGCATGCTGGCGCGATCCACCAGCGGCGCCATCGCCATCGTCGCGCCCGTGGTGGTGCCGCCGATCAACACGTCGACCTTGTCCGACTCGATCAGGCGCTTGGTAAAACCGTTGGCCTTGGCCGCGTCGCTGCCGTCATCGTAGTGCACCAGTTCCAGCTTGCGTCCCAGCACGCCGCCGGCCGCGTTGATCTTCTCGATGTACAGCTGCAGGGTTTTCAGTTCCGGATCGCCCAGGAAGGCGGCTGGTCCCGTGACGGACAGCACGGAGCCGATCTTGATGTTATCGGCCGCATACGCGCCCGCGGCGGACATGGCCAGCACGCCGGCGATCAGGGTTTTCTTGAAGATATTGGCAATCATTGTGGTCTCCACCAGGTTGGCACTACGGTCAATGTATGGTTGGCGCTTTTTTGCAAGCCTGCGCCTTTTTTGTTTTATTTTTTATACGCGCTCAATTACGACAGCAATACCCTGCCCAACGCCGATGCACATGGTGCACAGCGCATAGCGCCCGCCCGTGCGTTCCAGCTGGTTCAGCGCGGCCATCACCAGGCGCGCGCCCGTGGCACCCAGCGGGTGACCGATAGCGATCGCGCCGCCATTCGGGTTCACGTGAGCCGCATCGTCCGTCAGGCCCAGGTCGCGCGTGACGGCCAGCGCCTGCGCGGCAAACGCTTCATTGAGTTCGATGACATCCATCTGCTCGATGGTCAATCCCGTCTGCGCCAGCACCTTGCGCGAAGCGGGCGAAGGGCCAAAGCCCATGATGCGCGGCGCCAGGCCGGCCGTGGCCATGCCCAGCACCTTTGCGCGCGGCGTCAGCTTATATTTGTCGACGGCGGCGGCGGACGCCAGCAAGATGGCGCAGGCGCCATCGTTCAAGCCCGAGGCATTGCCGGCGGTGACCGTGCCGTCCGCTTTCACGACGCCCTTGAGTTTCGCCAGCATTTCCAGCGAAGTGTCCGGACGCGGGTGTTCATCGCTCGTGACCATCTTCGGATCACCCTTCTTTTGCGGCACGGCGACGGGCACGATTTCGCGCTCGAAGACGCCGGCCGCGTGGGCGGCGGCCCAGCGCTGCTGGCTGCGCAGGGCTAGCGCATCCTGGTCGGCACGGCTGATGCCAAATTCCACGGCCACGTTTTCCGCCGTTTCCGGCATGGTGTCGATGCCGTACTGCGCCTTCATCTTGCCGTTCACGAAGCGCCAGCCCAGGGTCGTGTCCTCGATTTTCGCCGCGCGCGAGAACGCGCTGTCTGCCTTGCCCATCACGAAAGGCGCGCGCGTCATGCTTTCCACGCCACCGGCGATGATCAGCTCCGCCTCGCCTGCCTTGATGGAGCGGGCAGCCATGCCGACGGCATCCAGGCTGGAACCGCACAGGCGGTTGATGGTATTGGCCGGTACTGCCGCCGGCAAGCCGGCCAGCAGCGCAGCCATGCGGCCCACGTTGCGGTTGTCCTCGCCCGCCTGGTTGGCGCAGCCGTAAAATACGTCGTCGATGGCGGACCAGTCGACGGAGGGGTTGCGGGCGATCAGCGCGGCAATCGGCAGCGCGCCCAGGTCGTCGGCGCGCACGCCGGACAGCGCGCCGCCATAGCGGCCAAAGGGAGTGCGTACGGCGTCACAGATAAAAGCGTCATTCATGTTTAGTTCCTTGTTCGAGCTATCAGGAGAAAATCTTCGGGCGCTGGTCGACCACGCGGCGGGCCTTGCCCGTCAGGGTACGTTCGATGCCGGCCGCGGCCACCAGGCGCACGCGCGTGCTCACGCCCACGTGCGTCTTGATGCGGTGTTCCAGCTCGCGCGCCAGCGCGTCCGTTTCGCTGGCCGAGATGGTGGACGTCAGGTCGATGCGCAATTCAGCCACCACTTCCAGCTTGTCGAGGTGGCCGTCGCGCGTGACCACCAATTGATACTGTGGTGCCAGCTTCGGCATTTTCAGGATCAGCTCTTCGATCTGCGTGGGGAAGACGTTCACGCCGCGGATGATCAGCATGTCGTCCGAGCGGCCCGTGATCTTGCCGATGCGGCGCATGGAACGCGACGTCGGCGGCAGCAAGCGGGTCAGGTCGCGTGTGCGGTAGCGGATGATGGGCAGCGCTTCCTTCGACAGCGAGGTAAACACCAGCTCGCCCTCTTCGCCGTCCGGCAGCACTTCGCCCGTTTCCGGATCGATGATCTCCGGGTAAAAATGGTCTTCCCATATGACGGGACCGTCCTTGCTCTCGATGCATTCGGATGCCACGCCAGGGCCCATCACTTCGGACAGGCCGTAGATGTCGACGGCGTCGATGCCGGCACGCGCCTCGATTTCCGAACGCATGGCGTCCGTCCACGGCTCGGCGCCGAAGATGCCCACCTTCAGCGAGGACTCGGCCGGGTCCAGACCCTGGCGCGTGAATTCCTCGATGATGTTGAGCATGTACGATGGCGTAACCATGATGATGGATGGCTTGAAATCCTGGATCAGCTGCACCTGTTTTTCCGTCTGCCCGCCGGACATCGGAATGACCGTGCAGCCCAAGCGCTCGGCGCCGTAATGCGCGCCCAGGCCGCCCGTGAACAGGCCGTAGCCGTAGGAAATATGCACCATGTCGCCCGCGCGGCCGCCGCCGGCGCGAATCGAGCGCGCCACCACATTGGCCCAAGTATCGATGTCGTTCTGCGTATAGCCGACCACCGTGGCCTTGCCCGTGGTACCGCTGGATGCATGGATGCGCACCACTTGCTCGCGCGGCACGGCGAACAGGCCGAACGGGTAATTGTCGCGCAAGACCTTTTTATCGGTGAACGGGAATTTGGCCAGATCGGACAGCGATTTCAGGTCGTCCGGATGCACGCCCGCTTCGTCGAAAGCGGCGCGGTAATGGGGCACGTTGTCATACGCGTGCTTGAGCGTCCATTTCATGCGTTCGAGCTGCAGCGCCTGCAGTTCATCCTTGCTGGCACGCTCGATCGGTTCGAGGTCATTCGGTGCTGGGGTTCTCTGGACCATCTCTGTCTCCTGATTCGGTTCTATAACTATGTAATTCGTTCCGGCAGTTCAAGCCTGCTCTTGTAACTTCAATTGCTGATGACTTCACCCGCCACGCGAATCGACTTGCCGCGGAAGAGCGCGATGGCGCGCCCGTCCTGGTTGCTGACCTTGACGTCGTAGACGCCGCTCTTGCCGGCCAGCGCCTGTTCGACGGCGTGCGCCGTCAGCACGTCGCCTTCACGGCCCGGCGCCAGATAATCGATGGTGCAGCCGGCGCCCACGGTGTTCAGGTTGTAGCTGTTGCAGGCAAACGCGAAAGCGCTGTCGGCCAGGGCAAAGATAAAACCGCCATGGCAGGTCTGGTGGCCATTGAGCATGTCTGCGCGCACCGTCATCGTCATGCGGGCATGACCGGGGCCCACGTCGGCCAGGGCGATGCCCATGGCGGCGGTGGCGTTATCGCGCGACAGCATGGAGGCGGCGGCCGCTTCGGCCAAAGCCTGGGCAGCGTGGATATGGTCTTCCTTATGCATGAAACTGTGCTCCATTGGCGAGTTTGCGGCGCAGCAGCGGCGAGACGCGGTAACGGTCCTCGCCATAGCCCTGCGCCAAGTGGTGCAGCACGGTCACGATGTGCTGGACGCCGACGGCATCGGCCCAGGCCAGCGGTCCGCACGGATAGTTGACGCCCTTCTGCATGGCGATATCGACGGCAGCCACCGTGCACACGCCCTGGTTGACGGCGTCGGCCGCCTCGTTGGCCAGCATGGCCACCGTGCGCATGACGGCCAGGCCAGGCACGTCGTCCAGGCGCGTGACGATGAAACCGGCCGCCTGGAAGAGGCCAACGACGGCCGCGTAGGCCGCATCGCTGCACTGGTCGGCGCGGGCCACGGCGATGCGCTTGGCATTGGCGTAATCAAGCGCCAGGTCAAACAGCACCGTGTCCGGATGCTGGTTGTCGTGCGCGCGCTGGGTGGCGCTGCGGCCATCGGTCAGATAAATCGCGGCGCCATGGCAATGCAGGGCGGGCGCCTCGTCATGCGACTGGCCTTCCTGCGTCACGCGGCGGCTGACGGTGATGCCGGCCTGCTCCAGGCGCTGCACCAGACTGCGGATGATGCCGCTGTGGCCACGGCCATCGCCGCCGATGGCGGCCGACAGGGCAACGAATTCCGGCTTCGCTTGCGCGCCTTCCGCCTGCGCCACGGGGGCAGCGGCCCCTTCGCCGTACAGGTAAAAACCCCGGCCCGATTTGCGGCCGAGGAAACCGGCATTGACCATTTCCTGCTGCAGCACGGACGGCGTGAAGCGCGGGTCGTTGAAATAGGCGCCGAACACGGATTGGGTGACGGAGAAATTGACGTCATGGCCGATCAAGTCCATCAGCTCGAATGGGCCCATGCGGAAACCGCCCGCTTCGCGCAGCACGGCGTCGATGGTGGCGGCGTCGCCCGCCTGTTCATTCAGCAAGCGCCAACCTTCCGCATAAAACGGACGGGCGACACGGTTGACGATGAAGCCGGGCGTCGATTTCGCATGCACGGGGTTCTTGCCCCAGGCGATGGACGTATCGTAGACGGTGGCGGCGACTTGCTCGCTGGTGGCCAGCCCGCTGATCACTTCGACCAGCGCCATCAGTGGCACAGGATTAAAGAAGTGCATGCCGACCAGGCGTTCCGGACGGCGCAGCTTGGCCGCGATGGCCGTAACGGAAATCGACGAGGTGTTCGTCGCTAGGATGCAGTCGTCGCCAACCAGCGCTTCGAGTTCGGCGAACAGGCCGCGCTTGACGTCGAGGTTTTCCACGATGGCTTCCACCACCAGGGCAGCATCTGCCACATCAGCCAGGCTGCCGGCCGCCTGCAGGCGCGCCGTGGCGGCCGCGGCTTCGTCGGGCGTCATACGTCCCTTTTCAGCCAGCTTCGCATACATCTTGCCAATGTCGGCCAACGCCTTGCTGACGGCTTCCGTGCGCGTATCGTACAGTTTGACGCGGTAACCGGCGGCTGCGGCCACCTGCGCGATGCCGGCGCCCATGGCGCCGCTGCCGATGACGGCGACGATACTGTTGTTGTCCAGAGCTGCCATATCAATGTCCCTTGAATTGCGGTGCGCGCTTTTCCATGAAGGCGGCCACGCCTTCGCGGTAATCGTCGCTGTTACCGAGATCGCTCATCATGCGCGCTTCCAGCGCAAGCTGCTGCGGCAGAGTATTCGCACCGCTGGCGGCCAGCGCCTGCTTGGTATAGGCCAGGCCCTTGGTGGGGGCTGTGGAAAAGTGCACGGCCAGCTTGCGCGTTTCGTCGGCCAGCTGGGCATCCTCGACGCATTTCCAGATCAAACCCCAGTCTTCCGCTTTTTCCGCCGTCAGTTTTTCGCCCAGCATGGCCAGGCCCATGGCGCGCGCGGAACCGATCAGGCGCGGCAGGAAGAAGGTGCCGCCCGTGTCCGGGATCAGGCCCAGCTTGCAGAATACTTCCACAAAGCTGGCCGACTTGCCGGCAATGACGATGTCGCAAGCCAGCGCCAGGTTGGCGCCCGCGCCGGCGGCCACGCCGTTGACAGCACAGATCACGGGCATCGGCAGCGCTTTCAAGGCCAGCACCAGCGGCGCATAGTTCTTTTCCACGGATTCGCCCAGGTCCACGCCCTTCGAACCCGGTTCCACGGCGCGGTCGGACAAGTCCTGGCCCGCGCAAAAGCCGCGCCCCGCCCCCGTCAGCACGAACACCCGCACGGTACTGTCCGCATTGACTTTGGCGATGGCGTCGCGCACTTCCTCGTGCATGGCTTGCGTAAAACTATTGAGTTTTTCGGGACGGTTCAGGGTGAGCGTGGCGATGCCCTGCTCGATGGTGAAGAGGATGTTTTGGTAGGTCATGGCGTCTCGCTTGTGTAATAGGTAAGGCAGGGCCCGTGCCCTGCACCGGCTTATTCAGCCTGGTCGAAGTCGACCACGACCTTGTCTGTGAGAGGGAAACTCTGGCAACTGAGGATGAAGCCGCGCGCCACTTCATAGTCTTCCAGCGCGTAGTTGACGTCCATTTCAACCTTGCCGTCGAGGATCTTGCAGCGGCAGGTCGAGCACACGCCCCCCTTGCACGAGTAGCGCATATCGATGCCCTGACGCAGGCCCGCGTCGAGGATGGATTCCTTGTCCTTGTCCATCGTGAAGGTGGTGTGGTTGCCATCTAGGATGACGGTCACTTCCGTTTCCTGCACGGCGTCCGCAGCCAGCTGGGCGCGCGGCTTGTGGGCGTTTTTCGGGATGCTGGCGGCGAACAGCTCGATCTTGATATTCTGCTTGGGCATGCCGGCTGCCTGCAAGGCTGCGGAGACGCCCAGCATCATGTCTTCCGGGCCGCAGATGAAGGCGTTGTCGTAGTCTTCGATCTTGATCCAGTGCTGCAGGAATTGCTCACATTTTTCCTGCGTGATGCGGCCGTTGAACAGTTCGATGTCCTGCTGTTCGCGGCTCATCACGTAGACCAGGTTCAAACGCTCCAGGTACACATCCTTCAAGTCCGTCAATTCTTCCTTGAAGATGACGGACGACGAGGCGCGGTTGCCGTAGAACAGGGTGAAGCGGCTCAGAGGTTCCGTCAGCAGTGTCGTCTTGATGATGGAGAGGATGGGCGTGATGCCGCTGCCGGCCGCGAACGCCAGGTAGTGCTTGCGGTTGACGCAGTCGAGCGGCACGTTGAAGTGACCCATCGGCGGCATCACCTCAATGGTGGCGCCGGCTTTCAGGGTGTCGTTCGCCCAGGTGGAAAAGGCGCCGCCCGGCGTGCGCTTGATGGCTACGCGCAGAGTGCCATCCTGCACCGCCGAACAGATGGAATACGAGCGGCGCACGTCTTCCGCATTGATATGGGCGCGCAGAGTCAGGTGCTGGCCCTGCTGGAAGCGGAACTGCTGCTGCAGTTCCGCTGGCACGTCGAACGTGACGGCGATGGTGTCGCGCGTTTCATTGCGCACGTTGGCCACGCACAGCGGATAAAATTTACTCATGCTTCATCTCCAGTTTCTTCGGAACGTGTGCCTGATTTTTTTAGTGGCACTTGAAGTAGTCAAACGGTTCGCGGCAATCCAGGCATTTGTACAGGGCCTTGCACGGCGTGGAGCCGAACTGGCTGGTCAGCTGCGTATGCGTGGAACCGCAGTTCGGGCAGATCACGTCCAGTTTCGGCATGGGCTGGCGCTTGACGCCACCACGCAAACCGCTGATGTCGATCACCTGCTGCTGCGGCGGGGCGATGCCATAGCCTTTCAGCTTGGCCTTGCCCGTCTCGCTCATCCAGTCCGTCGTCCAGGCGGGCGACAGCTGGTTCACCAGCGTCACCTTGTCCACGCCATGGCTGCGCAAGGCATCCGTGACAGCGTCGGCGATCACCTGCATGGCAGGGCAACCCGAATACGTGGGCGTGATCGTCACGGTACAGGCGTCGTCGCCGGTGACTTCGACGGCGCGCACGATGCCCAGGTCCACCACCGAAATGACGGGGATTTCCGGGTCCGGCACGTCGCCCAGCCAGGCCCAGACCTGGGCGGCGTCCAGCGCTGCCGCGGCAGTGTTCATTACCACTCCGCCCCGGGATAGGCGCGCTGCAGGAACTGCATCTCGGCCAGGATAAAGCCCAGGTGCTCCGTGTGCGTGCCCTGCTTGCCGCCTTTTTGCATCCAGGCGTCGGGCGCCGGCATGACAAGCGTCGCTTCGGCGAAGATCTCAGCCACGTGTTCCAGGAAAGCCTGGCGCAGGATGTCGGATGGCGGTGCGATGCCGGCGGCGACCATGGCCTGGTCGATGGCGTCGTACTTGAACATCTCGCCCGTGTACATCCACAGCTTGTCGGCGGCGGCCTGCGTTTTCGCGTGGCTGTCCGCCGTACCGTCGCCGAGGCGCACGACAAGATCGCCGCTGCGGCGCAAGTGATAGGTCACTTCCTTGATCGACTTTTGCGCCACCTCGACGATGCGCGCATCCGTCGATTTCGTCAGTTCCAGCAGCTGGAAGTAGTGCCAGCTGTCGAAGAAGAACTGGCGCATCATCGTGTCGGCGTAATTGCCGTTCGGCTGCTCGACCAGCAGGCAATTCTTGAAATCGTGGGCGTCGCGCAAAAAGGCGATGTCGTCCTCGTCGCGGCCCGCGTTTTCCAGTTCGGCCGCATAGCTGAACCACAAACGCGTCTGGCCCAGCAAGTCCAGCGCCACGTTGGTCAACGCCATGTCCTCTTCCAGCGCCGGGCCCTTGCCGCACAGCTGCGACAGCTGCTGACTGAGGATCAGGGCGTTGTCGCCCAGGCGCAGAAGGTAATTGACCTTGTCATCCATTGCAGGCGCTCCCATCACAGATTCTTGACTTCTTCCGGCATCGGGAAGAAGGTGGGATGGCGGTACACCTTGCTGTTCGACGGTTCGAACAGAGCGCCCTTGTCGCCGGGGCTGCTGGCGACGATATCGGCCGCGCGCACCACCCAGATGCTCACGCCTTCATTGCGGCGCGTGTAGACATCGCGCGCATGGTTGACCGCCATGGTGGCGTCGGAAGCGTGCAGGCTGCCCACATGCTTGTGCGCCAGGCCGTGCTGGCTGCGGATGAAAACTTCCCACAAAGGCCATTCTTTGCTCATGTTGCTATCCCCTTTTATAGATATTTTCAGGCTGCCGCTTTGCTAGCGGCTTGCTTGTCGGCGTAGGCGACCAAGGCATCGCGGAACCATTCGCCGTCTTCATACGCTTTCACGCGCGTTTGCAGGCGTTCGCGGTTGCACGGGCCATTGCCCTTCAAGACATTGTTGAACTCGGACCAGTCGATCTCGCCGAATTCATAGTGGCCTGTTTCCGCATTGAACCTCAGGTCGGGATCGGGCACGGTCAGGCCCAGGTATTCGATTTGCGGCACGGTCTGGTCGACCATGCGCTGGCGCAATTCGTCGTTCGAGAACAGCTTGATGCGCCATTGCGCCGACTGGGCGCTGTTGACGGAAGCGGCGTCCGATGGACCGAACATCATCAGCGACGGCCACCACCAGCGGTTCAAGGCATCCTGTGCCATGGCTTTCTGCGCGGGCGTGCCCTTGCACAGCGACATCATGATGTCGTAGCCCTGGCGCGCATGGAACGATTCTTCCTTGCAGACGCGGATCATGGCGCGCGCATACGGGCCGTACGAGCAGCGGCACAGGGGAATCTGGTTGATGATGGCGGAGCCGTCGACCAGCCAGCCGATGGCGCCCATGTCGGCCCACGACAGGGTGGGATAGTTAAAGATGCTGGAATACTTGGCTTTGCCCGAATGCAAGGCGGCCAGCAAGTCGTCGCGCGACACGCCCAAGGTTTCCGCGGCGCTATACAGGTACAGGCCATGGCCCGCTTCATCCTGGATCTTCGCCAGCAGGATGGACTTGCGTTTCAGGGTGGGCGCGCGCGTGACCCAGTTGCCCTCAGGCAATTGGCCGACGATTTCCGAGTGTGCGTGCTGCGAAATCTGGCGGATCAGGGTCTTGCGGTAAGCGTCCGGCATCCAGTCCTTGGCCTCGATCTTGATGCCTTCGTCGATGCGTGCCTGGAAAGCGCGCTCTTCTTGACCCATGTCGTCGAGGGAACGGACGTTCTTGAGGCCGGTTTCAACCATTTGTGCGTACATGATCTGTCTCCCATGTCTTTGATTTTGCGCAGCAACGCGGTGCGATGAACAGATAATACGATACAAAAAACGATTTGCATACACTTGATATGAATCATTTTAAAAATTCGTATCTTGTGCAGCTTTTTTGTGCGTATGATATTGCTTATGAGAAAACACTGCGGAGCGCCACCAGCGCTTCCGGCAAATTATTGCCGCGCTACCCGCGCAGCCAAGTAAACTGCTGCTTTTATTGAACCGACCGCAACACGGCCAGACCGGAACCACATGAAGAACACCCGCTGCACGGCATGGATAGCCGATTTCCTGGAACGCGACCCACCGCGCTCGAAGTCCCTGGTGATGACCATCTTTGGCGACGCCATCGTGCCGCGCGGCGGCGCCATCTGGCTGGGCAGCCTGATCGAACTGCTGGCGCCGTTTGGCGTGAATGACCGTTTATTGCGCACCAGCGTGTTCCGCCTGGCGCAGGAAGGCTGGCTCAGCTCGCAGCGCGACGGCCGCCGCAGCGCCTATACGATACGCCCGGAGGCGCTGGCCCGCTTCGAGCGCGCCTATCGCCGCATCTATGCGCCGCTGGTCGTGCACTGGGATGGCAGCTGGACCCTGGTGATCGGGCCGGCCGGCAGCATCGGCGCCGCCGAGCGGGGGGCGCTGCGCAAGGAATTATTGTGGGCTGGCTATGGCTTGATCTCGCCTGGCATCTTTGGCCATCCTGCCAGCAATACGGAGGCGCTGGAAGATATCCTCGTGCGCAATGAAGTGCAGGGCAAGCTATATGTCTGCCACACCACGGAATTGCCGGGCGTCAGCACGCGTCCCCTGCGCGACATGGTGGGCGACTGCTGGGATTTATCGGAAGTCATGGCCGGCTACCAAAAATTCATCGCCAGTTTCCAACCACTGCTGACCTTGCTGCAAGAAGCACCCGTGTTCGATGCGGAGCAAGCGTTCGTCATCCGCTCGCTGCTGACGCACGCCTACCGCCGCGTGCAATTGCACGACCCGCAACTGCCCGTCGAACTGCTGCCCGAACCGTGGCCCGGCACGCAGGCGTATGCGCTGGCCCGCGACCTGTACCGCATCACGTACGCGGCGGCCGAGGAACATATCCTGGCCACCTTGCGGCGCGAAGATGCGCAGGCGCCCGATGTGGAGCCGTGGTTCTACGAACGTTTTGGCGGCCTGAATACCTGACAACACGTCCATGACGATGTTGCAGGGCCTGGGCGTCCATTCGCACTGTCTGCGGCCCTGGCCCTGGCGATTTTTCAGGCATTCAGGAATACGTCAGTGCCTGCGCTCACTATTTTGCTACCACCTGTTTTGCCCCTGCCAATAAATCCTGCCCCAGCTTTTCCAGCGCATTGGCCTGCACCAGCATGGTGTCGAGGATGGCGACGTTGAAGGTGAATTCGGCCGGCGTCGTATAGCCGGGGAAACGTATGATGCGCAGCAATTCCTGCAAGGTCGTGCCCTTGCCCAGGTGCGCCAGGGCGTCGCTGAGGGCGCTGATTTTCTTTTCCAGTTCGCGTATGTGTTTGCCGTTGTCATCCATGATGGCCTCCCCGTGTCGGAGCTATCACGTTAGCAAAGCGCGTCCGTCATCGTTTGCGCCAGCACAAAGTCCACCGCAAAACAGGTATCATCGCGCCATTGCACACGATGCAAAACCCATACGTTTTTATCAGGAACACTCATGACCATTAAAATCAGCCAGCAATTCGACGCCGGCGCGATCGAGGTGCTGCGCGCCGACGATGCCCAATCCATCGAGCTGAACATCCGCAAGGATTCCCACGCCGACATCACGCAGTGGTTTTACTTCCGCCTGCAAGGCGCGCAAGGCGAGGCGTGCACGATCCGCTTCATGAACGCAGGCAAGTCGGCCTACCCGGACGGCTGGAAAGATTACCAGGCCGTGGCCAGCTACGACCGCGAAACGTGGTTCCGCGTGCCGACCAGCTTTGACGGCACGGTGATGACCATCGAACACACGCCGGAAGAGGAAAGCGTGTACTACGCCTACTTCGAGCCGTACCCATGGGACCGCCACCTGGCCCTGATCGACAGCGCGCAAGCGTCGCCGCTGGTGCGCTTGATCGACCTGGGCAGCACCGTGGAAGGCCGCGACATGAATCTGCTGGTGGTGGGCGACGCCGATGCCGAAAAGAAAGTCTGGGTCATCGCGCGCCAGCATCCCGGTGAAACGATGGCCGAATGGTTTGTCGAAGGCATGCTCGAAGCCTTGCTGGACCAGGCCAATCCATTTGCCCGCCAGTGCCTGCAAGACGCCGTCTTCTACGTGGTGCCGAACATGAACCCGGACGGTTCCGTGCATGGCAACCTGCGCACCAACGCGGCCGGCGCCAACCTGAACCGCGAATGGATGACGCCGACGATGGAGCGCAGCCCGGAAGTGTTCCTGGTGAAACAGAAAATGCATGAAATCGGCTGCGACCTGTTCCTCGACGTGCATGGCGACGAAGGCTTGCCTTACGTCTTCGTGGCCGGCAGCGATGCGCTGGAAAATTTCACGCCAGCACAGAAGGCCGAGCAAGACCGCTTCATCGCCGACTTCAAGGTGGCCAGCCCCGACTTCCAGGATGAGCACGGCTACGAAGACGGCCCGTTCACGCCGGAAGTACTGACCATGGGTTCGCCCCATATCACGCACGCCTTCGGCTGCCTGTCGCTGACCCTGGAATTGCCGTTCAAGGACAATGCCAACGATCCCGACCCGCAAACGGGCTGGAGCGGCGCCCGCAGCGCCGCCCTGGGCGCGGCAGTGCTGCAGCCTATCCTGTCCACCTTGCGCGCCTGAGCCGCGCATGAAACTGGCCCGCCACGCATGACGTGACGGGCTTGGCCGGCGGTTACTCTGCCGCCGGCTGTTTTCCGCTCCCCGTCTTGCGCAGCGCAGCATCGCTAATCGTTGCCACGCCAGCCATTGCTGCCTATACTGGGCGCAGCATTACCTGTCTCCCCCTTGCCGACAACCATCCCGCCATATGACCATCAAAGACCAGCCACGCGCTGAGGCGCGATTTTCACCGACCCGATTTGCACACGTGTGCATATTCTTGTTTCTTGGCTTGCACGGCATGCCAAACATGGCGGCCGAACTCAGC
Organism: Janthinobacterium sp. SUN026; assembly: GCF_030397625.1. Lineage (NCBI taxonomy): Bacteria > Pseudomonadati > Pseudomonadota > Betaproteobacteria > Burkholderiales > Oxalobacteraceae > Janthinobacterium > Janthinobacterium sp. SUN026. Next base: position 227,351 of record NZ_JAPQNU010000001.1, on the reverse strand, counting down.
CCTGCCGCGCAGCTGGGGCGACGCATCTTCCACGATGCCAGCCTGTCCGCCTCGGGCAGGCAGTCGTGCGCCAGCTGCCATGACCCGGACCACGCCTACGCGCCCGGCAACAAGCTGGCCGTGCAACTGGGCGGCGCCGATGGCCAGGCGCACGGCTACCGCGCCACGCCATCGCTGCGCTACCTGGAACACACGCCGCCCTTCCGCTTTGATGAAGAAGGGGCGCCCAACGGCGGCATCAACCGCGACGGCCGCGCCGCCAGCCTGGCAGAACAGGCGGAACGGCCTTTCCTGGCAGCGCACGAAATGGCCAATGCCAGCACGGATGCGGTGGTGGAACGGTTACACAACGGCAACTATGCGGATGCGTTCCGGCGCGTCTTTGGCGACGCCATCTTTGCGCAACCACAACAGGCATTCAGCCGCATCACGTATGCTTTGCAGCAATTCCAGCAGGAAGAGCCGGATTTTCACCGCTACGATTCCAAATATGACCTGTACCTGGCCAACAAGGTTCCCCTGGAGTTGGCCGAATTGCGGGGCCTGGCCCTGTTCAACGATGAACGCAAGGGCAATTGCGCCGCTTGCCACCCCAGCGTGCGGGGCGAACATGGCGCGCCGCCCCTGTTCACGGACTTCAGTTTCGACAATCTGGGCGTGCCGCGCAATATGCGCATTCCCGCCACGGCCGACCCGGCCTATTTCGACCTGGGCTTGTGCGGTCCCGACCGTACGGACCTGGCGGCGAAAGGCGAGCTATGCGGCGCCTTCAAGGTGCCCAGCCTGCGCAATGTGGCCACGCGCCAAGTGTTTTTTCATAACGGCGTGTTCGACAACCTGACGGATGCTCTGCGTTTTTATGTGCGGCGCGATACGCATCCGCAAGAATGGTATCCGCGCGACAAGCGGGGAAAAGTGCAGAAATTCAATGACATACCCGCCAGATACCGCGCCAACGTGAACGTCAAGGAAGCGCCGTTCGACCGCAAGCGCGGCATGGCGCCGGCGCTGACGGCGGGCGAGATCGAGGATATGGTGAAGTTTCTGGCCACCCTGACGGATGGCTATCAAGTCCAGCAGTAAAGCGTGGCGCGCCCGCCCGGCGTTGTCGCGCTTGCCATGCAGGCGCTCAGCCGCCCGCCACCACCATGCTCTCGATGAGGATGGAACCCGTCTGTTTGGTGCCGCGGCGCAGTTCGTCGGCGCCCACGGCCACGATGTTGCGCAGCATGTCCTTCATGTTGCCGGCGATGGTGATTTCTTCCACCGGGTACTGGATCACGCCATTTTCCACCCAGAAACCGGATGCGCCGCGCGAATAGTCGCCCGTCACGTAATTGGTTCCTTGTCCCATCAGCTCCGTCACCAGCAAGCCCGTGCCCAGTTTTTTCAGCATGGCACTAAAATCGTCGCTGGCGGCCGTCAGGTTCGAGGTCAGATACAGATTGTGCGAACCGCCCGCGTTGCCCGTCGTCTGCATGCCCAGCTTGCGGGCCGTGTAGGTCGACAGGAAATAGCCTTGCACCACGCCATCCTTGACGACGTCGCGGCTGACGGTTTTCACGCCCTCTTCGTCGAACGGCGCCGAACCGACGCCGCCGATCACGTGCGGGTCTTCGAAGATCTGCACGTGCGACGGCAGCACTTGCGTGCCCAGGGAATCGTTCAGGAAAGTGGATTTGCGATACAGGGCGCCGCCCGAGGTCGCTTGCACATAGGTACCCAGCAAACCGGCCGCCAGCGGCGCCTCGAACAGCACGGGACAAGTGCGCGTGCCCAGTTTGCGCGCGTTCAGGCGCGACAGGGCGCGCTCGGCGGCATAGCGGCCGATGGCTTCCGGGCTCGACATTTTGGAGGCGTCGCGCACGGACGAATACCAGTCGTCGCGCTGCATCTTCGCCCCTTTGCCGGCGATGGGCGCCACGGACAGGGTGTGGCGCGAGAACGGGTAGCCGCCGATGAAGCCGCGCGAATTGGCGGAAACAAAGTGCGATTGCTGCACGTGCACGCTGGCCCCCTCGCTATTCGTGATGCGCGGGTCGACGGCAAACGCGGCCGCTTCAGCCCGCTGGGCCAGCGCGACGGCTTCCTCGGTGGAAATGAGCCAGGGATAGAACAATTGCAAGTCGCGGGGGGACATTTCCAGCATGTCCGTGTCGGCCAGGCCCGCGCAATCGTCCTCGGCCGTGAAGCGGGCGATGTTGTAGGCCGCGTCCACCGTGGCGCGCAGGGCGGACGGCGAGAAATCGGAGGTGCTGGCATTGCCGCGCTTCTTGCCGACAAACACGGTCACGCCCATGCCCTTGTCCTTGTTTTGCTCGATCGTCTCGATCTTGCCTTTTCGGACAGAAACGGACAAGCCGCCGCCTTCGCTGACTTCGACGGCTGCGTCGGTGCCGCCCGCTTCCCGCGCAAAAGACAACACATCACGGGCTAGTTGCTGCAATTGCTCTTGACTATGGGTAAATACGGAGTCGTTCATGCGCTGTTTTCTTCGGAAAGCCGCTAAAAAGGTTATCATAGCAGTCGTTTACAGTTTACAGGTGCGGCCTACGCGGCCAATCCCGCCTTATCATGCCAAATCCAAACCGGGGAGCTTGCGGCTTCCAATCCACCGAATTCGAACAGGAATATGAACGTCCTTCGAAGTCGGAACTCAAGCGCCAGATGACCGTCCTGCAAAAGCTGGGCGAAGAACTCGTCAATGAGGCACGCGACCGCGTCAAGCGCGTCCCGATGCCGGAAGACGTGCGTGACGCCATTCTCGAATGCCAGCAAATCAAGGATCACGAAGGCCGCCGCCGCCAGCTGCAATACGTGGGCAAGAAGATGCGCACCCTGGATGAAGACGAAGTTGCCGCCATCCAACGCACCATCGATAGCTGGAAAGGCTTGTCGAAAGCCGACACAGCCAATATGCACGCGATGGAACGCCGCCGCGACAAACTCTTGACGGACGACAAAGCCCTGACCGTCTTGCTGTCGGAAAATCCGGAACTGGACGTGCAGCACCTTCGCACCCTGATCCGCAATGCCCGCAAGGAGCAAGCCGAGAACAAGCCGCCGAAGGCCTACCGTGAAATCTTCCAGATCTTGAAAGAGATCGCCAAGAAGCAAAATGGCGGCAAGAAAGATGCCGACGAAGATGACGCAGAAGCGGAAGACGACGAGTAATTGACCGTCCCAAACGCAAGGATGGACAAAAAACCGGGATAATCCCGGTTTTATTGTTTTTAAGACACTCCAAACTTTTATAGGTGACCGATGTCCACCACTCTCGAAGACGAATTGATTATCGGCCTCGTGTCGATCTCGGACCGCGCCAGCGGCGGCGTGTATGAAGACCTGGGCATCCCCGCCCTGGAAAGCTGGCTGTCCGCCGCCATCCGCACGCCTTTCCGCCTGGAAAAGCGCCTGATCCCGGACGAGCGCTCGCAAATTGAAAACACCCTGATCGACATGGTCGACCTGAGCCACTGCCATCTGATCCTGACGACGGGCGGCACGGGTCCGGCACGGCGCGATGTGACGCCGGACGCCACCTTGTCCGTCGGGACCAAGGAAATGCCCGGTTTCGGCGAACAGATGCGCCAGATCAGCCTGCAATTCGTGCCGACGGCCATTTTGTCGCGCCAGGTGGCCGTGATCCGCGAGACGCCCGAGCGCGCCGCCCTGATCATGAACTTGCCGGGCCAGCCGAAAGCCATCAAGGAAACCCTGGAAGGCTTGAAGGATGTTGATGGAAATCAATTGGTGAACGGCATCTTTGCCGCCGTGCCCTATTGCATCGATCTCATCGGAGGCCCTTACATGGAAACCGACCCGGCCATCTGCAAGGCCTTCCGTCCCAAATCGGCGCTGCGTCCGGCGCAACCACTACCAGAGGAAAATACATGAGCACTTTGCTGGAAACCATCGAACTCGACAGCGCACCGAACCCCACCGTCTCCATCATCTGGATGCATGGCCTGGGCGCCGACGGCAACGACTTCGTTCCCCTGGTGAAAGAACTCGATTTGCGCGGCTGCCCCGCCATCCGCTTCATCTTCCCCAGCGCCGGCACCATGCCCGTCACCATCAACAACGGCTATGTGATGCGCGCCTGGTACGACATCCTCGTGAGCGACCTCGTGCGCCGCGAAGATGAGGGCGGCTTGCGCGCCTCGCAGCTGCAGATCGAAGCGCTGATCGCGCGCGAAAAGGCGCGCGGCATTCCCGCCAGCCGCATCATCCTGGCCGGCTTCTCGCAAGGCTGCGCCATGACCCTGCAAACGGGCTTGCGCCATGCGGAACCGCTGGCCGGCCTGATGTGCCTGTCCGGCTATCTGCCGCTGGCCGACAAGACGGCTCTGGAACGCACGCCGGCCAGCCTGCAGACGCCGATCTTCATGGCGCACGGCACGGCCGACCCCGTGGTGCAGATCGGCCGCGCGCAACAGTCGCGCGACTTGCTCACCGGCATGGGTTACAAGGTGGAATGGCACGAGTACATGATGCAGCACTCGCTGTGCCAGGAAGAAATCGACGCCATCGGCGCGTGGCTGAAGAAAGTATTGGCTTAAAGTAAAACAGGCGCGGTCTGCGCCGCGCCTGTTGTCTTGCGGAACGCCGGGAACGATCAGTTTACCGGCGTTTTTTCATTCCAGATTTTCAACATGTCGGGCGACGCTTCCGAGCGGATGCCGTTATCCGTCAGCACCGATTCCGTCGCTGCCAGCATGTCCTTGCGGGGCACGACGACCATTTCCGCATCGCGCTGCTGGAAGCGGAACGTCAGTAATTCATCCGTCTGGTCGCGCAGCAAGGCCACCAGGTGCGCCAGGCTGCGCACGCGCACGCCATTGACGGAATCGACGACCGAGAAGAAACGGGTACTGTAGCCATTCATCAGCTTGTGCGGGAAGAACGGCGCGGCGATCACCACCAGTTCCTCGCGCTCGCTGTCGGGCGCATCGCCGCGCCGCGTGGCAAGCGGATTGCCGGCAAACGCCATGCCGCCCAACATCGCCGGGTTGCCATTCGGCGCCGCCATGAATTCCGTGCTGGCGCGCGAAAACACCATCGGACCGAAGATGAAATAGGATGGGTAATTGCCCTGCAGACCGCTGATGAGCATCGGGTGCGCCGCCGAGACGGGCACCTTGATTTTCAGGGGCGCGCCCTGGCGCACCACCGTCAACGGCAACTGGCCGTCTTTCGCCAACTGCTGTACCCGGTACTGGAAGCGCACGCGGCTGTTGGCATTCAGCTTGACCATGCCCTGGTTGTCGATGGGAAAATCGCCGATATGCGTGATGACATCCCACTCCTTGAGCGGATAGGCGGCATCCTTGCTGGCCGGCGTCATCACGACGGCGCCTTCGACACCCTTGGCCAGCTTCAGATACGTGCGCAGCGCGGGATTTTCCAGCGTTTGCGTCACGTCACGCATGGCCGGCTTGCCCTTGGGCGCGCCACTGTCCTGGTCGCGCAGGAACAGTTCGATTTCCTCGTTGGGGATGATGTAGCCGATGTTTTGCGCATTGAGCATGCCGGCAAAGGCCAGGCCGATCATCTTGTCGCCGGCAATCACGGGGCCGCCGCTATTGCCCGGATTGATGGCCGCATCGATCTGGATGCGCAGGCCGGAGACGGGGAAGTTGTAGCGCACGAATTCGATGCGCGAAACGATGCCCTTGGTGATCGACAGCGAGGTGCCGCCCGTCGGATAGCCATACGCCAGCACGGCATCGCGCACGTCCGGCAAGACATTGGCGCGCGGCACCGCTTTATGGCTGGCGAAAAAACTGTCGTCGTCGATTTTCAGCAAGGCCAGGTCCATGCCGCGCGAGATGGCCAGCACGGTCGCCGGTATCTTGTCGCCGGCGCCATTCGCCTGGATCTGCACCTGGCTGGCATAGCCGACCACATGCGCATTGGTGAGGATGCGGCGGCCTTCGATGACGACGCCGGAACCCGTCACCTCTTGCGGCGCAGCCTTGCTCCACGGTTTGTAGGGGTCCGGTCCCCGCAAGGTGGAAAACACCTTGACGACGGAGTTTTCCAGGGCGGAAGCGCCGGGGCTGGCGGTCGCAGCGGTCTCGGCGGCAAGCGCGCGCACAGTCATCAAGGGGCAAAAAGAAAGGGCCAGCGCCAGGAAGGCGCGGCCCATCAGGGTGAAGCACGGACGAGTTTTCATTGAGCTTGTTGGCAATGGAAGGGAAGTAAAATTATATATTGAATAATTTCAACTTCATTACACTTTGTCCATCTTTGTCCGAAAAACACCTGTCATCAGGCGGGCATGGGCGGCACACCCAAGGCCGGCACCGCCGTCTGCGCGCCATTCATCACCATGGCCAGGAAGGTGTAGTAGCCATTGATACCCATCAAGTCGACCACGCCGTGCTCGCCGAACAGCGCCAGCGCGCGCGCATACGTGGCATCGCTGACACGCTTGTTCTGCTGCAACTCGATGCAAAAGTCATGCACGGCTTGCTCGTCTTCCTTCAGGGCCAGCGGTACGCGCCGCGCCGCGATGGCGTCCACGGCCGCTTGCGCGATGCCGTTCTGCACGGCCAGCGGCGCGTGGATGGCCCACTCGACTTGCTGGTCCCACTGGCGCGCCGTCACCAGGATCGCCAGTTCCGACAGCCGCGTGCCGATGGCGCTGCGGTAGCGCAAATATTCCCCCATGCGCTGCGCCGTTTCCATCAGCTCGGGGCTGCGGATCAGCGGCACGAAGGGGCCGTACAGCGCCCCGCGCGGACCGTCGATGATGGCTTGCGCGGCCGCGCGCTGCTGGACATCGAGCTGGTCCAGCAGCAACGGCGGCAAACGGTCGATATCGCTACCGGCCATCAGGCAGTCCAGGCAACCACGTCCTGCTGCTGTTCACCGAGGCCGGCGATACCCAGGCGCATGCTGTCGCCTTTTTTGAGGAAACGCTGCGGCTTGCGGCCCTGGCCCACGCCCGGCGGCGTGCCCGTGGCGATGACGTCGCCCGGTTCCAGGGTCATGAATTGCGACAGGTAGCTGACGATCTGCGCGACCGTGAAGATCATGGTTTGCGTATTGCCGGTCTGCATGCGCTTGCCGTTGACTTCCAGATACAGGTCCAGATCCTGCTCGTCGATGACTTCATCGCGCGTCACCAGCCATGGGCCGACGGGGCCGAAGGTGTCGCAACCCTTGCCCTTGTCCCACTGGCCGCCCCGTTCCAGCTGGAACGAGCGCTCGGAAATGTCGTTGACGACGCAATAGCCGGCCACGTATTTCAGGGCGTCCTCTTCGCTCACGTATTGCGCGCGCGTGCCGATGATCACGCCCAGCTCCACTTCCCAGTCCGTCTTTTTCGAGCCTTTCGGCAACACGACATTGTCGTCTGGGCCATTCAGGCAAGTGATGGCCTTCATGAAGACGATGGGTTCGGCCGGGATCGGCATGCCGGCCTCGGCCGCGTGATCCGCGTAATTCAGGCCGATGCCGATGAACTTGCCGACTTTCGCCAGCGGCACGCCGAAGCGTGGATTGCCGCGCACCAAAGGCAAGGTCTTTTCGTCGAGCTTGGCCAGCTTGCGCAGGGCCTTGTCGGACAGTTGTGCGCCATCAATATCGGCGATCACGCCGGACAGGTCGCGCAGTTTGCCTTCTTCATCGATCAGGCCCGGTTTTTCCTTGCCTGGACGTCCATAACGAACGAGTTTCATAGTCTTCCTTGGAGTTGATCATTGCCGCTGTGCAGGCTGCCATTTTACCGGATGGCCCGGCACGCCTGCAGCGGTGAATGAAAAACATCGCAAGTCCTGGCAATTGCAAGGCCGCCAGCACGCCAAACGCCGCCTGGTACGCCTGCGGCGGATACTGCTGCTGGCTGTTCAGGGGCCAGCAGCCGAGGATCAGGCCAAAGCCCGCCTGCGCTAGGAAGGCGCCCGTGAAAATGAGCAAATTCAAACAGGTGGCCGCCCTGCCCGTCAAACTGGCCGGCATGCTTTGCGCAACGATCGCATACTCGAGGCCCGTCACCGTGCCCAGCAGGGTAAATAGCACGGACAGCAAAGGCAGGCTGGGCACCACATTGCACGCCATCGCCACTTGCACGGCGACAAACAGGACGATGCCCACGCCCGCCACTTGCATGGGTGCAATACCGCGCCGCGCCGCGCATTCCGTCAGCATGCCCATGCCGATGGCGCCGAAGATGACGGCCGCCATGCCCAGGTACAACAAATACGCGACATTGTCGTCGGACAAGCCGCCCACGTCGGCCAGCCAGCGCCCCACCCACAAGCCCTGCACGCCAAAGAACACCGTGTGCGGCAGCAGGATCAGCGCGATGGTGCGGCGAAAGGCCCTGTCGCGATACACGCTCCAGACGCTGACCTTGTTCCTCGCCGCGGCGGGCGCAGGCAGGGCCGGCGACAGCAGGCGGATCAGCAAGCCGATGGCCAGCGCCGCCAGCGCCAGGCCCAGGAACACGCCGCGCCAATCCGTGTAGTGCAGGGCCAGCTTGACGGGCATGGTGGCCGTGGCCGCTCCCAGGCCGCCCACGGCGATCAGATAGCCATGCACGGACGGCAGGCGAGCTGGCGCGATGGCGCACGAGATCGCTTTCACGGCGGCCATGAAACAGCCGCCCAGGCCCGCCCCCATCAAGGCGCGTGCCCACATCAGTCCGGCAAAGCTGTGGCCCCGGCTGAACAGCCACACGCCCAGGGCCGCCAGCGCCAGCAGCCACAGTTGCACCGTGCGGGGGCCGTAGCGGTCGAGCGCCATGCCGACCGGCAATTGCACCAGCGCAAAGGCGAGAAAAAAGGCGCTGGTCAGCAAGCCCAGCTGGGCCGGCGTCAGGGCGATGGCGCCCAGCAATTCGGCCGTCAGCACGGCATTCACGCCGCGCAGCAGACAGGACAGGTAATGACCGAGCGCGAACGGCAGGAACACCAGGCAAAACACGGCCGCACCGGAACGGGCAGGCGCGCCGTGGCCGTGCATGCTCAGGCGGCCTGTGCCAGGCGGATGATTTTATGCGGCACCTGCGGCACCGGGTCATCCGTTTCAAAGAAAAACTTGTCCTGGCCAAAGGCCGGCTTCAAATCGTCCATCCACGTCGCTTCCGCATCGAACTTGGCATAAAACGGCCGGCGCACCCAGTCCGGGTTGCGCGCCTGCAAAAATTGCAGGGCAAACAGTTTTTCGCCATGGATGGTGACGATGCCATCGATGACGATCTTGCCGGGAAACGCGCTCATGGAAGGCCCGCGCACCGTGCGCGACAGGCCGGACACCATCTGGTAGGCGGCCTGGAAAATCTCGTGCGCCTTCGCCAGGGGCAACTCGAAATAGCTGCGCGGGCCCGTGTCCCGTTCGACAAACATGTAATACGGAATCGCCCCCAGGCGCGTGCCCGTCTGCCACAGCTCGGCCCAGCTAGCGGGGTCTTCGTTGATGTGGCGGATCAGCGGCCCCTGCATGCGCAAGGTAGCGCCCGTGGAAATGATGCGCTTCACCGCTTGCTGGGCGATGTCCTGGCGCAACTCGACGGCATGGCTGTAATGGCCCATCACGGCCAGGTTCTTGCCCGCCTTGACGATGCGCTCGAACAGGCGCATCAAGTCGTCCGCATCGCGGTCCGAAACAAAGCGCTGCGGCCAATACGCCACCGCCTTGGTGCCGATGCGGATGTTCTGGATATGTTCCAGGCCCGGTGCCAGCAGCGGCTCCAGGTAGGCAGCCAGTTGCCGCGTATTCATGATCATCGGGTCGCCGCCCGTGATCAGCACGTCCGTCACTTCCGGATGCAGTTTCAGGTAAGCGACCAGCTCATGCGACTCGTGCGCATCGAACTTCATGTTGTCCATGCCGACAAACTGGGGCCAGCGGAAACAGAAGGTGCAATACGCGTGGCACGTCTGTCCTGCACTGGGGAAAAACAGCACCGTTTGCGCATATTTATGCTGCAAGCCCCGCACGGGCGCATCGTTGACCCGGGGCACGTTGTGCGTCATCTGGCCGGCCGGATGGGGATTCATGCCCAGGCGCAAGCCATGCACATAGGCATCGATAGCGGCCTTGTCCTGTTGCACCAGCACCAGCTCGCGCAGGTGCGCGTACTGCTCGGGCGCCAGCATGTCGCGGTGGGGAAAGACGAGGCGATAGATGGGGTCGTCAGGGATGTTGTTCCAGTCGATCAACTGATCGAGCACATAGGCATTGGTGCGAAACGGCAAGACGTGCGACACCACTTGCACGGCTTCGCGCTGCTCTTCCGGCAGCCATTCCCACTGCCGCGCCTGTTGTATGGTGTGCCGCGTATACGGCTTGAACTTGGGTGAAAACGGCTCGGTAATGGGTGCGGACACGATCGGCTCCTTGCTAGTAAACAGCGATAACTTCCTTGAAACCAGCCCTATCCCGGCCAATTCCAGCCTCTTCCTCTGCCATGCCTTGCCAGCTTGGCATGCTGTGAAAGTCATCATAGTTCTTGCCACTCGGAACCAAATTGTTACATATCAACAAGCCGTCGATACGTTGCAAGCTACCGACAAGCAACACCTTAGTTTGTGCCATCGCAATTTGCGGGCAGCGTCGGCGACGTAAATTACGACTTGGCAACATATCCCTCGATATCACAAGGAGCTTTCATGAAACGCTTATTCACGGGTAGCCTGCTGTGCCTGGCATTTGCCGGTGGCAACGTCAGCGCCGCGGTCGAACCAACGGAAAAAGACGCCATCGCCATGGCCGAACGGGGCGCCGCCTTCATGAAGGCGCATGGCAAGGAAGAAATGATGAAAAAAATCACGGCGAAAGACCCGGACTTCGTGCAGGGCTCGCTGTATGTGGACATGCGCGACATCAAGACGGGCATCGTGCTGGCCCACCCCATCAATCCTTCCATCGTGGGCAAGGATTTGACGGATGTGCCCGATGCGAATGGCAAGAAATATCGCCGTGAAATCATTGAGCTGGCGCAAAAACAAGGCAAGGGCTGGGTCGATTACCAATACAAGAATCCCACCACCGGCAAGATCGAACCGAAGACCACCTACATCCTGCGCGTCAACGATGTGGTGCTGGAAGCGGGGATCTACAAAAAATAGGGCAAGGGCGGCGCGCATGCACACCGCGCGCCGCCTGCGGTTTGAACGGCCATCGCCAGGAGTCGAGCATGCTCAATCAATTACGCATAGGGCCAAAATTATTGCTGGCACCCACCCTGGTCCTGCTGTTGCTGATACTCAGCTCGACCGGCGCCTGGTATGGCATGGTGCGGCAAAATGCCTCGCTGGAAAACATGGTGCGGGTACGCATCACGCACCTGAAAGCAGCCGCCGACGTACTAGGGGAGGCCAAGCATGTGCACGGCAATATGTACCAGTTGCTGTCGTGGACGAATGGCAGCTTCGCCAAGGCCCGTCTCGATACACTGGAGCAACAGATCAAGGCGCGCCACGCGGCCATCGGCACCCAGCTGGCCTCGCTGCGCGCCACGGCCACGGGCGCCGAACTCACCCTGGTCGATGCGGCCATCACGGCACTGGCCGGCTATCGCAAGGCCGTGCTGGAAACCATGGAAATGGCGCAGATGGACCAGTCGATCGCCACCAATTCCATGCTCAAGGCGGAAACGCAGTTCGGCCAGTTCAATACGCAGTTGGCGCAACTGTCCGCGCTGGAAACGACGCTCAGCAGCCAGGCCCATGCGACGGCCAGCGCCGAGTTTCGCACCCTGTGCTGGAGCTTGCTGCTGACCGTCCTGCTCTCCATCCTCGTCTCCATCGTGGTGACCATGCTGGTGCGGCGCGCCATGCTGGTGGAAATCCGCGGCATTGCCGACGCCGTGCAAGACTTGGCGGCGGGCAAGCTGATGGCGGGCGCGCCCAAGCAGGGCAATGATGAAATCGCCGCCACCTCGCGCGTGCTGGACCAGACCATCGCCCACCTGAACCAGACCTTGCGCACCATCATGGGCGCCGTGCAATCGATCGACACGGCCTCGCACGAAATTGCCACCGGCAACCTGGATCTGTCGGCGCGCACGGAAATGCAAGCCAGTTCGCTGGAAGAGACGTCGAGCGCCATGGAAGCGCTGACGCAAGCCGTCAATGACAACGCCGACAACGCCCAACTGGCCTGCGAGCTGGCGGGGCAGGCATCCACCCTGGCCGTGCAAGGGGGCGTGTCGATGCAGCAAGCCGTGACGACGATGGCGACGATACGCGCCAATTCGCGCCAGATCGTGGATATTATCGGCGTGATCGACGGCATTTCCTTCCAGACCAATATCCTCGCGCTGAATGCGGCGGTGGAAGCGGCGCGCGCGGGAGAACAGGGCCGCGGTTTTGCCGTGGTGGCGTCGGAAGTGCGCACCCTGGCGCAGCGCTCGGCGCAGGCCGCCAAGGAAATCAAGACCCTGATCGCCACGTCCGTCACCACCATCGACGGCGGCAGCGTGGCCGTGCAGCAAGCGGGCGACAGCATGGGCGCCATCGTGGCCTCGGTGCAGCAAGTCAATGAGATCATCCAGCGCGTGAAACAGGCCAGCGCGGAGCAGGCGTCGGGCATCACGGAAGTGAACCAGGCCGTCACGCAAATGGATGACGTCACCCAGCAAAATGCAGCCCTGGTGGAACAGGCGGCAGCGGCGGCGGCCAGTTTGCAGGACCAGGCCGTCAAATTGTCGGCGGCCGTGGCCGTGTTCACCCTGGATGAGCGCCCCGCCTCACCGGCTGGCCACACCGAAGACGAAGCATTCCAGCATCCTGCCAGCCCCGCCAACGGAGAAGGCAAGGACCGGCGCGCATTGCACAGCCCGCTGCGCGGCATGCCCGGCCGGCATGGCGCCAACGATGCATCGCGGCGCCGGCGCAGCTAGACGGCGGGCGCGCGCAGCGGTTTACTCAGATAGGGCGAGCCGGCCAGCACGAAGCGCCACGGCGTGTCCATCGCTTTGGAAATGCCGATGCGCGGCCCCGTTTGCACCGTGACATCGCCCTCGCGGGCCAGCAACAGGAACGGCGGCGCGTCCAGTGCCAGCCGGTTGTGCAGATGGCTCACGCCCAGCGCCTGGCACACCTTGCCCGGTCCCGAGCACAGCAGCCGCTCCCCCGCGACGCCGCGCCGTTCGCGCATCGCATCGAGCCCCTCCACGGGTTCGATCGCGCGGATCAGCACGCCCGCGCCATGCCCCGCTTCGCGGCACACAAAGTTCAGGCACCAATGGATGCCGTACGAGCGGTAGACATAGGCATGTCCGGGCGGGCCGAACATGGCCGCATTGCGCGGCGTCATGCCCCCATACGTGTGCGAGGCAGGGTCCAGCCGGTCATACGCTTCCGTTTCCACGATGCGCCCGCCCACGCCGTCGACCAGCACGGTCACGCCGATCAGCTGGCGCGCCACGCTGCTGGAATCGTCCGCGAAATCGATACCCGCAAGGATTTTTTTCATCAGGCAATTGTACCGCCGCGCATCCGGCCGCACGCTTTGCCCCGCCTTGAAAACAAATAAAACTTGGTTTTTTCATCATGGATACCGGGACGGGCAAGGTCGTAAAATGACGAAAATCACGGCCGGACCGGGCCAAAACGGGGATTTTTTCCAGAATATATTGCAGATATGAACTATTGCTATGCATAAACAGCGATAATCGTCGGGCACTGCGCCAGACGCTCATGAAGCGGGCAGCGGCAGCGCACGACAGAATAAGCACCGGGCACAAAAATGATGATGAAAGCGTGATGATGAGAGCGGCAGCGCAAAAGCAGATAGAGCAGGAAGATCCGGTTGACGCCTTGATGCGTTCCATCCGTATCCCGCCGCGTCCCAGCCTGCTGGTCGACTTGCAGCGCGAACTGGCGGAACAGGACCCGTCGCCGCGCCGCATCGCGCGCATCATCGCCGACGACGTCGGCATGTCGGGCGCCCTGCTGAAATTGGCCAATTCGCCGTTCTATGGCGCCGCGCGCAAGGCCAAGTCCGTCGAGCAAGGCATCAATTTCCTCGGCATCAACCAGTGCAGCGCCATGATGACGGGCTTGCTGGCGCGCCAGGCGCTGGAAGCGGAAGGCGTGGAACTGACCAATTTCTGGGATGTGTCGGCCAAGCGCGCGCGCGCCCTGGTATTTACTTCACGCAAGTTGCGCATCGCCCCGCCCGACATCGCCCACACCTTCGGCCTGTTCTGCGACATCGGCGTGCCCCTGCTGATGAACCGCTTTCCCGACTACGTCAACACGTACGCGGCGGCCGCCAACGATGCGCACAATTGTTTTACAGCACTGGAAGACGCGCGCCACCAGACCAACCACGCGGCCATCGGCTGCTTGCTGGCGCGCAACTGGGGCCTGTCTTCCGACGTCTCGTGGGCGATTTTGCACCACCACGACTACACGGTGCTGGCCGACCCGTCCACGGACGACGCCATCCGCTCGCTCGTCGCCCTGTCGCTGCTGGCCGAAAAGGGCATTCAGCGCTACCATGGCAACAGTACCTCGCTGGAGTGGGACAAGGGCGGCGAACTTGCTTGCCAGCATCTCGGCCTGTCGCAGGAAGAAGCCGCCGACCTGCTCGACGAATTGCACGAGATGTTCGATACCGACCATTGAGGTATCAGGCGGCCGCGTCCGCCTGTATGATCCGTCCCGGCGCCTGGCATAAGCCCTGGCGCCTGTTTCCGTTTGCCTGACCCGTCTTTCTTAACCTGTTGATCGCCATGCCCAAAAATAAGCGCCCTGTCCCCCGTAAATCCGCCAACACGCCTGAAGACAAGGATGAATCCGTCACGCGCATGCTGTGCACGATGGCCCTCAACCTGGCGGAGCAGGAAGACAGCGAATCGCAGGGCACGGTGCTGGCCGAGCAAGCCGTCGAGTTCGGCCGCCTGATCCGCAAGGCCTTGAATCAAAAGAAGGATGAAATCCTGTACGACGCCATCGAGCGGGCGAAATACGAGGACGTGGGCGCCTATCAGTACTTGCGCAGCCATATCGAGGAAGCGGCGTCCATTTCCGTGATCCGCCGCGAGAATGCCCCGGCGATGGAAATCAACGCCTTCGTCGTGCCCCTGCTGGTGCAAAGCACGGGCGGCCTGAAGGAAGCGGACAGCTTCCAGGACCAGGACGCGTTCGAAGCGCTGGTGAAAAGTTTCCAACAGGCAGAACTGGAAAGCGCCAAGGCCAAGGTAGTCCTGATGAGCCACGCCTACGACCTCGATGAAATCGACCGCATCACCTATAGCCATTTGCACGAGATGGTGCGCGATGCATACTCGTCGATGACGGACAAGAAGATCGTCGCCACGCCGGGCCTGGAAAGCAGCATCGTCGGCTGGAGCGAAACGGCCTTCGGTCCGCAGGACACGGCCGTCGAACTGCGCTTCCTGCTGGGCTTTGCCCTCAAGCGCGTGGACGACCCGTTCTATGCGGAACCGAAGGATGAAGCGGCGCTCGACGCCTGGTTCGACGCGCGCATGGCCCGCTACCAGCAATGGACGACGGAAGTGGGCGATCTGGTGAAAAGCTGCCTGGCGCCGGCCGGCAACACCCTGGAAGTGAGCTTCCTCTACCAGGATCTGTTCCACGGCGGCAAGGAACAAGGCATGAGCGAGTATGCGATGCTGCAGATGATGTCCGGCATCAACCATGCATTGGCGGAAAACAACGTGGACGCGGGCGACGTCTCGGTGGTCGTCGGCCCGGCCGATGAGCATGGCGAAATGCTGCTGCGCGTCAACGTCAGCACGGCGGGCGGCCAGTTGCTGCACAGCGCCGACAAGCCGCTGGACCTGGCCGCCGACCTGCAGGACGAAGTCGACGACATCTGCGACGCGCTGGCCACCATCGGCGTGACCCGCTTGTCAGTGGCGCTGAAATTCGACGCCAAGGGACAGCCGCTGGAAGCGCAGCCGTACGCGCCGGCCTAAAGCCGGCAAACTGATCAACTGACTCCGCGCATTACAACGGCGGCAATGTTTTCCATTGCAGCAACTTGGCGCCATACGCGAGCGTGTAAGCGGGGCTGCTCGACGGCAAGCTGACGATGCGGTAGCGCTGCGCGTGCTCGCCCAGCACCTTGATGCCCAGCTTGGCGGCCGTGCCGCCGTTGAAGGCGATCGTGTGCAATTGCGGCAGGCTGGCGGCCAGGGCCGCCAGGTCGTTATCGTCGCGGGCGCGGATATTGCTGTCCAGGCTGCCCGTGCGCTGCGCCTGCGCCACCACGTCCCACAGGCCCACGCCGTGCGCCAGCAAGGTGCTCAAGCGCGCGTCATAGGGCTGGCTCGTCAAGTCCACGCCCAGCACCTCTCCCAGCAGCCGCCAGAACTTGTTTTGCGGATGCGCATAATACTGGCTGTGCGCCAGCGATTTTTCGCCGGGCAAGCTGCCCAGTATCAACAAGCGCGTATCGGCGTCGACGACGGGATCGAAACAGCGCTTGCGCGGGTCGGCGGCAGGGTCCGGCAAGAAGGCTGGGCTATTCAAATGAGCGGTCCGGAAGGGGAAATGAAGGGCCATTTTACCCGGCCACGCGACAGTGTAGAATTCCCGGACAACCATCCCTGCACAAGAGACCGCCCATGCGCACCATCGACACCCTGCTGGCCCAGTATGGCGAAAGCCACCGCAACCACGTCAATGAATGGGTGCACATCGTGTGCGTGCCGCTGATCGTCTTCAGCCTGCTGGGGCTGCTGTGGAGCGTGCATCCCAGCGTGGCGCTGCTCGGCAGTATTCTCGCTTTATACTATTACTACAAGCTGTCGCGTCCGTTTGCGGCAGGCATGCTGGCCATGCTGGCCGCCATGCTGGGCCTGCTGCTGATGATGCCGGCGCTGACCATCCTGCCCGTGTCGCTGGCGCTGTTCGTGCTGGCCTGGATAGGCCAGTTCATCGGCCACCAGATCGAAGGTAAGAAACCGTCGTTCCTGGACGACTTGCGCTTCTTGCTGGTGGGACCGCTATTCGTGCTGGGATTTTTGTACCGGCGCCTGCGGCTGGCGTATTGAGCAGCAAGCGGTCATGCGGTCACGCGGTGCCGTAACAGATTTTTACTATTCGCAACTAGTTATATGAGGCAAGTGTCCTTATGATAAGTCATCATCTGTCGGTCAATGTAATCGGCAACTAACTTTTGTCCAAGGGAGTCCCACATGAAAGCACCAATTATTGCAGTGGCATTGCTCGCCACCCTGGCCGGCTGCGCCGTACAACCGAACTCGGCGAATGTGTACAACGCGCGCCAGGCGCAGAATGAACAATCGGTTCGCATGGGCACGGTTGAATCCGTGCGCCAGGTCACCATCGACAAGGGTGAAACGGGCACGGGCGTGCTGGCTGGCGCGGCGCTGGGCGGCGTGGCCGGCTCGACAGTCGGTGGCGGCAAGGGCGCCATCGCTGCCAGCATCTTGGGCGCCGTCGCCGGCGGCATGGCGGGCAAAAGCATCGAAGCGAACGCTTCCAACAAACCCGGCCTGGAAATCACCGTACGCCTGGACAATGGCGACATGCGCGCCATCGTGCAAGACGCGGACGAACTGTTCCGTCCGGGCGAACGCGTGCGCCTGCTGTCCGATGGCCGCAAGACCCGCGTCACCCACTGATCTGCTTGCCGGCGCATGCGCTTTAGCCGAATGCGCCGGCAGCCATCAGCAAGGCCGAGGGCGACATGCCCTCATGCAGCCAGATGGCAACCAAGGTTGCCACCACGACATATACAAGCACGCTCCATACTTTGATCTGCAGTGAGGCTGGCATGGCGGTCCCCTTAAAAGATGCAATTCAGAAAATGTTTACTTGATAATAAAGTAAATATTTTCATAAATTCAACATTTTCCAGAAGCACTGCGCTGGCTCAATGCCTCGTTGTCTCCTGACCACTCTTTGAGCAAGCCCGGCCAAGACTCGCCATCCCCGCGCGATGCCCGTATACTTGCGCGATGTCCTCTCCTCTCCTGTTCATCATTGCCTGCCTGATCTGGGGCTCCACCTTCTGGGCCATCACCTTGCAGCTGGGCGATGTCGCCCCCGCCGTTTCCGTGGTCTACCGCTTCGGCCTCGCGTCCGCCACCCTGTTTGCCTGGTGCGCCTTGCGCGGCGACCGCTTGCGCTTGCCCTGGCGCGCGCAGAAATGGATGCTGCTGCAGGGCCTGGCCTCGTTCGCCCTCAGCTATGTGTGCACGTATAGTTCCGAACAGTACCTCGTATCCGCCCTCGTCAGCGTGCTGTTTGCGCTGATGGTGTTCTGGACGCCATTGCTCAACCGCATCGCCTTCGGCACGCCCATCACCTGGAGCACCTGCTGCGCGGCCTTCGTCGCCATCTGCGGCATCGTGCTGCTGTTTTACCAGTCCATCGGTGCGGCACTGCAAGATATCCTGGGCGGCGGCAATGGTCATTTCCTGCTCGGCTTCATGCTGGCCCTGGTGGCCACCGTGTCCAGCACGGTGGGCAACGCCCTCGTCATGAAAGTGCGCGAGCATTCCGGCAACGTGATGCTGACCATGGCCTGGACCATGCTGTGGGGCACCTTGATGGTGGCCGCCTGGGCCGTCGCCACGGGCCAGTCCTGGCAATTGCCCGCGCGCCCCAGTTACTGGATGGGCTTGCTGTACCTGGCCATCTTCGGTTCGGTGATCGCCTTCAGCGCGTATTTCACCTTAATCGCCCGCATCGGCACGCAAAAGACCGTGTATATCGGCGTCGTCACCCCCGTCATTTCCGTGCTGCTGTCGGTGCAGTTCGAACACTACCGGCCCGCCGCCATCGAATGGGTGGGCATGGTGCTGTGCCTGTCCAGCGTGGCCTGGGCCCTGACCTCGGGCGCGCGCAAGACGGCTGCCGTTTCCTCTATTTCCACCACTCCATCCACAAAGGCAACATGAGCACCTCTTCCTCCCTCGCCATCCGTCCCGCGACCGCATCCGACGTGGCCGCCATCTTTGGCATGATCCATGAACTGGCCGTGTTTGAAAAACTCGAACACATGATGATCGCCAGGGAATCCATGCTGCACGACAGCCTGTTCGGCGCCCATCCCGCGTGCGAAGCGCTGGTGGGCGAGGAAGATGGCGAGGTGGTGACGTTCGCCCTGTTCTTCCACAACTTTTCCACCTTCCTGTGCCGCAAGGGCTTGTACCTGGAAGACCTGTATGTGAAGCAATCGGTGCGCGGCAAGGGTTATGGCAAGCAAATGCTCGTGGCGCTGGCGCAACTGGCCGTCACACGCGATTGCGGCCGCTTCGAATGGTCGGTGCTGGACTGGAATGAAAACGCGATCAACTTCTACAAGGGCATGGGCGCGGACGTGATGCCGGACTGGCGCATCTGCCGGGTCGCTGGCGATGCCTTGACGCAATTGTCGGCCGGTACGCCACAACCACTGTGATTGGCACTGCATCGCGGGAACTGCAAACGCAAGCTCCAAAAAAAATCCCCGCGGGCTAGCGGCACCGCGGGGTGAACCCATTGTCAAGTGGGAGGGGGAGAATGCAATCAACGGTTATCAATATAAACGCTGCCGCTTGCCACCGCGCAGACCTTTACATTTGCTTACCGGGCCTTACATTTGACTTAAATCCGCTAACCAAGTGTCACCGAGTGTCGCTCGGATGACACTGATTATTTCCGTGGTTCAATCAATGTGCCGTGCAAACCGATATGTTGTTGCGCAACCCCACTGCCGCCCTGCGTATTTGTATAGATTTGGTACACTGTCAGGCAGGCGATGCAGCCAGCAACCACGGCGAAAATGACCATGCGACGCTCCTTGAGTATGCTTGAGGGAATCAGAGCCCGCGGCGCCTGATGATGACCAGGCGAGCAGGGAAGATTCAGTGTGGCATCTTCGGTCTTGGGAGCCTTGCGCAATCTCAAACGCGCCAATTTGACGGGGTCATGGCATTTGATATGGCGCAAAGTGGCGGCATTCCGCTCACACAAAATGAACGCATCGTTACGCACCTGGGAGCCACATCATGAATGTCTCTGCCAAACCGCTCGTCATGAAAATCTACCGCGCCTACCTGCGCTCCCGCCTGGAGCGCTATACGCGCGACTTGCAAGCCATCGCCGAACAGCGCGAGAATGACTTCCAGGCTGAACGCATCCTGCACCAGGCCGTCGTCTCGGTGCGCTCCAAACTGCACTCGCTGTAACCGTGATGCCGTCAGTGCTGCCGGCCGGCCACGGCCCAGCGCTCCACCAGCTCGAACAAGCCTTGCGTCAGCAGGGCCAGCACGGCTGCGGGGATCGCGCCGGCCAGCAGCATGTCGTTGTCATTCAGCGCCAGGCCGATGGTGATGCGTTCGCCGTAACCGCCCGCGCCGATGAAGGCGGCGATGGTGGCCGTGCCCACGCTCATCACGGCCGCCGTTTTGATGCCGGCCAGCATCACCGGCAAGGCCAGCGGCAAGTCCACGTGCAGCAGGCGGTCGCGCTTGCTCAAGCCCAGCGCCAGCGCCGCCATGCGCAAGCCTTGCGGCACCTGCAAGATGCCCGTGCACGTGTTGCGCACGATGGGCAGCAAGGCGTACACGAATAGCGCCACCAGCGCCGGCACCGTGCCGATCATGCCCAGCAGCGGGATCAATATCGCCAGCAGGGCCAGCGACGGCACCGTCTGCAGCACGCCGACGAAGGCCAGCACCGTTTGCCGCAGCGGCGCCGACAACGCCGCCAGCACGCCCAGCGGAATGCCGATCAGGCACGCCAGCGCCACCGACAGCAGCACCAGGGTCAGGTGCTGGCGCGTCAGGGTCCACAGATCGTCGCCGACGAGTTTATCGAGCAGCTTGCTGCGCGCGGCGGCCGGTTTTTTCGCCGACGTGCCGGAGGCCAGCCACTGGTGCGCCACACCGGAAAAAGTCTTGCCATCGATTTCCACGGCCGCATTCATGGCGATCATGTCGCTCTCGCTGATGCGCCCCTGCAAGCCTTGCAGCGCGAGCCAGGCAGCGGGAAAACGCTGCGGCACGTCGAGCCGGTACAGGAGCATGGCGTCGTAGCGGGGAAAATACTGCTGCGTGTCGGCCAGCACGCGCAAGCCGTACTGGCGTATCTTCGCGTCCGTCGAATAAATGTCGATCACGTCCACCTGGCGCTGCGCCAGCGCCTCGTAGGCGATGCCGTGATCGAGCCCGCGCGGGCGCTGCGACAAACCATAGCGCGCGGCCAGGCCCGGCCAGCCATCGACCCGGCCGATGAATTCATGCGACAGGCCGAATTTCAGGGCGGGATGCTGCGCCAGCTGCGCCAGGCTGGCGATGCCCGTTTCATCGCCGCGCATCGCCAGCGCATAGGTATTGTTAAAGCCCAGCGGCACGGCCACGCCCAGGCCCAGCGCCGCCAGCTCGCGCCGCATCTGCGCCAGATCAATGGCCTTGTCGTGCTTGAGGATTTCGCTGGCGATAGTGCCCATGTATTCGGCATACACGTCGATGCTGCCCGCCTGCAGCGCGGCCAGCACGATGGCCGTGTTGCCCAGGCCCTGGCGGTGCAGCGCCCTGACGTGCGGCGCGGCGCTCTGTTTGACGATTTCGCCGAGAATATACGATTCCGTAAAGCGCTTCGAACCCACCTTCAGGGTGCCGCCGTCCATGGCAAGGGAGGACATGGGCGCGGCGGCGAAGAATAGCAACAACAGGTAAACAACACGCACGCGGCGCTCCGGGACGGATGATCAATCCGGCAAGCTTACCACCGGCGCGCGCCAGACACCGCCATGCACCACGCCCGCGCACGGGTTCAGGCCCAGCGCATACGCCAGGTCGGCCGGGCGCGCGATGCGCCACAGGGCAAAATCGGCGCGCTTGCCCACCGCCAGGCTGCCCGTTTCCTGCTGCAAGCCCAGCGCGCGCGCCGCATGGATCGTGCAGCCGGCCAGCGCTTCCTGCGGCGTCAGCCGCCACAGGGTGCACGCCATGTTCATCGCCAGCAGCAGGGACGTCATCGGCGACGTGCCCGGGTTGCAATCGGTGGACACGGCCATGGGCACGCCGGCCGCGCGCAAGGCCGCCACGGGCGGCGGCTGCGTCTCGCGCAAAAAGTAATACGCGCCCGGCAGCAGCACGGCCACCGTGCCATGCTGCGCCATGGCGGCGACGCCCTCTGCCGACAGGAATTCCAGGTGGTCGGCCGACAGGCCGCCGTAGCGCGCCACCAGCGCCGCGCCGCCCAGGTCCGACAGCTGCTCGGCATGGAGTTTTACAGGTAGCCCCAGCGCCTGCGCCGCATCAAACATGCGCTGCGTTTGCGCCGGCGTAAAGCCGATGCGCTCGCAAAACGCGTCGACGGCGTCCACCAGGCCATCGCCGGCCAGCCGGGGCAACATCTGCCCGCACAGCAGCCCGATATACGCATCGGCCTGGCCCGCATACTCGGGCGGCAGCGCGTGCGCGCCAAGGAAGGTGGTGCGCACGGATACGGGCAGTGTTTGCCCTATCCTGCGCGCCACGCGCAGCATCTTCGCTTCGCTGGCCGCATCGAGGCCATAGCCGGACTTGATTTCCAGCGTCGTCACGCCCTCGGCCAGCAACGCCAGCACGCGGGGCAGGCTTTGCCGCAGCAATTCGTCGTCGCTGGCCGCGCGCGTGGCGCGCACGGTGGACATGATGCCGCCGCCGGCGCGGCTGATGTCTTCATAGCTGGCGCCATTCAGGCGCGCCTCGAATTCGTCGCTGCGGTTGCCCGCGTGGACGATGTGCGTGTGGCAGTCGATCAGGCCGGGCGTGAGCCAGCAACCCTGGCCATCCTGCAGCACCGCGCCGCTGGCCGGCAATTCGTCGCCGGGGCCGAACCAGGCGATGCGGCCATCCTTGACGGCGATGGCCGCATCGAGCAGCTCGCCATAACCGTGCTCCATGGTGGCCAGGTGGACGTTGTGGATGACCAGGTCCCAGTCTTGCATCGCTTTCTCTCCCTAGGTAAACAGGTCGACGCACAAGACGGCCGACCGCTGCAAGGCGTCGAGCCGCCATTCCTGCGCATCGTCGGCGTCCAGCAGCAGCGCGTCATGGCGGCCCAGCGCGAACTGCTGCTCGCCACCGCGCGCCAGCACGTGGCCGTCGCCGGCGACGAACAGCAAGGTAGTCGCGCTGCGCCGCACCAGCTTGCCCGGCGCCGTGATTTTTTCCAGCTGGTGGCGGCAGCGGTCGCGCCGCGTCATCACGTTGAAATCCGTCGTCGTCCCCCTGACTTGCGCCTCCACGGCCGCTTCGCCGGGAAACCACAGCATCGGTTGCGCCGCGCTCAAGGTCACCTTGCGCGCACCATCGAGCGTCAGCTGCACGCTGTCGCCATCGACCAGCATCAAACTGCGGTCGATGCCGGGAAAACTGGAAAACGGCCCGCTGGCCGTGATCGTCGCCAGGCTGATACGCCAGTCGAATTCCATCAGGCTGGCTCCGGGCGGAGCAATGGCGATTTCCATCGTGCTGCCGCCGCCGTTTTTCCACGGCGCGGCGCGCAGGCATTCCTGCGGGATGAAGGTCGCCATCAGAGCGCCCTCAGTTGCGCCAGCGTGCGCTTGTAGGCGGCGGCGATGGCGTCCTGCGCTACGTGGCGCCCGTCGCGCACCTGCCATTGGCCGCCGCACAGCACGTCGCGCACCAGGTTGTCGTTGCCGCAGAAAAGTACGCTGCCCAGCACATTTTCGATCGCCACGCCGCACAGGTTCACATGCGCCTCGTCGAGCACCAGCAAGTCGGCGCGGCAGCCGGGCGCCAAGGCACCGAGCTTGCGCCCGGCCGCCTGCGCGCCCCCTTGCAGGGCCGCCTGCCACAGGTAGTCGCCCACATGGCGCTCCTCCGGCCTGGCGGCGACATTGCGCTGCTGCCGCTGCAAGCGCTGGCCATATTCGAGCCAGCGCAATTCCTCCACGGGCGATTGCGATACATGGCTGTCGCTGCCCACGCCAAAGCGCCCGCCGGCAGCGATGAATTCGGCCAGCGGGAACAGGCCGTCGCCCAGGTTCGCTTCCGTCGTCGGGCACAGGCCCGCCACGGCGCCGCTGGCGGCCATCAGCGCCACCTCGTCGGGCTGCACATGCGTGGCATGCACGAGGCACCAGCGCGCGTCGACGTCGACCTGCTCGTACAAATACTGCACCGGGCGCCGGCCGCTGTAGTCCAGGCACTGGCGCACCTCGCCCCGCTGTTCAGCGATGTGGATGTGGATGGGACGGCCCGCGGGCAGCGCCTGCGCCACCTGTTTGATCTGCGCCACGCCGGCCGCGCGCAGCGAATGGGGCGCAAAACCCACCTCCACCTGCCCGCCGCGCTGCGGCGCCAGCGCCTCGACGATGCGCAAGACATCGTCCGCACCGGTGCGAAAGCGCGCCTGCTCCGGCTTCAGCGGTTGCTCGCCAAAACCCGCATGGCTGTACAGCACGGGCAGCATGGTCAGGCCGATGCCGCTGAGGCGCGCCGCCGCCAGCACCCGTTCCGCCGTTTCCGCGGGACGCGCATACAGTGCGCCGGCCGCATCGCGCTGCAGGTAGTGGAATTCGCACACGGCCGTGTAGCCATGGCGCAGGCATTCCGCAAACAGCTGCGCGGCGATGCTTTCCATCTGTTCCGGCGTGATGTGGCGCGCGAAGCGGTACATCAGGTCGCGCCAGGTCCAGAAACTGTCCGGTCCGTCACCCGCGACTTCCGTCATGCCGCCCAGCGCCCGCTGAAACGCATGCGAATGCAGGTTGACCATGCCGGGCAAGACATATTCGGCCACTTCGGCGCCGGCAGGCGGCGCGACGTTTTCCGCCACCGCCGTCAAATCCCCATTCTTGTCCCATTCCAGCAGCACGTCGCGGCGCCAGCCTTGCGGCAGCAGCGCATGGCGCGCAAACAGGGACGCACTCAACGTGCCACCCATGCCACGGCCGCTTCCATCATCTGGCGCAGCAGCGGCTGCACTTGCGCCGCCAGGTCGGGCCGGTAGCCAAACGGTTCCGTTTCGTCCATGTACAGGCACTGGCACATCTCCAGCTGGATAGCATGCACGCGACCTTCCGGCTGGCCGTAATGGCGCGTGATGTGGCCGCCCTTGAAGCGGCCATTCAAGGCCACGGTAAATCCCTCCTGCGCGCGCGCGATATCCACCACGGCGGACGTCAGGCCGCTATCGCAGCTGGCGCCATCGGCCGTGCCGAAGTTCAGGTCGGGCAGCTTGCCGTCAAAGAAGCGCGGCACGCGCGAGGCGATGGAGTGCGCATCCCACAGCACCACGGCGCCATGCACGCGCAGCAGCCGATCCAGTTCCGCGCGCAGCTGCGCATGATACGGCGCCCAGTAGCGCTGCAGCCGCTGCCGCACGTCCTGCGCATCCGGTTCGCGGCCGGCCAGGTACAGCGGCTCGCGATGAAAAGTATCGTTGGGCAGCAAGCCCGTCGTATCCTGCCCCGGATACAGATTCGTGTCTTCCTGCGGGCGGTTCAAGTCGATGGTGTAACGCGACCAGCGCGCCGACAGCACGGACGCATCCATCTCCTGCAAAAAGCCATACAGCTCGCGCAGATGCCAATCCGTGTCGGCCCTGACCAGGGCCTGCGGCGTCATGCGCGCGGCGATATCGTCCGGTATGTCGGTGCCCACGTGGGGCATCGACACCAGCAGCGGAATGCTGCCTTCATTAAAGCGGAAATCCATGCTTGTCTCCTTGCTCCAGCTCAAGCGTACAGCGGGGCGAACAAATTCTTGCACGTGCTGCTCAACTCACCCTGCAGCACCATCTGCTTGGCCGCTTCGATGTCGGGCGCGAAGAAGCGGTCAGCGTCGAAGAACGGCACTTTCTGGCGCAACTGGTGATGCACATGTTCGAGGTGCGGCGAGGTTTTCAGCGGACGGTGGAAATCGATGCCCTGCGCGGCGGCCAGCAGCTCGATGCCGACGATGACGGCCGTGTTGTGCGCCATGTCGTCCAGGCGGCGCCCGGCGAACGTGGCCATGCTCACATGGTCTTCCTGGTTGGCGGACGTCGGCAGGCTGTCGACGCTGGCCGGATGCGCGAGCGACTTGTTTTCCGACGCCAGCGCGGCAGCCGTCACGTGGGCGATCATGAAGCCGGAATTGACACCCGGGTCGCGCACGAGGAAAGGCGGCAGGCCGGACAAGGTGGCGTCGATCAGCAGCGCGATGCGGCGCTCGGCCAGCGCGCCGATTTCGGAAATCGCCAGCGCCAAGGTGTCGGCAGCAAAGGCGACAGGCTCCGCATGGAAATTGCCGCCCGAGACGATTTCCGCCTGGCCGTTGGGGCCATCCTGGAAGATCAGCGGGTTGTCCGTGACGGCATTGGCTTCGATCAGCAGGGTGCGGCCGACGTTGCCGATCAAATCGAGGCAGGCGCCCATGACTTGCGGCTGGCAGCGCAGGCTGTACGGGTCTTGCACGCGCTCGTCGCCTTCCAGGTGCGAAGCGCGAATCGCGCTGTGCGCCACCAGCTGGCGGTACATCTGCGCGGCCAGGATCTGCCCCGGCTGTCCGCGCACGGCGTGCACGCGCGCGTCGAACGGCGAGTCGCTGCCCTTGGCCGCGTCGAGCGACAGCGCGCCCGTGACCATGGCCGCTTCCAGCAGGCGCTCGGCCATGAACAGGCCATGCAGCGCCAGCGCGTTCGACACTTGCGTACCGTTGATCAGGGCCAGGCCCTCTTTCGCCGCCAGCACCACGGGCGCGATGCCCGCCTGCGCCAGCGCCTCGGGGGCCGCCATCAATTCGCCATTGACGCGCACGTCGCCCACGCCCAGCATGGCCAGGGTCATGTGCGACAGCGGCGCCAGGTCGCCCGAGGCGCCGACGGAACCCTTGGCGGGAATGGCCGGCATGATGCCCGCGTTGTACAGGGCGATCAGGGTGTCGACGATCAGCGGGCGCACGCCGGAAAAGCCGCGCGCCAGGCTGCCGATCTTCATCAGCACGATCAGGCGCACGACGGCGTCCGACAGCAGTTCGCCCGTGCCGACGGAGTGCGACAGGATCAGGTTGCGCTGCAATTGCTCCAGCTTTTCATCGGGGATGCGCGTCTTGGCGAGCAGGCCGAAGCCCGTGTTGATGCCGTACGCCGCGTCGCCCTTGGCGACGATGGCTTGCACGGCGGCGGCCGACGCCTCGATGACGGGATAGGCCTCGGCGGCGAGGGTCAATTTTGCCGGCGCGGCCCAGACGGCGCGCAGGTCGGCCAGGGTCATCGCGCCTGGTTTCAGGGTCCAACTTTTGGCATGCTGTGTCATAGTCATTCGAATCGAGGTCTCAAGGAATCATGGGAAGAATCAGGCCGTTGCGCTTGGCGCAGGCGGCCGCTGTTTCGTAGCCGGCATCGGCATGGCGCATCACGCCGGAACCGCTGTCGTTGATCAGCACGCGCGCCAGGCGTTTCGCCGCCGCTTCGCTGCCATCGGCCACGATGACCATGCCCGCATGCTGAGAATACCCCATTCCCACGCCGCCGCCATGGTGCAGCGAGACCCAGGTGGCGCCGCCGGCCGTATTGAGCATGGCGTTCAGCAGCGGCCAGTCGGAGACGGCGTCCGTGCCGTCCTTCATGCTTTCCGTTTCGCGGTTCGGGCTGGCGACGGACCCCGTATCGAGGTGGTCACGGCCGATGACGATGGGCGCCTTCAGCTCGCCCGTGCGCACCATCTCGTTGAAGGCCAGGCCGGCGATGTGGCGCTCGCCCAGTCCCAGCCAGCAGATGCGCGCCGGCAGTCCCTGGAAGGCGATGCGCTCGCGCGCCATGTCCAGCCAGTGGTGCACCTGCGCGTGGTGCGGGAACAGCTCCTTGATCTTCGCATCCGTTTTATAGATGTCTTCCGGGTCGCCCGACAAGGCCACCCAGCGGAACGGCCCGCGACCTTCGCAAAATTGCGGGCGGATGTAGGCAGGCACGAAGCCGGGGAAGTCGAAGGCATTTTGCACGCCCTGGTCGAACGCCACCTGGCGGATGTTGTTGCCGTAATCGACGGTGTGCACGCCCATGGCGTGGAAATCGAGCATGGCTTGCACGTGGGCGGCACAGGAATCGGCGGCGGCCACCGTCAAGCGCGCATGGCGCTGCGGGTCTTGTTGCGCCGCCTTCCAGTCCGACACGCTCCAGCCGCGCGGCAGATAGCCATTGACCAGGTCATGCGCGGACGTCTGGTCCGTCACCAGGTCCGGCACCAGGCCGCCCGCCTTGGCGCGGCGCACCAGCTCCGGCAGCACTTCGGCCGCGTTGCCCAGGAGGCCGATGGAAATGGCTTCCTTGCGCTCCGTGTGGTATTTGACCAGTTCCAGGGCTTCATCCAGGCTGGCCGCCTGCTTGTCCAGGTAGCGCGTGCGCAGGCGGAAGTCGATGCTGCTTTGCTGGCATTCGATATTGAGCGAGACGGCGCCCGCCATGGTGGCGGCCAGCGGCTGCGCACCGCCCATGCCGCCCAGGCCCGCCGTCAAAATCCAGCGTCCGCCCCAGTCGCCGCCGAAATGCTGGCGGCCCGCTTCGGCGAAGGTTTCATACGTGCCCTGCACGATGCCCTGCGTGCCGATGTAAATCCAGCTGCCGGCCGTCATCTGGCCGTACATGAACAGGCCCTGGCGATCAAGTTCGTTGAAATGTTCCCAGTTGGCCCATTTCGGCACCAGGTTGGAATTGGCGATCAATACGCGCGGCGCGTCCGCGTGGGTCTGGAACACGCCTACCGGCTTGCCGGACTGGATCAGGAGGGTCTGGTCGTCCTCCAGTTCACGCAGCGAGGCGAGGATCTGGTCGAAACAGGCCCAGTTGCGGGCCGCGCGGCCGATGCCGCCGTAGACGACCAGATGCTGCGGATTTTCCGCCACTTCCGGGTCCAGATTGTTTTGCAACATGCGGTAGGCCGCCTCGGCCTGCCAACTCTTGCAAGCCATGACCGTGCCGCGCGGGGCGCGGATGGTACGGCTGGCATCAAAGCGTGGATCGGTGTCCATTGTGCTGTTCATGCTGTCTCCTCGTAGGGTACGAGCGGACATACGTGGCCCGCTCTGGTACTCCCAGCATAGGTTGTCTATACAACCAAGTCAACAGGTTTTTGCAGGCGTCAAATCCTTATTTTTTCTCGAACACGCGCTTGCCCGCCACCCACGTCTGCAGCACCTGCGTCTTGCCGATGGCCTTTGGTTCCACGCTGAACAGGTCCTGGTCGACGACGATGAAGTCCGCCCATTTGCCCGCTTCCAGGGTGCCGATGGCCTTTTCCTGGTGCGCAGCCCAAGCCGCGTCGAGGGTGAAGCAGCGCAGCGCCTGCGTCACCGTCATGGCTTGCTGCGGATACCAGCCGCCGGCCGGGAAGCCCTCGCTGTTTTGCCGCGTGACGGCCGCGTGGATGCCTTCGAACGGGTTCGGCGACTCGATGGGGAAGTCGGAACCGCAGGCGATGCGCGAACCTTGCGCAAGGAAGGTGCGCCACGCGTACGCGCCCTTGATGCGCTCATGGCCCACGCGCTGCTCCGCCATGTTCTGGTCGGACGTGGCGTGCGTCGGCTGCATCGAGGGGACGATGCCCAGGGTCTTGAAGCGGGGGATATCGCTCAATTGCACCACCTGCGCATGTTCCATGCGGTGGCGCAGGCCCGCGCCGCGATACTGCGCGATCAAGGCTGCATAGCCGTCGAGGATCTGGTGATTGCCCGCGTCGCCGATGGCGTGCACATTCACCTGGTAGCCGGCGCGCATGGCCTTTTCCATCTTCGCGCGCATGGCGCCGTCCGGGTAGAACAGCAGGCCGCGTGTGGTCGGATCGTCGCTGTACGGCGCCAGCAGGGCCGCGCCGCGGCTGCCCAGGGCGCCGTCGGACACCAGTTTGACGGCGCGCAAAGCATACATGTCGCGCGCATAGCTATTCAAGGGGCCGTTTTTCGACAGCGCGTCGAAGTCTTCCGTCGTGTCAAAAATCATGCCATACACGCGCACCGTCAGCTTGCCATGGTCCGCATAGTCGCGGAACAGCCGGTCCTGCATCTGGCCGATGCCCGCATCGTGCACGCTGGTCAGGCCCACTTGCGACAGCTGCGCCAGTGCGCCATCGAGGGCGGCGCGGTTTTCCACGTCGCCCGGCTTGGGCAGCACGGCATCCATCAAGTCCATGGCGCTGTCGACCAGCACGCCGGTGGCATTGCCATCTGCATCGCGTTCGATCTTGCCGCCCGCCGGGTCTTGTGTGGCGCGCGTGATGCCGGCCAGCGCCAGCGCGCGGCTGTTGGCCCAGCCCGCGTGGCCATCGACGCGGCGCAGCCACACGGGCCGCGCGCTTTCCGCCGCATCGAGTTCCGCTGCCGTGGGAAAGCGTCCCAGCTTCCAGATTTCCTGGTTCCAGCCATTGCCGACGACCCAGCTGCGCTCGGGATGCGCTTTGGCGAAGTCGCCCACGGCCTGCACGGCGGCCGGCAGCGAGGCAGAACCGTACAGCATCACGCCGCTGGCGATCGTCCCCAGGCCGAAGACGTGACCGTGCGCGTCGATCAGGCCAGGCAGCACGGTTTTTCCCTGCACGTCGACATGGATGGCGCCCTTGGCCGCCTTGCGTTTCACCTGCGCGGCGCTGCCGACGGCGAGCAGCTTGCCCCCGTCGTCAAAGGCCAGCGCCGTGAAACGCACCACCTTGCCGGCAGCATTGAGGGTGTAGCCGTTGGCATTGTCGATGACGGTATCGGCATGCGCGTGGCCGATGGCCCCCAGGCAGGCGAGCGTGAGCAGGGTGCGGCGCAGTGGCAAGGTCGGCATTTCCATCTCCAGGTCTGTTAGTCGTTAGCAAAAAGACGAGTGTATAGAAATTGGCAAAATGGTCAATCAGGCAGCGCGGGGCGCTCGTACCATCAGCCAGTAGTCGCAGCCCGTGACGACTTCCGCGTAGCGGCCCGCTGCCACGAAGCCAAGACGGCCATAGAACGGCAGGCTGCGCTCGTTGTAAGTCTCCAGGAAGCATGCGGCACGCGCCGCATCGACGGCCGCCAGGCCCGGCGCCAGCACGGACGCGCCCAGCCCCTGCCCTTGCGCGGCCGGAGCGATGCCGGCGATCGACAGGTACCAGGCGTCTTGCAGGCCATGCGGCGCCAGCGCGTGCTCCATGTTCGCGACGATGGCCGTGAAATACGCAAAGCCCCGCTCCCCCAGCAGTGCGCGCAAGGCGGCTTCGCGCTGCGCATACGCGGCCTGGCGCAGGGCCGCCGGCGTATCCGTCGTCCAGATGGCGGCGCCATTGCCCGCGTCATCCGCCAGGTCGACGCGCCCCGCTTGCTCACCCTCGGCCAGCGCCAGCGCGAAGTAGGCTTCCAGCATGGCCAGCCGCGCCGCCTCGTCGTCGCCGCACGCCACCGTGACGGTGCGGTAGAACGGATCGCCGATCAGGGCGGCGGCTAGGCTGCGGGCGGTGCGGGAGGATTCGATGTTGGATGGGCTGGACATGGGGGCTCTTTCTTCTCAATGAAACGCCCGGCATCTTAACGCAAGCGCGCAGGCCTTGCGCCCAGTCAATACTTGCAAGACGCCACAGGTCTACGCTGACGTTTTCAGGTGGAACACCCCATGGCCAGGCACCATGTCATCAGCACCACCGCGTGCGACGTGTTCTTCAAGCTCGTGGCGCACCAGAAGAGCAGCCTGGGCGCGCGCTTCGACAGCATGATCGTCACCTTCAGCGCCGACGGCCAGCCCGTGCTGGGCGCCGCCCTGCGCAACGCGACAAGCGGCTGCGAACTGCACCGCCTGGCCGGCCAGCCCGACGAATGCTGGTGCTGCGGCTACGACGAGCAGCTGGAATTCGTCTCGCAAGCCGACGCACCGCTGGCGCACGCCGACTACCGCCTCACTTTGAGCAATGGCGAAACGTGGACGGGGACGACGGATGCGAAGGGGCGCACAGGGCGTATCGCCAGCAAGCGGGAGGAACAAATCACCCAGGCCGAATTCCTGCCGCACCCGGATAAATCACCATGCTGCGCCGCCGCGCCAAAACCGGCAGCGCCTGCCGTCAAGGTCGTCCAGCTCGATGGCATCAAGACGACCGACAAGGACGTCGGTTCGTCCATCAAACAGGTCAAAGTGAAGGACAAGGTTCGCCCGCTGACCAGGGGCGAGATCGACATGGCGTGGATGCTGTTCCAGGATGCGATCGACTACGGCAAGGTCAAGGTGCATGGCGAACCGTATCTATGGTTTGGCTTGCAGCCGAAGGATGTGGCCATGACGCCGGATGGGGAGATTTATTTTCATGAGTCTGAGTATCGAGAGGATTTTTCCATAGCTCAGCCAATAGACAAAAATTGGTTCATGCATGAAATGGTCCACGTCTGGCAGTATCAATTGGGCTACCCGGTTGCATTGCGTGGGGCTATCCGTTTCGGATTGAGTTACACGTATTTTCTAAAGCGAGGAAAAAAACTATCTGACTTCAACATGGAGGCGCAGGGTAACTTACTAGCAGATTATTTCGGACTAAGGTATTTGAAAACACCAAAAGCTATGAATCAAAAAGAATACCGAAACTCTCTGACTCTCTACGAAGAGGTGATCAATGAATTTCTTAAAAATAGAAAAAGCAAGACCAATCTTCCTGGAAATGACATTGATCATGAGCCTCTGTTTGACATACCGTGATGCGTACCCAGTGTCACGCATGGCTGAAGCCGAAATTAGCGCATTCAAAGGTATGCCTTGCTTCACCATCTCAAAAAGAGAAGAACACCGCAATGGAACGCCGATGCTTGGCGCCCTCATGGTTTACGATATATCAATAAAACCGCCTGTAGAGGTCTGGTCCTTCATTCTCCCTGGAGCGACGACCCTCCCCATGCATGCCAAAACCTGCTATTTGTATGGCCAAGTACCGACAGGAGCCGAATCGACTGCCGCGACGATGCTGAAAACAGACAGGATGTACAGCGTCTTTTTGAATGGAAGACCGGATGACCCCTCTGATTCGACCCGCGGCTATAGAGGGAAATTTTGCCTGATCATTGACACGGCTGGCCGGCAAAAAATCATTGCTATCACCAAAGACATGCAGGAGTGGCGCACTGAAATCTGCCCACCCCATCCATCACGCCCATAATTCGACGTTATTTATCTTCCTCCCCCCGCTGCGCCGGCGCCCTGAACCATTCACCAGGCGGCACCACATGCGACTCTTTCGGATCATCGATGTAGTGCGGCGAGGTGATCTGCACGTCGAATTCGTTGAAGACGTCGATGATGTTCTGGTGCAAGCGGTTCAGCACTTCGGCGCGCTGGCGGGGGACTTCGGCGCTGGCGTAGGCGACGAGGCGGTATTGTACGTAATAATCTTGCAGAGCCAGTTGCATCACGTACGGTTTCGGCGTGGTGGACAGTTCCGTCGTGCGCGACGCGGCCAGTTCCAGCATGGCATGCACTTGCCGCCACGGCGTGGCGTAGCCGATGGTGACGGTGGAGTCGAGCACGAAGCCGCCGCCGGGCTGGGCGCGCGAATAGTTCTTTGTCGTTTGCGACATCACCCAGGCGTTCGGCAAGGCCACCTCTTCCCCCAGTCCCGTGCGCAGGCGCGTCTCGAACATGCCCACGTCGACCACCGTGCCTTCGCTGTCGCCCACGCGCACATATTCGCCCTTGCGCAGGGCGCGCGTGTACATCAGGATCAGGCCGCTGGCGCCCTGCCCCACGATGCTCGACGCGCCGATCGACACCATCAGGCCCACCAGCACGGACAGGCCCTGGAAAGCGGCCGTGTGCGAGCCGGGCAGGTACGGGTAGGCCATGGCCAGCGCGAACAGCCAGATCACCACGCTGGCGATGCGGCGCGTCGGCAGGGCTGTGTCCTTGTCCAGCCAGCCGATTTGCAATTCGCCGCTTTCCACGCGCTTGAACAGCGAGGCGGCCGTGGCGGCGATCAGGCGCGCGATGGCGAAGATCACGCACACCAGCACCAGCCCCGGCAAGGCGCCGATGATGGCGTGGAAGACGTCGGCGGCCACGTCGAACAGATAGCCGCTCAGGCTTTCGCCCCACGAGCGCGTGTAGGGCAAGCGGCCCAGCACGAAGGCGGCCCACAGGTACGTGGCCATCAGGCGCAAGCCCCACAGCACGGCGCTCAGCAGTTGATACGCAAAGGCGATGTAATGCTCGGCATCGAGCACGCGCACGTTCTTCAGGCGCACGTCGCGCAGGCGCGAGGCCAGCAGGATGCCGCTGCGGCGCTTGGCCCAGTGGTACAAACGCGTCAGCCCCATCCACACGAGCCAGAACACGAGGGTGGCGGCCGCGCACACGGCGGCGGCGATGGCCAGGTAACGCCAGCTGCCCTGTTCGCGGTAATCGAGCACGGCCTTGCTCAACTCGATGGCGGCCGTTTTCGCCACGCTTTCCGTCGTGTCGCCGGCCAGCTGGTTGACGTCGCCAGGCACGACGACGAACAGTTGCACGCCGTCGAGCAGCACTTGCGTGCCTTCGGGAATCATGCGCGTGCTCGTCTGCAAGGGGCCATTCTTGGCCAGCACGCCTTCCAGCCGGCGCTGCGCGCCCGTGGCCCGCTCATCGGGCGGATAGCCGGCCAGCGCGGCGCGGAAGACGAACACCTTGCGGTTGGCAAACATCAGCGGCGCCGTCCTGGCCGCCGCGGCCTGCGACGGCGCCACGACGGACGCGGCCTCCGCAACGAACGCGGGCACGCCATCGTCCGCATGGGCTGCGGGCAGCAGGAAAATGGTCAACAGGCACAACAGGCGGAGCAGCGCGGACATGGCAGAAATGAAAGAGTGACAAGAAGCAGCCATCATGCCATGTAATCCTGGAAACTCAAGCGCCGCAGCTGCCGTTCAGCTCGCATCGTGGAAAATGATGCCCAGAGTGTGGCGCAAGCCCGAACGCAGGCGCGACACGCCATGCCGCATGTTCACGCGGTAACTGCCGCGCGTGCCATTCACGGGACGCTGCGCGACGGGAAAGAGCACGGCGTCGCCCTGCGCCAGCGGCACCACTTCGGCGCGCGACTGCATGCGCGGGCGCTGCTCCGTCAGCACGAACTCGCCGCCCGTGAAATCGTCTTGCGGGCGCGACAACAATACGGCCAGTTGCAGCGGAAACACGTGCTCGCCATACAAGTCCTGGTGCAGGCAGTTGTAATCGCCTTCGCGGTAGCGCAGCAACAACGGTGTGGGCCGGGTTTGCCCCGCCGCATGGCAGCGCGCGAGGAAATCGGCGTGCGCCACGGGAAAGCGGCTATCGAGGCCCATGCTGGCGTGCCAGCGGTTGGCGATGGCTGCCAGCGGCGGATACAGCTCCGTGCGCAAGGCGGCTACCGTGTCCGGCAGCGGATGCGCCCAATACTGGTACTCGCCTTGCCCAAAACCATGGCGCTGCATCACCACCTTGCTGCGAAAGCGCGACGCATCGTCGTACTGCGCCGCCAGCGCCGCGCATTGCGCGGGATTCAGCAAGCCCGGCACGACGGCACAGCCGTATTGATTCAGATCATCCTCGATCTGGCGCCAGTCCAGCGCCCTCACCGTTCGCCCTCACGCTCGAGCAGCGCCTGTTTGCGCTCCACGCCCCAGCGGTAGCCGGACAGCGCGCCATCGTTGCGCACCACGCGGTGGCAGGGAATGGCGATGGCCAGCGCATTGGCGGCGCAGGCGCCCGCCACGGCGCGCGCGCCTTGCGGGGAGCCGATGCGCCGCGCCAGCTCGGCATAGCTGACCGTGCTGCCGGCAGGAATCTCGCGCAAGGCTTGCCACACGCGCTGCTGGAACACGGTGCCGCGCACGTCGAGCGGCAAGTCCAGGCCCAGGCCCGGCGCCTCGACCAGGCCCACCACCTGCGCCACCGTCTGTTCATAGTCGGCTTCCGCGCCGCGCAGCTCGGCTTGCGGAAAGCGATCCTGCAAGTCGCGCAGCAGCACTTCCGGGTCGTCATCGATCAAAATCGCGCAAATGCCCTTGTCCGTGCTGGCCACGAGGATGGCGCCCAGCGAGCAGGCGCCGATGGCAAAGCGGATCACGGCGCCGCTGCCGCCGGCGCGAAACGCGCCCGGCGTCATGCCCAGCAAGCCCGGGGTGGCGGCATACAGGCGGCCGCTGGAATTGAAACCGGCCGCGTACAAGGTCTCGGTGACGTTGCCCGCCCCCTGCAAGCCGGCCTTCAGGCGCTCGCCGCGCCGCGCCGCCGCATACGCTTTCGGCGTGATGCCCGTGTGCGCCTTGAAGACGCGGTGAAAGTAAAAACGGCTCAGACCGGCGGCCTGTGCCAGGCTGTCCAGGTCGGGCAGCTCGTCGCTGGCGTCGATCAAACGGCAGATATCGGCCACGATGGCCGCCTGGCGCTGGGCCAGCGGCGGCAGGTTGGGCTTGCAGCGCAGGCAGGGACGAAAACCGGCCGCCTCCGCCTGCTCGCAACTGGCGTGGAAAGCCACGTTGCGGCGCAAGGCGGGGCGCGCCGCGCAAGATGGCCGGCAATACACACCCGTCGTGCGCACCGAATAGTAAAAGACGCCGTCGGCGTCGGGCGCGCGCCGCTGCAGGGCATCCCAGCGTTCATCGTCAGTCAGGTAAGCGTGTTCCATGGCGAACTCCGTGCAAGTCAATAGTCAGTCTCCAGCATAGCCAGCGCCAGGGCGCGCCACACTCCGGCGCTTGCTTTTGAATTCAAAAAAAAGGCTGGCGGCAGGCATCGCGCTCGGTGCTAAAATCGGCCATCGCGCCTCCAGCCGGCGGCGCGCCCTGCCCGTGCCCCGGAGAAACCGCATTGGACGACCACAATACACAAGAAAATACGCCCATTTTCCAGCGCATCAAGGATTTTCTGCTGGCCGGCATCGCCGCCGGACGCTGGAAGGAAGGCGACGTGATTCCCTCCGAACAAGCCTTGGTCAAACAATTCGGCGTCTCGCGCATGACGGTCAACCGCGCAGTGCGCGAACTGACCAGCGAGCAGGTGCTGACGCGGCGTCAGGGTTCCGGCACCTATGTGGCACAGCAAAAATATCAGGCGACCTTGTTGGAAATCAAGAGTATCGCCGATGAAGTCCGCGCGCGCGGACATATCCACCGCAGCAGCTTGCAATTGCTGGAACGCACCAGGGCCTCCGACTTGCTGGCCAAGCAATTCGGCCTGCCGCCGGAACACCCGCTGTTTCATTCGCTGATCGTTCATTTTGAAAATGGCGTGCCGATCCAGGTGGAAGACCGCTGGGTCAATCCAGAGTGCGCGCCCGACTACATGACGCAGGATTTTTCCAGCATCACACCAAACGAATACCTGATGGCTGCCGCGCCCCTGCAAGGCGCCACCTACAGCATCGAAGCGCTGTCGGCGCCGCGCGACATCGCCGAAATGCTGGCCATCGACACCAAACAGCCGTGCCTGGTGCTGCGCCGCCAGACGCGTTCGGGCGGCAAGATCGCCTCGATCGCCACCATGTGGCATCCGGGACACCGCTATCAATTCGCCGGCAGCTTTAGCTGAGGCTATCGCCTCGATTCAGTAGCACGAATTCGCGCCAACTTTCTCACGAATTCTCACCAAATCGCGAAAAAAACGGCCATTTCGGGGCAAAAAAAACCCCGTTTTGGCCGTTTCTGAACTTAAATACTCCGAGTAAATATTCGATGCTATAGTTGCCGCCAGAAAGCGCCGCAGGCGTTTATTTGAGCGCGCCTCATGTACTGCCAGCCTAGTCCAATCACGCCCCAGAAAGGGATGCATTTGTCGTATTGCAGCCACACGAGTTTCGGCGCACCACGCCCACGGCGCCCTGCGCTGCGCCGGCTCGCTCGTACGATGCTGGCGGCAGGCATGACACTTTCGCTGCCGGCGCAAGCGGCGGCAGCCGTCATGGCGCCGGCATTGCTGTGGCCGTATGCGGCTGCCAGCGCCACCGCCCTGGCGGGACTGGCTTGCTGGCAAGCCTGGCGCCTGCGCCAGCAGTTGCACCGCCAGCCCCAACCGGCGCAAGCCCAGGCCGAACAGGATGCCGTGCAAGCCTTGCGCGGCGCCACCATGGCCGGCTGGACCTGGCGGCCCCAGTCCGACCGGCTGCAGTTCGCGCCCCAGTACCAGGATGTCCTGGGCGACAAGAATGCCAAACTCGAGCATGCGCTGGCCGACTGGCTGGCCGAAGTCCACCGGGACGACCGCGCCCGCCTGAGCCTTGCCTTCCGCCAGCACCTGGATGGCCAGGCGCCCGGCACCTTCAATTGCGAATTCCGTTTGCGCCACAGCGACGGCCACTGGCGCTGGCTGCTGGCGCGCGGCGCCGTCCTGTCGCGCGCCTCGAACGGCGGCGCCACGCAGGCCAGCGGCATCGTCTGCGATATCAGCGAGCGCAAGCAGGATGAGCAATCGCGCATGCGCTCGATGCTGGAAGCGGCGCCCGAAGCCATGCTGGTGGCCGACGTCGAAGGCAAGGTGCATTACGCCAACCAGATCGGCGCGCGCTGCTTCGGCTATCCGCTGGCCGAATTGACGGGCATGTCGCTGGAGCAATTGGTGCCGGAAAGCACGGCCAGCCACTCCGCGGGCGACCCGCAAGGGCGGCACAGCCTGCCGGGCCGGGTGATGATGGCGCGCCGCCGCGACGGCACGCACTTCCCCGCCAAGGTCAGCCTGTCGCCGCTGCGCATGGCCGGCCAGGTATTTTCCATCGTCTCGCTGCGCGACATGACGCAACGGCAACGCGCCGAGGAAGCGCTGCACGCCAGTTCGGAACGCTACCGCCTGATCGTGCAGACGGCCGCCGAAGGCATCTGGATGACGGATGCGAACGGCAAGACCACGTTCGTCAACCCGAAGATGGCGCACATGCTGGGCTACACGGTGCAGGAAATGCTGGGCCGTCCCCTGCTCGACTTCATGGACCGCGACAGCCAGTTGCTGATGCAGCGCCGCCTGGCCAGCCACGGCAGTCAGGCCAGCCAGCCGGACCAGGTCGATTTCCGCTTCTTCCGCAAGGACCAGTCCAGCCTGTGGGGCTTGCTGTCGAGCACCAGCATCCAGTCGGACAACGGTGAGCCGGGCGGCACCCTGGCGATGATCACCGACATCACCGAGCGGCGCCAGGCATCGATCGCCCTGTCGAACTCGAGCCAGCGCATGGCGTCCGTGTTCGGCGCCGTGACGAATGGCCTGGTGGTGCAGGACAGCCACGGCCACATATTGGAAAGCAATGCCGCCGCCGAACGCATGCTGGCGGCCAGTCCGGCCGGCAACAGCCTGTGGCAAGCCATCCGCGAAGACGGCTCCGCCTTCGACCAGCGCAGCCATCCCGTGCACATCACCCTGTCGACGGGCGAAGCCATGCGCGACGTGCTGATGGGCGTGCAGCAACCCGACGGCAGCCTGTCGTGGCTGTCCGTGAATACGGAAGCGATCCGCGATGAATACGGCAAGGTGGGCATGGTGGTGGCCAGCCTGACGGACATCACGTATCACAAGCGCAGCGAGAGCGCCTTGCGCGAGCTCAATGAACATCTGGAAGAGCGCGTGGCACAGCGTACGGAACAGCTGGACCAGGCCAAGCAGGTGGCCGAAGAAGCGAGCCTGGCGAAGGGACAATTCCTGGCCAACATGAGCCATGAAATCCGCACGCCGATGAATGGCGTGATCGGCATGGCCTACCTGGCCCTCAAAACGGACCTGGAACCGCGCCAGCGCGACTACCTGGAAAAAATCCGCTTTGCGGGCGAGCACTTGCTCGGCATCATCGACGATATCCTCGACATCTCGAAAATCGAAGCGGGCAAGCTGGAAATCGAGCATGTCAACTTCAGTTTCGACCATGTCGTGCAAACCCTGATGACGGTGGTGGCGCCACGCGCCGCCGGCAAGAACCTGGAACTGCTGTTCGAAATCGACCCGCAATTGCCCGCCGTGCTCGTGGGCGACCCGCTGCGCCTGGGGCAAGTGCTGATCAACTACGCCAATAACGCCATCAAGTTCAGCGAACAGGGCAGTATTACCGTGAAAGTGCGCAGGGTGGTGGCGGACGCGAAACACTGCCTCGTGCGCTTTGAAGTGTGCGACCACGGCATCGGCCTGTCGCAGGATGAAATGAGCAAGCTCTTCCAATCCTTCCAGCAAGCCGACACCTCCACCACGCGCGAATATGGCGGCACGGGCCTGGGCCTGGCCATCTGCAAGCAGCTGGCGCAGCTGATGGGCGGCGACGTGGGCGTCGACAGCCGTCCCGGCGCCGGCAGCACCTTCTGGTTCACGGCCAACCTGGGCATTTCTGACCAGGCCGCGCCCGCCATGCTCGACAGCATGGTGCAGACGGCGGCCGCCATGCGCGCCAGCGCCGACGCGGCCCTGGTGATGCGCACGCTCAAGCATGCGCGCATCCTGCTGGTGGAAGACAATACGTTCAACCAGCAAGTGGCGCTGGAATTGCTGGAGGAAGCGGGCGCCTCCGTCTGCCTGGCCAACAATGGCGAGGAAGCGCTCGACCTGCTGCGCCAGACCCAGTTCGACTGCGTGCTGATGGACGTGCAGATGCCGCTGATGGATGGCTTGCAGGCGACGCGCCACATCCGCGCCGACCCGCAGCTGGCGCACCTGCGCGTGCTGGCCATGACGGCCACGGCCACCAGCGAAGACCGCGTGCGCTGCCTGGAGGCGGGCATGGACGATTTCATTTCCAAGCCCATCCAGCCAGCCATGATGTACCAGACCATCGCCAGCTGGCTGCCGGCGCACGAAACGCCGCCGCCACCGGCGCGCAGCCGCGCCGCGCCCGCCTTCAAGACCACCCTGGCAGGCGACCCGCAAGTGATCGACCTGTCCATCCTGGCCAAGTTGCTGGGCTACAACCCGGAAAAGGTGCGCAAGTTCGCCTTCAAGTTCCTGCAGACCACGCAGGATGGCTTCGGCGACATCGATGCGGCCCTGGCGCGCGGCGACGTGCACCAGGTGCGCGAACTGGGTCACCGCATCAAGTCGT
Organism: Janthinobacterium sp. SUN026; assembly: GCF_030397625.1. Classification (NCBI taxonomy): domain Bacteria; kingdom Pseudomonadati; phylum Pseudomonadota; class Betaproteobacteria; order Burkholderiales; family Oxalobacteraceae; genus Janthinobacterium; species Janthinobacterium sp. SUN026. Next base: position 186,470 of record NZ_JAPQNU010000001.1, on the reverse strand, counting down.
CGGCGCGCACCGTGGGCGCGCTGGGGCTGGCCGAGCTGTGCCACAACCTGGAAACCCTGGCGCCGGGCGAACCGGCCGACGAGGCGGAGCGGGCACGGCGCATCGTCACGCGCCTGTGGCCCCTGCTGGAACAGATTACCGAACAAATCATGAATAACACCAGCTTTGCCAATGACGATTAGCTACCGCCAAATTGGATTGCGGCAAGGTATCGGCATCGACAACGATGCATATCAACAGAAAGACATGACGATGAACACTGTATCAAACCAAGCAAGCCGGGAACACAACGAAGCAGGCCTGGCGCCATTGCGCGTGCTGCTGCTGGACGACGACGTTTTCATGCTCGACGTGCTCAGCGACATGCTCGAGCAAATGGGCCAGTTCGATATCCGCTGCGAGTCGCACAGCGAACAGGCGCTGTCGACCCTGAAGCAGCACCAGCCCGACCTGCTGATCTGCGACCTGTCGATGCCCGACATCGACGGCATCGAATTTTTGCGCATGGCGGCGGAAAACGGCTTCCGCGGCGGCGTGGTCCTGCTGTCGGGCCTGCATTCGGCCGTGCGCCTGGCGGCCGAGCGCCTGGCCATGGCCAACGGCCTGCATATCCTGGGCACTTTCCGCAAGCCGATGGAAAGCGCGGAATTGCAGCTCATGGTGAACTTGCAACTGCAGCACTCGGCGCGTCTGGCCAGCGTCCAAGCCTGAGCGCGCAGGCCGGCAGGGAGGGCGGATACGGCGCTGCAGGCCAGCAGGCATGCGGCTTTGCCGCCCTGCCGGCACGCATGGGGACGATATGCCTCAAGTTTTTCTGCAATAATCGCCACGCTTTGAAAAAATGGGTTATTATTTCAGCCATCCCCGCCTGCATACCTCTGGTCGCACCTTCCAAGACATTGAAGTCGTGCCCATTGTCCCCATCTTCTAACTGCATTCCAGGAAGCATGGATGGCGAACCAGCGTATGGTTAATTCCAGGCATTATTGATCCCACCCTCATTTGAGGAAAATATGAGCGAAAATATCAAACACATTAGCGATGCATCTTTTGAAGCAGACGTCCTGAAATCCGATTTGCCAGTCCTGGTCGACTTCTGGGCAGAATGGTGCGGTCCCTGCAAGGCCATCGCCCCGATCCTGGAAGAAGTGGCCAAGGAATACGCCGGCCGCATCCAGATCGCCAAGATGGACGTGGACGCGAACCAGGCAGTGCCTGCCAAGTTCGGCATCCGCGGCATCCCGACCCTGATCCTGTTCAAGGATGGTGTTGCAGCTGCTCAAAAAGTGGGCGCCATGGCCAAGGGCCAGTTGACCGCTTTCGTCGACAGCAACATTTAATGTATGATGGGCAGCGCTGCGCCCGCAGCGCCGCCTGACTGGAACGACCGGGAAGCGGCTTTGCCCTCATTCGTGCACAGCCTTCCCCAATAATTAATCAACGCCACGCAGTCCCCTCCCCTACCTTTACATCCCGTCTCGGGACACTCAACACATATGCATTTATCCGAACTAAAGGCCCTACACGTATCCGCCCTGCTTGAGATGGCGATCGGTCTTGACATTGACAACGCAGCCCGCTTGCGCAAACAGGAGCTGATGTTCGCTATCCTGAAAAAACGCGCCAAGTCCGGCGAACAGATTTTTGGCGATGGCGCCCTGGAAGTGCTGCCTGACGGCTTCGGCTTCCTGCGCTCGCCCGACGCCAGCTACATGGCGTCCACCGACGACATTTACATCTCCCCTTCGCAAATCCGCCGCTTCAACCTGCACACCGGCGATTCGATCGAAGGCGAGGTACGGACCCCGAAAGATGGCGAACGCTATTTCGCATTGGTCAAAGTCGACAAGGTCAACGGCGAATCGCCGGAGATGTCGAAACACCGCATCCTGTTTGAAAACCTGACGCCGCTGCACCCGAACGAGCCGCTGCGCCTGGAACGTGAAATGAATGGCCAGGAAAACATCACCGGCCGCATCATCGACCTGATCGCCCCGATCGGCAAAGGCCAGCGCGGTTTGCTGGTGGCGTCGCCGAAATCCGGTAAATCCGTGATCCTGCAGCACATCGCCCATGCGATCACGGCAAATCACCCGGATATCACCCTGATCGTGCTGCTGATCGACGAACGTCCGGAAGAAGTTACCGAAATGCAACGTTCGGTACGCGGCGAAGTCGTCGCCTCGACCTTCGACGAGCCGGCCACGCGCCACGTGCAAGTGGCCGAGATGGTGCTGGAAAAAGCCAAGCGCCTGGTCGAAATGAAAAAGGACGTGGTCATCCTGCTGGACTCGATCACCCGCCTGGCACGCGCCTACAACACCGTGATCCCTGCCTCGGGCAAGGTCCTGACCGGTGGTGTCGACGCGAATGCGCTGCAACGTCCAAAACGCTTCTTCGGCGCCGCGCGCAATATCGAAGAAGGCGGCTCGCTGACCATCATCGCCACGGCGCTGATCGAAACGGGTTCGCGCATGGATGACGTGATCTTTGAAGAATTCAAGGGTACCGGCAACATGGAAGTGCATCTGGAACGCCGTTTGGCTGAAAAACGTGTCTATCCGGCAATTAACCTGAACAAATCGGGTACCCGCCGCGAAGAATTGCTGATCAAGCCGAACGAATTGCAAAAAATCTGGATTTTGCGCAAGTTGCTGTATTCGATGGACGAGATCGAGGCGATGGAGTTCATTCTGGACAAAATGAAGGCGACGAAAAATAACGCCGAGTTCTTCGACATGATGCGCCGAGGGGGGTAAACCTACTGCGCGTCCCGCTCTACGGCCTGTGTTGCTCGCTGTACCTTCGTACAGCTGCGCTACTCGGCCGTATATCGGGCCTGCTCGCTACGGTTTCCCTCCCCTCGGTGGCGTCATATCAATGCGCTACCGGCCCAAGCCGCTCATCGAGCGGCTTTTTTATTGCCGTCCGCCGGAAAGCGCTATATAATCGACGGTTGCATTATTTTAAACCCTGGCAAGTGATCGGCAATCGGGTCAAGAAGCAGGACGACCGACGAAGTGCTGTTTGGCTACCAAACTAGAGAGAAGACCATGAAAGTCGATACCCATCCAGAATACCGCGAAGTTGTTTTCCACGATCTGTCGTGCGATTTCAAATTCGTTACCCGCTCGACCATCCAAACCCGCGAAAAAATCACCCACGACGGTAAAGAATACCCACTGGTGAAGATCGAGGTTTCGGCTGAATCGCACCCATTCTTCACGGGCAAGCACAAAATCGTCGATACCGCCGGTCGCGTCGAGAAGTTCCGTCAGAAGTTCGGTTCGGTTGGTTCGAAAACCGCAGTCGCAGCAGGCTAATTTTTGCCGCTTTGCGGCAAAAAAGGGCAGCTTCGGCTACCAGAGAAAAGGCAGCTACGGCTGCCTTTTTTGTCTTTGGCCGCTTTACTTTATACTCGCGCATACCCGACGCCATTCGTCGCGTCTTGCCACTATTCTGATACCGATTATCGATGAAGCCAGTCCGCCTTCCCGCCGCCGCCACACTCGCGCTGCCACGATGGGCCTTGTTTGCGCTTGGCCTGCTGTACATCCTGCCTGGCCTGATTGGCCGCGAACCGTGGAAGAACGATGATGCCGCCAGTTTCGGCATCATGTGGACCATGGCGCATGGCGGCCTGAACGACTGGCTGTGGCCCAACGTGGCCGGCCTGTCGCTGCCCGATGAAGGTCCGCTGGCCTTCTGGCTGGGCGCCATTTTCATCAAGCTGTTCGGCTGGATTGACGGCGACGTCTTCGGCGCGCGCATGTCGACCATCGGCATCTTCGTCGTCAGCACCCTGTCCGTCTGGTACACCGCCTTCAACCTGGGACGCCGCAGCGACGCCCAGCCGCTGCGCCTGGCCTTCGGCGGCCAGCCCGAGCCGGACGACTTCGGTCGCACCCTGGCCGATGCCGCCGTGCTCATCTACCTGGGTTGCCTGGGCCTGCTGCAGCACAGCCACGACATCACGGCCGAAGCGCTGTACGTGTCCCTGATGGCCTATTTGCTGTACCGCGCCGTGCGCTACATGGAAGGCCCGTCCGTGCGCAATGCAGCCCTGCTGGGCCTGGCGATGGGCGGCCTGGCCCTGGCGCGCGGCTGGATCACGCCGGCGGCGCTGAGCATCGCCTTGCTGCTGTGCACTATCTTCCTGCGCCTGCCGTTGCTGCGCAGCATACGCCACCTGGCGCTGGCCATCCTGATCGGCATCGCGCTGACCCTCGTCTGGCTGCTGCCGGGCGAATGGCTGCTGCCGTACGGTCATTCGCCGCTGCACGCCTGGATGGAGTGGAATTGCCGCCAGTTCAGCGCTCCGAGTCTGAAAAGCGTGCAGTATTTCTTGCGTGTCGGCATCTGGTTCTTCTGGCCTGCATGGCCTTTCGCCGCCTGGGCCGTGTACGCCTGGCGCCGCCAGCACCACGTGCTGCACATCGTCGTGCCGCTGACTTTTGTTGCTATGTTGGCAATATTGGGCCTGTGCCATCCCGATCCCGACCCGAGCCAGTTGCTGCCCCTGCTGCCGCCGCTGGCCGTCATGGCCGCGTTTGGCTTGCTGACCATGAAGCGGGGCGCCATCAACGCCATCGACTGGTTCTCCGTAATGGTGCTGACCATCTGCGCCCTCGCGCTGTGGCTGTTCTGGTTTGCCATCCTGACCGGCTGGCCGCCAAAACTGGCGCACAACGCCCTGAAACTGATGCCAGGCTTCAAGCCCGAACTGGACTTGCTGGCCTTCTTCGTGGCCGCCTGCGCCAGCGCGGGCTGGGTGGCGCTGGTGCACTGGCGCATCTCGCGCCAGCCGGCCGTGCTGTGGCGCGCCGTGGTGCTGTCGTCCGGCGGCCTGATCCTGATCTGGGTGCTGATCATGACCCTGTTCCTGCCGCCGCTGAACTACAGCAAGAGCTACGCCAGCGTGGCGCACCAGATTTCCATCCACCTGCCGCCGGGCAGCAAGTGCATCAACAGCAACGTCGGCGCTGCCCAGCGCGCCTCGTTCGCCTACTTTGGCCACTTGCCGTTTGCCAGCGTGGGGCAGCAGGAATGCGATGTGTTCCTGTTGCAAGACAGCATCAAGGTTCCCGACAGCAAGGAACAATTGCCCGAGCACCACGGCGCGGACTGGATCAAGCTATGGGAAGGGCGCCGCCCCACGGATGACGTGGAACGCTTCCGCCTGTACCAGCGCGTCAGGTAAGCAGCAAAAAAACCGGGCCTGGCCCGGTTTTTTTATGTCCGCAAGCCAATCACTGCCGACAGCAAAAGTGTTGCTTTTAAATATAGTTAATTACCTAAATTGAACTAGAATTGCTTTTTATATTATAATGATGGCTTGCGCGATGGCGGTGTCTTGCTTTCCCGCCCTATTCGTCCCCCAATTCACCATAAGGCTGTCCATGAAAAAATTTGCCACACGTACCTTGCCGCTCATCAGCGCCGCCCTGTTCGCCTTCTCCTTCAGCGCCTCGGCCCAGGCCACCGTGATTGACCTCGGCGTCGCCAACGGCTACTCGGCCTTCATCTTCGGCAACATCGGCAGCAGCAACGCCAGCGGCTTTACCAGCGTCAGCGGCAGCTTGGCAGCCGGCGGCAATATCTATCTGGAAGGCTACAGCGTCGGCACGAACAAGAAGCCGGGCAGCGCCGCCAACACGCTGGTCGCAGGTAACAACCTGAACATCGGCGGCGGCAGCATCAACGGTACGGGCGTATATGGCGTGAGCAATGCCAACGGCACCGTGACGGCCCCATCGTGGTACCCAACGGGCACCTTCAGCAAGGGCAATGCCTCCACCCTGGACTTTGCAGCTGCCCAGCAGCAACTGACGACCCTGTCGGGCGATGTGGCCAAGCTGCAATCGAACGGCACCGTGATTTCGCAATACGGCGGCTTCAAGCTGGTAGGCGACATCAACGCCGACGTCAACGTCTTCACGATCAATGCAAACGACCTGCATAACCTGAGCCTGGACGTCTCGTCGCTGAAAAGCACGGCCAGCATCATCATCAACGGCACCGCCACCAACATCACCATGAGCGGCGGCTTCGACAATTTCGGCAGCTTCGCAGACCGTACGCTGCTGAACTTCGCCAATGCCACCACCACCAGCCTGAACAACGTCGGCATCAACGGCAGCATCCTGGCGCCGAACAGCGCGTTTTCCGGTTCGGGCAGCATGAACGGCACCCTGGTCGCCAATTCGGTCAGCTCGATCAATTATGGCCACGTCTCGATGAACGGCGCCGGCTTCAACACGGTGAGTGTCTCGGCCGTGCCGGAACCAGGCACCTACGCCATGCTGCTGGCCGGCCTGGGCTTGCTGGCCTTCGTGCGCCGCCGCACGCCAGCGCGCGCACCGCAAGCCGCGATGGCCTGAGCTTTACGCTGAATCCATAAAAAACACCGGGCCGCGCGAGCGTCCCGGTGTTTTTTTATACGCTGGCGAAAGACTTAGTCCCCGCTCAGCCCCAGATCCGTCGCCACCTGCTTGCGCAACAGGTATTTCTGGATCTTGCCCGTCACCGTCATGGGGAATTCCTCGACAAAGCGCACGTAGCGGGGAATCTTGTAATAGGCGATCTGCCCATCGCAAAAGGCGCGGATGTCGTCGCTGGTGGCCTGCGTGCCCGGACGCAAGATGATGCAGGCGCATAACTCTTCACCGTACTTGGCATCCGGCACGCCCACGCATTGCACGTCGAGCACGCTGGGGTGGCGGTACAGGAATTCCTCGACTTCGCGCGGATAGATGTTTTCGCCGCCGCGGATGACCATGTCTTTCGAGCGGCCGACGATGCTGCAAAAGCCGTTGGCGTCGATCACGGCCAGGTCGCCCGTGTGCATCCAGCGCGCCGCATCGATGGCCTCGCTGGTTTTTTCTGGATCGCCCCAGTAACCCTGCATCACGGAATAGCCGCGCGTGAGCAATTCGCCCTTTTCGCCGCGCGGCACGATGCGCCCTTCCGCATCGACGATTTTCACTTCCAGGTGCGGATGGACGCGGCCGATGGACGACACGCGCATTTCGCGCGGGTCTTCGATCGCCGTCTGGAAACTGACGGGCGACGTTTCCGTCATGCCATACGCAATCGTGATTTCCGCCATGTGCATCAATTCGATGACCCGCGTCATGACTTCCATCGGGCATGGCGAACCGGCCATGATGCCGGTGCGCAAATTCGACAGGTCGTATTGCTTGAAATCAGGATGGTCGAGGATGGCGATGAACATGGTCGGCACGCCGTGCAGCCCCGTGCAGCGCTCGGCCTGCACGGTGTCCAGCACGGCTTTCGGGTCGAAGCCTTCGCCGGGAAACACCATGGCCGCGCCATGCGTGACGCAGGCTAGGTTGCCCAGCACCATGCCGAAGCAGTGGTACAGGGGCACGGGAATGCACAAGCGGTCCTGTTGCGTCAGGCGCATGGCTTCGCCGATGAAGAAACCGTTGTTCAGGATATTGTGATGCGTCAAGGTGGCGCCCTTGGGCGCGCCCGTGGTGCCGGACGTGAACTGAATGTTGACGGCGTCGTCAAACTGCAAGGTCGCGCTCACTTCTTCCAGGTGCGCCAGGTCGGCGTCGGTAATGCCGTCCATCAAGGCGTCGAAGTTGTGCATGCCGGGGGTGGCGGCCGCGCCCAGGCGGATGACGTGGCGCAATTGCGGCAAGCGCGACGACTGCAGGGCGCCGGCGCGCGAACGGGCGATTTCCGGCACCACATCTTGCACGATGGCCAGGTAATCGCTGGACTTGAAGCTGGGTGACAGGATCAGCGCGCTGCATTGCACCTTGTCGAGCACGTATTCGAGTTCCGAACGCCGGTAGGCGGGGTTGATGTTGACCATGATCAAGCCGGCTTTCGCCGTGGCAAACTGCGTCAGCACCCATTCGGCGCAGTTCTGCGACCAGATGCCGACCCGGTCGCCCGGCTGCAAGCCCAGCTTCAGCAAGCCGGCGGCCAGGCGGTGCACGCGCTGCTGGAATTCCAGATACGTCCAGCGCACGTTCTGGTGCGCCACGATCAGGGCGTCGTGCTGGCCGTAGCGGGCGGCGATGCCGTCCAGGTAAGCGCCTATCGTTTCGCCGATCAACGGCGTCTCGTGGGCGCCGTGTACATAACTCATTGCTTGCATGCTGTCTCCAGGGTAATGGCGCGACGCGCTCTTCTTATGGTCATCGACTACAAAAATTATAGCCGCAACCGCCCCCGCCCTGCACCGGCTTGCTGTAATGTGCAGGCCAGCACACCCGACATTCACGGCACCATGACAGGCAACACGCAGCACCCGCCCGAACAGGGCTTCATCCTGACCCGCCACTGGCGCGACACGCCCGCCGGCACGGAGGTCGATTTCTGGCTGGCAACGGATGCCGGGCCCCGCCACGTGCGCCTGCCCGTGCAGACAGCCGTCGCCTTCCTTCCCATGGAGCAACAGGAACAGGCGCAACAGCTGCTGCGCGGCGAGCGCCACGCGGAACTGCGTCCCCTGTCGCTGTGCGATTTCCACCATCGCCCCGTGCTGGGACTGTACTGCAAGCAATACCGGCATTTGCTGAAGCTGGAAAAGCAGCTGCGCGCACACGGCATCGATGTGTATGAAGCGGACATCCGCCCGCCCGAGCGCTATCTGATGGAGCGTTTTATTACGGCGCCGGTGACATTCAGCGGAGAAACACTGCAGGAAGTGCAGCTGAAACCGGCGCCCGGCTACCGTCCCGCATTAAAACTGGTATCGCTCGATATCGAGACGACGGCCCATGGCGAGCTGTATTCGCTGGCCCTGGAAGGCTGCGGCCAGCGCCAAGTCTACATGCTGGGCCCGCCAAACGGCGTCGACGGGGAACGCGACTTCGACCTCGAATACTGCGACTCGCGCGCACAGATCCTCGAACGCCTGAATACGTGGATGGAGCGCCACGATCCGGACGCCATCATCGGCTGGAACCTGGTGCAGTTCGACTTGCGCGTGCTCAAGCAACATGCTGAGCGTTATCAAGTCCCGTTGAAGCTGGGACGGGGCGGCGCCGTGATGGAATGGCGCGAACATGGCGGCAAGCAGGAACACTATTTTGCGGCCGCCGCGGGCCGGCTGATCATCGACGGCATCGAAGCGTTAAAATCGGCGACGTGGAATTTTTCCTCATTCAGCCTGGAAAACGTGGCGCAGACCTTGTTGGGCGAAGGCAAGTCCATCGACAATCCCTACCAGCGCATGGCCGAGATCGACCGGCGTTTCCGCGAAGACAAGCCGGCGCTGGCGCGCTACAACCTCAAGGATTGCGAGCTGGTCACGCGCATCTTCGCCAAGACCGAGCTGCTGACCTTCTTGCTGGAACGGGCCAGCGTGACGGGCCTGGCGGCCGACCGCAGCGGCGGCTCCGTGGCCGCCTTCGAACATTTGTACTTGCCGCTGATGCACCGGCAGGGTTACGTGGCACCCAACCTGGGCGATGTGTCCGGCGAAAACAGCCCCGGCGGCTTCGTCATGGATTCGCAGTCGGGCCTGTACGATTCCGTGCTCGTGCTCGACTATAAAAGCCTGTACCCGTCCATCATCCGCACTTTCCTCATCGATCCCGTCGGCCTGGTGGTGGGCACCAGCGGCGATGAGGCCGACACCGTGCCCGGCTACCGGGGCGCGCAGTTTTCGCGTGTGAAACATTGCCTGCCGGCTATCGTGAAACAGGTGTGGCAGGGCCGCGAGATAGCCAAGCGCGAGCGCAACGCGCCGCTGTCGCAAGCCTTGAAAATCATCATGAACGCGTTTTACGGCGTGCTGGGCTCCAGCGGCTGCCGCTTTTTCGACCCGCGCCTCGCTTCGTCGATCACCCTGCGCGGCCACGACATCATGCACCGCACGCGGGAACTGATCACGGAACAGGGTTATCAGGTGATCTACGGCGACACGGATTCCACCTTCGTGTGGCTGAAAACGGCACATACGGATGAAGAGGCGGGCAAGATCGGCCGCGCCCTGGTGACGCATGTGAACGCCTGGTGGGACCAGCATCTGCGCGAGGAATTCGGCCTGGAAAATGCGCTGGAACTGGAGTTCGAGACGCATTACCGGCGTTTCCTGATGCCCACCATCCGCGGCTCGGAGGAAGGCAGCAAGAAGCGCTACGCGGGCCTGGTGGGCAAGCCCGACGGCAGCGAGCAGATGGTCTACAAGGGCCTGGAAACCGTGCGCAGCGACTGGACGCCGCTGGCGCAGCAATTCCAGCAAGCCTTGTACCTGCGCATCTTCCAGCGCGACGCCTACCAGGACTATGTGCGCGACTACGTGGCGCGCACGGTGCGCGGCGAATTCGACGCTTTATTGGTCTACCGCAAGCGCCTGCGCCGCCCGCTCGACGATTACCAGCGCAACGTACCGCCCCACGTGCGCGCGGCGCGCACGGCCGACGCCTACAACCTGGCGCAGGGCCGGCCGCTGCAATACCAGAACGGCGGCTGGATCAGCTATGTCATCACGGTGGCGGGGCCGGAACCGCTGGAAACGCAGCGCTCGCCCATCGACTACCACCATTACCTGACGCGCCAGCTGCAGCCGGTGGCCGACGCGATATTGCCCTTCCTGGGCGACGATTTTTCGCGCCTCGTGTCCGGGCAGCAGGATTTGTTTTAGATCAATTTTACTGACCAGCATGACAAAGCTGAGGTAATATCGGCGCCTGCCGGGCTTATCTGCCCCTGCCCAACAGGCGCTGTGCGCCGCGGCAGCGTAAAATACGCCATGGCGAAAGAATAAGAGCTGCACGAAGAAGAAGATGCCATTCCAGACGAGAATCGTTCGCAACAGGATTTTCCACGCTGAAATGGCGCATAATTTCACACTATGTTGAACCAGCGGGCGGCGCGTTTAGCCGTCTGCCCCGCTAATTTTTGAATGAATTGATACCATGACCGAGATCACGTCCTTAAGAGACATCCCGCAAAAAAATATCTTCCGCAAGGGCGACACCTTTGTGCTGTTCGGCGAGCTGTTCGGCCGCGGCTATGTGAATGGCTTGCTGGACGAAGCACGCAAGGCGGGCATGAATATCGTCGGCATGACGGTCGGCCGCCGCGATGAAAACATGGCGCTGCGCCCGCTGAACGCGGAAGAGCTGGCCGAAGCCGAAGCCAACCTGGGCGGCCGCATCATCAATGTGCCGCTGATGGCCGGTTTCGACCTGGACGCGCCAGCCGGCGAACCGACCCCGACGGCCCTGCTGGCCGACATGACCCTGAAAAGCTGGCAAGAAGACAAGCTGGACTGGGCGCAGATCGAACGCTGCCGCGAAGCCGGCATCGCCCGCTTCAGCGCTTCCGTGGCGAAAGCCATGGCCGAGCTGGACAGCCTGATTCCTGACGGCAGCAATGTGTATTTCGCCCACACCATGGCTGGCGGCATTCCGAAAGTCAAGGTCTTCCTGGCCATTGCCAACCGCATCTACAAAGGCCGCGGCGAGCGCTTCATGTCCTCGCGCGCCCTGCTCGACAGCGATCTGGGCAAGCTGATCCTGATGAACTTCGACGAAGTCACGGCCAACACGCTGCAACACCTGATCGACGGCAGCGCCGCCATCCGCGCCCGCATCGAGCAGACGGGCGGCCAGGTGCGCTACAGCGCCTACGGCTACCACGGCACGGAGATCTTGATCGACGGCAAGTACCAGTGGCAAACGTACAGCAACTACACGCAAGGCCTGGCCAAGATGCGCCTGGAAAACGTGGCCAAGGCCGCGTGGGAAAAAGGCATCAAGGCGACCGTCTTCAACTGCCCGGAAATCCGCACGAATTCGTCCGACATTTTCGTCGGCGTGGAACTGTCGCTGTTCCCCCTGCTCGACGCGCTGAAAAAAGAAGGCGGCGCAGCCTGGGCCGAAGAGCAATGGAAAATCTGCCAGGGCTTGCTGGAAGACGGCGTTTCGCTGCAAGACTTGCTCGACCGTATCGCCGCCTACAACGGCGACGCCACCAGCGTGCAATTCCGCAACTTCGCCGCCTGGCCGATGGACAACACGCCAGAGCTGGCCGAGGTCATGATCGGCACCTCGGACGACATCACCAAGCTGCACAAGGACCGCAAGGAACTGATCACCGACCACCTGAGTTCCTTGGTCCTGGAAGGCACGGGCCCGCTGATGTTCCACGCCATGTCGGAGCCGCAAGCGCCCGTCGTCTGGCTCAACCACGACATCATCGCGCGCCAGCTGAACTCCGTGCATAACTGATTCCAGCATCGCCGCAGCCTGACCACGCCGTCCCCGGTTCGCGCCCGGGACGGCGTTTTTCATGCAAGGACGGTGCCCGATAAATGGGCTAAACCGTTTGCCAAGCGAAAAACTTGCCGGATCACGATAAATCAGTGATAATGCGTCTCGCGTTGCCGGGATGGCGGAATAGGTAGACGCACGGGACTCAAAATCCCGCGCTGGAAACAGCGTGCCGGTTCGATTCCGGCTCCCGGCACCACAGAACACGTTTTAGCTATATATTAGAACCCGCCCATCGCCAGATGCTGCGGGTTTTTTTGTATTAGCGCCACAGCCTTGCTTCCAGCCCCGCTTTCACCGCCCCCCACTCCGTATCGATAATGCTGAAACGCACGGAATTGCGCTTGCGCCATCCGCCTATCCAAACGGCCGCACGCCAAACAGCACGCCGTGCAGCCAGAACGCCAGCAGCAGCCACAGCGCGCAGCCCGCGCCGACCGCGATCAGGGTGCCTGCCATGGTGCCGCCCTCGTACGCCACGCCGGCCGCGCGGTCGCGTTGCACGGCGGCATAAAGATCGACTGACGACCAGACGAGAAAGCCGCCGAACAGCAGCACGTCGGCCACATTGCCGTTGGCCAGCAGATGCGCCACAGCCCAGAATTGCGTGCCCAGCAGCATGGGGTGGTGCACCAGGGTCTTGATATGGTTGCGCGGCACATTGGCCGCCGCCAATAAAATCAGCGAGAACAGCATCAGCAGGGCACTGATGTGGCGCAAGCCCACGGGCGGCGACCACAGCACTTGCGGCTGCTGGCGCGCCAGGGCGTAGCCCCAGATGATCAGGCCCAGCCCCACGAACGCCACGAGCGAATACAGGCCCTTCCAACGCTTTTCGCCGAGGCGCGCCAGCTGGGCGCTGCGCCAGCCGTCAGCGACGATGCGCACCGAGTGCAAGCCCAGGAACAGCAGCAAACCGAGTATCAGCACCGTCATCGTCCACTCCCCAGTCCATATCCTCTATCCAGCATACCCGACATCATGGCCGGTGCCGTCCACGCAGATCAACGTTCTTCGCGATAGTAGTCGCAGCCCTCGAACGTGGTGCGCAGCGCCTGCTGCAGCTGGGCGTAGCGCTCCGGCGTCAAGTTGAAACGCACGTCGATCTGGCCGTCGTCGTCCATCTGCATGGCGGCCTCGGCATCCATCTGCACGGACAAACGGTTCGGATGCAGGATCACGGCGTGCATGTGGCCGTACCAGGCAAATTCCTGGCCGCCATATTCGATGTAGGGCTCGTCCATGCCCATGGCCACGTCCTGCTCGTCATACTCGTCGGCGCGCTGCAGCATCAGGTAGACGGGCTCGCCTTTGCCGGCTGGCGCGGCCAGGGTGGTGATCAGGGCGTCGTCTTCATTGATGACGGACAACTCGGTGGCGGTAAATCCTGCGGACATGGCGTGCTTTCAACAAATATGGGGATGGCGCCACCATAGCGCAAAAGCGGCACGGACGACATAGGGCGCGATGAATAAAACCTGCCGTCACGGAAATCCATCGCCGCCTATAATTGTTGCTCCAAACTATTTCTACAGGAGACCGCCTTGACCGCAGCATCGCCCTACACCACCCGCCTGGCCATCCCTTCCATCGCCACCTACCAGCACCTGCGCGTCGCCGCCGGCCTGAGCGCGAAAACCAAGGATGCCGCGGCCAGGGGCTTGCCGAATTCCCTGTTTGCCGTGCAAGTGCTGCATGGCGACGAGGTGGTGGGCATGGGCCGCATCATCGGCGACGGCGGCTGTTTCTTCCAGGTCGTCGATATCGCCGTGCTGCCGGCCCACCAGGGCAAGGGATTGGGCAAGCTGATCATGCGCGAAATCCGCCAGTTCATCGATCGCGACGTGCCGGAAAGCGCGTATGTCAGCCTGATCGCCGATGGCCAGGCGCAAGACCTGTACGCGCAGTTCGGTTTCAAGCACACGGCGCCCGCCTCCGTCGGCATGGCGCTGAAGCGCTAGGCGCCCGATGCCGGCCTGGCTGCTGTGCACCATGGCGCTGGCGCTGCTGTTGAGCGCCGCCGCCTGGCGCGCCGAGCGCACGCAGCAAAGGCGCGGGCGCGCGACGCGCTGGCTGTGGCTGGCGGCCATCGCCGCGTCCGTCCTCCTGCCCCTGGCATGGCTGCCCGGCGTGCTGGCGGCCATGCCGGCGGAACAGGCGCAGCTGAAACTGGGCTGGTTCATGCTATCGAGCGGCATGTTGATGCTGCTGGCGCTGCGCAGCGTCTGGCTGCTGTCGCACCAGCGGCGCTGGCAGAAAACATCGTTGCTGGGCACGCCCGTCTTCCTGAGCGGCGGCATCGGTCCCTGCGTGGCGGGGCTGCTGCGGCCGCGCATCGTGATGCCCGTCTGGCTGCGATTGATTTCGTCCCAGCAACAAGCGCTGCTGCTGGCGCACGCCCAGTGCCGGCTGGCCGCGCGCGACCCGCTGCTGCTGGCCGCGGCGTACGCCTTGATTATTCTCATGCCGTGGAATGTACCCCTGTGGTGGCAGCTGCACCGGCTGCGCTTTGCCATCGAAGTCGATTGCGACGCGCGCATGCTGGCGCAGGGCCACGCGCCACGCGACTATGCCATCGTCCTGCGCCAGCACGGCCAGTATTATTCGGGCTTGACGGGCGCCTCGCCCATCGTGCTGAACGACCCGCACGCACTGCGCCGGCGCCGCCGCCTGATGGCCAGATTTACCCGGAACCAGGCGGCGAACTTGCTATAGTAGCGGCAACGCCGCGCAATGCGCCCGCGCCACCGGCTTCCCCTTCAGAAATCAGAGAGATACCATGCTTTACCTGCTTGCCATCGTGATCGTCATCGCCCTGCTGTACTACGTCTTCAGCGGCCGCACGCCCGCCAAACCGCTGCACAAGCCGCTCATGTCGGTGCGCCAGTATGTGCCGGCGATTCCTGCGGGCGCACCCGCGCATCACTGGACCGATGAGGGGCGCTTTGCGTCGGAAGTGGAAAACGAATCGATGTACCAGCCCGCCATCGCCAAACTGGCCGGCGAGCATGGTCCCGGCAATGCGGAAGAGAAATGCCTGGCCCTGCTCGTCTGCGACGATGCCAACCCGTTCCAGGACAAGGCCATCGCCGTCTTCATCGACGGCCAGCTGGTCGGCTACCTGTCGCACAACGACGCGCTGCGCCTGCGCCGCAACCTGGGCCGCATGGATCTGGTGGGCCAGCTGACCTCGTGCGACGCCGTCATCCGCGGCGGCGGCCTGTGGAATGGCAAGCGCCTGTCGTATGCCGTCTGGCTGGACTTGCAGCCCTACAACTAAAAGCTATCCCGCGCGCGCCAGCCTGACGGCGCGCGTGGCGATAAAACTGGGCAGGTATTTTTCAATTTCAAAGCGCGGGTGGGGATGCATTTCCTCGTGGTAACCCGCCAGCATGAAGCCCGCCGCCAGCTGGCCGCCGATCTGGCTATCCAGGCCGTGGCCAAAGATCAGTGCCTCGCCCCTTTCCATGCGCGCCGCCAGCGCATCGGCGTCCATATCCTCCACATCCGAATACGGCAGCACGAAACGCGGCCGTATCAAGCCCTGTTTTGCCCATTGCGGGTCGCGGTCACCGATGAACACGGCCGGGTTGAAGAAACTGCTCAACAGCACGCCACCGTCCGCCAGCACGCGCGCGCATTCGCGCCACACGGGGGCGATATCGGGCACGTACTGGTTCGACACGGGATGGACGATGGCATCGAAGCTGGCGTCGGCGAAGCAGGCCAGGTCGCGCATGTCGCCCTGCACGGTGATTAACTGCAAGCCGTCGCGCTCGGCCACCATGCGGTCTTGCGCCAGTTGCTGCTCAGACAGATCAAAGACGGTCACATGCGCGCCGGCGGCCGCCAGTACGGGCGCCTGTTGCCCGCCGGCACCGGCCAGGCACAGGATGCGCTTGCCACGCACGTCATCCAGCCAGCCGGCCGGCAAGGGGCCGGGCGTCAGGTGGATGAGCCACTGTCCGGCGCGCGCCGCCGCGATGGTGGCGCTGTCGACGGGCTGCGACCAGGGACTGTTCCGGGTCGCCTGGGCATCCCAGGCTTGCTGATTATGCCGCAAGAAGTTGTTACCTAAAGGCATCGTCATCCTTTCAGAAAAAAGCAGGACGCGAATGTAGCATGACGTCCGGCAAGACGTCGCACTTTGCAAAAAAACCACACAATTCCTGATGGAAACTTCTTCGCCCGCACCGCCATTCCCTTGGTGCGGCGAGGCCTGCGCCCCACTTTTTCGCCTGCGCACGGCTTGCACGACAGAGAAAATAATTACAAATAAGATATTTGTTTCCAGAAATCTGGTAAGGTCATTTGCATCGGCCACCCGCAGCGATGGCCGGCCCCGATCCTGTTTTCAGCGCCACGACGCTCTATTTGCCTGCCCACGATGATACCTGCCAGCGTCCAGCACCTGTTCCACCTTCCCGCCGATCCGGCCCAGCTGCACCACGGCCAGCATGCGCCGGGCCTGGTGCTGCTGTCGCTCGTGATCGCCATTTTCACGTCGTGGATGGCGTTCCAGATGACGGCGTACAGCCGCGCGCAGGCGAGCATCAGCCGCCGCTTGCACTTGCTGTGCCTGCTGGCCGGCAGCCTGGCGCTGGGCTGCGGCGTGTGGGCCATGCATTTCATCGGCATGCTGGCCTTCGAGCCGGGCACCAGCGTCGCCTACGATCCGGGCCTGACCTTGCTGTCCATCGTGCCCAGCGTGGCGGCCTCGTTCGTGGCCCTGGCCACCATCAGCCGGCGCGCCGTCACGGCGCCGCTGCTGCTCAGGAGCGGCTTGCTGGTGGGCCTGGGCATCGGCGCCATGCATTACACGGGCATGCACGCCATGCGCATGGGCCTGTCGCTGCGCTACGAGCCGCTGCTGTTCGCGCTGTCGCTCGTCGTTGCCGTGGCGCTGGCCACCGTGGCCCTGTGGATACGCTTCGGCCTGCGCGGCTGGAGCGGCCGCGTGTCTGCCTCGCGGCGCACCTTGATCAGCGCCGGCGTCATGGGTTGCGCGATTGCCGGGATGCATTACATGGGCATGCAAGCCGCCCGCTTCGTGGGGACAATTCCCCCAGGCAATGATGCCGATGCCAACCGGCCCATGCTGGTGATCAGCGTGACCCTGCTGACCATCGCCCTGACGATCCTCGTCGCCTCGGCCGTGGGCATCTTGCGCTACCGCGAACTGTTTCGCCACCTGAACCAGAGCGAACACTGGACGCGCTCGCTGTTGACGAGCACGGTCGACGGCGTCATCACCATCGACCGGCATGGCGGCATCGTCGACTTCAACGGCGCCGCCGAGCGCATCCTCGGCTGGCGGGCGGCGGAAATTGTCGGCCGCCACGTCAGCCTGCTGGTCAGCGACGTGCGCCAGTCGGAACAGCAGGGCCTGCTGCACTACCTGCGCACGGGCGAAGGCGAGGCGGTCCACACCAGCGAGGAAATCGTCTACCTGCGCAAGGATGGGGTGCCGGTCGCCGTGCAGCGCTCGATGGCCAGCGCGCGCCTGGCCGACCAGGATTTATATGTGCTGTTCATTACGGACATCAGCGAACGGCGCGCCATGCTGGCCGCCCTGCGCGAAAGCGAGCAGCAGTTGCGCTCGCTGATCGGCAATCTGCCCGGCATCGCCTTTCGCTGCACCACGGCGGAAAACCAGCCCATGCTGTTCATCAGCGACGGCGTGGAAGCCATCACCGGCTATCCGCCCGCCGACTTTCTCGGCGCGGCGCCCCGCCGCACCATCACGGGCCTGATCGCCAGCGAAGAACGCGCCTACGTCATCGACGTCTTCAACCGCAGCGTCGCCAGCGGCGAGCCCTACCTGCTCGAATACCGGCTGCTGCATGCCGACGGCACGGCGCGCTGGCTGTGGGAGCGGGGCACCGTCGTGCATGACGCGGCAGGCGCCGTGCGCTGGGTCGACGGCGTCATCCTCGACATCAGCGAACGGCGGCAAATGGAGGAAGACTTGCGCATGGCCAAGGAAAAAGCGGAGCTGGCGGCCGCCACGCGGGCCAGCTTCGTCGCCAACATGAGCCATGAAATCCGCACGCCGATGAATTCCATCCTCGGCTTTACCGATGTGCTGCTCGACTCGCCGCTGGCGCCCGAGCAGCGGCGCCACCTCGATACCGTACGCCAGTCCGGCCGCTCGCTGTTGCGCCTGCTCAACGAAGTGCTCGATACTGCCAAGCTGGACAAGGGCGCCGTGGCGCTGGAATTGCGCGACTACAGCCTGCTGGCGCTGGTCGACGAACTGGCGTCCACGTATGGTATCCATGCGCGCGCCAAGGGCTTGCGCATGGAGGTGCAGTACGACCCGCAACTGCCGGCCATGCTGCATGGCGACGAATTGCGCATGCGGCAAGTGCTGGGCAACCTGCTCGACAACGCCATCAAGTTCACGCCCGGCGGCGTCGTCAGCCTGGCGGCGCGCCGCGACGATGGCCAGCTGCACCTGCTGGTGCAGGACAGCGGCATCGGCATCCCCGCGGAACGGCGCGACGCCATTTTCGATCCCTTCGTGCAAGCGGACGCCTCGACCACGCGGCGCTTCGGCGGCACGGGCCTGGGCACCACCATCAGCCGGCAGTTGGTGACCCTGATGCAGGGGCGCATCTGGGCCGATGCCGCCTTGCCGCACGGCAGCGTGTTCCACGTCATGCTGCCCTTGCTGCCGGCGCGCCAGGCGGCGCTGCCCGCCAGCGAACGGCGCAGCGTGCGCCTGCCGCCCCTGCGCGTGCTGGCCGCCGACGACGTGCCGCAAAACCTGGAACTGCTGAGCTTACTGCTGGGCAAGCGTGGCCACACGGTGGTCACGGCCGGCGATGGCGCGCAAGCCTTGCAGCTGGCGCAGCAGGATGACTTCGACGTGCTGCTGCTGGACTTGCAAATGCCGCACATGGATGGCCTGGCCGCCACGCAAGCCATCCGTGCCGCCGCCCTGCGCGACGGACGCCCGCGCGTGCCCGTGATCGCCATGACGGCCAGCGTGCTCGAGGCGCACCGCAAGGCGGCGCGAGCGGCCGGCATGGACGGTTTCGCCACCAAACCCGTCGAATGGCAGGCGCTGGCACTGGAAATCGCGCGCGTGCTGGGCCTGGCGGCGGACCCGGCCGACGATAGCCTCGCACCGCCCCCCGCTGGCGGACGGGTGCTGCACCATGCGGGCGCCCTGCAGCGCTGGGCCGGCAACGACAGCGCCTACCGCGCGGCGCTGGCCCGTTTCGGACGCGAGCATCCGCGCCTGCCTCCCGCCCTGCTGGCCGCCATCGAAGCGCGCGACCACGCGGCGCTCTTGTCGCACAGCCACCAACTGCGTGGCGTGGCCGCCAACCTGGGACTGGAGCAACTGGCCGCCAGCCTGGCGGCGCTGGAGCAATGCTGCGCCGGTCCCGGTCCCGGTCCCGGTACCGCTCCCGCCACGGCACTGCAGCTCGACGAGATCCTGGGCGCCCTGCTGACGCAATGGCCGGCGGCAACGGCCGCCATCGCCCGGCTGGCGCCGCCTGCCTTGCCGGCGGCTACGGCGGCGGCCATCGACGCGCCCGCCGTCCGGCAAGCGGCCAATGCCCTGTTAAGCGCCTTGCGGCGCGGCGAACTCGACGACGCGGCGCAAGCACAGTTGCAGCACGCCATGGGCGCGCAAGCGGACGAGCTAGCGCCGCTGCTGCATGCCATCGACGACTTTGATTTCCCCCTGGCACAGTCGCTGCTGCACGACTTGCTGCACACCTACGCCCCGGAGTCCCCATGAATGCACCAGCCAGGCCCGTGATTCTCATCGTCGACGATGAGGCGGCCAATTTGCAATTGCTGCGCCAGATCTTGCAGAACGACTATGCGCTGCTGTTCGCCAAGGATGGCGCGCGGGCGCTGGCACTGGCGCAGCAGGAGCGCCCGGCCCTGATCCTGCTCGACGTGATGATGCCCGGCATGAGCGGCCACGACGCCTGCCGCCAGTTGAAGGCCGCGCCGCTGACGGCCGCCATTCCCGTCATTTTCGTCACGGCCCTGAACGACATGCGCGACGAACTGAGCGGTTTTGAAGCGGGCGCCGTCGATTACATCACCAAGCCGCTCAGCCCCGCCATCGTGCGCGCCCGCGTGCGCACGCACCTGTCGCTGGTACGCATCGATGAATTGAAGGAAACGCGGCTGCAGATCGTCCAGCGCCTGGGCCTGGCGGCCGAATACAAGGACAATGAAACAGGCTTGCACGTGATCCGCATGAGCCATTACGCGCGCCTGCTGGGCGTGGCCGCCGGCATGGACGAGGCCGCCGCGGACGACCTGCTGCACGCGGCGCCCATGCACGACGTGGGCAAGATCGGCATCCCCGACCGCATCCTGCAAAAGCCGGGCAAGCTCGACGCGGACGAATGGACCATCATGCAGACGCACGCGCGCATCGGCGGCGACATCATCGGCGAACATGCGGAAGGCGGCATGCTGGCGCTGGCGCGCGCCATCGCCGTGTCGCACCATGAAAAATGGGATGGCAGCGGTTACCCGAACGGCTTGGCGGGTGAAGCGATCCCGCTGGCGGGGCGCATCGTCGCCGTGGCCGACGTGTTCGACGCGCTGACCTCGGTGCGCCCGTACAAGCGCGCATGGTCGGTGTCGGACGCCGTGGGCTATCTGCAGGCGCAACAAGGCAGCCATTTCGATGCGCGGCTGGTCGACCTGTTTGTCGGGGAACTGCCCGCCATCGACGCCATCCGGCTGCGCTGGGCAGAGAAAGCGGAACACCACGCGCCCGCTTGAAGAGTGAACTCCCGCCACGGCCAGCGTTGTTGCGTCACACAAGCAAGTGCCGGACAGATGGCGCCGGCGCCGATGCAGACCACTGGAGGGGCCAGGAGTTCAATGCCATTATGGCTGGCGCTGGGGCGGGCATTTTGATGCACATCAAACAGCTTGCAAATTCCTGGCTGCGCACTTGCAGATGGCCCTGACCTCTCTTTTTTTGACTTACATCAAGCCCAGCATAAGAAAAGCCCCGGCCAGCACGGCAATGCTGGACTTGCCCGTGTTGCCGTTCTAGCCTTGTTGCCATCCTGACTACCGAGTGACAACATGGCTTACAAATCCATCCTCGTCCACGCCGACCTGTCGCGCCATGCGCCGCAGCGCATCGCCATCGCGGCGCGGCTGGCGCACGCGCACCAGGCGCACCTGATCGGCGCCGCCATGACGGGCATGTCGCGCTTTACCCTGGAAAACAACCGCGGCATGCGCGGCGGCGCCGTGGCGGCGCAGATTTCAGCCTTGCACGGGCAAGCGGAACAGGCGCTCGACCAGTTCGAGACGCTGGCGCGCCAGGCCGGCGCCGCCTCGCTCGAGCGCCGCCTGATCGAAGACGACGAGGATGGCGGCATGGCCGTCAGCGCCCGCTACAGCGATCTGACGGTGCTGAGCCAGCACGACGACAGCGAAGCCTTGCCCGGCGCCATGAGCGACCTGGTGCCCTACGTGATGCTGAACGCGGCCCGTCCCGTGCTGATCGTGCCGCGCAGCGGCCAGTTCGCACAAGTGGACAACACGGTGGTGGTGGCCTGGGATGGCAGCATGGAAGCGACGCGCGCCATCGGCCACGCCTTGCCCCTCTTGCGCGCGGCGCGCCTGGTGGTGCTGGCCCTGCTGCATCCGCCGGTCGGCCACGCGCAGCCGGCGCGCCATCCAGGCGCCGACATCGCCGCCTACCTGAGCCGCCATGGCGTGCCCGTCGAAGTGCGCCCGGCCGTCGCCACGGGCGACATCGGCGCGGCGCTGCTGGCCATGGCCGCCGAAGTGCATGCGGACTTGCTGGTGATGGGCGGCTACGGCCACGCGCGCTTCCGCGAAATCCTGCTGGGCGGCGTGACGGAAACCGTGCTGCGCCAGATGACCTTGCCGGTGCTGATGGCGCACTGACACCAAGCGCGCTCCATGTCGTTGCACAATGGGTATACTTGCCTGTTTATCCATATCAAAGCAATGTACATGAACCAACAACTCCTCAATTGGGGCAATAGCCTGGTGCCGTTCGGCGGCGAACTGCTGTGGTCCGCCCTGCCGTGGATGCTGCTGTGCAGCGCGGCCGGCTTCGTGCTGGCGCTCGGCATCTGCTACCAGCTGGCCAGAAAATGCCTGCTGGTGCGCCGTCCCCGCGCCTGGCATGTGGCCGCCAAGCTCAGCTATGTGCTGATCCTGCTCGCGCTGCCGCTCCTCGGTGCCGGATTTGGCGCCGTGCACAGCGTGCACCGCGTGGTCAACCAGGCCCTCGAGCGCGACTTGCAGCCCGTGGTCGAAGCGCAGATGCCGGCGCTGCGCGTCTACCTGGAACAGCAGGTCAAGCTGATCGCCCCGGGCCAGCCCATCAGCGTGCGCAGCCTGCTCGAACCGTTCGTGCAAGGCATGTATTACCAGCCCACGTCCAGCAGCTACTGGGAACGCAGCAAGGCGCGCTGGATCAATGAATTCATTCTGCGCCGCGGCAGCGTGCTGCTGACGCAGGTGCTGCAGGAACAGCTGATCGCCAGGGTCGGCCTGCTCGGCGAAGCGCTCAAGGGCGCCAACTTCCGTGGCCAGGCGACGGGCGAGCTGGCCGCGCTGGGCACCGACCTGGCCGTGCGCCTAACCACCGACGTGGCGCGCCATGCCGACTTCAGCAAACTCGACAAGTCAGTGCCGATGATCTTCATTGACGCCATCAAACGGCAAGCCGGCGCCTATTTCAATTCGCTCAAGATCACGCTGGGCCTGTTCGCGCTGGCGGCGCTGCTGCTGGTATGGGGCGAGATCATGCTGTACCGCCATTACTACCTGCGCCGCCATCCGCCCGCCGCGGCCCTGCCCGTGTCGCCCATGTAAAAAAAGCCGCGCCTCCTTGCGGATGGCGCGGCTATCAGGCGGCAGCTAACAGCTTAGGCTTTGCGCTGTGCCACGGCGTCGACGACGCACAGGGCCGTCATGTTGACGATGCGGCGCACGGTGGCCGATGGCGTCAGGATGTGCACGGGCTTGGCGCAACCGAGCAGGATCGGACCGACGGCGATGCCGTTGCCGGCCGCCGTCTTCACCAGGTTGTAGGCGATGTTGGCCGATTCGATGTTCGGCATGACGAGCAGGTTGGCGTCGTTCTTCAGTGCCGAATTCGGCATGATTTTCTGGCGCAGCTTGCTGTCGAGGGCCGTATCGCCGTGCATTTCGCCGTCGATTTCCAGGTCCGGCGCGCGTTCCTTGATGATGGCCAGCGCGGCGCGCATCTTTTGCGCCGAGGCGCTGTCGCTGGAACCGAAGTTCGAGTGCGACAGCAGGGCCGCGCGCGGCGACAGGCCGAAACGGGTCATCTCTTCGGCGGCCATGATGGTGATCTCGGCCAACTGGTCGGCGTCCGGGTTTTCATTGACGTGCGTGTCGACCATCACCAGCTGGCGTTCCGGCATGATCAGCACGTTCATGGCGGCGTAGACATTGCTGCCGGCGCGCTTGCCCAGCACCTGGTCGATGTATTTCAGGTGCAGTTGGGTGGTGCCGAAGGTGCCGCAGATCATGCCGTCGGCGTCGCCCTTGTGGATCATCATCGAACCGATCAGGGTGTGACGGCGGCGCATTTCCAGTTTAGCGTATTCCTCGGTAACGCCTTTGCGGCTCGTCATGGCGTAGTACGTATTCCAGTAATCGCGATAGCGCTCGTCGAAGTCCGGGTTGATGACGTCGAAATCGACGCCTTGCTTGAGGCGCAGGCCGAACTTCTGGATGCGCGCTTCGAGCACCGGTGGACGGCCGACCAGGATGGGGCGCGCCAGTTTTTCATCGACCACCACTTGCACGGCGCGCAGCACGCGCTCTTCTTCGCCTTCGGCGTAGACGATGCGTTTGAGTTCGGCCGGCGTGGATTTGGCCATCAGGAAAAGCGGCTTCATGAAGGTGCCGCTGCGGTAGACGAATTGCTGCAGGCTGTCCGCGTACGCTTGCAAGTCCTTGATCGGACGCGTGGCGACGCCCGAATCCTCGGCCGCCTTGGCGACCGCCGGCGCGATCTTGATCAGCAAACGGGGATCGAACGGCATCGGGATCAGGTATTCGGGACCGAACGACAGGTTGCTGATGCCGTAGGTGGTGGCCACGATGTCCGACTGCTCGGCATGTGCCAGGTCGGCGATCGCGTGCACGACGGCGATTTCCATCTCGCGCGTGATGGTGGTGGCGCCGCAATCGAGGGCGCCGCGGAAGATGTATGGGAAGCACAGCACGTTGTTGACCTGGTTCGGATAGTCCGAACGGCCCGTGGCGATGATGGCGTCGCTGCGCACGGCCTTGACTTCTTCCGGCAGGATTTCCGGATTCGGGTTGGCCAGCGCCAGGATCAGCGGGTTCGGCGCCATCTTGCGCACCATGTCTTGCTTCAGCACGCCGCCGGCGGACACGCCAAGGAAGATGTCCGCGTCCGGGATGATCTCGGCCAGGGTGCGCAGCGGCGTGTCTTGCGCGAAGCGTTCCTTGTCCGGGTCCATCAGTTCCGTGCGGCCCTTGTAGACGACGCCGGCCAGGTCGGTGACGTAAATGTTTTTCAGGGGGAAGCCCAGGTCGACGATCAGGTCCAGGCAGGCCAGCGCCGCGGCGCCCGCGCCCGACACGACCAGCTTGCAATCCTCGATCTTCTTGCCGACGGCTTTCAGGCCGTTCAGGATGGCCGCGCCGACGATGATGGCGGTGCCGTGCTGGTCGTCATGGAAGACGGGAATCTTCATGCGGTCGCGCAGCTGGCGCTCGATGTAGAAGCACTCGGGCGCCTTGATGTCTTCCAGGTTCACGCCGCCGAAGGTCGGTTCCAGCGAAGCGATGATGTCGACCAGCTTGTCCGGGTCCATCTCGTTGATTTCGATGTCGAAGACGTCGATGCCGGCGAACTTCTTGAACAGCACGCCCTTGCCTTCCATCACCGGCTTGGCGGCCAGCGGGCCGATATTGCCCAGTCCCAGCACGGCCGTGCCGTTGGTGATGACGGCCACCAGGTTGCCGCGCGCCGTATATTTATAGGCATTCGCCGGATCGATGACGATTTCTTCGCAGGGAGCGGCCACGCCTGGCGAGTAGGCCAGCGCCAGGTCGCGCTGGTTGGTCAGTTGTTTGGTCGGCGTCACGCTGATTTTGCCGGGGCGCGGGCACTCGTGATACTCGAGTGCGGCCAAGCGCAATTGTTGACGCAATTCTTCTTTTTTATCAGATGACGAATCCATGCTGTGCTGCCTTCCTGTTTGGTCGATCGGGTGTTCCGGATTTTATCAGACCGATTCTTTCAATTAGCTAGGTATTTTCCGCTAGCCACAGTCTGATATCACGAAAACGCATAACCTAGCATTGTAAGGCCGTGCGGCGGCACAAACGTCCTGAACAGGAAAAACTATCAAATTTTAGATTTCAATTAGTTTTTATGATGGAATATCGGCGGCGCGCCACAGCGGCAGCGCGGCGACGGCGCGCTCGATATCGTCCATGTCGTCCGCGCCCAGGGTGCCGTCGAACGGCGCGGACAAAATGCGGCGCATCAGCGCCAGGCGCGTCGTCGCTTGCTGCGCGTCGATGAAGCGCGTCGTCTCCGCGCAATACTGCGCGCGGCGCAGGGCATCGGCGCCGTCATCGTCGCCGTCGGGATAATAATGGCGGCCGATGTGCTGCAGCGACTGCAGCAGGAATTCGATCTCGCGCAGGATGCGCAGCGCATCCTCGCCGGACAGCACGATGCGGCGGTTGGCGGGCAGCAGGGAGGGCGGAGCGGCCCGGTTATTCAAAATTTTCATCGGTCAGGAAGGCATAGCCGTCATCGATCAGCATCTGCAAATACGAGTCGAAGCTGTCGGCGATGACCAGGTAGCTGTCGGGATCGTGCAGGAAGCGCACCACCTGCCCCACCTTGCCCGACGCCGTGGGCGTGAAATCGATATACAGCCGCGACGAGCCGCCATTGTTCATGCAATGCGAAAAACACACGCGCTGGCCCTGCTTGATGCCGGCGTCGATACGGGCGTCGACAATGCCGGGGTCGTCGTCCAGGTAATGGCCGTAGATGTCGGCGATGCTGCGCTGGTTCGCCTGCCCATCCTTGAGGATCTGCTCGACGGAGCTCAGGTAATACGGATACTCGAACACGTCCGAGCCCAGCATGTATACCAGCACCGTGCCGCCGGGATACTCCTGATAATAGGTGCCGTTGTACTGGCCCAGCAAGCGCAGCAGGCTGTCCGGGCACAGCGGATACGTTTCGCGCAGGCTGGCCAGTTGCGCCGCGCTGGCGCCGCTGGCCAGCGCCAGCTCCGCCAGCGGCTCGGGCGGCATGGCCTGGCGCAAGCCTGCCAAATAATGGTCGACGATGTTCATGGGCGAAATATAGCAGCTGCCGGCACCCGGCAAGCGCACGCTAACGCGACGGGGCCAGATGAGCACCGGGCGCGAAGCGCACGGCGATCAGCAGCAAGACCACGACGCCGGCGGCCATCACCATCCACGCCTGGGCCAGGCTGGACGAATGCTGGCGGATCAGGCCGGCAATGAAGGGCATGCTGCTGGCGATGATGTAGCCGCCGCCCTGCACAAAACCCAGCAGCGCGCCGGCGCCGGCCGGGTCCGTCACATGGTCCATGCTGACGATCAGCGACAGGGGAAACAGGGCGCCGATGCCGCAGCCCAGTAATATTACGGCGGGCAGCGCCAGTTGCGCGGGCGCCACGATCAGGCAAGCCAGGCCGGCCAGCACGGCCAGCAGGACGGACAGCAGCAGGATGCGGCGGTCGGGAAAGCGGTGGATGACGCTGGAAATCACCAATCCCGCCAGCACTTCCACCAGGGTCAGGCCGCCCAGCAGCAAGCCGCTGTCGGCCGCGCTCCAGCCCAGTTCCGTATAAAACGGCGGCAGCCAGGCCAGCACCAGGGTGTAGGCGCCCGTGCCGATGCCGAAAAACACCATCAGCAGCCAGGCGCGGCCACTGCCCACGGGCAGGCTGGCGCCGGCGCCGCCGGCCACGTCCACGTCCACGCGCGAGGCCGACACGCGGCGCCACAGCAGCGCGGCCGCCACGGCGGGCAGCGCCCACAGGGCCAGCAGCGCCTGCCAACCCAGCGACTGCGCCAGCGGTGAAGCGGAGGCGGCGGCAATGGCCGCGCCGCCCATGATGCCCGTCGTATAAAACCCCATCAGCTGCCCTGCCCGCGCGGGGAAATGGCGCTTGATGAAGGCGGGCAGCAGCGCCTGCACCAGCGCGATGCCCAGGCCGCCCAGGGCCGCCGTGGCTATCAGGCCGCCGCTGCCGTGCAGGGGCCAGCGCAGCGCGCAGGCACAAGCGATGATGGCGATGCCGATGCCGATGCCGCGCGCCACGCCCAGGCGGCGCTGCAGCTGCGCGCCCAGCAAGGCGCACACGCCCATGGCGAACACGGGCACGGTGGTGAGCAAGCCCGCGTCGGCATTGCTGAGGCCCGTGCCGGCCTGGATGCTGTCCAGCAAGGGGCCGATGGCGGCCAGGATGGGGCGCAGGTTCAGGCCCAGCAGGATGATGGCGGCCACCACCAGGGCGGACGAGGAAAGCGGGGAAGAGACGGGGCGTTCGGATGGCATGGGAGAGTAGTCCTTGCCTCGCTGGGAGGCACATGGTTTAATGCGTCATATAAAATAACTCGATGAAAAGTATCTTAACATAAAGATAGAAATGTATCTTGATGTCGAGATAAATGGATGGCACCATGACTGATACCCCGCAAGAACACACGCGCGCGCAATTTGCCGCCGCACAATGGCAGCGCGAACTGCCGCAGATGGATACGAACGCCATGCAGCTGGTGGGCCAGCTGGGCACGGTGGCCCAGCTGATGGCGCGCGACTGGCTCAACCCCCTGTTTGCGGAACACGGCTTGCAGCCGGGCGAATTCGACGTGCTGGCCACCCTGCGCCGCTCGGGCGCGCCATATGCGCTGACGCCGACGGCCCTGTACGAGGCGGCCATGCTGTCCTCGGGCGGCATGACCAACCGCATCGACCGCCTGGAAGCGGCCGGCCTGATCGAACGCCAAAAGCATCCGACGGACCGGCGCGGCGTGCTGGTGGCCCTGACGCAAAGGGGATTGGAATTGATTGAAAGGCTGGTGCTGTTGCACGTGGACAACGAGCGCGCGATGCTCTCGGCTTTGAATTCGGACGAGCAGCGCCAGCTCGACCAGTTGCTGGCCAAGCTGCTGCACGGCATGGCGCAGGCGAAGAAAGTTTAAGTTTAGGAAAGCAGACGCGCCAGCTCGCGCAGGGCCGCATGGCCGCGCCGGGCTTGGCGCTGCAATTCTTCCGGCGCGCAGTGTCCATACAGGGCCTGGACGTGGCCCTCGCTGGCGGCGCGCAGGTCGAGTTCGCCCGCACCGGGATCGGGCAACTGCCCCTCGACCAGGGTCAGGAAATAATGGCGGGGCGCGCCATGCAGGTTGGTCGCGAACTGCAGCACCAGGCCGCTGTCGAACAGCAGCGCCCCGCTGTGGGCGCCACTTTCCAGCAGCAGCCGGAACGGCGGCAGGGGGCGCCGCGCCGCGCGCAGCACGCTGGCCAGGCGCACTTGATAGCCGAGCTCCAGCCCGTTCGCGTGCAAGCGGCCCTGCTGCAGATACACCTTGAAAGAGGCCTGCACGGCCCGGCCGGCACGGCGGAACCAGCGCTCATCCTCATACAGGCACAGCTGGCCGCCGTCGCACAGTTCATCAAAGCCGCGCGCCAGCAGTTCCGGCGCCGTAAACGTGTCCAGGCCGACGGCCTGCGGTTCGCGCAGCCAGCCATCGTCAAGGTACGACTGCAGCACGGTGTGGATATCGTGTAGGGGCATAGAAAAATGAACAAGGCTGGCAAAGACGGGCATTGTAGGCCAGCCTATAATAGTGGCGCCACACCCTTACTCAACCTGCAGACGAACCATGGCCCCACACGACGCGCTTTCCGAATTCGACCTGATCAAACAATATTTCGTGCGCCAGCGCCCCGGCCGCGCCACCCTGGGCATCGGCGACGATTGCGCGCTGCTCACGCCCGGCGCGGGCAAGCAGATCGCCATCTCCTCGGACATGCTGGTCGAGGACCGGCACTTCTTTGCCGGCGCCGACGCCCGCATGCTCGGTCACAAAAGCCTGGCCGTGAATTTGTCCGACCTGGCCGCCATGGGCGCGCGTCCCGTCGCATTTACTTTGGCCCTGGCCCTGCCGCAGGCGGAACGGGCCTGGCTGGCCGGCTTTGCCGACGGTCTGTTCGCGCTGGCCGACGCCTTTGATTGCGAACTCATCGGCGGCGACACCACCAAGGGCCCCTTAAATATCTGCATCACCGTGTTTGGCGAACTGACGCCGGGCCAGGCCCTGCGCCGCAGCGCGGCCGTGGCGGGCGACGATATCTGGGTCAGCGGCACGATCGGCGACGCGCGCCTGGCGCTGGCCGGCTACCGCATGGAACAGGAGCTGGCGCCCGCCGACCTGCTGACTGCGGCCGCGCGCATGCACACGCCCACGCCGCGCGTGGCGCTGGGCTGCGCCCTGGCCGAGGCGGGCCTGGCGCATGCGGCCATCGACATCTCGGACGGCCTGGTGGGAGACCTGGGCCATATCTTGAAAGCGTCGCAAGTGGGCGCCACTCTCGACGTCGACGCCCTGCCCGCCGGCCCCGTGCTGGCGCGGCAAGCGGCCAGCGTGCGCCGCCGCTACACGGCCGCCGGCGGCGACGACTATGAACTGTGCTTCACGGCGCCGACATCGTCGCGCGACGCCATCGCCGCCCTGGCGGCAAGCTGCGGCACGCCCGTCACGCGCGTGGGCAGCATCGAGGCGCAGGCGGGCCTGCGGCTGGTGGATGCAACGGGGCAGCCGCTCGACCTGCGCTTATCGTCTTTCGACCACTTCAGCGACTAAGTTCTACCGCACCGCCACCCGCGCCAGCCCCGGCTGGTTCACCATCCAGTAGTGCTGGAAGGCCAGGCGGATGTTGTCGCGCAGCTGGGTGTCGTCCCACGGCTTCGTATAAAAACGATAGATGGCGCCGCGGTTGATCGAATCGAGCACGGCTTCCAGGCCCGTGTAACCGGACAGGATGATGCGGATGGTTTCCGGGTACAGCTCCTTGACCTTACTGAGGAATTCCGTGCCGCTCATGCTGGGCATGCGCTGGTCGCAGACGATGACGTGCACGCGGTGCAGGGCCAGCATCTCGAAACCTTCGGCCGGCGTGCTGGCCGTGAGGATGTGATAGCCCTCGGGACGGAACAGGCGGTGCAGCGATGACAGCACGTTGACGTCGTCGTCGACGATGAGCAGGGTTTGCGCGGGCTGCGCGGCCGGATCGTGGCCGGGCGGCAGGCCGGCGCCGGCGACGATCATCTGCCCCAGTTCCAGCGCCGGCAAGGCGCGGCTGAAATAGAAGCCCTGGATTTCGTCGCAGCGGTTGCGCCGCAGGTATTCCAGCTGCGGGCGCGATTCCACGCCTTCGGCCACCACGCTCAGTTTCAGGCTGTGCGCCATGCTGACGATGGCCAGCGCGATGGCCGCGTCGTTCGGGTTGCTGGTGATGTTGCGCACGAAGGCGATGTCGATTTTCAGCTTGTCGATGGGGAAGCGCTGCAGATACGCTAGGCTCGAGTAACCGGTGCCGAAATCGTCGATGGCCACCTTCACGCCGATTTTCTTCAGTTTGCCCAGCACGACGATGGTGCGCTCGGCGTTCGACATCAGCGCCGTTTCCGTCAATTCCAGCTCCAGCAATTCCGGCGCCACGCCGTGCAGCGCCAGCGCCCGCGTCACTTCGCCTTCCAGGTCGCCTTCGGCAAACTGGCGGCTCGACACGTTCACGGCCACGTGCACGGGCCCCACCTCGCTGTCGCGCCACTCGGCGATCTGGCGGCAGGCGGCCTGGATCACCCAGGTGCCCACGCGCACGATCAGGCCCGTGTCTTCCAGCACCGGCACGAATTCGGCCGGCGCCACCAGGCCGTAGCCGGGACGGCGCCAGCGCAGCAGCGCTTCCACGCCGCTGATGCGGCCCGTGCGCAAATCCACCTTGGGCTGGTAGTACAGGATGAATTGCTCGTGTTCGAGCGCATGGCGCAGCGCCAGTTCCAGGTCCAGGCGCGCCAGCACCTGCACGTTCATGCCGGCCGTGAAAAAGCGGTAGCCGTCGCGGCCCGCCTGCTTGGCGCCGCCCATGGCCGTATTCGCGTATTTGATCAGGGTTTCCGGGTCGGTGGCGTCGTCCGGATACATGGCGATGCCGATGCTGGCCGTCAGGGTGGCCGCATGGCCGCGCAAGTCGAATGGCGCGCGCAAGGCTTCGCGCACCTGGTTCGCCACGGCCACGGCTTCCTGCTGGTTGCGGCTCATGGTCAATATGAGCGCGAATTCGTCGTTGCCCAGGCGTCCCACCGTGTCGCGCAGGCGCACGCATTCGACCAGGCGGTTGCTGAACTGGCGCAGCAATTCGTCGCCCAGCGCCGCGCCCAGGGTGTCGTTGATGCTTTTGAAGCGGTCGAGCGCGATGAACAGCACCACGATGCGCCAGCTTTTTTCCTGCGCCAGTTCGACGGCCTGGGCCAGGGTCTGGTAAAACAGGCTGCGGTTCGGCAGCCCCGTCAAGCCATCGTAATGGGCCAGGTGCTTCAGGCGCTCCTGCGCCTGGCGCCGTTCGCTGATGTCCCGCGCCACGGCGATCAGCAGCAGGCCGCCCGCGCCCTGCCCGCCCGCCACGGGCGCCTGCGCATACCAGTGCCAGCCCAGTTCCACGGGTATCAGGCTCAGGTCGCGCCGCACCAGTTCGCACTCCGTCACTTCCGTGGCCAGGTGCGCCGGGCCGCCCGGCAGCCCGGCAAGGGGCGGGGCCGGCGGCGACGGCAGCAAGGTGCCGGGCGCCAGCGCCAGCAGTTCGGCGCGCGCATAGCCGAGCAGGCGGCACGCGCCATCGTTGACGTCGACCAGGGTCATGCCCAGCACGTCGACGAGGAAGATGGCGTCGGTGGTGGCGTCCATGGCGCCGCGAAAGCGCTGCAGTTCGGCCGTGCGCTGGCCCACCGTGCGTTCGAGCAAGGTGTTGTAGTGGCGCGCGGCGCGGTGCAGCAGCCGCACTTCGAGCATGTTGCGGATGCGCGTGAGCACCTCGAGCGCGTCGAACGGCTTGCTGATGAAGTCGCGCGCCCCCGCTTCCAGCGCCGCCAGCTTGGCGTCCGGGTCGGCGGCGATCACCAGCACGGGCAGATAGCCTTCCAGTTCCAGCGGGCGCAAGGCATCCATCACCTCGTAGCCGCTCATGCCGGGCATCGCCAGGTCGAGGATGATCAGGTCGAACTGCTGGCGCTGGTGCAGGCCGGCCACGGCGCGCGCGTCGAGGGTGCTGGTGACGGCCGTGTAGCCGCCGCTTTGCAGCAAATGCTCGAGCAGGCGCAAATTGACTTCCTGGTCGTCGACGATGAGAATTTTCGCCGCGTAGATATCGGCCTGGCTGATCATGGCGCGCCTGTTCCCTTCTGCCGGCGCTGCTGCGCCACGTAAGCCAGGGTGCTGTTGATCGCCTCGGTAAATTCATCGAGGTTGATCGGCTTGGTCAGATAGCGGTAAAAGCCCAGCGCCAGGCTGCGCTCCACGTCGCCCGGCATGGCGTTGGCCGTCAGGGCGATGACGGGAATGTGCGCCGTGCGGGGATCCGCGCGCAGCAGTTTCAGCGCGTCCGTGCCGTTCACGTGCGGCAGGTTGATATCCATCAAAATCAGCTGCGGCAGGTGCGTGCGCGCCATTTCCACGCCCAGGCGGCCATCCGTGGCCGTCAGCAGCTGCAATTGCGGGCAATAGCGCACGATTTCCTCGACCAGGGTCAGGTTGGCGGGATTGTCTTCCACGTACAGCAAGGTCACGGGGGCGCTGTGCTCGAGCAGCGCGCCGGCCAGGTCCGGCCGCGGCAAGGCCAGGGTGGCGGGCGCGGGCAAGGCATCGACCACGCGCAGCTCGATCCAGAACGTGCTGCCCTCGCCGGGCGCGCTGGTCACGCCGATGCTGCCATCCATCAGCTCCACCAGGCGCTTGGTGACCACCAGGCCGATGCCGCTGCCCTCTTCCGTGCCACCCTCCTGCCCCAGCCGGTTGAAGGGCTGGAACAGCAGCGCCACCTGTTCGCCGTCGAGGCCCACGCCCGTGTCGCGCACGCTGATGCGCACCCGCCCGCCCGCCTGCGGCGCGCAAGCGATGCTCACTTCGCCATGCTCGCGGTTGTACTTGAGCGCATTCGACAGCAGGTTCAACAAGATCTGCTTGAGGCGCGTGCGGTCGGCCAGCACGTTCAGGGGGCAGGCGTCGGGGAAGGCCATGCCGATGCCGCGCTGGCTGGCCAGCGGCGCGATCATGTCGCGGCATTCCTGCAAGATGGCGTCCAGGCCCACCGGTTCGAGCGACAGGCTGACCGTGCCCGATTCCACCTTCGCCAGGTCGAGGATTTCATTGATCAAGGTCAACAGGTGGCGCCCCGATTTCAGGATATGGCCGGCGAACTCCTTCTTTTGCTCCAGGGTCGACGGCAGGCGGTCGGAACTGAGGATTTGCGCAAAGCCCAGGATGGCGTTGAGCGGCGTGCGCAATTCATGGCTCATCGACGACAAAAACGCCGATTTGGCATAGTTGGCGCTGCGCGCCTCTTCCATCGCCATGGCCAGTTCGCCATTCGTCATTTCCAGCTGCACCGTGCGCTCGTGCACGCGCACTTCGAGCTCCTGGTTCAGGCGCATGACTTCCTGCTGCGCCTGGGTGCGCTGCTCGCCTTCGCGCGCCAGCTCGCCGTTCGAGCGCTCCAGCGCCTGCGTGCGCAGCTCGATCTCGGCCAGCATCTTGTTGAAGGAATCGACCAGCTGCGCCACTTCGTCGACGCTGAGCTTGCGCGCGCGGCGCGAATAGTCGCCCGTCTCGATCACTTCGCGCGCCACGTCGGCGATATCGAGGATCGGTTGCGTGATGACGAAATCGAGGCGGCGCAGCAGCAGCAAGGCCACCAGCAGCGCCAGCACCGTCACGCCCAGCGCGATGGCCAGGTAATCGGCCGTGCGGCCGGCCAGCTCGTAATCGGCGCGCAAATACACGGTGCCCAGCAGTTCGCCATTGTCGACGATGGGCTTGAACAGCTCCACCGAGGTGCCCTGGATGCTTTCGCCTTCCTTGCCCACCTTCGCCGGCAGCTCGCCCACATTCTGGTTCGCGCGATAGCTGGCGAACAGGCTGCCGTCGGCCTTGTACAGGGCGCCGGCCGTCACGCGCGGGCGGATGCGCATCAGGTTGAGGTTTTCCAGCGCCAGGCGTTCGTCGTCGAAGGCCAGCGCAGCCGAGCTCATGTGCCCCAGCAGCTCGGCCTGGGTACTGATATCGGCCACCAGGTTGCGGTGGTAGGCGCGCAAGTCGTAGACGACGATGGTGCCCAGCGAAATGACGAGGGCCACCAGGGTGGTCAGCAAGACCACCGACATCAGCTTGTGGCGGATGGAGCGCAGTCGTATCATCTAGGCGCCTCCCGTCTGCACGCGGTAGGCGGCCAGCAGCATGCGCGCGCTGATGCGGATATGCGCCTGCGCCACGGGTTTCAGGGCCACGTCGAAGCGCACCTTGTCCTCGGCCATCACAAAATTGATCATGCTGCCCATCGCGTAGACCTCATCCGAATCGGACACCGTCAACAACGCCAGGCCACGGCTGGCGGCCAGCATCTCCTGCAGCGCCGCCTTCTCCAGCGCGCCCAGGTACAGCACGTGCAGCCCGGCCAGCGTTTCGCCGCGGCGCACTTTTTTCACCTGCACGGCGCGGCCGTTGACGCTGTGCCCGGCCACGCTCTGTTCGAGCTGCTCGGCCAGCGCATCGGCGCCCGCCACGCCGATCACCAGCGGCGCGTCGGGCCGGGCAAAGCTGCCGTCGGGCCATTCGACAAAGCCGGCAAACTTGTACAGATACGCGGCCTTGACCTGGCGCTCCAGCTCCCCCGGCACCTGTGCCCGCGTCTCGGCGCACAGCACGCCCAACAGCAGCAATAGCCAGCCCCAGCGGTGAGCGCGGCGGCCGGCGCCGCGCGCGGGGTGGCGCAGGGGGCCAGGATGACGCCACCAGGTCCAGTTCAGAATTGCCATGACAACCGAGTAAAGATAATGCATACGAAGGCGCGGCACCATGCCGCTGGCCTGTTCGAGCAATGCGCACCAGGGTGGCGCAGCGACAGAGCGCCTGCCGGCCCGAAGTGGTAGCAAATGTATAAAAGAGTGTACGCATTTTCGCTGTGACCGGGGAAAGTTTCTTTTACCGTTGGCCATGCTACAGTCTTGCCACCATTTTCACCGCCTGCAGGAGTCATCCATGAGCAACGAACTCGTCCCCCTCTCCACCGCGCTCGGCCTGGCCTTGCAAGCGAGGGGCTTGCTGCTGGCCACGGCCGAATCGTGCACGGGCGGCGGCGTGGCGCAAGCCGTCACCGATATCTCCGGCTCGAGCGCCTGGTTCGAACGGGGTTTCGTCACCTATTCCAACGGGGCCAAGACCGGCATGCTGGGCGTGCCCGCCGCGCTGATCGCCGCACACGGCGCCGTCAGCGAAGAAGTGGCCGCCGCCATGGCGCAAGGCGCCCTGCGCCACAGCGAAGCCCAGGTGGCCGTCTCGACCACGGGCATCGCCGGCCCCACGGGCGGCGTACCGGGCAAGCCCGTCGGTACCGTCTGCTTCGGCTGGGCCATGGCCGGGCGCGTGCAGACAGAGCGCCGGGTCTTCGCCGGCGACCGCCAGGCCGTGCGCGAGCAGGCCGTGGCGCACGCCCTGCGGGAACTGCTGCGCTTTATCCAGTAGCATCGGCGATGCAGGCGCGGTCGCGGCCCGCCTGCTTGGCCGCGTACAGGGCGCTGTCGGCGCGCATCAGCAATTCGTGGCGGCCGGCGCCGTGGCGCGGATACTCGGCGATGCCGGCCGAAAAGGTGCAGCCGGACAAGCTGTGCGGCGCTTGCTGGATCAACAGCTGGCGGTAGCGCGCGGCGATATCGTCGATCTTGTGCGCCGCGATGAGGCTGTCGGCTTCGCGCAACAGCAGGCAGAATTCCTCGCCGCCATAGCGGCACAGCATGTCGCTGCCGCGCAACTGGCCTTCCACCAGGCGCGCGAACTGGATCAGCACTTCATCGCCAAAGTTATGCCCGTAGGTATCGTTGACGCGCTTGAAAAAATCCAGGTCGATGATGGCGATGGCCACGGGCGCATCCGCATCGGCTTCGTGCAGAATGGCATTGAGGCAAGTTTCAAAATGGCGGCGGTTGTACAGGCCCGTCAGGTGGTCGCGCATGGCCTGCTCCTTCAGGCTGTCCTGCAGGGAATTGACGTGCAGGATCTGGTGCGCCAGTTCGCGGTTCAGGTGCTCGAGCTTGGCGTTTTCCGTCTCGCGCGCCGCCTGCAGCTCCAGCGCCTTGTCGCGCTCCGCTTTCAGGCTGTGCATTTCCTTTTCCAGGTTGCGCATCAGGCTGCGCGAAGCGCGCGCCGACTTGCTGCTGGCCTCGTACGCGGCCTGGTATTGCTGCAGGAAACCATACGCGGCTTGCCATTCGCCCAGCTGGGCATTGATATCGGACAAACCGCGCAAGATCTGCTGCTGGTGAAACGGGTTGCGCGTCCAGCTCAGCAGGCTGTGCGCCTGCGTCAGCGACGCCAGCGCCTGCGCCGTCTGGCCCGCGTGCAAGTCCAGCTTGCCGCGCACCAGCCACGCATGCATCTGCTCTTCCAGGTCCTGGCCGCGGCGCGCATATTCTTCCGCCCGCAACAGCAATTGCAGGGCGCTGGCGGGCTGTTGCAGCAGGATGGCGGCATGGGCGGCGATACAAAACAAAAAGGCGCGCACGGCCAGGTCTTCTTCCGGCCACTCGTAAAACGGTTCCACCAGCGCCAGCGCCTCGGCCGGCTTGCCCGTGGCTAATAAACACATGGCCAGGTTGGCCGAAACGATGGTTTGCTGGTATTTGAGTTTTTGCGCGCCGATGATCTCGAGCGCCTCGACCAGCAGGGGAATGGCGTCTTCATCGTTGCCGAGGTCATGCTGCGACGAGGCCAGGTTCGACAGGCTGTTGACCCGGTGCGCGGGGCTGCCGAAACGCTCGGCGATGTCCAGCGCCAGCAGGAAATTGCGCGGACCGTCCTGCGTATCGCCACGGTTCAAGGCATCGACGCCCAGGCGCGCGTACAGCATGAACTTGTGCAGCGAGTCGGGTATCTGCGCGGCCTGGCTGCGCGCCTGCAGGAAATGCTGCTCGGCATCGGAAAAATCGCCGCGCCGGCTCGCATACGCGCCCTGCAGGGCGGCCACTTCCATGCCCCCTTCCAGGTCGCCGCTGTGCTGGAAATACGCGTCCAGGCGCTCGCACGACGGTTCGGCCTCGCCCGCGTAATACGCCAGCCAGCAATGATTGAGTTCCGCATACGCGCCGCCGCGCGCATACTGTTGCCGTTGCGCCGCCGCCAGCGCCATCTGCGCCAGCCGGCGCGCCTGGCGGCGGTTGCCGACCAGGCAAGACAGGGCTTGCTGATTCAGACGGTCAATGTCGGCTTTATCGAGACTGGAGATCGGCACTGCGTCCTCGTTCACACTCTGGGGTGGATTTTTCACACAAAACTTGCTCTGTATCAATGGTATCCTGATTAACATCATAACCAGATTCGCTGTTCCGCATGGCATATTTGCAAAGGATTGTGGTAAAAATGCCAGTCGTGGCCTGGCCGGGCGCCTGCGCCGCTGTCACGGATCTTTGATTGTCACTGACGCAACAACTTGGAGTAGTCGCAATGCAAAACACGGTACATTTCATCCTGCAGGGCAAGGGCGGCATTGGCAAGACCCTCGTCTCGACCCTGCTGGCCCAGTGGATAGGCGGCAAGGACGGCACGCCTTTGCGC
Source organism: Janthinobacterium sp. SUN026 (assembly GCF_030397625.1). Classification (NCBI taxonomy): domain Bacteria; kingdom Pseudomonadati; phylum Pseudomonadota; class Betaproteobacteria; order Burkholderiales; family Oxalobacteraceae; genus Janthinobacterium; species Janthinobacterium sp. SUN026. Next base: position 148,281 of record NZ_JAPQNU010000001.1, on the reverse strand, counting down.
TGCTATGACACCGATCAGGAAAACGCCACCTTTTCGCGCTACAAGGCGATGAACGTCAAGCATGTGCCCGTGATGACGGATGCGCGCAACATCGACCCGAAACGCTTCGACGCGCTGATGATCGATATCCTCGAAGAAGACGGCAACTGCGTGGTCGACAATGGCGCGAACACGTTTTCGCCGCTGATGGGCTACCTGCTGGAAAACGACTGTTTTTCGCTGCTGCAGGAATCGGGCCGCAAGGTGTACATCCACACCATCGTCGGCGGCGGCGACACCCTGCACGATACGGCCACGGGTTTTGTCGCCACCGCCCAAGCGACGACCGTGCCGCTGGTGCTGTGGCAAAACGAACACTTCGGCCTGCTGCAATCGGCGTCCGGCAAGCAATTCGTCGAATCGCAGTCGTACAGCGACAACCGCGCGCGCGTCAAAGGCAGCATCACCTTGAGCCAGCGCAATCCCGACACCTTTGGCGCGGACGTCAAGAAAATGAACACGGCGCGCCTGACGATGCAGGAAGTGTTGCAGAACGACAAGTTCAACATCATGGAAAAGCAGCGCATCAAGGTCGTCTACCGCGACATCTTCGAACAGCTCGACAAGGTGCAGTGGTAGATGGACCAGCACAAACTGCGCAGCCACGTATTCGACAAGACGGGCATCAAGATCGACGTCGATGACCCGATATTCGCCCTGGTGGCGCTGAACGAAGCCGTGCTGGCGGAAACCGTCGAGCGCCAGCTGGCCTTGCTGGACGCCGCCACGCAGGCGCTGGCGGCCCAGGCGCGCGCGGCGGGCGGCTTGCCGCCCTTGCCGGCGGCAGCCATGCCCCAGCCCGTGCCGGCAGTACCCGCGCCAGCGCCGACCGGCTTCACGCCGCGCGAATGGCGTTTGCTGGGCGCCGCGGCCATCGTCTCCATCGCCAGCGCGCTGCTGGTGCTGGGCGGCGCGGCCCTGTTGTATAAACCGTAGCACCGACCGTAGCACCGTCGCGCTGCGCCAGCCACGAGCGAGCCGCAGCGTCTTCTCCACCTATCCCTGGAAGCATGCATGAAACCGATCAAATTGCTGGCCCTCCCCGCCCTGCTGCTGTCGCTGTACGGCGCTCCCCTGAGCCTGACCCACGCCGCCGATGCCGCCAAGGCCGCCACGACGGCGCCCCTGGGCGCGACGGCCGTGCCGCATATCGCCTACGAAAAATACACCTTGCCGAACGGCCTGGACGTCATTCTCGTGGAAGACCATAAATTGCCCGTCACGGCCGTCAATATCTGGTACCACGTGGGACCGGCCAATGAAGCGCCGGGCTTGACGGGCTTTGCGCATTTGTTCGAGCACATGATGTTTGCCGCCACCAAGCACGTGCCGCGCGGCATGGCCGACCAGTTGCTGGAAGGCGCGGGCGCCACGGATTCGAACGGCAGCACGGATTTCGACCGCACCAATTATTTCGACACGGTGCCGTCGAACCAGCTGGAACTGGCCCTGTGGACGCATTCCGACCGCATGGGCTACCTGCTGGACGTGCTCGACCAGACGGCCCTGACGAACCAGCAGGACGTGGTACGCAACGAGCGCCGCCAGAGCGTGGAAAATGCGCCGTACGGCATCGTGCAGGAAGCCCTGTACCACCAGCTGTTTCCCAAGACCCATCCGTATTACGCCAGCGTCATCGGTTCGCACGCGGACATCCAGAACGCGAAACTGGCCGACATCAAGGATTTCTTCACCAAATACTATGGCCCCAACAACGCCAGCCTGGTGATCGCCGGCGATATCGACAAGGCAAAGACCAAGGAACTGGTCAACAAATACTTCGGCAGCTTCAAGAGCGGCCCGGCCGTGCCGAAACCCGATGTCGTGACGCCGCCCATCACGCAGGAACGCCGCATCGTGGTGCAGGACCGGGTCGAATTGCCGCGCGTCTTCATGGCCTGGCTGACGCCGTCCGCCTACACCAAGGATGACGCGGAACTGTCGATGGCCGCGCACATCCTGGCCGGCGGCAAGTCCAGCCGCCTGTACAAATCGCTCGTGTACGACAAGCAGATCGCCCAGGACGTGGGCGCCAGCCAGGGCTCGAACGCCCTCACGTCCATCTTCACCATCGACGCGACGGCGCGCCCCGGCCACCAGCCCGAGGAAATCGAGCAAGCCCTGCAAGTGGAGCTGGAGCAATTGCGCGCCAAGGGCCCCACCGAGAAGGAGCTGGAACGGGCGCGCAACAGCATCGAGACCACCATGCTGAGCCAGGTGGAAAAAATGGGCGGGCGCGGCGTGGCCAACTTGCTCAACGAATACAACCAGTACCTGGGCGACCCCGGCTACCTGGCCAAGGATATCGAGCGCTACCGCCAGGTGACGGCGGCCGGCGTGCAGCGCGCCGTGGATACCTACCTGAAAAACCAGTCGCGCGTCGTCGTCTACGGCGTGCCGGGCAAGCCGGACCTTGGCGCGGAAGTGCCGACGCCGGCGCCGGGCAAGGTCAAGCCTGCGCCAGGCACGGCCATCAATGCGGACGAGCCATGGCGCAATGCCGTGCCGAAGGCCGGTCCCGCACCGAAGATTGTGCTACCGCAAGGCAAGTCGTTCACCCTGGCGAACGGCCTGACCGTGATCCACCACTACAATCCGGCCGTGCCGCTCGTTTCCAGCCAGCTGGTGATCAAGAGCGGCTCGGGCGCCAATCCGCTGGCGCAGCCGGGCTTGTCGAGCTTTACGGCGCAATTGCTGCAGGAAGGCACTGCCACGCGCAGCGCGCCGCAGATCGCCGACGATGTGGCGCAGCTGGGCGCCCTGCTGAGCACCGGTTCCGGCACGGATGCCTCGTTTGCCCAGTTGACATCGCTCAAAGCCACGTTCCCGCAAGCGCTCGACGTGCTGGCCGACGTGGTGCTGCACCCGCAATTCCCGCAAGAAGAGGTGGAACGCCAGCGCGCCAGCCGCATCGGACAGCTGGCGCAGCAGCGCGAAAACGCGGGTGCCGTGGCGGCCCGCGTGGAAGCGGCGGCCCTGTATGGCCCGCAACATCCGTACGGCTACATCCAGCTGGGCACGGAAGCGGCGCTGAAGGCGGCCAGCCGCGCCGACCTGCAAGCGTTCTGGCAGCAGCATTACCTGCCCAACAATGCGGCGCTGATCGTTTCGGGCGATATCGGCGAAGCGGAATTGAAGGTGCTGGCCGAAGCGAAGTTCGGCAGCTGGAAGGCAGGCACCGTGGCGCAGTCCGTGGCCGCCACGCCGCAGACGACGAAGGCAAAATTGATCTTGGTCGACAAGCCGGGCGCACCGCAAACGGCCGTGCGCCTGTCCGCCATCGCCGTGCCGCGCGCCACGCCCGATTACGCGCCGCTGCAAGTGATGAACGCGGCGCTGGGCGGCTTGTTTACCAGCCGCCTGAACACCAACTTGCGCGAAGAAAAGGGCTACACGTATGGCGTGCGCTCGCAATTCCAGTACCGCAATCAGCCCGGGCCGTTCTCGATTGCCGCCAGCGTGCGCACCGATGTGACGGGCCCGGCCGTGTCGGAAACCGTCAAGGAATTGCGCGCCATGATCGCCAAGCCCCTGAGCAGCAAGGAATTGGCGAATGCGCGCAACTCGCAAGTGCTGTCGCTGCCGGGCCAGTTCGACACGAACGCCAGCATCAGCGCCAGCATGGCGAACGCGTACATCTACGGCCTGGGACTCGACTATTACACGACCTTGCCGCAGCGCTTTACCAGCGTGACGGACAAGCAGGTGCAGCAGGTGGCGAAAAAATACCTGCAGCCGGAAAAGCTGATCGTCATCGGCGTGGGCGACAAGGCGAAGATCGCCCCGCAATTGAGCAAGCTCAAACTGGCACCCGTGGAACTGCGCGATGCTGAGGGTAACGTGAAATAAGACTAGCGGCGCTTGAACAGCGCCAGCTTGTCGATGATCGCCGCCACGGCCACGCCGGCCGTGTAGGCGATCAAATCACCCCAGCCGAAGGTGGAACCCAGCGCCAGGTGTCCCAGCGGATGCGCGCGCAGCTCGACGATCCACGGCGCCTGGTACAGCTGGCCGAATTCCACGGCAAAGCAGATCAGCAAAGACCACAAGGCCAGTTGCCACGTGCGCATGCGCGTGGCGAGGACGCCCAGCGCAAAGACGATCATCATGGCCCACAGGGCGTCGCCCGGATATTTTCCCAATGCAGCGGGAAGGAATTGGGGATAGGCGCGCGAGGCCAGGCCCAGCGCGATGACAGCCACGGTTGCGCCCACCTGCAGCAGGCGGCGGCGTTCAGGTTTTACCAGGAACATATTTCCATTCAAAGGCACGATACGGGCCGAACCATTGCGGCCCGTCCGATATTGTACTGCGCGGCCGTGTCCGGCTGTAGCCTAATGCGCCTGGATACCCTCAGTCCAGGTCGACGTTCTCCGCCAGGAAATCGAGCAAAGCGCGCACGCGCAGCGGCACATGCCCGCCTTGCCCCACGAAGACGGCATGCACGTCCTCGCTGTCGCCCGGGTTGAACGCTTCCAGCACGGCCTGCAAACGGCCCGCCGCGATATCGCCGCGCACCTGGAAGGCGGCCAAGCGCGCCAATCCCAGTCCCGCCAGCGCCAGTTGCCGCAAGGCTTCGCCATCGCTGGCCTGCGCATTGCCGGTGACCGGCACGACGACGTCGCCCTCGGGCAAGCGCAGCGGCCAGCCCGAGCGGGCGCGCGCGTAATTGGCGTCGAGCAGGTTGTGCGACGCCAGGTCGGCCGCCAGCAGCGGCGTGCCGCGCCGCGCCAGGTAGCCTGGCGATGCCACGATGACCATGCGCGTCTGGCCCAGCTTGCGCGCCAGCAAGCTGGAACTTTTCAGGGGACCGGCCCGCACGGCCATGTCCGTGCGCTGCTCGAGGATATCGACCACAGCATCCGTGAGCACGATGTCGAGCGTCACCTGCGGATAGCGTTCCAGAAACAGCGGCGCCAGCGGCAACAAAAAATGCTGGCCGAACGGCACGTTCGCATTCACGCGTATTTTGCCGCGCGGCACATCCTGCACGCCGGCGCAGCGCTCGGCTTCGTCCAGGGCCGCCAGCACCTGCATGCCCCGTTCGTACAGGCCGCAGCCCTCGGCCGTCAGCTGCAGCTGGCGCGTGGAGCGGTTCAGCAGGCGCGCGCCCAGGCGCTCTTCCAGCCGCGAGACGAGCTTGCTGACGGCCGACGGCGTCATGCCGCAAACGCGCGCGGCGGCGGAAAAGCCGCCCAGTTCGACCACGCGCACAAACACTTCCAGCTCGCCCGAACGATTCACTTCCAGTCTGGCCATTGTGAATTCAACTCATAAATGTTCTTCGATAAGATAGTCTAGTGCATAAATGGCGTTGCTCGCATCATGCGGACATTCCCTTTGATGAAGCGAGCCGCCATGCAACGATTTCCCATCCTCCCCGCCGCCCTGCTGAGCCTGGCACTCGGCACAAGCCCTGCCCAGGCCGCCAATGCGGACACCACCTGGCTGGCCAGCTGGACGGCCAGCCCGCAAGCCGTGTGGAGCACCGATTTCCTTTTCCCCAGCAATGTGCCCGCCGTGCTGCACGGGCACACCGTGCGCCAGGTAGCGCGCCTCAGCGTGGGCGGCCCCCGCGTGCGCATCGTGCTGTCGAATGCGTATGGCAAGGTGCCGCTGCGCATCGGCGTGGCCACCGTGGCCCTGGCCGCTTCCGGTTCGGCCATCGAAGCGGGCAGCCTGCGCACGCTCACGTTTTCCGGCCAGCCCTCGGCCAGCGTGGCGCCGGGCGCGCCGCTCGTCAGCGACCCCGTCGACCTGCCCGTGCCGGACCTGGCCCGGCTGACGGTGAGCATCCACCTGCCGCAAGCCAGCCCGACTTCCACGTTTCACTGGGATGGCCGCGAGACGGCGTGGATCGCCCCGCAGGACCAGACGCAGGCCGCGCGCATCGATGACTCTCCCGGCGTGCACACCACCACGGCGCGTCTTTTACTCAGTGCCATCCAGGTGGAAGCGGCGCCAGCCGCGCAAGCCGTGGCCATCCTGGGAGATTCGATCACCGATAGCGCCAGCGCCAGCCTGGGGATGGATGCGCGCTGGCCCGATTTCCTGGCCGAACGCCTGGCGCCGCGGGGCGTGGCCGTGATCAATGCGGGCATTTCCGGTGCGCGGCTGTTGTCCGACGGCATGGGAACCAATGCGCTGGCGCGCTTCGAGCGCGACGTGCTGGCGCAGCCGGGCGTGCGCACGGTCGTCGTCTTGCTGGGGATCAATGACATCAGCTGGCCCGGCACGGCGTTTGCGCCACGGGAGCAGCGGCCGACATTGGAGGAACTGACCAGCGGCTACGCCCAGCTGGTGGCCCAGGCCCGCAGCCGCGGCGTGCGCGTGGTCGGCGCCACCCTGACGCCGTTCGCAGGCGCCCTGCCCGGCACGCCGCTGAGCGACTATTATCAGATTGACAAAGATGCGCTGCGGCAACAACTCAATGCGTGGATACGCGCCAGCGGCCATTTTGACGCCGTGCTCGACTTCGATGCGTGGGCGCGCGACCCCGCGCACCCGCTGCGCCTGCTGCCCGCCTACGACTCGGGCGACCACCTGCACCCGGGCGACGCGGGCAACCGGGCGCTGGCGGAAGGGATAGCCCTGCCGCTGCTATTGAATCAGTCGCCCAGGCCTGCGTACAGAGCAGTGCTCAAGTAGCGCTCGCCAAACGACGGGATGATGGTGACGATGGTCTTGCCCGCGTTTTCCGGACGGCGCGCCACTTGCAGGGCGGCCCACAGGGCGGCGCCCGAAGAGATGCCGACCAGCAAGCCTTCATCGCTGGCGGCCAGGCGCGCCGTGGCGAACGCGTCGTCGTTCTTGACGCAAATGATTTCGTCGTAGATGGCCGTATTCAAAATCTGCGGCACGAAGCCGGCGCCGATGCCCTGGATCGGGTGCGGTCCCTTCGTCCCCTTCGACAGCATCGGCGACGCTTCCGGTTCCACGGCGATCATTTGCAGGCCAGGCTTGCGTTCCTTCAACACTTCGCCGATGCCCGTGATCGTGCCGCCCGTGCCCACGCCGGCGACGACGATGTCCACTTGTCCATCCGTATCGCGCCAGATTTCCTCGGCCGTCGTGGCGCGGTGGATGGCGGGATTGGCGGGGTTATTGAATTGCTGCAACATCAGGTAGCGGGGGTCGGCCGCCACCAGTTCCTCGGCCTTGCGGATGGCGCCCAGCATGCCTTCGCTGCCGGGCGTGAGCACCAGCTCGGCGCCGTAGGCGCGCAGCAGGATGCGCCGCTCGCGGCTCATGGTGTCGGGCATGACGAGGGTGCAGCGGTAGCCGCGCGCGGCGCACACCATGGCCAGCGCGATGCCCGTGTTGCCGCTGGTGGGCTCGACGATGACGGTGTCGGCATGGATCTTGCCGGCGGCTTCGGCCGCAACGATCATGGACAGGCCGATGCGGTCCTTGACGCTGTGCGCGGGATTATAGAATTCGAGTTTGGCCAGGATGGTGGCCACACTGCCGGCGGCGATGCGGTTGATGCGCACCAGGGGGGTGTTGCCGATCAGTTCAGTGACGTCGTTGGCGATGTTCATGGAAGGAAGCTCCGCTATTTCAAGAAACCCCAGTCTACCGCGTTTCAAGACACTGAACAAAAAGTTCATGGCGTTGTTGCAATGACTTGCCGTACTTTCGTACTGTCTTCGGCAATGCGCCTAGCCCTGAACATTTTGTTACGTGCCGATGGCGGCGGCGCGAGCATGCGCCGCCGCCAAACTGAACAATTACTTCACGTCCAGCAATTCCACGTCGAAGATCAGTGCCGAGTTCGGCGGAATGTCGCCATTGCCGGCGCCACGCGGGCCGTAGGCCAGTTCGCCTGGAATGATCAGGGTGCGCTTGCCGCCCACTTTCATGCCGGCCACGCCCTGGTCCCAGCCCTTGATGACCATGCCCTTGCCGAGCGGAAAGTCGAACGGGCCACGGCCCACGGAGCTGTCGAACTTCTTGCCGCGCGAATCTTTCGCCAGCGGACGGTACAGCCAGCCCGTGTAATGCACGGTGACGTTGTTGCCTGCGGACGCTTCCTTGCCCGTGCCGACCTTGTTGTCGATCAAGATCAATTTATCGGCGACAGGGCCGGGGCTCAGCGAGACGGCGGAGGCGGGAACAGGCGCTGGCGCCTGTGCCTGCGCCAGCGACGCGGCGACGGAGCAGATCAGGGCAAACAAAACGGAGCTACGCGTCATGATGTATTCTTTCAGTGAGTTTCGGTGAGGTCCCTGCGCCAGCGAACCGGCAGGGAACGCCAATAATAGCAAACCGCCGCAACGATAGGAAAAACTTGTCGCCCGATGCCCATTGCCCCCGCCTGTTTTACGCGCTATGGCCCAATGCGGCCACGCGCGCGGCCCTGGCCGCCTGGCAGGCGCGTCTGGAAGGCAAGCCCGTGCGCGCGGACAAGCTGCACCTGACCCTGGCCTTCCTGGGCCAGCGCCCGGCCAGCGAGCTGCCCGCCCTGCTGGGTATTCTGGAAGACATGCCGGCGCATGCCATGCCCCTGCTGTTCGATCACGCCAGCCATTTTACGCAGCTGGCGCTGGCCTGGGCCGCCCTGGCGCGGCCCTCGCCCGCCTTGCTCGACTTGCGCGCGGCCTGCATGCAGCGTCTGGCGGAACAAGGGCTGGCGCCGCACTTCGAGCACGACCGCTTCACGCCGCACGTGACCCTGGCGCGCCAGGCGCCGCCGCCGGCCATCGAGGACTTCGCGCCCATCGCCTGGCAGGCGGACGAACTGGTGCTGGTGGAATCGCTGAAAAGCAGCGGCGATTACCGCATCCTGGCCAGCAGGAAGCTGATCTAAGCAGCGTGACTCAGGCGGCGTCCGGCACTGGCATTGACGCTGGCACTTCAGCAACTTTGTCCTGGCGCAAGCTTTTCAGCGCATGGGCGGCCGCCACCATGCCGAAGCTGGCCGTCACCACCACGCTGGAACCGAAGCCGGCACAGTTCAGGCCGGTGACGCCGGCGGGCGTGCCATCGATGGCGCACGCTTCCGCGCTCTCGGGCGTGCTCAACGGCTCCATGGAAAACACGGCGTCGACATTGAATTTGTTTTTCACGCCACGGGGGAAACCATATTCGGTGCGCAACAATTTGCGCACGCGCTTGAGCAGCGGTTCCTGTTCCGTCTTCGACAAGTCGCGCACGGCGATCAATGTCGGGTCCGTCTGCCCGCCCGCGCTGCCGATGGTCAGCATGGGAATGTTGCGCGCGCGGCAATACGCGATCACGGCCGCTTTCGCCTTGGCATTGTCGATGGCGTCCACCAGGTAGTCGAAATCGCGCCCGCCCAGCAACTGCTCCAGATTATCGGGGGTAATGAAATCCTCGATCTGCGTGACTTGGCAAAACGGGTTGATCAATTCAATGCGTTCGGCCAGGGCCGTGATCTTGGCCTTGCCGATGGTGTCGCTCATGGCCTGGATCTGGCGGTTGATGTTCGATTCGGCCACATTATCCAGGTCGATCAGGGTCAGGCGGCCAACGGCGCTGCGCGCCAGCGCTTCGACGATCCAGGAACCGACGCCGCCCACGCCGATCACACACACATGCGCGGCGCGGAAGCGCGCCAAAGCGGGCGCGCCGTACAGGCGGGCAATGCCGCCGAAACGCCGCTCAAAATCGATCTCGGTCAAGTCCATGGAAATTTGTTCATTGGTGGAGGTATGCATGGCGCCATTTTAACGGACACTGCGCTGGCGGATATTCTAAAATAGCCGAATTGACACAGCGACAAGAGCAATTGTCGCCGCGCCCCCACACCGCTCACCACGAGAACTCGCCATGACCTCTCCCCTGTTCGACTCCGTTCCCGGCTTTGACCAGCCCATCGCCGTGCTCAAGCATTGCCACGACAAGATCCGCAAGCAGCTGACGACCCTGCAAAACCTGCTGGGCCATCTGGCGCAGCACGGCAACACGGCGGACGCGCAGCAGGCGGCCAAGGCGGTGTTGCAATATTTCAATAAAGCGGCCCATCTGCACCATGACGATGAAGAGCAGGACTTGATGCCCATGCTGCAGGCGACGGCCACGGGCGACGATGCAGCCCTGCTGATCACGCTGGTGCCGGAAATCCTCGCCGACCACCAGCGCATGGACCAGGCCTGGCTGACCCTGCGCCCGGCACTGGACGCCATCGCGGCCGGCACGGGCACGCAGCTATCCGCCGACGGGGTGCGCGACTATGTTGCCGCTTACCAGGCCCACATGGCCAAGGAAGAAGGCCATCTGGCGCCCATGGCCAAGCGCCTGTTCAGCGCGCAACAGATGGAGCAGCTGGGCACGGCCATGCAGCGCCGCCGCGGCATCGCACCCGATGCGCCGGAAGCCCCCGCAGCGCCGGACGCGACCGCCGTGCTGGCGGCCATGCGCACCGATTACGTGCAATCGAGCCTGAGCGAGACGGACGTGCTGGCCGATCCCATCGCCCAGTTCCAGAAATGGTTTGCCGAGGCTGTCCACGCGCAGGTGATGGAGCCGAATGCCATGGATTTGTCCACCGTCAGTCCCGACGGCAAGCCCAGCTCGCGCATCGTGCTGATCAAGCAGTTCGACGAACGGGGTTTCACTTGGTACACGAATTACAACAGCGACAAGGGCCAGCAGCTCGAACACAATCCGCACGCGGCCCTGCTGTTCTTCTGGCGCGAGCTGGAGCGGCAAGTGCGCATCGAGGGCACGGTGGTGAAAACCACGGCGGCCGAGAGCGACGAGTATTTCAATGTGCGCCCCCTGCAAAGCCGGCTGTCGGCGATTGCCTCGCAACAAAGCGCCCCCATCGCCAACCGCGCCGAGCTGGAAAGCCATTACGAGGCCGTGGCCGCCGCCGTCGGCGATGCGCAGCCGCCGCGCCCCGCCCACTGGGGCGGCTACCGCTTGCAGCCGGAACGCATCGAATTCTGGCAGGGGCGCCGCTCGCGCTTCCACGACCGCATCGTGTTTACCCGCGATGCTGACGGGCAATGGAGCATGCAGCGCCTGCAACCCTGAACAGGATAAGCAAGGCGGCGCAAAGCAAGCTGGTCAATATAGGTGTAGGCTATGAGGGTAGAAGTTACTAAATGACATTGTTTCTCAATTTGCGGTTGCCATGGCGGCCGCTTCATTGGAGGCCATTTTGTTTGTACAAAACCAACTCAAGTCCTGGATTGCCAGCATCCGCAGCAAGACCGCCTTGCCGCTACGCATAGAATTGTGGAACGGCCAGCATGTCGACCTGTCCAGCGAAGCGCCCAGAGTCACCATCCGCCTGCCGACCGTCGCCTCGGCCCGCTACCTGCTGAACCCGTCGCTGGCCAACCTGGGCTCGGCCTATGTGGAAGGCAATATCGAGGTCAAGGGTACGGCGATGGACATGATTTCCATCTGCAATGCCCTGGCGCGCACGACCTTGAAGCCGGAAGGCAAACTGGCCCGCATCGTGCGCAGCTTTACGCACGACAAGAGCAAGGATGCCGAAGCCATCCGCTACCACTACGACGTGTCGAACGCGTTCTATGAACAATTTCTCGACCCCGCCCTCGTGTATTCCTGCGCGTATTTCGAACACGGCGATGAAACCCTGGCGCAGGCGCAAGTCAAGAAGATCGACCATATCCTGAAGAAAATTCAGCTGCAGCCGGGCCAGACCCTGCTCGACATCGGCTGCGGCTGGGGCGCGCTCGTGATTCGTGCCGCGCAGCAATATGGCGCCCGCTGCGTGGGCGTGACCCTGTCGGAAAACCAGTACGCGCTGGCGCGCGAACGCGTGGCGGCGGCCGGCCTGGCCCACTTGATCGATATCCGCCTGCAAGACTACCGCGACGTCACGGGCCAGTTCGACCGCATCACCAGCGTGGGCATGTTCGAGCACGTGGGCCTGAAACACTTGCCCGACTACTTTTCCATCATCCACAAGCTGCTCGCGCCCGATGGCATGGCGATGAACCACGGCATCACCTCGACCGACCCGGACAATGGCGAAACGCCGTATGGCGGCGGCGAGTTCATCGAAAAGTATGTATTTCCGCACGGCGAGCTGGCGCACATCGGCAATGTCCTGAAAACCATGCAGCAGGGGGGACTGGAAGTGCTGGACGTGGAAAACCTGCGCCGCCACTATGCGCGCACCTGCGCCCTGTGGACGGAGAATTTCGAAGCCCATGCCGAGCAGATCCGTCCGCTGGCGGGCGAACGGCGCTTCCGCATCTGGCACGTCTACCTGGCCGGCTGCGCCTATGCCTTCGAGCAAGACCTGATCAGCCTGTACCAGATCGTCTGCGTGAAGGCAGGCCGGCGCTCGTCCACCCTGCCCTGGTCGCGCAACTACATGTATGCGCAAGAGAATACGCAGGAAACAAGGCCGGCGCCCGTGCTCGCGCCCTGACAGGCGCGCGGGGCCGTCTTACTTCAGGCGGCCCGCGTACATGGCGCGGAATTTCTCCACCTTGGGCGCGACGACGAGGGCGCAATAGCCCTGCAAGGGATGCTGCTCGACATAATTCTGGTGGTAATCCTCGGCCGGATAAAAGGTGGCGGCCGGCGCCAGCTGCGTGACGATGGGCGCATCCCACACGCCGGCCATTTCGGCGAGCACCTTGCGCGCCACGCTTTCCTGCGCGGCCGACTGGTAATAGATGACGGAGCGAAATTGCGTACCGACATCATTTCCCTGGCGATTCAAGGTGGTGGGGTCGTGCAGCGTGAAAAAGATTTCCAGCAAGTCGTGGTAAGCGATGATGGCAGGATCGAATTCCAGGCGCACCACTTCCGCGTGGCCAGTGTCGCCCTTGCAAACCTGTTCGTAGCTGGGATGGGGCACGCCGCCGCCCGTGTAGCCGGACTCGACGCGCGTCACGCCGCGCACTTCCCCATACACGGCGGCGAGGCACCAGAAACAGCCACCGCCGAATACCGCCACTTCCGTCTGTTGATTCATGATGTCCTCCCGCAACGCTGCTGCGACTTATCATTTCACCACTGTAACGCAAAGCGCCATGGCTTGCAGCGCCGCTTGAAACGGCGCGTGGGACACCGCACATACGGGCATGCCGGCCACGATTGCGCTGGCATGGCCGATTTTTGGCATAATGTCAGCAAATAGACAGGTCACCCATGAACACACGCTCTCCCCGCGCGCCCGCGCAAGAATTCGATACGACACATTTCCGCCAGGCACTGTCGCAGTTTGCCACCGGCGTAACGGTCATTACGACGCGCCTGGCCGACGGCAGTTTCCGTGGCTTGACGGCCAGTTCCTTCAATTCCGTCTCGCTGTCGCCGCCCCTGGTGCTGTGGAGCCTCGGTTCCGTGGCGAACAGCATGCCCATTTTCAGCGGCAACTCGCATTACGTCATCAATGTGCTGGGCGCCGACCAGGCGGAACTGGCCACGCGCTTTTCACGACGCACGCCGAATCCCTTCGACGACGTGGAGTACGAACTGTCGCGCACGGGCCAGCCCATCCTGAAAGGCGCATCGGCCTGGTTCGAATGCCACAACCGCAGCCGCTATCCGGAAGGCGACCACGTCATTTTCGTGGGCGAAGTGGAACAATGCGCGTTTGCCGCGCAGCCGCCCTTGATCTTCCACAATGGTAAGTTCAATACACCGCCAGCCTAAGCGGGACAAAAAAAAATCCGCCGAGGCGGATTTTTTGTTTTACAGGGTAAAGTTATACCCGATGCTGATACTCACGGCGACCGGGTCGAGCTTGATGTCCTGCGTTTGCCCCGTGGAGAATTTCGCCTTGGTTTTCAGGTAGGTCTTGACCACCGCCACATCGGCAAACCAGCGCTCGTTGAAGGCCAGGGTGCTGCCGACCACCAGACTGCCTGTCAGCTTGTTGTCCATACGGTACGTCACTGGTTTTCCACCCGGATCCAGCAAGGCCGTCATCTGGCCCGAACCTTTTTCCTTCTGGAAATAGGCATACGTCAAGCCCGCGCCCACGTAGGGGCGGATCATGGCATTGGGCTGGAAGAAACGGTACTGGATGAAGGCTGTCGGGGGCAAGGCTTCCGCCGTCCCCAGCTTGCCCGTGCCCTTGATGGAACCGTCGCCGATCAGGTCATGCTTGTACGGCACACCCAAAATCATTTCAGCGGAAACATTGTCCGTGATCATGTAGGCAAAGGTCAGGATGGGCTTGGTATCCGACTTGACGTCGGCCTTGGTGCCCGGCAATGCCGGCGCGGAAATGTCGCCACTGTCCACGTGCGGCGTGATCTTGTTGAGGCCAGCCTTGGCCATCCAGGTGCCTGCGCTTTGCGCCGAAGCGCCCGTCGCCATGGCCATCGCGGCAGCCGCGGCCAGCACGCGTACGGCGGTATTCAAACGATTCTTCATCTTGTCTCCTGATTCAGTATGTGCGGAGTGTTCCGCTTTCGAGTCTTGTCGCTGCCGGCACCGGCCGCGCCTCTCAGGCACAGCCGGTACGGCCATCCCTTACAGCCAGCCCCGCACGACCATGTCCTTGGCCACATAACGGGCCAGCAACAGGTTGTTGAACGGCGTAGGGTGCACTTCGTCGGCATACGAGTAATGGCTGACGTCGCCCGCTTTCAGGTTCGTGCCATTGCACACAAGCGAGCTGCCCAGGAAATTCTTCGCCGTGCTCAGGTCGCAGGCCGTCTCGCTGACGTTGGTCAAGCCATACGGGCCAGGATTGACGCCCTGGTCATGGCTGACGGCAAACACGTCGACCAGCAAGACTTTCGCATTGCCGTTCAAGCCCGCGCTCAGCTCGCCGTTGAAGGTGTTGACCATGGCATTGATCAGCGCCTTGGTGTTGGCATCCTTGCTCAAGCCCGATGGCGTGCCGGCCACGTCCGGCAGGTTGTTGACGATGACATAGTTGGCGCCCTTGGCGATGATCTGGTCCTTGACCAGCACCACCAGCTCCTTGCCGGCCTGTCCCATGGCGGCAACCAGCAACGGCCCCTGTGCCGCAGCGTAATCGGCACCGGCCTTGGCGCCGGCGGCGTTGCCCGTCACCGTCGCGTCGGCTTGTGCCTTGGCGGCCAGGGCTGGGGCCAGCGTCTGGGCATTCGCATTGCCCGCAATCATGGCAGCTTGCACGGCGGCACCGACGATGGTTGCCGACGTGGCGCCAGGCGCCGCACTGGCCGTCTTGATGGCGGTGCCAATGGCAACCACTGCCGTGTTTGGATTGGTGGCGCCGGCCGCCAGGGCCATCGCCAGGTTGGTGGCGAAAGCCTGGGCGCCAGCGGTCGCGCCAGCAGCCTGGCCAGCGGCGGTCGCCCCCGTTTGCAATGCACCCAGCAGATACAGCACGTCGTTACCGCCCGCCATCACGAAGACGGCTTCCGTGCCGCTGAACTTGCCGCCGGAAACGGCCAGGTGGTTCGCAATCTGCGTCACCACGGGCACGGTCAGGGCGCCCAGCGCACCGCCCGCCAACTTGTTGTTCGGGCCGACCGGGTTGGTGACGCGCGAACCGCCCATGGCGTAGCCGAAGCAGCCCGCATGCTTGACGCGCGGAGCCTGCAGGGAGGGAATGCTGCCTTCCAGGCCCGTTTCGGCGGCGCATGGCGCCGGCAAGCCGAATTGCGCGGCCAGGTGCTCGGTCCAGTTCTTGCCCGTCAGTTCAGGATTGATCTTGGTATTGTCGCCATTGATGGTGAATTTGCCGCCACCGCTCGCCGCCACGCCGGCGACGGCATACGAACCGACATCGGACAGGCTGTCGCCGAACGACACCTGCGCCGTGTATTTGACTTTCAAGGCTTGATCACCGCCACTGGCGCCGCCGCAACCTGCCAGGACAGCCGCAGCCAGCACGGCCAGCGCGAATTTTGTTTGATGCATTTTGTCTCCTCGGTCTTTTTTCTGGTTTCTAAACGAACGGGCGTGCTATTCGCTACCCAACTAATATGCCATCGTTCCTCAGGCTTGTATAGAAAATATGTTTTAAAAATCAACGAAATAACAACACTGCCAGCGCCCCGTCACGACCGGGCGATCCGCTGAATTATGGAGGATATAAGATGTTTCGTGGCAAGCATCTCTATTGCGCTGCATCAAGAAAAAGCCCCTTGCGGGGCTTTTATTATGCGGACAGAAATTGCTGCAAGATACCACTTGAGCCGAAGGCGGCACGCCGCAGACGGTCATTCACGCCCAGCCACGCGGGACCGGTAGGCGGTGCTTCGACGAGTATCAGCTCGGCGCCGACCTGGTCCATCGTGCGCAGCGAGGCATACAGCGCATGTGCGTAATTTTCCGGGGTCGCTGCCAGGCGCACGCTGGCGCTGGCCGGCGGCAGATCCGAGTAGTGGATCAGGGCCACGCGGCGCCCGTCATTGAGCAGACGGTTCAAGGTGGCGCGCACGTCGTCGCTATGCTGCATCGCAACAGGCGTGTGCGGTGCGTAGTGCGATTCCAGGGTGCCCGAGGCGCGCGGCGCGGCCGCGTCCGCCACAGCCGGTGCGCGACCGATGACGGCAGCGATCTGCTCGCTGCTGATATGGCCGGGACGCAACAGCACGGGACCGTGCGTGGCCAGGCGCGACAGGTCGACGATGGTCGATTCGATGCCGACATCGCTCTGTCCGCCGTCGAGAACCTGGCCCAGCAAGCCGCTGGCGAGTTCCGCCGCGAATTCATCGCGCACGTGCTGCGCCGTGGTGGGGCTGACATTGCCGAATTTGTTCGCCGACGGCGCCGCCAGGCCGCCCTTGCCGCCCTTGAAGGTGCGTAGCAATGCGATAGCCACCGGGTGCGACGGGCAGCGCAAGCCCACCGTATCCTGGCCGCCGGACACGGCGTCGGGAATATGCGCGGCGCGCTTGACGATCAGGGTCAGCGGACCGGGCCAGAAAGCAGCCACCAGTTGCTGCGCTTCGGGCGGGAGATCGTCGGACCAGTGCGCCAAGTCGGCGCCAGGCGCCACGTGCACGATCACGGGATGGTCCGAGGGCCGGCCCTTGGCTTCGTAGATGCGCGCCACGGCGGCCGGGTTTTCCGCATCGGCGCCCAGGCCATACACCGTTTCCGTCGGGAAAGCGACGAGGCCGCCCGATTCCAGCACGGCAGCGGCCGCTGCCAGATCGTGTGCAGGCACGCTCACGGCGCGATTCCCAGGATCAGGCAAGCGTCGCGCAGGCGCTGCTGCGCCTCTTGCAAGGTGGCCGCGATGAAGGTCAGGTGGCCCATCTTGCGGCCACGGCGCGGGTCGTCCTTGCCATACAGGTGCAGGCACGCGCCCGGCAGCGCCAGCACCTGGTCCCACGCCGGTTCGCAGGCAACATCGCTGTCGTCGGCAAACCAGGCGTCGCCCAGGATGTTGAGCATCACGGCCGGCGAATGCTGGCGCACGTCGCCCAGCGGCAGACGCGCCATGGCCCGCACCTGCTGCGCGAACTGGCTGGTGACGCAGGCGTCCATCGTGTAGTGGCCGCTGTTGTGCGGACGCGGCGCCATTTCATTGACCACCAGGCTGCCGTCGTCCAGCACGAAAAATTCGATGCACAGCACGCCGACATAGCCGAGTTCGGCGACCATGGCTTGCGCCGCCCGCTGCGCCCTGGCGGCGCAGTCATCCGACACGTTCGGGCCAGGCACGGTAGTGGTAAACAGGACGCCGTCGCGGTGCACGTTTTCGGCGATCGGATACACGACCGATTCGCCATCCACGCCGCGCGCCGTCAGCACGGACACTTCATACGCCAGCGGCAACATTTTTTCCAACAGGCAAGTTACCTCGCCCATTTCCGCAAAGGCGGCGCGCACGTCGTCACGCGTGCGCACGCGGAACTGGCCCTTGCCGTCATAGCCCATGCGCACGGTTTTCAGTATGCCCGGCAGCAAGTCGTCGCCGATGGCATCGATATCGTCCTGCGTGGCGATGACCCTATGCGGCGCCGGCAGCACGCCGGACTTGGCGGCGCAGTCGACAAAGAAACGTTTTTCCGCGATGCGGTCTTGCGCCACCGACACGCCGTGCGCATCCGGCGCCACGAATACCCGTTCGGCCAGGCGCGACAGGCTGTCGGCCGGCACGTTCTCGAACTCGGTGGTGACGGCCAGGCATTGTGCCGCCAGGGTGTCGAGACCGGCCACATCATCATATGCGGCATGGACCAGGCGCTGCGCCACCTGCCCCGCAGGGCAGGCGTCGGATGGTTCCAGCACGGCCACCTGATAACCCATGCCTTGTGCGGCCTGGGCAAACATGCGGCCGAGCTGGCCGCCGCCCATCACGCCCAGCCACGCCGGTGGATGGGCGGCAGGCAGCAATGGGGAAGTCGATTTACTATTCATTATTTTTCAAACATGTTAATCAGGCAAGACCATGGCCTTGGCGGCGGCCGTTTGCGTGGTACGGAACGCTTCCAGCTTTTCGGCCAGGGCATCGTCGTTGGCGGCCAGCATCGCCACGGCCGTCAGCGCCGCATTCGCCGCGCCCGCTTCGCCGATGGCGAAAGTGGCGACCGGCACGCCCTTGGGCATTTGCAGGATGGACAGCATGGAGTCTTCGCCACGCAAGTATTTCGATGGCACGGGCACGCCCAGCACGGGCACGATGGTCATCGCCGCCACCATGCCAGGCAGGTGGGCGGCGCCGCCGGCGCCGGCGATAATGGCGCGCAAGCCGCGCGCGCGCGCGCTTTTCGCGTACGCATACATCTCGTCGGGCATGCGGTGCGCGGAAATGACTTGCGCTTCGTACGGCACGCCAAACTGTTTCAGGATGGCAACCGCATTCTGCATCACGTCCCAGTCAGAGGACGACCCCATGATGACGCCGACCAGCGGCTTATTCTGCTCGCTCATCTCAGGCCTTCAGCTTCTCGCCCGTCAGGCGTTCGATGGCTTCGAAGTACTTGGCCTGGGTTTTTTCGATGACGTCGGCCGGCAGCGCCGGCGCCGGCGCGGTCTTGCCCCAGGTCAACGTTTCCAGATAGTCGCGCACGAATTGCTTGTCGAACGACGGCGGCGAAATGCCTGGCTGGTAGGAATCGGCAGGCCAGAAGCGCGACGAGTCGGCCGTCAGCACTTCATCCATCAGATGCATGACGCCGTTGTCGTCCAGGCCGAATTCGAACTTGGTGTCGGCGATGATGATGCCGCGCGTGGCCGCATATTCGGCAGCCGTCTTGTACAGGGCAATGGCGACGTCGCGCATTTTGGCGGCCAGCTCGGCGCCGATGCGCTCTTCCATTTCAGCAAAGCTGATGTTTTCGTCATGCTCGCCCAGCTCGGCCTTGGCTGCCGGGGTGAAGATCGGCTCCGGCAGTTTTTCCGCCTGTTGCAAGCCCGCTGGCAAGGCGATGCCGCAGATGCTGCCCGTGTCCTGATAGTCCTTCCAGCCCGAACCGATGATGTAGCCGCGCACGACCGCCTCGACCATGATCGGTTTCAAACGCTTGGCCACCACGGCGCGGCCTTGCACTTGCTCCACTTCCTCTGGCGCCACCACGGATTCCGGCGCCACGCCGGTCAGGTGGTTCGGCACGATGTGGCCCAGTTTCTCGAACCAGAAATCGCTCATCTGGTTGAGGACCTTGCCTTTGCCGGGGATAGGCTCGTTCATGACGACATCGAAGGCCGACAGGCGGTCCGTGGTGACGATCAGGATCTTGTCGTCGCCAACGGCGTAGTTGTCGCGGACCTTGCCGTGGCCCAGCAATGGCAGGGAGTGGATGGAAGTCTGATAGAGGCTGTTCATAGCGGGGGAATAGTTGGATGAAACGAAACCGGCAGGCAGGGGGTGCCCGCTGGTCGAGAAAATCGGGCACGGAGCATTGCTTCCGGCCCGTTCCAGACAGAATTTTACTTCACAATTTGCGACAGCTCGCCGGCCTTGTAGCGCTCGGCCATTTTTTCCATCGTGATGACCTTGATTTTCGACGCCTGGCCTTCGCAGCCGAACGCCTGCATGCGCGCACGCACGATTTGCTCGGCGGCGGCACGGGCTGGCTTCAGGAAGTCGCGCGGGTCGAATTTCGACGGGTTCTCGAACAGATACTTGCGCACGGCAGCCGTCATCGCCAGGCGGATGTCGGTGTCGATGTTGATCTTGCGCACGCCGTGACGGATGCCTTCCTGGATTTCCTCGACTGGCACGCCGTAGGTTTCCTTCATGTCGCCGCCGAATTCGCGGATGATGGCCAGCAATTCCTGCGGCACCGACGACGAACCGTGCATCACCAGGTGGGTGTTCGGGATGCGCGCGTGGATTTCCTTGATGCGGTCGATGGCCAGGATGTCGCCCGTCGGCTTGCGGGTAAACTTGTACGCGCCGTGCGAGGTGCCGATGGCGATCGCCAGGGCGTCGCACTGGGTGCGCTGCACGAAGTCGGCCGCTTGCGCCACGTCCGTCAGCAGTTGCTCGCGGGTCATGGTGCCGTCGGCGCCGTGGCCGTCTTCCTTGTCGCCCTTCATGGTTTCCAGCGAACCGAGCACGCCCAGTTCCGCTTCCACCGTCACGCCGATGGCGTGCGAGAATTTCACCACTTCACGCGACACTTCCACGTTGTATTCGTAGGAAGCGACCGACTTGCCGTCCGCTTCCAGCGAACCGTCCATCATCACGGAAGTAAAACCCGAGCGGATGGCGGCCATGCAGACGGCCGGCGACTGGCCGTGATCCTGGTGCATGACGACGGGAATGTGCGGATACGCTTCGACGGCCGCGTCGATCAGGTGGCGCAGGAACGCTTCACCGGCGTACTTGCGCGCGCCAGCGGACGCTTGCATGATCACCGGGCTGTTCAGCGCATCGGCGGCAGCCATGATGGCTTGCACTTGCTCCAGGTTGTTGACGTTGAAAGCAGGAATGCCATAACCGTTTTCGGCGGCATGGTCCAGCAGTTGACGCATGGATACGAGAGACATGGTAATACTCCAGATAACAATAGAAACCGTTGCGGCGCTTCGCGGTGGTCAATAACCGCGGCGGCGCCTGAATTCTTTCAACTAAATTAGAACGTCCAACAAACTGCTCAGGGCTAGGCGCGTTGCCGAAGGCAGTACAACTAGTACGACTAGGCAATGCAACAACGCCCTGGGCAGTTTTTACTCGAATTCGCCTACCTTCACAATCTTCAAGGCATTCGTGCCGCCCACCTGCCCCATCGGCTCGCCCCAGGTGACGACGATCATGTCGCCCTTGCGGACGATGCCCTGCGCCACCAGCAGCTCTTCCGCCTGCTTCAGCACTTGCGCGCTGGGGGCGTTCTGCATCAGATGATACGCCCGAACATTGCGGTACAGCGCGGCTTTGCGCAAAGTGGTGACACTGGGCGTGAGCGCATAGATCGGCGTGTCGATACTGTGGCGGCTCATCCACAAGGCGGTGGAACCGGATTCCGTCAGCGCCACGATGGCTTTGACGCGCAGGTGATGGGCCGTGAACAGCGCGCCATACGCGATCGACTGGTCGATGCGGGTAAACGTGACGTTGAGGAAATCGGCATCGAGCTTGTTGTATTCGGACTGTTCCGCTTCCACGCAGATGGCGGCCATCATTTCCACCGTCTCGATCGGGTACTTGCCCGAGGCCGTTTCGGCCGACGTCATGACGGCGTCCGTGCCATCGAGCACGGCATTGGCCACGTCGGACACTTCCGCGCGGGTCGGCACGGCGTTGACGATCATCGATTCCATCATCTGAGTTGCCGTAATGGCAATCTTGTTCGACGCGCGCGCCATCTTGATCATGCGTTTCTGCAAGGCCGGCACGGCCGCATTGCCCACCTCGACCGCCAGGTCGCCGCGCGCCACCATGATGCCGTCGGACGCGTCGAGAATCTCTTGCAGGGCAGGAATGGCTTCCGCGCGCTCGATCTTGGCGATCATCATCGGCTTGTGGTGGTACGGTTCGCCGGCGATATTGGCCAGCTGGCGCGCCATTTCCATGTCGGTCGCACATTTCGGGAAGGAAATAGCCAGATAGTCGGCCTGGAAACTCATGGCCGTCTTGATATCTTCCATATCCTTGGCCGTCAGCGCGGGCGCGGACAGGCCGCCGCCCTGGCGGTTGATACCCTTGTTGTTCGACAACTCGCCGCCAATCTTGACGGTGGTGTGGATTTCGCTGCCGTGGATGCGTTCGACGATCAGCACGATGAGGCCGTCGTTCAGCAGCAGCACGTCACCCTTGTGCAAGTCGCGCGGCAGGGCCTTGTAGTCGAGACCGACACGCTCCTGGTTGCCCAGTTCGCCGTTTTCGCCCCACTTGGCGTCGAGGATGAACTTGTCGCCCGCTTCCAACTGGATGCGGGAATTTTCAAACTTGCCGACGCGAATCTTCGGCCCTTGCATGTCGGCCATGATGGCCACTTCGCGGCCGCACTCGGCCGCCGCCAGGCGCACCAGCGCCGCGCGGTCGATATGGTCTTGCGCCTTGCCGTGGGAAAAATTCAAGCGCACCACGTCGACGCCCGCGCGTATCATCTTCACCAGGATATCGAAGTCGGTGGAAGCGGGGCCGATTGTTGCTACGATTTTTGTACCGCGTGGCATAGGAGTCCTTGTGCGCGAGCGAAGGTGAGCAAGACCTGGCGGCTGAACCGCCCGGCAAGGTAAAAGCGCAGCGATCAGGCTGCGCTTGGTACTGAATTGCTGACGGTAGCGCCTTAAGCGGCGCGTTGCATCAGGATTTCAACGGCGGGCAAAGTCTTGCCTTCCAGGAACTCCAGGAAAGCGCCGCCGCCCGTCGAGATATAGCTGATTTTATCGGTAATGTCGTATTTGGCAATCGCCGCCAGGGTGTCGCCACCGCCAGCGATCGAGAAAGCTTTCGAATCGGCAATGGCCAGGGCCAGGGTCTTGGTGCCGTTGCCGAACTGGTCGAATTCGAACACGCCGACGGGGCCGTTCCACACGATGGTGCCGGCGGCGCCGATTTGCTGCGCCAGCAAGGCCGCCGTTTTCGGGCCGATATCGAGGATCATGTCGTCGTCCGCCACGTCGGCCACGTCCTTGACGGTGGCAACGGCCGTGGGCGAGAATTCCTTGGCGCACACGACATCGACGGGAATCGGCACTTGCGCGCCGCGCTTGGCCATGATGTCGATGATGGCTTTCGCTTCCTCGACAAGTTCCGCTTCCACCAGCGACTTGCCGACATTCAAGCCGACAGCTTTCATGAAGGTGTTGGCGATGCCGCCGCCGACGATCAGGTTATCGACCTTGTCGGACAGGGCTTTCAGGATGGTCAGCTTGCTCGATACTTTCGAACCAGCAACAATGGCCAGCAGCGGACGGGCTGGCGCGTGCAGCGCCTTGCCCAATGCATCGAGTTCGGCGGCCAGCAGCGGGCCGGCGCAGGCGACGGGCGCGAACTTGGCGATGCCGTGCGTGGACGCTTCGGCGCGGTGCGCCGTACCGAACGCGTCATTGACGTAGATATCGCACAATTTGGCCATTTTTTGCGCCAGCTCATCGCTGTTTTTCTTTTCGCCCTTGTTGACGCGCACGTTTTCCAGCAGGACGACCTGGCCGGCAGCCAGGTTTTCCAGGCCGGCGCCATCGACCCAGTTTTGTTTCAATGCAACTTCCTGGCCCAGCAGCTCGGACAGGCGTGCCGCCACGGGCGCCAGGCTGTCGGCCGGCTTGAACTCGCCTTCCGTCGGGCGGCCCAGGTGCGACGTCACCATGACGGCGGCGCCAGCGTCCAGCGCGGCGCGGATGGCCGGCACCGAGGCGCGGATGCGCGTATCTTCGGTGATCTTGCCACTGTCATCTTGCGGGACATTCAGGTCGGCGCGGATAAACACGCGCTTGCCTTGCAGTGCATTTTGGGCGATCAAATCTTGCAGACGGATGAAGTTGAGAACAGCTGACATGGCGATCCAGATGACGAGTGGAAGGAAGTGCGCTATTTTACCGCAATGACCAGAGCAAATCCCCGATTTGTCCTGCTTTACTGAAAAACGTGCAACAGTCGCAAGCCCGTGAAAACCAGCATGCCAAACACGATGGTTTGCAGCATATTGCGGCGAATCACAAAAAAGAGCGTGGCGGCAATACCGGACAAGAGTTTCAAATTCGACAATTCGAAGTGCACCTGCTGCCCCTCCATCAGCATGTCGGGCGCGATGATGGCGGCCAGCGCGCAGGCCGGCGCATAGCGCAGCATCTCGCCCACGCGGCGCGGAATGGTGATGTGATGGCCGATCAGCCAAAAGGTGCTGCGCGTGGCCGCTGTCGCCACCACCAGCACGGCGATGGCGATCCACACGTCGGCCCTGCCCCAGTCTATGCCGTCAAACATGGCGTTTTGTCCATTTCTCTGTCAATTCTTCCACGGCCATGGCGCTGACCATGCCCACCAGCACGGCCACCAGCAAGCCCAGTTTATATGGCAGGCCATAGGCCAGCACGGCCACCGCACCCGCCACCAGCACGCCGCACAGGGCCGCGCGGCTGAGGATCAGCGGCACCGTCACGCACAGGATCGCCAGGGTGCCCGCAAAACCCAAGCCCCATTCGGCCGGCACGACGGCGCCCAGCACGATGCCGATGAAGGAACCGATTTGCCAGGCCAGCCAGTTGGGATAGATCAAGCCTTTCAGGAAAGGCAGCTTGGCCGGGTCCGGCGTTTCGTGCGGATAGCGCTGCAGGAACAGGCCCACCGTGATGTCGCCCGCCACATAGCCGAGCCCAAAGCGCTGGCGCCACGGCAGATGGGAAAAATGGGGCGCCAGCAGCACGGAAAAGATGACAAAACGCAAATTGACGACGAGGGCCGTGGCGAAGATCACCCACACGGGCGCATGCGCGGCCAGCAGCGGCAAGGATGCGAGCTGGGCCGAGCCGGCAAAGACAAACAGGGTCATGGCCCCCGCCTGCGCTACAGTCAAGCCGCTTTTCACCATGGCCACGCCCACCACCATGCCCCAGGCGGCGATGCCCAGCAGGGTGGGCGCACCCAGGTTCAGGCCGGCGCGCCAGGCATCTTTCAGCAGGGCGTCGTCCTTGGCGGCCAGGACGGCGTTCACGCGGCGCTCCGGCAGACGTACTGTGGTAACTGCACAACAATGGTGCGTGGCGACAAGGGTGACAACGGCGATACCGGCAAGGCAAATCCAGTCAGTGTGGCGCTGCAGCTGCCATATTTCCGTAAAAACCCGCGCCGCAGCCGAAGATGATCGAGCCGCCATTTTAGCCATGATTTTTGCTGTCTGCCTGAATCCGTTAAAATCGTGGTTTTGGCAGCAGCCGACTTCCTTCCATACAGCCTCACGGAGCATGACAAGATGACAAAAACCACCCAGCCAGCGGTCGAACTCGACAGTAAAGACTTGCCAGCCCACTGCCCTAACCCGGCCATGCCGCTGTGGTCGTCGCATCCGCGTGTGTTCCTGGAATTCAACAAGGACGGTATCGCCAAGTGCCCGTACTGCGGCACGGCCTATACCCTGAAGGAAGGCGCCAGCGCCGGCCATCATTAAACTGCCCAGCGGCGCGCCCCCAGCGCGCCGTTTTCATTTACACAGCTAGCTGTACCGCTCAAGCCGGAGTCGTCATGAAACGTCTGAAAGAACTCAATGGCAGCGCCGCGGAAGTCGAAGCGGCGTTCTACGATGCCTTGCACCGCGCCGACCTCGAAGCGCTGATGGCGCTGTGGGCCGACGATGAAGAGATCGTCTGCATCCATCCGGGCGGCGCGCGCCTGATCGGCCATGCCGCCATCCGCGCCTCGTGGGAAACCATCCTGGCGGGCGGCGGCCTGCACATCGTGCCGGCGCAGCTGCATGAAACGCACAACCTGATGAGTTCGGTGCACACGGTGATCGAAGGCGTCACCCAGGAAGAAGGCGGTCCAGCGCATCTGCTGGCGACGAATGTGTACGTGAAAACGCCGCGCGGCTGGCGCATCGTGCTGCACCATGCCTCGATCGCGCCGGGCGGCGCGCCGGCCGACGCCACGGGGGCGCAGATCCTGCACTGATGTCTTTGTCTCTTTCCTATACTGCCCCGCTCTGGCTGCCTGGCGGCCACGCGCAGACGATTTATCCGGCCGTGTGCCTCGCCAAGCCGGCCGTGGCCTTCCGCCGCGAACGCTGGCAAGCGCCCGATGGCGACTTCGTCGACGTCGACCTGGTCGACGGTCAGCCGGGCCAGCCCTTCGTGGTGCTGTTCCACGGCCTGGAAGGCTCGTCGAACAGCCATTACGCGCGCGCCCTGATGGCCGAGGTGGCCGCGCGCGGCTGGTCGGGCGCCGTGCCGCATTTCCGCGGCTGCTCGGGCGAAGCCAACCTGGCGCCGCGCTTCTACCACTCGGGCGATGCGCAGGAAGTGGACTGGGTCGTGCGCACACTGCGCCCGCGCGCCACCGGCAAGTTTTACGCGGCCGGCGTCTCGCTGGGCGGCAATGCCCTGCTGTGCTGGCTGGGCCAGTCGCAGCACCAGGCCGATTTCGTCGATGCGGCGGCGGCCGTGTCCGCCCCCCTTGATCTGGCGCAAGGGGGCAAGGCCCTGTCTTCCGGCGCCAACCGGCTCTACACGCGCATGTTCCTGAACACCTTGAAACCGAAATGCCTGGCCAAGCTGGAACAGTTTCCCGGCCTGTTTGCGCGCGACGCCATGCTGGCCGCGCGCGACTTGCACGCCTTCGACGACGTCGTCACGGCGCCCCTGCACGGCTACCGCGACGCCGACGATTACTGGCACCGCGCCAGCGCCAAGCACGTCTTGCCGGACATCACCGTGCCGACCCTGGTACTGAATGCGCAAAATGATCCTTTCCTGCCCGGACGCTTCTTGCCGCGCAACGCCGCGCCGACGGTCACACTCGAGTATCCGCGCCACGGCGGCCACGTCGGCTTTGCGGCAGGCAAGTTGCCGGGAAGCACACGCTGGCTGCCGCAGCGCCTGATCCACTTTTTTGAAGGCGGCAACACGGCGCCATCGGCGCCGCAAACCTGTCACGCTGGCGATGCGCGCACTCACACGGAAAACGCTACACATGGATGAACTCGTCAAACAGGCCCTGGCCAAATGGCCGAACGTGCCCCACTGCTACGGCTGGCTGGGCCTGGACGCGCGCGGCCACTGGCGCATGCGCGACCAGCAGGCGCAACAGCAACAACTGCCGGGCGACAAGATCGCCCACGCCGCCCTGTTGAGCTTTATCAACCGCAATTACGCCCAGGACGAACGCGGTTGCTGGTTTTTCCAGAATGGCCCGCAGCGCGTGTACGTGAATCTGGAAGCGACGCCCTACATCGCCCGCAGCGACCCGCAGCACGGTTTTGTCTTGCAGACGGGTGCGCCGCTGGCGGCCATCGATGCCGCCTGGCTGTGCGACAACGGCGCGCTGATCCTGCGCCACGGCGACATCGTCGCGCAGGTGGATGACCGCGACATGGCCCAGGTGCTGCCCGCGCTGCGCATCGACGGCCGGCAAGCCAGCGACGACGCCCTGCTGGCATGGCTGGAAGAACAGCGGGGCAAGCTGACTCTATTGCATGCCGGCAAGGAGATTGCCGTGCAGCCGCTGGCCTATGCCGGCGTAGCGCAAACCTTCGGCTTCCAGCAGGCGCCGCAAGCCGGGTAAGCGCTAACCCTTCTGGTCCTTGATCTGTTCGCGGCGTTTCTCCTGCAACTCGCGCTCGCGCGCATCGATCACGGCCTGGTCATAAAAGGTCGCGTCCGTCGATTTGCGGGCGATCGTCAGCTGGTCCAGCGCGGCCATGGTGGCACCCTGCAGCACGTAGGATTCGGCCAGCGCCATGTGCTGCAAGGTCATCTTGCCCTGGTCCGCATAGGCTTTCGCCAGTAAATCATACAGTTCCGGCTCTTCCTTGTAGAGCTGCACCTGCTCGCGCAAATACAGCGTGGATTGCTCCAGCTTGCCGGCAGCCATCAGCGCTTCCGCATACTGGTGGGCAATGCCGCGCGACAGGGGAAACTGCTGGCGCGCAGCGTCCGCCGCCTTCAGGGCCTGCTGCGCCACTTCCTTCTTTTGCGCCGGCATCAACAGCACTTCCAGCCCCATCGCCGCCAGCAGCGAATTGGGGCCCTGCGTGCCGCCCGACGTCAGTACATTCGGCCCGGCCGGCTGGTGCAGGGCGGCATTGGCCGCATCGAGTTCCTTTTGCGCTTCCGCAGGCTTGCCCTGCTTGACGGCGACGAAAGACAGGCCGTAATGGGCGGCCGTCACCTGGAAACGGCTTTGCTGTTCCAGCTGCGTCTTGAAGAGGGCCTTGGCGTTCAACAAGCCTTGCACGCTCTCATCCTGCAGCACGCGGGCGCGGGCCCGGGCCAGGTGGAAACTCAGGCTGTCGGCACGCTGCTTGTACGGCTGCTCGCGAATGCGCGCCTGGATGTCGGCGATGCGTTCGGTCGTCAGCGGGTGGGTCTGCAGATAGGCGGGCATCAGGTCGCTGTACGAACGGTTGGCCGCCTGCATGCGGCCGAAAAAGGCCACCATGCCGGTGGTGTCGAAACCGGCTTCGCCCATGATCTGGAAACCGATGCGGTCCGCCTCGCGTTCGGCGTCCCGACCGAAATTGAGCTGGCGCTGGATGGCCAGGCCCTGGCCGGCAGCAAACACGCCCATGGCCACGTCGCCGCCCGCACGCGAAGCGAGCGCAGCCAACAACATGGCGGCCAGCGGCATCAGGGCATCCTGGCGCTGCTGGCCCAGCATGCGCGCGATATGGCGCTGCGCCACATGGCCGATCTCGTGCGACAGCACGGAAGCCAGTTCCGCCTCCGTTTGCGCCGCCAGCACCAGGGCCGAGTGCACGCCGATGAAGCCGCCCGGCAAGGCAAACGCGTTCAACTGGGGATCGCGCACGGCAAAGAAAAAATAGTCGTAATTCGTTTCGCCGCGCACGCTGGGGCGCGCCGCCACGAGGGCGTTGCCGAAGGTATTCAGGTATTCCAGCAAGGGCGCATCGTCGAGGTAGTCTCGGTCGCCGCGGATGCCGCGCATGATTTCCTCGCCAATCTTGCGCTCCATCGCCGGCGACAGGTCTTCGCGCGACGTATCGCCCAGGTTCGGCAGATTCGGCGCCGGCGGCACGGCCAGCGGCGTCCAGCTGCCGGCCGGCTTGGCCGCCACGCCGGCAACCGGCGCCGCGGGCGCGGAGGTATAGGTTTGCGCCAGCGTACAGGGTGCCGCCAGCCACAATGCAGCCAGCACCGACGCGCGCCGGGAGCTGCGCAGCCATGCCGCGCCGGCGTTTTCAAGGACGATCGGAAGAAGAGTTTTTGAATTCACGGGTGCTATCATACCTTGTTCGCGGCGCCCATTCCCACGCAACAAGCATGCGCCATGCCAGTGGCATGGCGTGGTGGCCAGGCGTGCCGCGCCCCCACTCCTCACCTATTTTGACGCCATGACAACAGCAGACAAGCAAGCCCCCGCCGGGGAACTGACCCATTTCGACGCCACGGGCCAGGCCCATATGGTCGACGTGGGCAGCAAGGAAGACATGCGCCGCAGCGCCGTGGCCGCCGGCACCATCCGCATGCAGCCCGCCACCCTGGCCTTGATTATTTCGGGCAACGCCAAGAAGGGCGACGTACTGGGCATCGCCCGCATCGCCGCCATCATGGGCGCCAAGCGCACCAGCGACCTGATTCCCCTGTGCCACCCGCTGGCCCTCACGCGCGTCACCGTCGATTTTGAAGTGGACGAGGCGGCCAACAGCGTGCACTGCCGCGCCCAGGTTGACACGACGGGCAAGACGGGCGTGGAAATGGAAGCGCTCACTTCCGTGCAAATCGGCTTGCTGACGATCTACGACATGTGCAAGGCCGTCGACCGGGGCATGGTCATGACGAACGTGCGCGTGCTGGAAAAACATGGCGGCAAGTCGGGCGACTGGCACGCCGAGGTGTAAGACGCCACCGCTTCAGGCGGGCACTGGCCGCGTCACCTTGACGCGGCGCAAATCGCGCAACAGCCACACGGCGCA
The DNA here is from genome assembly GCF_030397625.1 of Janthinobacterium sp. SUN026. Taxonomy (NCBI): domain Bacteria; kingdom Pseudomonadati; phylum Pseudomonadota; class Betaproteobacteria; order Burkholderiales; family Oxalobacteraceae; genus Janthinobacterium; species Janthinobacterium sp. SUN026. The sequence goes on along the minus strand of NZ_JAPQNU010000001.1, from coordinate 118,351 downwards.
TGCCAGGCACAGCACGATAATAGCCACGGATAGGGGCAAGTGGAACTGTTCCTGCCCTGCCAGCGCGAAGCCGGCGTGGATCAAACACGTTCCCACGCCCAGCGCGGCGCAGATGCCCGCATACAGGGTCGCCTGCGGGGTGGCCAGCAGCACGTGCCGGTAACCGGCAAGCACCAGGGCAATCGCCGCCAGGTTAAACACCAGAAAACCCTGCACGCCGCCCGGCACATGAAACATCTCCCACTCTTTCCAGTAGGCAGCGTCGATTTGATGCAAGATCAAGAACAACATGGTCCAGAAGTAGCTTCGCGGCATAAGATTTACATTCGTTAATATTGATGCAATTGTAAAGCCTGAATCCTGCACCGGCACGCGCGCATGGCATTTTTCGATGCCAATATGAATTTCATTGATATAAATGCTTTTTCATCAAGAAATCATGCATACTGCGAGTCGACCATATCCAGATGAGCATCGCATGACTAGCAACAAGCCCGCCGCGGAAAGCAAGCTCCAGGACTTCGAATTCGAGGCCATGAATCTGCAGGTGGGTGGACGCATCCAGTTCATCACGCACCGCACCATCAAACCCATCCAGCATTTCTCGACTCTGATCGGCTATGTGAAAGATGAGTACCTGATCGTCAAGATTCCCATGGAAAACGGCGCCGCCATCATGCTCAACGAGGGCGACAAGCTGACCATCCGCGTGTTTTCCGGCGTCACCGTGTGTTCGTTTTCCTGCAGCGTGCTGCGCATCTTTGGCCGTCCGCTCAATTATGTCCACCTGAGCTTTCCCGACGCCATCCAGGGCACCAGCCTGCGCACGGCCATGCGCGTCAAAGTGGACATCCCGGCGCAGCTCAGCTACCGCGATGTGGCGGCCGTGCCCGTGTTCATCGTCAACCTCAGCGTTTCGGGCGCGCTGATCGAGGCGCCCAGCATGCTCACGCCGGACGACGACGGCGTGGCCCTCAGCTTTACCCTGCTGGTGCAGCCGAACAAGCATCAGATGCGCGTCAACACGCGCGCGCGCATCCAGAATGTCAGCGTGGGCAAGCCATCGAATGGCCACGCCGCCGAGGTGGCGGAAATCTATACGTATGGCGTGCAATTCATCGACCTGGAACCGACCCACTACACCTTGCTGCAAAACCTCACCTATGAAGCGCTGATCGCGGACCGGCAAAAAATCGTCTGACACCCTGCCGGCAAGCCTTGCTTACAGGGTCGGCGTCACGTCGGGAATGTTGTTTTTGGTAATCGCTTCCTTCGCTGCCGCATTCGTGACGGTGGTGCTATTGAACCAGGTCAGGCTGCTCGTGCCCGGCTTCATGGTCATCGTCACGGTTTGTCCACCGATACCCGTGCCCAGGTCGGCCGCCAGGGTCAGCTCGATATTACCCTTGTCGACCTTTCCGCTCGCCACTTCGCGCGTCGGGCTGAACAAGGGGATAGCACTGGGCACGGCCTGGGTGGGCGTGCTGCAGGCGGTAGCCAGCCCGCCGTTTTCCTGCACGCACAGAGCCACGGCCGTTTTCAACGGGGCGGCGGCCGCCAGTACATTACTGACCTTGGCCCGCATCGTGTAGTCGCCATACTGGGGAATGGCCACGGCCGCCAGTATGCCGGCGATGGCCACCACGATCATCAGTTCTATCAGGGTAAATCCGCTTTGCGCGCGCATCGTATCCTCCCATTGTGCATTGCTCACGCCGTGCATGGTGCAAGCGCCATGCCAGCGGCGCGCCCGGGCAGCGGCGATGCACGTGGAAAGAAAAGCGACACATTTGGGCCGGTTCGGACCAGCGCCGTCGTCCCGGGCCGGGATGCGGCCTGTCTTGCGGACAAAAAAAAAGGAGCCGAAGCTCCTTTCTTGTACTGCGGTAAGCCGGCTGAGATTACAGCATGGCTTTCAGCAGACGCGCCATTTCCGACGGGTTTTTGGTGACAGTGATGCCGCAAGCTTCCATGATTTCCAGCTTGGCTTGTGCCGTATCGGCACCGCCCGAGATCAGCGCGCCGGCGTGGCCCATGCGCTTGCCTGGAGGAGCCGTTACGCCAGCGATGAAGCCGACGACCGGTTTTTTCATGTTGTCTTTGATCCAATAAGCCGCGTTGGCTTCGTCCGGACCGCCGATTTCGCCGATCATGATGACCGCGTCGGTATCTGGATCGTCATTGAACATCTTCATGATGTCGATGTGCTTCAGACCGTTGATCGGGTCGCCGCCGATGCCGACTGCCGACGATTGGCCCAGGCCCAGTGCGGTCAGCTGACCCACTGCTTCATAGGTCAGGGTGCCCGAACGCGAAACCACGCCGATACGGCCCTTCTTGTGGATGTGACCTGGCATGATGCCGATCTTGATTTCGTCTGGCGTGATCAAGCCTGGGCAGTTAGGGCCCAGCAGCAGGGTTTTGCTGTTGGCTTTGGCCATGCGGTCTTTCAAAGCCATCATGTCGCGGACAGGAATGCCTTCGGTGATGCAAATGGCCAGATCCATTTCAGCTTCGACAGCTTCCCAGATCGCCGCTGCCGCGCCTGCTGGCGGCACGTAGATGACGGAAACGTTGGCGCCGGTTTCTTTTTTCGCTTCGGTGACGTTAGCGAAAATAGGAATGCCTTCGAAATCTTCGCCGGCTTTCTTCGGGTTCACGCCTGCCACGAAGGCAGCTTTGCCGTTCGCGTAGTCGCGGCAACCGCGGGTGTGGAACTGGCCGGTCTTGCCGGTGATCCCTTGGGTAACAACTTTGGTATCTTTATTGATCAGAATGGACATGTTGATTCCTTAATTAAGCTTGACCGGCAGCGGCGGCAACGACGCTCTTGGCTGCATCTTCCATGGTGTCGGCTGCGATGATAGGCAGACCGGAATCGGCCAGCATCTTTTTGCCCAGATCTTCGTTGGTGCCCTTCATGCGCACCACCAGCGGTACGTTCAGCGAAACGGCTTTTACCGCGGCGATAACGCCTTCGGCGATCACGTCGCAACGCATGATGCCGCCGAAAATGTTCACCAGGATGGCTTTCAGGCCTGGGTTTTTCAGCATGATCTTGAACGCTTCGGTCACTTTTTCTGCCGTGGCGCCGCCGCCGACGTCCAGGAAGTTGGCTGGCTCGCCGCCGAACAGTTTGATCGTGTCCATGGTGGCCATGGCCAGGCCGGCGCCGTTCACCAGGCAACCGATGTTGCCGTCGAGCGAGATGTAGGCCAGGTCGAATTTCGACGCTTCGATTTCAGCTGGATCTTCTTCGTCCAGGTCGCGCAGGGCGATGATTTCCGGGTGACGGAACAGGGCGTTCGGGTCAAAGTTGAACTTGGCGTCCAGGGCGATGACTTTGCCGCTGCCGGTGACGATCAGCGGATTGATTTCGGCCAGCGAGCAATCGGTTTCCCAGTATGCTTTGTACAGGCCTTGCAGGTTGACGCGGGCGTCGACGATGGAACCGGCAGGCACGCCGATTTTGGTCGCGATGTCGTCTGCCTGGGCATCGGTCAGGCCAACGCTTGGCTCGATGGTGACGTGGTGGATCTTCTCTGGGTGGCTCTCGGCCACTTCTTCGATGTCCATGCCGCCTTCGGACGACGCCATCAGGACGATTTTCTGGGTGACGCGGTCGGTGACCAGCGAAACGTACAGTTCTTGCTTGATGTCGGCGCCTTCTTCCACCAGCAGGCGGTTGACTTTCTGGCCTTCGGCGCTGGTCTGATGCGTGATCAGCTGCATGCCCATGATCTGGTCAGCGTATTCCTTGACCTGTTCCATCGATTTTGCCACTTTCACGCCGCCGCCCTTGCCGCGGCCACCTGCGTGGATCTGCGCCTTGACAACCCACACCGGGCCGCCCAGGGTTTCCGCAGCCTTGACGGCCTCTTCGACGGACATGCACGGAATACCGCGTGGTACCGTCACTCCGAATTGCCGGAGGATTTCTTTGGCTTGATACTCATGGATTTTCATGCTGGCTTCCCTTCTGATACTGATGTGTAAAAATACGGTTAGTGGTGCAAAAAAAACAGGAAAAACAGAGCGCCGGGGTCACGCTTTGGCTACCCAGCGCGGGTAATACTGTGCAACTGCCCCGCCATCGGTGCGCAGGGCGTGGCATTTGTCGAGTTGAAACGGCTTTTCATGCGACAAGTCAGCATTCGCACCGTCACGGGTCGACCAGACATCGCCGGCAAATGCCTGAACCGTCGCAGTCGGCAAGACTTGCGCCAGTTCGGTCAAATGGGTACAGCCGGCGATTCCCGCCAGGCGCTGTTTCAAGTCGCGGCGGAAATTCTTCAATAAATTCAGACCGATCAGCGCTCTGTAAGCGGGGCCGATGGTATCGCAAAAACCGGGATAGGGCACGGCATCGGAGGCGGCTTCGGCCTCGACGATGGTCAGTTCGCGATCGACGGTAATGCGTAAGTGGAGGTCATGCAGAGGGGAGCCGGCGGGACGGGGGCCGGAGGCCAGGGTCGCGTCATAGCTTTTGATATCGGTGATACGGGCGTCAATATCCCACAGGCCGTCGTCGCGCACATACGCTTGGACGTCGATAACGCGAGAGTGCCGGAGGGCGCGCCGGGATACGGGAGTTGACAGGGGCATAAGACCGATGCCGCTTGCGCGGCCATAATTTAGTAAGCAGCCATGTGCCTAAAGCACTCTGTTCGCAGCTTCTACGAACAGCAACCGCACCTGCGGCGCCGCAAAAACCCTAAAAGTGTAGCACACTGGGCGCTGGTTGCGCCGCAACATAATTTTTCATTGCCTCGATAAAAACATTTCAAAGTATAAAGAAAGCACATGGAAATTTACGCTGTTATCACATTCAGTGATGATAGATATGTGCACCTGGGGCCGCGAGCCGTATCCAGTTGCCGCCACCGCGCCGAGATCGCACGGCGCAGGCAGCGCTCACGACGTGCAGCGCAACAATACGCCGCTGGCTTGACAGGGCGATGACAGAAGCAGAATCCTGCAAAGAAAACATGGACAAACAGCAAGGCCGACTGGCCCGCGCACGCAAGCAAGGCATCGTGCGGACTGTTGTAGATGGAACACAGCGCGGCCAGAGCGGGCCGGCCGGCACGGCACGAAAGCACGCAGAAGCGCGCCAGCCGCCTAGTCGTCCTCGGGCTCCCGCCCCTTCAAGGCCGCTTGCACGGCGCGCTGCGAAAAGCCGCGCTGCATCAGAAAGCGCATCTGCTTGTTGCGCTGCTCGGCATCTTGCGCCACTGCACCAAATTTGCGGCGCCACACTTCGCAGGCGCGCGCCACTTCCCCTTCGGCCAGGCCCGCCTTGAGTTCCTGCAGCGCCTCGCCCCCAATGCCATGGCTTTGCAATTCCGCCATGATGCGGCTATTGCCAAAGCGGGCCGAACGGCGGTGGATCAACGACTCGGAAAAACGCTCCTGCGACAGCCAGTTGGCTTGCTCCAGGCTGTCGAGCAAGGCTTCCACATCATCGCCTTCCTGCGCATGGCGCTGCAGCTTGCGCCGCAATTCCATGCGGCTGTGTTCGCGCATCGACAGAAAGCGTAGCGCCCTGCCCTTCAGGCTTAGTTGTACCCCTGCCATACCTGTATCCCATCTTTACCACACCGGACTGAAAACACAATTGCCGCCAGGCGCACAGGCGCAGGGCGGCAATCATTGTAGAACTTTTTTATGCGGCAAGCTGCCGCCGGCGGGCCAGGCTGGCCCCGCCACTGTCGCTTACTCGGCGGCCTTGGCTTCCGCAGCCTTGGCAGCCTTGTCGGCAGCTTTATCCGCTTTTTCCGGCTTTTCAGCAGCCAGCGGCGGCAGTTCGCGCACGCCCAGCGAAGCGCGGACCTTGTTTTCGATCTCGCGGGCCAGCGCCGGACGCTCTTGCAGGAAGGCGCGGGCGTTGTCCTTGCCCTGGCCGATGCGTTCGCCGTTGTAGCTGTACCACGAACCGGATTTTTCCACGATCTTGGCATCCGAGCCCAGGTCCAGGATTTCGCCTTCGCGCGAGGTGCCGGCGCCGTACAGGATGTCGAAGTGCGCTTCCTTGAACGGCGGCGCGATCTTGTTCTTGACGACCTTGACCTTGGTTTCGTTGCCGATCACTTCATCGCCGGACTTGATCGAGCCGGTACGGCGGATATCCAGGCGCACGGAGGCGTAGAATTTCAGTGCATTGCCGCCAGTGGTCGTTTCCGGGCTGCCGAACATCACGCCGATCTTCATGCGGATCTGGTTGATGAAGATGACCAGGGTATTCGTGCGGTTGATGGAGCCGGTCAGCTTGCGCAGGGCTTGCGACATCAAACGGGCTTGCAAGCCTGGCAGGGAATCGCCCATGTCGCCTTCGATCTCGGCGCGTGGCGTCAGTGCGGCCACGGAGTCGATGACGACGAGGTCGACGCTGCCCGAACGCACGAGGGCGTCGCAGATTTCCAGCGCCTGCTCGCCCGTATCCGGTTGCGAGATCAGCAGTTCATGCAGGTTCACGCCCAGCTTTTGCGCGTAACCGACGTCGAGCGCGTGCTCGGCATCGATAAAGGCGCAGGTGCCGCCCAGTTTTTGCATTTCAGCAATGGTTTGCAGGGTCAGGGTGGTTTTACCCGACGATTCCGGACCGTAGATCTCCACCACGCGGCCGCGCGGCAAGCCGCCCACGCCCAGCGCGATATCGAGGCCGAGCGAACCGGTCGACACGACTTGCACTTCTTCGATCGGTGCGCTGGCATCCATGCGCATGACCGAACCTTTGCCAAACTGCTTCTCGATCTGCGCCAGTGCGGCGGCGAGCGCCTTGGCTTTTTCCGATGCGGGTACTACAGCTTTTTTATCGTCCATATGTTCTTTCAGCCGTTCTACAGTCGACGATTCACGTGAATCGGTCGGCCTGCGATAGCGCCAGTGGGTTAAATTCTTTACACAGACAGTACTGTATAAAAAAACAGTGATCAATGCAAGCGGAACGTGGATTTGTTTTGAAACAGATCAATACAACCCTGTTTTTCACAAAAATTCGCCACCTTGCGGAAAATGAAACACAATACAAGCTTCTACCGTCGCAAGCATAGGAAGTGCACCATGCGTATTTTACTTGCCGAAGATGACAGCGTGCTGGCCGATGGCCTGACCCGCTCGCTGCGCCAGTCCGGTTATGCGATCGATTACGTCAAGACCGGGCAAGAGGCCGATACGGCCCTGTCCACCCAGGAATTCGACTTGCTGATCCTCGACCTGGGCTTGCCCAAGATGTCCGGGCTGGAAGTGCTGCGCCGCCTGCGCGCGCGCGCCTCGCTGCTTCCCGTGCTGATCCTGACGGCCGCCGATTCCATCGAGCAACGCGTGAATGGCCTCGACCTCGGCGCCGATGATTATATGGCCAAGCCGTTCGCCTTGTCGGAACTGGAGGCAAGAGTGCGCGCCCTGACGCGCCGCGGCGCCGGCGGCGGCGCCACCATCATCAAGCACGGCCCCCTCAGCTACGACCAGGTGGGGCGCAGCGCCTACATCAACGACCAGATGCTGGACCTGTCGGCGCGCGAACTGGGCTTGCTGGAAATCCTGCTGGGCCGCACGGGCCGCCTCGTTTCAAAAGAGCAACTGGTCGACCACCTGTGCGAATGGGGCGAAGAAGTGTCGAACAACGCCATCGAAGTGTATGTCCACCGCTTGCGCAAGAAGATCGAAGTGGGCGGCGTGCGCATCGCCACCGTGCGCGGCCTCGGATACTGCCTGGAAAAATACTCGGAAGCGGCGCGCCTGAACGCCGAAGCGGGCGAATCGGCAAGCCCGGCCAGCGGACCCGCCAGCAAGTGAAGGTGCGCGAGGCGCCAGCGGACGAGGCGGACGACGACGACTGGTTCGAGCCGCCCACCACGGAGCAGGATGACACCATCGAGCATTCGCTGTTCGGCGAAATCCTCGACTGGATGCTGGCGCCCTTGCTGCTGCTGTGGCCGATGAGCATCGCCATCACCTATCTGGTGGCCAAGAGCATCGCCAATCAACCGTTCGACCATGCGCTGGAAGACAGCGTGACGGTGCTGACGCAACAGGTCAAGCAAGCCGATGGCGCGATGCTGCGCCACGTGCCGGACAAAAACGGCAAGGGCCGCGACTTCCTGCGCGGCGACGATGTCGACACCCTGTATTACCTGGTGGTGGGCCCGCGCGGCGAATACCTGAACGGCGACCGCGATCTGCCGCCGCCGCAAGACCCCGACAAATACCGCAGCGGCATGGTGCTGTTTCGCAACGACACCATCCACGGCACGCCCGTGCGCGTGGCGTTCAGCTATCTCGACATTCCTTCCGGCAACGATGATGAACCCAGCCGCGCGCTGGTGCAAGTGGCGGAAACCCTGGAAAAGCGCGCCCAGCTGGCCAATGAAATCATCAAGGGCGTGATTTTGCCGCAGTTCATCATCCTGCCCGTGATCCTGGCCCTGGTCTGGTTTGCCCTGGCGCGCGGCCTGTCGCCGCTGGCGCAATTGCAGGAACGCATACGCGCCCGCCCGCCCGACGATCTATCGCCCATCGAATCGGGCCAGGTGCCCGAAGAAATCACGCCGCTGGTCGGTTCGCTCAACGAGATGCTGGCGCGGCTGTCGCTGTCGATCGACATGCAGAAACGTTTCATCGCCGATGCCGCGCACCAGATGAAAACGCCGCTGGCCGGCATGCGCATGCAATCCGAGCTGGCCCTGCGCCAGACCGACCACGACGAAATCCACCGCTCGCTGCTGCAACTGGCGAAAAGTTCGGAAGCGGCCACGCGCCTGGTCAACCAGTTGCTGGCCCTGGCGCGCGCGGAAAACCAGCCGCAGGCAGGCACGGCGTTCGAGCCGATCGAGCTGAGCGAACTGGCGCGTGGCGTGGTGCAAGACTGGGTGCAAGCCTCGTTTGCCCAGCATATCGACCTGGGCTTCGAGCAGCCCGCGTATTCGATCTTGATTTCCGGCAATGCCATGATGCTGCGCGAGCTGCTGAGCAACCTGATCGACAATGCCTTGCGCTACACGCCGGCTGGCGGCAGCGTCACGGTGCGCGTGCGCAGCACCCTGGAACTGGCCATCCTGGAAGTGGAAGATACGGGCCCCGGCATACCGCAAGCGGAGCGGGCCCACGTCTTCGAACGCTTTTACCGCATTCTCGGCAGCAATGTCGACGGTAGCGGACTGGGCCTGGCCATCGTGCGCGAAATTGCTCAGCAGCATGGCGCCGAAGTCGATATTTTTAACAATCCGCGCGCGCAGTCGCCGAAGCTGCCGGGCACCCTGCTGCGCCTGAGCATCGCCCTGCTGTTGCCGGATGCGCCAGAAGAGGATGACATCACGTATGGATAAGCCGAGCCCACCCGCTCCTCCCGCGCGGCCGGCGCGCACGCCCAGCCCCGAGCTGCAGGCGCGCCTCGATGTGCACTGGCGCAAGACGCGGAGCCTGACGGCCATCCTGCTGCTGGTCTGGCTGCTGACGGGCTTCCTGACCGTGTTCTATGCGCGCGAACTGTTGCATTTGAATCTGTTCGGCTGGCCGCTGCCCTTCTATATGGCGGCCCAGGGCGCCTCGCTCGTGTACCTGGCCATCATCGCCTTGTATGCCTGGCGCATGCGGCGCCTCGACCGGGCTTTTCATGCCGAGGAGCAAGCATGAGCGGCCAGCGCAGCTTCTTTGCGCGCCTGTGCCGCTACTACCTGCTGTTTACCGCCGGTTTCGCCGCCTTCCTGCTGGCCCTGTCGGTACTGGAACAGGAAGGCATGCCGCGCGCGTGGATCGGCTACCTGTTCATGCTCGTCACCATCACCCTGTACGCCACCATCGGCGTCATCAGCCGCACCTCGAACGTCACCGAATACTATGTGGCGGGGCGCCGGGTGCCGGCCATGTTCAACGGCATGGCCACGGCCGCCGACTGGATTTCGGCGGCCAGCTTCATCAGCCTGGCCGGCGGCCTGTACCTGAACGGCTTCGACGGCCTGGCCTTCATCATGGGCTGGACGGGCGGCTATTGCCTGGTGGCGCTATTGATCGCGCCCTACCTGCGCAAGTTCAGCCAGTACACGATTCCCGATTTCCTCGCTGCCCGCTACGGCAGCGGCACCGACAAACGGGGCGCCAGCGTGCGCGTGGTGGCCGTGGCCGCCACCATCATCGTGTCGTTTACGTATGTGGTGGCGCAGATCTATGCCGTCGGACTGATCGCCTCGCGCTTCACGGGCGTGGATTTTTCCGTCGGCATCTTCCTGGGCCTGGCCAGCATCCTCGTCTGCTCCTTTCTAGGCGGCATGCGCGCCATCACCTGGACGCAGGTGGCGCAGTACATCATCATCCTCGTCGCCTTTCTGATTCCCGCCATGTGGCTGTCGGTCAAGCATGCGGACAATCCCGTGCCGCAGATCGCCTACGGCAAGGTGCTGCCGCAACTGAGCGCGCGCGAACACGTGCTGGAAACGGACCCAAAAGAAAACGAAGTGCGCGCCATCTTCCGCCAGCGCGCGCAAAGCTACCAGGCGCGCATCGACGGCTTGCCCGCTTCCTGGGAACAAGGCCATCTGACGGCCCAGCGCCAGCTCGATAGTTTGCGCCAGCGCAATGCCTCGCTGTTCGACATCCGCAACGCGGAGCGCTACCTGATCGCCTATCCAAAAAGTCCGGACGAGGCACGCGTGCTGTGGCAGGCGGCACAGGCGCAGAACCAGAAACGCGCCGAACCGATCATTCCGCACGCGCAGCCATTCCCCGCCGCCGACCGGGAACAATCCGACATCAAGCGCAACAATTTCCTGGCCCTCGTGTTCTGCATGATGCTGGGCACGGCCGCCCTGCCCCACATCCTGATGCGATCCTACACCACGCCGTCCGTGCACGAAACACGCGTCTCCGTCTTCTGGACCCTGTTCTTCATCTTGTTGATCTACCTCACGATTCCCGCACTGGCCGTGCTGGTCAAGTACGATATTTACTCGGCGCTGGTGGGCACGCAATACACGAACCTGCCCACCTGGGTATCCTACTGGGCCAACGTGGACAAGCTCAGCCCCCTGATCAGCATCGTCGACGTCAACCGCGACGGCATCGTGCAGCTGGCGGAAATTTCCATCGACGCCGACGTGCTGGTACTGGCCACGCCCGAGATCGCCGGCCTGCCCTACGTGATTTCCGGCCTGGTGGCGGCCGGCGGGCTGGCTGCCGCCCTGTCGACGGCCGATGGCTTGCTGCTGGCCATCTCCAACGCCCTGTCGCACGACATTTATTACAAGGTGGTCGATCCCACCGCCTCGACGCAAAAGCGCGTGACGATCTCGAAATTGCTGCTGCTGGCCGTGGCCTTCATCGCCGCCTATGCGGCCTCGCAAAAGCCGGCGGACATTTTGTCGCTCGTGGGCGTGGCCTTTTCCCTGGCCGCCTCCACCCTGTTTCCGCCGCTGGTGCTGGGCGTGTTCTGGAAACGCGCCAACCACCAGGGCGCGCTGGCCGGCATGCTGGCGGGCTTTGGCGTGTGCCTGTATTACATGCTGCACACGAGCACCATGCTGGGCGGTAATGCCAGCGGTCAATGGTTTCATATCGCGCCCATTTCCGCCGGCATCTTCGGCGTGCCGGCCGGCCTGACTGCCGCCATCCTGGTCAGCTGGCTGACACCGGCACCGGGACGCCGCAGCACGGGGCTGGTCGAGCATATCCGGGCACCGGAATAACACCTTGCTGGTTGAAACGTCCAAACAATGATACCTTCAAGAAATAGTGCATAAATAGATAGCTTATTTACTATTTCCTGGAGGCGGAATGACACCCAGCAACATCACTTTGGCCCGTCGTACGGCACTCATCCGCGCCGCGATGGCCTGCCTGTTGCTGGCCGTCGCATCGACGCCGGCAGCCGCCCAAACGGCAGCCGCCAGCACCTCGGCTGCCGTCCCGTCAAGCATCAGCGCCGCCGCCTTCTTTGACGAAGATCAGATCAGCAGTGTCACGCTGTCGCCCGACGGCAACGCGGTCGCCATCTTGCTGATGGGCGACACCCGGCGCCGGCGTCTGGCCGTGCTCGATGTGGCGAGCCAGTCGGCCAAGGTCGTTGCCAGCTTCAGCGATCTCGACATTGCCAATGTGGAATGGGTCAATGCCAAGCGGCTGGTATTCGATACCAGGGACTCGCAGGTGGCCGATGGCCAGCGCAAATATGCGCCGGGCATGTTCGCCGTCGACCGCGATGGCAGCAATTACCGCCAATTGGCTTCCATGGATGATATCCCGGATGATCCGCGCTTCGCGTCCAGGAAGTTGCCGTCCTCCGTGTATCTGCTGGACCAGTTCGGTACCCAGGATTCCGATGCCATTTATGTCCAGAAAGCCGTCGTGCTCAAGGAGCGCAATGAGAATACGGCGAGGGTCGGACAATTCGACTTGCTGCGCCTCGATACCACTACCCAGCAATGGGAAAAGGTGGCGCCCCCCGCCAAAGGCGTGCTTCACTGGCTGCTCGACCAGCACGGCAAACCGCGCCTGGCTACGGCTGTCGAGGGCCGGCGCAAGACGTTCTACTACCTTGAACAGGACGAGCAGCGCTGGCGTGCCATCGCCAGCCAGGATGTCTACGACAACGAACCTCACGCCATTACGCCGCTGGAATTCGGTCCCGATGGCACCTTGTATGTCAGCAGCCGCAACGGCGCCGACACGCGCGCCCTGTACGCCTATGACCTGGCGGCTGGCCGCGTCACGGGCAAGCCGCTGGTGACGCTGGCAGGCTATGATTTCGACGGCGGCATCCTCACGGACCAGCAACGATTGCTGGGTGTCTACTACACCAATGATGCCACCACCACCGAATGGTTCAGCGCCGACTGGAAGGCGGTGCAGCAAGACATCGACGCGCAACTGCCGGCAACCATCAACCTGATCTCGATGAACGCCAGGGCGGACAGCCTGCAGCTCATCGTGACGGCATATTCGGACCGCCAACCCAGCATCTTCCTGCTCTACAACAAGCAAACCCGTCAATTACAAAAGATCGGTGACGCCCGTCCCGCCATCGAGGCGCGGCACATGGCGCAAACCGACTTGATGACATACCGCGCGCGCGACGGCATGGAGATTCCCGCCTGGCTGACCTTGCCAAAGGGCAGTGGCAAGAAACTGCCGATGGTGCTGTTTGTGCGCGGTGCGCCAGGCGGGAGTAGCAGCCCGTGGCAATGGAAGAGCGAGCGGCAATTTCTCGCTTCGCGCGGCTATGCCGTGCTGCAAGTCGAATTTCGCGGCAGCGGCCGCCGCGGCGACCAGTATTGGCGAGCAGGATGGAAACAATGGGGCCTGGCCATGCAGGATGACCTTGCCGACGGCGCGCGCTGGGCCATCGCGCAAGGCATTGCCGATCCGCAACGCATCTGCATCATCGGCGGCGGCGCCTATGGCGGGTATGCCGCCCTGATGGGCTTGATCAAGGATGGCGATCTGTTCCGTTGCGGCGTGAGCTGGGGCGGCATCACCGACTTGCCGAAAATGTTTACGCAGCACTGGAGCGTCGATCACCGGATGGGAGAGGAAGCAAGACAATACACCATGCCGCAGCGCATCGGCGATCCCGTGCACGATGCCGCCCTGCTCAAGGCCAACTCCCCCATGCATCAGGCCGAAAAGTTGACGCAGCCCCTGCTGCTGGCCTACGGGGGAGCCGACAGCAACGTTCCCGTCTATCAGGGCACGCAATTGCGCGACAAGCTCAAGCAGAGCAATCCGCGCGTCGACTGGCAGTTGTACGCAGAGGAAAGCGGCCGCTGGGGCTTGGCGGCCACGCGCGTGGATTTCTGGCAGCGCGTGGAACAATTCCTCGACAGGAATATCGGAAAAGACAGCCCCCCGGCAAAAAAGGAGTAGGCTGGAGGGCCGTTCCATTTACGAGGAAATCCCATGCCGTCTGGAAAAATTCTTGTCGCCCAAGGGGGCGGCCCCACCGCCGTCATCAACCAGTCGCTGGTGGGCGTGGTGCTCGAATCGCGGCGCTTTCAACACGTCACGCGCGTGTATGGCGCGCTGCACGGCGTGCGCGGCATCATCAATGAAGAGTTCGTCGATCTGACGCAGGAGACCAGCCATAACCTGGAACTGGTGGCCGCCACGCCATCCTCGGCCCTCGGTTCCACGCGCGACAAGCCCGATATTGCCTACTGCCAGCAAATCTTCGAAGTGCTGCGCGCGCATGAAATCGAGCATTTCTTTTACATCGGCGGCAATGACTCGTCCGACACGGTGCGCATCGTCAGCGAGGAAGCGCACAAGGCCGGTTATCCGCTGCGCTGCATCCACATCCCGAAAACCATCGACAACGACCTGGTGGGCAGCGACCACACGCCCGGCTTTCCGTCCGCCGCGCGTTTCGTCGCGCAGGCGTTCGCCGGCGCCAACCTGGACAACGCGGCCTTGCCCGGCGTCTACGTGGGCGTGGTGATGGGCCGCCACGCGGGCTTTTTGACGGCCGCCTCGGCGCTGGGCAAGAAGTTCCCCGACGATGGCCCGCACCTGATCTACCTGCCCGAGCGTGTCTTTGCGCTGGATCAATTCCTCTCCGACGTGAAGGCCATGTATGAAAAGCATGGCCGCTGCGTGATTGCCGTCTCGGAAGGCATCCACGATGCCTCAGGCGAGCCGATCGCCAGCCTGCTGGCCACACAGGCGGGCAATGCGGTCGAGCGCGATGCACACGGCAATGTGCAATTGTCGGGCACGGGCGCGCTGGCCGACCTGCTGTGCGACGAAATTAAGGCGAAACTGGGCATCAAGCGCGTGCGCGGCGATACCTTCGGCTATCTGCAGCGCTCCTTCATCGGCTGCGTCTCTGATGTAGATCAACGCGAAGCCCGCGAAGTGGGTGAAAAGGCCGTGCAATTCGCCATGTGGGGCGAGCGCGACGGCTCCGTCGCCATCAAGCGCACGGGTTTTTATTCCGTCGATTACGAGTTGCTGCCCCTGACGGACGTGGCGGGCAAGACGCGCACCATGGAAGACGAATTCATCAGCGCCAGCGGCACGGACGTGACGGATGCTTTCCGACTGTATCTGCGCCCGCTGCTCGGTTCTGGCATGCCGGACGCCTTCCGCCTGCGCGCGGCGAAGGTGGCAAAGGTCTTGAAACCCTAGCTGTTTTCCGCAAGCAGCAGCGGCCGCAGCTTGACGGCCGCGTCCTTCAGTTGCGGCACGTGCTGCAGCAGCTGCTCCACGGACTTGCGCGCCACGGGCGCGTGGCAGGCGACGGCCGCCACGATGCGCCCGTCGGCCGCGCAGATGGGCACGGCCACGGCGACCATGCCATGCACGAATTCCTCGTCGTCGATGCCGATGCCCAGGCGGGCGATGCGCACGATCTCGCGCTCGAGCAGCACGGGGTCCGTGATGCTCTTCGGCGTGCGCGCCTGCAGGGTCAGCATGGCCAGCAACTCGCGCCGCTCCAGCAAATTCATGTGCGCCAGGAATAATTTTCCGCTCGCCGTACAATGCATGGGCGCGCGCGTGCCCAGCACCAGATGCAGGCGCAGCGGTTCCTGCGTTTCCACGCGGTCCACATACACGATCGCATTCCCCTCGGGAATCGCCAGATTGCACGTCTCGCCCGTGGCCGCCACCAGGCTGCCCAGGATGCTGCGGCTCACGCGGATCAGGGCATTGTTGCGCAGGGTCGCCAGCGCCAGGTTGGTGGAAGCGGCGCCCGGCACGTAGCCGCGTCCCACCGGCGTGCGCAGCACATAGCCGTGTTGCTCCAGGGTATCGAGCAGGCGCATCATGCTGGCCTTGGGCACCTGCATGCGTGCGGCCAGTTGCGACAGGGTCAAGGGCTGGCTGGCGCTGGCCAGGTGCTCGATCAGGCGCAGCACGCGCAAGCCCCGCGCCTCGTCGCCATGGCTGGCCGCCGTGCTGGACGCCTTCTGGCTACCTTCTTCGGCCTCGGCCGGCCGTTTTTGAAACGCATCATGCATGTTCTGTTTCACCTCTCGCGTATGCGGCTGTTTCCGCTTGTCCCGGTGCTGCACGTCTTTTATAAATGGAACAAGACGTTCCAAAAATAATCAATAAAGACCAGTGTATCGCAAAAAACGCCCGCCGAGGCAAGCGTTACCGCAACGCAGGAGACAAGAGCAATGTTGCAAACACACTATGATTACATCGTCGTCGGCGCCGGTTCCGCCGGCTGCGTGCTGGCCAACCGCCTGTCGCACGACAGCAACAATCAGGTATTGCTGCTGGAAGCGGGCGGCAAGGACAACAATCCCTGGATCCACGTGCCAGTCGGCTATTTCAAGACCATGCACGACCCGAATCTGGACTGGTGCTACCGCACGGAAGCGGACGCCGGCATCGCCGGGCGCCAGCTGCAATGGCCGCGCGGCAAGGTCTTGGGCGGCTCCAGCTCGCTCAACGGTCTGCTGTATGTGCGGGGCCAGAAAGAGGACTACGACCGCTGGGCCGAGCTGGGCAACGCTGGCTGGAGCTATGCCGAGGTACTGCCCTACTTTAAAAAATCGGAAGACCAGGAACGGGGCGCCAGCGATTACCACGGCGTGGGCGGTCCCTTGAAAGTATCGGACCTGCGCCTGCGCCGCCCCATCGCGGAACACTTTATTGCCGGCGCCACGGAAAGCGGCATCCCCTTCAATGCCGATTACAACGGCGCCACGCAGGAAGGCGTGGGCTACTTCCAGCAGACGGCCAGCAAGGGCTTGCGCTGGAGCACGGCGAAAGCCTTCTTGCGGCCGGCCCGCAAGCGCGCCAACCTGCGCGTGGAAGTGCGCGCGCAGATCACGCGCGTGCTGTTCGAGGGCAAGCGCGCCGTCGGCATCGAATTCCGCCAGGATGGCCAGCTGCGCCAGGCGCGCGCCAGCGGCGAAGTGATTTTATGTGCGGGCGCCATCGGCTCGCCGCAAATCCTGCAATGCTCGGGCGTAGGGCCGCGCGCCCTGCTGGCGGACGTGGGCGTGCCTCTCGTGCACGACTTGCCCGGCGTGGGGCAGAACCTGCAAGACCACCTGCAAATCCGCCTGGTCTTCAAGACGCGCTTGAAAACCCTGAACGATGAAGTCAACAGCCTGTGGGGCAAGCTGTGGGTGGGCATGCAATATGTGTTTTCGCGCTCCGGTCCTTTGACCCTGGCGGCCAGCCAGGTGACGGTATTTACCAAATCCTCGCCCGAGGTGGAGCGGCCCGACATCCAGTTCCACATGCAGCCGCTGAGCGCCGACAAGCCGGGCGAAGGCGCGCATCCGTTTTCCGCCTTTACGTCGTCCGTGTGCCAGCTGCGCCCGCACAGCCGTGGCCACGTGTCGATCAAGTCCGCCGACCCGCTCGCCTATCCGGGCATCTACCCGAACTACCTGTCCGACCCGCGCGACCAGCAGACGGCGATTGCCGCCCTGCGCGTGGCGCGCCGCATCGCCGCCGCGCCATCGCTGGCGCCGCACATCATTTCCGAGTTCGTGCCCGGCCCGCAATTCGAGACGGATGAAGAACTGCTGGATGCGGCGCGGCGCTTCAGCCAGTCCATCTACCACCCCAGCGGTACCTGCAAGATGGGCCATGACGCGATGGCCGTCGTCGACGACCGCCTGCGCGTGCACGGCTTGCAGGGCTTGCGCGTGGTCGATGCGTCGATCATGCCGGAAATCGTCTCGGGCAACACGAACGCGCCCACCATCATGATCGCCGAAAAAGCCGCCGACATGATCCTGGCGGACGCCGTGCGGCTGCCGCAGGCGGCCTGACCCACCCGTTCCATTCCCAGCAAGGAGGATGCCAACGGCGGACAGACCGGCCCGCCCCCAATGACTCGGCAAGCAGCCCAGCATCAAAAAATACATAATCGATATCGATTGGAGACTAGATATGGACAACAATCCCAACAATCCGAAAAAAGCCAAAGAGCTACGGAAAGTCGTGATGGCCAGCGTGATCGGCGCCACCATCGAGTGGTACGACTTCTTTTTATACGGCGTCGTCGCCGGCATCGTGTTCAGCAAGCTGTATTTCCCGGGCGACGATCCGCTTGTTTCGACCATGCTGGCCTACGGCACCTTCGCCGTGGGCTTTCTGTCGCGCCCCATCGGCGGCGTGATCTTCGGCCACTTCGGCGACAAGATCGGCCGCAAGAGCATGCTGGTGATGACCCTGATGATCATGGGAATCTCCACCTTCCTGATCGGCGTACTGCCCACGTATGACCACATCGGCTACTGGGCGCCCGGCCTGCTGCTGTTCCTGCGCGTGCTGCAAGGCATCGGCCTCGGCGGCGAGTGGGGCGGCGCCGTGCTGATGGCGTATGAATATGCGCCGCAGAAGGAGCGCGGCTTCTATGCCAGCCTGCCGCAGATCGGCCTGGCCATCGGCCTGTGCCTCGCTTCCGGCGTGGTGGCGGTTCTGTCGTACAGCCTGACGGATGCGCAATTCCTGTCCTGGGGCTGGCGCGTGGCCTTCATCCTGTCGGCCGCCCTCGTCTTCATCGGCATGTGGATACGCCTGAACGTGATGGAAACGCCGGAATTCCAGGCCGTCAAGGAAAAGAACGCGGAGACGCAGATTCCGTTTTTCGACCTGCTGAAACGCTACCCGGGCAATGTCTTGAAGGGTATGGGTGCGCGCTATATCGATGGCGTGTTCTTCAATATCTTCGGGGTGTTTTCCATCACCTATCTGACCAATACCATCAAGATCGCCCGCACGGAAGCGCTGATGGGTGTGATGGCGTCGGCCGTCGTGATGTGCTTCTGCATCCCGTTCTTCGGCCGATTGTCGGACCGCATCGGCCGCACCAAGGTATTTTTCTGGGGTTCGCTGATCACGGGCGTGTCAGCCATCCCCGCCTTCTGGATCATGCTCAACCACGCCGACAATCCGCTGCTGCTGTGGTGTTCCGTGATCATCCCGCTGGGCGTGCTGTATTCGGCCGTGTACGGCCCGGAAGCGGCCCTGTTCTGTGACCTGTTCGACGCCAAGGTACGCTACACGGGCATCTCCTTCGTCTACCAGTTCTCCGGCATCTTCGCCAGCGGCCTGACGCCCATCATCGCTACCTACCTGCTGAAGACGGGCAATGGTGAACCGTGGCACATCGTCGGCTACATCCTGTTCGCCTCCCTCGTCTCAGCCGTCAGCGTGGCCATGATCGGCAGGGGCGGCTCGCAGCCGGATGGGCGCATGAAGCCGGCGCACGCAAGGTAAGCGCCATCGGAACGTAAAAAAAGGCAGTCCTCTCGCGAGTGCCTGCCTTTTTTATGTCGACTAAGACTTAGATGACAATCGTTTGATGCTCGTCGCCCACGCGGGCACGGATGGTGCCGATGCGAGAGACGGTTTCGCCGGCCGCTTGCAGCTGGGCGATCGCGGCGTCCGCGTTTTCCTGCGAAACGATGACGGTCATGCCGATGCCGCAGTTGAAGACGCGGTGCATTTCGGCGTCAGCCACGCCGCCGTGCTGTTGCAGCCACGTGAACAGCGGTGGCATGGTCCACGATTTCGAGTCCAGCTCCGCCACCAGGCCAGGCTGCAGCACGCGCGGGATGTTTTCCACCAGGCCGCCACCGGTGATGTGCACCATGCCCTTGACTTCCATGGCGTCCATCAGCGCCAGCAATGGCTTGACGTAGATGCGCGTCGGCTGCATCAGCACGTCGGCCAGCTTGCGGCCGTGGAAGTCACCTTCCAGGTCCGGCTTTGCCACTTCGATAATCTTGCGCACCAGCGAATAGCCATTCGAGTGCACGCCCGACGAGGCCAGGCCCAGCACCACGTCGCCCGGGGCGATCTTGGTGCCGTCGATGATTTTCGATTTTTCCACGGCGCCGACGGCAAAACCCGCCAGGTCGTATTCGCCGGCCGGGTACATGCTCGGCATTTCCGCCGTTTCGCCGCCGATCAGTGCGCAGCCCGCTTGTTCGCAACCCTGGGCGATGCCCTTGATGACGTCGGTGGCGATGGCCACGTCCAGCTTGCCGCAAGCGAAGTAATCGAGGAAGAACAGCGGTTCGGCGCCTTGCACCAGGATGTCGTTGACGCTCATGGCGACCAGGTCGATGCCGACCGTGTCATGACGGTTCAGTTCGAACGCCAGGCGCAATTTCGTACCCACGCCGTCGGTGCCCGAGACGAGCACCGGTTCCTTGTACTTCTTGCTGATTTCAAACATGGCGCCAAAACCGCCCAGGCCGCCCATCACGCCTTCGCGCAGGGTGCGCTTGGCAAACGGCTTGATTGCTTCGACTAAAGCGTCGCCTGCGTCGATATCGACGCCAGCGTCACGGTAGGAAAGGGAAACATTAGAAGTCTGGTTCATGGTGTGGTGGCAGCGGAGGCGGTAAAATAGAAGGCGGATACCCGCCGGCACGCGCGCGCAAGCATGTTTTTCAACATCGTGCGGCAGGGCGCCAGCGGGTGAATTCGGTCGATCAAGTCGCTATTTTATCAAACTGCCCCGCCATTTCGTAATTAACTGCCTTTTTTTAACGCAACAGCACAAACTCCATGCCATTCGCCATCACCGCCGAACAGAAGCAAACAGCATTTTGGATCGCGGTCTGGCTGGCATTCCTGCTGCTGCTCGTCAGCCTGGGACCCATCCTGACGCCCTTCCTGGCCGCCGCCATCCTCGCCTACGTGCTCAATCCCGGCGTGGACCGATTGCAACGCCTGCACTACAAGCGCTTTTACCTGCCCCGTCCGCTGGCCGTGCTGGTCGTCGTAGTGTTGTTTTTCCTCGCCATTACAGCGCTGGTACTGATCGTCGTGCCCGTGCTGCAGAAGGAAATTCCCTTGCTGCAGGCGCAGATTCCCCAGTTTCTCAGCAAGGCGAACGAGTTTCTGGCGCCGAAACTGCGCGACCTGGGCATCCGCGTGCGCCTGGATGGCACAGGCATCAAGCGCATGCTGAGCCAGCAGATGGCCACCAGCGGCGATGAAATCTGGAGCACAGTGCTGGCCTCGGCCCGTATCGGCGGCACGGCCGTGCTGGGCTGGCTGGCCACCGTGGTGCTGATTCCCGTCGTGCTGTTCTACCTATTGCTGGACTGGCATCCCATGCTGGCGCGCATCGCCGCCGCCGTGCCACGCCGCTGGGTCGGCCGCACGGTGGGCATGGCGCAGGAAGTCGATACCCTGCTGGCGCAATACCTGCGCGGCCAGCTGCTCGTCATGCTGGTGCTGGCAACGTATTACTCGGCCGCGCTGGCCATCGCCGGTTTTGAGGTGGCATTGCCTGTGGGCATCATCACGGGCTTGCTGGTGTTCATCCCCTACCTGGGCTTCGGCCTGGGGCTGATGCTGGCGCTGATCGCCGCCCTGCTGCAGTTCGCCGACTGGAGCGGCGTGATCGCCGTGGCCGTCATCTACGGCTGCGGCCAGGTCATCGAAGGCTTTTTCCTCACGCCGCGCCTGGTGGGCGAACGCATCGGCCTGAACCCGCTGGCCGTGATCTTCGCCTTATTGGCTTTCGGGCAACTGTTTGGTTTCGTCGGCGTACTGCTCGCTTTACCCGCTTCTGCCGTGTTGATGGTCGCTTTTAAGCATCTAAGACGCCACTACCTGTCCAGCACCTTCTATAATGCATAATAAAAGCGGATATCATATCAACCTGGCAATACCAATGATGCACAAGCAGTAATGAAAAATAGGACAAGGCGTACGCCATGAAACAACTGGTGCTCGATTTAGGCACAGACCAGGCGCACAGCCTCGATACCTTCGAGGTGGGACAGAATGCCGAAGTGGCGCAGCTGATGCGCCAGTTCGCCGCGCGCACTTCGCGCGAACATTTTGCCTACCTGTGGGGCGAACTGGCCGCCGGCAAGAGCCACCTGCTCAAGGCCCTGGCCAGCACCGAGCGCGCGCGCTACATTTCGCCATTCTCGATCGAGTCCGAGTTCGTGTATTCGCCCGACGTCGACCTGTACCTGCTCGACGACTGCGAAAAGCTGTCGCCGCTGGCGCAGATCGATGCCTTTGCCCTGTTCAATGAAATCCGCGCCAACAAGGCGTTCATGGTATGCAGCGGCGCCGTGCCGCCGGCCGTGCTGCCCGTGCGCGAAGACTTGCGCACACGCATGGGCTGGGGCCTGATCTATCAAATCCACGGCTTGACCGACGATGAAAAAATCGCCGCCCTGACCCAGGCGGCCACCACCCGCGGCTTGACCTTGTCGCCCGGCGTGTTACCCTATCTGCTGTCCCATTTCCGGCGCGACATGCGTTCGCTGTCGACGATGCTGGACTCTCTCGACCTCTACTCCCTTGAAACCCAACGCCCGATCACCTTGCCATTATTGCGCGAGTTGCTGCAGGCGGAAGCGAAAGAATGATGAATCTGGCCCTGTTTGACCTCGACCACACCCTGCTGCCCATCGACTCGGATCACGAGTGGGGCGAATTCCTGGTACGCATCGGTGCCGTGGACGCCGCCGAATTCACCCGCCGCAACGACGAATTTTTCGCGCAATACCAGGCCGGCACGCTCGATCCGGTGGAATACCTGGAATTTTCGCTCGGCACCCTGGCGCAATTTCCGCGCGAACGCCTGGAAGCGCTGCACAAGCAATTCATGGCCGAAGTGGTCATGCCGGCCATCCGCCCCGAAGTCGTGGCCTTGCTGAAACAGCACCAGGACGCGGGCGACCTGCTGGCCATCGTCACGGCCACCAACCATTTCATCACCAAACCCATCGCCGATGCGCTGGGCGTCGAACACCTCTTGGCCGCCATGCCCGAGTATGACGACAAAGGCAATGTCACTGGCAAACTGGTGGGCACACCGACCCTGGGCGCGGGCAAGCTGACCCACACCCATGCCTGGCTGGAAAAAATGGGCAAGGAACTGGGGCAGTTCGAGCGCAGCTATTTTTACAGCGATTCGCACAACGACATTCCCTTGCTGTCGGTCGTGACCCACCCGGTCGCGACCAATCCCAATACCGCTTTGAGCGCACACGCATCCCTCCACGGCTGGCCATCACTCCACTTATTCAATGATTAAAAAATTCATCCGCAAGATCCTCGGCGTTAAAAAAGAGGCAGCGCGCGACACCACGGCACCCATCGTGCTCGGTCCTGCGCAACACGGAATCGACCCGAAACTGGTGTCGTCGAATGCCATCCGCGTCACCAGCAGCCTGCAGGAAGCGGGTTTTGAGGCCTTTGTCGTCGGCGGCGCCGTACGCGACCTGCTGCTGGGCGTCAAACCGAAAGACTTCGACATCGCCACCAACGCCACGCCGGAACAGGTCAAGCGATTGTTCCGCCGCGCCTTCATCATCGGCAAGCGCTTCCAGATCGTGCACGTGATGTTCGGCCAGGATTTGCTGGAAGTGACGACCTTCCGCGGCGCCGGCGCCGATTCCGCGCCCAAGGATGAACACGGCCGCGTCCTGCGCGACAATACCTTCGGTTTGCAGCACGAAGACGCGCTGCGCCGCGACTTCACCATCAACGCCATGTACTACAACCCGGCCACGCAGGAAGTGCTCGATTACCACGGCGGCGTGGAAGACATCCGCGCCAAGACCTTGCGCATGATCGGCAAGCCGGAAGAGCGCTACCGCGAAGACCCCGTGCGCATGCTGCGCGTGGTGCGCTTCGCCGCCAAGCTGAAATTCACCATCGAGCCGCACACGGCCGCGCCGATTCCCATCATGGCGCCGCTGATCAACAATGTGCCCGCGCCGCGCGTGTTCGACGAGATGCTGAAACTGCTGATGAGCGGCCACGCGCTGGCCTGCCTGCAGCAACTGCGCAAGGAAGGCTTGCATCACGGCCTGCTGCCCCTGCTCGACGTGGTGCTGGAGCAGCCGCTGGGCGCGAAATTCGTCACCCTGGCGCTGGACGCCACGGACGCCCGCATCGCCGCCGGCAAGACCGTCTCTCCGGGCTTCCTGTTTGCCTCGCTGCTGTGGCACCAGGTGCTGGAAAAATGGACGGCCTACCGCGCCGCCGGCGAGTCAACCATCCCCGCGCTGCACCTGGCGGCCGACGACGTGCTCGATTCGCAAACGGAAAAACTGGCCTTGCAGCGCAAGATCGGTTCCGACATGCGCGACATCTGGTCGATGCAGCCGCGCTTCGAGCGCCGGGTCGGCAAGGCGCCATACAAGCTGCTCGAGCACCTGCGCTTCCGCGCCGGCTACGACTTCCTGCTGCTGCGCTGCGCCTCGGGCGAGATCGACATGGACATCGGCGAATGGTGGACGGCCTTCTACGAAGGCGACGAGGAAACGCGCGAAGCGCTGCTCGTCAGCGCCAATGCCGCGCCGGGCGCCGTCAAGAAGAAGCGTCCGCCACGCCGCAGCACGCGCAGCAAGACGGGCACGGGCGGCTCGACCAGCGGCAGCACCAGCGGCGAGTAAACGCAGCCATGCAGACAGCAACGGAAGTTATCGCTTACATCGGCATCGGGGCGAACCTGGGCGACGCGCGCGCCAACGTGCAGGATGCGCTGGCGCGCCTGGCGCGCCTGCCCGGCGCCAGCTTGCTGGACGCCTCGGCCAGCTACCGCACGGCGCCCATCGATTCGAGCGGCGACGACTACATCAATGCCGTGGCGCGCATCAGCACCACCGTGCCGGCAGAGGAACTGCTGCAAGCCCTGCACGCCATCGAAGCGGCGCACGGGCGCGAACGGCCCTACCGCAACGCTCCACGCACCCTGGACTTGGACCTGCTGCTGTATGGCGATGCACGGATCGCCAGCGCCACCCTGACGGTGCCGCATCCGCGCATCACCGAACGCGCCTTCGTGCTGGTGCCGCTGCTGGCCCTGGCGCCGGCCATCGTCGTGCCCGGCCTGGGCCCGGCGCAGGACTACCTGGCAAGCGTGGCCGACCAGGCCATCAGCCAGCTCTGACCCCGGCTCTGCCCCATCTCGCTCCCATCCTCTACAATGCCGCTCCTGCAGCTCGCCGCATAAAGTACTACACTAGCGGCGTCGCAATCGCATCACCCCCTTTCACTCTAGAGAATACCTATGTCCGCTTATTTGCAAGGAACAGATCTGGCCGCCAAAGACAAGGCCGCCACACCGGCGCCGGCGCCATCCAAGCCTGTCGCCAACAAGGCCGTGACCATCCATACGCTGGCCACGCTGCGCGCCGCCGGCGAGAAGATCACCATGCTGACCTGCTATGACGCCAGCTTCGCGTCGCTGATGGACCGCTGCGGCGTGGAAATCCTGCTGATCGGCGATTCGCTCGGCATGGTCTGCAACGGCCACAACTCCACCCTGCCCGTCACCGTGGCCGAACTGGCCTATCACACGGCTTCCGTGGCGCGTGGCAGCAAGTCGGCCATGATCGTTGCCGACCTGCCGTTCGGCGCCTATGGCACGCCCGAGACAGCCTATGCCAACGCCGTCATCCTGATGCAGGCTGGCGCACACATGATCAAGATCGAAGGCGGCGCCTGGCTGGCCGAGATCGTCCGCTTCCTCACCGAGCGCGGCATCCCCATCTGCGCCCACATCGGCCTGACGCCGCAATTCGTGCACCAGCTGGGCGGCTATAAAGTGCAAGGCAAGAGCACAGAAAGCGCCACGGAGCTGAAGAACGACGCGCTGACGCTGCAAAACGCGGGCGCCGCCATCGTGCTGATGGAAGCGATGCCGTCGCAGCTGGGCAAGGAAGTGACCGAGATGCTGACGATTCCGACGATCGGCATCGGCGCCGGTCCCGATTGCTCGGGCCAGGTGCTCGTCATGCACGACATGCTGGGCGTCTTCCCAGGCCGCAAGGCGCGCTTCGTGCGCAACTTCATGGAAGGCGCGGCCAGCATCGACGACGCCGTCATCGGTTACGTGAAAGCCGTCAAGGATGGCAGCTTCCCGGCGCTGGAACACTGCTTCTGATGTCATTCCGCCTGTCGGCCTGCGCGCTGCGCGCCAGGCCGACAGCGCTTCGCTTTACCCCACCTGTATCCACGTCGTCTTCAACTCCGTGTACTTGTCCAGCGCGTGCAGCGATTTGTCGCGCCCGTTGCCTGACTGCTTGTAGCCGCCGAACGGCACGGTGATGTCGTCGCCATCGTACTGATTGACGTGCACGGTGCCCGCGCGCAGGGCGCGCGCCGTCTGGATGGCCTTGGTGATGTCGGATGTCCACACGGCCGCCTGCAAGCCGTACGGCGTGGCGTTGGCCTGTTTCACCGCCTCGGCAATATCCGTAAAGCCCAGCACGGACAAGACGGGCCCGAATATCTCTTCGCGCGCGATCGTCATGCCGGCGTCCACGCCGAAGATGGTGGGTTGCACGTAATAGCCACCCGTATCAAGAAGCACGGCCTCGCCGCCGCCCAGCAGCTGCGCCCCTTCCTGCTTGCCGGAATCGATATAGTCCATCACGGTCTTCATCTGCGTGGCGTCGACGATGGCCCCCATGACGGTGGCTTCGTCGAGCGGGTCGCCCGGCTGAAAGCGGGGCAGCATAGCCAATGCCTTGGCCAGGAATTCGTCCTTGATCGATTCTTCCACGAACAAACGCGAGGGCGCATTGCAGCTTTCGCCCTGGTTGAAAAAGATGGAACCGACGGCCGCCGCCACGGCCTTGTCCAGGTCCGGGCAATCGGCGCAAACGATGTTGGCGGACTTGCCGCCCAATTCCGTCCACGCCCGTTTCAGATTCGACTGGCCCGCCATCTGCACGATCAGCTTGCCCGTGCGAGTGGAACCCGTAAAGCCGATGCAATCGACATCCATGTGCAGGGCCAGCGCGGCGCCCGCCTCGTGGCCGTAGCCGGGCAGCACGTTGAACACTCCCACAGGCACGCCCGCTTCCAGCGCGATGTCGGCCAGGCGCAGGGCCGTCAGCGGCGATTTTTCGGATGGTTTCAAGATCACGCTGTTGCCGGCGGCGAGGGCCGGCGCGATCTTCCAGGCGGCCATGATCATCGGGTAATTCCACGGCACGATGGCGGCGACGACACCCACCGGTTCACGCGTGATCAGGGCCAGGCTGTTGGCAGGGGTGGGGGCGATTTCATCGTAGACCTTGTCGATCGCCTCGCCATACCAGCGCAGGCAGTTGGCCGTGGCGCCCACGTCCACGCTCTGGCTGTATTTGATCGGTTTCCCCATGTCCAGGGTTTCCAGCAGGGCCAGTTCGGGACCGTATTTCTGCACCAGGTCGGCGAACTTGATCAGCACGCGCTTGCGCTGCGCGGGCGATTTTCCTGCCCAGCGGCGGTCGTCAAAGGCGGCACGGGCGGCCTGCACGGCCGCATCCACGTCCGCGCCATCGCAGCGGGCCACCTGCCCCAGCGAGCGCCCATCGATGGGCGACAGATTGTCGAAGGTCTGGCCGGACCTAGCCGCGACCCGCTCGCCATTGATGACGGCGCGGCCATCGATCTTGATCTCTGCGGCACGTGCGTGCCAGCTGGTGTTTTCCGTCATGGTCGTCTCCTGCAAGATGAAAACGCCAGCTTACTCCTAGTCCGCCGAATACGCCGCAGACAATTGCTTGCGGCGTCTGCGGTCGGCGCGCGCCAGCATCACGGCATACGCGATCACGGCGAGCGTCACGACGAGGATGGTCAACGCGGCGATGGCGTTGACGCGCGGATCGAGCCCCAGGCGCGCGCGCGAGAAGATCACCAGCGGCATCGTCGTCGAACCGGGGCCGGACAAAAAGGCCGACAGCACCACGTCATCGAGCGACAGGGTAAACGTTAGCAGCCAGGCCGATGCCAGGGCTTGCGTGATGTTCGGCAGGGTCACGAGGAAGAACACCTGGTGCGCGCGGCAGCCCAGGTCCATGGCCGCCTCGGCCAGCGACTTGCTCATTTCCTGCAGGCGCGACTGCACCACCACGGCAGCATACGCCATGCCCAGCAGGGTGTGGCCCAGCCAGATGGTCAGCACGCCCCGCTCGGGGAAACCGAAGACCTTTTGCATGGACACCAGCATCAGCAGCAGGGATAAGCCGATGATCACTTCCGGCATCACCAGCGGCGCGCTGACCATGGCGGAAAACACGGTGCGGCCACGGAAGCGCTGATAGCTGGTCAAGGCGAAGGCGGCGAACGTGCCGAGGATGACGGAAGATGTCGCCGACATGAAGGCGATCTTCAAGGACAAACCGAAACCCGCGATGATTTCCGTGTCGCTCATCAGCTCCTGGTACCAGCGCAGCGAGAAGCCGCTCCACACCATGTCCTGGCGCGAGCTGTTGAACGAAAAGACGATCAGCACGATGATGGGAAGGTACAGGAACAGATAGCCCAGCGAGAGCCAGCCGCGCCCGAACCAGCGCTGCAGGAAATTACGTCCGTTCATGTGCGCTCCTCCGCGTCCTGGTCTGTCTTGTATTTGTTAAAAATGGCCATCGGCACGAGGATCAGCAGGATCACCAGCACAGTTACCGACGAAGCCATTGCCCAGTCGTTATTGGTGAAGTATTCATCCCACAGCACGCGGCCGATCATCAGGGTTTCCGGGCCGCCCAGCAGCTCGGGAATCACGTATTCGCCCACGGACGGAATGAACACCAGCATGGCGCCGGCGATGATGCCCGACTTCGACAGGGGCACCGTGATGCGCCAGAACGCCTGCAATGGCGTGGCGCCCAGGTCGGCCGCTGCTTCCAGGTAGCGCATGTCCATTTTGACCAGGTTGGCGTACAGAGGCAGGATCATGAAGGGCAGGTAGGCGTACACCATGCCGACCACCAGCGAGAACGAGGTATTCATCATGTGCAGCGGTTCGCTCACCACGCCCAGCGCGATCAGCAGGTCGTTGAGCAAGCCGTGATTGGCCAGGATGCCCTTCCACGCATACACGCGCAGCAGGAACGAGGTCCAGAACGGCAGCATCACCAGCATCATCAGCACGGGGCGGATCGACGGTTTGGCGCGCGCCATGAAGTAGGCGAACGGGTAGCCTATGCACAGGCAGATGGCGGTGGTGATGGCCGCGTACTTGATGGAGCTGAGGTAGGTAAGCAGATACAGTTCATCGGCGGCGATGAACAGGTAGTTGGCGATTTTCACCTTCAGCACGACGATGCCGTCGACATACGACAGCAAGCCGCCGAACGGGCTGCCCGCCGTGTCCATGTCGGACAGGCTGATACGCAGCACGATCAGGAAAGGCACCAGAAAGGCGGCGGCCAGGAACAGCGACGGCACGGCGATGACGACGTTGCGGCCCGCATTTTTCCCCGTTATCCAGCGCAGGGTGACGAGATTGCGCAGCAATTGCAAAATAGGCGTCATGATGGCCTCAGCTGGTCAGCACGACGATGTCGGCGCCATCCCACCATACCCACACGCGCTGCTCGCGCTCGAGGCGCGAGACATCGTGGCGGGCCGCGTTGGTGCGCGAGACTTTCACCACCGTGCCGCTGTCGAGGCGCACGTGGTAACTGGTTTCATTGCCAAAATACGCCATGGCGACGATCACGCCCTGGGCACAGTTGTAGCCATGTTCCGCCGGCGACGCGCGCTCCTCCAGGGCGGGAGGATCGATCTGGATGCCGATTTTTTCGGGGCGCACGGCCACCGAGACATCCATGCCCAGGTTGCCCGTGATGCCATGCGCGACATACTGGCGGCCGTCGGGCGTATCGATGATCACGTGATCGGGTTCGTCTTCCGTGATGCGGCCATCGAACAGGTTCACGCTGCCGATAAAGTCGGCCACGAAACGGCAGTTCGGCGTTTCATAGATTTCACCTGGCGCACCCACCTGCAGGATGCGCCCTTCGCTCATGACGGCGATGCGCGTGGCCATGCTCATGGCCTCGTCCTGGTCGTGCGTGACCATCACGCAGGTGACGCCCACCTGCTCGATGATGTTCACCAGTTCCATCTGCGTGCGTTCGCGCAGTTTTTTATCCAGCGCGCCCAACGGCTCGTCGAGCAGCAGCAATTGCGGCCGCTTGGCCAGGCTGCGCGCCAGCGCCACGCGCTGCTGCTGGCCGCCAGACAGCTGGTGCGGCTTGCGCTTCGCGTACTGGCCCAGCTGCACCAGCGCCAGCATCTGCTCGACGCGCGCCGTCACTTCCGCTTTCGGCAAGCCGTCGCGGCGCAGGCCGAAGGCGATGTTGTCCCACACGGACAAATGAGGGAACAGCGCATACGATTGGAACATCATGTTGATGGGGCGCTGGTGCGGCGGCACATCGACGATGCTGCTGCCCGCCAGGGCGATGCGGCCCGACGTCGGCGTCTCGAAACCGGCCAGCATGCGCAGCAGGGTCGACTTGCCGCAACCTGAACTGCCCAGCAGGGCGAAGATCTCGCCCTTGTTGATCGTCACGGAAATGTCATTGACGGCGCGCACGCCATCGAATTCCTTGACCAGTTGATCAATCAGCAAAAAAGGCGCTGGGGCGTCGCTGGCCGACGCGGCTGGTGTTGCTATCGTCATTGTGGGTAGCTTCTGGGTAAGAGGGTGTCAAAATGAAAAACTGGCCGCTACAAAGAGCGGCCAGGATGGAAGTTTAGCGGAACTGCCGCCATTGCGGTCCAAAAAATGCGCAGATGGCGGCAAAATGGGGCAAAAACCTACACCCAGCCCTTCGCCTGCACGTCCGCATGGGTCTTGTCCAGGCATACCCGTATCAAGCCCACCATTTCGTCGATCTGCGCACGCGTCATGACCAGCGGCGGCGCGACGATCATGCGCTCGCCCACGGCGCGCATGATGACGCCGTTGTCGAACATGTGGCCGCGGCAGATCATGCCCACGCCCTGGCCCTCGTCGAACAGCTCGTTGTCGTGCACGGTGGCGCCCTTTTTACGCACCAGGTTCAGGCCCGCGACGAGGCCGCAGCTGTCCGCATAGCCAACCAGCGGGTGTTCGCCCAGGCTGGCGAAGCACTGTTTCAGGTACGGCCCCGTATCCTCGGCCACCTTCGCCACCAGTTGCTCCTCCTCGATGATGCGGATGTTTTCCAGCGCGGCAGCGCAGGCCACGGGGTGGCCTGAATACGTGAAACCGTGCGTGAATTCGCCGCCCTGCTCGATCAGCACCTTGGCCACCCTGTCCCCCACCAGCACGCCGCCCAGCGGCACGTAGCCCGAGGTGACGCCCTTGGCAAACGTGATCAGGTCCGGCCTGATGCCGAACAGTTCGGAACCGAACCAGCGCCCCAGCCGGCCGAATCCGCAGATGACTTCATCGGCGATCAGGAGGATGCCGTACTTGTCGCAGATGCGCTGGATCTCGGGCCAGTAGGTCGATGGCGGGATGATGACGCCACCGGCGCCCTGCACCGGCTCACCGATGAAGGCAGCTACCTTGTCCGCGCCGATTTCCAGGATTTTGTCTTCCAGCCAACCGGCTGCCTTGATACCGAATTCCTCGGGACTCAAGCTGTGGCCCGACTCCAGGTAATTGGGCTGGCCAATATGCGCGATGCCGGGTATCGGCATACCGCCCTGCGCATGCATGCCATCCATGCCGCCCAGCGACGCTCCCGCCACCGTGCTGCCGTGATACGCGTTATGGCGGCTGATGATAGTGTGGCGCTCCATGCAACCGAGGATATCCCAGTAGCGGCGCACCATGCGCAAATTCGTGTCGTTGCCCTCGGAGCCGGAGCTGGTGAAGAACACGTGGCCGAACTGCGGCGGCGATATCTGCGCCAGCTTGGCCGCCAGCTGCGCGGCCGGCACATTGGTCGTGCCGAAGAAGCTGTTATAGAAGGGCAGCGTCTCCATTTGCCGGTACACGGCTTGCGAGATCGACGTGCGGCCGTAGCCCACGTTGACGCACCACAGGCCCGACATGCCATCGACGATTTTCTTGCCCTGGCTATCCCACAGGTAGACACCGTCGCCGCGCACGATCACGCGCGCCCCCTTGCTGGCGAGGTCCTGGAAATCGGTGAACGGGTGCAGGTAGTGGGCCGAGTCCATCTGCTGGATGGCGGCCGTGTCGTACACCTGCGGCGCCGCGTTTTTCTGCGCCACGGAGGCGACCAGGGCGGCGCTGGGCGCCAGCGGATTGTGTGTTGTGCTCATTGCGATCCTTTCCTATACGTGCAGCAGCAGATGTTCGCGCTCCCACGGACTGATGACGGTCATGAATTCCTGATGCTCGAGGTCCTTGATGGCCGCATACACGTCGATGAAGCGCTCGCCCAGTACCGTGCGCAGCTTGTCTTCCGCGCGCAGCAGCTGCAACGCTTCCGGCAAGCCTTGCGGCAGTTCGAATTTCAGGTCATACGCGCTGCCCACCATCATCGGCGTCGCTTCCAGCTGTTCCGTCATGCCCAGGTAGCCGCAGGCCAGGGTCACGGCCAGCGCCAGGTAGGGATTCGCGTCGGCGCCGATGATGCGGTTTTCCACGCGCCGGTCCTGCACGCCCGATTCGGGCACGCGGAAGCCCACCGTGCGGTTATCCAGGCCCCACTGGATGTTGATGGGCGCGGCCGTGTGGCGCACGATGCGGCGGTAGGAATTCACGTAGGGCGCGACGATGGCCATGGCCGATGGCATGTAGCGCTGCAGGCCCGCGATGTAATGCTTGAAGATGGGCGCAGCCGAACCGTCCTCGTTGCTGAAAATGTTCAGGCCAGTCTTCGCATCGACAACGCTCTGGTGCACGTGCATGGCGGAACCCGGTTCGCCCGCCATGGGCTTGGCCATGAAGGTGGCGTACATATCGTGTTTCAGGGCAGCTTCGCGCAAGGTGCGCTTGAAGAAAAACACCTTGTCGGCCAGGCCCAGCGGATCGCCGTGCAGGAAGTTGATTTCCATCTGCCCTGCGCCGATCTCGTGGATCAGGGTATCGACGTCGAGGTTCATCAATTCGCAGTAATCGTAGATATCCTCGAACAGGGGATCGAACTCGTTGACAGCGTCGATGCTGTACACCTGGCGGCTCGTCTCGGCCCGCCCGCTGCGCCCGATGGGCGGCTTCAAGGGCAGGTCCGGGTCCGTGTTTTTCGCCGTCAGGTAGAACTCCAGTTCCGGCGCCACCACGGGTTTCCAGCCCTTGTCCGCATACAGCTTCAGCACGCGGCGCAGCACGGAGCGCGGCGCGAAATCGACCAGCATGCCGTCGGCAAAATAGCAGTCGTGGATGACTTGCGCGGTGGGATCCGTGGCCCACGGTACCATGGTGATGGTGGTGGGATCGGCCTTCAAGATCATGTCGCGGTCGGTGCTGGAAATGGCACGGTCATAGCCGCCATCATCGACCGGGTAATTGCCCGTCACCGTCATGCCCAGTACCGCTTCCGGGATGCGCATGCCGCGCTCCTGGGTAAATTTCCCGCGCGGCAGGATCTTCCCCCGCGCCACGCCCGTCAAATCGGGCACCAGGCATTCGATTTCCGTGACGCGCTTTTCATTGAGCCACAAATCCATATCCGTATAGGTGAAATTTTCGCGTATTGCCATGTTTCCCTCTCGTTGGTCTTGCGCTTTTCCTGATTAAGCGCCGCATGGTGCCGGTGCGGCGCGCCTGTCATTCTTTATTCCTGTGCTGCTGTTCCTGGAAATCGCGGCACGCCTGGCCAAAGGCGCCGAATAGCCGCATCGACTGCGGGTTGTCTTCCACCTGCCATTCCGGGTGCCATTGCACGGCCAGCGTAAAACCGGCGGCACTGGCCACGCTATACGCTTCCACCAGGCCGTCGTCGGCCAGTGCTTCCACCAGCAAGCCATCGGCCAGCCGGGCGACGCCCTGGCCATGCAAGGAATTGACCATCATCTCGCTCTCGCCGCCCAGCAGGCGTGACAGCAGGCCTTCGGGCATCAGCTTGATGCGGTGCGCGGGCATGTACTGGCGCGCCAGGGGATCGAGCACATTCTCCCTGTGGTCCTGCATGCCCGGCACGACGTGCACGGCCTGGTGCAGGCTGCCGCCAAGGGCCACGTTGACTTCCTGGAAGCCGCGGCAGATGGCCAGCAGGGGCAGCTGGCGCGCCAGCGCGGCGCGAATCAGGGGCAAGGTGGTGGCGTCGCGCGCTGGATCTTGCGGCAGGTCGGGATGCAGGATGTCTTCGCCATACAGGCGCGCGTCGACGTTCGAGGCGGAACCGGTCAGCATGACGCCGTCGGCGATGTGCAGCGCCGCTTCCAGGTCCGCATCCGCACCCAGGGCGGGCAGCAGCAGCGGCATGCAGCCGGCGCCGCGCAGCACGGCGTGCAGGTATTTGTCCTGCGCCATGTGCCAGATGTGGCTGCCAAGCTGGCGCTGGCAGGCGGGGACAAGAACGATGGGACGGCGCATAGAGTGCTACCTCGCTGGCGTGACGATCCAATGACAGCCCATGACGGCGCTGCCGCTCGCTTCACTGTACAGCAGAGCCGGCAGGGGCGACCACACCGATGGCCGTGGCCAGCGGCGGCACACATCGCCTACACTACGGCTTTGCAATATTGTCTTTGTTAAAATCATCATATGCCCGTCCGGCGCCAAATACCAGCGCCACCGGCAAAGTCTTCTTACTTTCCCATGCATCCACACCGTTTTCCAGCCTTTCCAAATACCTATTCCACCCTATGGGAGCAACCATGAAGCACATGCCGTGGCGCGACTTCTTCGCCCTCGTGGTGAGCATCGGCGTGGTGGGCCTGGGCCTGGGCGCCACCATGCCGCTCACCGCGCTGACACTGCACCAGCGCGGCGTGGGCACGGACATCATCGGCATGATCACGGCCGTCAGCGCCCTCGGCATCCTGGCCGCCTCGCCGTTCGTCTCGCGCTGGGTGGGACGCTTCGGCGCGCGCGCCACCATGCTGGGCGCCGTGTGGGTGGCATCGCTGGCGACGATCGCCATGCAGTTCACCGACCACCTGCTGGCGTGGAGCGTGTTGCGCTTCCTGTTCGGCGGCGCCATGGGCGTGCTGTTTACCATCGGCGAAGCGTGGGTGAACCGCCTGGCGCCCGACAATTCGCGGGGACGCGTGGTGGCCATGTACACCACCAGTTTTACCTTCTTCCAGCTGATCGGCCCCGCCCTCGTGGCCCTGTTCAACGACAAGATCAGCTGGAGCTTCGCCGCCTGCGGCCTGCTGTTTTTGCTGGCCGTGCCGGGATTGATGCTGATCTCGAACAGCGGCCCGGAACGCGAACCGGAAGAACATGGCGTGAAGTGGACCCTGATCCTGCCGCGCATGCCGATGATCGTGCTGGGCGCCGCCTTCTTCGCCCTGTTCGACACGCTGGCATTGAGCTTGCTGCCCCTGTACGCGATGGAGCACGGCATCGGCACGGACCTGGCCCTGCTGTCTGCCACCGTGGTGCTGGTGGGCGACACGGGCCTGCAATTCGCACTCGGATGGATGGCCGACCGCTTCGGCCGCGCCAGGGTCCACGCGGGCTGCGGCGTGGCCGTATGCCTGCTGCTGCCGCTGCTGCCGTTCGCCGTCGGCACGCCGTGGCTGTGGTGGACCTTGCTGCTGTTGCTGGGCGCGGCGGCGGGCGGCATCTACATGCTGGCGCTGGTGGCGTGCGGCGAGCGTTTTACGGGCCTGTCGCTGACCAGCGCCAGCGCCATCGTCAACGCCACCTGGGGCGTGACCAGCGGCGGCGGACCGCTGCTGACGGGCGTCCTGATGCAATCGGTGGGCGTGAATGCCCTGCCGGCCGTGATGTGGGTATGCGCCGCCATTTTCGTGGGCAGCGCCGTGTGGGAACGCCGAAAGGGAATCGTCTAGCGTTTTTTACTTCGTTTCCAGCCGCTGCCGCAGCTCCTCGGCTACCGGATAGTCGGGATACGCCTGCTGGAACGCCGTCCACTCCTCGTGCGCCAATACGCCTTCGCCGGCCTTCAAAAGGGCGTCGATCTTCACCAACCACACGGAAGCGTCGAGCTTTGCGGGCGGCGGCATCGGCGCGGAACGGGCCGCGACGGGCGCGGGCTTGGCAAGCGCGCGCTGCATGCTGGCCTCGGCCTGCATGGCAGCTTGCGGCTCCATCGCCTGATGCATGTCCGTGGGTGGCGGCGGTGGCGGCGATGCTGCCAGTTCAGCCGTCGGCGCTGACTTGGCTGCTGCCATGGCGCGCGGCGCTGACGCCGGTGCCTGCACGGGTGCACTGGAGACGACAGCCTGCGGCACCGGCGCCGCGGCAGGCATCACCTCCTGCGTGACCGGCTCCCCGACCACGGGAAATTGCGCCGGCTTCGAGCCGAACCAGTCCACTCCGATCAGGTTCACCGTCAACAGCACGGCCGCGGCCAGTCCCAGCGGAACGCGCCAGCGCTGCAGGTAGTCCGGTGCTTGCTTGGCGGGCGAGGTGCGCAGCACGCCATCGGCGCTGTCGTTCGCGGCCGCCGACTGCTGCAAGGCTTTTTCCGCGTCCGCCAGAATGGCCGCATCGAGCGCGCTGGAAGGCGCGGGCTGCGGCAGGCTGGCCAGCAGCGCGTTCAATTCCTCGTCGTGCCGTTCGTCGTTATCTTGATTGTGCGTATTCATGCCTATCCTCCCGCGCCAGCGGCGCTGTCCAAGCCCGCGCGCAATTTCTGCATGGCGTAGCGCAGCCGGCTCTTGACGGTTTCCGCTTCCGCCCCCGTCACCACGGCGATCTCGAGGATGCTCATGCCGCTGAACTGCTGCAGCACCAGCGCTTCCTTTTGTTCGGCCGGCAGCGCCGCGATGGCCGCATGCAGCAACGCGTGCTGCTGTTTCTGCTCCAGCGATTGCGGCGGCGATGCCCCCTCGTCCGCCAGTTCGCCCACGTCGTCGTGTTCCTGTCCTTCCCGCTGGCGCAGCAGGTCGATCAGGCGGTTGCGCGCGATCTGGTACAGATAGGTGCGAAACGCGGCCTGCGGCTGGTAGCCGGCGCGCGCCGCATGCAGGCTGGCCCACGCATCCTGCACGATCTCGTCCACCCACGCGCGGCGCGGCGCGCGCCAGGCCACGAAGCGGTACAGTCCCTGGCTATGGCGCCGGTACAATTCGCGAAACGACGGCAGGTCGCCGGCGCTATAGCGCAGCATCAGGTCTTCATCCGTCGCGGTAATGAGGGTGTCGGGCATGCGAAACAGTGTAGCCGAACTGCGCGGCAGCGGCAATTTCCCTGCTCCTTCAGCGTAAAGTGGACGCAATGGGCGCATAGCTGATGCGGCGCACTTCGCGGATCTGTCCTTCCTTGAGCGCTCCTTCCACCAATTCATAGCCGAGCAGGGCGAAAACCCGCCCCTGCAGGAACAGGGGACGCGCATTGCCATACCAGTCCACGCAGGACGCGCGGCAGCCGTCGTCCGGGGGCTGACCGGGCCGGGCCGCCAGCGCGCCCAGTTCCGTCAATTGCAAGCCGCTGTTGCGCAGGTATAGCACGGAAGCCGATGACTTGTTCAAGCCTGGCCGCTCGTCCGCGCCCAGGATGGGCAGGCCGATCATGCCCTCCCCCGCCGCTTGCGGCTTGTAGAAAAAGCCGTGGCTGCGCGATTCGCCCTGCGCCGCATCGGCGCGGATATAGCGCGCGGCAATCGCCGCCTGCGCCCCCAGGCGGATGCTGCTGAAATGCAGATCCCGTCCCTGCGCGCCGATCACCACGGCGTCATCGCCCAGCGCTTCGATGCGTTCCACGCCGTGCGGCAGGGACAGGGCTTGCACGCTGCCCCCATCGGCCCAGCGCACGGCATACAGGGGCTGGCGCGGCCAGGCCTGGTCGGCCTTGCGGCGTCCGGGATTGCCCGGATTGCCGTACAACAGATACGGTCCCACATAGCGGTTTTGCAGCCCGTAGCCGCCACCACCGGGCAGCGCCTTGTAGCTGCTGGCGGGCGCACTGTCGCGGCCATCGGAAAACGACGCCAATGGCACGCGCAGCAGCGCCATGTCACCCCGGCCACGCGTGCCATCCCACATGGCGTCGCCCTGGCCTTCGGCGCGCAGCAGGACGTTCAGGTGGCCATCCGCGCTTTCCAGGAACGAGAACTGGTCGACGGGTGCGCCGGCCACCTTCAGTGCGCTGGGTGCGCTGCCATCGAGGGGGATGCGGAACAGGCCAGAATCGCTGCCCCGGCGCGTCGTCCACACAAAGACGGATTCGCCCGACACATAAAATACGCGGCCCTGCGGTCCCATCACGGCGGTCGCTTCACAGCGCATGTCGCGCTGCGCCAGGTCGCACACGGTGACCGTGTGCAGGGTCAGGCCGGCGCCCATCTCGGGTTCTTCGTCGGTGCGGTAGATGCGCGTGGCTGGGGCGATGCGTTTGAAGTCCGATGGTACGGCGTCGGGACGCCAGCGTCGCAGCGCGGGAAAGCCGCCGAACGGGTCGCCACGGCGCAAGTTCAGCGACAAGGGCGAGTAAAACACCAGCTTGCTGCCGATCAAGCGGCTCGCGTAATTGCGCGACGAGTAATAATCGTTGGAGCGCAAGTGGTAGGTGGCGCGGTAGGCCAGCTTGCCGTCCCCATCGATGTCGAACAGGCCGATCTCCGTGCCGCCCCGGCTGTAGCTGTAGCCGATCACCACCACCGTGTCGCCGTCGATCAGCATCTCGTCATACCAGCTGCCGGAAGGGTCGCTGCCCGGCACGAACGCGTCGAGCGAGGCGACGGGCTGCAGGGCCTTGCCACCCACCTGCACGGTGAACAGCTTGCCGCGCCGGAGCATCACCAGGTGCTTGCCATGCAGCTTGACGATGCCGCCTTCGTCCACGCCCGCCGTCTGCACATTGGTGACGGATTCCGCCGCTTCTGCCGACGCTGCCGGCGCGGCTTTCGCCGCCATCGGCGCGGGAGGAGCCGGCGCTGGTACCGCCATGTACTGCGCCGTGGCGCCCTGCAGTTTCTGCTGTTCCCTTTGCTGTGCCGCCTGGCGCGCCTGCAACTGCTGCAGGTAGCTGCTCAAGGCCTGCTCGCTGGCAAACGGCGCCAGGGTCTTGCGCGGCGCCATGCCGGCGGCGTGGCAGCCCGCCGACAGCAGCAGGGACAGTATCAATGTGATCTTGAGGGCGTTGGACATCGCTTCTTCTCCGGTTGGCTGGGGTGTCCAACATGAAACGCAGCGGCGGAGAAAAAGGGGTTAAATGCGCGTAAAAATATTCAGGAGGCTAGCGCCCTATTCAAATCCGCGAATCCGGTCGCCATTGAAATTCGGCAGGCGCCACTCGAAGTGCAACGCCAGGAAGCGGAACAGGAAACCGGCGCCGATGGATGCCAGCTGCGCCACCGAGCTGTCGACCTTGAAGTACAGCAGACCGACATACAGGCTGCCCGTAAACAGGGCCACGGTGGCATACACTTCACGCTGCAGCACGAGGGGAATCTGGTTGCACAAGATATCGCGCAGCAGGCCGCCGAAAACGCCCGTGATCATCCCCGCCAGCACGACGATGGCCGGATGCATCTTGGCCGACATGGCGATGTCGCAGCCGATCACGCAAAACGCCACCAGGCCCAAGCCATCGACCAGCAGGAAGACGGCGCGCAGATGGTGCAGGTAGCGCGCGACAAAGGCCGTAACGACGGCCGCGCCGATGGTAAACAGCAGGTACTCGGGATGCGCGATCCAGCCCAGCGGATAGTGCCCCAGCAGCACGTCGCGCACCGTGCCGCCGCCGAGCGCCGTGACGGTGCCGATCATGCAGATGCCGAACAAATCCATGCCGCGCCGCATGCCCATGATGGCGCCGGACATCGCTTCGGCGACAATCGCCACCAGGTAAATCGTATATAACAGCATGCTCTTACTCTTCCGAAAATGATTTGAGAATTTGTTCGCGTTCGCGCGCTTCGCTCAGGGCGCGCGCCTCGTTCGTGCCCGTGCTGGAGCCGCCGTTGCCAGCATCGCCGTGCGCCATGCGTGTATCCGCCCCCAGGCTGCCGCAGCTGACGCTGCTGTGGATAAAGGCAAAGTTATCCTTCAGGCAGTCGCCGGCCAGGTATTCGGCATACACGTAGTCACCGTCGAGCAGGGACAGACCTGCCGGTTCGGCCAGCACCTGCTCGCGGCGGCCCTGCACGGCCACCTGCATGTAATCGCGCCAGACGGGCAGCGCCAGGGTGCCGCCGGTGGCATTGCCCAGGCTCTTAGGCTGGTCGTAGCCGAGCCAGACGACGGAGACGAGGCCCGAGGAATAGCCGGCGAACCAGGCGTCGTAGGCGTTGTTCGAGGTGCCCGTCTTGCCGGCCGCGTCGCCGCGCCCCAGCGCCAGCGCGCCGCGGCCCGTGCCGCTCTTGACGACGTCGCGCAGCATGCTGTCCATGACGTAGGCATTGCGCGTGGAGATGACTTGCCTGCCCGGTGCCGGTTCGCCTTTCGCGCGTGGCGCCGCATCGCTGAACAGCACTTCTCCGCTGCGGCTGCGCACTTCCTTGATCAATTTCGGCGGCATCTGCACGCCGCCATTGGCAAACACGGCATACGATTGCGCCAGCTGCAGCGGCGTGACGGCGCCCGCGCCTAGCGCCAGCGGCAAGGAAACGGGATTGCGCGCGCTCTCGAAACCGAAGCGCGTGGCGTAGTGCTGCACATAGTCTGGACCGGCCGCCTGCATCAGGCTGACGGCCACCAGGTTTTTCGAGCGCACGAGGCCCCGCCGCACGCTGATGAAGCCTTCATAGTTATTGCCGTAATTGCGCGGACGCCAGGGCTGCGCGCCCGTTTCCTGCGGCAGCAGCAGGCGCTGCGTATCGTCCACGGCCGTACCGGGGAAATATCCCTTTTCCAGCGCCGCCGAATACACGAAGGGCTTGAAGCTGGAACCGGGCTGGCGGTAGGCTTGCATGGCGTGGTTGTAGTGGTTGCGGTAGAAATCGAAGCCGCCCGCCATGGCGACGATTTCGCCGCTGTGCGCCTCGACGGAAATGAGCGCGCCTTCCATCTCGGGCAACTGGCTCACCAGCCAGCGGTTTTTTGCCGCGTCGTACACCACGCGGATCACGCTGCCCTCGACGATGGCGCGCTTGCCATCCCACTGCAGCTTGCCGCCCAGGCGCGCGTCCGATGCCGTCAGCACGATCTCGTCGCCATTGCGCAGCTGCGCCTTGACCTGGCGCGTGCCGCTCGTCTCCACCTTGCGCACCAGCGCGGCGCGCAATTCGCCGCTGTCCGGATAGGCGGCCAACTGGCGCGCCACGCTGTCTTCGGAGGCGGCCAGGCGCGCTTCCGGGCCACGGTAGCCCCGCCGTGCCTGCGCATTCAATAAACCATCGCGCAGCGACTTGTCGGCCGCCCGCTGTGGCGCCATGCGGATGGTCGTCGTCACGTCCAGGCCCATGCTGTAGGCACCCTCGGGATAGCTTTGCAGGATCAATTGGCGCGCTTCCTCGACCGCATACGCGGCCGCGTGCACGGGGCTGTTGCGGTCCTTGTTCAGGGCCAGTTTTTCCGCCACCGCCGCATCGTATTCGGCTGGCGTGATGTAACCGAGTTCGCGCATGCGCTGCAGGATGTAGTGCTGGCGCACGGTCGCGCGCTGCGGATTGGCGACAGGGTTGTAGGCCGATGGAGCCTTCGGCAAGCCGGCCAGCATGGCTGCTTCGGCGATGCTGACGTCGGCCAGCGGCTTGTCGAAATAAATGTTCGAGGCGGCGGAAAAGCCGTAGGAGCGCTCGCCCAGGTAAATCTGGTTCATGTACAGCTCCAGCAGCTTGTCCTTGCCGTAGTGCTGTTCCAGCTTGTAGGCGAGCAGCATCTCCGTCAGCTTGCGCTGCACGGTCTTTTCGCGCGACAGGAAGAAGTCGCGCGCCACCTGCATGGTGATGGTGCTGGCGCCCTGCGCGTGGTGGCCGGTGACGACATTGGCGAGCGTCGCGCGCGTGAGGCCATAGAAATCGACGGCGCCGTGTTCGTAGAAGCGCGCATCCTCGATGGCCAGCAAGGCCTGGCGCATGCGCAGGGGGATCTCCTTCAAGGGCAGAAATTCGCGGCGCTCTTCGCCGTATTCGGCCAGCAGCTCGCCTTCGCTGGAGAAAATGCGCAGCGGCAGCGCGGGCTTGTACTGGGCCAGGTGCTCGACGGCGGGCAAATCCTGCCACGCCTGGCGCAGCCACCAGCCGCCCGCCAGGGCTGCGGACAAGCCCAGGCCCAGAGTCAGTCCCAGGCCGAATTTCAGCTTGCGCGCCAGCTTGGATGGCGGCTTGCGCGCCGTGGCGCCGTCTTTGCCGCTGTCTTGCGAGCTATCTTGCGCCGTATCTTGCGTTTCCATATTGTCATTCCTTTGCTGCCAGGAGGCCCCGCGCAGGCGCGCGGCACTCCATCAAAGAGGTATTGTGCACTGCAACGCACCTATCCTTATGAAAAGTAAGTATTATTTAGTATTGATAAATTTTTCTTATGTTAGGCGCGCACCATGGACCTCAATCCCAAGCACACGGAAGCGTTCCGCGCCGTCGTCGAAACGGGCAGCTTCGAGCAGGCGGCGCTGCGGCTGCATCTGACGTCGCCCGCCATTTCGCAGCGGGTGCGGGCACTGGAAAGCCAGCTGGGCAACGCCCTGATCGTGCGCAGCCGTCCTGCGCGCGCCACGCGCATGGGCCAGCGGCTGATGCAGTATCTGAAGCGGGCCAAGCTGCTGGAAGCGGACTTGCAGGCGGAACTGGCGGTGCAGCAGGATGCCCCGCTGACCCTGGTGCTGGCGCTGAACGCGGACTCGATGGGCACCTGGTTCTTCCCGGCCCTGTCCGAGGTGCTGATACGCGAGCGCGTGCTGCTGGACCTGACCGTGGAAGACCAGGACCACACCTACACCTTGCTGGAAACGGGCATGGCGATCGGCTGCATCAGCACGGAGCCCAAGCCCATGCGCGGCTGCACGGCCGAGCCGCTGGGCGTGATGCGCTACTGGCTAGTGGCCACGCCCGCGTTCCGCCAGCAGTGGTTCGCGCACGGGCTGACGCGCAAGGCGGCGCGCACGGCGCCCGTCGTCGCCTACACGCGCAAGGACACGCTGCAATCGTCGTTCCTGCAAGAGGCGCTGGGGCTGCCCGAAGGGGCCTATCCCTGCCATTACGTGCCGGGCGCCACCTCGCACTTCAACGCCATCCGCTACGGCCTCGGCTACGGCATGGTGCCCGAGCTGCTGCTGAAAGCGAATACGGATGGCGAGCTGGTCGAAATGCTCACGCCCAAGACCCCGGCCGACGTGGCCCTGTACTGGCATACGTGGAAGGTGCAGTCGCCGCGCCTGGAGCAGCTGTCGCGGCAAATCGTCGGGGCGGCACGCAGCATGCTGAAATAGCTATCGCTGCATGCCCCAGCGCTTGAGAGTCACGCGTTCCAGGCTGCGAAAGCCGATGTTTTCCACCAGCAAGCCGATGACGATGACGGCTGCCAGTCCCGCGAACACCTTGTCCGTGTACAGCTCGTTGCGGTTCTGGAAAATGTACCAGCCCAGGCCGCCCTGGCCCGACGTGGTGCCAAATACCAGCTCGGCCGCGATCAGGGTGCGCCAGGCAAACGCCCAGCCGATCTTGAGGCCCGAGACGATAGAAGGCAAGGCGCCCGGCACGAGGATGTGCAGCACCAGGCGCAAGCCGTTCAAGCCGTAATTGCGGCCCGCCATGCGCAGGGTGTCGGGCACGCCCTGGAAGCCCGCATACGTGTTCAAGGCCAGCGGCCACATCACGGAATGGACAATGACAAAGATCAAACTGGCGCGCCCCAGGCCAAACCATAATAAAGCCAGCGGCAACAGGGCAATGGCGGGCAGCGGGTTCAGCATGGCCGTCAGGGTTTCCAGCACGTCGCGCCCGATGCGGCTGGACACGGCCAGCAAGGTCAGCACGAAGGCGGCCAGCACGCCCATGGCATAGCCCTGCAGCAAGACGACCAGGGATGCGGCCGTACGCGTGAGCAATTCGCCGCTGGCGATGCCGCCGATGAATGCCTGCGCCGTCTGCAAAAAACTGGGCAACAATAAATCGTTGTGCGTCCAGCGCGCCGCGCCTTCCCACAGCAGGGCCAGGCTGAGCAAAATCAAGGCCTTGCGCCATAGCGCATGCTGGCCCAGGCGCTGCCAGCGCGACAGCGGCCGCTCGACGGTGACGCCGGCCGGCGGCGGTGCCGCGTAGACGAATTCCTGGCGGATCGGCGGTTCCAGCAGCGCGCTCATACGGCCTCCCTGCGTGCCGCGTCAGCTTGCTGGGCGGGAGCAACGTCCTCATCGAACAGCAAACCATGGATGCGGCTGCTGGCAGCCTGGAATTCCGCGCTGCCGGCGCTGTGCAGACCGAACTGATGGCTGTTGAGTTCGGCGCGTACCCGGCCCGGATGAGGCGACAGCAGCAGGATGCGGTTGCCCACGACCAAGGCTTCCTCGATCGAATGCGTGACGAACACGAGCGTAAAACGCAGCTCTTCCCACAAGCGGCTCAGCTCTTCCTGCATCTTGCGCCGCGTCAAGGCGTCGAGGGCGGCAAACGGCTCGTCCATCAGCAGCACTTCCGGCTGCATGGCCAGGGCGCGGGCGATGGCTACCCGCTGTTTCATGCCGCCCGACAAGGTATGCGGATGGGCATCCTCGAAACCGGCCAGGCCCACCTTGGCGATCCAGTGATGGGCGCGCTCCCGGGCCGCCACCTTGTCCAGCCGCTTGCTGGCAAGCAAGGGGAACATGACGTTTTCCAGCACCGTTTTCCATGGCGGCAACTGGTCGAATTCCTGGAATACGACGACACGGTCCGGCCCCGGTTTCTGGATGGCCTGGCCCTGCATGGCGATGCTGCCCGCGCGCGGCGCGATGAAGCCGGCCACGGCTTTCAGCAATGACGATTTGCCGCAGCCGGATGGCCCCAGCAGCACAAAACGGTCGCCGCGGAACACGTCGAAACTGACGTCATGCGTGGCGCGCACGGTGCGCTGTTCGGTCCGATATTCCAGGCTGACATTCT
This sequence comes from Janthinobacterium sp. SUN026, assembly GCF_030397625.1. Classification (NCBI taxonomy): domain Bacteria; kingdom Pseudomonadati; phylum Pseudomonadota; class Betaproteobacteria; order Burkholderiales; family Oxalobacteraceae; genus Janthinobacterium; species Janthinobacterium sp. SUN026. Next base: position 73,619 of record NZ_JAPQNU010000001.1, on the reverse strand, counting down.
TGACGCTGAGCAAAGGCTGTAAGGCGACTGGCGGACGTACCAGGTGAAAAGCGGGTGCGTTCATGTCAGCCTCCTTGCGTAATGGCAGGGTCGTCAAAGAAGTAGTCGCGCCAGCTGTCAGGCAGGTTGCGGATGGCGTTCACGCGGTGCAAAAATTGCGCCAGGCCATGGGTGTTTTGCGGCGAGATCTTGAATTGCACTTGCGGATTCGCAAAGATTTTCAGCAGCAGGTTGCGGTCCACCTTGCTCTTGTTGACCTTGATATAGATGTCGGCCGCGCCTTGCGGATTGCTGCTCGCATACTGCGCCGCTTCCGCCAAGGCGGCGATGAAGGCGCGGTAAGTCTTCGGATTGTCCTTGCGGTACTTTTCCGTCGCATACAGCAGGGTCGACGAACTGGGCCCGCCTTGCACGTCGTACGAGTTCAGGATGATGTGGGCGTTCGGGTTTTGCGCCAGTTCCTGTTCCTGGAACGGCGAATTGCCGAAGTGGCCGGTCAGCTCCGTGCCGCCGGCGATGATGGCGGCCGCCGCGTCCGGGTGCGGCAGGGTTTGCGTGATCTTATCGAGGCGGGCGAATTCCTTGTCGCCCCACTGCTTCGCCACCGCCATTTGCAGGATGCGCGCCTGCACGGAAACGGACACGGCGGGCAGGGCGATGCGGTCCTTGTCCGTCAAGTCCGCCAAGGTTTTTACCTTGGGGTTGTTGCTGATCAAATAGTAGGGAAAATTGCCCAGCGAAGCCACGCCGCGCACGTTCTGCCTTCCCTTGGTGCGGTCCCAGATGGTCAGCAGCGGCCCCAGCCCGGCCCCCGCGATATCGATGTTGCCCGACAACAAAGCGTCATTGATGGCCGGCCCGCCGGACAGGGTGATCCACTCGACCTTGACATCGACGCCCTGCTGCTTGCCATGCTTTTCGATCAGCTTTTGTTCCTGCGCAATATTGAGCAGCAAGAAGGTGATGCCATGCTGGCCCGCGATGCGGATCTGCCCTTCGGCCCGTGCCATGGACATGGCCATGCACAGCAGAGCGATGGCGGCGAGCAGGCGGCGGGCAAAGCTAAAGATCGGCAACATGGACACTCCTTGGGTCAGATCAACAGTCAAAAAAATCAATACGGCGCATCGCCTTCGATGGTGGTGCGATACAACTTGCGGCGCTGGTCGGGCGGGCAGCCCGTCGCCAGGTGCATCAGCGAGCGGTTGTCCCAGAACACCAGGTCGTGCGGCTGCCAGCGGTGCAAATATAAATGCTCCGGGCGCACGCTGTGGGCAAACAGTTCATCGAGCAGGGCGCGGCTTTCATCGTCGGGCAAGCCGACGATGCGCGTGGTGAAGTGTTCGCTGACAAACAGGGCGCGGCGGCCCGTTTCCGGGTGCACGCACACGACGGGGTGCGTCACGGGTTTGACTTCATCGACCTGCGCCTGCGTCAGCGCGGGCCGCCATGGGTTGCGGCGGCGCAATTCCTCGTACTGGCTCAGGTAGCTATGCTCGGCACGGGCGCCGCGCACGGCGTGGCGCAGCGCGGCCGGCAAGCTTTCCCACGCCAGGTGCATATTCGCAAACACGGTATCGCCTCCGTCCTGCGGCAACTCTTGCGCGTGCAGCATGGAACCGAGGCTGGGTACTTCCTTGTATGACAGGTCGGAATGCCAGAAATGGCCCGCGTCGCCCAGGCCGATGGGCTGGCCATCCTCGACGATGTTCGAGATGATCAGCACTTCCGGCTGCGTGGGCAGCTGGAACTGGCGCAGCACGTGGATTTGCAGGGGGCCGAAGCGGCGGCTGAAATCGACTTGCTGCTGCGGCGTGATGCGCTGGTCGCGGAACACCAGCACGTGATGGTCGAGGTGGGCGTGGTGCAGGCGCTGGAAGTCGCCCAGCGACAGCGGCTGCGCCAGGTCCAGCCCCAGCACTTGCGCGCCGAGCGGCGCATCGAAAGTCTCGATACGGAACGGGCTGGAAGAAAACGCGGGTTTCAGGACGGCCGACATGGGAATTCGCCAAGAGTCAGGGGAAGTCCACTGTATGCCGGCCAGCCATGCTTGCAAACGAAGCATTTACTATATGGATATGCGCGGCGCGTTGCGCCACGCTGCCACAGCGGCTGTCACGAATTGGCACAGCAGTACCGGCGTTGCCCGGGAATTGCGCTAGCACGCAACTTGCTTATCTACCAAGCTTTAACCCTAGCCCCGGGAAAGCCATGCCCACCTACGCCCTGCTGCTCGCCTTGCTGTTGACTGTTCCCGTCCATGCCCAGGATAGCCAGGGTGAAAGTGATCTCAGCTACAAAGCCTATGTGCACAGCGACAAGCGCATCAAGTGCTTGTACGGCTATGCGGCCGACAAGACGGGCGACCATGCGGCCGCCGTCGCCATCTTTGAAGATTGCATCCGGCGCTGGAACGATGTGTATTCGATGATTTGGCTGGCCCAGCTGTATGAAACGGGCATCGGCGTGACCAAGGACCTGGCGCAGGCGACGGCGCTGATGCGGCGCGGCGCGCATACGAATGATGACGCCGGCTATGCGCGGCTGGCGCGCTACCACTATGGCGTGGCGCTGGCCGAAGGCCGGGGCACGCCGCAGGACATTCCCCAGGCCAAGACCTGGCTGCGCCAGGCGGCGCAAGAGGGCGTGCGGGAGGCGGCCGACTACCTGGGCCGCCTGGAAGGCGCGGCACCTTAGCGCCGCGCCAGCATTGCTGGCTTACGCCGTCGCTTCGTAGCGGGCCAGGCGGGCCGCCATGCGCGGCGCCAGTTCGTGGCCGGCCTTGACGGTCACTTCCAGGTCGTTCAGCAAGCCATCCTTCAAGCCATAGACCCAGCCATGGACGCTGAGTTCCTGGCCGCGTTCCCACGCATCTTGCACGATGGTGGTCTGGCACACGTTCAAGACTTGTTCCACGACGTTCAGTTCGCACAGGCGGTCGCCCCGCTGGCGGCTGGTCAGCACGTCGCCCAGGTAGCGCTCATGCTTCTGGCCCACATCCTGCACGTGGCGCAGCCAGTTGTCGACCAGGCCGATGCGCGTGCCCGTCATGGCCGCATGCACGCCCTTGCAGCCGTAATGGCCGACGATGATGACATGTTTGACTTTCAGCACGTCCACGGCAAATTGCAGGACGGACAGGCAATTGAGGTCGGAATGCACAACCACATTGGCAATATTACGGTGCACAAACACGTCGCCAGGCGCCATACCCAGCAGTTCGTTGGCGGGCACGCGGCTGTCGGAGCAGCCGATCCACAGGTATTCGGGCGACGTTTGCGCTTCCAGATTCTTGAAGAAGTTCGGGTCTTTCGCCACCATCGAGTCGGCCCAGCGGCGGTTACGCTGCAGCAGTTCCGCCAGGGCCAGGCCATTTTTCGGTTCGGTCATATCGCTCCCATTGTGTGCGTACGACTGAGTTGGCGGCAGATCGCGCCCATAGGCCGGCGATGCGTGCATATTTCTCAGTCGTGGTGAAAAAAACGCCGGGATGTTTCAGCATCCCGGCGCATGGTATTACGTGTGCTTACTCAAAAAAATCCTTGACCTTGTCTTTCCAGGTCTTGCTTTGCGGACTGTGCTTGGCACCGCCCTCGGTCGTCGACTTTTCAAAGTCGCGCAGCAGGTCTTTCTGTTTTTCCGTCAGTTTCACCGGCGTTTCGATGGCCACGTGGCAGAACAGGTCGCCCGCGTAACCGGAGCGCACGCCCTTGATGCCCTTGCCTTTCAGGCGGAAGGTTTTACCTGACTGGGTGCCTTCGGGAATCGTGAACGACACTTTGCCGTTCAGGGTCGGCACCTCGATTTCGCCGCCCAGGGCCGCCTTGGCGAACGAGATCGGCATTTCGCAATGCAGGTCGTCGCCTTCGCGCTGGAACACGGCGTGCGGTTTGATGTGGATTTCCACATACAGGTCGCCCGACGGGCCGCCATTCGTGCCCGGTTCGCCGTTGCCGGACGAACGGATACGCATGCCGTTGTCGATACCGACTGGAATTTTCACTTCCAGGGTCTTGTTGCGCTTGATGCGACCGGCACCGCCGCATGGCGTGCACGGGTCAGTGATGACCTTGCCGCTGCCATGGCATTTCGGGCAGGTTTGCTGAATGCTGAAGAAACCTTGCTGCATGCGCACCTGGCCGTGACCACCGCACGTACCGCAGGTGGTGGGCGAAGTGCCCGGCTTGGCGCCGCTGCCGTGGCACGTGTCGCACTTGTCCCAGCTCGGCACGCGGATGGTCGTGTCGAAGCCGTGAGCAGCTTGCTCCAGTGTAATTTCCAGGTTGTAGCGCAAGTCGGCGCCACGGTACACCTGTGGACCCGCATTGCGGCTGCGTCCACCGCCACCGCCAAAGATGTCGCCGAAGATATCGCCGAAGCTGTCGGCAAAGCCGCCAGCACCGCCGCCGAAGCCGCCACCGCCGCCCATGTTCGGGTCCACGCCAGCGTGACCGTAACGGTCATACGCATCGCGCTTTTCCGGATTGGTCAGCATCTCGTAGGCTTCTTTGACTTCCTTAAACTTTTCTTCCGATTCCTTGCTATCCGGATTGCGGTCCGGATGGTATTTCATCGCCAGTTTACGGTAAGACTTTTTGATCTCTTCTTCCGAAGCATTTTTTGCGACACCGAGTGTCTCGTAAAAATCACGCTTTGCCATGTTGTCGGCACCTTGCAGTCTATCTACTGATGTAAAAATTACACGAAAAAGCCGAGTCGAGTGCTGCGCTAGGCGCAGCGACTCGGCTCGGCCGGTCTTCGCGGCTAATCCCGCGATGTAGCGTTCAGCCCGGCTACCCCCAGTTCATGGGAGCGCAAGACAATTACTTGCTGTCTTTGACTTCTTTGAAGTCAGCGTCAACAACGTCGTCTTGCTTGGCGCCTGCGTCCGATGCGCCAGCAGCTTGCTGTGCACCTTCCGCGCCGCCGGCAGCTTGCTGCGCTTGCATGTCGGCATACATTTTTTCGCCCAGTTTCTGCGATGCGCTCGACAGTGCTTCCACCTTGGCGTCGATCTCAGCCTTGTCGCCCGCCTTGATGCTTGCTTCCAGGTCGGTGATCGCCGCTTCGATCTTCTCTTTCTCGCCCGCATCCAGCTTGTCGCCGTATTCGGTCAAGGATTTCCGGGTCGAGTGTACCAGAGCATCGGCTTGGTTGCGCGACTCGGCCAATTCTTTGACCTTCTTGTCTTCTTCCGCGTTCAACTCGGCGTCTTTCACCATCTTCTGGATTTCAGCCTCGGTCAAGCCGGAATTGGCCTTGATCGTGATCTTGTTTTCCTTGCCGGTGGCCTTGTCTTTCGCGCCGACATGCAAGATGCCGTTGGCGTCGATGTCGAAGGTCACTTCGATCTGTGGCGTGCCGCGCGATGCTGGCGGGATGCCTTCCAGATTGAATTCGCCCAGACCCTTGTTGCCGGCGGCGATTTCGCGCTCACCCTGGAAGACCTTGATGGTCACCGCAGGCTGGTTGTCGTCGGCCGTCGAGAACACTTGGCTGAACTTGGTCGGAATCGTCGTGTTTTTGTGGATCATCTTGGTCATCACGCCGCCCAGGGTTTCGATACCCAGGGACAGAGGGGTGACGTCCAGCAACAGCAAGTCCTTGCGTTCGCCCGACAGGACCGAACCTTGAATCGCTGCGCCCACGGCGACGGCTTCGTCCGGGTTCACGTCCTTGCGTGGATCCTTGCCGAAGAATTCCTTCACTTTTTCCTGTACCTTCGGCATACGCGTCATACCGCCGACCAGGATGATGTCATCGATGTCCGACACTTTCACGCCAGCATCTTTGATAGCGGTACGGCATGGTTCCATCGTGGCCGTGATCAGCTCTTCCACCAAGGACTCCAGCTTGGCGCGGGTCATCTTCAGGTTCAAGTGGACCGGTGCGCCGTTCGCCATGGCGATGTACGGCTCGTTGATCTCGGTTTGTTGCGACGACGACAATTCGATCTTCGCGCGCTCGGCCGAAGCCTTGATGCGCTGCAGGGCGATCGGATCTTTTTTCAGGTCGATGCCGTTGATCTTCTTGAACTCGTCGATGATGTAATCGATGACGCGCTGGTCGAAGTCTTCGCCGCCCAGGAAGGTGTCGCCGTTGGTCGACAGCACTTCAAATTGTTTCTCGCCATCAACATCCGCGATTTCGATGATCGACACGTCGAACGTACCGCCACCCAAGTCATACACGGCGATTTTACGGTCGCCTTTTTCGGTCTTGTCCAGGCCGAACGCCAGCGCTGCCGCGGTTGGCTCGTTGATGATGCGCTTGACGTCCAGGCCAGCGATACGGCCGGCATCCTTGGTGGCTTGACGCTGCGAGTCGTTGAAGTACGCAGGCACGGTGATGACGGCTTCGGTGACTTCTTCACCGAGGTAGTCTTCTGCCGTTTTCTTCATCTTGCGCAGGACTTCAGCCGAAATTTGCGGCGGCGCCAGTTTTTTGTCGCGTACGCCGATCCATGCATCGCCGTTGTCGGCTTTCATGATTTGGTACGGCATCAGCGCGATGTCTTTTTGCACTTCTTTTTCGTCGAACTTGCGACCGATCAAACGCTTGACTGCGTACAGCGTGTTTTTCGGATTGGTCACGGCCTGGCGTTTCGCCGGCGCGCCGACGAGAATTTCGCCATCTTCTTGATAAGCAATAATCGACGGCGTCGTGCGTGCGCCTTCAGCGTTTTCGATTACCTTTGGTTGACCGTTTTCCATGATGGAAACGCAGGAATTCGTGGTTCCCAGATCGATACCGATAATTCTACCCATGATTTTTTTCCTTTTATTTGCTAGATTTCAGATGGTTCTTATATGTGGCAAAGCGGCATGGTTTCAAGGCTTGCTTGATGCCGCCCTCTGATTATTTTGCTTGCGCGGTCGTTACAATGGCTGGACGCAGCAGGCGGTCCGCAATCATATAGCCCTTTTGCAGGACTGACACGATGGTATTGGCTTCCTGGTCCGCTGGCACCACGGCAACAGCCTGGTGCTTCATCGGATCGAGCTTCTCGCCCTGCACCGGCAACACTTCCACCAGGCGGTTGCGCTCGAACGCGGCGTTCAGTTGCTTCAGGGTCATCTCGACGCCTTCTTTCAGCGAGTCGATGGTCGGTGTTTCCACCGTCAGCGCCGTTTCCAGGCTGTCCTTCACCGGCACCATGGCTTCGGCAAAGCTTTCCACTGCGAATTTATGCGCTTTAGCAACATCTTCCTGCGCGCGGCGGCGGATATTTTCGCCATCGGCCTTGGCACGCATGAAGGCATCGTGCATCTCTGCAAGACGCGCTTCGGTACTCGCCAGCTGCTCTTCCAAAGTAGGCTCTGCGGGAGTCGATGGGGCAGTCGCCGCGGCGTCCGCTTGCGGATTAGGTACAGCTTGGTTTTCCTGATCTTGCATCTGAAAAGCTCCTACAATCAATGACTTAAATGAGTTAGTCTAACTATCTTTACAACACTAACGGGCAGATGGGGCTATATCCTATTGTTTCAAGGGGTATGCATGGCAAAACCGGAATTACAGCGATCCATGTTACAGCTTATTACAAAGCACTTCCCATTTCGGGCAGCGATCCGTGCGCGCCCCCCTTGATTTTCCAGGCTTCCCACGGCAAAGCGGGCATTCTACCAGCCCCGCCGCAGCCATCGCCACTGGCGATGTTGCTATTCGGAAAACCCCTTGGCTGCGCCAGACATGACAAAGCCGCGCAAGCGCGGCTTTTTATTATCAAAAAATAATTTCCTTTAATTCGGCGCGCCCAGGGCCAGGGCCGCCGTGCGCGCCTGCTCGCCCGCCTTCTTGTCCGCTTCGCGCTGCGCCGCCGTCTTCATCGTCGGCCAGCCAATCATGTGCTGTTCGGCAATTTCCGCCAGGCCCGCGATCCAGGCTGGCGTTTCGTTCAGGCAAGCGATGTAATGAAACTGCTGGCCGCCGGCCGCTTCGAAGTCATGCTTGGCCTCCATGGCGATCTCTTCCAAGGTTTCCAGGCAATCGCTGGTAAAGCCCGGACACAGCAGGTCGACGCGCTTGACACCCTGTTGCGCCAGCGCCACGAGGGTGGGCGCCGTGTACGGCTGCAGCCATTCGGCCTTGCCAAAGCGCGACTGGAAGGTCACCACGTATTGATCTTTGCTTAATTTCAACTTTTCCGCCAGCAAGCGCGCCGTTTTCAGGCATTGGCAGTGGTAGGGATCGCCCAGCAGCAAGGTGCGCTTGGGCACGCCATGAAAGCTCATCACCAGTTTTTCGGGACGGCCATGCGCTTCCCAGTGGTTCAGCACGGAATCGCGCAAGGCGTCGATATACGTGTCGTGCTCGTGATACTGCTTGATAAAGCGCAATTCCGGCACATTGCGCACCGTGGCGTAATGGGCAAACACGGCGTCGTAGATGGAACCCGTCGTCGTGCCCGAGTATTGCGGATAGGCCGGCAGGATGGCGATGCGCTCACAGCCTTCGCTTTTCAGCCTGGCCAGCACCTCCGGCAGGGAAGGCGAACCGTAGCGCATGGCCATGGCCACAGTGACGCCATCGTGCCCCCGCTCGGCCAGGGCGCCGGCCAGCAATTTCGCCTGCTTTTGCGTGTGCACTTTCAGGGGCGAACCGTCGCGCGTCCAGATCGACGCGTATTTCTTGGCCGACTGGCCGGAGCGGAAAGGCAAAATGATCAGGTTCAAAATGAACCACCAGACGAGACGGGGAATCTCCACCACGCGCGGGTCGGACAAAAATTGCTTCAGGTAGCGCCGCACGGCCGACGAAGTCGGCGCATCGGGCGTGCCCAGGTTGACCAGCACCACGGCGCTGCGGTCGATACTGCCATGCGTGTACGGCGGTTCTGTTTGAAATGACATGAAGGCTCTTCGAAGGCGTTGGATGGATTAGCCGACCATTATAGTTACATTGCGTCAACATCGGGAAAGATGGAAAGGAACGGCATAAGGCTAACTGCCATTCTCACCAGACCGGTTTACGCTAACAACACCTAACAAAACCGTAGCGAGCGGCAGCGAGGCTCGGCGCCCCCGTTGGCCCGAGCAGCGCAGCTGTGCGAAGCATGGGGCCGCCGAGGCAGTGAGCATCGCAGGCCGCGACCCGCGACGCGCAGTAGGTTTGGTTAGGTGTACTAGATAGCCAGCAATTCGCGTGCATGCTTGCGCGTGGTGGCCGTGATTTCCAGGCCGCCCAGCATGCGCGCCACTTCTTCCACCCTGGCCTTGGCGTCGAGCATGTCGATGCGCGACGCCGTCTTGCCATTGTCCAGGGTGCTTTTTGCCACCTGGAAATGCTGATTTGCCTGGCTGGCCACTTGCGGCAAGTGGGTCACGCACAGCACTTGCCGTCCCTGCCCCAGGCGTTTCAACAGCCGCCCCACCACTTCCGCGACGGCGCCGCCGATGCCGCTGTCGACCTCGTCGAAGATCAGGGTCGGCGTGGTGGTGGCGTGCGAGGTGATGACGGAGATGGCCAGCGCGATGCGCGCCAGTTCGCCGCCGGACGCGACTTTTGCCAGCGAGCGGGGCGCCGTGCCCGCATGGCCGGCGACGAGAAATTCCACTTGTTCGAGCCCGTGGGCGGCCGGTTCGCACGGGTGCAGGGCGATTTCAAAGCTGCCGCCCGTCATGCTCAGTTCCTGCATGGCGCGCGTGACGGCATGCCCCAGTTCCAGGGCGGCGGCGCGCCGCGTGTTTGATAACCGTTCGGCCACGCCGCGGTATTCCGCCTCGATCTTCGCTTCCTGGCGCAGCAAGCCCTCGATGTCGGAGGCGTCGGCCAAGTGCTGCAGCTTTTCCGACAGCTTCGCGTGTTCCTCAGGCAACTCTTCCGGCGTGACGCGGAATTTGCGCGCCGTGCTGTGCATGGCTTCCATGCGCGCGTCGAGCTGGTGCAAGCGCTCCGGGTCCAGTTCGACCCGGTCCAGGTAATTGTTCAGCGCGTACACGGATTCCTGTAATTGAATGCGCGACGATTCGATCAGGTCGACAATCGGTTGCAATTCCGCATCGACGGACACCAGCTTGCCCAGCTTCTGGTTCAGGCCCGACAGTTGCGACACGATCGGATGGTCTTCCTGCTCAGAAATGATGGACAAGGCTTCCTGCGCCCCTTCCAGCAGGCTGGCCGCGTGCGACAGGCGGCTGTGCTCGTTCGTGATCTCCGTCCATTCGCCGGGCTTGGCAGCCAGTTTTTCCAGTTCTCCCACTTGCCATTCCAGGCGTTCGCGCTCGTACAGCACATTGGCGGCGTTGGTTTCGAATTCCTCGCGCTGGCGCACGAGGGCGCGCCAGCGCTTGTGCAGGGCGGCAACTTGCCGCGCATCCTGTTCCGCGCCCGCTTCGCGCGCCGTCGCCTGGCCGTCGAGCAAGGCGCGCTGCGCTTCGCTTTTCAGCAAGGACTGGTGCGCATGCTGGCCGTGGATGTCGACCAGCATGTCGCCCAGCTCGCGCAGCTGCGCGGCCGTGGCGGGGATGCCGTTGATATACGCCTTCGAGCGACCCGCGTTGTCGATTACGCGGCGCAACAGGGCACCGCCCTCGTCGTTGGCGAACTCATTGGCGACCAGCCACGCTTGCGCCACCTCGCTGACGGAAAAATCGGCCGTGATGTCGGCCTTGGCCGCGCCTTCGCGCACCACGCTGGCGTCGCCGCGCCCGCCCAGCGCCAGGGTCAGCGCATCGATGAGGATGGACTTGCCGGCGCCCGTCTCCCCCGTCAGCACGCTGAAGCCGGCGGAAAATTCCAGTTCAATGGTATCGACAATGACAAAATCGCGAATGGACAGTGTATGGAGCATGGCTTCTGTGGTTGGGCGGCGCACCGCGGGTTGACGTGGAGAAAATGTTAGCTGAGCTTACCCTCGCCCGACGGGTACTCATTCCAGTGCAATTTTTCACGCAGGGTGTTGTAGTAACTCCACCCTTCCGGATGCAGGAAGGTAATCGCATGTGGCGAACGGCGGATGAGGATGCGGTCTTGCTGCACCAGGCTGGCAAAGGTCTGCATATCGAAATTGACGCTGATATCGCGCCCGCGCACGATTTCCACGACGATCTGGCTGGAGTCGGGCAGGACGATGGGACGGTTCGACAGCGCATGCGGGGCGATCGGCACGAGCACGATGCCGCCCAGGGTCGGATGCAGCAAGGGGCCGCCGGCCGACAGCGAGTACGCGGTCGAGCCCGTGGGCGTGGAAATGATCAAGCCATCCGAGCGCTGGTTGTACATGAAGTGGCCATCGACCTCGACGCGCAATTCGGCCATGCCGGCGCCGCCGCCGCGCGAGACGACGACATCGTTGACGGCCATGCCCACGTGTATCGACACGCCGTCACGCAGCACGCTGCCTTCGAGCAAGGTACGGCGTTCGGCCTTGAAGCGGCCGCCGAGAATTTGCGCCAGCACGGGCAGCATGCGCTCGAGCGGAATATCCGTCATGAAACCCAAACGCCCCTGATTGATACCGATCAAAGGTACGTCGAATGGCGCCAGCTGGCGCGCAATGCCCAGCATGGTGCCGTCGCCGCCCATGACGATGGCGCAATCGGCGGCGGCGCCGATCTCGGCCGGCGACATGGCGCGCACGCCGGGAAACGCCAGGTTCAGGTGCGCGGCCGTCTCCGCCTCAAACACCACCGTGTGGCCCAGCACTTGCAGGAAATCGACGATGCTTTTCACGGGCTCGGCAATGCCATCCGTATTCTGGCGCACGACCAGGGCGATGGTCTTGGCGCCCAGGTTGAAGCGCTCGCCCGGGGCTGGCAAGGTCGCGGCTGGCTGTTCGGCGTGTGTATCGACGGGCATAAGAGTCTCGGTAGTGAATTCGGTGGCAAACCGCCCCAGGCTGTCGCATCGCACGCCGGCATCGCATAATACTGTATATATGCACAGTATAGTGCGGCTGCCGCGTGCCTGCAAGGGGCGTTCTTGGTGTTGCACGCAGTGTAGCGCAGAAAAAGAATCGTCCATGCGTGCGCCAGCGCTCCCTGCCCTGACAAATCCGCTTGCGGGCAGCACGGCGCGGCAGGACACTGATGGCACATCATTTTTACTGTCAGGAGGCCATATGGCTACCCAGCCAAGCGAGCGCAAGATCAATACCGATGAAAAAGTCAGCAATGACGGCGTCGACCGCCTGCCGCACGAGCGCGACGAGTCGCCCGATGCGCAAAACGCGCGCCCGCGCAAGATCATGCAGCAGGCAGCCAGCGACCTGGAGCAAGGCCTGGTGGATACGGACCGGCATGCCCAACCCGGCGTGGAAAAGGTCAAGCCGGCCGAACCGAAACAGGCGCGCCCCGACGCAGAACTGGAACCAAAGAAGGCGCGCTGAGTCGAACCGTCATGGGCCGCGCATGCTCCCACAGTGTGACGCAACGAACGGAAGCGGCAAGCCCCGGCGCGCATGATGGACGCTCGAACCACGCAAGGAGTACATCATGAAAAAAACAGGATCAGCCGTCTGGAGTGGCGGCCTTAAAGATGGCAAAGGGTTTATTTCCACCCAAAGCGGCGCGCTCGACAACGTAGCCTATGGCTTCAACACACGCTTCGAAGACGGTCCCGGCAGCAATCCGGAAGAACTCATTGGCGCCGCCCATGCGGCCTGCTTCACCATGGCCCTGTCCGGCCAGCTGGGCGAGGCGGGCTTGCGCGCCACGGCCCTGAAAACCACGGCCGACGTCAGCCTGGAAAAAATCGATGGCAGCTATGCCATCACGGCCGTGCACCTGACCCTCGTGGCCACCATCCCCGGCGCCACCGACGAAGCGTTCCAGGACGCGGCCCTGCGCGCCAAGCTCGGCTGCCCCGTGTCCAAATTGCTGGCCACGGAAATCACCCTGGACGCCCATCTGGAGTAATGCCGGCATGCCGTCCGCTGCCGTCCCCTCACCGGACGGCAGGGGCGGCCTCGGCAAGAAAGCCGTAAAACGCATAAAATCCTGCCATTCCCCTATCACCCTCAAGGATTTACGATGCGTATTTTGCACACCATGTTACGGGTCGGCGACCTGCAGCGCTCCATCGATTTTTACACCAAGGTCCTGGGCATGAAATTGCTGCGCACCAGCGACAACCCGGAATACCAGTACACGCTGGCCTTCGTCGGCTATGGATCGAATCCCGACCATGCGGAACTGGAACTGACGTATAACTATGGCACCACCAGCTACGAGCTGGGCACGGCGTATGGCCACATCGCCATCTCGGCCGACGACATCGTCGCCGCTTGCGACGCGGCACGCGCGAATGGCGGCAACGTCACGCGCGAACCGGGCCCCGTGAAAGGCGGCAACACGGTCATCGCCTTCATCACCGACCCGGACGGCTACAAGATCGAATTGATCGAGCGCAAGTTCGACGGCCAGGGCGGCGGCCTGTAATACCTCAGCCTGGCTCGGCGGCCTGTGCAATGGCCGCGCGCAGCCAGGCGATGCCTGCATCGCCGTCCGTGCGGCGGTGCCGTATCACTTCAAACGCAAACGGCGCGATGGCAAACGGCACAGCGTACTGTGCCAGCCCTTGCGCCGCGCTGCCCTGCAAGGCGCGCCGCGCCACCGTCAGGACCAAGTCCGTCCCCCTCACAACATCCGGAGCGACCGTCCAGTACGGCACGCGCACGGCGATGCGGCGCGTCTGTCCCAGCTGGGCCAGGGCCGCGTCGACTTCGGCCGCCATGCCGCCCTCGCTGGACGCCACCAGCACATGGGGACGCGCCAGATAGGTGTCCAAACTCAGCATTTCACCGGCCGCCAGGCTGGCCGGATCGAGCGCGCACGCGAACGTTTCCTCAAATAAAGTTTCTCTGTGTAACTGCTCGGGCAGTTGCGGGAATACACCAAGCGCCAGGTCGATCTCGCCATCCTGCACGCCAGCGATCACGGCCGGACGGCTGGCGTAGCTGACAGCCAGGTCGATGCCGGGCGCGTCCGCGCGCAAACGCCGCAGCAAAGCAGGCAAGAGCAAGGCCGCGCCGTAATCCGACATGGCCAGGCGAAACACGCGCTGCGCCGTGGCCGCCTCGAAGACGGCGCCGCCCAGCACGGAACGCACGCTTTGCAGGGCTTCGGCCAAGGGCCGCGCCAATTCCAGTGCGCGCGCCGTCGGCTGGAAGCCGCCCTTGCCGCGCAATAGCAGCGGGTCGCCGAGCAAGTGGCGCAAGCGGGCCAGCGCATGGCTGACGGCAGGCTGGCTCATATGTAACCGTTCGGCCGCGCGCGACAAATGGCGCTCGCTGAGCAGCGCATCCAGGATCACCAGCAAGTTCAAATCGACGGCGCGTAGATTATTCATTTCATGCATAGTTGGATGACAAACTACGAATTGGATTTAATCATGACAGCATAATACGATGATCGCATCAACTCAACAAAGATGGAGTCGCACATGTATGGATGGATCACCGTATTTGCCCCGCTGGCCATGCTGGCCGGCGCCGTCGTTCCCTTCCAGGCGGGCGCGAATGCCGCGCTGGGCCGCAACCTGGGCCACCCGCTGTGGGCCACCCTCGCCTCGCTGGCCGTCAGCGCCGTGCTCGCGTCGCTCGTGATGCTGCTCTGGCGGGTGCCGGCGCCCGATGTCCAGCTCGCCATGCGCGGGCCGGGCTGGTCCTGGCTGGGCGGCGCGGCCGGCGTGTTCTATATTACCGCCGCGCTGATGCTGGCGCCGCGCATGGGGTCCGGCCCCTTCATGGCGGCCGTCATCGGCGGGCAAATGCTGGCCGCACTGGCCATCGACCGCTACGGCTTTCTGGGCTTTGCCGTGAAGCATATTTCTCCGCTGCACTGGGCCGGTGCGGGGCTGGTGGTGGCGGGCGTGATCCTGACGCAAGTGGCCAACAGCCGCGCCGTGTGATAACACCGCAAGACGAAAAAAAACCAGCGCCGTCGCCGGGGCTGGTTTTCATTCAAAGCAAGATCGCGCTTACTTGTCCAGCAAGGCATTGACGGGCATCAAATCCGTTTCCTTCAGGGTGCCGGCCGCCGCCTTCAGGCGCAAGCCGTTCATGATGGTGTCGTAGCGGGCTTTCGACAGGTCTTTCTGCGTCGAGAACAATTGTTTCTGCGCATTCAACACGTCGATATTGATGCGCACGCCTACTTGATAGCCGAGCTGGTTCGACTCCAGCGCCGATTTGCTCGACACTTCCGCCGCTTCCAGCGCCTTGACTTGCGCCAGGCCGCTATTGACGCCCAGGAAAGCCTGACGCGCGCCTTGCGAGGCCGTGCGACGTGCCGTTTCCAGGTCGTTGCGGGCCTTGTTTTCCAGCGCGATCGATTCGCGCACCTTGCTGGTGACGGCAAAGCCGCTGAAGATCGGAATGCTCCACTGCACGCCGATGGCATTATTGTTATTGCCGTTGCCATTGCCGCCACCCGAAGAATAGGTATGGCCAGCGTTGGCGATCAGGTCCACGGTCGGGTAGTGGCCGGCGCGGTTGCGGCCGATGTCGCGCTTGGCCGATTCCACATTGAACTGGGCCGTGACGACGCCGTAGTTCTGCTCTTCCGCGGACGACACCCACGGCTCGACGGCAGCCGGTTCGGGCGCGCTGATGACGACGCCCGTGCGCATCGGCGCCAGGGTGGTCGGCGCTTCGCCGATGATGGTTTGCAAGGCGCTGCGCTTGTTGGCCAGGTCATTGATGGCGGCAAATTCCTGCGCCACCACCAGGTCGTAAGCCGCTTGCGCTTCGTGCGTATCGGTAATCGTTTGCGTGCCGACTTCGAAGTTGCGCTTGGCCGATGCCAGTTGCTCCGTCGTGGCGACCTTTTGCGCCTGCGTGGCGCCCAGGTTGTCCTGCGCGCTCAGCACATCGAAATACGCCTGCGCCACGCGGGTGATCAGGTCTTGCTGCACTTGTGCAAATTGCGCTTCGGCAATCGCCTGCGCCAGCTTGCTTTGCTGATAGGTTTCCCAGCGATCCCAGCGGAACAGCGGTTGCGCCAGTGTCAAATTGTAGGCATTCGTGCGCACATTCACGGACGGCGAGGTGATCTTGTTGCCGCCATTGTTCTGGGCGATCTGTTCCTGATTGCCACGCGTATTGCTGCCAGACGCGGAGATTTGCGGCAGCAAGCCTGCCAATCCCTGCGGAACCCGCTCCATCCCGGCCGACAGGGCCGCGCGCGCGCTGGCGTACTGCGCGTCATTGGCCAGCGCCTGCTGGTACACCTGGATGAGATCGGCCGCCTGCGCTTGCAGCGAGTATGTCATCGAGACAAAGGCGCTGGTCATCAGCACGGCGATAAGGGGTTTCCGCATTGCATTTCTCCGTTGGAGTCGTCAAAAGTTGATGGAATCAAAAATCTGCTACCGCTTGCCTTGCGCCCGCCGGGTGAGCGGGGTACAGGCCTCCGCAGGCATGCAGGAAAACATGCCTGGGTGCATCTACTGCAAAATAACTTAGTATTTAGGCATCGCGCTGTCGACTTGCAGCGCCCAGGCATGCACGCCGCCCGTCAAATTACTGATCTTGCCAAAACCATTGCGCTCCAGGAAGGCTGCCACTTGCATGCTGCGCATGCCGTGATGGCAGATGCAGACGATTTCGGCGTCTTCATCGAGGTCATCGATGCGCGCAGGAATCGAATTCATCTGCATCAGGGTGGCACCGTCGAGGTGACACAGGTCGAACTCCCACTGTTCCCGCACGTCCAGCAACAAGGGGCGCGGGCGGGAAGGGTCAGCCAGCCAGGCGGCCAGCTGCGGTGCACTCAAATGCTCCATCGAATCGGTCGCCTCAGAACTGGAAATGCGACGGTGCCACGGCTTGCAGCGGCGTGACATTGGTTTCAAACAGCTTGCGCGTGTCGTAAGCCTTGTCCGAGCTGCGCGTGATCAGGTGCGCCGACATGATCGGCGCTTCGCCGATGATGGCCAGGATGCGGCCGCCGACTTTCACTTGTTGCAACAGTGCTTCCGGCAACACGGCCAGGGCGCCGGACACGACGATCACATCATACGGTGCGCCCTTGCTCCAGCCCTGGGCGCCGTCGCCCAGTTCCACGGTGACATTCGTCACGCCGTTGGCGGCCAGGGTCTGCTCGGCCAGGGTTTTCAATTGGGGAACGATTTCCACGCTCGTCACATGACGTGCCTTGTGCGCCAGCAACGCGGCCATGTAACCGCTGCCGGTGCCGATTTCCAGCACATTTTCATGCTTCTTGACGGCTACGTCTTGCAAAATGCGCGCTTCCAGCTTCGGCGTCAACATGCATTCGCCACCGCCCAGTGGAATTTCGGTATCGACGAAGGCCAGGTTTTTATAGGCGGCCGGCACGAAATCTTCACGCTTGACCACGTTCAACAGCTCCAATACGTCGATATCCAGTACGTCCCATGGACGGATCTGCTGTTCGATCATATTGAAGCGGGCTTGTTCGATATTCATCTTTGGACTCGGTAAGTGAAGTAATAATCCGCCATTTTATCGTTGAACTGGCTGAAAGCACATGTTAACCATAAAGGCGGGGAATGGAGGAAATTTGCGACGATCTGCAGATTTGGGGGGGCGAACCTTGGAAAAGGGGCAACTGAACGGTAGAGGCAAGCTCTACATATCAACTTTTCCCGGGCGCCTCCACCTGCAAGCTGCGCAAGCTCATGTCGATAAAGGCATCCATGTAGGCGACGGGATCGATGTTCTTGACCTCGCACGGCAGGAAGGAGTGCGTCCACATCATCAGCATGGTGACGGGCGCGCTGAGGATGGTGCTGACCAGCACGGGATCGACCTGGCGGAATTCGCCGCGCTGCATGCCCCGTTCCAGCAAGGTGGCGATCAGCGCATTGCCGCGCGTGACCACCTCTTCGTTGTAAAACTGCGCCAGTTCCGGGAAATTGTTCGCTTCGGCCAGCATCAGCTTGGTCAAACCGGCCAGCTTGGTGGCGCCGAATTCTTCCCACCATTGCATCATCATGCTACGCAACAACTCGGCGCTGCTGCTGTCCGAGGCGGCCATGCTGTCCTCCGCCTCGCCGATGGAATGCACGATATTGTCGCGCACCACGGCCTTGAACAGCTCTTGCTTGTTCTCAAAGTACAGGTACAGGGTGCCTTTCGACACGCCGGCCCGCTTGGCCACATCCTCCAGGCGCGTCGATGCGAAGCCCCGTTCGACAAACAGGTCGAGGGCGGCGGCGAGCAATTCCTGCGGGCGGGCATCCTTGCGCCGCTCCCAGCGGGGCTTGGTATCAATCGGGGCTTGCATGTGTCTTTCCAAGTAACTTACTTTTGAGTCATTAATGGTAGACCGGTCTACCGCCAAGGTCAAGCGCCGGTTGCCAGACCCATCCTGATCGCACGAAAAGGGCGCAGAAGTACACTGATGCGTATACATATAGGCAGCCGCACCTCGCCGGCTGGCCGATCCGCACGCTCGCCATTGTAACGCGTCGCTGTGGCATGGCGCCCATCGGCTGGGAGTGTCCGACGCTGACGCCATGCGGCAAGCCCATCTCAATCGCGCAAGGCTTGCGCCGGCGCCATGCGCATGGCCAGCCAGGTGTGGCGCGCAGTCGCCAGGGCCACCACGAACGCGGCCGCCAGCAGCGCCAGCGCCAGGGGCCAGGCACCGATGGGCGGATGCGCGCTGAAGGCCGCCAGGTAGCGCGCGATCGCCAACGCGGCCGGCGGCAAAGCCGCCACGCCGGCGATGGCGAGCAGCCACAGGAACTCGCGCACCACCAGCGTCCCGATTGCCAGGCGCCCGGCGCCATGCAGCTTGCGCAACACGATCTCGCGCGCGCGCCGCTGCACATTGTGCGCCACCAGCACATACACGCCAAAGGCCGCCAGCACGAAGATGGCGGCGCTGGCCCAGGCCAGCAGGCTGGCCATGCGGCGATCGTCGGCATAGGCGCTGGCGGCATATGCCGTCAGCGGCTTGGGCGCATACACTTGTCCCGGAAAATAGCGCTGCCACAGAGGGGCGACGGCTTCCGTCACGCTGGCGCCGTCCGCGCCCGCCGCCAGGCGCACGGTCAGCATCGCATTGGCAGGGTCGAGTCGGTACATCACGGGCAGCAGCGGCTCGCGCAAGCTTTGCCAGCGGATGTCCGGCACGACGCCGACGATCTGCAAGGCCTGTCCATTGAGCCAGCGTCCCGGCGCCTGCTGCGCCGTGGCCATGCCCAGCGCGCGCACGGCCGCCATGTTGATGACGATGGTGCTCGCCTCCGGCGCACGCTCGATGGCGGGATCGAACGCGCGTCCCGCCAGCGCGGCCACCCCGTACGCGTCGAAAAAGCTGGCGCTGACTTCACGGATCTCCAGCGAGATGCTGCCGCCGTCGCCGCGCTGCACGATATCGCTGGAACGCGTGCCGCCAACCCCGTCGCGGCCAGGCACGTCGCGGCTGTCCGCCACCGCCGCCACGCCGGGCACGCGCAGCACGGCGTCGCGGAAGGCCACGCTGGCCGGCTGGCGCATATCCTGCCCCTTCGGCAATTCCAGCACCAGCAGCGGCGCCGCATCGAAGCCGCGCCCAGCCTCGCTGGCATAGCGCGTCTGCCAGGCTACCGCCAGCGCCACGCTGCCCAGGCCCATCGCCAGGGCCAGCTGCGACACCGTCAGCACGCGGCGCAGGCCGGCGCTGCCGCGGGTGTCGCCGCTGCGCTGTGCCAGCGCCTGGCGCATGTCGACACGGCAGGCCAGCCAGCCCGGATAGGCGCCCGCCGCCGTGCCGGCCAGCACGCACAGCACCAGCGGCAACGGTGCAAAGATATCGTCCAGCGGCCGCGCCACCAGCGCGGCGAACAGGGGCAGCAGCAACCAGGCCAGCAGCACGCCCAGCACCGTGGCCCCCAGCGACAGCAACAGCGATTCGGCCAGGAACTGGGCCAGCAACTGCCCCGAGGAAGCGCCCAGCACGCGCCGCACGGCGATTTCACGCTGGCGCTGCAAGGTGCGCACGGCCGCCAGGCTGATGTAGTTGGACACGGCCAGCAGCAGGATCAGCAGGCCGATGGCGCCCAGTCCCAGCACCAGCCGCCGGTCGGCGCGCGGACCGCTGCCGATGGTGTTGGCCACCGTGGTGTCGAAATAGGCGTCGCGCAGGGGCCCCAGCGCGATCTCGACGGGCTTGCGCTCGCCCAGCGCGGCGCGCTGCTGCGGCGGCACGAGGCTGTTCCATGGTCCCTGGTCAGTGGCAGTCTGCAGCGCGCCGCGCAAGGCTTCGGCGCTCACGCCCGCTCCCGTCTTGACATAAATCTTGCCGGCGATGCCCATCCAGTTGGCCAGCGCCGCGTCGCGCTGGGGCGCCGGCCACAGCACGCTGCCCGTGCCCGCCAGCAGCGCATAGGACACCGTGCTGGCCAGCGGCGGATCGGCCAGCACGGCGCGCACACGCAAGCTTTGCCGGTCCAGCGCGATATCGCGCCCCAGCACGCGCCCCAGCACGTCGGCGTGGCCGAACAGGCGGCGCGCCATCGACTCCGTCACGGCCAGGCCATCGGGCCGGCTCAGCGCCGCCGACAGGTCGCCGGCCAGCACGCGCGGCTGGAAGATGGCGGCAAAAGCGGGATCGACGGCCGTGATCTCGAGTTCCTGCTGGCGGCCATCCTGCTCGAAGGTCGCCTTGCGCGGCCAGAACACGCTCGCTTGCAAGGGGAAACCGCTGCGCAGCGCCACGTCGCGCAGGGCAAATGGCGTGTATTCCAGCCACTGCGGCTGCGGAATGAAGTTGAGCCGGTGCTTCAGCACATAGACGCGCTCGGCTTGCGGCACGGCGGCATCGAAGCTGAAGGAATAGCGGACCAGGCAAAGCAGCAACAGGCACAGTGCAAAACCCGTCGCCAGCCCGCCCAGCGCGGCGGCGGAATACGCCGGTTGCTGCGCCAGCAAGCGCCAGCCGATGCGAAAATTTCGTGCAGACATCATGCTATCCCTTGAAGTATCAGTCAGCGCGCAAGGCCAGCGCCGGTGCCATGCGCATGGCCGACCAGGTGTGCCGCACGGTGGCCAGCAGGGCCACCAGCATAGCCAGCAGCAATGCCGCCGCCAGGGGCCAGGCGCCCAGCGGCGCGCGTTCGACAAAGCCGGCCAGGTAGCGCGCGATGCCCAAGGCCGCCAGCGGCAGGCCCAATACGGCGCCGGCGGCAAGCAGCAGCATGAACTCGCGTCCCACCAGGCGGGCGATGGCGGCGCGGCCGGCTCCATGCAACTTGCGCAGCACAATTTCACGGCTGCGGCGCTGCACGC
The DNA here is from genome assembly GCF_030397625.1 of Janthinobacterium sp. SUN026. NCBI lineage: Bacteria > Pseudomonadati > Pseudomonadota > Betaproteobacteria > Burkholderiales > Oxalobacteraceae > Janthinobacterium > Janthinobacterium sp. SUN026. The sequence goes on along the minus strand of NZ_JAPQNU010000001.1, from coordinate 52,423 downwards.
TGTAGGCCGACAGCACATAGATGCCGAAGGCGGCGAGCAGCAAGGCGATCAGGCTGGCCAGGCCGAGCATGCGCGCCAGGCGCAGATCTTCGGCATACATCCCCGTCAGCAGGCTTTGCGCCGTACGCAGTTCCAGCATCCGCTCCGGAAAATAGCGCCGCCACAGCGGTTCGATGCGCGCATGGGCCGCTACCACGGCGTCCGCGCTGCGCAAGGACAGCGTGCCGCCATGGCGCAAATCGAACAGCATCGGCTGGGCCGCCTGGCGCATGTCCTGGAAGCGGATCGGCGGCGCAATGCCAATGATCACCTGCCCGTCCGGCATCGCCTGCCCCACGGCGGCCTGCGGCGTGGGGTAGCCCAGCGCCAGCGCCGCCGCCGCATTGAGCACCACCACCTGGCTGCCGACCCTGTCCCGCGCCGCATCGAACAATCGCCCGTGCAGGGGCACGATGCGGTGCAGGTCGAACCAGCCCGGCGTCATGGGTTTGTATTCGAGGCGCACGTCGCGCCCGTCGCGCGTCCTGACGCTGCCGACGACCTTGCTGCCATCGCGCCCGACCGCTTCCAGGATGCCTGCCACGCCGGCGATGCCGGGCAGGCGCGCCAGCGCCTCTTCGAAGGCGCGCGCCTGCGGGCTGTCCTCGCTCCCGGGCGGCAAGTCCAGCACCAGCAAGCCATCCGGCGCAAAGCCCGGCGAGGCATGGCTGCCATACCAGGCTTGCCAGCCGACGGCCAGGGTCGCGGCGCACAGCGCCATGGCGGCGCCGAACTGCAATACCGTCAGCACGCGGCGCAGCCACAGGCCAGCCGCCGTTTCGCTGTTGCCGCGGCCAGCCAGCGCGGGACCGGGCCGCACGCGCAGCGCGCACCAGGCGGGATAGGCGCCCGCGCACAAGCCCGTGAGCACGCCGGACAGCAAGGCGCCGGCGCAGCGCCAGGCAGTGAACATATCGTCCAGCGGCCGCTGGACCAGCTCGGCGAAGAGCGGCAGCGCCAGCCAGGCCAGCAGCAAGCCGGCGGCGGCCGCCAGCAGCGCCGTCAGCACCGACTCGGCCAGGAACTGCCGCACCAGGCGCGCCGCACTGGCGCCGAGCAGCTTGCGCACGCCGATTTCCCGTTGGCGGCGCAAGGTGCGCACGGTGGCAAGGTTGACGTAATTGATGACGGCCAGGGCCAGTATCAGCAGCGCCAGCACGGCCAGTCCCGCCACGCTGGCGCGCTGCCCATGCCGCGCCGCCGCGCGGCTGTTGTACAGGTCCGCATCGAAGTAAGCCTGCGCCAGCGGCAGCAGCGCGATGTCGGTGACGTTGCGTCCCTCGAGCGCGCGCCCCATCGAGGCCCCGCGCACCTGCCGGTCTTGCGGCGAATCGTTGACGGCCCGCTGCAGCAGCGCCGCCAGCGCATCGGGGTCTGCGCCGGGGCGCATCCGCAGGTAAATGGCGCCGCGCCCCGTGCCGGAAAAAGCGGCCTCGCGCTGCGCCGCCGGCCAGGCGCTGCTGAGCGTACCCACCAGCACTTCATACGGCACCGTGGTGTTGCGCTGATGGTCGGGCAGAATGGCGCGCACCTGCAGCGTGACGCCGCCGACCTGCAGCAACTGGCCCAGCGCGGATGCGTCGGCAAACAGCTTGCGCGCCGCCGTCTGCGTCAGCGCCACGGCATCGGGCTGCGCCAGCGTGGAGCGCAAGTCGCCCTGCAGCGCCGTCACGCCGAACAGGCTGGCAAAATCCGCATCGACCGCTTGCACGTTCAGTGCATACGGGCGCTCGCCGCGCTGCACGGGCAAAGCCAGTTGCCTGACGATGCTCGCCATCTCCACCGCACCGCTGCGCTGCGCCACGTCGCGCAGCGACAGATAGGCGTAATTCTGCCACTCGGGGCGGATGAACAGATTGATGCGCTGCTTGACCAGCTGCACGCGCTCGCGCTGCGGTACCTGGCTATCGTAGCCCAGGCTGTAGCCGACAAAGCCCAGCAGCAGAAAGCAGGCCGCGAACCCCACCGCCAGGCCCAGGATGACGGCCGCCGAGGCGCCACGCTGCTGCGCCAGCAGGCGCCAGCCGATGCGGAAATCGGCCGCCTTCATGCGGCTTGCAAGGCGTCGACCACGATGCGGCCGTCCAGCAAATGCAGGGTGCGCGATGCCTGCGCCGCATGGTCGGGCGAGTGGGTCACCATCACCACCGTCGTGCCCTCCGCATTGATGCTGCGCAGCAGGCGCATGACTTCATTGCCGTGCGCTGTATCGAGGTTACCCGTCGGTTCATCGGCCAGCAAGACGGCCGGCCCGGCCACCAGCGCGCGCGCGATCGCCACGCGCTGCTGCTGGCCGCCGGACAGCTGCGACGGCCGGTGTCCCGCGCGGTGGGCCACGCCCAGCTTGTCGAGCATGGCGGCCACGCGCTGGCGCCGTTCGCGCGCCGACGTGCCGTTGTATTCGAGCGCCAGCTCCACGTTCTCGAATACGCTCAGTTCCTCGATCAGGTTAAAGCTCTGGAAAATGAAGCCGATGCGCCCGCGGCGCAGCACATTGAGCTTCGCCTCGCTCCACCCTGCCACGTTCTGGCCCTCGAACCAGTATTCGCCCTGGCTGGGAATATCGAGCAAGCCCAGCAGACCCAGCAGGGTCGATTTGCCGCAGCCCGACGGGCCCGTGATGGCCACATATTCGCCCGCCTCGATTTCGAGGTCGATGCGATCCAGGGCCTTGGTCTGGATATCGCCTGACTGATGCAGCTTGCTGACGCCGACTAATTTGAGCATGGGTGGAACCTTTATGGAAGATGAGAGGGAATTTACCGGCTTATGTGCAATCTGGGGGAATTTCCATAGGCGGCGTAGGCGGACAGGATCACGCGTTCGCCTGCCTGCAGCCCTTGCAGCACTTCGAGCTGGCTGTTGTTGCGCCGGCCGATACGCACCGCGCGCCGCTGCGCCTGGCCGCCGGACGCATCGAGCACGTAGACCCAGGCGCCGCCGCTGTCGTTGACGAAGGCGCCGTTCGGCAGCAGCAGCGCGGCAGCCGGCTCGCCCAGGGTGATCTGCGCATCGAGGCTTTGTCCCGGATTGAGCACGGGCGGCTGTCCGTGCGTGAACACCAGCTCCACCGTGAAGCGGCCCTCCTTGATCTGCGGATAAATCGTCTGCACGCTCAGCGCGTAAGCGCGGCCATCCTGGACGATGCTGGCTTGCCGTCCCGCCGCCATGCGGTTCAGGTAAAACTCGTCCACCCTGGCCGACAGCTTGTAGCGCACTGGGTCGTCAATGCGGCCCACATTCTTGCCCGTCGCAATCGACTCGCCCACCTGCAGCCGGAAGTCCGTCAGCCGGCCGGCGGACGGCGCGCGCACGGCCAGGGCATCGACCGTGGCGCCGACCAGCAGCAGGCCCGAACTGAGGCCCGCGATGGACGCCTCAAGCTGGCTGGCCGCATCGCGGCGCACCCGCGCTTCGGCCTGCGCCGCCTGCTGTTCCTGCGCCAGCGCGCGCTGCTGCTGCAGCAGGCTGTCGGCCGACTCCTCCAGCGCCACGCTGGAAATGAAGCCCTGCGCCGCCAGCCTGACATGGCGCGCATGCTGCTTGCCGCCCTGCTGCAGCGCAAACGCCAGATCGTCCAGGCGGCGCTGGTGCTCGCTGGCGCTGGCCTGCTGCGCCACGCGCAAGTTGGACAAGTTGAAAATCTGCTGTGCATGTTCGGCCTTGCGGGCCAGCAGTTCCAGGTTGCGCTGCGGATTGGAGATGCGGAACAGCAGCTGGCCCTTCCTGACCAGCGCGCCGTCACTGGCAAGCACCTCGTCGATGCGGCCCGACTCGACCGAATCGAGGAGCACGGAATGCAGCGGCTCGGCGCTGGCGCGCACCACCACTTCATCGAGGAAAATGCCGCGCTCTGCGATACCGATGCGCAATTCGGCGGCAGGCACCTGCAAGCCGCGCGGCATGGCCCACCACCCGGCGGCGGCAAGCGCGGCCAGCAGCAACACGCCCGCCAGGCCGGCGGCGACCAGCTTGCGCCGGCTGCGCGGCACGCGCGTATCCATGGCGGCGCCGCTGGCCGGCAAAGGGGGGATCGAAGATCGGGGAGCATGCATATTTATTTTCACGTCTTTCGCACTGGTCTTGTCCCTGCATCAGCAAGCAGCGTGCCAGCGGCAGGCGCCACGCGGACAGGCGCCCTGCAGCCGCGCGCCGGCACCGGCGGTGCGGCGCGGTGTCCCGCAGTGTCCATTTCCGGACAGCGGCTGTTCGCAAGCGCACAGCACCGGCAAACGGGCATGCCCGCAGCAGCTGCCACGCCCCCTGCGCGGCTGCTAGAATGCGCCACTGACCGACGCTCACTATGCTCTCCATGGCCCACACCGCAGCCCACGTCCTGATCCTCGACGACGATATCGATGTCGCCTGTGCCGCACAGCTGCTGCTGCGGCGGCGCTACCGCGACGGCCAGGTCGATACGCTGTGCGACCCGGCGGGGCTGCCCGCGCTGCTGGCCCGGGCCGTGCCCGACGTGGTGCTGCTCGACCTCAATTTCCAGCCCGGCCAGACCGATGGCGCACAAGGCCTGGCCTTGCTCGACCTGCTGCGCGCGCTGCCACGGCCGCCTTGTGTGATCGCCATGACGGCGTATGCCGACGTGCCGCTGGCCGTGGCGGCGCTGCAGCGCGGTGCCGGCGATTTCATCACCAAGCCCTGGGACAACGCGCGCCTGGCCGCCGCCGTGGAACAGGCGCTGGCGCGCCGCGCCGGCATGGCCTCGCCAGGCACGGCAGCACCGGACCTGATGGGCGACTCCCCGGCCATGCGTGAGTTGCGTGCGATGGTCGCCAGCGTCGGTCCCACCGAGGCAAACGTGATGGTGCTCGGTGAAAACGGCGTCGGCAAGGAACTGGTGGCGCGCGCGCTGCACCAGGCCTCGCGCCGCGCCGCCGGCCCCCTGCTGCCGGTGGACATGGGCGCCGTACCGGAGACAACCTTCGAAAGCGAAATGTTCGGCCACCGCAAGGGCGCGTTCACCGACGCCAGGCATGAACGCGCAGGGCGCTTCCAGGCGGCGCGCGGCGGCTCGCTCTTTCTCGATGAAATCGGCAACCTGCCGCTGGCGGCGCAAGCGAAGCTGTTGACGGCGCTGGAACGGCGCGAAGTGACGCCGCTCGGCGCCGACCGTCCGGAAGCGATCGACGTGCGCATCCTCAGCGCCACCAATGTCGATGAAGCGCGGCTGTTCGATCCGGCCGTGTTCCGGCCCGACCTGCTGTTCCGCCTCAATACCATCGTGCTGCGCGTGCCGCCGCTGCGGGCGCGCCGCGAGGATATCGCCATGCTGCTGCGGCACTACCTGGCACACTACGAAAGCCAGTACCAACGCCCTGCGCGCGCGCCCGCGGCCGAGGCGCTCGACTACCTGCAGCAGCATGACTGGCCTGGCAATGTGCGCGCGCTGCGCCATGCCTGCGAACGGGCCGTCATCCTGGGGAGCGAAGCGCACTACACGCGCGGCGATTTCGGCCTGTTCGACGGCGCCGGCCAGGCGCCAGCGGCGCCCGTCGCACCCGCCCACGCACGTCAGACGCTGGGCGCGCTGGAACGCGATGCCATCCACCGCACGCTGGAGCAGGTCGACGGCAATATCAGCCATGCGGCCAAGGCGCTGGGCATCAGCCGCGCCGCCCTGTACCGCAAGCTGAACAAACATGGCATCTGAGCGCAGCCTCAAGACGACGGCCAGCGCCAGCATCGCCGCCATGCTGGCGCTGGCCGGCGGCGCCGGGTATTTTGTCGCGCTGGCGTCGCCGCGCCTGAGCGTATTGTGCCTGCTGCTGTCGATAGCGCCGGCGTGGCTGCTGTCCCGCTGCCTGACACGCCTCGCGCCGCGCCTGTCGCGCCAGGAGTCGACAATGGCAACGGCCGTGACGGCGGCGCCGTCGCCTACGTCCGATGAAGAGTCGCTGAGGGCACTCGAAGCCTGTCTCGAACACGCGCCCATCGCCCTGTTCCGCATCCGGAACGACGCCGAGGAACGCAAGGTAACGCCCCTCAATGCAAGCGCACGGCGCCAGCTGGCGCCCGGACATGCGAGCGAACCGCAACGGTGGCAGCAACTGCTGGCGGCGCAGCCGCCCGGCCAGCGCCGCCTGCTCAGTTTTGACACGGAGCGAGGCGTGGAACGGGCGCTCGTGGCCGTTGCGGCGCTGACCGTGCAAGGCGCGCCGCAGCACCTGGCCGCGCTGATGCCCGTGGAAAGCGAACTGGAAGCCGAGGCGCTCAACGCCTGGCGCGACCTGGTGCAAGTGCTGACGCATGAAATCATGAATTCGCTGACGCCAGTCGCCTCGCTGTCCCGCACGGCCTGCGACCTGCTGGCGGACGTGCGCCCCCTGCTGCCGCACGACACCCATGCCGACCTGGCGACGGCGCTCGACGCCATCGCCCGCCGCGCCGCCAGCCTGGCCGACTTCGTGGCCAGCTACCGTAGCCTGTCCAGCGTGCCCGCGCCGCAACCCGAAGCGGTGCGCCTGGAACAACTGTTCCAGCGCCTGGAAGCGCTGCTGGCGCCAGCCTGGCAGGCGCGCGGCGGCAGGGCGGAATTTTCCGTCGAACCGGCATCGCTGGAAGTGCGGATCGATGCAGGCCAGCTGGAACAGGCGCTGATCAATCTGCTCAAGAATGCCGCCGAAGCCACGCAGGGGATTGCCGCGCCGCGCGTCACGGTCAGCGCCCGCCTGAGCCGGGGTGCGCGCCTGCGCATCGAAGTGCGCGACAATGGCCATGGCGTGCCCGATACGCTGGCCGCGCACATCTTCATGCCATTTTTCTCGACCAGGAAGCAAGGGCGCGGCATCGGCCTGGCCCTGGTGCGCCACCTGGCCCATGCCAACGGCGGCACCTTGCGCCATGCGCGGCCCGTCGGCGCCGGCGCCTGTTTCCTGCTCAGCTTTTAAGGCGGACGGCACCACGTCAGGCGCACGCGCCTGCAGTTCACCCCGCGTTTTACGCAGTTCGTCGCATTTCCCTGCCAGCCAGCGCACCGCTTTGCTATCTTCTCATCGACAGCACGGCAGCCGCGGCGCGGCAGCCGGCTCTTTTCTTGTCCCGAACTAAAACAATCATAAAGGAAACACCATGCGTATCTTGCTGGCCCTGTGCTGTGCCGTTGCCCTTGGCGGTTGCGCCATCGTCATCAACCCCAACGATGGCGAAGTACGCTATGCCGATTCCAGCAGCAATGTCAGCCAGGGCAATGGGCAAGTGAGCCGCGACGTGCGCCAGGTCAGCACCATCAGCGCGCTCGACATCGACAACATGAAGCGCATCGACATCAAGATCGACGTGCGCGTCGGCCCGACGGCATCGCTGGTGATCGAAGCGGACAGCAATCTGCAACCGCTGATCCATAGCGACGTAAACGGCAATACGCTGCGCCTGTGGAGCGACACGAACATTCGCAGCAGCAATGGCATCCATGTCATCTATACGACGCCACAATTGAGGAAGATCAACATCTCCGGCTCGGGCCGCCTGGTGGTCAGCGGCCTGAATGGCGACGATTTCAGCCTGGAACAGCGCGGGTCGATGAAGAGCGAATTGTCGGGCACGACGGGACGCTTCGACGTGGCCAACAATGGCTCGGGCAGCATCAACGCGGCGGCCCTCGCCAGCGGCAACACGGACGCGGTGCAGAACGGTTCCGGCAGCATCCAGCTGGGCAGCGTGCACGGCGAACGCATCAACGTGGCCGTCAACGGCTCGGGCAGCATCAGCGCCAACGGCGCCGTGCAGCGCCTGGACGCCAACGTGAATGGCTCGGGCGATGTCAACCTGGCGTCGCTGCGCAGCGACGTTGCCTATCTGGCGAGCAACGGCTCCGGCGACATCGACGTCAGCGTCCAGAATGAAGTCAACGCCCGCGCCAGCGGTTCCGGCCGCATCACCGTGCATGGCGATCCGGCCCGCCGCACTTTATCGGGCAAGCGCGTCAGCATCGTGCGCTGAACGCGCCCGGGCAACACATGGGAGCCGGCTTGCTATACTGTCGGCTCCTCACCCGCCCGTCTGAACTCCCATGTCACCATCTGCCACCCTGGCATGCCGTCCCTCGTGCGGCGCCTGCTGCACCGCACCGTCCATCACCAGCCCGATTCCCGGCATGCCGGAGGGAAAACCGGCGGGCGTGCGCTGCGTGCAGCTGGCCGATGACAACCGTTGCAAGATCTTTGGCCAGCCGGAACGGCCCGCGTTTTGCGGCGGCTTGCAGCCATCCGAGGAGATGTGCGGCGACAGCCGCGAACACGCGGTGCACTGGCTGGCCGAACTGGAACGGCTGACGGCGCCCTGAGCTGCGACGCGTACGGCGTCCCTGCTTGCGTCGCGCTTAGCGCGCGTCTTCCGCTTCCTCGGCGTCGCGCTGCCGCTTGTATTCCAGCAAGGTGGCAATCCCCAGATAGATCAGCAGCAGGCACACGGAATCGCGTACATCGCTCCAGCCCAGCGTGCCATGACGCATCCAATGCAGCGCATTCAACACGATCATCATGCCCAGGATCAACCATCCACTGCGGCGCAGGGCGCGGCCCGACAAACTTGCCTTGAAAGAGGTACTTGAAAACATGGCTTCCCTTATTTTATTTTGTTTTTTACAACACCAACAGAATTTATATCTTTTCGGCAATATTTGACTGAAACCTGCGTACGCTTGACTCTGTTTGCACGTTTGCGTATATTCATGCACATTCTTGCACGTTTACAGGTTCACCATGTCCGCCACCCTGCTCCTCAAACAACGCCACGCGCTGATCCAGCAACAATTGCATGCCGACGGTCGCGTGCTGGCGCTGGACCTGGCGCGCCAGCTCGACGTATCCGAAGATACGATACGGCGCGATCTGCGCGAGATGGCTGCGGCCGGCCTGTGCCAGCGCGTGTATGGCGGCGCCTTGCCGCTGGCGCCGGACGGCGGCACCTTGAGCCAGCGCAAGCAGGAAGCGCCGGAACGCAAGGCGCGCCTGGCGCAGGCCGCCGTCTCCCTCCTGCGCGCGGGACAGGTGCTGTTTCTCGATGCGGGCTCGACCAACCTGGCCATCGCCAGCGCCCTGCCAGAGTTAGCGCTCACTGTCATCACCAACGCACCAGCCATTGCCATGGCCCTGATGGAACGCCCGGAAATCGAGTTGATCATGGCTGGCGGCAGGGTCGACCGCCGCGCCGGCGCCAGCCTGGGACCGCAGGCGCTGCGCACCGTCGAGCGCATGCATCCCGACCTGTGCTTCCTCGGCGCTTGCGGCGCCGATGCGGACGCGGGGGTAACGGCCTTCAATTACGACGAGGCGGAATTCAAGCGCAGCATCGCCGGCGCCAGCAAGGCGGTGGTCGTGGCCGTCACCAGCGACAAGCTGGGCACCGCCGCACCCTTTGGCGTATTGGCCACGGGCTTGCTGCAGCACCTGGTGCTGGAAGCCGATGCCGACGCTGCCCACGTGGCCGCCTTTGAACGGCTGGGCGTACAAGTGTTGCGCGCCCGCGCCTGATTTTATCCACCCCGACTTTGAAAAGCTCCCCCATGCATCTCACCGGCACCCTGCAACAACGCGCCACGCGCCTGGTCTTCTTCGCCGCCGGCCTCGGCATGGCCGCCTGGGCGCCCTTGGTTCCCTACGCCAAGTCGCGCCTGGGCCTCGATGAAGCCACCCTCGGCATTTTGCTGCTGTGCCTGGGCGCCGGCTCGCTGTGCGCAATGCCGTTTACGGGCATGCTCACGGCACGCTTCGGCTGCCGCAAGGTCATCGTCGGCGCCGGCCTGCTCCTGACCGCCATCCTGCCCGGCCTGGCGCTGGCCGCCACGCCGCTGCAACTGGGCCTGGTGCTGCTGGTGTTCGGCGCGGCCATGGGCACGTTCGACGTGGCCATCAATATCCAGGCCGTGATCATCGAAAAAGCCAACGGCGGCGCCATGATGTCGGGCTTTCATGCGCTGTTCAGCGTGGGCGGCTTCGCCGGTGCGGCCTGCATGGCCCTGCTGTTGTGGCTGGGCCTGACGCCGGCCTGGTCCTGCGTGGTGGTGATGCTGCTGCTGTGCGGCGTGCTGGGTGCGGCGCAAGGCCATCTGCTGCCGACGGCGTCCGCCTCCGGCGAAAAGACGCCGCTGTTCGTCATGCCGCATGGCGCCGTCATTTTCATTGGCCTGTTGTGCTTTATCGTCTTCCTGGCCGAAGGCGCCATCCTCGACTGGAGCGCCCTGTTCCTTACCACCACGCGCGGCGTGGAAGAAGCCAAGGGCGGCCTCGGCTACGCCGCCTTCGCCATCGCCATGACGGTGGGCCGTTTCACCGGCGACAAGGTGGTTAGCCACTTTGGCGGAAAGCGTGTGCTCACTTTTGGCGGCTTGTGCGCAGCGACAGGCTTTTTCCTGGCCGTGCTGGCGCCGCACGCCAGCCTGGCCATGCTTGGCTTCGTGCTGATCGGCCTGGGCGCGGCGAATATCGTGCCCATCCTGTTCACGGCGGCGGGCAACCAGCATGCCATGCCGGCCAGCCTGGCCGTGGCGGCCATCACCACCATCGGCTACGCGGGCATCCTGGCCGGCCCGGCCGTGATCGGCTTCGTCGCCCACGCCACCAGCCTGAACATCGCCTTCGCCATGCTGGGCGCCGCCCTGCTGCTGGTGGCGGCCAGCGCGCGCCTGGTGGCGCCGGCAAAACAGGCTTCCTGAAGCCTCCCTCGCCTGGCGGACGGCGCTAAAAAAGCGCCGCCCAACTGCGTCCAAATAAGGTCCGCGGGCCTGCGGCATGGTAAGCTTCGACCCCGCGCACATTGCTGGCGCCACGCGGTCACCCCATCCTGTCACTTATACCCGTACTTATACCCTTTTATACATCTATGGATCTCATTCTTGCGTTAAAAGCCATCATCATGGGGCTGGTCGAAGGTTTTACCGAATTCTTGCCGATTTCGTCCACGGGACATCTGATCCTGGCCGGCAGTCTGCTCGACTTTACCAAGGATGTCTCGAAAGAAGTCATGGACGTCTTCGAGATCGCCATCCAGGCCGGTGCCATCCTGGCCGTGTGCTGGGAATACCGCCAGCGCATCGGCAGCGTGCTGTCCACCTTCGGCACCGAAGTCAAGTCGCGCAAATTCGTGCTGAACGTGGCCATCGCCTTCATTCCACTGGCCGTCATCGGCCTGGCCATCGGCAAGATGATCAAGCATGCGCTGTTCAAGCCAGTACCGGTCGCCATGGCCTTCATCATCGGCGGCATCATCATCTTGCTGGTGGAGCGCCGCGCACGCACCAATCCCGTCACCGTGCGCGTCAACTCGGTCGATGAAATGACGCCGTTTGACGCCCTGAAAGTGGGCTGCGCGCAGGCATTCGCGCTGATCCCTGGCACCAGCCGTTCCGGCTCGACCATCATCGGCGGCATGCTGCTGGGCCTGTCGCGCAAGACAGCCACCGAATTCTCGTTCTTCCTGGCCATCCCGACCTTGTTCGCGGCCACCTTCTACTCGCTGTACAAAGCGCGCGACATCCTGTCGGCCACCGACGTGCCCCTGTTCGGCCTGGGCACCGTGGCCGCCTTCATTTCCGCCTTCCTGTGCGTGCGCTGGCTGCTGCGCTACATCAGCTCGCACGACTTCACGTTTTTTGCCTGGTACCGCATTGTGTTCGGCTTGCTGGTGTTGGCCAGCGCCCACTACGGCTGGGTTGTTTGGGCAGAATAAGGCACTATGAATCAAGATCTTAACCAGCGCGCGCTGCACCTGCTGCAAACGGTTTTCGGCTACCCGGCCTTCCGTGGCCAGCAAGCCGATATCGTCGACCACGTCAGCCATGGCGGCGACGCGCTGGTGCTGATGCCTACGGGCGGCGGCAAATCGCTGTGCTACCAGATTCCCGCCCTGCTGCGCGATGGCGTGGGCGTCGTCGTCTCGCCGCTGATCGCGCTGATGCAGGACCAGGTGGACGCGCTGGAAGAAGTCGGCGTGCGTGCCGCCTTCCTCAATTCCACGCAAACCTACGAGGAAGCGAGCCGCATCGAGCGCCTGGTGCGCACGGGCGGCATCGACGTCGTCTACGTGGCGCCAGAACGCCTGATGACGCAGCGTTGCCTGGACCTGTTCCAGGCCTCGAAGATCTCCCTGTTCGCCATCGATGAGGCACACTGCGTGGCCCAGTGGGGCCACGACTTCCGCCCCGAATACATCAAGCTGTCGGTGCTGCACGAGCAGTTTCCGGACGTGCCGCGCATCGCGCTCACGGCCACGGCCGATCCGCAGACGCGCGCCGAAATCGCCCTGCGCCTGCAGCTGGAAGACGCGCGCCAGTTCGTCTCGTCCTTCGACCGCCCGAACATCCGCTACCAGATCGTGGAAAAGGCGAATGGCCGCAAGCAGTTGCTCGACTTCATCAACACGGAACACGCGGGCGACTGCGGCATCGTCTACTGCCTGTCGCGTAAAAAAGTCGAGGAGACGGCGGAATTTCTGAACCAGAGCGGCATCCGCGCCCTGCCCTATCACGCCGGCATGGAGTACGCGAAGCGCAGCGCCAACCAGGCGCGCTTCCTGCGCGAAGAAAACATCGTCATGGTCGCCACCATCGCCTTCGGCATGGGCATCGACAAGCCCGACGTGCGTTTCGTCGCCCACCTGGATCTACCGAAAAGCATCGAGGGCTATTACCAGGAAACGGGGCGCGCGGGCCGCGACGGCATGGCCGCCAATGCCTGGATGGCGTACGGCTTGCAGGACGTGGTGCTGCAGCGGCGCATGATCGACGAATCGGAGGCGGACGACACCTTCAAGCGCGTGCTGGGCGTCAAACTCGACGCCATGCTGGGCCTGTGCGAAACGCTGAGCTGCCGCCGCATGCGATTGCTCGAATACTTCGGCGAACCGGCTTCGCCGTGCGGCAATTGCGACACCTGCCTGGTGCCACCAATCTCGTTCGACGGCACCGTACCCGTGCAAAAACTGCTGTCGGCCATCTACCGCGTCGACCAGCGCTTCGCCGGCGGCCACGTGATCGACGTGCTGCGCGGCGTGGAATCGGAACGCATCAAGACCTGGCACCACGATGCACTGTCCGTCTTCGGCATCGGCTCGGACCTGGGCGAAGCGGAATGGAAATCGATTCTGCGCCAGGCCATCGCGTTGGGCCTCGTCTCGGTCGACCATGAACAATACAGCTCGCTGAAATTGACGGACGCCTCGCGCCCCGTGCTCAAGGGCGGCCAGAAGGTGCAGCTGCGCCAATACCAGAAACCGGTGAAAACCAGCAAGCGCAGCACCAGCGTGGCGAAGGGCTATGTCGAGACGGATCTGTCGACCAGCGAACAGGCCATCTTCGACAAGCTGCGCTGGTGGCGCGTGGAGACGGCACGCACGCACAACGTGCCGGCCTACGTCATTTTTGTCGATGCCACTCTGCGCGAAATCGCCAAGGCCAAACCCACCTCGCTCGAGCAGATGCGCGGCGTGAGCGGCGTGGGCGAGAAAAAACTGGCCTCGTACGGCGACGAAATCGTCGCCATGATCCTGGAGATGATTTAATGGAAGATTTGATGGAAGCACTCTCGTCCGACCTGATCTATCAGGCCGTGAAAATTCTCGGCGCCCAGCCCGATGCCGAAGACGAGGTGGAAGCGCAAGTACGGTTACTGGTGCAGGACGATCTCACCGTGCGCCGCCTGGCCGACGTGGTGCCGGAAGCCTTCGGCCTGGTGCTGGCGTCGCACCTTCCCGGCGCCGAAAACATGACCCTGCCCCATACCTTCTGCGCCCAGGACGAGGACGGCGAATGGGTGGAGTTTCCCATGCGCCGCGAACCGATCTTTGTCGTCGCCGCGGATATCGCCCAGCATACCTTCCACAACGGCCCGCGCGCGCTGATACAAAACCTGGCCAGCCGCAGCTCCCTGCTGTCGGCCATCAACAAGGCCTTGAATGCGGGCGGCTCGCTCGACGGCACGACCCTGGGTCCGCCGTCCTTCTTCGGCCTGCCCGCCGCCCTCTACCAGCCGGCGGCATCGCCCGATACGCCCTGACCACCACACTTTGCCCTTGTCCTTGATAAGAGAACGCTGCCGCGATGGAAACCAAATGGCTGGAAGACTTCATCTCGCTCGCTGAAACGCATAACTTCAGCCGTTCCGCGGCCCTGCGCCACGTCACCCAGCCGGCCTTCTCGCGGCGCATCCAGTCGCTGGAAAACTGGCTCGGCATCGACCTGGTCGACCGCACGTCCTACCCGACGCGACTGACGCCGGCCGGCGCCGTGTTCTACGAGCAGGCGCTGGAAATGCTGGGGCAAATCAACGGCGTGCGCGCCCTGTTGCGCGGCAAGCGCGCGGCCACGCAAACGAGCGTGGATTTCGCCGTGCCGCATACCCTGTCGCTGACCTTCATGCCGAAATGGCTGACGGCGCTGGAAGAAGGTTTTGCGCCGATCAACAGCCGCCTGATGGCCCTGAACGTGCACGACGCCGTGCTGCAGCTGGTCGACGGCGGCTGCGACCTGCTGCTGTGCTATCACCATCCGCGCCAGCCGGTGCAGCTAGACCCGGGCCGCTACGACATGCTGGTGATGGGCCGCGAAACCCTGCGCGCCTATGCGCGCTGCGGCCAGGACAAGGTGCCGGACTTCGTCCTGCCCGGCAGCGCCAAGGAGCCGCTGCCCTTCCTTTCCTACACCAGCAACGCCTACCTGGGGCGCATGGTGGAATTGCTGGTGGCCGACGCCAAGGCGCCGCTGTTCCTGGAAACCTGCTATGAAACGGACATGGCCGAAGGCTTGAAGATGATGGCGCTGGAAGGCCGCGGCATCGCCTTCCTGCCCGAATCGGCCGTCATGCGCGACGTCAAATACAAACACCTGGCGCGCGCCGATGGCGGCGCGCCAGGCTGGGAAATCGAGCTGGAAATCCGTTTGTACCGTGAACGCCCGTCCAGCCTGCGTCCAGGCAAACAGATCGTCGAAAGCCTGTGGCAATACCTGGTGCAGTCGCAGGATGGCAAGGCGCGCATGGGCAAGCGCCGCAAACGCGCCACCGAGGCCACCCAGTCCTGACTGGCAATCCTGGCAACACAACTATGCAATAAATGCATAACCGGATGCGCACAAAGCATTGGCCGGGGCATGAGGCTATCGCCTACGATGCGGTTCCGCTGCGCGCAGCTGCATATCGGCTGTGCCTCTAACGTATTCGTATTGTCCAGGAGCTTATCAAGCATGACCAGCAAGCACGCACTTCCTTCCTACCTGAATCCTGAAGACCTTGGCCCATGGGGCGTCTACCTCGAGCAGATCGACCGCGTTACGCCGTACCTGGGCAACCTGTCGCGCTGGGTGGAAACGCTGAAGCGTCCAAAGCGCATCCTGACGGTCGACGTGCCTATCGAGCGCGATGACGGCACCATTGCCCACTACGAAGGCTACCGCGTGCAGCACAATCTGTCGCGCGGCCCGGGCAAGGGCGGCGTGCGCTTCCACCAGGACGTGACCCTGTCGGAAGTGATGGCCCTGTCGGCCTGGATGACGGTCAAGAATGCAGCCGTCAACGTGCCATACGGCGGCGCCAAGGGCGGTATCCGTGTCGATCCGAAGACCCTGTCGCGCAACGAACTGCAACGTCTGACCCGCCGCTACACGAGCGAGATCAGCATGATCATCGGACCAAACAAGGATATCCCGGCGCCGGACGTCAACACGAATGAGCAAGTCATGGCGTGGATGATGGACAGCTATGCCATGATCGGTGGCAATATGTCGACCGGCGTGGTGACGGGCAAGCCAATCTCGCTGGGCGGCAGCCTGGGCCGCCGCGATGCGACGGGCCGCGGCGTGTTCGTCGTCGGTTGCGATGCGGCCGCCAAGGTCGGCATGTCGCTCGAAGGCGCGAAAGTCATCGTGCAAGGTTTCGGCAACGTGGGCGGCGTCGCTGCACGCATGTTCGCTGAAGCCGGCTCGAAAGTGGTGGCGGTACAAGACCACAAGACCACCGTCGTGCACGCTGGCGGCTTGAACATCCCGCAACTGCTGGCACACGTGGCCGAAGTGGGCAGCGTCGAAGGCTTCCCGGGCGCCGAGGCATTCGTGCCACGCGAAGATTTCTGGGGCATCGATTGCGACATCCTGATCCCGGCCGCGCTGGAACAGCAGATCACGGCTGAACGCGCTCAAGTCATTCGCGCCAAGATCATCCTGGAAGGCGCCAATGGCCCGACTCTGCCGGCAGCGGACGACATCCTGACGGACCGCGGCGTGCTGATCGTGCCGGACGTGCTGGCCAACGCCGGCGGCGTGACCGTCAGCTACTTCGAATGGGCGCAGAACTTCTCGAGCTTCTTCTGGACGGAAGAAGAAATCAACAGCCGCCTGACCCGCATCATGCGCGAAGCGTTCGACGCCGTATGGCAAGTGTCGCAAGAGAAGAAAGTGTCGATGCGTACCGCGACCTTCATCCTGGCGTGCACGCGCGTGCTGCAAGCTCGCGAAGTGCGCGGCCTGTACCCTTAATGGCTGCCTGAGAAAATGCCCGGGGCGTTGTTGCCGTGCCTAGCCCCCGACATTTTTCAGGCGCCATTGCTACCTTTGACGCCATTGGGTTGATGGCGCTCTAAAAAAATCCCGCCACACTTGCGTGTGAGCGGGATTTTTTGTATCTGCGGACTTGTTTACGCTGCGTAGCCTTGCGGATTCTGGTGCTGCCAGCGCCAGTGGTCGCGGCACATGTCGTCGATGTTTTTCTGTGCTTGCCAGCCCAGCAGTTCCTTCGCCTTGTCGGCCGAGGCGTAGCAACTGGCGATGTCGCCGGGGCGGCGCGACACGATGTCGTACGGTACCTGGCGGCCGCTGGCGGCTTCGAAGGCGCGAACGGTGTCGAGCACGCTGTAACCGTGGCCCGTGCCCAGGTTGACGGTAAAGCCACCCTCGGTGGCAAACAGGCGGTTCAACGCGGCCACGTGGCCCAGCGCCAGGTCGACCACGTGGATATAGTCGCGCACGCCCGTGCCATCCGGCGTGGCGTAGTCGTTGCCGAAGACCGCCAGGCGTTCGCGCCGGCCCACGGCCACCTGGGCGATGAACGGCATCAGGTTGTTCGGGATGCCGGCCGGATCTTCGCCGATCAAGCCGCTGGCATGCGCACCGACCGGATTGAAGTAGCGCAACACGCCGACTTGCCACTGGGCATCAGCATGCACGAGATCCGCCAGGATCTGCTCGACCATCAGCTTCGAGCGGCCGTACGGGTTGGTCACGGACAGGCGCGACGTTTCCAGGATCGGCAAGGCTTCCGGGTCGCCATACACGGTGGCCGACGAGCTGAACACAAAACGCTTCACGTTCGCCGCCGCCAGCACTTCCAGCAAGGCCACGGTGCCCGTGACATTGTTGTCCATATACATCAGTGGCTGCGCCACGGATTCGCCCACCGCCTTCAAGCCCGCGAAATGGATCACGGCATCGATGGCGTGCTCGCGCAGGACGGCGGCCATGGCCGCGCGGTCGCGCACATCCGCTGCATAGAAGGGTACGCTTTTGCCGGAAATGCGCTCCACGCGCGCCATCGCTTCGCGCGCGCTATTACACAGGTTATCCACCGCAACGACCTCAAAGCCGGCAGCCAGCAATTCGACACAGGTATGCGAGCCGATGAAACCGGATGCGCCGGTCACGAGTATTTTCTTGGACATAATATCAATCAATGCAAAAAAGATAAGACTACCGTAATTCCCCCGCCTTGCCTAGCCAGCGCACTAGCGCGCATTAAAAAAAGCCTGCGGCGTCGCCGCGGCAGGCTTGTTCTCGTGCAAACGGCACGGGTGGGCAAACCGCCAGGTTATTTCTTGATGAACACCAGATCCCACACGCCATGGCCCAGCTTCAAGCCACGGTTTTCAAACTTGGTCAGAGGACGATACGCCGGCTGCGGCGCATAGCCATCGGCGCTATTGTGCAACTGCGGCTCGGCGCCCAGTACTTCCAGCATTTGCACCGCGTAATCTTCCCAATCGGTGGCGCAATGCAGATAGCCGCCCGGCGCCAGGCGATCGGTCAATTGCTTGACGAACGGCGACTGGATCAGGCGGCGCTTGTTATGGCGCGCCTTGTGCCATGGATCGGGGAAGAAAACGTGGATACCGGCCAGCGAATTGGCGGGAATCATGTGCGTGAGCACTTCCACGGCATCGTGCTGCAGCAGGCGCAGATTCGTCAGCGACTCTTCACCGATCAGCTTCAACAGACTGCCGACACCAGGCGTATGCACTTCGACGCCGATGAAATCCTTCTCCGGCATGGCTTTGGCGATATGCGCGGTCGTCGCGCCCATGCCGAAGCCGATTTCCAGGATGACGGGCGCCTTGCGGCCGAACACCTGCTCGAAATCCATCGGTTCTTTGGCGAAAGGCAACAGGAACTGCGGGCCCAGGGTCTCGAGCGCGCGCGCCTGCGCCACGGAAAGCCGTCCCGCGCGGGTCACGAAACTGCGGATGCGGTGTTCGGTCGGATCGTACATCATCGGCCGCGCCGGGCCGTTTGCTGGGGTATCAGAAGACATGGGAATGGAGAAATAAGTGGCTGCGCCGCATCAAGCCAGGCGCCAGCGAAAAATGGAGCGGGTGAAGGGAATCGAACCCTCGTCGTAAGCTTGGGAAGCTCGACAAGGAACTCAACAGCCATGCGGGCTTGCGACCCGTTTCTGCTCCGCAAAGGTGACATTATAGCAGCCGTACAAACGAGAATCCATGCGGAGTTTTTTGAGTTTGAGGAGCAAATTAAGGACAGCAGCGCTTAAGATGATTGAAGGCTACCCACTCCACAAGTCGGCTCCAAGTGCAAGCTACACAACATCGACAGCGACTCTCTTGCCCCTCCTCCCGCAATTGCAACCATATTCAAGGACGTGCAGCCAAAACAGCACTCAAAGTCTCCCAAAGCGCATGCCATTGTTGCGTTTCTTCGCAACGAAGATTGATGAGACGGATGACGCGTGATTGGCATACTGCCAACGGATAATTGATTATCGACTCATGGTGTGCTATCCGATTACGGATCAAGCGAAGTGCCTCCATGTCCTCATACAATTGTGTGCGAGCCCCAGCGACACTTAGCGGGTAAGGAGTAAAAGGGAACACCGTATGCAAAAATGCATTCCAAATGTGCTGATCTTGTCCAGCCGTAAACATTTTGCACCAAAAGGCAAATTTTAACTCTGCGACAACTTTCCCTGGTGAACCTAATCGAATGCGACCCCGTGCGCGTTGCAATTCGGCTCTCGACCATGCATTGAGTGTACGTTCAAAACCACTGTCCCAAGGCCAGTTCGTACCGTACTTAAGGTCGAGGGCATGTGATACTGCATTTCGAACAACAACCTCGCAGATGTGTAGGGATGAAAATAGAGCCCCGGAAGCCAATGCGTTCCAGACATAAATATCTAAGGCCGTTGCACCTGCCCCGAAGCCAGTTGCATTGAGGTAAGTCCCGAGACGAACTGGCGAAAGGGCGGCTGCGATAGAGGCTGTTTGTTGCGGCGAAAGTGGCATATCCTATGGCATTCTACAAAATGTGGTTGTACAACGAAGCTGATGTTGTATATAATTTGGTTGTGATTTCTGGGACTTGTTGGCAATGCCTCCCCCCAGGGACAAGAGAGTTAGAATGGCCCACTTCGGTGGGCCATTCGCATTTTTGGCCTAAATTCTTCACATTTACGCTGTAGGCGCTGGCGGCACAGTAGGGACAGGAGGAGCGGGTACAGCTGATGTTGGCGCAGCAGCCGCAGCCTTTGCACGCTCGGCCGCCCAAACGTCCTGAAATGCAGTCAACTGGTTATGAGCGCCGGTGTCTGCCAGACGATCAAGAAAACGGCTATACAGCTCTGTCTGTACACGTCCAGATTGATAAAGACGCTCCAGCGACGCGATAGGATTCATCAACAAAACATGGTGAAACTCTCCGCTCGCCCCCTTCTTCGTAAATATAAATTGCAAGTCGCGCAGTACCTTCATTCGCTTACGCCAAGTATCAACAGCGCGCTCGCCTTGAAAACCTGCCTCAGCTGCAAAAGATGCTGGATTTTCAACTGTTACCAAGACGTGGTCTGGTGATCGAGCCCACAAGCAGAACAAAGTATGTCCCGCTGGAGTGCCCTTTGAACAAGCATCTATGGCTTGCATAGCAACTGGCAGAATGCGCGGTATAGTGATAAATCCGTTGTCGCGCTTGCGACTCCAAATCCAAGGTTCAGCCCAACCTGGAAAATGTAGCTCCAATTGTTGCTGAGCACGCTCGGACATCTTAAGGCGGACAGCATTGGATTGTTTCGTATTCAACATGATTGCCTCTTTCTGATCAATGTTGCCATCATCCACTACGAGAAAGGAAATATCAACGAGGCAATACGCACATTACATCGCGCAGTTCACACGACCAAATCAACATCACAATGTAGTGAGAACAGCGAAATAACCCAATTTACCAGGCTGAATTGCGCGATATGGCGCATATAAAATAATTTATTCCATATTTATCAATAACCTACAAAAATTTTGTGTGCTCCCGTTATCCTGTACTCCGTGCTAACGTGCTCACCGTGCTCCTGGGATTCTTAAGGGGAGGAGCATAGGGTCGAAAATGCCTGAAACGAGGCATTCCAATACAACTGATTTAGCCCTCAATGGCAGCAGGGACAAAGCATGTCTTTCCCAAAACAACGCCGTTCCCACGTCGCCACACCACCCGCACGAAAAACCCCTCAAAGTGCGTCAAAATGCGTCAAATCGCATGCCCCCTCTTCGCCCCGCCGCGCCAGCCCTCATGCGCCTTCGGCCATGGCGCAAATTTGAGTCAAAAGAGCCCTATATAGCGGGCAGGTGTGGAGGGGGGACAACTGCGCGCGCCGGGCCGAAATGGGGCTTTTTCTTGCATCTAGAGCAACATCAATCATCAGGGCGTGAAAAAGCCGCCTCGTGGGCGGCTTGTGCGGTGGCTGGGGCGCTCCGGCGCGGCTGGGTTGTCGCGGCCCCACCCCGCCAGTTATCGCGGCAGGACGGTCATCCTGGGCGGCCGGCGCGCGCCTTGGCCGCCTGCTCCTTGTCGTAATCGTCGCGGCAATCCACGTCACAGAACAGCAGCGCGGGCGCCAGCGCCTCGTCGCAATAGTGGCAGCAGCCATGCGCCACCAAGGCGGGCCGGCCGCGTACGGCAGCCAGGCCGCGCGCCACCTCGGCGAAGATGATCTTGTCCGTGTTGTCGATGTGGTCGCTCATGCCGCGCCCTCCCCGCCCGTGGCCAGGTCATACGGGGCGAAACGCACCACTTCCACGCCGGCCCACTCGTTGATCGCCATGAACTGCGCCTGCAACGGCACCAGCTCATTGCGCGCGAAGACGCGCGCGGCCGGCTCGACGGCGCCGAAGCCGCCGGCATTGTTCGGCAGGATGCCCATGAGCTGCGGCGGCACGCGGTGCGCGGCCAGCTGGTCGTCACGCGTCACGCTCTTGATGTTGAAAAACTCGTCCTTGGCGGCCACGTCCGACACCGGCAGAATCTGGATGCCGTCCTTCTTGCCGTTCGGCGCGTACATGAACAGGTTGCGGAAGTTGCCCGGCCCCTTGCTGTCGCGCATGGCCTGGCGCAGGTTGTCCACGTCCTGGGTGTTGGCGGCGGCGTCTGTCATGTAGAAGACGAAACCGGCGTGCGAACCGTTCTTGTAGTACTTGCGGCGGAACAAAGTAGCCGCCTCGTTGAGCCAGGCCGATTGCAAGGCGCTCAGGTACTGCGGCACGCCGTACAGCTCCTGGTTCACGTCCGGTTCCATCAGGTGGAACACGCGGCCCTTGTCGAACTGGTGCACGGCCTGGTAGCCGTTCACGAAAAAGTAGGTATCCAGATCGACGCCGCGCCGCATGTACTTGGCCAGGGCGTGCTGGTACGCCAGCGCCTTGCCGCTGCGGCTGGGCCGGTCTTCCAGGTAGGCATTGCCAAACGTCAGGAAATCCAGGGCCATGCGTTTAAAAGCGTCGCGCGACAGGTACTTGCTGGGGATCAGGGTGGACGCCAGCACGTTGGCCTTGAAGTGGATCGCGCTGCTATGGTGCACGCCGGCGTTGAAGGACTTGGCCAGGCCGGCCAGGTTGACGGGCGGCTCATACCAGTGGCCGTTCTTCCAACATTCGAAGCAGTCGAGAATGTCGGCGTGCTCGAGCACGGGCGTGGGGTCGCCGAAAGAAAACGCCTCGATGCCGGCGGCGGCCGGCGCTGTGGCCGCTGTTGATGGCGCGCCCTGGGCCTGGCGGCCGCGCGCGCGCAAGTGTCGTGCTTTGCTCAAGAATAAATCTCCATGAAAGATTGGTTGTTGTCGGTCGTGCCTTCGAATGGCTCGTGATCGAGGGCGTGCATGCAGGCCCACGCCAGATCGGCGTGGCCGGTTTCATCGGTGCGCCCCGCCACGTAGGTGACGTTGCGCCCGCTGGGGGTGAGGGTCTTGCGGATGGCCATGAACGATTGCGCGATGTCGGTCCAGCCGGCGTCGAATTCCAGCCGCGCGCGGCTGATGATGTTTTTCGCCTTCAAGACCATGCGCGTTTTGACTTCGGGCGAATAGTTGATGGCCGTGACCGCCGGGAAGAACATGCGCACGATGGGGAAGACACCGATGCCCATGCCCGTGGTATCGATGCCGATGTATTCAACGTTGTAGCGCTGGGTCATGAGGCGGATTTCTTCCGCATGGTCCTTGAAGTCCTTACCGCGCCACTGGTGGCGCTCCAGGATGCGGAACTTGCCGCCTGCCGTCATGGGTGGTGCCAGCACGACGCAGCCGGCGCTGTCGCCGTTCAAGGCCGGGTCGTAGCCGATCCACACAGGCCGGTTGCCGAACGGGCGATGCGCCATCAACAACGGCTTGTAGTCGTCCCAGTCAACCCAGGAATCGACCATACAGCGCTGCAGATCGCCCAGCGGAAAGACCGAGGCCGAGTCGTCGATGAAATTGCACATCAGCAGGTTGTCGAACTGGTCCGGGCTGTATTCGAAGTTGCGCAGCTCGTCGATGTCGAACAGGTTGCAGCCGCCGCGCTCGGCGTCCAGGATGGTGACGATCTGGCGCCAGATCTTGTCCTCGCCCGTAAATCCCGACGACAGGCGGGCGTGGCTCACGTCGATGTTCACCTGGTCGGCCTTGGCGCGGCGCTTGTTGAACAGCTCGCCCGTCCAGAACGGGTAAGCCTGGTGCGTGGTCGAGGATGGCGTTGAAAAGTAGGTCTTGCGCCATTTCTTGTGGATGGCCATGCCCGAGGCCACCTTGTTCAACTCCTGGAAATTCTGGGTCCAAAAGAATTCATCGAAGTAGAAATTGCCGTGATAGCCCTGCGCAGTGCGCGCATTGGTACCCAGGAAGTACAGGTGCGCGCCGTTCGGCAGCACGATGGGGTCGCCCGTCAGCTCGATGCCGGCCGCCTCGCGGGCGAACTGCACGATGTATTGCTTGAAGACGTGGGCCTGGCTCTTGGAGGCGGACAGGAAGATTTGATTGCGGCCCGTGGCCATGGCGTCGGCCAGCGCTTCGCGCGCGAAGTACCAGGTGGCGCCGATCTGGCGCGACTTCAAAATGGCGCGCGTGCGCTGGTCGCCGTTGCGATACCAGACCTTTTGATAGTCGAACAGCGATTCCTGGAAAGCGTCGAGCAGCTGGATTTTCTGTTCTTCGCTGAAATCGTTGCGCGTGGGCTTCTTCTTCGGCCCTGCATTGCGGTTCGCCAGCTTGGGGTTGAGATCGACCTCGTTGCCGCCCGGCTGCTCGTAGCGGCGCACGCGCGCCATCTGCACGATGGTGCGCGCCAGCAAGTCAATTTCCTTGTAATCGCTGCCGCTCTTGACCTCCTTTTCGATCAATTTCACCAGGCGCAGCTCGGCCGACGCCTCGACGTGCTCGATGGCCTGGGCCTTGTCCCACTCGTCGCGCTCTTTCCAGCTATTGATGGTGCTGCGCTTGATGCCCAGGTGGCGGGCGATGGACGAAATGCGCCAGCCCTTCCAGTACAGGGCGCGCGCGGCGCGGCGCGGCTCGGATTCTGGTACGGCCAGTTCGGCGATTTTCTCTTCGGGTTTTTGTTCAATGACTAGCATGCCGCCAGCGTAGGCCGCGCGCGCGCGGAACGGGGAAAGGCAAAAGTCGCTATGGCCCATAGCAACCCGCAGCGCATTGAATCGCAGCGCCAAGACGTTGACCATGGCGTTATCCGATCAACCGAGAACGCCCACCATGTCCAAATCGAAATTCTTCCGCGTCGCCACCGAAGGCGCCACCACGGACGGCCGCAACATCGACCGCACCACCATCGAGCAGATCGCCGCCACCTACAACCCGAAGACCTACGGCGCGCGCATCTGGCTGGAACACATTCGCGGCATCCTGCCCGATAGCCAGTTCAAGGCTTACGGCGACGTGATCGCCGTCAAGGCCGAGGAAGTGGACACCGACAGCGGCAAGAAACTGGCCCTGTTCGCGCAGATCGAACCCACGCCGGAACTGGTGGCCATCAACAAGGCAAAACAGAAGCTGTACACCAGCCTCGAAATTCAGCCCGACTTTGCCGACTCGTCGCAGCCCTACCTGGTCGGCCTGGGCGTCACCGACAGCCCCGCCAGTCTGGGCACCGAGGCGCTGAAATTCTCCGCCGGCCGCAAGCTGCAAAGCACCAACCTGTTTACTTCTGCCGTCGAGGTGACGCTGGAATTTGACGAGCCGCAGGGCATCAAGCTGGCCGATGCCGTGAAAAACCTGCTGTCGCGCTTTTCGAATAAATCCGGCAGCGACGCCGCGCAGTTCGCCGACATCAGCGAAGCGGTGCATGCGCTGGCCGGCCACGTCGTCACCGCCAACGACAACTATGCCGATGCCCTCAAGCGCCTCGATGCCGCGGAAAAGGCGCAGAAAGCGACGCAGGACGAGCTGGCCACCTTCAAGGCGCAGATGGACGAAGCGCCCGGCAACGGCCCGCGCCGCCCGGCCGCCACCGGCAACGACGGCGCCGTGCAGACCGAGTTTTAAGCGCGCGCCATCCACCACACCCCATTCAACAACGGAGCACTGATTTATGAAAAAGCAAACGCGCCAGGTCTTTGGCCAATATGAAACCCGCCTGGGCCAACTGAACGACACGGACAACGTGGCCAAGACCTTCAGCGTCACGCCCAGCGTGCAGCAAAAGCTGGAAACGAAGATGCAGGAATCGAGCGAGTTCCTGTCGAAGGTGAACATCATCGGCGTGACCGAGCAGGAAGGCGAAAAGCTGGGCCTGGGCGTATCCGGCCCGATTGCCGGCCGCACCAACACCAAGGACAAGGAACGCAAGACGCGCGACCTGTCCACCCTGGACGGCACCAAATACCGCTGCGAGCAAACCAACTTCGACACGCATCTGAACTACGCCAAGCTGGACGCCTGGGCCAAGTTCGCCGACTTCCAGTCGCGCGTGGCCAATGCCATCCTGACGCGCCAGGCGCTCGACCGCATCGTCATCGGCTTCAATGGCGTCAAGGCCATGGCCGACACCGATCTGGACGCCAATCCGCTGCTGCAGGACGTCAATAAAGGCTGGCTGCAGCACCTGCGCGAGCTGGCGCCCGAGCGCGTGCTGGGCCTGGTGGCCAACGGCATGCCGGGCAAGGTCATCATCGGCGACGTGGCCGATGCGGATTACGCCAACCTCGACGCGGCCGTGACGGATGCCGTCAACCTGCTGGACCCGTGGTATCAGGAAGACACCAATCTGGTGGCCATCGTCGGGCGCAAGCTCTTGAACGACAAGTATTTCCCGCTGGTCAACACCAAGCAGGCGCCCACGGAAACCCTGGCAGCCGACATCATCATCAGCCAGAAGCGCATCGGCGGCTTGCCGGCGGCGCGCGTGCCCTACTTCCCGGACAACGCCATCCTGATTACGCGCTTTGACAATCTGTCGATCTACTTCCAGGAAGGCGCGCGCCGCCGCCGCGTCGAGGACGTGCCCAAGCGCGACCGCATCGAAAACTACGAGTCGTCGAATGACGCCTATGTAATCGAAGACCTGGGCCTGGCCGCGCTGGTGGAAAACATCGAGCTGAAAGACAAATAATGGCGAATCAGTCCCCCGCCCTGCGCCACCGTGCGCGCATGCTGGCCGAGCGCACGGCCGGCGCCGCCGCGCCGCAGGGCGTCACCACCGGCACGGCCTACGAAATGATGCTCTACAAGCTGGCCGACGACCGCCGCCGCCTGAAAGCCATCCAGTCCGTCGAGCGCAAGATCGAGGTCAAGGCCACCTTGCTGCCCGACTATGCGCAGTGGATCGACGGCGTGCTGGCCGGCGGCAAGGGCGCCCAGGATGACGTCTTCGCCACCTTGCTGGTATGGCACATCGACACGGGCGAGTACGCGCGCGCCCTGGTCATGGCCGAATACGCCCTGGCGCACAAATTCACCCTGCCCGAGACTTACAGCCGTGACATCGCCACCCTGATGCTGGACGAGTTTGCCGAAGGCTATTTGCACGGCAAGCTGGCCAGCGCTCCGCAGCACGCCGCCCAGGTGCTGGGCCAGGTGGAACAGTTGACGGCCGCCAGCGATGCACCCGACCAGGCGCGCGCCAAGCTGCATAAGGCCATCGGCCTGGCCATGATCGCCGTGCTGGATCAGGCCGACGACGCGGACATCGCCCCGGCGCTGGTGACGCAGGCGGAAACGGCCATGACCCAGCTGAAACGTGCGCGCGCCCTGTCCGAGTCGTGCGGCGTCAAGAAAGATATGGAACGGCTGGAGCGGCGCCTCAAGCGCGCGGCCGGTTCCACGTAAAGAGCATCCCCCGCAGCACGGCGGCACGGGGGGATTCCGGCCACGCATCGGCAACGATGTTGACCTGATGAACCCCGTCCACCGCCCCATTTTGAAAGCGCCCGTATGTCCTTCATGGCCCTGCCCCCGTCAAACCAGCCAGGCACCGCCCCTGCGCCGCCAGCGGTTGCCCCTGGCATCATCGAGAACGACGGCTGGTTTCCCGATATTGCGCTGACCGATATGCGCGACGCCATGCGCCTGGACGGCACCGTCACCGATGCGCGCCTGGTGCAAGCCGTGGTCGAGGCCATCTTGCACGTCAACCGTGAGCTGGCCGACTGGCAAGGCAAGCATGCGCAAGCAGGCATCGCCGCCCTGGTGGACGTGCCGGCCACGCGCATCAACCGCGAATCCCGCCTGCTGGCGCAGTACCGGCGCGCCGTCTACAGCACGGCGAAAGCGGATCTGATCGAGCGTTACCGCGATTACGACAGCACGGCCACCTCCGTCAGCGACAAGAAAAGCATGGAGTGGCTGGACGAGGCGCCCAGCGCGCAGCGGCGCAATGCGCAATGGGCCATCGCCGATATCGTCGGGCGCACGCACCTGACCGTGGAGCTGATCTGATGCAGGTGCGCACGCAGCAGCACGACACGGTAGACGCCCTGGTGTGGCGCTACCTGGGCGACGGCGCGGGATACGTCGAGCAAACCCTGGAAATGAATCCCGCGCTGGCGCGCCACGGCGCCGTGCTGCCGGCTGGCCTGGTCGTCACCCTGCCCGAGCCGGCGCCCAGCACCGGCCAGGCGGCGGACATCGTGCAGCTATGGGACTGATCCTGGCATTTACCCTTTTATCCATCATGAAAAATCTCTCACCCCTCACCCCGGAGTATCAAGCAATGTCTGCAGAATCGTTTGGTGGTTTCGCCACCCTGGTCAAACTGTACGGCTTCAAGGCGGCGCTGGGCATGGTCGGCGCCGCCATGCTGTATATCGTGCTGCCGCCGCTAAATGCCGACGGCACCTTCAACAAGGGCGAGTTTGTCGCCCGGCTGGCCTGCGCAGGCGTGTTCTCGTGCCTGCTGGGCGGCACCGTGTACCAGCTGCTGTGCGCCCAGCTCCCCGCCATCGGCGCCATGGTCAACGCTTCCGCCATCGACCTGATCGTGGGCGCGCCCGGCTGGTGGGTATCGCGCGCCGTGGCCCTGTGGTTCCAGCGCCGCAGCGACAAGGACATCGCCGAACTGGTCAAAGACGCAAAGGAACACTGATGGCCACCCCTGAAAACCTGCTGATCGCGCGCGTCATCGACGCCATCCTGCGCGCCGAAGGCGGCTACGTGAACGACCCGCAAGACAAAGGCGGCGAAACCAATTACGGCATCACGGTCGCCGTGGCGCGCGCGACCGGCTACACGGGGCGGATGCACGACCTGCCCGTGGCGGTAGCGCGCGCCATCTACACGGCCCGCTACATCACGGAACCGAAGTTCGACCAGGTGCTGGCCCTGCATGCCGGCATCGGCGCCGAGCTGATCGACACGGGCGTGAACATGGGGCCGCACCGCGCGGCCGAGTTCCTGCAGCGATGGCTGAACGGTTTCAACGACACGGGCGCGCGCTATCCCTCCCTGTTTGTCGATGGCCGCCTGGGCGCGCAGTCGCTGGGCGCGCTGGCCGCTTTCCTCAAATGGCGCGGCCAGGAAGGCGCCACCGTGCTGCTGCGTGCCTTGAACGGTCTGCAGGCGGCGCGCTATCTGGAAATCACCGAGGCAAACAAGGCCCAGCGCCGTTTTCTGTTCGGCTGGATCAAGGAACGGGTGGCCATGTGACCGCAAGCACCTGGCGCCCTCTGGCCGCCTGCATGCTGTGCGGCGCCATCGCAGGCTGGACGGCGCAGGGCTGGCGCAAGAATGTCGCCATCGCCGAACTGCAGCGGGCGGCGGCTATCCAAACATCCAACGCCGCCACCGAACTGGCCCAGGCCACCGCCCGCGTGCTGACCTTGGAGCGCGCCGCCGGCGCCGCCCTGGCGCAGCGCGCCGACCACCTCACCCAGGAGCAAACCCATGCGAAAACTGAACGTGACCGTTTCAGCCTTGATGTGCGCAGCGGCGCTGTGCGCCTGTCAATCCCCGTCGCCAGCGGCCACTGCGCCGCCACTGCAGATACCACCGCTACCGCAGGCCATCGGATTGAAGCGCGCGCCGAACTTGACCCAGCGACTGCGGCAGCTCTTGACGCCATTGCCGGCGAAGGCGACGACGCCACCCGCCAGCTGAACGCCTGCATCGACGCCTACAACCTAGTACGAGACACCTACCATGTACAAACCAAATAGCCTGCGCCAGCACCTGGCCGCCGCCATCCCCGACCTGCAGCGCGATCCCGACCGCCTGCTGGTCTTCGCCGACGAGGGCAACGTGGTGGCGAGTGCCACCGCCTCGCTCTCCTTCGAATATCGGTTCAAACTCAACCTGATCGTCACCGACTACGCGGGCGACGCCGACGCCATCATGGTGGCCCTGATCGCCTGGCTGAAAGTGCACCAGCTCGACCTGATGGCCAACGAGGAAGCGCGCAAGCACGGCATCGCCTTCGAAGTCGATTTTAATAACCATGAAACGGTCGACATTTCCATCAAGCTGGACCTGACCGAGCGCGTGGCCGTCAAGACCGGCGAGGCGGGCCGCTTGGACATCAAGCACCTGGCCGAGATACAGCACATGCCCGCTTACGCGGACGAGTTCTGGAAGCTGTATGACGGCGAGACCCTGCTGGCCGAATGGCGCACGCCCGAGGTCACGCCATGAGCGACGACCTGCACGCGCTGGAAGCCTGGGCCGGCGCCCTGCTGGCCAAGCTGCAGCCGGCCCAGCGCCGCGCCATCAATCACAAGGTGGCCATCGACCTGCGCCGCAGCCAGGCGCAGCGCATCAAGGCTCAGCAGGGGCCAGACGGCGCGGCCTATCCGGCGCGCAAGCGGCGCAAGGAATTGAAAGGAAAGAACGGGCGCATCAAGCGGCAGAAGGCGGCGATGTTCGCCAAAATCCGTACCGCAAAACACCTGAAGGTGAAGGCGAGCGGCGAACAGATCGAGGTCGGATTCTTTGGCTGGGTGGCACGCGTGGCGCATGTGCACCAGTTTGGCCGGCAAGACCGCGTGTCAAAAAAAGGACAGGCATACAAGTACCCGGAGCGACAATTGCTGGGCTTAAGTGAACCGGATCGGACGTTGATACGTGAATCGTTGCTGCGTCACATGGAAAGAAACTAAGATGCTTCAATGCAATCGTCAACTGACATTAGTTATCAAATGAGTTAGAGTCGCATAATGCTGATCGCTATCGGCTGCGGACTCAATCGGCGTACACAAAATCTCGGCACCCTACCAATGAGCTGATATAGACTGCCTAATATTACTCCCCTTAATGCCGCGCTTTCCCAATCGCACCATCTAAAATTTATCAATTTAATACTAAAAAGGCAATATTTATTATGCCGAAATGCGCATACTGTATAGAAGAAGCAAAAATGACACGGGAACACGTTATTCCAAAGTTTCTTCATGAGTTTCAAAAAACATTGAGTGCGTCGTATAGCGGCTGGAACGAAGTAGCAGAAAAGATGATACGAGGCGAAGCCACTGTGAAAGACGTATGCGAAGATTGCAATGGCAAAAAGCTTGGTCCTTTAGATGATGCGGCAAAGCGGCTGCTTGCCGAGGCAAACTTGCTTGTTAGCAACTATACGCGGAGCACGATAACACTGAAGTACGACTTTGATCTGTTGGTCCGGTGGTTACTCAAAGTATCCTTTAACTCGACACGCACAGACGGGGTTCACAGCTACATGTTTGATCCACACATACCCTATATGCTCAATGGAACGAACCGCGTCCATCGATCAAAGATTGCGATTTTGGCATATTTCTCTGGCCCTGACACTCCTAATACCGCGAAGACAAAACAGGAGAATTTTTCTTTTTTTACCAACGTTTCGGAAAATATGAACCCGTTTTTTGTTCGTATTTGTTATGGCCATGTGCCAGGGGAGAAAAATTATGCTCTTCGCCTCGTCATTATTGGAGCGTTGGTCTTCTTTATGCTGGTTTTTGAGAATGAGGCGTCACCGGGCCATGCTGCGGCGGCAATACGCGCGTTTATAAAAAATATTCCGCGCGCGGTTGAGCTTTCGCCGACAACCAAGTTGATTACGCTTCGACCTGGTAAACCGACATGGCTCGATCTATACCAACAGCAGATTATGCGGCTGCAAAAAATAGATCAAGAACGGTCTAATCAAAATGCGCCACATCAAAAAAATTGAAGCGTCGGTGATCAATCCACGATTTGCTTCGTGGCTCTCTGCAGAGGATATGGTCGAATTCACATACATTTAAATCATTCTTAGAAGGGCTCCCCCGTGATGCCCCCTATGGGGAGGTGGCTGCCTATCTCCTCACTCCCTGCTTGGAAAATATGAGTTTATGCCTTACGGACTGCCATAGTCGCTAATCGACTTATCAACCCGTCCCCGCGTGCATCCGCACGCGGACTTCGGCAACATGCACTGCATGAACGCCGACCTGTCCGACCTCCTCCGCTTGCTGCAAAACCTGATCCGCCTGGGCACCATTGCCGAGGTCAAAGGGGCCAAGGCGCGCGTCCGACTCGGCCCTAATCTCATCACTGAATGGCTGAACTGGGCCACACGGCGCGCTGGCAGCACACGCACCTGGTCCGCGCCCACCGTGGGCGAACAGGTGATCGTCTTTTCCCCCGGCGGCGACCTGACGCGCGGCATCATCGTGCCGGCGCTGTACTCCCAGGCATTTGACGCGCCCGAATCGAGCGACACCATCCACACCACGCATTACCCCGATGGCGCCGTGGTGCAGTACGACCATGCGGCCCATGCCCTGACGGCCACCCTGCCCGGCGGCACCGCCACCGTCACCGCCGACAAGGTGAC
This sequence comes from Janthinobacterium sp. SUN026, assembly GCF_030397625.1. Taxonomy (NCBI): domain Bacteria; kingdom Pseudomonadati; phylum Pseudomonadota; class Betaproteobacteria; order Burkholderiales; family Oxalobacteraceae; genus Janthinobacterium; species Janthinobacterium sp. SUN026. Next base: position 20,629 of record NZ_JAPQNU010000001.1, on the reverse strand, counting down.
GTCGAACGCGCCCAGCACCATCTGCACGGGCGACCTGACCGTCATGAAAAACCTGATCGTCAAACAATCCACTACCGTGGAAGGCGTTACCACCTTAAATGGCGGCGTGAATGCCAAGGCCGGCGCCGCCGGTGGCGTGGCCATGGCCGTGCAAGGTTCCATCAAGGCGACCGACGACGTGCTGGCTGGCGCCATCAGCCTGGCCAAGCACACGCACGGCGGCGTCAGGGCCGGCGGCGACCAGTCGGGCGGGCCGCAAGCATGATGGGCATGCACGCCGCCACCGGGCGCAGCCTGACGGGCCTGGGCCACCTGCGCCAGTCGGTTGCCGACATTCTCACCACGCCGATGGGTTCGCGCATCCGGCGCCGCCGTTACGGCTCCGAAGTGCCCGAGCTGATCGACCAGCCACTGAACAGCGCCACGCAGTTGCGCATCTACGCCGCCACCGCCTTTGCGCTGCGCCGCTGGGAGCCGCGCTTGCAGCTGGCCAGCGTGCAGCTCACGCGCGACACGGACGGCGCCATCGCGCTGCTGCTCGATGGCACGGCGAATGGCCAGGGCATCACCCTGTCCGTGCCCGTCAAGCAAGGGGGCACCGTATGAGCACGCCCATCGACCTGACGCAGTTGCCCGCGCCCAGCGTGGTCGAGGCGCTGGATTTCGAAGCCATCCTGGCCACGCGCAAAGCCCACCTGGTCAGCCTGCTGCCGGAAGCCGAGCGCGCGGCCGTCGCGGCCCTGCTGGAGCTGGAATCGGAACCGGCCACCAAGCTGCTGGAAGAGAACAGCTATCAAGAAACCATCCTGCGCAACCGCGTCAACGAGGCGGGCAAGGCCGTCATGCTGGCGTTTGCCCTCGATGGCGACCTGGACCAGTTGGGCGCCAACGTCAACGTGGCACGCCTGACCATCACGCCGGCCAATCCCAACGCCCCGCCGCCCGTGGCCGCCGTCATGGAAGATAACGACGCATACCGCCTGCGCATCCAGGAAGCGCCGGATGGCCTGTCCGTGGCCGGCCCGAAGGCGGCGTATGAATTCCACGCCCGCAGCAGCGACGGCCGCGTGAAGGACGCAAGCGCCACCAGCCCCGCGCCGGCCAGCGTCACCGTCACGGTGCTGGCCAACGATGCCACCGGCATTCCCAGCGCCGACCTGCTGGCCACCGTGGCGCGCGCGCTCAACGCCGAGGACGTGCGCCCCCTGGGCGACCGCCTGACGGTACAAGCGGCCCAGGTGATCGACTACCAGATCGAGGCCACCTTGTTTATCGGCGTCGGGCCGGAAGTACCGATTCTGCTGGACGCCGCGCGCGCCAACGCCGTGCGCGTGTCGCAGCCGCGCCGCCCGCTGGGGCACAGCATCTATCGTTCCGCCTGCAGCGCCGCCGTGCATGTTGAAGGCGTGCGCAAGGTCGTCTTGACCAGCCCGGCTGCGGACATCGAACTGAACGCCACCCAGGCCGCGCGCTGCACGGCCATCAAGCTCAATGTCGTGGTGCGCGATGAATAAGCTTGTTCCGACCCTGCCGCCCAACACCACGGCACTGGAACGTGCCATTGCCGTGGCTTGCGCCGAGCTGGTCAACGTGCCCGTGCCGCTGCGCGACCTGTGGAGCGCCGATCGCTGCCCGGTCGCCCTGCTGCCGTTTCTGGCCTGGGCCTGTTCCGTTGACCGCTGGGACGACGCCTGGCCCGAATCGACCAAGCGCGGCACCATCAAGGCGTCCTATTTCATCCACAAGCACAAGGGCACGATTGCCGCCGTGCGCCGCGTGGTCGAGTCCCTGGGCTATTTGATCCGCATCACCGAATGGTGGCAGACCACGCCACCGGGCGTGCCGGGCACCTTCCGCCTCGACGTGGGCGTGCTGGACACGGGCATCACGGACGCCATGTTTCAAGAAATGGAACGCCTGATTGCCGACGCCAAGCCCGTCAGCCGCCACATGACGGGCCTGGCCATTTATCTGGAAAGCCGTGGCACCGTCTACGCGGGCGCTTGCGCCTACCACGGCGACAGCATGACCGTGTATCCCTGGATCGCGGAAACCATCGAAGTGCGCGGCACGCTGTTGCAGGCCGGCGCATCCCATACCATCGACACCCTGACCATCTATCCATGAGCACATACTTTGCCATCCTGACCGAAGTGGGCGAGGCCAAGCTGGCCAACGCCATCGCCCTGGGTCAAACCCTGAAACTGAAAAACCTCGCCGTGGGCGACGGCAACGGCAATCTGCCCATGCCAGTCCGCACGCAAAAGACGCTGGTGCGCGAAGTGCGCCGCGCCGGCCTGAACCAGCTGACCATCGACCCGGCCAACACCAGCCAGATCATCGTCGAGCAAGTCTTGCCCGAAGACGTGGGCGGCTGGTGGATACGCGAAATCGGCATCTTTGACGAGGCGGGCGACCTGTGCGCGGTCGCCAACTGCCCGCCCAGCTACAAGCCCCTGATGGCCGAGGGCAGCGGCCGCACGCAAGTGGTACGCATCGTGCTGATCGTCGCCAGCACGGCCGCCATCGAGCTGAAAATCGATCCGTCCATCATCTTGGCTACGCGCAAGTATGTGGATGACCAGGACATCGTCGTCCGTGCCTACAGCGATGCGCAACTGGCCAAGCACCTGGCCGCTGCTGACCCGCACCCGCTGCTGGCCAAAATCTCCTACGTCGATCAACAAGACGGCAAAGTCGCCGTTTACGCCGACCAGCAACTGGCCAAGCACCAGGCCGCTGCCGACCCGCACCCGCTCCTGGCCAAGGTCGCTTATGTCGATCAGCAAGACAACAGCGCGCGCGCCTATGGCGATCAGCAACTGGCCAAGCACCAGGCGGCTGCCGACCCGCATCCGCTCCTGGCCAAGATCGCTTATGTCGATCAGCAAGACACCAGTGCACGCACCTACGGCGACCAGCAACTGGCCAAGCACCAGGCTGCCGCCGACCCGCATCCGCAATACAGCATGAAGGAAGTAGCAACGCTGCCAAAATTTGACGCGTCTAAAAAGCTGGCCAATGCTGAGTTTGTGCAGCAGGAACTGGGGAACCTTTCAGGTATGTCGGCTTTTCCTAATTCGCGCGCGCTGGCCGCCGCCGATTTTGGCAAGGCTTTCTATTTCAGCAACGGTTCCGTCATGGCGACCCTACCTCGCCCCGACAGTCTCGGCACCGGCCAGATCATCGGCCGCAAGGTCACCTTCTTTGGCTTCAACAAGATCGATGGCACCGTCGCCCCGGCCGCCAATGCATTACTTCGCTATGACGTTGCAAACATCGCATCAATACTCGTGAAGTTCGGCCAGTCAGTCTCCTTGGTCGCTATCACGGCAGATACATGGCAAGTCATCGATTCAACTGCAGAGCTGTGGCGCAACGCTGATTTTGCTGGCGAGCTTGGCGTATTAAGAAATTGGCGGCGCCTTCCGAATGGCGACATCGAACAATGGGGAACCATCTCCGGGTCCGCCAGCATGGCCCCGTTCACCCCGAACCTGACGTTTCCCATCGCTTTCCCGAATGCCTGCCGATCCATATCGGTGCAGTGCATGAATGAACTGTCGTCAGCTGGTTTCAGCGGTCGCACGACAGATAAAACACTCTCACGCACCGGCGCGTGGGTTTCCAACTCCAACGGCGTGACTGCCGTTCCCGACGTTCTCAGCTGGCGCGCGATTGGCAACTGAGCATGACGTCTATTATCGAAAGCGAGTCCACCATGTTCTTTTCAAGCGCCACGCGCGGCTTCTATCCAGAGCAAATGCGTGCCGATTACGATGCCGCAGGCACCTGGCCAGATGATGCCGTTGAAGTATCGCCCGAAGACGAAACACGCCTGCGCGACGCCATTGCCGCGTCCGCATCCATCCGCATGACCGCTGGTGGAAAGTGGAAAATCACCGCGCCGCCGCCACCACCGTTTTCCATGCTGGCCGCGCCGTATCTGGCCAGCGTGCGCCAGACGCGCGACGCCATCCTCAACCGCCTGGCCGGCATCGGCTTTGCCGCCGTGGCCGATGGCGACGCCGACACAGTGCAAGCCATTGCGGCGGCGCGCGCCTGGCTGCTCGACATCACCATCTGCCCGACGGTTGCCGCCGCGCAGGATATCGAGACGCTGCAAGCGGCCGTCAGCGCCGAATACGCGCGCATCGCCGCCACCTTGTCCGACGAGGCGCGGCGCGCCTTCGCCGACGCCGGCATAACGCTGGCGTCACCCGTCACCCCGTAACGCCCCAACATTCACCACCTACCAGGAGAACAACATGGCCACCGACTACCACCATGGCGTGCGCGTCATTGAAATCAACGAGGGTTCGCGCCCCATCCGCACCGTGTCCACCGCCGTGCTGGGCCTGATCGCCACGGCCGACGATGCCGACCCGGCCGCTTTCCCGCTCGACACGCCCGTGCTCGTCACCAACGTGCTGGCCGCCATGGGTAAGGCCGGCAAGACTGGCACCTTGTACCGCAGCCTGGCGGCCATCGCCGCGCAGACCAAACCGCTGACGGTCGTGGTGCGCGTGGCCGAAGGCGAGACGGAAGCGGAAACCACCACCAATGCCGTGGGCGGCGTGTCGCCCGATGGCAAGTACCTGGGCGCGCAGGCGCTGCTGGCCGCGCAAAGCAAGCTGGGCGTGAAACCGCGCATCTTGGGAGCGCCGGGGCTGGACACCCAGGCCGTGACGAATGCCATGGCCAGCGTGGCACAGCGCCTGCGCGGCTTCGTCTACGCATCCGCCTATGGCTGCGCCACGGTCACGGCGGCCACCACCTATCGCGGCCAGTTCGGCCAGCGTGAAGTGATGATGATCTGGCCGGACTTCGTGAACTGGGATACCGCCCTTGATGAAGAGGCCGGCATTTCGGCCGTCGCCTACGCCATGGGCCTGCGCGCCAAGATCGACGAGGAAACGGGCTGGCATAAAACGTTATCCAACGTGGTCGTGAATGGCCCGACCGGCATCAGCAAGGACGTGTTTTTCGACCTGCAAGACCCCGCCACCGACGCCGGCGTGCTCAACGCAAAGGAAGTGACCACCCTGATTAACATGGGCGGCTACCGCTTCTGGGGTTCGCGCACCTGCGAGGCGCCGGGCGGCTTCTTCTATTTCGAAAGCTACACGCGCACGGCCCAGGTGCTGGCCGACACCATCGCCGAGGCGCACTTCGCCTACGTCGATGTGCCCTTGCATCCGTCCCTGGTGCGCGACCTGCTGGAAAGCATCAATGCCAAGTTCCGCGACCTGAAACTGCAGGGCTACATCATCGACGGCCACGCCTGGTATGACGAGCAATACAACGACAAGACGGCGCTGAAAGACGGCAAGCTGGCCATCGATTACGACTACACGCCCGTGCCGCCGCTGGAAAACCTGAAATTCCAGCAACGCATTACCGACCGCTACCTGGCCGACTTCGCCTCGCGCATCGCGACTTAACTATCACCGTGCCCGCCGCGTGCGGGCGCAACTGACCACTGGAGAACACTATGGGCATGCCCCACAAACTCAAGCAATTCAACGTATTTCAAAACGGCGTGCTGTTCATGGGCATGGTGCCCGAAGTCACCTTGCCGAAACTCAGCCGCAAGATGGAAGAGTACCGCGCCGGCGGCATGAGCGGCCCCGTGTCCGTGGACTTCGGCAACGAGGCGCTGTCGTTGGAATGGAGTGCTGGCGGCCTGATCGCCGAAGCCTTGAAACAGTACGGCGCCCACACGCATGGCGCCGTGCAACTGCGCTTTGCCGGCGCCTACCAGGAAGACGATGACGGCACGGTTGCCGCCGTCGAGGTCGTCGTGCGCGGCCGTTACAAGGAAATCGACATGGGCGCGGCCAAGATGGGCGACGACACGACCCATAAATACACCATGGCCTGCAGCTATTACAAGCTGATGATCGACGGCGCTACCGTCATCGAACTGGACTTCATGAGCGGCACCGAGAACTTCGGCGGCGGCGACACCAATGCAGCCATCCGCCACGCCATCGGCCTGTAATCCCCTTTTCACTTACCACCACACCACGAGGAACACAGCATGAACATCGATACCCAAAACCAAGCCGTCATCGAACTGGACGAACCGATCAAGCGCGGCGAAAACCTTATTACCTCGCTCACCGTGCGCAAGCCCAAGGCGGGCGCCCTGCGCGGCATTTCCCTGATCGAGCTGGCCAACCTGAACGTGTCGGCCCTGCAGATCGTGCTGCCACGCATCACCGAACCGACCTTGACCACGCACGACATCGCCAACATGGATCCCGCCGACCTGCTGGCCGTGGGCGCCGAGGTTGCCGGTTTTTTGGCGAGCAAAGCCGATCGCCTTTCGGTATCCCCGGCGAAGTAGAAGACGCCATGGCCGACATTGCCGGCGTCTTCCACTGGACGCCGGCAGCGATGGATGGCTTTACGATTGATGAACTGATGGCCTGGCGCGAACGCGCCAGGCAACGAAGCGGAGCGGAATAGATGGCTGGTCGGGATTTGAAGTTACAGGTAGTGTTTGCGGCACTGGACAAGATCACCGGCCCGCTGAAAAAGATCATGGGCGGTTCCAGCGACACGGCCAAGGTCTTGAAGGCGACCAGCGACCGCTTGCGCGAGCTGAACGCGCAGCAGAGGAACCTGGGGAAATTCCGCGAACTGCATAGCGGGATCAATGCGACGCGTACCAAGCTCAAGGAAGCGCAGGACAAACTGAATGATCTTGCGGCGAAAATGAAGCAGACCACAACGCCTACGCGCGCCCTGACGCGCGAATTTAATGCGGCAGTCAAAGTCACGCAGGCCTTGACGCTGAAAGGCCGAGAACAGAGCCAGCAATTCCGCGTCCTGCGCACCAGTCTGAAAGACGCCGGCATCGACACGCGCCAGTTGGGCAAGACCCAGGAATGGCTAAAAAACAGTATCCAGTTGACGAACGTTGAACTGGCCTCGCAACACAAGCGCTTGGCCGCCTCCGCCGCCAAGCAGCAGCGCGTCACCAACGCCACCCAGCACGCCGACAAGCTACGCAGCAAGGCGGGCAACATTGCCACGGCCGGCGCCGGCGCGACAGCGGCCGGCGCGGTCATGGCCATGCCCATCGCCAAGGGGCTGCACGAGGCGAAGCACTACCAGTTAGAGAAAGCCCGCGTGAATGCGCTGGGCCTGGGGCCGAAAACCAGCCGGCAGGCGATCCAGTTCGCCCAAAACATGAAAACCTATGGCACCAGCCAAAACGAAAACCTGGAACTGGTGCGCGACGCGATGTCGATCTTTGGCGACTTACACCATGCGGAAATGGTCGCGCCCACCCTGGCCAAGATGAAGTTTGCCAACAAGGCTTTCTTTGGCGCCGAGTCGGGCGAAGAGAACGAGCGCATCTTCATGGACTTGCTGAAAGTCATCGAGCAGCGCGGCGGCACGGCCAGTTCGGAGAAATTCCACGACCAGGCCAACATGATGCAAAAGGTCATCACGGCCACGGGCGGGCGCGTGGGGCCGACGGAATGGCTGAACTTCATCAAGACGGGCGGCATTGCCGCCAAGATCATGGACGACAAGCAGTTCTATTACCAGATGGAACCGCTGGTGCAGGAAGTCGGCGGCCACCGCGCCGGTACGGCCCTGATGTCCGGCTATACGAACTTGTATCAGGGGCGCACCACGAAACGTGCCGTCAGCAACATGGAAAGACTGGGGCTGATTAAAGACCGTGGTCAGGTCAAGCACGACAAAGTGGCGCAGAGTGCCACCCTTGGCCCTGGCGCCCTGCTGGGCAGTGACATTTTCCGACGCAGCCAATTTGAGTGGCTGGAGCAAGTGCTGTTGCCACAACTGGAAAAGAAAGGCATCACGGATCCCAAGCAAATTGAGGACACCATCGGCAGTTTGTTTTCCAACCGCACGGCCGGTAATCAGTTTCTGGACATGTTCCGGCAGCGCATCCAGATGCACAAGAATGCCAAGCTGAACGCAGGCGCGTATGACATCGAGCAGATTTATGACTTGGGCAAGCAGCAGGCCGGCGGCGCCGAACTGGAAGCGACGGCCAGGCTGGCCAACCTGAAACTGACCATGGGCGAAAAAATCCTGCCGCTGTACGCGCAGGGGCTGGAAATGGCGATCAGCGCAATTACACGCCTGAATGCCTTCATGGAACGCAACCCGACCGTGGCCAAGGTCATGATCGCCGGCTTTGCCGTGCTGGCGAGCTTGCTGCTGGTGCTCGGCCCGCTGATGCTGGGCATTGCTGCCCTGATCGGCCCGTATGCCATGCTGCACGTCATGTTCGCCAAGATGGGCGTGACGGGCGGCGTGCTCACGCCCATCTTGCGCAGCCTGGGCGGCACCTTCATGTGGGCCGGGCGTGCCGTGCTGTGGCTGGGCCGCGCTCTTCTGATGAACCCGATTGGCATTGCCGTCACGGTCATTGCCGGCGCCGCCTTCCTGATCTATCAATACTGGGAGCCAATCAAGGGTTTCTTTCGCGGCCTGTGGTCCGACGTCAAGACGGCGTTTTCCGGCGGCTTCGTCGGCGTGAATAGCCTGATCGCCAACTGGTCGCCGCTGGGCCTGTTCTATCGCGCCTTCGCGGGTGTGCTGGGCTGGTTCGGCATTGCGCTGCCGGCCAAGTTCACCGACTTTGCCGCCAATATCCGGCACAGCATTGTCGAGGGACTGGCTCCGCTGACAGGCTTCATTGCCAGCCTGTGGTCGCAGCTGAAAACCACCTTCAGCGGCGGTATGGCCGGTATCACCGCCCTGATCATCAACTGGTCACCCGCAGGGGTGTTCTACCAGGCGTTCGCTGGCGTCATGAGCTGGTTCGGCATCAAGCTGCCGGCCCAGTTCACCGAGTTCGGCGCCAACATCCTGCGCGGCCTGGTCAACGGCATCACCGGCTCCATGGGCGCCGTCAAGGACGCCATCAGCAATGCCGGTTCCAGCACCATTGCCTGGTTCAAGGAAAAGCTGGGCATCCACAGCCCGAGCCGCGTGTTTGCCCAGCTCGGCGACTACACCATGCAGGGGCTGGCCGTGGGCCTGGACCGCAGCGAGGGTGCGCCAATTGCCAAGGTATCGGGCCTGGCGCAGCGCCTGACGCAACTGGGCGCCGGCATCGCCATCGGCACGGCCACTGCCCTGCCGGCCAGCGCCTTTGACACGCGCGCCCCGCTCTCACAAGGCGGGTTCGGTGCCGGCATGACGATTCAGGGCGACAAGATCGAAATCACGATCCAGGCACAAGCCGGTTCCGATCCCCAGGCCATCGCGCGCGCCGTGTACGCGGCCATGGAACAACGCGACCGCGAAAAGGCGGCACGCATCCGCTCGTCCCTGCGCGACCACGATTAAGAAGGAAACACCACCATGATGATGATTTTAGGAATGTTCGTCTTCAGCCTGCCCACGCTGGCCTATCACGAGCTGCAGCGGCAAACGGAATGGAAGCACGCCAGCACGGCCCGCGTGGGCCTGCGCGACGCGCACCAGTATGTGGGGCCCGGCGACGACACCATCACCCTGTCGGGCTGGGTGGCGCCGGAACTGACCGGCTCCCTGTATTCGCTCGATGCGCTGCGCATGATGGCCGGCACCGGTAAATCGTGGATACTGATCCAGGGCACGGGCCGCATTCTCGGCTCATACCGCATCACCAGCATGACCGAGGGGCGCAGCATCCTGGACGGCAGCGGCGGCGCGCGCCGCGTCGAATTTTCCATTTCTCTCAAGCGAGACGACGACGGCGTGCTGGCCATGGTGGGCCTGGGCGACATCGGCGACCTGAAAAACATGCTCAGCATCGACGGCATGACCAGCAGCATTGCTGGCGCGGCCAAGAATGCCGTGGGTAGCGTGATCGGCAATGTTGTCGGCGGCATCACGTCGAAATACGGCGGCGTGGTCAGCGAAATGAAAGACAAGATCGGCGGCAGCATCAGCGGCGCCATCGGCAGCGCGGCGGACAAGTTCAAATGAGCGAGCATATCCCCGCCTTCAAGGTCAGCATCGAGGACAAGGATTTGACGGCCATCGTCTCGCCGCGGCTGATCAATCTGACGTTGACTCTGTGCCGTGGCGACGAGAGCGACCAGCTCGATATCTCGCTGGACGACAGCGACGGCAAACTGGCCCTGCCGCCGCGCGGCGCGCAGATCGCCCTGGCGCTGGGCTGGCAAACCACCGGTCTAGTGGGCATGGGCAAGTTCACCGTGGACGAGGTGGAGCACAGCGGCGCACCCGATACCATCACCCTGCGCGCCAGGTCGGCCAACCTGATCGACACCTTCAAACAGCAGCAGGAACACAGCTTTCACAAGACCACCCTGGGCGCCATCATCGAGGCCATCGCCTTTCGCAACGAGCTGGCGTCGGGCGTGTCGGCGCGCCTGCGCGACACCGCCATCGAGCACATCGACCAGACCCACGAAAGCGATGCAGCCTTCCTGCGCCGGCTGGGCAGGAAATACGACGCGGTGGCCACCGTCAAGAACGACACCTTACTCTTCATCCCCATCAACCAGAGCCGCACCGCCAGCGGCAAGGCGCTACCCGTCATCCCCATCACTCGCGCCCTGGGCGACGGCCACCGCTACCACAGCGCCGAAAGCGACGCCTACACGGGCGTGCGCGCCTTCTGGCACGACGATCGCTACGCGCGCCGCCGTAGCGTCGTGGCCGGCGTGCCCGGCAACAGCAAGCGCCTGCGCACGACCTTTGCCAGCGAAACCGACGCGCGCGCGGCGGCCGTGGCCGAATGGCAGCGTATCCTGCGCGGCCTGGCCACGTTTGAAATGAGCCTGGCCCTGGGCAACCCGGCCGTGTTCCCGCAATCGCCCGTCACCGTGACAGGATTCAAGCCCGAGATCGACGCCACCGAATGGCTATCGGTCAAGGTCACGCACAGCCTGGGCGGCAACGGCTTTACCACGCGCGTGGAATTTGAAACGAAGACGGAAGCGGTCGAGGCCGAGCGCGAGGAAGAGAAAGACCCAGACGAAGGTATCACAGGCGTAGTGGCCAAGTGGAAGGACGTGGCGGCGAAGAAGAAAAAGGCGGGGCAGGAACAGGCCGGCGCCACGGGCACGCTCAAGACGCTAGAGCATGTTTACAAGAGTAAGCACGGCGCCAAGCGGGCGGCGAAACTTGCGTGGGAGCACATCAAGGAAGTGCGGGAGATTATCAAAGAAAACGACGACAAAAACGCTTAATCGGCCACTCTTTACACCGAATGATGCAGATACTAACTGGATCGCACTGAAGTTTCACGACCGGTTACATGATAGCTTCAACTGGCCTTTCATAACTTGACTGAAATACACCTCACAAGTACAGTGTATCCATAACAATAATATGGTACTTTTAAAAAATATCGTTCAATTCAATTTTGAAAATTCAAGGAATGCAAACATGAAAACAAAAATACTTTTCAAAGGCAACATTTCAATTAACCAAAATTATGCCATTTTATTAGGATCAATAATTTCTGCGCGTACGGGCATTGAACGCAAGTTGGCAAAGACAATAGGCAATGGCAATCATAAGAATGGTTTTAAAAAAATAGCAGAAATGGACAGCAAGATTGGGGAATTATTGGACTTATTAAAAGAAGCCAGAGATCTTGCAGCCCATGAGGAAATTGATAATTACGAAGAAGAATTTGAAAAAATGGTAAGCTTATGTGAGAATTTCATAACCAATGTCAACCAACTTTATCCAGATGGATGGAAGTACTGCAGCGCGGAAAAAAATCTTATTGCAGGATTGAGGTCATACTCGCCATTCGAAAAAGCTATCGAAATAATATTTCACGAAATTCAAAGAAAATTTGGAATTGAGCTTGAGAATGTAATTTCCCTTGATGGATTTCACCCATATGGAACGCCAAGTCTAAGTGAACGTGTTAGTCGTCTTGTGAACTTGGAACCATCGATTCAACAATTCCAAGCCCCGGACGAGGGCATCACGGGGGGCGCTAAGTAGAAGGACGTGGCGGCGAAAAGAAAAAAGCGGGCCAGTAGCAAGGCAATGACTCGGTACGCTCGAGATGCTGGAGCATCTTTATAGGAGCAAACAGGCCGCCAGGCGGGCGGCTCTGCATGCATGAAAACGCATCGACGAAGTTCCGGACATCATCCGTGAGAATAGCGAGGAACCTGGTGGCCTACGCAAGCAATAGTCAACGCAGAAGAGGCATGAACGTGCACAAATCACCTCTGCTCAACGGCTGCTTCCCCCGTTCCGAACCTTCGTATATTCCTACGCCCAAACAGGAAGAAAATCGTCCTTTCAAGACCGCTACGCCAAACCGTCTGCATAGACTAACAGAGCCATCACTTAAAGATATAGTCCCCGTTGCCGTCAAAGTGGGGGCAAGTGGATCGTCCGAAAGACTGCCATAATGTATGCAGGACAGGCGCTATTACCTTGTCGACTTCTGCGTTTTCGATGCTGTCTATCCATTCTGGAGGCAGTTCGTAAAAGCCACGATCACCGGGCTTGCTGACCTCCGCCCAAGTATTCCCGGTGCCCAATTTATAGTTTGTTGCATTAACTATAGAGCATTGCAGGATTGCCGCTCCATTCATCTCCAAGAGTTTAGCGACCTTCAGGAACTGTCGGGTAACGGTGCGCAGATCCTGGGTAATCTCTTTTCCCCACAAAATACGTTGCGGTTGTTGTCCACCGTACTCTGTCACTTGCCCCGCAAGAAAAACGGCTTCCATACTTCCATCTCTAAAAACGAAGCGATACCCGTGGGATGACCCGCTCCAATCATGGATCACCAATCCGTCCAAATTCAGAGAACGGGTGCCACCGCCATCATTCGGATCAATCAATTCCTGGTAGCCGGTGCTATAGAGCGATGCCATATCGACTTTTGCCCGTTCGGCCAGCGTCACCAATGAGGTAAAGTGAACGACTAACAATGCACCGTCGGTAAGAGGAAGCGCTGCGCGCCCCTCTTTAATTTCTATATTTCTTAAAGACGCGAACCGTCGGGCTTTCGAGATTAAAGCAGTTGTTCTTGTGAAACCAGTACGTATTTGATCGTATATCATGTCTGTTGTCGTAGTTCCGTTTCGCATTACGAATCTCCGGTTACTATTTGAACGGACGCAGTGTGGACCATCATAAGAAGCCTCTACACGGATCACCACTACGTAGCCACCTTCTACGTCAATTGCCCTTGTGCGAACACTTGGCACTCTCGGCTCGATACCTGAATCCGTGGTTTGAGCAATTCGACGTAAGGCAGAATCTGCAGTCTCTGAAGTAATCGGGCATATTAAGGAGGCGACGCCATCCTTCTCATCAATTCCATAGATGATAACCCCACCCTCTGAATTCGCTAGGGCGCAAATGTCTTTTGAAATTTCGGTCTTGTCATGGTCAGCCTTGCTTGGCAGCTGTCGTTTGAAATCCAAAGTTTCAGACTCTGGGCATGCGTCTTCACATAGCTGGCGCAAATAATTCTCATCAATTGAATTAATATCAATTTTCAGCATTCAAATCTCCGTTGGCAGCTAGTTTCGGCTATTTCCCACAATTTTTTGAGCCTACGCGTCACGAAATAATCGATTCATCTATTTTTACCATCCTCGATTTTTCAGCCACCACCAACGACATCAGCTCTTGGCAGCTGATTCCCGCCAGTAGGTATCGGATAGTGCCAGGGCATCTTTCAGCAGTTTTCCGATGGCATGTCAGTTGGGCAGTCCATATGGTAGCGCTCATCAACCTCAGCAAGCATTGCTTCAACACCCTTTTCTAAAGCCGCTAGAGTTGGCCGGTCAACGAGCGAAATTTTCGCAATCGTTCCATTACGATTCATTGGATAAGCAAGATCTGAAAACGTTAAATCTCGCTTACGCTTTGTACCAATCCAATACGATATTACGACCGTGCTGGGCTGCCCATTCCAGTCGTAAAACACATCGTAGGAAGCTACTTTGAAACGGCCAAGCGCACGTTTTTCAACACGGCTAAGGACCTCCATGACAGTCTTGCCGTCTGAAGTCTTGTGAGCTTTCACTGCGCTAATCCACTGCCGCTCCTCAACAGATGAAAGAGGTACTGTTTTCGCCGCTGAATTTGCCAGAACAGGAACTGACAGCATCAACGCTGCCGCAAATAGGTAAGTTAATCTTTGCATAATCTTCGTAAAACGCGTGTCGGCTCAAAATGTCCGGCAAGCTACGAATCGGAGGATAACATTCAGACCAACGCAAAAATACGCAAAATGTCACAAGAAGATTTTGATGGCGGCACGGTAACAGAGACAGCGGTGCGGCACTTCTGGTATTGGCCGATGCCCGGCATTGCCATCGGCGAACATATAGCTAACTCCATGTGCCGCTCACCCACGTGGGCAGGCCATCGGAAGTTGCAGATGCACACTCACATTTAATACCTCGTGCAGTCTCAATGACAACACCGACAGTGTAGGCCTTACCATCGAAATAGCATGAATTTCTGACAATCCCGTTGGCCATGGAAGTCATCGTGTCACATCGGTAGTGCGGCCAGCAGCACGCAAAGAGCAAAGGGGTTAAAACTGCAACTTTCCATCTGACTGCTGACCATAGCAACGACAGCCTATCTTTCCTCCGCAATTTACGAAGGAGATTTTTTTTTGCGACCAACGTTGATCGTTTGGGGAGCCGTAATATCTCCATGAATTTGCTGGCCTACTTTGCCATGAAATACCATCTGGGTATTGCGCTCTACTGACCTTGCTGACGATACGGTCGCCGGTTCTATAATCCCCTCGACAACGCCGAGTACGCGCGCCTTCCCGCGCAGATCCAACTTACGATAGCCGACTAGCAACTCATTCTCGTCATCCGTCAATGCGCTACTTGCCGCCGTGCCATGTAGCACATATTGCGTATCGACGCCCACTGATGCGATAGCAATTAGATAATCCGCACTGGGAAATCTTTTGTCTTGCTCATAATTAATTTGCGTACCCTTCTCGACCTTCCCAACCAGTGCGAATTCCGGTTGAGTCATGCCAAGTCGTTTCCGTTCGCTTTTTAAGCGCTGCCCGAATGTATCCATATGTCGATCTTTTAGTTACAAAGTACAATTTTTTGTACTAAAGTGACGTCATTACCATGTGACGTATACAAATCATATCCTATGACATCTACCGCTCCAGTCACGCGCCAGCCGAAGAACCCACTTTCGCAGCCAATCCCGATTCGCTTGCTCCCTCCTGAGATCGAGCGCGTGGAAAAATTCGCACAGCAAGACTCCCGTTCACGGGCGTCATTTATGCGCTTGATGCTACTGCGCGGCCTGAACTCTTACGAGGCCGAACTCGTCCAATTATCCGTTGTCCATCACGCTTAACTGCGCAGGAGCAGGCCCATGTACCCCGATGCAAAACGTATCCGAAAACATAAAGTCATGCTGCGCCTGGACGACTATGAGCACCAACTCGTTTCCTCGATCGCCAATTATCAGGGTGAAGAATTAGCCGTTCTGGTACGCCAGATCGTCATGCGTGAAGCTCTTGCCGCCATTGCTGCAGACGACATCGACAGCGTACAGCGTCGCAGTGCTTAAACCGAGTCCCTGAATAGTAACTTTTGAGTAACTGAAAAGCTGCCGAACATGCCCGATCACGAAATTCATATCAACGACGAAGAACTTGCAGCGCTGGAAGTCGTTCGTCAACGGCAAGGGCTGGCAAGTATCGAGCAGGCGGCTGAATGGCTCGTCAAGTCGCGCTTACGCAAGCAGTCAAAAAACATGACGGGTCGCGGTCGCGCCCTGTACCAAGTGGAAAGAAAGCTGAAATGAGAGTCATCGGCCTGCCCTGCCCGCATTGCGAATACACCGTTCGCGCCGTCAAAAGCCGCACGATGTCCGCCATGTTCAAGGAAATCACCTACATGTGCCAGAACCCGGACTGCGGGCACTCCTTCGTGGCAGGCCTGGAAGTGCTGCGCACCCTCTCGCTGTCCGCTATGCCCAAGCCTGATATCCGCATCCCGATGTCCCAGCATGCGCGCACGGCGGCCACCAGCCAGCTGGCCCTGGACCTGACTGCGGGCTGCTGATGACTATCCCGATCCTCGCGCCGCCGTAGCCCGGCCGCCGTAACTCCCCTCTTTTGCTGTGCCCTGCTGCGCTCCCTTTTGAGCGTGCGGGATTCGTTCAACCTGAAATAAGGAAAACCGATGGAAAACACGCTGCACGCCACCCGTCATGACGACCAATCCATGGCATCAAACACGATCCGCCCGACCTTGCAAAATTGTATTGTCCCCGTGGCACCAACGTGTTTCCTGCTGCAAGCCAGCGCGGGTATCGGCATCGCGGCGCTGACCGCCCACATCCATGAGATTGCCAAGACCTATCACGCCTACGGCGCCGCCAATCTAACCTTCATCGTCAGCGATGCGCAGGCACTGGAGCGTGACGGCTTTTTCGCGCCAGCCAAGCAACGCGCCCTGGTCGGCAAGCTGCCCATCGAGGTGAACTACATTTTCGCTACTGAAGCGGGTTCCCGGCACTGCTGCGGCACATCGCACACGCTCCCGTACTGGGCAGAACATTTTCTCAAGCCAGGGGCGCGCTGATGCTGCGCCTGGCCAAAACCTGCGGCATCTGGCTGCTGTCGGTCTTGATCCTCATCACCCCCAGCGTGCTGCGGGCCATCGGCGTCATCAAGGACTGAACCATGCCGGCGTCCCTTATCGACAATCACCTGTCTTTCCAGCCTGCCGCCGAGATTCTGGCGGCGCGCGACAAGGACATGCCGACGCCACCGGGCGCCGGGCATGCGCTGGCCGCCATCGCCGAAGCCAAGGCCCAGTTGCGCAGCATCAAGCCGCGCAACCTGGCGCCCTTCATTGCCCAGGCCTGGGGATTGTCGCCGCGTGGCGCGCGCCGCTCCGTGCTGATCGCCGCCGGCATGGACGCCGACCGCTGGGAATCGCCCATCCACTCATTTACCGAAGAAGAGCGCATCGAGCTGCGCGCCGCCACCTCTGCCGCTATCCGTGTGTACGAAAGACTGTTGAATGCAATCTAAACAAATCCTGCTGCCTGCCCCGCAACGCCACGAAGCCTTTTTGCGATCCGCCCAGTTCGCGCCCGAGCTGGCCCGCATTCCGTTCAAGTGGCGCAACCGCGTTATCACAGCCGCCATGGCAAAAATGGCCTGGTCGTCCTGGTACAAAATCTATGAATCCATCGCCAGCAGCTTTGTGCGCGAGTTCGCCGAACAGTACGTGCCGGCCGGCGTCGACCTGTCGCAAAGCGATGCCGACATCGTGGCCACCGCCGAACACGCGGCGGCCGGCGTTACCAAAATGCTGTGGATGGCAGTATCCGACACGCACGCCCTGCAAATCATGGAAGACGAATGCGCCTCGTATGGCATCAAGCTGCCCGAGTTCGACGTGCTGGCCGACACCATCGCCCGCCTGGTGGATGCCCGCTGGTGGCGCCGCCAGCTGCGCAAGCGCGTTAAGCGCGCCTTCGAGGCGGGCAATATCCGCCTGGGCTATGTGAACTATCGCGGCGAACCCTACGCCAGCAATGATGCCGTGCTGTCGCGTCTGGCGCAAAACCGCCGCAACGCGGCAGCGCTGGCAGCCACCCTGGTGCAGAACGAGCACGGCCAGCAATTCAGCATCGCCGAGCTGGCCGAGAAAACGACCGCCAACAAGGCCATCCGGCGCGGCGAACTGATGTTGCGCATCAACGGCTTTGAGCAGATCGCCCGCGAGTGCGGCGACCAGGGCATTTTCATCACCTGGACGTGCCCATCGCGCTTCCACGCCATGCAGCACAGCGGAAAACCGAACGACAAATTCGACGGCTCCACGCCGCGCGAGGCAAACACCTATCTCGGCAAGATGACATCGCTGTGCCGCTCCGCGCTGGCGCGTCGTGGCATCGGTCTGTACGGCTTCCGCATCGCCGAGCCGCATCACGATGGCTGCCCGCATTGGCATCTGCTGCTGTTCGTGCGCCCCACCGCGAAATACAAGACGGCCCACCTGCAGGACGTGGCCAGCCGCGCCATCCGCATCATGAAGCGCTACGCCTGGCGCGTGGACCGTGGCGAGCCGGGCGCCTTCGCGCGCCGCCTGGACGTGAAACGCATCGACTGGGCCAAGGGCAGCGCCGCCGGCTACATCGCCAAGTATGTGGCCAAGAACATCGACGGCGTGGCCGAGCACAAGACGAAAGAAGGCTATGTCGTCGCGGCCGACACCGAAGGCGATGTCGAGCTGACGCCATCGGCACGCGTCGAGTCCTGGGCGGCGTGCTGGGGCATCCGTCAATTCCAGCAATGGGGCGGTGCCCCCGTCACCGTGTGGCGCGAACTGCGCCGCATCGAGGAAAGCATGCTCAACGAAGCCCCGGCCGCCATGCGCCGCGCCTGGGACGCCGTGCAAAAGATCGACGGCGAAAAGCGCGCCTGCTGGGCTGAATACCTGCGCGCCCAGGGCGGCGCGCTGGTGCCGCGCAAGGAACTGGTCGTCACCTTGGCCAAGGACGAAAAAACCGTCATCGGCCGCTACGGCGAAACGCTGCGCACCACGCCCTACGGCGTGCGCTGCAGCGATCTGATTGGGGTGGTCTTCAAGTCCGTGCGCCATACGTGGACGCCGGTACAGGCCACAGGCGGGCGCGGGGTGGCTGTTGGGGTTGCCGTTCCTCGGACTCGTGTAAATAACTGTACGCACCCCGACCGCCCTGCCCCGGCCACGCCGCCAGCGGCACCCATACCGAACCTATCGGACGAGGCAAAAACAGCACTGATTGCCGCCTGGGCGGCCGTCAACGCCTGCCCATATCCCCGGCTGATCGTCCCCGACAACCCATCGCATGAAGGAGCTACCACATGAAAACCTTTGCCGTGATCGTTCGCACCCAAACCGAACGCTTTGAATTTTTTGATGACGCCGCATCCAGCGGCGACGTGATCGACGCTGCCATCGACCGCTACGGCGTGTGCGGCGTTACCGCCAAACTGAAAGGAGCACCACAATGCTGACCACCCTGACCGATTCACCGCGGCAAATCGCCCTGGGCGACCGCGTGACATTCGATACCGACGAAGGCTACCAGGCCGGCACCGTCAACGACCTGCGCCGCGACGTGGGCAATGGCGAACTGCACGCGTGGGTGGAGCTGGATCACCAGTGGCCGGGCATGTTCCGGGCGGTGCCGCTAGCGGCCATCATGCCCGTATTGAGTTAGGGACACAGTATGGCGGACCACATCGCGACGAATGCCACCTTCCTGTCGATGGACGATATTTGCGCCCTGACCGGCCGGAAGATGAAAACGAAGCAAATTGAGGCACTGCGGAAGATGGGCCTCCCCTTTTGGGTCAATGCCATCGGGCGGCCGGTTGTCGCGGTCGCTGCAGTTGAGGGGCGCAAGGAAGCGCCACGGGAAAAAACATGGGTAATGCCAAGGATCAATAAAAATGGGCCGACGAAACACACGTAATTTGAACATGCCGCCGTGTATGCACCCGCGCACCCAGCGCAGCGGCAAGGTGTACTACTACATGTACACCAAGGACAAGCCGCGCAAGGAAATTCCACTTGGGCCCGACTTCATCCTGGCCCTGAAAAAATATGCTGAACTGAACATCGTGGTCGAGGTTACCGCCAACGCGACGTTCTCCGATGTGCAAAAGCGCTACTTGGTCGAGGCCGTGCCGAAGCTGGCCGTCAGCTCGGCCCGTATGTATCGATCAGACATCAAGCATCTGCTGGCCGCCTTTCACGAGGCTCCACTGGATCAAATCAAGCCGATGCACATTCGGCAGTTTCTTGATGACCATGCGGACAAGCCGACCACAGCGAACCGTTGCAAACGCGTTTTCTCCACCATGTGGAACCATGCACGGGGCTGGGGCTATACAGACCTGCCAAACCCATGCGAAGGCATCCAGGGCCATTCTTTGGCAAAACGAACCGTCTATATTACGGACGAGGTATTTGCCGCAGTACGCAAGCATGCCAGTGCACCTTTACTCGATGCGATGGACTTGGCCTACCTGACAGGTCAGCGACCTGCCGATGCGTTGCGCATGACAGAACGGGACATCGTCGACGGCTACTTAATCATCACGCAGCAAAAGACCAAACAGCCACTGCGCATCACGATTACAGGCGAGCTGGCCAGGCTGATGGAACGCATCCGGGCACGCAAGACAACGCACAAGGTTGTTACAGGTGCCCTACTGACCAATATGCATGGTAAGCACCTAACGGCGCCGGCACTGCGCACCCAATTCGACGCGGCAAAAAAGCAAGCCGCAGAACATGCGCCCGAGTTGGCGCAGGACATCATGGAATTTTGGTTTTACGACCTACGCGCGAAGGCGGCCGATGATACTTCGGATGATCGCGGTGACCAGGCGGCTAGCGATCTTTTGGGCCACGACAGTGTGAAAACGACACAACGGCACTACCTGCGGCGAGGAAAGATCGTAGCACCCACGAAATAGCCATACTATGACCGTTCTTATGTGCGGATTCAATCGGTCAACGCAACACACTGTTCAAATCGTTGAGCCGGTGTTTGGTAGTGTAGCGTCTTCCTGGGGCGCTCGTTGAGTCGTCTGGCTACCGCGTCGAGTTGCTCTTGCGAA